>NZ_JAKVRD010000070.1 GCF_022814865.1 Shimia aestuarii | reverse complement strand
ACGGCCTTGTCGATACGCCGCTGGTCTTCACCTACGAAGATCTCGAACGCTTCCCGCGCGAGAACCACGTGTATTTCTGTGAATGCGCCGCCAACACCGGCATGGAATGGGCCGGCGCGCAGCTCAATCGCGCCCGAGTGGTGGCGTTCAAACGCACAGCCCTGCGGGGTGATCGTGCCGTCCAGCGCGTGGATCGGGGTAAAGTTGATCGACGAGATCGTGTCTGCGGTCAGCCATTCCACG
>NZ_JAKVRD010000069.1 GCF_022814865.1 Shimia aestuarii | reverse complement strand
CAACCACGAGGTCCGCCGCCTCGACGGCCGCTGCCAATGTGTCGGCATAGGCGATCCGTTCCACGGCGGCTTTTGCCGATACGGCGCTCTCGGTCCCGGCTTCTTGCAAGGTGGCAAGGGCGGTCTGAGGAGAGCCCCGGATTCAAGCGGAGGAGACCAGGCAGTGGCGATCGAACGCGTTGCAGTCCTTGGAGCGGGCACCATGGGGCACGCCTTGGCCTTGGTGCATGCATTGGGCGGATG
>NZ_JAKVRD010000068.1 GCF_022814865.1 Shimia aestuarii | reverse complement strand
ATCGCAAAAGTGGGTTGAGCCAGACAAGCCGTTTGCAGGAAAGCGCGAGGCGTTCAGCTTCCTTGGCAAGGGTCTCGGTGCCGCCGGTTTCAAGCCCGTCCGTGATCAACAGAACCACCGCGCCCTGCATCAGCGCGACGTCGATGATGCCCTGAAGGCTGTGGGCCATGACGCGCCCGACTGGCAGGGCGGCACCCGCCTTGGCGATGCGCTGCACGCCTTCAACAAGCATTGGTCTCGCCGT
>NZ_JAKVRD010000067.1 GCF_022814865.1 Shimia aestuarii | reverse complement strand
AGAACGGCTGAAAGAAGAGAGTCCGGAACACACCTGCGATCAGGAGCGCGTAAACGACTGTTTTGACGGTCTCGATGAACGCGTTCTGCTTCTTGGCTTCGCCTGCCATATGCCTGCCTCTCGGGGTCGATGAAGGACACTTTGTTGATCGGGGATTTCCTCTTCGTCAACAAGTTCGCCTATGGCTATTCCTATGCGTCCTGCCCGTCCGTGCGCCTGCCGCAGTTCGGGGTCAATATCGACGCC
>NZ_JAKVRD010000066.1 GCF_022814865.1 Shimia aestuarii | reverse complement strand
TCAGGATTTGAGCCTCGCGCAGACTGTAGAAGATCTCGCCGTTCAAGAACTCGTCTCGGAACCGAGCGTTGAAGCTTTCACAATATCCATTCTCCCAAGGGCTGCCCGGTTCAATGTAGGCCGTCTTCGACCCGAGCACCGTGATCACGTGTGGAGCTATGACTTCGTGCATTGCCGGACGGACGATGGAAAGGCATTCCGGACGCTCAACATCATCGACGAGTACAGTCGGGAATGTCTGGCCATA
>NZ_JAKVRD010000065.1 GCF_022814865.1 Shimia aestuarii | reverse complement strand
CCCGTCAGAACCTCAACCTGCCTTAACTTCGTGACAATCTCTTCCGGCTTCGGTCGCTTGTTGGCCATGTGTTTCCTCCGTTTTCCTAAACATAGCGGAGGACCACTTCAGTGGGGGAGGATCAGCGATCTGGCGGAGAAAGCCTGGACCAGGCCTGCTGATCCACTCCGACCAAGGCGCGCAATTTACAAGCCGTGAATGGGCAGCGTTCCTGCGCGAACATGGATTGGAACACTCGATGAGCCGCAGGG
>NZ_JAKVRD010000064.1 GCF_022814865.1 Shimia aestuarii | reverse complement strand
CGTGAACTGGGCGTGAAGCCTGTAACTCTGTATCGATACGTCGATCCCAAAGGCAATCTGCGCGACTACGGGAAACGCGTGCTGGGCACTTAGGGTGTCATTCTGCACTCAGCCGGAGCAGACCCCAATACAGGCGCGACGACGAGCGGGGCTTAGAAGTTTCCCTTGGTAGCCTCAGCCAAGATCAACTTGTCCAGCGTCAGATCAGATACGGCCTTCCTCAGCCGTTCGTTCTCTTTCTGGAGGCGTTTC
>NZ_JAKVRD010000063.1 GCF_022814865.1 Shimia aestuarii | reverse complement strand
ATAGTCCGCCTTTCGGCTTAACGTGCGGAAAGAATTTTCTTAGATCAGTTATTACTTTTCGCCTACTTGCTTTCTTCTCGGCCAAAAACGTTATCTCAGCCAGCTCCAGATCCTTATCCAGTTCATATGATCCGCCCCACTTGAGTGGTCCAATTTGATTGTTAGTGCATGATCGGCCTTTGGTCCATCTGGATGATGGTTTCGGGGGCCGGTGGGCGATAGCCCAGAGCACTGTGGGGTCGTTTCGTATTG
>NZ_JAKVRD010000062.1 GCF_022814865.1 Shimia aestuarii | reverse complement strand
TCGATGGATGAATTTATTAGTCTGGTTGACCCAGAGAAAACTGTCCTTCTGTTCGGAGCGGGTGCGTCTATCCCGTCAGGAGCTCCAGGCGTCAATGAACTGGTTGGGCATTTCGCCGAGAAGTATGTGATCCTCCCCCACTGAAGTGGTCCTCCGCTATGTTTAGGAAAACGGAGGAAACACATGGCCAACAAGCGACCGAAGCCGGAAGAGATTGTCACGAAGTTAAGGCAGGTTGAGGTTCTGACGGGG
>NZ_JAKVRD010000061.1 GCF_022814865.1 Shimia aestuarii | reverse complement strand
TCGGCCACCAGGCGATCTTCGTCTGGACGACCAATCGGCACTCTGCGCTGCGTGGAGCGGTGCTGTCTCAGAACGCGGCAAGCGCGGCGCTCTGAGATATTCAGCTCAGCACGAACACGATCAATACGGGGTCTGCTCCGGCTGAGTGCAGAATGACACCCTAAGACCGGACGTCACCTGCTTTTCCACCTGTATTCGCCTGTGAGCAGGATATGAGCCCATCCGAGCGGCGAGATATGCGCCAGAAGGTCTGG
>NZ_JAKVRD010000060.1 GCF_022814865.1 Shimia aestuarii | reverse complement strand
TTCGTTTTCACCTCGGACAATGCGGTTCACTAAACCGTGGCTCTCAACGCTACGCGGCGGGATCGGCTTTGGCATCGAACCAGTCATTGGCGACAAGATACCTGAACGTCGGCTCAGGGCCGGAAGCTTCTAAGAACGGCGAGGGTGCCGTGGATGATGCGCCGAACCGCCGCAAGTCGGCTTTGAGCCCACTTCAACCGACGCTGCAATTTGCACCAATGTCGGTCAAGCGCAGGGAGCGGCTTTTGCATAGTCGCTGGCAAATTTCGCTGTTCTCGACATAATCGGTGATCCGCCCCACTTGAGTGGTCCAATTTGATTGTTAGTGCATGATCGGCCTTTGGTCCATCTGGATGATGGTTTCGGGGGCCGGTGGGCGATAGCCCAGAGCACTGTGGGGTCGTTTCGTATTG
>NZ_JAKVRD010000059.1 GCF_022814865.1 Shimia aestuarii | reverse complement strand
CGCTTGGAATGAACTCCAGTCCTTCGATATCGGTCGGTTGCACGACACCTTCTAGAGGGCGCTTGTCCGAGAGGTAGTCCGCAAGGCCAACCGTATCCTTCTTCAAGTTAAAATACTTGCGAAGCTGTCCGCGCCGCAGGTCTGCATCAATCAAACAGACTTTCTTACCCGACTGTGCCGCGACAACGGCGAGGTTGACGGAGGTAAAGGACTTCCCAGCCTCAGGCGCAGCGCTCGTGATCAAAACCGACTTGGATTGGGCATCCAGCATGCCGAAATGAAGACTGGTACGCAGGCTCCGAAATGCCTCAACGGCAAGGTCTACAGGGCTCGTCACCGCCAGGATTGGCCAAGCCTTGCTTTTGCTCCCAGCGCCTTCGGCGGAAAGAGACTTGTTGATTGTCGCGAAAACCGGGATTCCCAGATTTTCGATCTGCTCCGAGCTTTGAATGCCCCGGTGCAGAGCGTTTCTAACAAGAACGAAAGCGGCGCCGAGCAAGGCACCTAGAACCAAGCATAGACCCAGGATCATGCTCTTGCGTGGAGCGATGGGCTGCGGGGTCGCATGGGCCGTATCGAGAATCCGGACAT
>NZ_JAKVRD010000058.1 GCF_022814865.1 Shimia aestuarii | reverse complement strand
TATGAACTGGATAAGGATCTGGAGCTGGCTGAGATAACGTTTTTGGCCGAGAAGAAAGCAAGTAGGCGAAAAGTAATAACTGATCTAAGAAAATTCTTTCCGCACGTTAAGCCGAAAGGCGGACTATTGAAGTTACCTCGATGGAGGTGGAAAGGGATCTACACAACGAACTACGACACATTGGTGGAGCAGGCGTTCGAGAAGGCAAACAAAAAATGCCGGGTCTATTCTTCCAACTTTGACTTCCACATAGATGAGGAGGAGTTTGATTGTGAACTATTCAAGATCCACGGAACAATTGAGAAAGACATATCGGACGGAAATCAGAGTAGGATCATCTTAACCGTAGACGACTACGACCAAACTGAAGAGTTTCGCGAGCAACTCTATGATCGTGATCCGCCCCACTTGAGTGGTCCAATTTGATTGTTAGTGCATGATCGGCCTTTGGTCCATCTGGATGATGGTTTCGGGGGCCGGTGGGCGATAGCCCAGAGCACTGTGGGGTCGTTTCGTATTGAAGTGTTTCCTCCATTCTTCGATCAGGATTTGAGCCTCGCGCAGACTGTAGAAGATCTCGCCGTTCAAGAACTCGTCTCGGAACCGAGCGTTGAAGCTTTCACAATATCCATTCTCCCAAGGGCT
>NZ_JAKVRD010000057.1 GCF_022814865.1 Shimia aestuarii | reverse complement strand
TCGTCGAAAACGCACCAGAGAGCGTTACCGAGATTGAGATCATGCGCTCGAGAATGGTGCTTGGAAAAGCAGTCGCCGATCTGAACCTCGACTGGCGTGCCTATCCCAAATACCTCCCCGTGGTGGGCTATGGCCTGACACGTGTTGGATTCCCGTTGCCTGATGTTGGCGTCCTGCGGAGCTATGCGCGTGGTGGGGAGCGTATGCGCCTAGACTTGTTGCAAGTGCCGCCTCGCTGGTTGAATGCCGATATCACCCTGGTCAAAGGTGCCGGTACGGCGTTTGATGTTCTGTTGCCGGATGGAGGTGTCTTGTCTGGGCGTACGGGCGCGGTGGTGCGCGACGCGGAGGCAGGGTTCGCAGTCAAGGTGGGAGAGATCGTAGCAGAGGCCGGGCGGCATTTCATTCTTCAGCAGGTGTCGGAGAATACTGCGATCAAGCACTTGCGAGAGGGCATGGCGGTTTCCGAGAAGGGACGTCAATCTGGTATCTTGCGTGTGACTTATCAAGAACGAAGCCCTGAGCGTGCACGCCAAGTGTTGCATGCAATTACCCGTGCCTATCTGAGCCAAAACGTGACGCGTAGCGCGGCCGAAGCCGAGAGCAGTCTCGATTTCATTGAAACTCAACTCCCCGAAGCCGAAGCGGCGGTCGCAGAGGCGGAAAG
>NZ_JAKVRD010000056.1 GCF_022814865.1 Shimia aestuarii | reverse complement strand
TGAAGTGTTTCCTCCATTCTTCGATCAGGATTTGAGCCTCGCGCAGACTGTAGAAGATCTCGCCGTTCAAGAACTCGTCTCGGAACCGAGCGTTGAAGCTTTCACAATATCCATTCTCCCAAGGGCTGCCCGGTTCAATGTAGGCCGTCTTTGCGCCGACAGCCTTGATCCAGTCCTGGACGGCCTGAGCAACGAACTCAGGCCCATTATCGGAACGTATGAACGCCGGCACGCCGCGCAGGATGAACAGGTCACTCAAAGCGTCGATGACGTTGCCTGAGTTCAGCTTGCGATCCACGCGTATGGCCAGACATTCCCGACTGTACTCGTCGATGATGTTGAGCGTCCGGAATGCCTTTCCATCGTCCGTCCGGCAATGCACGAAGTCATAGCTCCACACGTGATCACGGTGCTCGGGTCGAAGACGGATACACGATCCGTCATTCAGCCAGAGCCGGCCCTTCTTTGGTTGTTTCATTGGCACTTTCAGCCCCTCTCGTCGCCACAGCCTTTCGACGCGCTTGTCGTTCACATGCCAACCGGCATCTCTCAGCAGCGCTGCGATCCGACGATAGCCGTATCGACCATATTGCCGGGTCAGTTCGATCATGTCGGCCACCAGGCGATCTTCGTCTGGACGACCAATCGGCACTCTGCGCTGCGTGGAGCGGTGCTGTCTCAGAACGCGGCAAGCGCGGCGCTCTGAGATATTCAGCTCAGCACGAACACGATCAATAC
>NZ_JAKVRD010000055.1 GCF_022814865.1 Shimia aestuarii | reverse complement strand
AGCAAGATCTCGATGTTGTTCGTCTGAGCACCAAGAACATCAAGAACTACACACAAGCGATCAAGCCGGTTACGCGCACGCGGATGCCCTACGATACCTCGTGGTCGTATCTGATCGGCCCTGGCGACATCCTCAGTATCGACGTCTACGATCACCCGGAACTGACTATGCCTGCCGGACCCGACCGTAGCGCAAGCGAGAACGGCTTCCGTGTTCAGGCCGACGGGCGATTTTTCTACCCCCATATCGGCGAGATCGAAGCTGGAGGGCGCTCGATTGAGCAAGTGCGAAGTGACCTGTCCCAGAAGCTGCGCCAGATTATTCCTGAGCCGCAGGTTGTTGCTCGGGTCGCAGAGTTCAATTCTCAAAGCGTCTTGGTCGGTGGAGAAGTCAACGCGCCGAACCGGCAGACCTTGAACTCGGTACCGCTTACGCTGTTTCAGGCGGTGAACGCCGCCGGCGGCGGCACCGAAGAAGCGGATTTGAGCCGTATCACTGTGAAACGCAATGGCCACACCTATGGCGTTGACCTGAACGGGTTCTTGCGTGCCAACTATGTTCAAAACAACCCGATCCTACGTGCTGGCGACGTCGTACACGTGCCTGAACTGCGCAATGAGCAGGCCTATATTCTCGGTGAAGTCGACAAGCCCAGCGTTGTTGATCTGGCGAAAGAGCCAATCAACTTGACGCAAGCTCTCGCGAACCAGGGGGGCTTGAAAGAGGTGCGCGCGGATGCGCGAGGGG
>NZ_JAKVRD010000054.1 GCF_022814865.1 Shimia aestuarii | reverse complement strand
GGGCTTCGGCGATCTTCCGCATAGGCAATCGTTCATTCTGGGGCTCTTAACTCTTCCTGCCGGAAGACAAGGCTACCCCGCCGCACGATCGCCCAGCGGCGTCTCTCAGCCCGGGTCCGGGGTGACCGGATGCCCCGGAATCCGTGGCCGGATCAAACCGGAATCACTGACCGGATGTTATCGGAATGCCAGACCGGATGAGCCCGGTGTGCGCAACCGGGTTCCATCCGTTCGCTTTGAGTGGTCAAAGACAGGGATGAAAGGCAGTATTTTGCGCTTGAGCGCCAGCCAGACAAGGTTCTCAGAATACCCGTATGCCGAGTCCGCTGCCACCCAATCTGGCTTCAGGCCGAACCGCTCTGACGTCCGGTCGATCATCTTGATATTGCGCCCACTTCTGCCTGCCGGATCAACCGCCAAGCATCGACATCCACGATGATCCCATGATCCGTGTCGATCAGATAGTTGTCAGAACAGGCAAAGAAAGCCGGGCCTTTCCGCGCAGCCGTCTATTGGCTGGCGGGATCCAGAGAAGGCCCAAGAAATGGAGTTGACGAAACATGCCCACCTAAAGAAACGAGCGGTATGCAAGGTTCAAATGAACCTCTTCGCAAAGCCGTCGCTCGGACCAGAGGCCAAAGCGGTAGCCTACGAGCAGCCCATGCCAGAAGTTTTGATTTCGTGCAGCGCCTTCGCTGCAAACTTCTTCGACAAACGGGGAGCAGGCCGTCTGGGCCATGTGTGGTTTTGGCTATTGCCAACGCAGCATTCCTAATCGCGTGCTGCATAGTCTTCGGTGCGATCAGGCCTACATCACCAAAGCTATCATTGAGCCCGGCGCTGAGGCCCAGAGTCCGAACAACTCCGTTCCTACGTTCGTTGCCGCTGTCGGGAGCGGGACCTGTCAGAAATCTGCGATGTGTAGCCGACTGAATTTGTTCGGTGGTGCCTATGCGGAAGATCGCCGAAGCCT
>NZ_JAKVRD010000053.1 GCF_022814865.1 Shimia aestuarii | reverse complement strand
CCCACCACGGGGAGGTATTTGGGATAGGCACGCCAGTCGAGGTTCAGATCGGCGACTGCTTTTCCAAGCACCATTCTCGAGCGCATGATCTCAATCTCGGTAACGCTCTCTGGTGCGTTTTCGACGAGATCGGAAAGGCCATCCGGAAGGGAGAGCTGCCCGCTCTTTTCCTCAAGCTGTAGCAGCGCGTCGGCTTGATAGGTGGGCGGTGTCATCAGGAGGTAGAAGACCCCAACTGCGATCGAGAACACCGTGATGACCGCGATCCAGACCTTTCCGGCCCAGAGGCTCATGATCAGGGCAGACAGGTCGATTTCGTCGTCATTTCCCTGCGCGCCAAGGCTCTTGTTCAGGTTCGACATGTCTCTACTTTCCGTTCGGGGCGAGCTTCTGTGCCCAGCTTTCCGCACCAGCTTCTATCATTCCGAAGACAAGCTCATGAAGGTCCTCGGAGCGGCGGAACGGGTCGGGTATTCCTTTGCGCTCCGTCCATTGGTCGAAGAGCATCACCTTCCCCGACAGGTGCGGGTTGGTATTCGCAATCTTCTGTTTATGCTCTGGTTCCATAACGAGGATCAGATCATACCCTTCCCCGAGGGCGGCATCGAACTGGCGCGCCTTATGGCCCTCCAGTGAAACACCGTGGCGTTCGGCCACCGCCGCCGCCGTTTCGTCAGCAGCATGATCGACCAGAGCGCCGAGCCCGGCCGATTCCACTCGTAAGCCTGGCAGTTTAGCCCTCAGGATCCGTTCACCAACTGGCGAGCGACACACATTTCCGATGCACACAACCAAAATACTATTCATACGAGACACCTCATGTGTCGTCAGTCGGCGAGATCGTCCAGGTTTCTAACTGCTACGACGGTGGGCAACAGACCGGTGATCGTGTCGTTCCAGCGAGTCAGCGGCGAGCGCGTCACATAGACGACGTCTTCCGGGATCAAGCTAAACTCCGTGCCAAGCAACCACCCCTCGGGGGAACTGGTTTCAAGCTGGTAGACGGTGGTGCGCCCACCAACACTCCGAAAAACGAACACCCCTCGCGCATCCGCGCGCACCTCTTTCAAGCCCCCCTGGTTCGCGAGAGCTTGCGTCAAGTTGATTGGCTCTTTCGCCAGATCAACAACGCTGGGCTTGTCGACTTCACCGAGAATATAGGCCTG
>NZ_JAKVRD010000052.1 GCF_022814865.1 Shimia aestuarii | reverse complement strand
GGGAGTGGACAGAACATGGGGGTCGTCGTCGGTGATCTGGCCTGTGCTAAGGTAAGCTCTTTGTATGGGGGGCTGCCATGGACGTACGGATTACAATCGAAACTACCTTCGACAACGGGGAGAAGCGCACTCATCAGCTTGACGGCATTTCTCGACCATACCGGGTGACCTGCCCAGACGGGATCGGGCTGCGCCTCGAGGATGGGAAAAGGATCCTCGAACAGATCCAGAGGGTAATCCTTTACGATCAGGTCGATGAGATCATTCGAGAAAGCCGCGTATGCCCGGATTGCGCCTCGGTTCGTGCCATTCATGACTATCGCACGCGCGATCTCGACACGCTCTTTGGGCGGGTTCGGGTCAAAGCCGCGCGCTTGCGCCGCTGTTCGTGTGATGCCAGGTCAGCGGCGATGCCCGGCGGACCTATTTCTCCGCTGGCCTATTTCTTTCCTGACCGGGCTACCCCGGAGCTGCAGCGGCTCCATGCGGAACTCGGGTCCCGGCATTCCTTTCGCGAAGCCGCGCGGCTGATGAAAAGCTTCCTCCCCTGCCATCCGCCCCATCACACCACGGTGCGTGACCGGTTGGGAAGAGTAGCCGCGGGGCTCGAGAAAAGTCGAAGGGCATCAGGCGATCCCGCTGAAGCACTTCCCAAAGGGGGTTTGACGGTTTTTCTGGACGGTGCGCATATCCGCTGTCGACCGGAGTATCAGCAGCGACACCTGGATCTTGTGGTCGGTAAGATTGAAAGTCGCAATATGTGCCGACGATTTGGCTTGGTCGCCAATGCGACGGCATCGCCAGGCAGCCGGATGCGAGAAGAGCTGTCAGACTTTGGATGGAAGCCGGGCCGTCTGTTGACGGTAATCTCTGATGGCGAGCTTGCTCTCCCGAACCTCATACGGAATGCCATGGGTGGCGACGGCCAGGTGAAGCATATCCTCGACTGGTGGCACATCTCGATGCGTATTCGACATGTCGAGGCCGCCGTTCAGGGTCTGGTCCAGATACCGGGATTCACTGGAATTCCGGTGCTGTTCCAGCGCCCCGCGAAAAGCCTTCGCTGGTGGCTGTGGCATGGCAGAGCACGGGTCGCGGAAACTTATCTGAAAGGGCTCATGCACGATTGCACCCGCCTTGCGGAAGAACCTTTGGCTGTCCGCACCGCTGCCGCTCGTGTGCAGGCCCGATGCGGGACACTGTACACCTATCTCGCGAACAACATGGAATCCCTTGTCGACTATGGCCGACGGTACCGTAACGGGCTGCCCATCTCGTCATCTCGTGCCGAAGGATCAGTCGATGACATTGCCAATGCCCGCATGGGAAAGCGCAGAAGGATGCGGTGGTCGCCCAAAGGGGCTCACCGAGTAGCCGTCACAAGGGCCGCAGTTCTCGATGGTCGGCTGACCGTCGCAAACAGAAAACGCGCCGCATGACCCCCATGTTCTGTCCACTCCC
>NZ_JAKVRD010000051.1 GCF_022814865.1 Shimia aestuarii | reverse complement strand
AGGACACCTCTGAGATGAAGATGACGACCGAAGAAGCTTTTGTGAAGACGTTGCAGATGCATGGAATTGAGCATGCGTTTGGGATTATCGGGTCGGCGTTCATGCCGATTTCGGATTTGTTTCCGCGTGCGGGGATCACGTTTTGGGACTGTGCGCATGAGGGGTCTGGCGGGATGATGGCGGATGGCTATACGCGGGCCACGGGCAAGATGTCGATGATGATCGCCCAGAACGGCCCCGGCATCACCAACTTCGTCACCGCTGTGAAGACCGCCTATTGGAACCACACGCCGCTTCTTCTTGTGACGCCGCAGGCTGCCAACAAGACCCTCGGCCAGGGCGGGTTTCAGGAGGTCGAGCAGATGGCCGCCTTCAAGGACATGGTGGCCTATCAGGAAGAGGTGCGCGATCCGACGCGTGTGGCCGAAGTCCTCAACCGGGTGATCCTCAACGCCAAGCGCGCCTCGGCCCCGGCCCAGATCAACATGCCGCGCGACTTCTGGACCAAGGTGATCGACATCGACCTGCCCGCCATCGTCGAGTTTGAACGCCCCGGCGGCGGTGCAGAGGCGCTGGCCGAGGCGGCAGACCTTTTGTCCTCGGCCAAGTTCCCGGTAATCCTCAACGGCGCGGGCGTTGTCCTTGGCGGCGCGATCCCGGCCTCCATGGCGCTGGCCGAGCGGCTCGATGCGCCGGTCTGCTGCGGCTATCAGCACAACGACGCCTTCCCCGGCTCGCACCCGCTCTTTGCCGGGCCCTTGGGCTATAACGGCTCCAAGGCCGGGATGGAGCTCATCGCACAGGCCGATGTGGTTCTCGCGCTTGGCACCCGCCTCAACCCGTTCTCGACCCTGCCGGGCTATGGCATGGATTACTGGCCCAAGGACGCCAAGATCATTCAGGTCGATATCAACCCCGACCGCATCGGCCTCACCAAACCGGTGAGCGTCGGCATCGTCGGGGATGCCAAGAAGGTCGCCACCACGCTTTTGGAGAAGCTCTCCGGCACGGCGGGCGACGAGGGCCGCGACGCGCGCAAGGCCACCATCGCCCAGACCAAATCCGCCTGGGCCCAGCAGCTCGCCTCGATGGATCACGAAGACGACGATCCCGGCACGACCTGGAACCAACGCGCCCGCGCCGACAAGCCCGACTGGATGAGCCCGCGCATGGCGTGGCGCGCGATCCAATCGGCCCTGCCGGCAGAAGCGATCATCTCGTCGGACATTGGCAACAACTGTGCCATCGGCAATGCCTACCCGGCCTTCGAGGCGGGGCGCAAATACCTCGCACCGGGCCTCTTTGGCCCCTGTGGCTATGGCCTGCCCTCGATCATCGGTGCCAAGATCGGCTGTCCGGACACGCCCGTGGTCGGGTTTTCCGGCGACGGCGCCTTCGGCATCGCGGTCACGGAGCTGACGGCCATCGGCCGTTCTGAGTGGCCCGCGATTACGCAAGTCGTCTTCCGCAACTACCAATGGGGCGCGGAAAAGCGCAACTCGACGCTCTGGTATGACGACAACTTCGTCGGCACCGAGCTCGACACCCAGGTCTCCTACGCCGGCATCGCCGCAGCCTGCGGCCTCAAAGGCGTCACCGCCCGCACCATGGACGAACTCACCGCCGCCCTCACACAGGCCATCGAGGACCAGAAAAACGGCATCACAACCCTCATCGAAGCCCTCATCAACCAAGAACTCGGAGAACCCTTCCGCAGAGACGCAATGACCAAACCCGTCCAAGTCGCAGGGATCAACCC
>NZ_JAKVRD010000050.1 GCF_022814865.1 Shimia aestuarii | reverse complement strand
AGAAGGATGCGGTGGTCGCCCAAAGGGGCTCACCGAGTAGCCGTCACAAGGGCCGCAGTTCTCGATGGTCGGCTGACCGTCGCAAACAGAAAACGCGCCGCATGACCCCCATGTTCTGTCCACTCCCCAATGCTAGAGATCTGCGGCGTTTCGAGGCCGAAAGCCGTCACTGGGTAGCCCGCCTCGGCCAAGCGCAACGAGATTTCACGCCCCAAGCCGAAGGTGCCGCCGGAAACGATAACCGCGCCAGAACTCATTCTTCAGCCTCTTTTGCGTTCGAGAAGCGAGGATCGTTCTGCCCCAGTAACTCGTCCCAATCAGCACCATCCAGATAAGAACGCCAACGCCGGTAATAACCACGCGCCATGTGTTCGGTCATCTTTGTCGTCACGCGTCCGCGCACTGTCAGCCCATTAACTTCCGGGTGAAGCTCCGCTTGATTCCGCGCCAGTTGGTAGTTGAATGGATAGCGCCGCGCGATCGTGCCGACACTGGCGCGTGTTGCGTAAAGCCAGTTTTCCATATCGTCTTGCTCGGTCATCCCAGCAGGACCGGAATAGCGCATGTAGAAACGCCTCAGAAAATCCTTTACCTTAGCTGGCGCGTCTGCATCAACAAGGAAGAAGCGCCAGCCCTCGGTCTCGGTGGTGCCATGCGGGTGCCATACGCATAGGTTCCGTGGTTGCCGACCATGATATGAGGTGTTTGGAAATATCGTGCCGGTAAACGGCAACAACCGAGCATTATCGCCAAGCCGCGCGTTGCGTTCGTTGTGACAATGCCGGAAGTACTCCTCAATTTCGGGATCATTCGCAAATTGCGCAATATATTCAGCCCCAGCCGCCTGCACCGCCGAATGAACACCGTGACCGGCCGCGAAACTAATCCAAACGTGCTTAGCCAACTCTAACTCGTTGTCGCGTCGACCCTTTGCTCCCGTCCGTGCCGAAGGTCCAATTCCAATGAGGTCAACCGATCGGTGGCTTGGGTTATGATACGAGTCGCCAAGGAAATTTTCGGAGGCAAGTTTCCAATTCGAAGGGAACACCCATTTGTGCACACCAATGACTTCTGATCCGCCAGGGCGTCCGTCACGGCAATCCAATGCTTGATCCAAATGAACCTTCGCATCGCCTAGATAGGTCTCGAATTCCGGCGCGTTTTCATCCCACGATGCCCAGATTGTGCCTTTGTAGTTGACCATTCTCGGAACTTCGATCAAGGACCATTTTTCTCGATCCAATACCCCGGCATAAAGTTCTTGGTACTGCGGAATACCGCGTACTTTTCCGTCGGTTGCATACGTCCAAGCATGATACGGACATGTGAAAAGAGAGGTGTTGCCTTGATCATAACGGCAAACCTTCATTCCTCTGTGGCGGCAGGAGTTAAGAAAGACATGAATCACGCCAGCCTTGTCCCGCACAAGGATCACAGATTCTTCACCCATTCGTGAAGTAAAGAAATCTCCGGGATTAGGAATTTGGCTTTCATGGCCGACGAAGAGCCAGGCTCGTGTGAAAAGCGTTTCAATTTCTTGCTGGTAGATGTCTTCGCTAACAAAAACCTCCCGGTCAACTACTCCCTCTTCGAGGTTTGTTTGGCCGGAAATTTCGAGATTGTGTTTCATTGGTTATCCTCTTTTTCAAGACGGGCACCGCGATGGGTGTCTAGCGTTTCGGGAGTTGATGAATTCATGGAGTCGGCCACATCTGAGAGCCGAAGACCTGGGAGCAGTGGCGCAAGGCCGAAGACGGAAACTCCAAGCGCAGTCAGACTTGTGGATCCAAACCAAACCGTCGCGCCGCCGCAGAAAATTGCCAGTGCAACCGCAAGCACCGCGAACACCCAGTTTGGAAGTCTGCTAAATGGACTCGGCAACATGGAAGACCGGAGTAGCATTACCGCAGCGGCACAGTTGGCAAGGACGATGATGATTTCAATCGTAGAGCCGTTTAGTAGGAGCGCGGGATTGTAAATCCAAAGAAACGGCAACAAATAGGCGCTGATCCCAAGCCTCAGTCCGTAGAACCCGGTTGTCCAGATGCTTGCGCCCGCTATGATCCGCCCCACTTGAGTGGTCCAATTTGATTGTTAGTGCATGATCGGCCTTTGGTCCATCTGGATGATGGTTTCGGGGGCCGGTGGGCGATAGCCCAGAGCACTGTGGGGTCGTTTCGTA
>NZ_JAKVRD010000049.1 GCF_022814865.1 Shimia aestuarii | reverse complement strand
TCAATACGAAACGACCCCACAGTGCTCTGGGCTATCGCCCACCGGCCCCCGAAACCATCATCCAGATGGACCAAAGGCCGATCATGCACTAACAATCAAATTGGACCACTCAAGTGGGGCGGATCAACATGGCAAGTCGTCCGAGGAAAAAGGAACCCCAATCACACCACGAGTTGCATATCAAGCCCGGTCAAAACTAGATGACAAGTGAAATAGAAACTGAGGCGGACTGCCTGAGCGAGTGGAAAATGACTCAATCAGCCCGCCCCAAGCCGACAGGGCAATCCAAGAGAACCGCCCCGTCTAAAGGAAAAGCACGCAGCCCTCCCTTATTCCTAGAGATCTGGAAACCAGATCCTTTTGCATATGAACCAGCGCCGTGGCTTTGCGGCGCTGGTTTTCTTTACACGTCGGCGAAACTCGATTGCTGTTCAATCGAGTTTCGCCACGGGCCTTCCTTCTTACACCGACGAGATATCGTCGAGGAGACCGGTCAACGGGTCGCCACCGAGCAGGTCACCGCCGAGCGGGGAGCCGTCGCCGAGCAGACCGCCGAGAAGGCCGCCGCCCGCGTTCGGGTCGCCATCGGTCAGCAGGACCAGACCGGTCGTGTCGGCCACGAGACCTTCGTCACCAACAACCTCGCCAAGCAGACCATCATTACCGGTCACGTCGCCCAGGAGCCCAGAGTTACCAGTTACGTCGCCAAGCAGGCCACCATCCGCGAGGACAGGATCAAGGAGACCTTCTCCCGAGCCGAGGATACCCTCGAGCGGCGAGCCGTCGCCCAAGAGGCCGTCAAGCGGCGAGGTGTCACCGAGCAGATCACCACCAAGTGGCGAACCCTCCCCGAGCAGACCGTCAAGCGGCGACGTATCGCCCAGAAGCCCGTCAAGGAGGTCACCACCCAGCGGAGAGCCGTCGCCGAGCAGACCACCGAGGAGGCCGCCACCCGCGTTCGGATCACCATCGGTCAGCAGAGCCAAGCCGGTCAGGTCGGCGACGATGCCTTCGTCACCGATCACCTCGCCAAGCAGACCGTCATTGCCAGTCACGTCGCCAAGCAGGCCGGAGTTGCCGGTCACGTCACCGAGGAGGCCACCATCCGCGAGGACGGGATCGAGAAGACCCGCGCCGACACCGCCAAGGATACTCTCAAGCGGCGATCCGTCGCCAAGCAGGCCATCAAGCGGCGATGTGTCGCCGAGGAGACCGCCGAGAATATCCCCGCCGAGCGGCGAGCCATCCCCGAGGAGACCATCGAGCGGCGAGCTGTCACCAAGGAGACCTCCCAACAGACCACCACCCGCGTTCGGGTCGCCATCTCCAAGAAGTACGAGCCCGGTCAGGCTTGCGACAAGACCATCCTCACCGGCGACGGCACCAAGCAGCCCTTCGGACCCGGTCACTGCACCAAGGACGCCATTGTTCCCGGTAATATCGCCGAGCAGGCCGCCATCCGCGAGGACCGGATCAAGCAGACCGCCGTCGGTCCCGAGCAGGTCTCCGTCCAGAAGTCCACCAAGGAGGTCACCACCTAAGGGAGATCCATCACCGAGTAGACCACCGAGGAGGCCGGCACCTGCATTCGGATCGCCATCCCCGAGGAGACCGACACCAAAGACTGCACCGACAAGTCCACTAACGCCGGTCACGCCTTTTAGCAGACCCTCGTTCCCAATCAGGTCACCCAACAAACCATCAGATCCGGTTAGCGGGCCCAAAATACCGTGATTTCCGGTAAGTGCGCCCAATAGGCCACCATCTGCAACCAAGAAATCAAGGAGACCAGGTTCAATCTCCTCCACCGTTACCTCAACCGTCGCGGGCTCCGACTGGTTCCCATCAGAATCTGTGTAGGTGTAGGTATAGGAGTCGCTGCCAGCAAAGCCTTCGTTCGGCGTATAGGTGAAGGTGCCGTCGCCATTATTGACCACGGTGCCGTTCTGCGGCTCATCTTCCAGCTCAAACGTGTCATCCGGACCTGCAGGACCGTCTTCCGGATCAAAGTCATTGTCGCTGACATCGGTGGTAACCGACTGACCCTCAACGGTCGCAGCGGTATCATCATTCGCTGTCGGGGATGCGTTGCCCTCCGGTGCTACCGTTACCTCAACCGTCGCGGGCTCCGACTGGTTCCCATCGGAATCTGTGTAGGTGTAGGTATAGGAGTCGCTGCCAGCAAAGCCTTCGTTCGGCGTATAGGTGAAGGTGCCGTCGCCATTATTGACCACGGTGCCGTTCTGCGGCTCATCTTCCAGCTCAAACGTGT
>NZ_JAKVRD010000048.1 GCF_022814865.1 Shimia aestuarii | reverse complement strand
CTGATGCCGGAGAGTGCAGAATCCTACGCTAAGGCTATTTGGTCATCTTTTGGGCCACCTGTATTCGCCGGTGAGAAGGATGTGCGCCCACCCGAGGGGTGAGATATGCGCTAGCAGGTCTGCTGAGCAGTCCAAACCATCACTGTGGCGACTATCGACAGCGCGACCGAGATGCTTTGTGTTCCAATAGATGATGATTGCGGCGAGGAGGTTCAGCCCGGCCATTCGGAAGTGCTGGCCTTGGGCTGTTCGATCACGGATCTCACCCTGGCGACCGATGCGCAGGGCGTTTTTCAGCGCATGATGCGCTTCGCCCTTATTCAGGCCGATTTGGGCTCGGCGTTGCATATCGGCATCCAGCAGCCAATCGATGATAAAGAGTGTCCGTTCGATCCGGCCGATTTCGCGCAATGCGACCGCTAGTTCATGCTGTCGGGGATAGGATGCAAACTTCCGCAAGAGTTGGCTTGGGGCCATTGCGCCCGCTACCATCGTGGCCGCGCTGCGCAGTATGTTTGGCCAGTTTGAGCTGATGACGGGTTCCCTGACCTTGCCGCCGATCAGGCCCTTCAGTTCTTTTGGGCAGGATGCCGGATCGAAGAGGTAAAGGCGCTTGGAAGGTAGATCCCGGATGCGGGGGATGAACTGAAAGCCCAGAAGGGCGGTGACGGCGAAGACGTGGTCGGTGAAGCCGCCCGTGTCGGCATACTGTTCGCGGATTTTCTGGCCTGCGTCTGTCATCAACAGGCCGTCCAGGATGTAAGGGGCCTCGTTCACCGTGGCCGGGATGGTCTGGGTGGCGAAAGGGCCGAACTGGTCGGAGACATGGGTATAGGCTTTTAGACCGGGTTCATGGCCGTATTTGGCGTTGATCAGGTTCATCGCCTCGCCCTGGCGCGTGGTCGGGAAGAACTGCCCGTCACTGGACGCGGTGACGCCGCCACCCCAGAACCGGGCCATCGGCAAGGCGGATTGACCTTCGATTACCATGGCCAAGGCGCGTGCCATCGCGTCGCTTTCGACATGCCAGCGCGACAAGCGCGAGAGCTGGAAATAATCATGGGTGTTCGTGGCCCCAGCCATTTTGCTGAGGCCAAGGTTCAGCCCTTCAGCCAGCAGCACGTTCAACATGCCGACCCTGTCTTTGCATGGAACGCCGGTGCGCAGATGGGTGAAGGCCTCGGTAAAGCCGATCTCGTCATCCACTTCGAGCAGGAGGTCTGTGATCCTGATCTCCGGCAGACGGTTGTAGAGATCGAGCACCATGGCATCGGCCTCTTCGGGGACAGCGGCCGTCAGCCGGTCGATCTTGAGCACGCCATCTTCGATAGAACCTCCCGGAATGGCACCCGCCCTGGCGGCGCGGGCCAGTCGTTCCAAGCCATCTGCTATGCGAGATTTTCGATCCGCGAGCCAGAGCTCCGGTTCAAACGGCATGGCCAGTTTTGGCGTGGCCCTGGCAACTTCCATCGGAACCAGCGCGTCCTTGAGATCACCATACCGGTGGGAATGTGCGAGCCAGATGTCGCCGGCACGGAATGCGTCGCGTAGGTGGCACAGGACCGCCACCTCCCAAAGCCGGTTCCCATCGTCGTGATTCAAGTGTCGATGCCATTTCGAAGCCCGGCGCAGAAAGGTCAGTGGCCGGGTAGTCGTCGTTTCCGTACCCGCGACGATGTCGGCGGCGGCAAGCAACGGTTCGGCCACCGGGGCCGCCTGAATATCGAGCGCCCGGAGCATGCGCGGCGCATAGCGTCGGAAGCGATGATACCCGTGAACAACATGTGCCAGTGGATCAGCCGCCAATGTGTCGGTCAGTTGGGCGGCGGTGGAAACAAGCCCCCTCAGCGATGACCAGCCTCCGGCGTTTTGGACGGCCTCCATCAGGGAGGCCTGATCTTCATGTGCTTCCAGCAGAGCTGATCCAAAATTTGAGAAGCCCTGCAAGGTGTCTTTCAAAGCAGCCTTGGCGTCATCTGCCCGAGCATCGCATACGCGTTTCGCCTCACGCCACGTCTTCCCCACAATCCGGTCATGGCTTTCGACCACTGCATCGGCAATGGCACTGCGCCATTCCAAAGCGCAAACTGCGAGGATGGCAAGGCGGCGGTCGCCTGAAATATCCCGCAGATCTCCTGCGAAATATCGTTCCCCTTGCCTTCGGAGGCGCGCGATACGGTGGGGTGGCACACCCGACAGGATGCTTCTGTCCACGGCCATGGCCTGCAAGAATTCCAACCGGTCGAGCAACCGGTTCATGTCGGCCGAGTTCTGGCCCAGCTCAAACTGGCGCAGCCAGACAAAGCGGGTGACAGAACCGTCCGCCGTTTCCGTCAGCAAGGCGTCAAGTCGGCTGCACATCTCATCATCCAGCCGGTCGGCAATCCGAGCGTCGATCCGTCGCTCTGCAGCAACGAGTGCATCCGCGCAAAGGCGTTCGATAACCGTGATCCCTGGTAGTATGGTCTTGGTCGCCCGGCATTGTTCCACGAAACGCCGCGCCAAATCCTCGTTCGATCGGGCGGTTTCGGCTGTTCTCTCCAGCCAGGCCTTCAGGTCGCGCGATCCTCGGCCAGTGAACATCTTGTAGCCATAGAGATCCCGCAGGGCCGCCAGGTGTTCATGACGCGTTTCTTCGCGGCTTGCATATCCAGCCAGATCGTCTGACTTCAGCCCAAGCTGCGCTGCCAGGAAGCGCGTGATCTCCATTGGAATGACCTCGCCCGGGGTCAACAACCGACCGGGATAGCGCAATGCGCAAAGCTGGAGAGCAAACCCAAAACGATTGTGGGGGCGGCGGCGGGCGCGGATGATTTCCAGATCGTCGTCCGCAAGGGTGTAGTGGCGCAACATCGCCGTTTCATCGGTCGGAAGATCAAAAAGTACCGAGCGCTGACGCTCGGTGAGGATAGTACGATGCGCCATGTTTTTGAACTCTGTGAGGAACTGGGGATCAAACCGGTCACACTCTACCGGCATGTCGTTTCCAACGGCAATCTATGCGATCTCGGAAAACGAG
>NZ_JAKVRD010000047.1 GCF_022814865.1 Shimia aestuarii | reverse complement strand
CCCCGTCAGAACCTCAACCTGCCTTAACTTCGTGACAATCTCTTCCGGCTTCGGTCGCTTGTTGGCCATGTGTTTCCTCCGTTTTCCTAAACATAGCGGAGGACCACTTCAGTGGGGGAGGATCAGGCGGCGCGTTTCGCTAGGTCCGCTTTCTTGAGTGACAGTAGGTCGTCGAAGCTTTTGGTGGTTGGGTGTTCAGCAAGAGCCACAATGGATGTGACACTCGGTGTGCCTATACTCCCGTTGTAAGTCTTTTCGATGATTAAGGTGCCCGCCGGGCTAGTTAGGTGTTCAGCTGTAAGAGTGGTTGGGTAATCTGTATCAACAATGAGCTGTTCGGGAAGTTGATCGAACTCGCACGTTATGCGCATTTCTTTTGGATTGCCCAATTTGCTCGCGTCATCCTTGTCTGGCTTAGCTGCCCCAAAAAAGATCGCCAACGCGTCCATTAAGGACGATTTTCCTACGTCATTCCTTCCCACCAACGCCGTCAGATCATCAAATCGAACCGAAATGGGTTCAGCGTAGCAACGGAAGTTCTGAACAGTTAAACCAATAAGTCGCATAGTATACTCCAAGATATTCCTAAAAGTTGCACCGGTGGAGACCATGCAGTCAACGGGACTTGATCGTGCGAATGAAAAATTCACCTGTAGATTTTTGGTGAAACGGAACTAGGCACTAGGGTCGTTGCTGCGTAAGCGGCTTCGTCCATCCGCCATTGTCTCATAACAGATCTCTGAATTGCTCCAACTCGGCTGCTGTTGCTACCAAGCCCTGCTGGGTGAGGATGGCGAGGTAGTCTTCGGCTGAGTATTGCGGGTTCTTCAGGCGCGCGCGGACCTTGCGAAGAGCTGAACAGAACAGGCCCGGTGCAAGTGCGAGGTGGTTGCTGAGGAAGTCGTCCGGGTGCAGTGTTTCGATACCGTACGGTTCAAGGGCGTTCTCGGGGAAATCCTTCAGGTTCTGCGTCACGATTACATCGCATCGGCCGACGATGGCTGCCGCAAGGACATGCCGATCATTGGGGTCAGGGAGCTCGAGCGAAGGGATCAGAGCGTAGTAACCCGTAACCAGGCAATCCCGTGTCGCCTGGTTCATCAGATCACGTGTTCGTTCGAGTGCTCCGCGGTCTCTGTGCGGCTCGTTGCGCATCAGAGCATCGATCCACTCGTGGTGAATGTCTTCCGACCATTTGGCCTTGAAGATATCGGTCACGGCGAGCTGCATGAACACGTCACGCATCGGTGCCGGATAGAGAACGTTGGCGTCGAGAAGCGCCGTATAGTGGCTCATGGTTTGCCGTAACCCATATCCTGCTCTTGCGCTTCAGTGGCCAGCTGGTCGAGCACGCTTTCCCGTTCGGCATCGATGGAGGCCTTGTAGGTCATTACATCTTCCATCCGGATCCGGCGGTGCTTTCCCACCTTGCGGTGCGGGATTTTCTGCTCATCCAGAAGCTTGATCAGAAACGGGCGGGAGACATTCAACACATCTGCGGCCTGAACCGTGGTCAGCTCGGCATTCTCGGGAATGATCGTGACCCCCTGCCCCGCTGCCATGGCTTCCAGAATATCCATGAGAAGCGCGACGGCGCCTGCCGGCAGTTCAATCGGTTCGGCCTGCTCCCCATCGGTAACGCGCAGCTTGAGAGGCGCCTTGCTCCGTGCATAGCGCGACAGGAGCTGCCCGGATGCGCGTGCGATTGCGGCCTCCTGGGCGCTCGGGGGCAATTGCCGGTGAGCCATCATGTTCATCGGTGTTCTCCTTTGCTGCGAACCTTAATATAGGTCTAAACGCAATAAATGCAACAAATGAATTAAGTGTAGTTCGTGCGTTGTGTGATGAATCTGGTTGTTTGGAATGATTGGTTTGGCACGCCAGCGCTCTGGCGCTGACCAGGCTCTTGGCTGCGCCCGGAGCCGCCAAGTGGCGTCTCCGCCAATTCTGGATACGATCCTTCGTGCATGTCTCAGATGAAATCGCGGGCGAGACCGCGATCGCTTGAGTCAGAGGTCAGCCGGGTCTCCGCTCCGCTCTGACCCGGCTGGCAGGTTTCCAATGAAGAATTCCGCCTGCCATCCGGCCGGCGCCCCGAACAGGGGCTCTGGTGTCGCTTGCCGCGCCAGCCTCCGCGGAGAAATCCGGTTCCTCCCACGCGGGTGCGCGGGTCCCTCCCGATTTCACCGCTCCGGCCCCCTGTGTCGGGTCCCCGTCCGGCCGCAGGACGGGCTATCGCCCTCACCTGCTCTGCCCAGCCGAAAAGCACGGGGGCTTTTCGGACTGACAGATCAGTCGAGGCCTCCGCTACTGGCGGAAGCGGGCCAAGTTCAAACGGTCGGAGAAAACGAGCACCGCGCCGCTCTAACCACGAAAGGAGCAGGCCATGGGCCTTGATCAATACGCATATGTCAAAACACCCGAGAGCGGCGATGAGGGCGAAAGCCCGAAATTCGTCTGGCGCAAGCATTCCAAGCTACAGACCTTCATGGAGGGACTCTACACCGAGAAGACCGGGCTTTCCGTCTCAGATCTGAATTGTGGTGAGTTGAAACTGGAATCCACCGACATCGACACGCTGGAACAGGCGGTGAAGGGAAGCGCCCTGCCCCATTGCGACGGCGGGTTCTTTTATGGGCATCAGTTCCAAGACGAAGTGGCGGCTGAGTCCCGCGATTACGATCTCGAGTTCTGCGCATGGGCGCGGGCTGAGATCGCGCAGGGATCGACCGTGATCTATTCCTGCTGGTGGTGATGCCATCAGGGCCGGAGCCTCAAGCGGCCCGGCCCCCTCCCCTACCCCGTCAACAAATCGGCCGCCGAGCGCCTGAGCGGCGCTCCGAGCGGGCCTGACATCCATCCGAAAGGACTATCCAATGACCAAGCAGCAGACCATCCAAGCAGACACAACCAGCGCCGCGATCCTGCAAATCCCCTTGGAGATGCTCTACATCTCCGATCTGAACCCGCGCAAAGCGGTGTCCGAGGCACATAGGGGTCTGATGCCGTAGAGTGCAGAATCCTACGCTAAGCTTCGAGAACTCGTTTTCCGAGATCGCATAGATTGCCGTTGGAAACGACATGCCGGTAGAGTGTGACCGGTTTGATCCCCAGTTCCTCACAGAGTTCAAAAACATGGCGCATCGTACTATCCTCACCGAGCGTCAG
>NZ_JAKVRD010000046.1 GCF_022814865.1 Shimia aestuarii | reverse complement strand
GGGGTCTGCTCCGGCTGAGTGCAGAATGACACCCTAAGACCGGACGTCACCTGCTTTTCCACCTGTATTCGCCTGTGAGCAGGATATGAGCCCATCCGAGCGGCGAGATATGCGCCAGAAGGTCTGGCGAACAGTCGAGACCGGCTCGCTTTCTGGCCGCAACAGCGTGGCCAAGATGCTTGGTGTTCCAATAGATGATGATCGCTGCCAGCAGGTTCAGCCCGGCCATGCGGTAGTGCTGTCCTTCAGAGGTTCGGTCTCTGATTTCACCCTGGCGCCCGATGCGTAGAGCGTTTTTCAACGCGTGGTGGGCCTCACCTTTGTTCAAACCGATCTGAGCCCGTCGCTGCAGATCGGCGTCAAGCAGCCAGTCAACTATGAACAGAGTGCGCTCGATGCGACCGATCTCTCGCAGAGCAAGAGCCAACTCGTGCTGACGTGGATATGATGCAAACTTCCTCAACAACTGACTGGGCGGCATAACACCCGCCGCCATGGTAGCGACGGCGCGCAAGATGTCCGGCCAGTTTTCAGTAATTAGCGTTTCTCTGATCTTTCCGCCGACCAGTCGGCGGACTTCCTTCGGCGCAGCCACGGGATCGAAGAGATAGAGCCGTTTTGACGGCAAGTCGCGAATGCGGGGAACAAATCGATAAGACAGGAGCGCTGTCGCGGCAAAGACATGATCCGTGAAGCCGCCGGTGTCGGCATATTGCTCTTTGATTTTTCGCCCCGCCTCATTCATCAGCAACCCGTCCAGAATGTACGGAGCCTCGTTGACTGTTGCCGGGATGTTCTGAGTTGCGAACGGCCCGAACTGATCGGAGACGTGGGTATAGGCCTTCAAGCCAGGCTCTTGCCCATATTTCGCGTTGATAAGATTCATCGCCTCGCCATGCCGCGTTGTCGGAAAGAACTGACCGTCGCTTGATGCGCTTATGCCGCCGCCCCAGAACTGCGCCATCGGCAATTTGGCCTGTGCCTCGATCACCGTGGCGAGCGCCTGATTGATGGCATCGCTTTCAACATGCCAACGGGACAGACGCGAAAGTTGGAAATAATCGTGGGAACTGGTCGCCTCAGCCATTTTGCTGAGGCCGAGGTTCAATCCCTCGGCCAGCAGCACGTTCAGAAGCCCGATGCGATCCTTACAGGGCGCGCCGGTACGCAGGTGTGTGAAGGTTTCGGTGAACGCGATATCATCATCGATTTCCTGCAGAAGATCGGTGATCCGAACTGAAGGCAGACGGCCATAGAGATCAAGCACCATGCCGTCAGCATCCGCTGGGGTCTCCGCCGACAAGCGATCAACCTTGAGAATACCGTTCTCGATGGAACCGCCTGGGATAGCTCCGCTCCGGGCGGCCTTGGCCAAACGCTCCATGGATTCTGTCAATTTGGCCTTGCGATCATCGAGCCAGACCTCAGGCTCGAACGGCATCGTCAGGCGTGGCGACGCCTTTGCCGCTTCTATTGGCACAAGCGCTTGTTTCAGATCGGCGTAACGTCGGGAATGGGAGAGCCAGATATCGCCAGATCGGAAGGCTTCACGCACCTGGAACAGAACGGCGACCTCCCATAGCCGATTGTCTTTTGGGTCTTGAACATTGAGGTGGCGATGCCATTTCGAGGTTCGGCGCAGGAAGCCAACCTGACGGGGCGCATTGGTTTGATCATCGGCGATGACCTTTGTAGCTTGTATCAAAGGGGCCGCCACCGGCGCCGCACCGATGTCGAGCGCCCGCAGCATTCTAGGGCCATACCGCCGGAACCGATGGTACCCGTGAACGACATGAGTCAGGGCATCAGCCGCCATCGTGTCAGTCAACTCTGCAGCTGTTGTCACCATGCATTCGAGGTGAGACCAACCGCACGTAACGTCAATGGCCGCTTCAAGAGATGCGCCATCCGCCTTTGCCACCAGCAAGGCAGCGCCCAAATCCTTGAAGGAGCGCAAGGTCTCGCGCAGCGAAGATCGGGCGTCCGCGATACGTGCATCGGACAGCCTTTTCGCATCCCGCCAGGTCTTGCCAACAATCCGGTCGTGGGTCTCGATTACGGCGTCGGCAATGGCCGCCGTCCATTCCACCGCGCAGACAGCGAGGATTGCCAGACGCCGATCGCTGGTAATGTCTCGCAAACCGTCGGCAAAGTAGCGCTCGCCTTGGCGGCGAAGACGGGTGACACGGTGTGGTGGTACGTCGACCAAAATGTCCGGTGAGAGGCTTATGCCCTGCAGAAACTCCAACCGATCCAGAAGCCGCGATGCTCCCGCCGAGTTGCTGCCCACCTCGAAACGGCGAAGCCAGATAAACCGGGTGACATTGCCATCTGCAATCTCGGTCAACAGCGCATCCAGGCGTTCTTTCGTTCCATCGTCGATCCTGTTGGCGATCCGGCTTTCAATCCGGCGTTCCGCCGATACCAGCGCATCTGCACAAAGCCGTTCGATAACCGAGACACCGGGCAGGATCGTATGCGTCCGGCGGCACTCTTCAACAAAGCGGCGAGCTAGATCTTCGCTGGAACGGGCGGTTTCGGCTTCGCATTCAAGCCACGCTTTGAGACTGCGGGCGCCTTGGCCTGAGAACATCTTGAAGCCGTAAACCACACGAAGGTTGTGCAAATGCTGCTGGCGGGTTTGGCGGCGTGCGGCATATGGCAGGACATCGCCTGCACTCAACCCCAACTGAGCGGCGATGAAGCGCAGTATCTTTTCTGGAATAACCTCGTCGGATGACAATAGCCGCCCAGGATACCGCAACGCGCAGAGCTGCAATGCAAAGCCGATCTTGTTCTCTGGCCGCCGCCGTTCGTTGATGTGTTCGATATCGTCGTCTGCCAGCGTGTAATGCCGCAGCATAACCGCTTCGTCAGTCGGCAGGTCAAAAAGCGCCGCACGCTGGCGCTCGGTCAGTATGGTGCGATGCGCCATGTTTCTTTTGCTTTCTCTTTGGGGATTGCTTATCGATGATTGTGTAATGGATTAAGGAATACATGCCATGCCCGAAAGCTGGGGTTTCCTCCGCACATCTCAAACGTTCGTTTGTGAAACATGCTGATCGGATATGCACGCGTCTCCAAGGCCGATGGCAGCCAGTCCCTTGACTTGCAAAGGGACGCTTTGATCGCTGCGGGTGTAGATGAAGAGCAGATCTATTCCGATCAGGCCTCAGGTAAGAAAAACGACCGCCCGGGTCTCGAAGCGTGCCTGAAGGCTCTACGCGAAGGCGATGTCCTGGTGATCTGGAAACTGGACAGAATGGGCCGCAGTCTGAATCATCTGGTGAAAACGACGACCTTACTGTCAGAGCGGGGTGTTGGCCTGAAGGTGCTCACAGGCCAGGGAGCACAGATCGACACGACCACCGCAGCCGGTCGGCTGTCATTTGGGATCTTTGCCGCGCTCGCCGAATTTGAAAGCGAGTTGATCCGGGAACGCACCATGGCAGGGTTGCAGGCTGCCCGCGCGCGTGGTCGCAAAGGTGGTCGAAAGTTCGCACTCACCAAAGCCCAGGTCCGGATGGCGCAGGCAGCTATGGCGAACAGGGGCACGTCCGTTTCTGAGCTGTGCCGTGAACTGGGCGTGAAGCCTGTAACTCTGTATCGATACGTCGATCCCAAAGGCAATCTGCGCGACTACGGGAAACGCGTGCTGGGCACTTAGGGTGTCATTCTGCACTCAGCCGGAGCAGACCCCA
>NZ_JAKVRD010000045.1 GCF_022814865.1 Shimia aestuarii | reverse complement strand
AGAAGGATGCGGTGGTCGCCCAAAGGGGCTCACCGAGTAGCCGTCACAAGGGCCGCAGTTCTCGATGGTCGGCTGACCGTCGCAAACAGAAAACGCGCCGCATGACCCCCATGTTCTGTCCACTCCCGCTTCGATATCCGCGCGCTTGAGGGCAATGCGGATTTCGGGGTGGCGGCTGTCTATCCCAATACCGACCCAAGCCCGATGAACAGCCGCCTCTTCGGCGAGGGCCGCGAGACGGTCGAGATGATGATCGTCGAGGTCGCCGGCGAGTTCGCAGGCGCCCCCGGCGTCGCCCGGGCCGGGCTCTCGGCCACCCAGTGGCGCTGCCTCTTCCAGGCCCTGATCAAGCAGGAGAGCCGCTTCAACGTCGCTGCCGAAAGCCCGGTCGGGGCCTATGGCCTCACCCAACTCATGCCCGGCACCGCTTCCGATCTCGGCGTCGACCGGTATGATGTGAAGGACAACCTCCGCGGCGGCGCGCGCTATATCACGACCCAGCTCAACCGTTTCGGCAATATCCCCCATGCGCTCGCGGCTTATAACGCGGGCCCTGGCCGGGTCATCGAATTTGGCGGCGTGCCGCCCTTCGCCGAGACCCAAGGCTACGTGCGCAACATCTCAAAGTTCTACAACGAATATCTGGCCGTGGTGGGGGGCGCCGACGCGCTTGGCACGCTCTCGCCCTCGGACTTTGCCCTCGCCGAATATGCCAGCATCTCCGAGGCGGGCGTTGTCTGACGTCAGCACCAATGGGACAGTTTAGGGTGATTTGATAAGAGAGGGTTTCTGGCTCATCGTAACCACCAAGGAGTGAAGATGAGACAGAAACCCGGAAGCAAGCAGAGCCACGGCGAGAAGATCATCAAAGACATCCGCCGGGTCACGCGCAAGCAATATTCTGCGGAAGAGAAGATCAGGATCGTTCTGGACGGCCTGAAGGGCGAGGACAGCATTGCCGAGCTGTGTCGACGTGAGGGTATTGCCCAGAGCCTCTATTACAGCTGGTCGAAGGAGTTCCTCGAAGCTGGGAAGAAGCGGCTGGCTGGGGACACAGCGCGTGCGGCGACGTCGAGCGAGGTCAAGGTTCTGCGCCGTGAGGCCCGTGATCTGAAGGAGGTCGTGGCAGAACAGGCGCTGGAGCTACGGCTGCTCAAAAAAAGCATGCTCGGGGATGGGGGCGACGACGAATGAGGTATCCCGCATCCGAGAAGCTGGAGATTATCCGGCTGGTCGAACAGTCCCATTTGCCGACCAAACGCACGCTGGACAAGCTGGGCATCCCCAGGACCACTTTCTATCGCTGGTATGACCGGTATCTGGCCGGTGGTCCCGAGGCGCTGGAAGACCGCCGCCCCAGGCCGTCGCGGGTCTGGAACCGCATTCCTGGGCCGGTTCGCGAGAAGATCAAGGATTTAGCCTTGCAGGAAAGTGACCTGTCCCCACGCGAGTTGGCCATACGCTTCACCGACACGGAAAAGTATTTTGTGTCAGAGGCTTCTGTGTATCGCATCCTCAAATCCTGCGATCTGATCACCAGCCCGGCCTATGTGGTTCTGTCGGCGGCCGATGAGTTCCGGGACAAGACGACCCGGCCGAACCAGCTGTGGCAGACCGACTTCACCTATCTCAAGGTTATCGGCTGGGGCTGGTTCTATCTCTCGACGATCCTCGACGACTTCAGCCGTTACATCATCGCCTGGAAGCTCTGCACGACGATGAAAGCGGGCGATGTGACCGACACCCTGGACCTGGCCCTACAAGCCTCAGGCTGTGACCAGGCGACGGTGCTGCACAAACCGCGACTGCTCAGTGACAATGGGGCGAGTTACATCTCGGGCGAACTGGCCGAATGGCTGGAAGATCGGCAGATGGATCACATCCGCGGCGCCCCGTACCACCCGCAAACCCAGGGCAAGATCGAGCGCTGGCATCAGACCCTGAAGAACCGCATCCTGCTGGAAAACTACTATCTGCCCGGCGATCTCAGGCAGAAGGTCGACGCCTTCGTCGAGCATTACAACCATCGGCGCTATCACGAGAGCCTGCAGAACCTCACCCCGGCCGACGTCTACTTCGGGCGCGGTCAGACCATCCTGCAACAGCGAGAAAGGATCAAACGAAAGACTATCGAAACCCGGCGCTTGCTTCACCGAAGATCCGCCGCATAATCAGACCAACCAGATGTGCCAGACCCTCTCTTAGATCAGGCCGCCAACTGGCCCAAAAACTCTGACGACGGACATCCCAACGAACCGGTACAGCCTCCTATTGCGCCTCAAGAAACCTCATAATTTTTATCCGACGCTCAGAAAGAAAGGCCCCATAGCCTTCCAGCAGCCCGATATCGCTCACTTCACACTCGGAACTCGGGCGCCCCTCTTCGACTTTCTTTAGGGCCCGCTCAACCGACGGAGGCCGAGCGTCGGTAGACATAAGTCGATGCGCGAGATCGACATCCATCGCCTGCACCAACTCGGGTGCGAGTGCAGAACGGCATTCAAAGTGGCAAATGCGCAGCGCTAGTTCTTTGAGTCGGTCATCTTCGAAGGACTGTGCGATTGCGTGCCGTTCGCTCCAAGGAGCGCTGTGGAACCGATCACACAGCGTAGCGTCGTTCCGACTTGAAAACTTGGTGTACAACATCTCTTCAACATGACCTGGCTCAGGATACTGCGCACGGTTTTCTGAGAAGACTCGCTCGATTCGAGTTTTGAGCCCCTCGTCTTCCACAATTCGCGCGGCCCGATCCTCTAATTCTTCGCATGAGGTGCCCACGAAAAATTCCTCGGATGCTTCCCAAAGTGGCATCATTGTCGGACCTGCGTTTGATCGAACTCTCCGGATTGGGCGTGGTGGGCTCAATAACCAGCTTGCCAACTGCTCATCTGACATTGATGCGAGCTCTTCGATTGGCTCGACCAAGCTCAAGCAAAGCATGCCATTTGGTTGGTCGGGTTCATTTGCAACGAAAACTACAGGAGTGTGATATGCTCTGTTTCCATAAAACTCCGTAAGTACGAAGGGTTCGTCCGACGTAACAAAATCGGCAACCGAAGCTTTGTTGGAGAAACGCACAAACCTTCGCCAAAGATCCGGGCTCAGCTTCTTCACAAGACGGCAGAGCTCAAGCGTTGTTTGTGTGTCGAACATTGCATCGTGTGCCTTGAGCACTGCAATTCCGTTGGCCGCTGCAATATCATGCAAGCGGAAGCTTGGATCACCTGAGTCCTTGAGCGGCACGCGTAGGGCGTTGTCACCAGACGCCGAGCAGGACAAAGCGAGTGACATAACGTCATTCCGAGCGTTCCCATGAAGGCTCGTAAGGTAGGGAGGGTGCAATGTTCGATACAACGCATGGCGAAGAAACTCTTCGTCAAATCTTATGGAATTGTATCCTAAAAAAATGGCTGGAGACCAAGACAGCAGCCGCTCATTCAAATCCCGCATCATTTGATAATGGGTGGAAAGATGCTGGTCTGTCAGTGCTTCAATTGACAAACCGTTGGCAAGCATCGCCTGAACGTCCGGAACAACATTCGGATCGATTCTTGATCTCAATTCGAACCGATCGGTTTCGTTGAGGTCATTGTCTGTTCTGACGGCTGCAAATTGAACGATCTGATCGAAACCAGCGTGCAAACCAGTAGTTTCAGTGTCAAAAAATATGAACGACATGTGGCCACCAAAATCACATGAGGTTGGCCAGCCGGTATTTCATTGCAGACACGCTGACCTGATCCTCCCCCACTGAAGTGGTCCTCCGCTATGTTTAGGAAAACGGAGGAAACACATGGCCAACAAGCGACCGAAGCCGGAAGAGATTGTCACGAAGTTAAGGCAGGTTGAGGTTCTGACGGGG
>NZ_JAKVRD010000044.1 GCF_022814865.1 Shimia aestuarii | reverse complement strand
GGCCAAGCTGGCCCGCCTGAAACAGCGCCAGAAGGCCAGCGAGACCCGGCGCAAGATCATTGTCGGGGCCATCGTCACAACCGAAGCTTTGAAAGACCCGAAGATCGCCCGGTGGATGGCCGCCACCCTACGCAAGAACGCCACCCGTGAAGTCGATCAGAAAGAGCTGGTCGGGCTGCTGGATGAACTGGATCAGGTGGCGGCGAAGGCCGACCGGACATGAGCAAGGATCCGTTTCAGATACTTGCCGACGAGCTGACCCTGATCCGCAAGGACATGGACCAGCTCCAGCGCACCAGTCTCAACAAGGACGAGGCCGAAGCCTTGCACCAGATCGTGGCCGAGGCGGTGTCGGACATGCGGCAGGCGACCAAAGAAACCCCGCAGGCCCTCCAGAGCGCGTTGAAAGCCGACAGGGGGCAGATGGCCCGCGAAGCCTCCGTAGCGGCCACCAGAGCCGCGCAGGAGGCCGTTGAAGGCATCAGGGCGGAATTGACCGCTGAGCGCGACAGGCTCTCACAGAGCGCCTCACAGGCCCGCAGAGCGGCCTTGCGGTTCTCGGGCGGCATTTGGACTGCTCTGGGTGCTACGCTCGCCACAGGGGCGTTTCTGGGCTTCCTGACGGCCTATGTGGTCGAAACGGGCAAAACGCTTCTCACTGTCGAACAGATGGTGCGCTACGGCTGCGGACAGCCCTGGATCGGCGGGCAGACAGTCGATCAGGACGATGGGTCGAGTTTCTGCGCGCACTGGATCGTCACCCCCGAACTGGCCGAGTATCGCAGGAACCGGGATGGGGGGAGCTGACCGTCGATCTTGGCCCGATCCATTCTAAGCAAATTCGGCATTCGCCGCAGGCGCTGCCGGTCAAGTTTGCGCGAAACCTTCCCCTCCCTGCCTGACCCACCCCATCCGGTCGGCGTTCCGCTTGTGGCAAGCACAGACCTCACCGGCATCGGTTCGAACTTTGCACTGTCGGATGAGCAGGCTCCTTCGTCGCCTGCGACCCCAAAAACTACACAGCACTGCGGTCGGTCGCTACGGCGTGTTGAGGGCACGCGCTCCCTTCCTTGGCTGTGCATTTTTTGGGTTCTTATAGATCATAAGAAGGGGCAAAATTTTTCGTAAGCATTTTCAAAGTGTTATAGGGGGGGGGTAGACTCTCTAGGATTGTCCACCCCTAGACAGCCTAGGATTGTCCACCCCTAGACAATCTGGTGTCAGTTTCTGACAATAAAATATTGATAACTTACAACCGTTGTGCATTATCGATGTCAGAAACTGACAAGGAAATGGCTGGGGGTGGACAGTGAATTTGCCGGATAAGAAGCGCCCAGGGACTTGGGTTCAGACCGAGCGAGCGGCCCATGAAGCCTGGGCTGCTCTCATGCGTGACAGCCCGAACGCGGCGATGCTGATGCACCTGCTGGTGGCCCGCGTAGGAGAACACAACGCGGTTGTTGTCAGCCAGAAAACGATGGCGAAAATCATGGGGCGTCACGTCAACACGGTGAAAACCGCCTTCAAGACGCTTCGGGATCGAAACTGGATCGAGATACGGCAGGTCGGTGAGCGTGGCACCGTGAACGCCTATATCATCAATGATCGGGTGGCTTGGACCGGAAAGCGCGATGGCATCCGCTACAGTCTGTTCAGCGCAGCGGTCGTTCTGTCGGATGAGGAACAGCCGGATCGCGATCAGCTCGGCCAACAAGAGCCGCTGCGCCGTGTCCCCAGTCTGCTGCGGGACGAACAACAGCTTCCGTCAGGGGACGGCCTGCCACCGCCTTCCGAACCAACCCTTCCCGGCATGGAACCCGACTTGCCTGCCACAAAGATTGGGGAAGATGATGCGTAACATAGCGGAACGTTCCTTATCGTTCCCCTTGGAACGTGGCGGAACGCTATGAGCTACACTCTCAATGAAGCCGCAAAGGCTACGGGAAAAAGCAAAACCACCATTCATCGTGCGCTGAAATCCGGAAAGGTTTCAGCCGTTAAGCGAGACAATGGAGCCTATGCCATTGAACCGGCGGAACTGCATCGGGTGTTCCCGCCTGTTCCAGCGGAACGGAACGAGGAACGTTCCAGTCGGAACGATGAGGAACACCTGCGTAACGATCAAGGAACGCTCCGCATCCAACTGGAAGCCATTGAAAAAGAGCGTGAGCGCGAGCGCCAGCAGTTGCAGGAAACCATAACGGATCTTCGGGAAGATCGGGACCGGTGGCGGCAGCAGGCAACGGCTCTCCTAGAGGACAAGCGACCGCGCGGGTTCTGGAAAAAGCTGTTCGGCAATTAAGCGGACAAAGCAGACCTTTCCCTTTCGAGAACAATGACCGCTCTGATGACTAAAAACCACAAATAACGTAGAAGAGTGGCCTTGAAAGAAACCATTCGTATGGTATGTTTATCGAAAATCGACGGAGATGTTGAAATGAACGCCATGCTTGCTGCCTACACGGCTCTGGGAGCCGCCATTATCCTAGAGGTCAGCGGTTCGACCCTGCTGAAATTGTCCCAACAGTTTACGAAGCTGTGGCCATCTCTCGGGATGCTGGTCTGCTTTATCCTGTCCCTTTACTGTCTTTCTCTTGCGTTGAAGATGGTGCCTCTTGGTGTGGCCTACGCCGTTTGGGCTGGTCTCGGCATCGTCCTGACGGCGGTGGTCAGTGTCGTCGTGTTTAAGATGGCTCTGGATTTCTGGGCGGTAACGGGAATTGCTATGATCGTCGGCGGTGTGCTTGTCATGAACTTGCTGTCTGGTAGCGTCTCACATTGAGATGCCAGAAGCACATAAACGCGTCAAAGACCCACAAGCCGTTAGACGCCGCCTCATGGATGAAGCCAAAAAGCTCGCCATTGAAAGCGGCATCTCGGCAATAACAGTTCAAGCCGTTGCGTCTGCTGCCGGTGTCACTAAAGGCGGCTTCCTTCATCACTTCCCGAGCAAGCAGGCCTTGATTGATGCGATCTTCGAGGAAGTCTTAGACCAACTGGCTTCTGAGATTGGGGCTCGGGCCTCGAAGGATCGTGTTGCGCATGGAGCGTTCACCCGTGCCTATATTGATCTGGCCTTTGGTGGTGAAGAACCGGCCATGGATCAGACATGGATCGCTCTTTCGCTCCTCATGCTGGATGATCCGGCTCTTCGGATGAAATGGACAGAGTGGCTGAATGACCAACTCTCTGAATACGGTGAAGATCAAGGCAACGTCGAACTAAGCATTGCTCGGTTTGCCGTAGACGGAGCTTGGCTGGCCCAACACTTCGGGGTGGCGATCCCGGAGCGGAAGAGTATGCACGAAGCTCTGACGAAGAGTACCTTTTCCGCTGGCAAACGAGGATAGCTCGCGACCCACTTTCCGAAAGCGGTCGTTCGTGCGACGCGCAGCATTCTGTATTCTGGGCTCGAAGCGGGCGTTCGCTGCGTTACAGCATCGACTTACAGAGCTGTTGCCTCATTGACGGAGCAGGCCGCTTTCCATCTTGTTTGTCGCCTAGGTTTTTGTATATACATAAACTATGGTAATGATTGTCTGGGATGAGCCGAAACGGCAGATCAACCTCGCACGTCACGGGTTGGATTTCGCCGATCTGGATGAATGGTTCTTCCTCGATGCCGTGACGGTTCCCGCCAAGGAAAACCGTCACATGGCCATAGGGCGCTTGAACGATGGGACCATCGCCGTGGTCTTTGCCCTTCTGGGAACGGAAGGCGTCTCGGTGATCTCCATGCGCCCTGCCAGCCGCAAGGAAAGGAGCCTGCTATGACCGATAAAAAGCACAAGCCGATCTCCGATGCCGAAGAAGCGCGGATTCAGAAGATGATCGCCAGCGACCCGGATGCCCCCGAAGCCACCGATGAACAGATATCCGAAGCCAAGCCCTTTACCGAAGCCTTTCCGGCCCTGGCCGACAAGATGCGGAAAAATGTTGGGGGGCGGCCACGATCTGCGAACCCGAAGGTGCCGGTTTCGATCCGACTGGATCAAGAAGTAGTCACAAAGCTCAAGGCAACAGGTCCTGGCTGGCAAAGCCGGGTGAACGAGATGCTGCGGCGCGAAGTCCTGACTGATCGTTAATCACAGAAGCGCCCGACCGCCCCCCATAAGGCGGGGAGGGCGCGGGCGATCCGCGACAGCCTATAGGCTGTGCCCACGGTCCCGATCGCGCTCGGCGATGCTGTCCCGCTCCTTTTCGATCTCCTGCTGACGTTCCAGCTCGCGTTCTCGTGCCGCGTCCAGCTCGGCTTGTCGTTCCTCGGCCTCGCGGCCCTCGCGCAGTGCTGCCGCACGGTCGGCCAGGGCCTCCCGATCAACCCCCGCCGCCGCCTCGCGCAGCCGCGCCGCGAACGCCTCCGGCGTCTCCCGTTCCCGCTTCGGTGCAGCGGCCTCCTGCCCCTCGTCACGGCCCTGATGGGCATCCCACGCCTCCCGCATCCGCGTGGCAAGCTCGTGCCGGTCGGACCGGTCGGAGTCCTGGTCCCGACCGTCCCGGCCCCCGGCGAGCGCCAGTTCGGTTTGCCCCGATCCCAGCACTCGCTCCGCCGCCCGGTCGAGCCAGTCGCGCACATGCCCGGCCAGCTCGCGGGCAACCTCCATGACCTCGGCCGCGCGGGCCTTGGCCTCGTGCCAGGCGCGGGCGCGGCCGACCTCGATGCCGCGCTCCTTCATCTGCCATGCGCCGGGGGAAAGCTGGGGCAGGGGTGGACGGTCCAGCTCGATGGCCCGCACGGTCTGCACCAACTCCGCCCCCTCGTCGCCGCGTTCCCGCGCCGCACTCGCCAGCTCAAGCGCCTCGTCGCGCTGCGCCACAAGCGTCCGGTGATCCACGCGATCCTCGATGCCGGCGCGTTCCAGGGCGGCGTTGCTGTCCCGCGCCCAGGCTTCCCGCCAGCCTTCCAGAACCTCGACAGCGTTCCAGTCGCGGTTTTTGGTGGTGAAGCCCTCGGCGTCGATCTCGCGGGTAGTCAGCAGGATATGGGCATGATGGTTGCGCTCGTCCCCCTCGCGCCCCGGCGCGTGCAGGGCGATGTCGGCCACCATGCCCCGGTCCACGAACTGCGCCTGAGCGAAGTCGCGGACCAGCGCGACCCGCTCGTCGTGGGTCAGCTCGGCGGGCAGGGCCACGCGCACCTCGCGGGCGACCTGGCTGTTCTTGCGGGTCTCGGATTCCTCGACCCGGTTCCACAGCTCGGATCGGTCGCGGACCCAATCCGGCGCATGATCCGGCGCGAGGATTTCGGTGTGATCGACGCCGCTCTTGGCCGCGTAATCGAAGACCAGCCCGGTGCGGCGGTCCTCGATCCGCTCGGCCACGCGGTAGGCAATTGCCGCCGTGGCGCTGCGGCCCTGACTGCGGGAAATCATCGAGGCTCGAAGATGGTAGATCGCCATGTCAGTGCCGCACTTCGCTTAGGGGTCGAGGGGAAACGCCAGTCTCCCCCGCCCACACAAACGCGCAGCGTTTGTATAAGTGGGCACTTCGTGTCTTGCACCTTACCTCTCAACCAGCGAAAAAGGCAACACCGGCAAAAAGAACGAGGGCAGAAATGGCGCGCAGCATCGACCAGCAGATTGCGGAAACGCAGGCCAAGCTGGCCCGCCTGAAACAGCGCCAGAAGGCCAGCGAGACCCGGCGCAAGATCATTGTCGGGGCCATCGTCACAACCGAAGCTTTGAAAGACCCGAAGATCGCCCGGTGGATGGCCGCCACC
>NZ_JAKVRD010000043.1 GCF_022814865.1 Shimia aestuarii | reverse complement strand
TGACGAAATTGCGAAAAAGGGGTTGCGGGTGTTTGGTGTTATCCGTAAATACCCCCTCACCGGCGGCGCTGAGGCGCACAACGGGACGCCAGACGGGGCGACGGACTGAGGTTCGGGAGTTTCGGAAGGCACACAATATGAGGCAGCTGATACGGGTTGCGCCATAAGAGAATTGGCGCTTCCGGTTGATTTTGTCTCTCGGGTTATCTGATCCGGACGTTATTTGACATTGATAAAGACACTGAAGAGATATGTGGGCGGTTTGGTTCATTCGATGAACAAACAACTGCACATATATCCACGCTCTTAGGCTTCGGCCGATGATGGAGTGTCAGCTTCACTGTTTGTCGGCTTTCGGTATCTTTTGGTACTGATGTCACAAACAGAAGTAGGTCCGACCAGCCGGTTGGACCGGAAATTGTCCTGACCTTGCCAGGTTGGGACACAGTATGTGCAGAGGTTCGAACGTCAAGGATAAGCTGGTAACAGCTTTTCAACTTGAGAGTTTGATCCTGGCTCAGAACGAACGCTGGCGGCAGGCCTAACACATGCAAGTCGAGCGCACTCTTCGGAGTGAGCGGCGGACGGGTTAGTAACGCGTGGGAACGTGCCCAGATCTAAGGAATAGCCACTGGAAACGGTGAGTAATACCTTATACGCCCTTCGGGGGAAAGATTTATCGGATTTGGATCGGCCCGCGTTAGATTAGATAGTTGGTGGGGTAATGGCCTACCAAGTCTACGATCTATAGCTGGTTTTAGAGGATGATCAGCAACACTGGGACTGAGACACGGCCCAGACTCCTACGGGAGGCAGCAGTGGGGAATCTTGGACAATGGGCGCAAGCCTGATCCAGCCATGCCGCGTGAGTGATGAAGGCCTTAGGGTCGTAAAGCTCTTTCGCCAGAGATGATAATGACAGTATCTGGTAAAGAAACCCCGGCTAACTCCGTGCCAGCAGCCGCGGTAATACGGAGGGGGTTAGCGTTGTTCGGAATTACTGGGCGTAAAGCGCGCGTAGGCGGACTATTAAGTCAGGGGTGAAATCCCGGGGCTCAACCCCGGAACTGCCTTTGATACTGGTAGTCTAGAGTTCGAGAGAGGTGAGTGGAATTCCGAGTGTAGAGGTGAAATTCGTAGATATTCGGAGGAACACCAGTGGCGAAGGCGGCTCACTGGCTCGATACTGACGCTGAGGTGCGAAAGTGTGGGGAGCAAACAGGATTAGATACCCTGGTAGTCCACACCGTAAACGATGAATGCCAGTCGTCGGGTAGCATGCTATTCGGTGACACACCTAACGGATTAAGCATTCCGCCTGGGGAGTACGGTCGCAAGATTAAAACTCAAAGGAATTGACGGGGGCCCGCACAAGCGGTGGAGCATGTGGTTTAATTCGAAGCAACGCGCAGAACCTTACCAACCCTTGACATCCTGTGCCACTTCCAGAGATGGAACGTTCCCTTCGGGGACGCAGTGACAGGTGCTGCATGGCTGTCGTCAGCTCGTGTCGTGAGATGTTCGGTTAAGTCCGGCAACGAGCGCAACCCACATCCTTAGTTGCCAGCAGTTCGGCTGGGCACTCTAGGGAAACTGCCCGTGATAAGCGGGAGGAAGGTGTGGATGACGTCAAGTCCTCATGGCCCTTACGGGTTGGGCTACACACGTGCTACAATGGCAGTGACAATGGGTTAATCCCTAAAAACTGTCTCAGTTCGGATTGTCGTCTGCAACTCGACGGCATGAAGTCGGAATCGCTAGTAATCGCGTAACAGCATGACGCGGTGAATACGTTCCCGGGCCTTGTACACACCGCCCGTCACACCATGGGAGTTGGTTCTACCCGACGGCCGTGCGCTAACCCTTTTGGGAGGCAGCGGACCACGGTAGGATCAGCGACTGGGGTGAAGTCGTAACAAGGTAGCCGTAGGGGAACCTGCGGCTGGATCACCTCCTTTCTAAGGATATCTCTAGATGATTGGTTCGCCAATCACGTGAGATACTTAGCAACAGATCGGTACCTTTGCCGATCTATATCAGACGGACCAGGCCGTCCTCATATCTCTTCAGGAAAAGCTAGGCTTTGCGGGTTGCCCGCGAGGTTTTAGGCAAGGGGCCTTAGCTCAGCTGGGAGAGCGCCTGATTTGCATTCAGGAGGTCAGGAGTTCGATCCTCCTAGGCTCCACCACTGCACGGCCCGACAAGAGAATGGGTCGGTAGCTCAGGTGGTTAGAGCGCACGCCTGATAAGCGTGAGGTCGGAGGTTCAAGTCCTCCTCGACCCACCATTCTACGATTTGATCGTTAAGCACCAAGTTGGTTCTTAGCCATCCAATCGGATGAATACTTCTTCGGAAGTTTTGACATCGTTTAGAGAGATACAAATAACGACACTGTTGAGTGCCATAAGTCTTTGGCAGTCTCAGTTCGGTGCTCTTCGGAGCAAGCTTTTGACGGATCCTTTCCTCGGGTCCCCAGAGGTATGCCGGCTGAAACGACAGTGTTGTCCAAGTCAAGTACACTAACCCGAGCAACCAAGCGGTTGCTCAATGTTCTTCTTCCTCCACACGGGTCCGACCGACATCGGAAGTGTGGGTTCCAGGAGGAAGAGCGGGAAAAGTATGACTTTTGGTTCAGAAACAGGACTGCATTGCTTGCCAGCTTATGCGGTCACGTCAGACGCAAGTCTGTCTCTTTCTGGATCAAATCAAGCGCGAGAAGGGCGTTTGGTGGATGCCTTGGCAGTAAGAGGCGATGAAAGACGTGATACTCTGCGATAAGCCATGGGGAGCTGAGAATAAGCTTTGATCCATGGATCTCTGAATGGGGGAACCCACCTGACAGTTCCTTGTTGTTACCTTTGGTAGTCAACAAGTTGCTGAAACAGGTACTTAAGACCTGAATACATAGGGTTTTAAGAGCAAACCCGGGGAACTGAAACATCTAAGTACCCGGAGGAAAGGAAATCAATTGATACTCTGCTAGTAGCGGCGAGCGAACGCGGACCAGCCAAGCCTTGAGAGTGACCAGAACATGTTGGGAAGCATGGCCATAGCGGGTGACAGCCCCGTATGGGAAGCTCGATGGGATGTATTAAGTAGGGCGGGACACGTGAAATCCTGTCTGAAGATCGGAGGACCACCTTCGAAGGCTAAGTACTCCTTACTGACCGATAGCGAACCAGTACCGTGAGGGAAAGGTGAAAAGCACCCCGACGAGGGGAGTGAAACAGTACCTGAAACCGAACGCCTACAATCAGTTGGAGGCCCCTTGAGGGCTGACAGCGTACCTTTTGTATAATGGGTCATCGACTTAGTGTATCTAGCAAGCTTAAGCCGTTAGGTGTAGGCGCAGCGAAAGCGAGTCTTAATAGGGCGATTGAGTTAGATGCATTAGACCCGAAACCGAGTGATCTAGGCATGACCAGGCTGAAGGTAAGGTAACACTTACTGGAGGGCCGAACCCACATCTGTTGAAAAAGATCGGGATGAGTTGTGCCTAGGGGTGAAAGGCCAATCAAACTCGGAGATAGCTGGTTCTCTGCGAAATCTATTTAGGTAGAGCGTCATCCGAATACCCCGGGGGGTAGAGCACTGGATGGGTAATGGGGCCCCACAGGCTTACTGATCCTAACCAAACTCCGAATACCCGGGAGTACTAGATGGCAGACACACTGCGGATGCTAACGTCCGTAGTGGAGAGGGAAACAACCCTGACCTACAGCTAAGGCCCCTAATTCATGGCTAAGTGGGAAAGCAGGTGGGACGACCAAAACAACCAGGAGGTTGGCTTAGAAGCAGCCATCCTTTAAAGATAGCGTAACAGCTCACTGGTCTAAATAAGTTGTCCTGCGGCGAAGATGTAACGGGGCTCAAGCCATGAGCCGAAGCTTAGGATAGTCACTTTTGTGACTGTGGTAGCAGAGCGTAGTGTGACATAGTTCCTATCCTCTTTAGCGATCCTCGGATCGCCTTGGAGGATCAAGGAGCTTTCGATGAAGCCGGGGCGTGAGCCATCCGGTGGAGAGATCACTAGTGAGAATGATGACATGAGTAGCGACAAAGAGTGTGAGAGACACTCTCGCCGAAAGTCCAAGGGTTCCTGCTTAAAGCTAATCTGAGCAGGGTAAGCCGACCCCTAAGGCGAGGCCGAAAGGCGTAGTCGATGGGAATCCGGTTAATATTCCGGAGCCAGATGGTAGTGACGGATTGTGAAGGTTGTTCCTCCTTATCGGATTGGAGGGGCCGCTAATCAGTCCCTGGAAATAGCTCCATCATAAGATCGTACCCTAAACCGACACAGGTGGACTGGTAGAGCATACCAAGGCGCTTGAGAGAACGATGTTGAAGGAACTCGGCAAAATACCTCCGTAAGTTCGCGAGAAGGAGGCCCAGTTTCTACGCAAGTATTGGCTGGGGGCACAAACCAGGGGGTGGCGACTGTTTACTAAAAACACAGGGCTCTGCGAAGTCGCAAGACGACGTATAGGGTCTGACGCCTGCCCGGTGCCTGAAGGTTAAAAGGAGGGGTGAGAGCTCCGAATTGAAGCCCAGGTAAACGGCGGCCGTAACTATAACGGTCCTAAGGTAGCGAAATTCCTTGTCGGGTAAGTTCCGACCTGCACGAATGGCGTAACGACTTCCCCGCTGTCTCCAACATCGACTCAGCGAAATTGAATTGCCTGTCAAGATGCAGGCTTCCCGCGGTTAGACGGAAAGACCCCGTGCACCTTTACTACAGCTTCGCACTGGCATCAGGCACAACATGTGCAGGATAGGTGGTGGGCTTTGAAACCGGGACGCCAGTCCCGGTGGAGCCTCCCTTGAGATACCACCCTTGTTCTGCTTGATGTCTAACCGCGGTCCGTTATCCGGATCCGGGACCCTGCGTGGCGGGTAGTTTGACTGGGGCGGTCGCCTCCTAAAGCGTAACGGAGGCGCGCGAAGGTTGGCTCAGAGCGGTCGGAAATCGCTCGTTGAGTGCAATGGCAGAAGCCAGCCTGACTGCGAGACTGACAAGTCAAGCAGAGTCGAAAGACGGCCATAGTGATCCGGTGGTCCCGAGTGGAAGGGCCATCGCTCAACGGATAAAAGGTACGCCGGGGATAACAGGCTGATACTGCCCAAGAGTCCATATCGACGGCAGTGTTTGGCACCTCGATGTCGGCTCATCTCATCCTGGGGCTGGAGCAGGTCCCAAGGGTACGGCTGTTCGCCGTTTAAAGAGGTACGTGAGCTGGGTTTAGAACGTCGTGAGACAGTTCGGTCCCTATCTGCCGTGGGTGTAGGATACTTGAGAGGAGTTGCCCCTAGTACGAGAGGACCGGGGTGAACGATCCACTGGTGGACCAGTTGTTATGCCAATAGCAGTGCTGGGTAGCTATGATCGGACAGGATAACCGCTGAAGGCATCTAAGCGGGAAGCCCCCCTCAAAACAAGGTATCCCTGAGGGCCGTGGTAGACCACCACGTCGATAGGCCGGAGATGTAAGCATGGTAACATGTTCAGTTGACCGGTACTAATGGCCCGATAGGCTTGATTTGATCCAGTAAAAGACAGACTGGAAATCAAAAGCATACACACAACTTGACTTGGTTATTTGGTCCTTTCTCGGTTTGGTGGTCATAGCACGAGTGAAACACCCGGTCCCATCCCGAACCCGGCCGTTAAGCACCGTCGCGCCGATGGTACTGCGTCTCAAGACGTGGGAGAGTAGGTCACCGCCAAACCTAGTAAGAACCAAATAACAAATTTGTACCTCTCTGAATGA
>NZ_JAKVRD010000042.1 GCF_022814865.1 Shimia aestuarii | reverse complement strand
GGGAAGGTGGGATTGTGGGCGGGTGGATATTAATGGGGTGCGGCGAAAGACAGGAATGAGCCCGTTGCAAGCCTTCCGTAAGGAATGCTATTTTCATTTATGGCCAATGGAATTGAAAAAGCGCGGCGAATGGAGCTTCGACGTGCCAACGGTACACGAGAGCTTCCAAAACTGCTCCAGGTCGGCCGACCACGCGGTCCAGAGTATCTGACCGCCCACGCATGCTTTCGCTGCAACAAATCTTGGAAGATGAAACCAAGCGAAAGCGGGCATGCTTGTCCCGAGTGTGGGCAACCTGTTGAATTTATGGGGCGCTCCTTCAAAGCCCCAAGGAAATCGGACGGCGAACAGTGGGAAAAGATACAAAAGCTTTGGGAGGCAGGGTTCCGCTTTCAAAGCTACAGGAGTTATCCTGAAGCTGAGCCTCTGCCAGAACGCCTTCGTGATGTTGACGACTTCATTGATCGCAACCCAAACCACCCTTTCAGAATCCGCCGAGACTGAGTACCGACTTCGCTTTGAACGACAGCTTCGTCCCGCATACCGGACCTCAACACATCACCCGGATAAGAAAAAGGGCGCCCCGAGAGGCGCCCTTTTGTTTACTGTCCCGAAGCTGATTAGCAGCTGTAGTACATGCCGAATTCGACAGGGTGCGGGGTGTGTTCGAAAAGCTCGACTTCTTCCATCTTGAGGTCGATATAGCCTTCGATCTGGTCTTTGGTGAACACGTCGCCTGCAAGCAGGAAGTCGTGATCGGAGGCCAGAGCTTCCAGAGCTTCGCGGAGCGAACCGCAGACGGTCGGGATGCCTTCGAGTTCCTCTGCCGGAAGGTCGTAGAGGTTCTTGTCCATGGCTTCGCCCGGATCGATCTTGTTCGAGATACCGTCGAGGCCAGCCATGAGCAGGGCTGCGAAGCAGAGGTAGGGGTTCGCCGACGGATCGGGGAAACGCGCTTCAACGCGCTTGGCTTTCGGCGATTCCGACCACGGAATACGCACACAACCCGAGCGGTTACGAGCCGAGTAGGCGCGCAGAACCGGGGCTTCAAAGCCGGGGATCAGGCGCTTGTAGGAGTTGGTCGACGGGTTGGTGAAGGCGTTGAGCGTCTTCGCGTGCTTCAGGATGCCGCCGATGAACCACAGGGCCTCGTCGGAGAGGTCCGCATATTTGTCGCCTGCAAAGAGCGGCTTGCCGTCTTTCCAGATCGACATGTTGACGTGCATGCCGGTGCCGTTGTCGCCGTAGATCGGCTTGGGCATGAAGGTGGCCGATTTGCCGTAGGACTGGGCCACGTTGTGGATGATGTACTTGTACTTCTGAAGCTCGTCCGCCTGTTTGGTCAGGGTGTCGAAGATCAGGCCAAGCTCGTGCTGACAGGACGCCACTTCGTGGTGGTGCTTGTCGGTCTTCATGCCGATGCGCTTCATGGTCGAGAGCATCTCGGAGCGGATGTCCTGCGCGTCGTCGATCGGGTTCACGGGGAAGTAGCCGCCCTTGACGCCCGGACGGTGGCCGGTGTTGCCCATCTCGTATTCGGTGTCGGTATTCCAGGAGGCGTCGATCGCGTCGACCTCATAGGACACTTTGTTGATGGTGTTGGAGAAGCGCACGTCGTCGAAGAGGAAGAATTCCGCTTCCGGGCCCATGAAGGCGGTGTCGCCAATGCCCGATGCCTTAAGGTAGGCTTCGGCTTTTTCGGCGGTGCCGCGCGGGTCGCGCTCGTAGGCTTCGCCGGTGTCCGGCTCGACGATCGAGCAGTGGATGGCGATGGTCTTCTCGGCATAGAAGGGATCGACATAGGCCGAGGTGGTGTCGGGGATGAGCTTCATGTCCGAAGCTTCGATGGATTTCCAGCCCGCGACGGAGGAGCCGTCGAACATGAAGCCTTCTTCGAGGAAGTCTTCGTCGACGAGGTCCACGTCCACGGTGACGTGCTGAAGCTTACCGCGCGTGTCGGTGAAGCGGATATCGACATATGCCGCTTCTTCGTCTTTCAGTAGCTGGAGAACTGCGTCTGCGCTCATTCTCTTTGTCCTTCTGTTACAGATAGAATGGGGGTGACTTAAAGGGCGTCCGAGCCGGATTCACCGGTACGGATGCGGATGGCCTGTTCGACCGTGCTCACGAAGATCTTGCCGTCGCCGATCTTGTCGGTCTTGGCGGCGTCCACGATCGCCTCGATGGCGCCGTCGACCTGATCGTCGTCGAGCACCACTTCGATTTTAACCTTGGGCAGGAAATCCACGACGTATTCTGCGCCGCGATAGAGCTCGGTATGGCCCTTTTGGCGACCGAAGCCTTTGACTTCGATCACGCTCAGGCCTTGGATACCGGCGTCTTGCAGGGCTTCCTTGACCTCATCAAGCTTGAACGGCTTGATGATTGCTTCGATTTTCTTCATCCGGGGACTCTCCTCACCTGACTAATTGCCCCCGACAGATCACTTTCCCCTAGGGGTCTCAATTGACTAGGCTCCGTACAAGGGATGTCGGTCAGCGATTCCGAAGCGTGTGATTAAAATTTAGGCAGAAAGCGCAAAAATGGCGCTGAATTGAATCGCGAAAGGTCAGGGTATGAGCGAATTACTGACAGCTGCACAAATGCGCGCCATCGAAATGGCCGCAATTGAGTCGGGCGAGGTCACGGGGCTCGAGCTCATGGAGCGCGCCGGGCGGGGCGTCGTGGAGGCGATTTTCGAGGAATGGCCAGAGTTCGCGCAAACGTCGCACCGGGCGGTGGTTTTGTGCGGGCCGGGAAACAATGGCGGGGACGGGTTTGTCGTCGCGCGGTTGCTCAAGGAGTGGGGCTGGGAGGTCGAGGTTTATCTCTATGGCGATAGAGAGAAACTGCCGCCGGATGCGAAGGCGAACTATGAGCGGTGGTGCGAGATGGGGGAGGTGCAGCTCTTGGAGGTCTATGAGCGAGCTAAGGGTTGGCGGTGCGACCTTCTCATAGATGCCCTTTTCGGCACTGGTCTGAGGCGAGGCCTGCCGGATCTTGGAGAGCTATTCTGGAACATGGAGGACATGGTCGATTGCTTTGATGTGGAGTTTGGTCATGAGAGGGGCCGTCCCGCAATCGTGGCAGTTGATATTCCTAGCGGCGTTTGTTCGGACAGTGGAAGGGAGTTTCCAAATGAAAAGTTATGGGAGCGTTTTTCGGCTGCGGTGCATCTGACGGTTTCTTTCCATACTGCGAAGTTGGGACACTATTTGGCAGATGGCGCCGCTCAATCGGGCAAGACTGTTGTTGCTGATATTGGTTTGCCGGGCGCTGAAGAAAACCTGCGGTGGCTCGACGCTGAATATGTGAAAGCACAAGGTGCGGAGGCTTGGCGCGTTGCGAAACGCGATGTTGTCAGTTTGTTTGATAGGCTTCATCCTAGCTGGCTTGCCAAAATGTCCGATGATCACAAATTCTCCCACGGCCATGCCTTTATTCTGACCGGCAGCGCGGGGCGCACAGGCGCGGCGCGTCTGGCGGCGCGGGGGGCGTTGCGCGTGGGCACGGGGCTGGTGACGCTTGGCGTGCCGGGCGAGGCGATGGTGGAGGTTGCGGCGCAGATCACGGGCGAGATGATGCGCGAGGTCGTGGACGGGGCGGCATTGCGGGAGCGGTTGCAGGACCAGCGGATCAATGCGGTTTGCCTTGGGCCGGGATTGGGCCTGCGGCAGGCGGAGGAGCTGGTCCCCGTGGCGTTGGAGGCCGGGCGCGCGACGGTGCTCGATGCGGATGCGTTGACGGCGTTTGCCGAGGATCCGCAGGTGTTGTTCGACATGTTGCATGGGGCGTGTGTCCTGACCCCGCATGGGGGCGAGTTTGCGCGGCTTTTTCCGGATATTGCCGAGAAACTGGCCGCGCCTGCGGTCAAGGGACCGGCCTTCTCCAAGGTCGATGCAACGCGGGAGGCGGCCAAGCGGGCGGGATGTGTGGTGCTCTATAAAGGGGCGGATACGGTCATTGCCGCGCCGGACGGGCGCTGCGCGGTCCATGCGGCGGCCTATGAGCGCGCGGCGCCGTGGTTGGCGACGGCTGGGGCGGGCGATGTGCTGGCCGGGATCATCACCGGGCTGTTGGCGCGCGGTTTCGCGCCGATGCAGGCGGCGGAGACGGGCGCGTGGCTCCATGTCGAGGCGGCGCGGGCCTTTGGGCCGGGGCTTATTGCCGAGGACCTGCCGGAGATGTTGCCGAAAGTCCTCCGCGATCTGGGCGTGGCCTAAAACAATTGTCCGGGACTCATTCTTCCTTTATCATTACGGCATAAAAATAAATCAGGTCGAGCAGGTCCTGTTACATGTCGAAGTATAGTTTCTGGGCTCTGGGAGAGTCCCATATCACCGTGTCTGGCGGTGTGTCCCTCGATGGCATTACGCAGGGGGATGGCTCTCACCTCGTGGGAAAGACCATCACGCTCAACGACAATGCCTGGGAAGAGATCGCGGTCAAGGATGGCGGCAACGATGTCGATTTCGACGACAACGACAGCAACCAGCGCCTTGATGGCGGGCAGAGTTTCGACGGGTCCAGCTATGGCAACAACACCGGGATCGAGGCGGAATACGAGATCCTGTTGCAGGATCCCTCGACGGGGCTGACCTACCGGGCGTTGGCGGTCAACGTCAACAATTCCTCGCCCTCCTACGGCACGATCGAGGGGCTTGCCTTCGTGAATGAATTCCCGCCCATCGGGGTGACGCTCAACGTGGTGTCGGCGACGGAAGGGCCGAGCGGCGGATCGGCCGTGGACAATGTCGATATTGCCGCGCCGCCCTGTTTTACGCCGGGCACGATGATCCTCACGACAGAGGGCGCGCGGCCGGTCGAGGCGCTTGAGGTCGGGGATATGGTGCTGACGCGGGACCGGGGGGCGCAGGCGATCCGCTGGATCGGGCGCTGTGCGGTGTCGCCAGCGCGGATGGCGCGGGAGCCGCAATTCCGGCCGGTGCGAATCCGGGCGGATGCTTTCGGGCCGGGCGCGCCGGAGCGCGACATGCTGGTGTCGCAGCAGCACCGAATCCTGATTTCCGGCTGGCGGGCCGAGCTTTTCACCGGGGAGTCGGAGGTGCTTGTGGCGGCGGCGCATCTCGTGGATGACCGGGCGGTGCAGATCGCGCAGGATGTGCGCGAGACGGTCTATATCCACCTGCAATTCGACCATCACGAGATCGTGCTGTCCGATGGTCTCGAGACCGAGAGCCTCAATCCCGGCCCGATCAGCCTCAGCACCATTCCCGAGGCGAGCCGGCGCGAACTGGCGGCGCTGTTTCCGCAGATCGACCTTGGCCGCGAGGTTGCGCTGTCTTCGGCGCGGCTCTTGGTGAAACGCCATGAGGCGAGTCTTTTGCGCCAGCTTTGAGCGCAGTTTGAGCGCAGGGGCGCGTTTTCCTCTCGCATCCTTGCAAAGGCTTTGCTAAGAGGCCGCGCAGTGCGGGTGTGGCGGAATTGGTAGACGCACCAGATTTAGGTTCTGGCGCCGCGAGGCGTGGGGGTTCGAGTCCCTTCACCCGCACCACTTTCACTTTTCACAGTTGAAAGTGCACCTAAAGCCTTGAATGGTAAGGTAAATTCAGCGGTTCTAGCACCTTCATTTCGGCAGTATTTCAGGCGACCAGCGAACACCAGTTTGACCACTGTTCGCCGCAGTGCTGTCTCACCACTTTCCCATACTTTCCAAGGGTTTGCGAGGAATTGAAGGGCCGGTTCTAGTTTTTCTTCGAACGTACCGGAAGGTTGGCGCAGATTACGCGCTGATCCTCCCCCACTGAAGTGGTCCTCCGCTATGTTTAGGAAAACGGAGGAAACACATGGCCAACAAGCGACCGAAGCCGGAAGAGATTGTCACGAAGTTAAGGCAGGTTGAGGTTCTGACGGG
>NZ_JAKVRD010000041.1 GCF_022814865.1 Shimia aestuarii | reverse complement strand
GCCCCGTCAGAACCTCAACCTGCCTTAACTTCGTGACAATCTCTTCCGGCTTCGGTCGCTTGTTGGCCATGTGTTTCCTCCGTTTTCCTAAACATAGCGGAGGACCACTTCAGTGGGGGAGGATCAAGTGCGTTTCGAAATGTGCGCTACAAATTCGTTTCTCAAATAGCTGGGCGTCGAGATTTACGCGTCGGGACATCGCCGGTGGCCGGATGAGGCCAAGGCCTTGGTCGTCGCGATGACCTTGGAGACTGGTGCGACGGTGAATGCCGTGGAGGAGCGGTTTGGCATTCTGCCCAATCAACTTTCGGCATGGCGACGTGAAGCCAAACAGGACAAGCTTGTGCTGCCTGCGGCAGAAGTCGAGGACCCTGTCTTTGCGCCGTAAGCGGTGCGTGACGGTCACACCCGTTCACGGGAACGGTATTTGTGCTCCGCTCAAAGCGGGCGGATCGGCTAAAGTTGCTGTATTGGGATGGAACCGGGTTGGTGATGACCTACAAGCGGCTGGAGGAAACGACCTTCACTTGGCCTGCGATCAAGGATGGTCTGATGTCACTAAACCACGCCCAGTTTGAAGCACTTTTTACGGGACTCGACTGGCGTAAGGTGAAGGTGTCAACGGCGGAGCAAAACTCGGCGACGGTAGCGTCGGTATTGTGGAGTGCGCCCATCGTCATACACCATTCGGGCGAAGCTCAAGCGGACCAGTCCGCGATTCAATAGTGCCATTGCGAATTTCGGGCTCGTGGTCAGCGCAACTTTATAGAGTCGCATGGCTTCAATTGGACGCCCGAGCGTACTCATCTGGTTTGCAAGATTGGTCACTATCTGGCACGCCGGGGCGGGGTTAGTCCATCAAATGAGGGAGCCATATGTGCTTGGCGCAAATATCGGATTTGCCGCTCTCGATGAGGTTGGTGCCATGACCAATCCGTAGGAGGCAGAGAAGAATGCAGGCCGTCTTGAATGTTTGCTCGGAAATAGTAGAGCAAGGCATCGGGCGAGTCCTCCTGAGCGAGGAGTTCAGCGCATTCTGTGTCGAGGCCTTCGAGTGCCGCGGTGTCGCCAGCGTCGGATGCGTCATCGATGCGTAGGCCGAGGCCGTCCATCTGAGCATCGTCATTGTCTTGATTCATAGCTTCGCTCCCATGCCCCTTTCCGTTGCATCTGACCTTATAGCGCTTTGCAGCCCTAGAGTTGGGTCGGAAAGTGTATCGGCTGTGCCGTGAGGTATCGACCACACAATCAGATATAGTTGACATCTATGCTGAGCGCAGCACCTGGGGTGTCGAGCGCTGCCCATGATACAGCCTGCGGTGCGCAGTTAGCTCTGGCAGACGGCTGATTTCCCCCAAGCTTATAGCTTACCGGGACCAAAATCGGTCCTCCGTTGGGTGCTGAGCCCGACTTCTTCAAGTGCTCGCACAAAATAAATATTTAGAGAAATTCTTGTGTTTTTACGAAGTGTTGGTCCGCGCAGCGGGGAGGTGAGAATCTTCCCTGTCAGCGACTGGTTGGGAGCGACCGGCCTGACAGGGAAGGCCCTGCCATATCTTGTAAATAGGAAGCAAGATGTGCGGAAAATTTAATTTTAAAATGATGCAAATTTGCAACAATGTGACCGCAACCTGCATTTTTTCGTGTCCATCGGCCTTGTTTATTTATGGGGGGCGCCTCTATGTTTGGGTCATGACGCAAAACAACACTCATATCTCGCTTCTCCGCATACGGTTCATATGACGTGAACTCGCCCAGCCGTGCTCATACGGTTGGCACCTGAAGCTTGAGATTGAAGAGTGTGAGAATGGCAGTCGACCTCTCCCAAAAATTGCAGACCCAGTTTTGCGCCGTTGAACGGCAAACCGTTCCTGTCCGCGACTCTCGGCCTGTCTCTGCCTTTCTGCATGGAATCACCCACGGGAAAAACTGCGGTGATTCCCTGAGAAATGTTGGGATTGCCCATGTGAAGAGGGCATTGATTCTAGGGAAAATGCGACTGCGTCTCATTCTCGAGGCCGGTTTCGCCTTGCGAAAAATTTATCCGGAATCGCAAGACTTTGGTGAGCTGCAGGTTCGGGAATTCTGGTTCGCACAAGATGATGTGTCTGCGAAAAAGCGAAAGATTCCGCAGTTTCTATATTCGCACGATGTTCGGCGATACTGATTTCTAACCTATTGTACAAAAAAGAAAAAGACTTTTGGTATTCGAAATCGGGAGCTACCAAATACCCATCGCCGCAACACAGGAGGCACTGACGATGTAGCAAGAAACGAAAAAGCGATCTGCGCCAACAGACCGCTCTCTCTTGGAAGACCGAAGTCTACCTTAATCAGCTAGGAACCTATCACCCAAACGGGTTGGTTTCAAGGACTCGGATGCTTCCAGAACATGAAGACCTTCTTTTCCGCGACGCGTTTGTCGCCACGGGACAGGTCTGCCCGCAGCCAACCGCAATGTATCCCGAGTGGGCTTGTGCTGGGGCAGAACCATGGGGTCGCACGCTTTCCGACCGACCGGGGAGTGCAACTTGATTTGGAGATAGAAGACCATGTCCTACCATTTTCGCGATGTGCATCATCATCTTGACGCACTCCCTGATGAACTTACCGGCATTGTCTTGCCGACACCCTCCCAAGCGGTCCGCGATGTTCCCGCTGCATCTTCCGCACACTGCACTGCACACTCGGTGCTTGGCGATGGGGCCGGTGTTCGGATGCAGCACGAGAGCCACCTGGAAATCGACAGTTCCTACATTCTGAACTCCGTCCGGAATGTCGCCAGCATGCAGGAGCAGGTGATCTTTCACTTTGGGTGGGATCGGAAAAAACTGAAGAAGCACATCTTCGACGTGATTGTGACTCTCGTGTCCGGGGAACGCATTGCCTTCGCAGTCAAACCGGAAGTCCGCCTCTATTCGTCGAAGAAGGAAAGCTTCGAGGAGCACATGCAGGCCGTCACTTGGTGGGCCTACGAGACGGGTTTCGTGGATGAAGTGCGTATCCTCACCGAAGTCGATCTGGATCCGGTCGACCTGTACAATGCGAAGGTCATGGCTGCAGTCCGTGCCGTGGACTTCGATGCCGACAATGCCGCTCAACATGCTCTCGGGAGTTTGCCTGCCGGCGGTGGCTTGAGCTTGCGCGAGCTTACCTCGGCCGTCGGTCTGGGCGCACGGGGGTATCGGGCGCTGATCCGTCTGCTTCGGACAGGTGAAGCGCGACTTCAGGTGAAAGAACGGATCTCGCCGGACGCCGTGATCGTCAATGCCCGGGATGAAAAGTTGACCCAGCATCTGCCGGATCGCCCTGTGCTCGTCGCGGAACCGCAACCGGCTCTGACGGTCGTCTAGGCCTAACCGAAACATTCAAGTTTGCCACCCGTGCGCAATGCCGCGCGCGGGAACAGCACCCCCTTGCCCAATCACGGGCACCAACCTTGCCTAAACAGGAGACTTCCCATGTCCATGCACGAAAAATCCTTCCTCACCTTCAGCCTCGACAAAGATCATGTGTACTGCATGCATGGCGAGAGCTGGGGGTACGCCTACCAGACGAATGGTACGGCCACCTTCTATGCCATTGATGATCCGCACAAGAAGGCCACCTATGACCTCGGCACGCTCAACCGGCTGAACGCCAGCGGGGAGATCGAAGTGCGCCCCTATGCGCAGCTGCCGGAACATCTGCGCCCCGCTCAGGCCAATACGGTTGATGACGTGTTCATGGCCGGCCTCAGCCTTACGAAGCGCAAGCGTGCCAATCAGCGTGAAGCCATGGTCAAATCCTACTTCGAGCTGAAGGAACGGAAAGTCTTCAAGGTCGATGATACCGAGATCAATCATGCAATGTCGCAAATCCGCGATGGCGCTGAGGCCTATCTGGAGGAAACGCTTCCTGATCCGGAATACAGCCTGAAGGTGGCCAAGTACGAACGTGGCGAAGGGCCGAAACCCCGCTCCAAAAGCTCTGTCGTGCTCCCTGACAAGGTCGCCGCCAGCACTCTGCGCAAATGGGCGGCTGCCTACAAACGGGGCGGGAAGAAGGCCCTGATCGACAACCAGGACAAGCGCGGCAACACCAACAGCTACTTCACGATCGAAGAAATGGCTCTGCTCGCCGAGGTGGTGAACAAGGAGTACATGTCCCGTCAACGCAAGAGCAAGGCAACTGTGCTGGTCGATGTGAAACTCGCCTTCAAGGAGGAGAATGCACGCCGCGCTGAGGAGGGGGAGGTCAAACTTCGCACCCCGGGACGCGATGCGGTGAGCAATTTCATCAAATGCCTCGATAAGTTCCATGTCATGGTTGCACGGCATGGTCACGGTGAGGCCATGAAAAAAATGCGTCCGGTCAACAAGGGTGTTGAGGTTCTCCGTCCGTTCGAACGCGTCGAGATGGACGAGTGGAAGATCGATCTTCTGACGATCCTGAGCAAGAGCAAGCTGCTCCTGATGTTCACGCCGGAAGAGCGGGTGGCAATGGGCTTGGACGGAACCTTGAAGCGCTGGTGGATGGTTGGAGCGATCGACTGCCGGACCAACTGTCTGGTGGGCTTGGCGCTGACGCCGAACCCCAAGACCAGCAGCGCCCTCAAATGTCTGCGTATGGTTGTCAGTGACAAGGGGCAGTTCGCCGACAAAATGGGTGCGCTGTCGCCCTGGTCGATGTTCGGAACGCCGGAAACGCTCTATGTCGACAATGGCGGGGCGTTCAAGTCTCTGCTGTTCACCAATGCCTGTACGGATCTCGGCATTGCAAAAGTCCAGACCATCGCCGGCCAGCCTTCGATGCGGGGCAAGATCGAACGGGTGTTCGGCACGCTGGCGACGACTTTGCTGCCCCGTCTGTCGGGCCGTACCTTTGGCAGTGTGGTTGAACGCGGTACTCACCCTTCCGAGAAACTTGCCTGCCATGCCCTGGAAGACCTGATCTATGCCCTCGTGCGCTGGGTTGTCGATGTTTATCACAACACGCCGCAGGAGTCCTTGGGGCTGCGGACGCCGCTTGAGCAGTGGGAAAAGGATCTCGAAGATGGCAACTATCCCCTGATGTCTGCCCCGACCATGCGGCGCAAACGTCTCGCATTCGGATTGCCCCTGCAGCGTGAACTGCAGAAAGACGGGATCCGCATCCTGAACGTCCGCTACCAGACCGGCGACTTGGCGGCCAAGTATCTGAAGCGTGGCAAGCATCCGGTGAATGTGCGGTGGTTCGAGGAGGATATCGGGACCATTGAGGTCGAGCTTGATGGTACCTGGTACGCTGTTCCTGCAGTCAGTGACGCTTTCCAAGGGGTCGATGCCTCGACCTGGGTGGCCACGCGCCGCGCACTCCGCTCCCGCGATCAGAAGCGGATGGAGTGGGAAGAGGACGTGATCGCTCAGACCATTGCCGATATCGAAGCCCTGAACGCCGAGCGTAAAGCCGCCCGCCGCATCATTGACCATGGTTGGGACGAGAAACGTTTCAAGGCTGTCGAGCAAGAAGCCATGGCAAGCTTTGATGTTGTTTCTCCCCGCGAGAAACAGGTTTCGTCTTCGGATGGCCTGGGCCGGACCGTGACGCCGGTGGTGCAGACCAAGCCCAGCTCCGTGAAGGATACGGCCGGAGATTCCGCTGCGCAGGAAGCGTCTGCCGATACCTGGAAGATGCGTGATTGATCCCCAAAGCACCGGAAAACAGGAGAAAAACCATGACTCTTTCGAATAAAGAAATCGCCGCCAAGATGAAATCCCTGCGGAGTGCCCATATCGAGACCGATCGTGACAAGGCCTTCGAGAAGCAGCTGAGCCGCAAGTTCATCCGTGACGAGGACGGAGAACTCACGCATCTTCCTGTCCGCTGTACCGGTGGGACGGAAACCGAGGGGATCGCCTTTATCGAGGGATCCGGGGGAGGGAAAACCACGGCTATCGTTGAGGTCCTGAAGAACTTTGCTCCCTTGGCACACAATCCCGAGACTGGCGCGCCGCGCTATGTCCACTTGAAGGTGGCGGTCCCTGCGACCTTGCGCAGCCTGGGCGTCGACATCCTGAAGAAGATGGGAGTCGACAAGGTCAGCGACCGGGCGCGTGTCTACGATGTGTGGGACATGGTGCGTCATCGCCTGAAGGTCACTGGGGCAACGCTGCTCTGGATCGACGAGGCGCATGACATGTTTAAGTCCGCCTCGGGTGCCGAGACCGAAAACATGTTCAAGATGTTGAAAGGGCTGATGCAGGGTGAGCACCCCGTCGTTCTGGTGCTGAGTGGAACCGAACGTCTTGGATCGATCACGGGAATTGACCCACAGGTAAATCGCCGGTTCACCAAAATCCGGCCAGCTCCTCTGGCCTTTGGCGTGGACAATGCTCGGATCAAGGGTCTGGTCGGGGCGTATGCCGCGAAGGCCGGGCTGGAGGTGATCCTCCCCCACTGAAGTGGTCCTCCGCTATGTTTAGGAAAACGGAGGAAACACATGGCCAACAAGCGACCGAAGCCGGAAGAGATTGTCACGAAGTTAAGGCAGGTTGAGGTTCTGACGGGGC
>NZ_JAKVRD010000040.1 GCF_022814865.1 Shimia aestuarii | reverse complement strand
GCCCCGTCAGAACCTCAACCTGCCTTAACTTCGTGACAATCTCTTCCGGCTTCGGTCGCTTGTTGGCCATGTGTTTCCTCCGTTTTCCTAAACATAGCGGAGGACCACTTCAGTGGGGGAGGATCACGTTTTTCTTGGCCGTTTGCCGTGAACCCACGGGATTGGATCGAACATTAGGTTGCAATCCTCTTGTTCGGACAGGTCCATCAGCACCTGAGCAATCGTAAAGTGTTCGGTGAAGCCAACGAAGTGCTCGGCCGTGAGGCTACCGTTCTTGGAAACGGAACAAATCCGCATGACCCTTTCAGGATCGTGTTGAGCAATAACGCGAAAGAAGTTCTCAACTTCGACAGCCCACCCAGAAAGGCCTGCAATCCTCTCTTCGTTTCTCAAAACCCAGTCCGCGTGGACCGATTGTCGCCAACCATAGCCATCACGCTTGATGTTCTGTTTTCGGCGATTGCCCTTTGCGCACGACCGCGACTTCTGATCCCTTTTCATGGTCAGTCTCCTTTACGATTTTGGTTTTTGGGGATGCCGATCAGTAATCAGCGTAGTGCATCCGAGAACGCTCTTCGGCGCGCTCTGCAAGCCAGTCGCGAAGTTCGGACATAAGCCAAGCACACTTGGTTCCACCCATTTTTATCCGTCTGGGAAATCGGCCACGGGCCTCCCATCTGAGCAAGGTTGTCGGGCTCACATTGATGCCCATGCGCTTCAGATCATCGCGCGTGGCGAGGGTCTTGTCTGGTTGATCGTCTGTCATCTTTTTCCCTTTCATGACTAAGGGAACCGGTTCCTAAACAGGACAATGACACAGGCGGAAAAGCGTTTCATTTCAATTCAATGAACGAAACGAGTCTAAAAATGAGCGTTTGGTTCAATCACGATATGAATAACGGGAAACGGCTTCTTGTATTTGAGCGTTTAGCTTTTCGACATTTCGTTTTGATGCAGTGGACTTTGGGTAATGAACGGCTAGCAGCGGTTTTGCAGCTTCACGTATGAACTCGGGGAACAACCCGTCGATTTCCTTTTCGAAGGCCGTTCTCTTGACGTGTTCAACGCCGACAACATCGATAAAGACCTCGGTCATGGCATCAACAACAAGTTGCAGAGTCTGGGCGTGATTTGTACCGCCCTCGATCTTTACCGTAGATTCTTCAACGGCTCCCAATAGTAGGCGCAAATCTGCTATCGCATCTTGTGTGCGTCCCACGCGCTTTCTCATCTCAGATGCGGGATAAACCTTCGTCTTGCCCTCGTAGTCTTGAATCGAAACGGTCGATAGGTTGTCCGTGGACTCTCCAAGCTTGCGGATGGTCTTTCGCAACAATATGTCCAATTCACCTGCCCACTTGTGTTTTTGGGATAGGGTCATTGCGCCACCCACAAATCCGAAAGCCTGTGTCAAATACTCTGCGGTAGCCGCTAATTGAAATCGAAGGCGGCGAATGGTGTCTGGATCATCAATTGCTACCGCGCCTGCGATACTCTTGCAGGCTTGCTCGGTGTAGAGTTCTGTCCATGGGTTGCCGCCCGCAGGGTATTTGAAATCGTCACACTCGACCCAGCGATCTGGCGTCGCCACATCCAACAGGTTGCGGATCATTCTTGGTCTTTGTGATTTCTTCGATACACTCATTCCACTTGCACAATGCCTCGCGCTTTTCGTCCGCATATGAATAGACATTGTAGATTGCCGCTACGCCTGAAACCACACCCGTTTTGTGGTTCAACAGCGCCTCTGTGACGGGCTGGGGGACGCCCAGCATCGCCATGTTCGTAGACATCGTGCGGCGCAGGTCGTGGATAATCCACGGCTCCGTGCCTTCGGGCAGCGACCTGTCGAGCCGGTCTTTCAGGCGACCGAACCCCGACACGGGCGATTTTCCGGTGGTTGTGAACACGTAGTCCGACCCGAGGAACCTCGGCACCCTGCGCAGCACGTCCATCATCGCGTCGGTGATCGGGACCGTATGTTGCCTTCCATTCTTGGCGCGCTGCGAAGGCAGCGTCCAAAGTCGTTTTTCGAGGTCGAGTTCAGACCAGCGCATTTCAGCAACCTCGGCACGTCTTTGGCCGCTAAGCATCAACAGCTTCATGCAATCCCCAAATGGATAGCCCTCGTCGCCACAGACCGCCCAAAGCGCGCCCAGCTCGTTATCGGTCAGGACACGCTCGCGAGGTTTTTCCTTCGATAGTGGCTTCATCCCCGAGATCGGGTTTGCCTCAATCATGCCGCGCTCGACGCACCACCCCATCAAGTGCTTTAGGTGAGCCAGCGCGCGGTTTGCGCTGACAGGCGCGGATTTGTGGATCACGTCGCAGGCTTTCACGACATCAGCGCGCTTGATCTCATCTATGCGCTGGCCATGCAGGGTGGTGAATTTCGCCAGCAGGGCTTCCTTGCGCTTCCAGTCGCGGTTGTGAACCTTGGCATGCTTCTCGATGTAGTCGGGGATCACGTCGCCCAACGTGGGCCTCGTTTCGACCTCGACGCCGGTGCGATCCTCGAAGCGACCCGTCTCGATTTCGTAAAGAACCTGCCGCACCCGTTCGCGCGCCTCGGCCAGCGACACGACCGGAAAGTGTCCGATGGTCAGGCGACGCATCTTGCCATTGATGCGCTTGTGCAGGCAGAACGTCTTGGTGCCGGACGTGCTGATGCGCAGGACTAGACCCGACATCAACTCGTCACGGAAATCGAGACGCTTGGACGGATTAGGCTTCTGGCCTTCGATGAATTTGGTGGTGAGTTTGCGTTTCATACCCCACAATAAGACGAATGGAGGCGCTGCGTCAGGGACAACCCTAGACGACATGTGAGGATCCGTTGAGTTTTGCGACGGAGTCAGCTTCATGAACAGAAATCAGATTGCCTTCTTCGCCAGGAGCGCAAGTTTCGTTTGACCTGGAACCGTACTACCTATCTGCTCAGATGAGGATTGAGATGGATCGATTGTTAATCTTCCGCCGAACAAGAATGCAAAAAAGTCGAGGTGGTGTTAAATGGACTGGTCCGATTGGCTGATGCTCCCTGCTGAGCGCTTTCAAGAGCGCTTGAAAAGAAGCTTGGACCGTCCGATCCTCTACAAAGATTTTATTGGATTGTACAACGCCTTGGTTGCTTTTGCCGATAGCGACCCAGCTCGAGTAGCGAGTATCTCAGAAAAAGTCGCTGAAACCGTTCTCGAACGATCAAGACTTCGGGAGGCCATACTTTTTTGGGAAATGAGAGCGAGAATTCTCACTCAGGTAGGCGACCTTCATGGACTGTTTGTGACCCTTAATAGGATGGCCGATGAGGACAGCTCTGATGACACACGTGACATCGTGGTTGAATTGGCTGACGCTGCGAGCAAAAGCTCCGATAATTTTGGCAATAGTTTGGACCAACGACCCAGAGTTTTTTCCCGTGTCATGGACATCTATATCCGGTTTGGATTGAAGGAACGAATAGCCAAACTCCATCTTGAGGCGGCTACTCTTTATTCACGGCATGGACAGAGCCAAGCGGCATATCGAAGTCTCTCAGATGCAGAAGAAATTGCGATAGATGTTGAATCACAGAGTTTACTCGCTGAGGTTTACAGCACATCTGTTTCGGTTGCTTGCGAAGAGGGCGATCACGACTGGGCTACCCGCGTGGGCGAGAAAGCGCTGAGCCTCTGGAGAGATTTAGCTGAGCAGCCCCCGGTTTCTCTACTCAGCAACATGGGGCTTGCCAGAATGCGGGTGGATGACATTGAGGGTGCCCAATGCTATTATAAAAGAGCTTTGGACGCTGAACCCGAGGACGATCTTGCCGCACAAATAAAAATAAATTTGGCAGTGTGCCAACGAGTTAGCGGCCAATTTGATGAGGCTCTCGAAACCATCCTAGAAGCTGAAGCAAGTCTGGCAACGACATCAAATATTGAGGCCCGACTCGAAGTGGCGCTGGTGGCCGCAAAGATATCGCTCGAACTCGACATGTATTCAGATGCAACTAGCCAACTCAAACTCGCCTCGGTGTTGTTGGATCGTATTCTGCGCCCAGTTCTGAGGCTTCATCATCGGCGTGGTCTGCGAGAGAGATACATCCCGAGAATTGAAGGGATGCTCGATCAACTTCCATCTGAAGGCAAGGCGGACAATGTGCTTCCAATGTTGGCTGCTGTGAGAACCAACGCTTTGGCAGATTGGTTGTCCATACTAGATTGGGCAAACACTACGGCGGCTCGAGGCGAAGTTGATGAGAAAGAATCTGGCGCGCTACTAGAGGTGATGCAAAAGCTACGCAACTTTGGCGCTCCGCACCTATTTGGCTTTCGCGAGAAGTACGATGACGCATGGAGTCCCATGAATGGCGGAGAGGCTTGGGACGAATTGGCCTCCATTTCCCTGCATCTAGAGAACCGTGGTGTTTCAAATAGTCCAACCGAGAGTGCAAGCCTTGAGGTTGTCTTAGACACTTGCCATAGCCGCCTGCGGCAGGGGCACGCTTTGATGTTCGTCACCTATGCGAGTGATGAACCAACGATCTGGTGCGTTGTTGGGGAGCAGTATGGGTCCGCCCGAATCCCTCTAGAATTGCTGGTAAAGTGGAAAAAGGCTTTGCTTGATCATGCATCGAACAGCATAAACAGGGCCAACTTCAATGGCAAAATTTTGGCATTACTGGAAGACTTTAGCCGCTATCTGGACCCGATGTTGGATTGGGTATCTAGCAAGGGGTCCCAGTCTATCCGTTACATCCAAGATTTTAGCGATAGCCTTCCAGTGACCTCAATCGCGCTGCGCAACGCTGGATGTGCGGCCCGTATGAAGCATGGAGACTTCCATGTACGAATTGTTTCAGCTCTTTATCCCGCAATCGAAGACGAAGATGCAGTATCCACTATCGTTTCGATCTCCAGCCCCAACGATGACTTGATGCTGTCGCCATTCGAAGGAAGCGTTTTTGCTGCTGAGTGGTCATCGATAGTTCATAAAAAATTTGATGCGGATGACGACAAGGCGTTAGAGGCCTTGGCTTCGGCAGATGTCGTGTTGATTTCTTCTCATTCAGCTCCTTTCCAATTTTATACTGACCCCTACTTCGCCACTATGGGGGGCGCTGAAAGCAGACACATCATTGGGGTAGAAGCATTGCAAATGCACGCACCTGACTTTCAAGCCCGTCTTGTGATGCTGAATGCGTGTCACTCTGGCTCTGGTTTGGCCAGAAACTATCAAAGACGCTTCAGGTCGTCGGACTTGGTGACTTACCCGGCACTTTTTACGCTCGATCGGCGAGCAATAGTTTCTGCGGGCGCTTGGGCAATGAGTGATACGGTATCCTTTCTCCATACAAAATTAGCGTCTGACGGCCTCCGAAATGGTATGAAGCCATATGAAGCACTGGCCAGAAGTATCGCCACGCTACCTCAGCTTACAAAAGCAGAAGCTCGTACTATCCTATCGCAAGTGCCGGATGAGAACGTTCGCGAGGAAGCCATCAAGAGAATTTCATCAGGGCCAAGCAAAGGTATGTTTAGTCAGCCATATGTATCAGGCGGTGTCGCAATACATGGTCTACTTTGAGCCATATGGGGCCACTACAAAGTTTAAAATTGGAAAACTTACGCGTTAGTAGCTTTCGCGGCTTGATGCTTGGAGAACTGCAAGTCGGGTGTTTAAGAAATAGGAAGTTGTTCAAATGGCAAAGCGGCTAAGATTTGAGGAATTGTTTGGGACCGGCTTTCGGTGGCCGCATGATGGGGACGACCCCTTTGATCTTCCAGATGAAGATCAACAACAAGTTGCGGTGGCTGCAGATGACTTCTCGCGATTCTTCCTGATGAGAGACGGCTATCGCAAATCGGCGGACGCCCTTGTTCAGAGAGCCGTATACGACTTCCGCGAGGCAGATTACTTGGTCTTCCCAATTGTTTTCTTGTACCGGCACGCACTCGAGCTGAACTTAAAATATATAATAAATCACTATGGTCCTCACGTGGGTATTGATCCGATCTGGAATGCACACGAGTTTGATAGACTATGGCCCAAGTTCCTAGAAGTACTTGACGGGTTTGGGACGCAAGATCCGGACCAAGCTGATCGGATCGTAGGAGGTATTATCGCCGAGTTTGGCAACTTAGACCCTCGTTCGTTCTCCTTTAGGTACCCTAGAGATAATCAAGGCAACCCAGTGCCTCTAGCCAAGGACCGATTAGACTTGATCCGGTTGAGAGACGTCATGGACGGCGTTTTCGGCTACTTCAGCGGCACTGATGGGTACTTGTCCGATCTGGTGAACGTTTGAAAGTGGTCCACCTAGCAATCAAGGTTTGGGTATCATGAGGGTAGCAGGAGCAGCTTGCTTGAATGCTCCGGCATGAGACGAGTCGAGACGATCTGCCAAACGCAAAGGTCAAGGTTTTCAATCGACTACGTTACGGCTTGAGCGATCCTGAGACAGTCCGCGCGGATCACAAGGCTAATTGAAAATCCTCGTGTCGGTGGTTCGATTCCGCCCCCGGGCACCATTAAATTAGAAAAATTCAAATAAAAACATGTTGTTAAGTGGGTGTGTCGACTGCTTATTCCGCTATCTCTAGGCTGTTTGCATGGGCCAGCCAAGGTAGTGATCCGCCCCACTTGAGTGGTCCAATTTGATTGTTAGTGCATGATCGGCCTTTGGTCCATCTGGATGATGGTTTCGGGGGCCGGTGGGCGATAGCCCAGAGCACTGTGGGGTCGTTTCGTATTGA
>NZ_JAKVRD010000039.1 GCF_022814865.1 Shimia aestuarii | reverse complement strand
GGCGCAGTGGAGATCGAGTGAGTGCAGCGAATGGCAGGAAGGTACGCTATTGTGAGCCTCGGCTGTAGAACGCCTCGCCGATCCTGCCGGAGACCACAAATATCGGAGGCGGGATCGGCGAGGCGTTTGGAGATCGCGCCAGCAGGGTGTAACATGCGTAACTGTAAACCTCACAGGTAGATGAGGCGAATTGCAACCCTATGAGAGCGAGCAGTTACACCCATGAGTTACACCCTAGGAGAAGCTGCAAAAGCAGTCGGATTCAGCAAGCCAACGCTTTCCCGAGCCATAAAAAACGGGAAGCTTAGCGCAAAACGTCTGGATGATCGTTCCTACAGCATCGACGCGGCGGAACTGGAACGGTGGAAAGATGCTAACGGGCACAGGAACGGTGCTGCGAAGCGAATTGCAACCCCTGCTGAAACACTTGAAACGCCCCATGAAACCAGTGCGTTGCAGGCCGAAGTTGAGAAGCTTCGTGCCCAGGTCCAGTCCGACCAGCGCGAACGCGGTTTTCTGGAACAACGCATTGAAGATCTGAAAGAGCGGGCCGAGCGGGCGGAACGCAAGGAAGACCAGCTTCACGCACTCCTGGTCGATCTGCGACCGCAGGCGGTAGCCGAGCCGCGCAAGGGCTTCTGGGGTCGGTTGTTTGGATAGCCGCTAGCGCAGGCTGTCCTGTTTTCCGCAGTAGGCCAGGAAGGCGGCACCCGCATTTTTCGGCGGATTGCCCTTGGCCGATTCCGCCTGTGCGAAGGCCAGCCAATCAGCTCGAAGGGCATGGTAGTCCCGGCCTTTCTCCCGTGCCACTGTGCGAGCCTTTTCTTCGGCCCAATCCGGCAAGGTGATTGCAGGCGTTATCTGTGTCCTCGTATTCCGGGGCCGGAAGATCACCAGATCATCGCCCGTCAGCTCGATTCGGTAGAAGGGCGTATGATCGTCGGCGATGATTTGGCGAAGGTTGAGCCGGAACTTCTTGAGAGGGGCGTTGCTGCCGGTTTTTCGCTGAAGGTTGGAAAGGCCGATGTGCCATTTTGGCTGGTTGCCGCAATGTTTCCGCGCAATCTCGTAGAGTCGGCGTTCCAGTGGGCGGCGCAAGCGGAAGTAGTCGTTCGAGATCGTGACAACCTGATCGGAATCGATAGCCCGCATGAGCCAGTCTGACAGAACCACCTCGCAATAATCCAGCCGCCAAGAACCGTCCTCACGCATGACGAATCCACCTTCGTCAATCAGGCCAAAAACACGGGTTTCCATGCGGTCGCCCGTCCGAATGTCGGTCTTGAAGGTAGTTCCCCGCAGGCGCTTGAAGGCTTGTTCCAAGCGTTGATAGCCAAGGTTGTTGGTGGGTCTGTTCGTTGAGACGAGAAGCTCCCGCCCCGTGAACCTGACACGCTTGCCGATTTTTTCGCCACGGTTCTTCATGTGCATCAGTTGGCTGATGCAGAAGATCAGAATGTCCTTGTCGAAGATGGTCGGCAGGCCGTTATAGGACGGCGTAATCTCCAAGCGAACATCCCCGGCCTCATAGTGCAGGTGGCGCATGTCCGGCTTTGTTGCCAGCGAAAACATCGGGTGTTCCATCGACGCCGTATCATCCTTCGGCACGACATCGGCGATATCGAGGATGAAGAAGTCTTTTTGAGGGTGTCGATCAGGAAGCAAGGCCATGCAGAAGCTATAGCAGCAGTTCGCACCATCAGGAACCACAAATTCGCACTATCGGGAACCGCTATCGCTTCGCACCTTTCGGAACCCAAATTCGCACCTTTCGGAACCCGGACTCGCACCTTTCGGAACCCTGTGGATAGTTTCCCCTTTCGAAGCCATAGGGTTACGGGCGATTTTCAGGCCCGTAACATACTCCGTAGGTAACACTATTAACACTAGGGGTTTGCTTGGTCCGCCCCTTTCCAAAAGCCTCAAAACAATGTATGTGTTCAGATGTACACATGCTTAGAAAGATCGTGACATGACCACCAGCACCACAATGACGATCCGACTCGATCCGCAGCTCAAAGCAAAGCTGGGGAGATTGGCGGACGGGACACGGCGCAGCCGATCCTTCCTCGCAGCCGAGGCCGTGGAAACCTACGTGGACCGCGAGCTGGCAATCATCGAAGGCATCGAGCGCGGATTGGCAGACGTAGAAGCGGGCCGGACGGTCAGCCATGAAGACGCAATGGCATCCGTACGACGGGCGATCGAGGTTGCGGCGGGCGGCTCCGCGTGAGCCGATCCGTTCGCTGGTCCGCCGATGCGCTGACCGATCTTGCCGACCAGGTTTCCTATATCGCCGCCGACAACCCATCAGCCGCCCGCCGCGTGGCCGATGCCATCGACAGAACGGCCCTGGCCCTCGGAGACATGCCGATAGGACGCCCAGGACGAGTGACTGGCACCTACGAAAAATCGGTGACAAACCTGCCCTACATCCTCGCCTACGCGATCACGCAGAGAAGGGGCGAAGAAGAAATTGCGATTGTCCGGGTGATCCACACGTCACGCGACTGGTCTGCCGAAGAATGGCCAGATTGATCCTGATCACTGATCCGGCTGGGTAATCCAGAAGGCGCAGAAGCTCGATCCGTTTTCTTGCTCGACCACCTGTCCGCCGAACCACGACCTGCCGCAGTTGTAGCGCACCAAATCATCAATGGAGAACGCCGATTTGGCCGTTTCCATTCCATAGGCGATCAGTAAGCCCAGAACGATGCCTGTGGCGAGCATAGAGGCCAACCACACCCAGAACCCACCAAACCAGCGCCAGGCCTCCCTGCGGGCCTCTCCGGCGGCCTGTGAAAGCTTCTGGCGCTCTTGGGACAGTTCCGCCCTGATGCCCTTCAGAACGCGCTCAGCGGCCTCTGTGGCTGCCTGTGTGGCCCCTTCGACCATCCGGTCCCTGTCAGCCTTCAAGGCGCTCCTGACGGCCTGTGGCGCTTTCAGGGTGTCCGCGTGCATCTTCTCGACCGCATCGGCGAGGAAGCCGTGCAGCTCTTCGGCTTCCTGCTTGTCGAGGCTGGTGCGCTGAAGCTGGTCCATATCCTTACGGATCAGGGTCAGCTCGTCGGCAAGTATCTGGAACGGGTCTTTGCTCACGACCGATCCGCCTTCGTCGCCGCCTGGTCCAGTTCCTCGATCAGCCCGACCAGCTCCTTCTGATCGACTTCCCGCGTAACAGCCCGGCGCAAGAGGGCGGCGAGGGCACGGGCCTTTTCCGGTTCCTTGAGCGCATTGGAGATCACCACCGATCCAACAATGATTTTCCTCCGGGTTTCGCTGGCCTTCTGTCGTTCCTTTAGGCGGGCGAGCTTGGCTTGTGTTTCTGCTATCTGCTGGTCAATCGTGCGCGCCATTTCTGCCCTCGTTCTTTTTGCCGGTGTTGCCTTATCGGCCAGTTGAGAGGTACGGTGCAAGACACGAAGTGCCCACTTATACAAACGCTGCACGTTTGTGTGGGCGGGGGAGACTGGCGTTTCCCCTCGACCCCTAAGCGAAGTGCGGCACCGGATGGCGATCTATCACCTTAGAGCTTCGATGATTTCCCGCAGCCAGGGCCGCAGCGCCACGGCGGCGATTGCCTATCGCGTGGCGGAGCGTATCGAAGACCGCCGTACCGGGCTGACCTTCGATTACGCGGCTCGGGGCGGTGTCGATCATACCGAAATTCTCGCCCCGGATCATGCGCCGGATTGGGTCCGCGACCGATCCGAGCTGTGGAACCGCGTCGAGGAATCCGAGACCCGCAAGAACAGCCAGGTCGCCCGCGAGGTGCGTGTGGCCCTGCCTGCCGAGCTGACCCATGCGCAGCGTGTCGAACTGGTCCGGGACTTCGCCCGGGAACAGTTCGTGGACCGTGGCATGATTGCGGATATCGCCCTGCACGCGCCGGGGCGCGACGGCGATGATCGCAACCACCACGCCCATATTCTGCTCACCACCCGCGAGATTGGCCCCGAAGGTTTCACCACCAAGAACCGCGACTGGAACAAGGTCGAGGTTCTGGAAGGCTGGCGCGAAGCCTGGGCGCGGGACAGCAACATCGCCCTTGAGCGCGCCGGCATCGAGGACCGCGTGGATCACCGGACTCTCGTGGCGCAGCGCGACGAGGCGCTTGAGCTGGCCTCGGCGGCGCGGGAGCGCGGCGACGAGGGCGCGGAGCTGGTGCAGACCGTGCGGGCCATCGAACTGGACCGCCCGCCCCTGCCCCAGCTTTCCCCCGGCGCGTGGCAGATGAAGGAACGCGGCATCGAGGTCGGCCGCGTCGGGGCCTGGCACGAGGCCAAGGCGCGGGCGGCCGAGGTAATGGAGGTTGCCCGCGAGCTGGCGGGGCATGTCCGCGACTGGCTGGACCGGGCGGCGGATCGCGTGTTGGACCGTCTGGGGTCTGGGCAGGCCGAGCTGGCGCTTGCCGGGGGCCGTGATGGCCGGGACCAGGAACCCGACATTGCCACGCGGATGCGAGAAGCGTGGGAGGCCCATCAAGGCCGGGACGAGGTTCAGGAGGTTGCCACGCCAGGACCGGAGCGGGAGACACCGCAGGATTTGGCAGCGCGGTTGCGCGAGGCGGCGGCGGGGATCGACCGGGATGCACTCGCTGATCGTGCCGCCGCGTTGCGCGAGGGCCGCGAGGCCCAGGAACGGCAGGTTGCAGAGGACGCGGCACGGGAGCGTGAGCTGGAACGTCAGCAGGAGATCGAAAAGGAACGGGACAGCATCGCCGACCGCGACCGCGACCGGGGCCGTGGGCACAGTCTATAGGTTGTCGCGGATCGCCCGCGCCCTCCCCGCCTTATGGGGGGCGGGAGGGCGCCATCGTTTTACGCCTGCTTCTTCGGTGGCCTGCCTTTCGCGCAGGCCGCGGCGAATGACTGGAAGGGGTCCAAACTGACTGCGATGGTAAACCGGGTCTGGTTCAGGTGGCGCTTTTCAAGCGCAGATCATCTTCTGCGCTACCAGATCATGGTCCAACCAGAGCACTGGCCCGGTCGGATCGCATGCTTCGTCGAAGATCAGCTTTCCTGTTGCGGTCACAACGTGCTGGCTGAGGAGGTCACTGATCAGGAGTTTGCGGTCGCTGTGCAGGGCAACGATTTTCTGTGACGTTCCGACGGTCTTCTCCACCTGCTCCCCTGTGTTGGCCATAGGCCAAGCCTCGAAGCTGTAGAAAGGCTCCATCACCGGATCCTTTTGATAGTCGGTGACTATTTTCAGGATGTCTTCAAGCGACACACCTTCTTGCAACAAATCCTGGCATTGCTGCCACAGCCGCTCGGCGACTGCCCCCCCCCCTTCACTAAGCAGGGCCGACAGAAGCGGCAGCAGTGACAATTCAATCCCGGCAAATACGTCAGATGAATTGGTTCTGATTTCTGGACAGTTGAACACGGTGGCCTTGATGCCTTCATCCCAAGCCGCGCGGGCGATGCTCTCCAGCCGCATCTTGGCATATCCTTGGGTGTAGTTGGTGTAAGTTTGCCAGCGATACTTATCGCCGATCAGGACTCGGGTGCCGTGATATCCGTAGGCGGTGTAGTGGACCTGTCCGCCGGTAGCCTCGATGCGTTGGCGAATGGCTCCGCTGGCGTCCAGAAGATGGCCAAAGCTATGTGCCGTGACTTCGTCAAAGTTTTGCAGGATCAGCTTGCCGAGATCACTGTCGATCAGCGTCTGTGAGGACATATAGCGCGCACCGCGACCTTTGTAGATGCGGTTGGCGATGGCCATGAAGACCTTGGCACGCGGAATGCCCCCTGCCATGGTGTGTGCAAAGAAGACGTTGCGGCCGTCCGGGATCATTCCGTCGAGCTGCTCCATGACCCTGCCAATCGCCGAGGTGAACCGAGCCACCCCGATCTGACGGCAGCGCTCTACATGATCCCAGTCAAGATTGTGATTCTGCCAACCATCGAGCGTCATTTCGTTCAGAAGATCTGTCGGTGTCGGTTCGCCGTCAGGCGCGTCGAGATCGAAGCCTGCAATCAGTGGAACGTTGATGATCCTGCCGCCGAGGTTCGCCTCAGCGGCAGACAATTCTTCTTCCGTCAGGGCGCGCAAGCGGTTGTCATCGTCACGTCGCCCCACGGTGACCCCAAGGATCGTCATGCCGGCCGCCTTCGCCGCATCAACGAGACCGGTGGCATAGCCCCGCCCGAAAAGCTCGCCAAAAAGGACAAAGATGTCGCCTTCGCCAAACAGCGTGTTGTCGGGAATTTTCGTGAGAGAGGACGGGCCAACCATATTCTGCTCCAAGCTGTTCAAGAATGTTCCGAGAAAGCGTAAGAAAATGGAACCGCGTCGCGCTTCGCCTCCCCCTCGGGCCCGAAGAAGAGATCGAGCGTGTTGGCGAGATGATCGCTGCTCGTCAGTCCGCCAAGCGCCCTTTGGTAGACAGGGTCTGTAGCGACGATGGCCAGCCCTGCGGTAAGTGAGATCAGATGCTGAAGCAGCACTTCGCTGTCGGCATTGGCCCGCCAGCCCTCGGACTGGGCGCACCGAATCTCGACCCTTTGCAGTTCTGCGGATTTTTCAATCTTTTCCGATAGACTATCTTGAGCGTAGCGCACCACATCAGGGTTCCGCAGGATGCGATGGTAGGCGGCATGGCTGCACGCCCAATCAATGTAGGCGTTCGCGATCTGGCGAAGCCTCTCCCGACCGCTTTGGGCCGTTGCAGCGCCCCGCATCCTATCAATGAGAAGGTCGACGCCTTCCTCGGCGAGAGCGCGAAGCAGATCGGCCTTGCTTGCGAAGTGCCGCATCGGTGCCGCGTGACTGACGCCCAAGTCCCGTGCGAGTTCGCGCAGGCTCAGACTTTCCACGCCTGTCTCATTCAGCACCTTAACAGCGGATCGAAGCAATGCACCGCGAAGGTTCCCGTGATGATATAGGCGTTTTGCCACAGTAAGCTCCAAATTCTCGCGCCGCCTTCATGTTACGAAATGTTGTCGATGTCAACATTGGGGCCAATTCTTACGCTTCCTGCAAGATGCACGGGCTTACGCTCGAGTTGCCCTTCCTCCCGAAGATCTTCGCTGGCGCAGTGGAGATCGAGTGAGTGCAGCGAATGGCAGGAAGGTACGCTATTGTGAGCCTCGGCTGTAGAACGCCTCGCCGATCCTGCCGGAGACCACAAATATCGGAGGCGGGATCGGCGAGGCGTT
>NZ_JAKVRD010000038.1 GCF_022814865.1 Shimia aestuarii | reverse complement strand
TTTGACGGCCAGCCCGCCCCCGAAAACTGCCCGCCCAAACCGGAAGGCTACTGACCCATGCCCGCTCTTCTGATTGAACTCTTTTCCGAGGAAATCCCCGCCCGCATGCAGGCGAAGGCGGCGGATGATCTGCGCAAGCGCGTCACGGACGGTCTTGTCGAGGCGGGGCTGACCTATGCCGGGGCCAAGGCGTTTTCGACGCCGCGCCGCCTGACGCTGGCGCTTGAGGGGCTTCTTGCCGAGAGCCCGACCGTGCGCGAAGAGCGTAAAGGTCCGAAGGTCGGCGCGCCGGAGAAGGCCGTCGAGGGCTTTCTGCGCGGTGCGGGTGTGAGCCGCGACGACCTTGAAGAACGCGAGACGCCCAAGGGCGCGGTCTATTTCGCGACCATCACCAAGCCGGGCCGCCCGGCGGCGGAGATCGTGGCCGAGGTTCTTGAGGACACGGTGCGCAATTTCCCTTGGCCGAAATCTATGCGCTGGGGCGCGGGCAGCTTGCGCTGGGTGCGACCGCTGCATTCGATCCTCTGTATCCTGAGCGATGAGTCGGGCGCCACCGTGGTGCCGCTCGATATTGACGGGATCAAGGCGGGCGACACGACCGAGGGCCATCGCTTTATGGGGTCGGGGCGCTTTGCCGTGGCGGGGTTCGAGGATTACGAGGCCAAGCTCAAGCGCGACAAGGTGATCCTGTCGGCGGAAGAACGGGCCGAGCATATCTGGAACGACGCGACGAACATGGCCTTTGCGCAAGGCATGGACGTTGTCGAGGATGCGGGCCTTTTGAAAGAGGTCGCGGGGCTTGTGGAATGGCCGGTTGTCCTCATGGGCGATATTGCCGAGGATTTCCTCGGCCTGCCGCCGGAAGTGCTTCAGACCTCAATGAAGGAACACCAGAAGTTCTTTTCGGTGAAGAACCCGAAAACCGGCCGGATTGAGAAATTCGTGACCGTGGCCAACCGCGAGACCGCCGACAGTGGCGCGACGATCCTTGCGGGGAACCAGAAGGTTCTTTTTGCGCGTCTGTCGGATGCGAAATTCTTCTGGGAGAACGATCTGCGCGTGGCCAAGGACGGGGCGCAGCCGTGGCTTGAGAGCCTTGCCAACGTGACTTTCCACAACAAGCTTGGCACGCAGGGCGACCGGATCGACCGTTTCACCGGCCTGGCGCGCGAGTTGGCAGAGGTTGTGGGCGCGGATGCGGATGTGATCGAGAAGGCGGCGCGCTTTGCCAAGGCGGACCTGTCGTCGGAAATGGTCTATGAATTCCCCGAGCTTCAGGGCCTCATGGGGCGCTACTATGCCGAGGCCGCGGGGTTCTCGGGTGAGGTCGCGGCGGCGGCGGAAGAGCATTATTCGCCGCTCGGGCCGTCCGATGATGTGCCGAGCGCGCCGGTATCCGTGGCTGTGGCGCTTGCCGATAAGCTCGATACGTTGACTGGGTTCTGGGCGATTGATGAGAAGCCGACGGGATCGAAAGACCCGTTCGCCCTGCGTCGTGCGGCGCTTGGGGTGATCCGGTTGGTGCTTGAGAACGATCTGCGGATGAACCTCGACAAGTATTTCGACCTGCAACTCCTGCGTCACGAGATCGCGCAGAACGGCGATGGTGGCGTGGCTGAGGCGTTGATGAAGGATATGGGCGCGGAAATCGCCGATCATGGCGTCTTTGGCGCGGCGGTGCGCACGGTGCTTGATGCGTTCGATGGCGACCTGCCGGAGCATATCGAAGAGATCAAGAAGAGCGTGCCGGATACCTCGCGCGACCTTCTTGGGTTCTTCCATGACCGTCTCAAGGTGCACTTGCGCGATGAGGGCATTCGTCATGACGTGATCGACGCCTGCCTCGAGATGCCGGGCAATGATGACCTCAATCTCCTCGTGAAACGGGCCGAGGCGCTTGGCGGCTTCCTTGGCACAGAAGATGGCGAGAACCTTGTGCAAGGGTTCAAGCGTGCAAACAACATCCTCACCCAGGCCGAAGAGAAGGACGGGGTGGAGTATAGCTTTGGCGCGGATGTGAAATATGCCGAGGACGCGACCGAGACCGCGTTGTTCGAGGCGCTTGCGGCGCAGGAAGGCACGATTGCCGCCGCGCTCGAGGCGGAGGATTTCGCCGCCGCGATGGGCGGGATGGCCGCGCTTCGGGCACCGATCGACGCCTTCTTTGAGGCGGTGCAGGTCAACGCCGAGAATGATATCGTGCGGCGCAACCGTCTCAACCTCCTTGGGCAGATCCGCAAGATCTGTCTTGGGGTCGCGGACCTGACGCGGATCGAGGGCTAAGCCTCCTGCCCGGACGGTTTGAGGATCGTTCGGGCGGATGACGCCGGGAGACGGGCGAATCTTTCCCTTGCCTCGCAAGCCGCGGGGCGTATTCTGCGGGCCTCAATATGAAGGTGCCGCAGTGCAGCAAGACAATCCCGATCTTACATTCATCACGCCGACGGCGCCTGTTGCCAACGAAACGCATGGCGGGCGGGCGAAATGCTTGCAGCGGCTAGTGCGGCTTGACCTTCCGGTGCCACGCACGGTCGCGCTTTCGTTTGATGAGGTGCACCGGATTGCGCAGGGCGTGATGCCGGATATGAAGGCCCTTCTTGCACCGCTCGACGAAGGAAGCTTGCTTTGCGTGCGCCCGTCCTCGGAAGATCCCGATTGGGGCGGGCCGGGGGCGGTTCTCAATATCGGGATGAATGGCGCACGACTCGCGGCGTTGAGCGCGCAGATCGGCGAGTCGGCGGCGCGCAAGCTTTTTGCGCGGTTCATCCAAACCTATTCGATCCAAGTCGCGCGGCTTGATCCGGACATGTTCGACGACCTCGATCTCGAGGCTGAGGATGTTTGTGATGTCGCGTTGGCAGCCTATGAGGACGAAGCGGAAGAACCGTTTCCGCAAGACCCGGGCGTTCAGCTCGCCGGGGTGCTGCGCTCGATGGCGCGGGCCTGGGAAGGCACGTCGGCGCGGCTATTGCGGCAGGCCAAGGGCGCCCCGGCGGATGCAGGGCTTGGCCTCGTGGTGCAAGAGATGGTGCTTGGCCTTGGACGTGGGGAATGCGGTTCGGGGGTCTTGCAGCTTGTAAACTCGATCACCGGTCATCCGCAGATCACGGGCCGTTACATGAGCCAGTCGCAGGGGCGGGATGCCTTGGATGGTGGTGCGGAGTCGCTTTTCCTCGAGAAAGACCCGCGTGGGCCGTCGCTTGAGGAGTTGGCGCCGGAGGCTTTCGAGGCTTTGAAGCTTGATGCGGCGCTGATGCGGGAACGGCTGCGTGAAGAGATGCAGATCGAGTTCACGATCGAGAATGGCGCAGTGCATATCCTTGATGGCGTCCGGGTGCAGCGCTCGTCGCGGGCGGCGGTACGGATCGCGGTGCAGCTTGCCAAGGATGGGATTATTCCCAAGGAGGAGGCGCTGATCCGGATCGAGCCGCGGGCGCTGAATGAATTGCTGCACCGTCAGGTCGACCCGGATGCACCCCGCGATGTCGTGGGGACGGGTGTCGCGGCAAGTCCGGGCGCAGCATCGGGGCGGATCGTGTTTACCGCTGCCGAAGCGCAGGCGAGCGCGGCGCGTGGCGAGCCTTGCGTGCTTGTGCGGCGCGAGACAAACCCGGAGGATATCCGGGGCATGCACGCGGCCAGCGCCGTCTTGACCGAGCGCGGCGGCACCACGAGCCATGCGGCCGTGATCGGGCGCGGGCTTGGCCTGCCTTGTGTGGTGGGCGCGTCGTCGATCCGGTTCCAGATGCGCAAGAAAACGATTGTCGCGCCAGATGGCCGGGAATTCCGCGAGGGCGATGTCATTACCATCGACGGAAGCGAGGGTGAGGTGCTTGCCGGGGAGCCTGCGATGCTTGAGGCAGCGCTTGATGATGCGTTTCAAGCCTTGATGACATGGGCCGATGAGGCCCGAGATATTGACGTACGGGCCAATGCCGACACGCCCGCCGATGCGCGCACGGCGCGGAATTTCAACGCGGGCGGCATCGGGCTTTGCCGGACGGAGCATATGTTCTTTGAGGCAGACCGCCTGACCGTGATGCGCGAAATGATCTTTGCAAATGCGGCAGGGGACCGGCGCAGCGCGCTCGATCAGCTTTTGCCGATGCAGCGCGCGGACTTTACCGAGTTGTTCCGGATCATGGAGGGGATGCCGGTCTGTATCCGTCTTTTCGATCCGCCCCTGCACGAATTCCTGCCAAGCGAACGCACGGGACTGCGCGACTTGGCAGAGGCGCTGAACCTGCCCCTGTCGGATGTGACGCGGCGGGTTGAGGCGCTTGAGGAATACAACCCGATGCTCGGGATGAGGGGCGTGCGCCTTGGGATCACCGTGCCTGAGATTTACGACATGCAGGCACGGGCGATTTTCGAAGCCACGATCGAGGCAAGCCGCGAGGGCGAACCGATCGTGCCGGAGATCATGATCCCGCTGGTGAGCGCCAAGCGCGAGGTCGAGCTCGTCAAAACGCGGGTCGATGCGGTGGCGGCGGCGGTGCGCACGGAAAAGGGTGTCGATTTCGACTATCGTCTCGGTGTCATGGTGGAAACGCCGCGTGCCGCGCTTCGGGCCGAAGATATCGCGCCGCATTGCCATTTCTTCAGCTTCGGCACGAACGACCTCACGCAGATGACATATGGTTTGTCACGAGATGATGCGGGGCGGTTCATGTCGACCTATGTGCAGCAAGGCGTTTACCCAGAGGATCCCTTCCATACGCTCGACGCGGACGGGGTCGGAGAATTGCTCAAGCTTGGGGCAGAGCGGGGACGGAAGGGGCAACCCGATCTGACGCTTTCGGTCTGTGGTGAGCACGGCGGTAGCCCCGAATCGATAGATTTCTGCCGAAAAGCAGGCATCAACTATGTCTCTTGCTCTCCTTTCCGGGTGCCAGTGGCCCGGCTCGCTGCTGCGCAATTGGCCATTCGCGACAAGATTGGGTAATTTTCCTAAAAAAGTTGACGAGATTTTGAAGTTTTTCTTGCGTTCTGCGGCGAAAAGGCCCGTGGGGTGGACACAAGAGCCTTGATTCTATAATAGGCCCGGATGCTCGGACGGGGAGGACCGTTGCCGCAACGAGTATGAGGCTGAAATGAGACTGATTACGACTGCTGCCCTGAGCCTGGCCATGTGTGCCGGTATGGCATTGGCTGAGGCCCCCTCGCGGGTCAGCACGAAGAGCGAATCCGCTGCCTCCCAGACGCAGAAATTCACCTTCGGAAGCATCTTCAAGGACATGTTCCGCCCTAAGCAGAACGAAGCACCTTCGAAGATCACCTATAGCCGCGCTTGGATTGATGCGCGTCCGGAGGTGCAGAAGACCGACGATCAATGGCAATGCCTTGCCGAGGCGCTTTACTTTGAAGCGCGTGGCGAGAGCGTGAAGGGGCAGTTCGCGGTGGCCGAGGTCATCATGAACCGCGTCGAACATGGCCAGTATCCCAACTCGCTCTGTGGCGTCATTCATCAGGGAACCGGACGCAAGTACCAGTGCCAGTTCACCTACACATGTGATGGCGTGGCCGAGAAGATCCGCGAACCGGACGCCTTTGACCGGGTTGGCAAGATCGCGCGCCTTGTGATCGATGGAGCGCCGCGTGTACTGACAGATGGGGCGACCCACTATCACACGAAGGCCGTGAACCCGAAATGGGCCCGCACCTTCCCGCGCACGGCGACCATCGGCGTGCACCACTTCTACCGTCAGCCGACGCGGCTTACGCAGAATGACTAAGCACGGCAGAGATGTCGGAAAGAAGGCCCGCCGCGTGCGGGCTTTTTGTTTTCCTGGACCTCCTGCATGACGCGAATTTGCGCGCACCTGCCGCCTATGTCCTGTTATCGGGCGCCCGGAACGCATAGGGTGACGCGAAACGACGACCGGGAGAGCCCGCCATGACCAACGAAGTGCGCCTTGCCTTTGCGCATCCCTCCGAGCGCGCCGAGGCCACAGCCGACGAACCGCTCGACCGGATTTCCCTGCGCGACCATGTTGTCGAGGTCGAGATCGGTGCGTTTCAGGCCGAGCGCGGTACGACCCAGCGGATCAGCTTTAACATCGTGGTCGAAGTGCGCCCACTGACCGGGCCGGTCGAAGACGACGTGGACCGCATCTTGTCTTATGACAAGGTGACTGAGGCGATTGCCTATGAGCTTGGCGCGGAGCGTCTCAACCTACTAGAGACGTTGGCCGAGCGGGTCGCAGAGCGGATCCTTCTTGAACCACAGGCCGTGCGCGTTTTCGTGCGGATCGAAAAGCTTGACCGTGGGCCGGGGGCGCTTGGGGTAGAGATCGTGCGCTCGCGCGCTGTGGTGCATCCGGCGTTGCACGAAGATGAGAAACCGCACCCACGGGTGGTCTACCTGTCGAACGCGGCGATGATGTCGGAGAACCTCACAGGCTGGATCGACCAGCTTGCCGCGGAAGATGTGCCGCTGATCTTCTGTGTCGGTGCGCCGGACAGCCCGGCGCCGACCACCGGCCACGCCATGACGCAACGCCGGATCGACCTCCTTGCCATCGAACAGAACGCCTGGGTCTTGGCCTCGCGCGATCCGCGCTGTGTCGTTGTCAATACGCGCACGGAGCTCGACTGGGCGATGAAGAACGGCCAGATCTGTGTCTGGGCGCCTTCGAAGATCGTTTTGGATGCGGTGGATGGGCCAAGCTCGAGCCCGCGCGACACGGTCGCGCTTGCGCTCTGGTTCGCGGAAGTGATGGAAGCGCGCCGGTTGATCGCGGTGGGCGAGACCCTTCCGGAAGAGACGGATATTCCGACGCGCAACGTGCCGCTTGGAAGTGCAGCGATTTAGGTTTCATCTTTGAAACGAAGGTGGCGGGGGACTGCCGAAGCGGGGCAGTCGGCGCTTGCCAAGTCGCGTATGAATGACCATTCAGGGCGCATGAAAAACTACTACCGAGCGATTCCGCAGACAGACAGGGCGCGCCCCGATGACGCGTTGGTCTTGGCCGGTGGCTGGACTTGGTTCAGCCATGTCGAAGTCCTGAGCCGAGAGGCGCCGCCGCGCGTTGTCCCGATCCGTGAGGTGCCAGAGGAGGCGCTTGCGGCGATGACTGCCCCGCGCGCGGCCATTGGTCCGCTCGATATGACGCGGCCGCAGATCATGGGCATTCTCAACGTCACGCCAGATAGTTTCTCGGATGGCGGGGCGCATGATGCGCCCGAGGCGGCACTGGCCCGGGCTCGCGAGATGGCGGAGCAAGGTGCGACCCTGATCGACATTGGCGGCGAGAGCACGCGGCCCGGTGCGGTCGAGGTGCCGGTCGCGGAGGAAATCCGCCGCACCGCGCCGGTGATCGCGGCGGTGTCAGGAGCGCTTGACGTGCCGATCAGCATCGACACGCGCAAGGCGGCGGTGGCGGCCGAGGCGCTTGATGCCGGGGCCTTGATGGTCAATGACGTGGCCGGGTTCACGTTTGACCCGGAGCTTGCCCCGCTTTGCGGCTCTCGTGGCGCGCCGGTCTGTGTCATGCATGCGCAGGGCGATCCGGCGACGATGCAGGACGACCCGGATTACGACGACGTTCTTCTTGATGTGTATGATTTCCTTGAAGAACGGATCACGGCGCTTGAGGCAGCGGGCATTCCGCGCGCGGACATTGTGACCGATCCTGGCATCGGGTTTGGCAAGACGATCGCGCATAACCTCGCGCTTATGGCGCGTTTGAGCTTGTTTCATAGCCTCGGTTGCCCTGTCCTACTCGGGGCGAGCCGCAAGGGTTTTATCAAGGTGATCGGGCAGGCCCCAGAGCCGGAGAACCGTGTTGGCGGGTCGGTGGCCGTGGCGCTTGAAGGGATCGCGCAGGGCGTGCAGATCGTGCGGGTGCATGACGTGGATGACACGCGCCAGGCGGTGAATTTGTGGAAAGCCGTGACAACGGGAGAGTACGATGGGACGTAAGTTTTTTGGCACTGACGGCGTGCGTGGGCGCGCCAACACCTACCCGATGACCGCCGAGATGGCGCTTCGGATCGGTGCGGCGGTGGGACGGTATTTCCGCAATGACGGCAAGAACAACCACCGCGTCGTGATCGGCAAGGACACCCGCCTTTCGGGGTATATGTTTGAGAACGCCCTGACGGCGGGGCTGACCTCAACGGGAATGAACGTTCTGCTGCTTGGCCCGGTGCCGACACCGGCGGTCGGATTGCTGACATCGTCGATGCGCGCGGACCTTGGGGTGATGATTTCGGCAAGTCACAACCCGGCAGAAGACAACGGGATCAAGTTCTTTGGCCCGGATGGGTTCAAGCTATCGGACGTGGTCGAGCACGAGATTGAAGCCCTGATCGAAAGCGGCGTCGAACTCGCGCAGGCGAGCAATATCGGCCATGCGGTGCGGATCGACGATGGGCGTTTTCGTTATATCGAACGGGTGAAATCCTCGCTTCCGGATGCGTTGCCGCTCAACGGGATGAAGGTCGTGATCGACTGTTCCAACGGTGCGGCCTACCGCGCGGCGCCCGAGGCGCTTTGGGAGCTTGGCGCGGAGGTGATCCCGGTCGGCGTCTCACCGGATGGCCACAATATCAACCGCGATTGCGGCTCGACCTATCCCGGCACCGCGGCGGCGGCCGTTGTCGCGCATGGCGCGGATGTGGGGATTTCGCTCGATGGTGACGCGGACCGCGTGATGATTATCGACGAGCACGGGCAAGTGGCCGATGGCGACCAGATCATGGCCCTTTTCGCGAGCCGTTGGGCCGAGGCGGGACGTCTCAAGGGCGGGGCGCTTGTGGCGACGGTGATGTCGAACCTCGGGCTTGAGCGGTTCCTCGAGGGCAAGGGGCTTCGGCTAGAGCGAACGGCCGTGGGCGATCGCTATGTTGTCGAGCGGATGCGCGAAGGAGGATTCAACCTTGGCGGCGAGCAGTCCGGCCATATCGTGATGACGGACCACGCGACGACGGGAGACGGGCTCATGGCTGGGGTGCAGTTCCTCGCCGCGATGGCCGAGACGGGGCGCAAGGCGTCTGAGCTTGCCCGCAATTTCGAGACTGTGCCGCAGATGCTCAAGAACGTGCGGTTCTCAGCGGGGCAAGCGCCGCTTGAGGTCGCGCAGGTGCAGAAGACGATCCGGGCGGCGGAAGCAACGCTTGCGGGCAAAGGCCGACTCTTGATCCGCAAGTCCGGGACCGAGCCGCTTGTCCGGGTGATGGCGGAGTGCGAGGATTCCGGGCTTCTTGAACAGACCGTGGACGGGATCGTCGCCGAGATTGAAGCCGCTCTTTAAGGGCGTTGCACACGAGAGAAAAGACGGGTGAGGGCGCCATATTGGCTTAGCCCCACCCCGGCGAGAATGAGGGCGAGGGCGAGCAAGAGACTTGCCGGGAGCGGCTCGCCCAGGAGGAGCGCGCCAAGGACAACGGACCAGAGCGGCACTTGATAGTTGGTCAGGCTCATGAATGTTGGTCCGGCCGTGCGGATCACCAGAACGCGCAGGAAGTTCGCCGCCGCGGTCTGTACCGCGCCCAACACAACGAGCACGGCAAGGGTTTGTTGGTTGGGAATCGGCGGCGGTCCTTCGCGCAGCCATGCCGCCGGGATCACCACGAGCGCGCCGACGATCAAGAGCACCGTTGCGAGGCCGATGGCATCGACCGATGGTAGGCGACGCACCAGAACGGAGCTCAACGCGTAGCATCCCGCCGCCGCGAGGCAGGCGAGGCGACCATAGGTTTCAAGAGCGGCGCCAGTGCTCACGAAGGCCTGCCCCCCGATGAGGACCACGACTCCGAAAAAACCCAATAAGAAGCCAATGGTCTTGCGGGGCGTGAGATGCTCGCTGGGCACGAGGAAATGCGCCAGCGGCAGCACCATAAGGGCCACGGCCGCCATGCAGACTCCGGCGAAGCCCGAGGTCACATATTGCTGTCCCCAGCTTAGAAGCATGAAGGGCACAGCAGAGCTTAGTGCGCCGACGATGAGGACGGTTGTCCATGTGCCGGGACGGGTTTCTGTGAAGAGGCGCCAGCCGCGCGCGCCCCAGAGGGCCGTCATCAGGAGAGACGCGAATGTGATGCGGGCAGCGGCGAGCCAAAAGGGCGTTATGCCGCGAAGCGCCACCTCGACAAACAAGAAGCTCGCGCCCCAGACGAGGCCGAGAATGCCCACCATAAGCCAACTTGTGCGCGTGATTTCGGGCTGATCCATCGGGTCAGGACAGGATCGAGCGGGCGAGCGAGGCAAAGAGCGCGCCATGCGCGAGCGTGATGGCGATCCCTGCGAGCTTCCAACCAAGCGGCGTTGGCACGCCGGGTTTCGAGCGGATCACGGCGGAAGTCAGCGCCAGTTGATAAAGCGTCAGGGCGGCCCAGAACAGCGCCGGGATGAGGCGTGGAATCGGCAGCACGACAAGGATCGCGACAAAGGGCTGATGGAACATCGCGGTGCCGTAGTTGCCCGCCCAGAAGGTCTCGCCGGTCGGCAGCGCCCCTTTGAGAAGAGCCGAGAACCATGCCGGGGTAAAGATCTTGGGTTTATTGGCATTTGCGTCGGTCATGGGGGGCTCCTTCTAT
>NZ_JAKVRD010000037.1 GCF_022814865.1 Shimia aestuarii | reverse complement strand
CGCTGGCACGGGGGTCGCGGGTGGTGGGTTGAAAACCCACCCTACGTTTGGGGGGCTTCCCCCCGTTGCGCCCCCTTTGAACCCCTTGTATTGAGCGGGGCAAAGGAGAGCCGTGATGCCCGTATTTCTTGATGCGACTGCCGCCGATTTCGAGAGCGCCTTTGCCCAGCTTCTTGGGGCCAAGCGCGAGGATAGCCCGGATGTCGATGCCGTGGTGGCGGGGATCATCGCCGATGTGCGTGCACGGGGCGATGCGGCGGTTCTTGAACTGACGGCGAAGTTTGACCGGCTTGAGTTGACGCCCGAGACGCTGCGGTTCTCGGAAGACGAGATCGAGGCCTATTGTGCAGAGGTGAATGACGCGGATCGTGCGGCGCTTGAGTTGGCGGCGGAGCGTATCCGAGCCTATCACGCGCGGCAGATGCCGGAGGACCAGAGCTGGACCGATGAGAGTGGCGCGACTTTGGGCTGGCGCTGGACGCCGGTGTCGGCGGCGGGGCTATATGTGCCCGGCGGCTTGGCGTCTTATCCCTCGTCGGTTTTGATGAACGCGATCCCGGCGAAGGTTGCCGGGGTGGAGCGGTTGGCCATCGTGGTGCCGACGCCGGATGGCATTGCCAATCCGCTTGTCCTTTTGGCGGCGAAGATCGCGGGCGTGGACGAGATTTACCGCATCGGCGGGGCGCAGGCGGTGGCGGCGCTGGCGTATGGCACTGAGACCATCGCGCCAGTGGACAAGATCACCGGGCCGGGCAATGCCTTTGTCGCGGCGGCGAAACGGCGGGTCTTTGGCAAGGTCGGGATCGACATGATCGCGGGGCCGTCAGAGATTTTGGTGATCGCAGATAAGGATAACAACCCGGATTGGATCGCGCTTGATCTTTTGAGTCAGGCCGAGCACGACGAGAGCGCGCAGTCGATCCTCATCACGGACGATGCGGCGTTTGGGCGCGCGGTGGCCGAGGCGGTCGAGAAACGCCTTGAGACGCTCGAGCGGCGCGAGATCGCGGGCAAGAGCTGGCGCGATTATGGGGCGGTCATCACGGTGGCCGATCTCGACAAGGCGGCGGAGCTGTCGAACCGCATCGCGCCGGAGCACCTTGAACTGTGCGTTGCGGACCCGGATGCATTGGCGGAGAAGATCACCCATGCGGGCGCGATCTTCCTTGGGCAATACACACCCGAGGCCATCGGCGATTATGTCGGCGGACCGAACCACGTTCTTCCGACGGCGCGCTCGGCGCGGTTTTCTTCGGGGCTTAGCGTGATGGATTTCATCAAGCGCACGACGCTTTCGAAGATGACGCTTGAGAGCCTGCGGGCGATTGGGCCGGCAGCAGAGACGCTTGCGATCTCGGAAAGCCTTGAGGCGCATGGCCTTTCGGTGCGCGCGCGGCTTGATGCGCTGAACGAGTAGATTGCCCTGCCAAGGGGGATCGGCTACTCATTTTGCCAATTAGCGAGCGAGTGTGAATCCCATGTCCCGGATCAGCAAAATCCAGATCGACGACAGCAACCTGCCGCCTCCGACGACGGAGATCGAGCAGGAACGCAAGGTCGCGATGTTTGATCTTCTCGAAGAGAATAGTTTCGACCTGCCCGAACGGGAGGACAGGGCGGTTCCGGAAGGGCCGTTTGAGGTCGAGCTTTCGATCCGTGAAAAGCGGCTTGTCTTTGATATTGCGACGGAAGGCGGGGAGAAGGCGGCGGAGTTTCATCTTTCGTTGTCGCCGTTCCGGCAGGTGGTCAAGGATTACTGGGCCATTTGCGAGAGCTACTATGACGCGGTGAAGAACATGCCGCCGAGCCAGATCGAGACCATCGACATGGCGCGCCGAGGGATTCACGACGAGGGTGCGCGCATCCTTGGCGAGAGGCTCAAGGGGAAAGCCGAGGTCGACCATGACACCGCGCGGCGTTTGTTCACGCTGATCTGCGTTCTGCATTTCGGAGGGTAGGGGCATCTTGGGGGAGGAGCTGCCACAGTCTGTCTTGTTCTGCTGCGATCACAACGCGGTGCGCTCGCCCATGGCCGAGGGTATCATGAAGCAGTTCTACGGAACCGATACCTATGTGCAATCGGCGGGGATCAAGAACGATCTCGAGATTGACGGGTTCGCCATCACGGTCTGTCAGGAGATGGGGGTTGAGCTTTCGCGGCATCGCTCGCGCAGTTTCGAGGAGATGGAGAAATGGGGCGATCCGATTTCGTCCTTCGACCTCGTGGTTGCACTCACACCGGCGAGCCGCAGGGAGGTTCAAGACCTCACCCGCTATAGCCATTGCGACGTGGAATACTGGCCGATCAGCGATCCTTGCGGCATTGGCGAGACGCGCGAGCAGAGGCTTGAGGCCTATCGCGGGGCGCGGGACGAGATCATCGCGCGGTTCAAGGAACGCTGGGGCGCGCCCTGACGTTTTCTGCGCGGCGCGGTCGCAAAATGGCGTTCGGCGCGGGCCGGGGCGTGACAGGGTCGGCGCAGGACAAAGAGACGGAGATCCCCATGAGCAAAGAAACGATCCAACGCTATTACGACGCCTTCAATGCGGGCGATATCGCGGGGATGGCAGACTGTCTTTCGGACAAGTTCGTGCATGACGTGAACGAGGGCGATCGGCGGAGCGGCAAGGAGGCTTTCGCGGATTTCTGTGCCCATATGGCAGAATGCTATCGCGAGACCCTCACCGATATGGTGGTCTTTGCCAGTGAGGACGGGACGCGCGGCGCGGCGGAGTTTGTCGTAAACGGCATCTATCTCAAGACCGATGGCGACCTGCCCGAGGCGAAAGGGCAGGACTATCGCCTTCCGGCGGGCGGGTTCTTTACGCTCGAGGATGGCAAGATCACGCGGGTGACGACCTATTACAACCTCTCAGACTGGATCCAGCAGGTCTCATGATCGAGACGCGGGGTCTTCGGGGGGCAGAGCTTGAGGCGGCGCTCGACGATGTGGCGCGGCTTCGGATCGAGGTGTTTCGGGCGTTTCCCTATCTTTATGACGGCGATCTCGCCTATGAGCGCGATTATTTGCAGAGCTACCGCGACAGCGCAGGCGCGGTGCTTGTCGGGGCGTTTGACGCGGGGCGGTTGATCGGGGCGGCGACGGGTACGCCCTTGGCCGACCATGCCGAGGATTTCGCGGCGGCCTTCGAGGGGACGGGGATCGACCTTGGCGAGGTGTTCTACTGCGCGGAATCGGTCCTCCTCCCGGAGTATCGCGGACAGGGGATCGGGCACGCGTTTTTCGATCTGCGCGAGGCGCATGCGCGCGGTTTGGGTTTTGCGAAATGCGCCTTTTGCGGCGTGGTGCGCCCGGAGGATCACCCGCTTCGCCCGGAGGGCTATGCGCCGCTCGAGCCGTTCTGGAGGAAGCGTGGCTATGCACCGCTTTCCGGCGTCGTGGCGCATTTCTCCTGGAAGGATGTGGATCGGGATTGCGAGACGGAGAAGCCGCTGCAATTCTGGATGCGGGAGATTTAGGGGCCAGCCCCTCTTGGCCGCGGGGCGGCCAATTCACCCCGGGATATTTTGAGCAAGAGGAAGAGGGGGCGTAGGGATGAAGATTGCGACGGCGGGGTATCCGCTCGATTTCCTTGAGAGTTGGGCGCAATACGAGGACAAGCAGGCGGCCTGGGTGGCGGAGGCCGCCGGAGAGGGCGCAGAACTGCTCGTCTTTCCCGAATATGGCGCGATGGAGCTTGCGACGCTTGCGGGTGCGGCGGTTGCGGCGGACCTTGAGGCGGCGTCAAAGGCGGTATCGGAGCGGATGGGAGCGGCCACCGAGCTGCACCAGAAGCTCGCGGCGGAGCATGGGGTCTATATCCTTGGTGGGTCGGGGCCGGTTTTCGACGGCGGCGTGCGGCCCGATGACCGACCCGTCAATCGCGCGCATTTCATCAGCCCGAATGGCGCCGTGGGCTATCAAGATAAGCAGATCATGACGCTTTACGAGCGCGATCCGTGGGATGTTGTCGGGTGCGGGCCGCTCAAGATTTTCGAGACGGCGCTTGGCAAGATCGGGGTTCTCATCTGCTATGACAGCGAATTTCCTCTTTTGGGACGGGCGCTTGCGGACTGTGATGTGATCCTTGTGCCGAGTTGTACCGAGGCGCTTGCGGGCTATTGGCGGGTGCGGATCGGGGCGATGGCGCGTGCGCTTGAGCAGCAATGCGTGACCGCGATGGCCTCGGTCGTGGGGCCGGCGGGGTGGTGCGATGCGGTTGACATGAACACCGGCGCAGGCGGCGTCTTTGGCCCGCCTGATAAGGGGTTTCCGGCGACCGGCGTGATTGCCGAAGGGGTGCTCAATGTGCCCGCATGGACCTATGGCGAGGCGGACCTTTCGGCAGTGGCCGAGGTGCGCCGGGCCGGAGGCGTGCGCAACCGGACCCATTGGGCGGAACAGGGGGCACGTGACGGGGAGGTCACATATATCCCGCTGCCCTGAGAATCGGCCTTGAAAATCAGGACGTTTGGGACCATTTAAGGGCATCCCGCGCATGGCGGGTGCTTTTTAAAGGAGAAAACATGGCCAAGGAAGAACTGCTCGAATTTCCCGGTGTCGTGAAGGAACTCCTGCCGAATGCGACATTCCTGGTCGAGCTGGAAAACGGCCATACCATCATCGCGCACACGGCAGGCAAGATGCGTAAGAACCGCATCCGTGTTCTGGCTGGCGACAAAGTGCAGGTCGAGATGACCCCCTATGATCTGTCCAAGGGGCGGATCAACTATCGCTTCAAGTAAGCGGAAACGGCCCTCGTGGCGCGGCAGATGACAGGACCGATGGCATGACATTTATCCTCGGCTCCGGCAGTCCGCGCCGCAGGGAACTGCTTGCGCAGATCGGTGTAGTGGCGGATGCGATCCGCCCGCCCGAGATCAACGAAGACCCCCGAAAGGGCGAGCTTCCCCGACCCTATTGCGAACGTATCACCCGCGAGAAGGCCGCGGCCGTAGAGGCCGGGCCAGACGATATCGTGCTTTGCGCCGATACCACCGTGGCGATGGGGCGGCGCATCATGGGCAAGCCGCGCGATGCCGGCGAGGCGGCGGCCTTTCTTGTTGCGCTTGGTGGGCGGCGGCACCGGGTCATCACCTCGGTCGCGGTGCGCCGGGGCGATAGGCTCTGGGAGCGCACGGTCGAGAGCGCGGTCAAGATGAAACGGTTGTCGGATGACGAGTTGAACGCCTACCTTGCCAGCGGGGATTGGCAGGGCAAGGCCGGGGGCTATGGGATCCAAGGGCCCGCAGGCGCGTTCATCCCCTGGATCAGCGGATCCTACAGCGCCATCATGGGCCTGCCCGTGGCCGAGACGGCGGCGCTCTTACAGGCGGCGGGCTACCCGCTCTATGGAGGGACGGCATGAAGGGACGGCAAATCCTGCTCGATCATATCGGAGAGCGCGAAGCGGCGGCCTTGATGGTCGATGGCAAGCTTGACGATGTGCTCATTGATGGCGATACGCCGCGCCCCGGCGCGATTTATCGCGCGGTGGCGGATCGGCCCGTGAAGGGGCAGGGCGGCATGTTCGTCAAGACGCCCGACGGCATGGGCTTTCTGCGTCAGGTCAAGGGACTTGCGCCCGGCCAGACGCTCCTCATGCAGGTCACGGGGATGGCAGAGGACGGCAAGGCGATCCCGGTGACGCAGAAGATCCTCTTCAAGAGCCGCTATGCCATCGTCACGCCCGAGGCGCCGGGCCTCAACATAAGCCGCTCGATCAAGGATGACGACCTGCGCGAGACGCTTCTCGGGATCGCGCATGAGGTTATGGGCGGCAGCGAGATGGGCCTCATCCTGCGGTCGTCCTGCGCCGAGGCCGAGGCGGGCGAGATCGCCGAAGATATTGCCGCCATGGAAGAGATGGCGCGCGCGGTGATGGCCGATGCTGCGGGCGAGATGGAGAAGCTCACCGAAGGCGACGGGCCACATGAAGAGGCCTGGCGCGAATGGGTTGCGCCGGCGGACATCGTGACGCGGGCGGGTTGTTTCGAGGATCACGGCGTGCTCGATGCGCTTGAGGATCTCAAGAGCGCCAAGGTGGCGATGGGGGGCGGTGCGTTTCTGTTCGTGGAGCCGACCCGCGCGCTTGTTGCGGTGGACGTGAACACCGGCGCGGATACCTCGCCCGCCGCCGGGATCAAGGCCAATATGGCCGCCGCGCGGGAGATCCCGCGCCAGCTCCGCCTGCGGGGGCTTGGCGGGCAGGTGACGATCGATCTCGCCCCGATGCCCAAGAAGGAGCGCCGCCCCTTCGAGACCGCGCTGCGCGCCGCGCTCAAGGCGGACGGGATCGACACGGTGATGGCGGGTTGGACCCCGCTTGGCCATTACGAACTTCAGCGCAAACGCGCCCGCGTGGCGATCCGGGGGCTGCTGCCATGAGCTGTCCGATTTGCGACAAGGAGACGGTCAAGGCATATCGCCCGTTCTGTTCCAAACGCTGTGCGGATGTGGATCTCGGCAAGTGGCTTAGCGGCGACTATGCGGTGCCGTCGGAAGACCCGGAGGAGGCGCTGGAAGCCCTTGAAGAGCTCGAAAAGCGCGGCGATCCGATCCACTAAGGCGCCCGGTCCAGCCGCCGCGTCGCAAGGCGCCCCGCGCTTTGACATTTTTTTGCGAAAACCCTCTGGACAGCCCCAGTTAGCTGACATAGAACGCCGCAACCCGAACAGCGATGTTCACCCGTGCCCGGGTAGCTCAGGGGTAGAGCAGTGGATTGAAAATCCTCGTGTCGGTGGTTCGATTCCGCCCCCGGGCACCATTAAGTCTTATATTTTCAATTGCTTAGACCTGTGCGGCTTCGCGTGCACCCTTGCATTGCTCGGCTTGGGCATCACTGGGGTATCAATTTGCAGGAAGTCCTCCGCTCGGCGCGACAGAACTTCACCATAAGTGGTCATGAACTGAAATCTTCAGTGGCACTTGACAAAGGCAAAGAGTATCAAATCAGTAGTCGTTGACACCTTCGGGAAGGAAAACGCTGCCGAGAAATGAAAAAATACCAGGCCTTGCATGTTCGATTTGACTACAAAAAACGGCAATAAGCCAAATTTCATTGACTTGTTTGCGGGGGCTGGTGGCCTGTCCGAGGGTTTTGTGCGCGCAGGCTGTGAGCCCATCGCTCACGTCGAGGCTGATACTGCGGCAGCTTACACTCTCCGTACTAGAGAAGCGTTCCACGTACTGAGGGGCCGAGGCGACCTCAGCGGATATTTTGCATATCTTTCGGGTCAGCTTAGCAGGGACGAATTCTATTCGTTGGCGTTTGGATCTCGCTCGAGTTCTGTCATCAACGCCGAAATTGGGGCTAAGAGCTTGTCTCATATTTTTGCCCAATTGGATATCCAGATTGGCGATAGGAAACTGGACCTAATTGTAGGTGGCCCACCATGCCAAGCTTATTCACTTGTTGGGAGAGCGCGCTCTGAACAAAAGATGGTCGGCGACGAACGGAACTACTTGTTTGTCTACTACGCCGAATTCTTGAGGAGATATCGACCAAAGTTTTTCATCTTTGAAAACGTCGTCGGACTTCTGACCGCGCGCGAAGCCGATGGCACACGCTACTTTGACATGATGTGGTCACTTTTCAAAGATCTCGGCTATACGGTCGAGTATCGAGTCATCGCCGCTGATGAATACGGCATCCCTCAAAAGCGAAAACGGATTATTCTTGTAGGCAGAAGAGGCAAGAAAGACGGTTTCTTCCCAGAGCTCGAAAAAATCCCGACTGACTTTTTGGTTGAGGATGCTATCGGCGACCTACCATCTTTGCGTGCCGGGAAAGGGGTGCCATCAGTCATTTCTTTGGAAAAGCCGCCTAGCCGTTGGCTGGAGGAATCCGGCTTGCTTTCAGCGGACAAGAGTACCACTTGGCACGAAGCACGCCCACACAATCCGAGGGACCTCAAAATTTTCAAGAAAGTAGTCAACAGGTGGAACAAAAACGGTGAACGGTTGAGTTACAACGACCTGCCTGAGTCGCTAAAGACCCATAAGAACCGAAGCTCATTTCTTGATCGTTTCAAGGTTGTTGCGGCAGACCTGCCAGCGTCCCATACAGTGGTTGCACATATCGCCAAGGATGGGAACTACTACATCCATCCAGACAATGCGCAAAACAGATCTCTTACACCGCGCGAGGCGGCGCGACTGCAAACTTTCCCTGACGATTTTTATTTCGAGGGCGCAGGTGGAAAACCAAGCCGAACTTCGGCCTTCAAGCAAATCGGGAATGCCGTGCCGGTCCTGCTAGCTGAAAAGATTTCCCAGAAACTTGTGGAGAACTGGTCATGAGTGACGACGGTGTATTCTCTATTCGACCTGCGGGTCGCCACATCTTAACTATCGGTCGCGATCTGATCCAAGATCCCTATGCTGCCGTTGTTGAACTGGTTAAGAACGCCTTCGACGCAGATTCCGAGTTCGTCGAGGTGGAGTTTAAGGCAGACACCGAGGCACAGGAGTACAAAATCATCATTTCGGACGGTGGCCACGGAATGTCGAGGTCAGATGTCGTTGAACGGTGGATGGTCCCCTCCACCGACGACAAGCTGAAGCGAAAGACCAGTCCCAAAGGCCGAGTTCTCCAAGGGAGAAAAGGTGTCGGTCGCTTTGCCGCGTCTATTCTGGGTGATGATCTTCTGTTGGAAACCACCACGGAGAATGGAGAAACTACCTCTGTATTTGTAGAATGGGCGACCTTCGAAGGTGCAAGCTATCTGGATCAAGTAGAGCTACTTATTGATACACGAAAATCCGACTCTAAACCCGGAACGGTACTTACGATAAATGGTAGCAAAGCTGGGTTGGAAGAGTGGAATGAAGCCCAGTTTCGCCGTTTGATGTATGAGTTGCGAAAGTTGACGCCTCCTACGGCGGCTATCTCTGGGGTTGACCTGAAGCCAGAGAAGTTTGACATCAAACTGAAAGTATCTGGCTTCACAGGTGTTCAGGACACAGAGGAAACCATCGATTCATTCCCGATCCTAGATTTCTATGATTACATGATTTCTGGATATGTGGATGAAAACGGTATCGGAGAACTCACATACTCGACACAGAAAATAGATAACGCGAGCATAGAAATCTTTGCCGTTGATTTTTCTGGTTTCTTTGAGAAGTCATGCGGTTCTCTTAACTTCGACATTCGGGTTTATGATCGCGACAAAAACGATATCGACCAGATTATTCGTAGGGGGCTGAAGGACAAGGACGGTAATTACCTTGGCAACTTGGCTGCTCGCCAGCTGCTGAACTTCAACAATGGTATTGGTGTTTACAGAAACGGCTTTCGGGTTCGACCGTTGGGTGATGCACAGTTCGATTGGCTTAAGCTTAACCAGAAAAGAATTCAGAATCCTTCCAGAAAGATTGGCGGAAACCAAGTCATTGGATTTGTGCACATCGGGTCCGAAGAGACGTCGGGACTGGTTGAGAAAAGTGCTCGGGACGGTCTCAAAGAAAATGCTGCCTATGAACGGCTGATCGAAGTAACGACCAAGGTCATTGAAGAGCTGGAGATCCGCAGATTCGCGCTGCGAAGATCGCTTGACCTGGGGAAGCCGAAGTCCCGCGTCGAAAAGCAAATTCAGCAGTTGTTTTCGGACGACCACATTCGTGCCGACGTGGTTACGAGGCTAGAGCGCGCGGGCATAGGAGAGGCTGTCACCAAAGAGATATCCGACATCCTCGCAAGGGACATGGCCGCAAAGAACAAGGCGGCAGAAAGCATCAGACAAACTGTTGCTGTCTATCAGGGTCAGGCTACTCTCGGAAAAATCGTGAACGTTGTCCTGCATGAGGGGCGGCGGCCATTGAACTTTTTCAAGAACCAGGTTCCGAACCTCGAGTATTGGGCTGGTGTATTTAGCGATAGTCCAACACCGCAGAATTTGGATCAGGTTCTTCCTATTGCAAAAGAGCTTGGTCACAACGCGGAGGTGTTTGCCCGCCTTTTTGAAAGACTTGACCCACTAGCCGCGGGCAAACGTGCGGAGGCTCGCCCATTTAGAATGTCGGAGGTGCTGAACGGCTCTCTACAAGTGTTCGAAAGCACTCTGAAAGAGCTCGAAGTCGAGGCTGCAGTTGAGGGGCCAGTTGATTTCGAGCTATTGGGTTGGAAGCAAGATTTCTATGCGATTTTTACCAACTTGATTGACAACAGTGTTTATTGGTTTGCAGAGAAAGCCACGAAGAACCCATCGATCACGATCCGGTTTGAGGTTTCTGAAGGCGGTCTCGCATACATTGATTACAGAGATAGCGGCCCTGGGATTGATAAATCTCTTATAGAATCAGAAGTGATTTTCGATCCTGAGTTTTCTACCAAACGAGATGGTACCGGTTTGGGTCTTGCAATTGCGGGTGAGGCGGCATCGAGAAATGGTCTTGAACTGAACGTTTTGGAGTCCGATCAGGGTGCGTATTTCAGACTTCAACCTGAAAACGGAGAGTAGATTTGACTATAAAACTGTTGCTAGTGGAAGACGATGAAGGCGACCGTCAAGGCTTTGTGCAAAGCGTGGCTCGTTTCAACCATGAGAACGAAGTTGAATTTGAAGTCGTTCCTTTTGGCACATTGAGCGAAACTCTGAATGCTTTGGATGGCAGCTTTGACTGCGCTGTCATTGATATGAAGCTAGGTGATGCAGGCGGCGAAGGTAATGAGGTTCTTAAAGCTTTGAGCGAGGCGAATGTTCGCATGCCAGTTGTAATCCTTACCGGGACACCCGGCGAAGCCAATGATGCATTTGTGCACATTGATGTGCAGAAGAAGGGCGAGGCAGATCATCTTGCGATCCTTGAGGACTTTCGACAAATGCATGCCTCAGGGCTGACTAAGGTAATGGGCGGGCGTGGACTTCTTGAGCAGTCACTGAGCCATGTCTTCAAGTCCAATCTCCTTAGCCAAAAAGAGGCTTGGAAGAAGTACGGGCAACAAGATCCCGAAAAATCCGAAAAGGCGCTGATGCGCCATGTCATGAATCATTTGATACAGTTAGTTGACCTTGACGAAGAAAGCTGCGTTCCAGAAGAGTTCTATATTTTTCCTCCGATAGGGGACTTAAAGAGAACCGGGACAGTGCTGAAATCCAAGGAAAGTGGATCGTATTTTGCCGTGATGAATCCACTTTGCGATTTGACGGTCCGACCAAATGGAGAGTTTAAGGCAAGGCACATCACGCTTTGCAAGATTTCAACGCTTGATGAATGCGCTGCACACGAGGCCAAGAGCAAGGAAAACGTTAGGAAGGAGTTGGAGAAGAACAAGCGGAACTGCTATCATTTTCTCCCCGGTACAGCCTTCTTTCAAGGAGGGTACATGGATTTTGAACACTTGATGTCTGTGGGAAAAGAGGAAGTTCAAGACCAGTTCGATGAGCCGCTTCTTCAAATATCGCCTGCATTTTTGAAGGATATCGTATCGCGGTTTTCTTCTTTCTATGGAAGGCAGGGGCAGCCCACACTCACCTATGCCGAAGAGTGATCTGTTGAGAGCCACCGAGAGGTTAGTGCCCAATTCAGGTTTGTGAAGAAACACAGGGAAAGGATCGAAGGCGATAGCCAGTGATCAAGCCAAGCGAAATTAACGATGATTTCGGCTCCGTATCAGCGGCCCGTTCGTATAATATGTCTCGAATTGGGGCAAAGGATACAAAGCCGGAATTGATAGTCAGGCGAATACTGCACTCGATGGGCTACCGCTACAGACTGCACGCGCCAGAGTTGCCTGGCAAGCCAGACATTGTATTCCGCCCTCGTAAGAAGGCTATTTTCGTTCATGGCTGCTTCTGGCATCGCCACCCAGGTTGCTCGAAAGCGACCATGCCTAAAACTAGGCAAGAATTCTGGCAGGAAAAGTTCAGGAAGAATGTCCAGCGTGATCTTGCGGTGCTTCAACAGCTTTCGGACTTGGGGTGGTCGTGTTTGGTCGTATGGGAATGCGAAACGAGTGATGCCGACCAGCTTTCTAGTGGGTTGTCGGCTTTTTTGACTGATTGAGTCCCTGAGCTGCGGCCTAACTTTGCTCAGTGGAGCTTGGCGCTGATTTTTCCAAAACTTGCTTTGCTTCGCCGAGTGCCTTCGATCCCTTCACCCATTGCCAAGGGGTGCGCGACTTCCTCGCCTTTGCCAGGTCGGGGTTCGCTTTGGCGTCGCTGGCGGCGGCGCGCAGGCGTTCACGGGCCTCGCGCGGGTCGAGTTTGAGTTCTTCGCAGATTGCCTTGAGCGTTACTGATCCGCCCCACTTGAGTGGTCCAATTTGATTGTTAGTGCATGATCGGCCTTTGGTCCATCTGGATGATGGTTTCGGGGGCCGGTGGGCGATAGCCCAGAGCACTGTGGGGTCGTTTCGTATTG
>NZ_JAKVRD010000036.1 GCF_022814865.1 Shimia aestuarii | reverse complement strand
CATTGTCGCTGACATCGGTGGTAACCGACTGACCCTCAACGGTCGCAGCGGTATCATCATTCGCTGTCGGGGATGCGTTGCCCTCCGGTGCTACCGTTACCTCAACCGTCGCGGGCTCCGACTGGTTTCCATCGGAATCTGTGTAGGTGTAGGTATAGGAATCACTGCCAGCAAAGCCTTCGTTCGGCGTATAGGTGAAGGTGCCGTCGCCATTATTGACCACGGTGCCGTTCTGCGGCTCATCTTCCAGCTCAAACGTGTCATCCGGACCCGCAGGACCGTCTTCCGGATCAAAGTCATTGTCACTGACATCGGTGGTAACCGACTGCCCCTCAACGGTCGCGGCAGTATCATCATTCGCTGTAGGAGGTGTATTTGGCTCAACATCTCCATCTGGTCCAACCGTGACATTCACGGTTCCTGTCGCTTCATTCCCATCCGAATCTGTGTAGGTATAGGTGTATGAGTCTTCACCGACAAAATCTGGGTTGGGGGTGTAAGTAAACGTCCCATCGCCATTATCTGTGACGGTACCGTTCTGAGGTTGATCTTTGAGGCTGAAGGCTGCGTCCTCATCAGCCCGATCTTCAGCGGGGCCGTCCTCATTGTCATAGTCATTCTCAAAGACAGCGGAAGTGACTGGCTTCCCTTCAATCGTTTCAGCCGTGTCATTTTCTGCCACTGGAGCCGAGTTTGAAGGAGCGTCACTTCCCCCGCCTGCCGCTCCCGCAGCCAACGCCGCAACGCCAGCCCCAATCGCCGCGATGCTCCCAGCCCCGCCCATACTGTCTCCGAGCCCAGTGGTACCAACCACGTCGTCGCTGAGAACAACCTTTTCTCCGGTCTCGAGTATTAGCTCGGGCTGCTCGCTTTCCTGCAAAGCGAAATAGTCTGAAACCACGACATGGTTACCATCTAAGAGCTCAATATTGAGATCATCACCGGAACGCACATATCGTGCCACCTCGTCCACTCCGAAATCGAAGTAAATTTCCTCTGCGCCACTAGCGAGATAGGTCCTTAGCAACATGATTTTTCCCTCAAATCTACTGTTTGCCACTCGATGACGCCCACAGAAATCAGCGGCACCGCATACAATCCAATCAATCGAGTAATATAAACTATAGTATATATCAACAACTTTTGGCCTATCCTTTCGACCGACCCAAAGCCATAGTCAGCCTATGCTACATCATATGGCAATAGTTGCTCTACTGACCGATCTCTACCGAGCAACTGCTCCTTGCGTGGCCACCATGACCATGGAAAAGGCGGCTTCGCTCCCGCGACACTTCTGGCACGACTGGGAAGACGTCTATAAGAGCATCCAAACGCACAGGAAACAGTTGCTCCCCGAAGTCATCGAAGAGCTCGACCACCTGAGCGTCACCCTATCTCAATTGAGAATGCAGCCTCATAGACATCACCTCATCCCTGAACATCTAAAGGACACCAGTTCCAAGGTCGCCGCATTGTGCCAAAGATATCTTCTTTGGCACAATGCGGAACTTCTGATGCGTCAGTCGCGCAATTGGCTTTGTGGACGATAGGGCTTTCAAGATAGCGGGCGATATCTGAGGAATCGAGACAGAAGATACCCCATCAAGAACCTCAACTGAGGCCTGTAAATCATGCAGCTCGCATATGCCTAGATCACATCGCCTAGACCGTCGTCTCCCAACAAACCACCGAGGAGGCCATCTTCGCCTCCCAGAAGGTCTCCGACAATTGGAACCCCTCCAAGAAGGCCCCCATCGTCGCCACTGCCAAGGAGACCACCACCAAGCAGGCCTCCCTCGTCGTCGCCGCCGAGCAAACCACCGAGGAGGCCGCCGTCCTCGCCGCCACCTAGTAGACCACCGAGGAGGCCATCCTCTCCTCCCAGAAGGTCGCCAACAAGCGGCACTCCTCCAAGAAGACCGCCATCGTCGCCGCCGAGCAAACCACCGAGAAGGCCGCCATCCTCGCCACCGCCAAGGAGACCACCAAGCAGGCCATCGCCACCTTGAGAGGTATCATCACTGCCCATCAGACCGCGTCCAGTGAGAGCACCGACCAGACCGTTGTCGCCCGTAATGGCTGCGAGAGCACCATCATCGGCAATCAAGCTTCCGAGAAGTCCTTCGGAACCGGTAACAGCACCCAGCGCACCTGAGTTACCGGTCAGAATACCCAATGCCCCCTCATCAGCGATCACAGGATCGAGGATTGCGTCATCTCCAGAGCCGTCCCCAAGAAGCGTAAGACCCGTCAAAGACCCAACAAGACCTTCTTCGCCCGCGACAGCCCCCAGAACACCTCCAGTGCCAACGAGACCACCCAGAAGCCCTTCTGACCCTGTAATAGCTCCTAGAAGTCCATCATTCCCGGTCACCAGCCCCAGCAAACCACCATCGGCCAACAAGAAATCCAGAACACCTGGGTCGGATACATCCACGAAGGCCGTTGCCGTGTCAGTATTTCCAGCTTCGTCCGTTACTGTATACTCAAAGGAATCTTCGCCCGTATATCCATCGTCGGGAACATACTCGACCCTTTGGTTTCCATTGGCATCTGTCACAATGGTTGCCGTACCATGTTCGGGGTCTTGAACCGACGTAATGGTGAGAGCATCGCCCTCCGGATCCGTGTCATTTGAGAGCAGATCCATCATCACAGACTTACCTGCATCGGTTTCTGCAGAGTCATCGTCCATTGCGGTCGGGGCCTGGTTCGAGCCACCGCCACCGCCACCGCCACCACCGGTTGCAAGCGCAGCGACCCCCAGCAAGCCCGCCCCAATCGCCCACGGCGAAAGACCGAAAGGCAACAAAGATGCTTCTTCGGGCGCAACCACTTCAGGATCTGCAAGCAGCGGAGTTGTACCGCTGGTGCTAACCGTCGACATGGCGTCTAGTGGGTCAACAGGGACATCTCCTACATCCAATTGAGCCTTCTGAACCCAAACCTGCTCTCCGTCCCGAAGAACGAGAACCATATCGCTTTCTGGGGCACCTTTAAGCGCGCTTAGAACTTTCTGCATTTCCACTCTCCCGAAATATCGCTTTATTTCCCCCAAATAACGGCAAAATTCGCCCCTAGGGTAACTCGTTCGACCTATACATCACCCTCTAGGGTGCATCAAGAGCTATACTTACGCATATATGCGGCAGATTGATACACTTTAGATCAGGCAAAACCGCTCTCAGAGAATGCCCTCTTCCGTTGCAAGAATGACGGCCTGCGTCCTGTTTGCCGCGCCGATTTTTGAGCAGATAGATCTGACATGCATCTTTATCGTCGCCTCTGCCAATGTGAGACGCGTCCCAATATCTTTGTTTGAGAGACCTTCTGACAGCAGTTCAAGAACCTCCGTTTCCCTGGCTGAGAGCGGGGATTGCGATGTCGCATCTGTCCGTACTCTCATCGGATCCAGCAGTTCGACCGGAATGTAGCGCCCTCCAGACGCCATGAAACGGATTTCATTGGCGAGTGCCTTGAGGGAGACGGTCTTGAGGACCACACCAGCCGCCCCCATCTCGATAAGCTCTTTGACGATTGCGGGGCTTGGTTTGCTTGTCAAAAGACAAACCGCACTATCGCCGTTGGCGCTAAGGGCTCTTCGCAACCCCTCCAGCCCATTCATCCCTGGCATGTTCAGATCAAGCAAGACCAGATCAAAAGGGCCATGTGCCTCGATTTTCTCCAAGGCAACATGCAAATCCGGAGCGGTTTCCACCTCAAACCCTGGTAGTGAACCAAGATAGGTGCCAAACATTTCGACGACCATCGCGTGATCATCCGCAACCAGCACACACAGGGTTGCATCTCTATGGAAAAAACTACTCATTGTTCCTTGGCCCTCAACTCATCACTCAGCGAATTTCGGCAGGTAGAGGTTTTGACAACGCCGCGAATTGCGACGCCGGGATACCACCTCTGGAGCGCCTTCATTTTTAGCTAACATACTACAGACTAAATACTACAACCCGAAAAGAGAACCCACCTTTAGGTGCAATCATAAAGATGGATGAGTGAGCATTTTCGCTACATGACGACCCTTAAAGGCTTAATATAGCTTGACTGCAGGAACGCTGTTTGGGCCTTCTGGAAGGGTGGAGCGGGCTGCCTGAGCGAGTGGAAATGGGCCCAACAGCCCGCCCCGTGACGGCAGGGATAGTGCCGCCACTCACAGGAGGGGGCACACACTCGCCCCCTCAACCAACCTTCTGCCCGCGTAGCCAACCCGAGGTCAAGCGCGTTGAACCTGAGTCATCTTGAAAGTGTGGAAAATGCAGCTGACCCCGACCCTTCGCGTTGACTACGGGGAGTGATTGCGGCGAATTCCCCTTAGTCAGTTCGAAACGGGTTTCCCGGATAGCTTTCAATAGAGCTTGCTTCTTCGCTTCTTACGAGAATGCTCCAGAATAGGATTGTCATCAGAGAGCGCGAGAAACTCGATCATGGTCCACCTTCATGGATAAATTCGCTGTCAATCGACAGGGCAACGGCACCCAGACATAACTCAGAACAAGGAGATCCCCTATATCTCCGAGGCAAAATCCGCCAGACACTCCAGCAGTCGCCGAGGATCACAACCAAGCAGATAAGAACTGATCGACATGGATGGCCCGCATTCCCGCCCCCCTTGGTCCATCGATATCTGCTGAAGGCGTATCACCTATGAACAGGATCTTATTGCGAGGCACACCGGCGGCCGCGACCACCAGCTCGTAAATTTCAGGGTCGGGTTTCATGTAGCCTACCTCGCACGACATGATCCTGAAGGCTGGTTTCAACTCGCCAAAACGTTGACGGGCAGGAAGATAATCCAGGCTCAGATTGCTGCATATCCCATAGGGCACAGGCAGAGCCGACAGCATTGCCGGCACACCAGTTCGAAGCCGGGTGGAAGCGACCTCGCGCGCGATGCCTACCTTGGCTGCAACGATCTTGTCCACGGTGGCACCACCCTGGATGGCTTCGTCGATTTCCTCTAAGGCCAGGTCGGTGGTCATCGCAAGGCGGCGCATCCTCGCGACCTTATCCAGGGCGATATTGCGCCTCAAAGAGGCAAACGGGCGGCGGCGATCCGTAATTTCGACAAGCGTTCCGAAGAGATCGAAGCAAATCAACTCAATCCCGTCGAGAACCTGTTGATGCACCTCGGCGTCATTCATTATGCCGACCGGAGAATAGGCCTTGAGCCCGACCCCATGCGAATGCTCCCATTCACGACAGCGCTTTCTTCAATAGACAACACGCTGGCGGACATATCATCGGATTGGACCACTGCCTGTGCTTTGATGGCCAGGGACGTCGTTTCAACCGGCCCCTGCACCGTTCCAAAGACAGTCAAGTTACGCGCCACTATCCTGCCCTCTAGCGACCCATTGGCTGCAACGATGACAGTATCCACTGCGATATCTCCGACAAGCTGCCCGTCGATTTCCAAGATGCCGGTGCCTTGGACCTTACCTTCTATCACGAGGTCTTCCTGGAGAACCGAACGCTGGCGCTGCCTTGTCGATGTCGCCAAGTCTTTCTCTAGCATTATGACAGTCTCTCCAATTCCGGAACGATCGCGCCAGGCACAGGTCTCTGAGATTTCATCTTTGTGGTACCCATTTCGCCTTTGGCCGAAGGCTCCGTTTGACATTAGAGTTCAGTTAAAGCGCTCTTGATATGCCAGAGCAAGGCTTTCTCGCACCATAGCAGGAGCGCCCTTCTCAGGCCGCTCTTTTCCTGTGACCGACCTTTCATCCTCTTTCGAAGAACCCATAGTGCGGCTTCGAATGCCCAAAGGACACGGTATCAGGCCCGTACCTGCGATTGATGTTATCCACCACCTTGCCGAGCTTTTCGCGCTGAGTTCGCGCAGCCTGTGGCAATGGCAGGAACAGATCTGGCACCCGCTCCTCCAATCGCTGGATACGTCCAAGTTGAACCCCGACTGACATGTAATTCCGGCACCCGGTCCGGTCATAGAACCGACGCCAGAGGACCCTGTGCAGCTCCAGGAAATGCATCGTGTCCTGACTGGGAAATGTGCTGATCCCGTCCGCCCACCATCCCGTGGGGCGACAAGACACCTGGATGGAGAAATACCGCGCAAGATAGCCATCGCGACGCAGACGCGCCGCCGCTTTTTCGACAAGCCACCGCGAGACGAAATAGGCATTCGGCAACCCCCGGTTTTCCGGAGCGAGAACCTTGCTATTGCCGTAGCCATTGCGCTGGGTCGGAACCAGAGGAATATCCTCCCCTTGGAGCGCACGCACAAACCTCTCCCCCTCCACGGAACGCCAGATCATCCGTGCATGACGAGGATCCAGCCGATAAAGGTCCGGAACCGTGTGTACACCTGCAGCACTCAGCTTGCGATGAATCCCCTTGGCAATGCCCGGTAACTTGTCCAATGGCATCTCGGCCAGACGCTCTGGCATATTGTCCGGGGACAACCAGGATAAGCCGTCCGGCTTTTCCAGTTTCCCGGCTATTTTCGCAAGCAGGTGATTGGGTCCCAGTCCAATAGAGGCCCCGATAAATTGTCCCGCTTCTGACTTGATGAGAGATTTGATCTCCTGCGCTTTCGCAACCGCCCGATCCAAGTCATAGTCGACGGTGGACAGACGGATCTGGAACTCATCCACAGACCGGATCCGCTCGACTTCCGCAATCCTGTCTATCGCCGTCGCAATCCTCTGGTTCATCCGCACATAGACCTTGTGGCGGGCCCCCACCAAGGCAATTCCAGGGCAAAGTTTCCTGGCCTCGTAGATCCGGGTTCCTACGCCGATTCCCAGAGCTTTCGCATCATAGGAAGCCGCCACAATAGCTCCCGCATCATTGTCGACCGCTGTGATGCCAACAGGTCTCCCCCGCAATTCTGGGCGCAACTGCTGCTCCACAGACGCGTAGAAGCTGTCCATGTCGATGTAGAGAGTCCGGAACTTCGCGGTGTTCGCCATTTCAGAATCGCCAAATGTTCGCTATTTGTTCTTATATGGATATGAAAGGCAAACTCGGCAACGTTTCTTTCGGCGGCAACTGGAGTGAGGACATCCTCGCCAGGGACCAGCTGAAAAACATCCTCGATTTCCTGGATCTCGTGGCCTGCAAATGTGCGGATGAAGACATGCGTGGCGACAGGCTGGAAGAGGCTTTGACCTATGTGTCCGAACACATCGAAAAAGGGGATATGCTGGCCAAAGCACTCCGAAAAGCACTTACACTTTTCGAACCTTTACAGCGGCAAGAGGCTGTCATCAGGGCTGTGCGACGGATTGGGAGACCCCTACGAGAAAAGGAATAGTACTTATATTTTTCGCAAATAGTTCAATAAGTTAAAAGGCATCTCGAAGGCATTTTTCTGTTGCGCCACCAAAGCAGATCAGCTTACTTCCGCTCGGGAGCGATCCCATTTCGGAACATTCACGCTGATACAGCCCTATTCATAGAAAGCACCCTCATGAAACTTGCAGACTTCGCCAAGCAACTTCCCAAGAACTTCACCGAGCAGGAATTCGTCGACATGATGAACCAGGTGATTGACCTAAAGACCATCGTCGACCTTCCCGCGGCAGAACGCAGCTCCTTGTTCGATGGCGTTCAGTATCTCGTCGACTACATCACGCTGGCCCAGGAAGCGAATGGGGAACTGCGTACGCATGAAGGTCATCCTGTGATGGATTATGGCGGCCCCTTCATCCCGCACGTGTTGGTTCGGCCGGAAGGGACTGAACTGGACCGTGGGGCACTGCAGACCTTCGGGGTTGGAGAGGGTGAGAAGTATTTCGGGAGCGAGTAGGCTCTTGACCGCAGGCTGCCATGGGGCATCCTCCAAGCATAGCTGACAGAATTGACCTGGTCGCCAATGCCAAGATCATTGCCGTGATGGCATTGGCGGCCAGACTTACCAAGGAGAGGCGACAGACATCTCATGAGTGACCGCCCCACGTTCGATGATATCCGACGGGAGCAAGAGAGCTTCATCGGCCCCCGCGAGCCCCCACGGGGACCTAAGATGCCGCGGAAGCTGACCGAGGCTGATGAGATTTATGCCGATACGCTGGTCACGGTGTCGATCATTCGCACTGCGCTCAGGGCTGGACAGCCTGTCGATCCAGAGCACCTCCCTGAGAGGCTTGTCGAGATCATTGAGGCGAGTTGCGTGGGATCGAACATGCCTGTGGTGGATGGTCGGCTGCACTACAGGGTCGAAGATGTCGTCAAGGCGTTGGACATTCGTAGGGGCGGAGCGCCTGGTGAGTAGTTCGATGAGCTTGGGAGACGGAAGATAGGCTGGTGCTTTTGCTGTCATCGACTGGGCGTGCCCTACATGAAGGGCGGATTCCGGACCTTCGCTGCGGCATCGCCCAAGGACCGCTTTTGGCTTTGACTCGCCTATCCGCTCAGCGAAGAAGACGTGCGAAAAGTTACCCATCAACAGCCGATTCAATCCAAGTCCACCTTTCCGGATTGGCTTCGGAGGGATCACCGGTGCCGGGAGCGTGCGAATACGCGGCGGACGGTAGCCTGCACCCCGGCATTGAGCACATAGTCATTCGCGAGGTCGGACTGGTCATGCAGTCCAAACTCGTCCGGGGACCGGGCAAGCTCGTAGCCAGACGCGTCGAGCCAGATGACTTCGTCTGCACCGGCCATCGGCAGGACATTGTAGCGTTTCATGGCGCCGGTCGTTCCGGTCAGCTCGGCTTCCTCCGGCACAACCTCGGCGCGTTCCCGTTCGCGGGAAGGCAGGCTCCGTTCCCAGCCCAGAAACTGCTGGGGATCGATCAGGTCTTCGGAGGTCGGTGCGTCAATCTCCTCGCCGAGCCATTCCTCGAATGCAGGCCTAAGTGCTTCGGCTTCCTCGCGCGTCTTCGCGCGTCCCTGTGCCAACGCGAAGGCGACAAAGGGATCGAGCGTTCCCCAGCGCAGCAGCTCGCGCGCCCAGAAGCCGAACCAAGGGAGCCCCGTTGTGGCCTTCCATTCGGCAAGTGAGGGAACGGCGAGCGGATCACCGGCACCAGCAGTCCATTTCTGCGCGACGACCGCGCCGATCGCGACCCCCAAGCGAAACTCCAGATTGTCGGCGACAAAACGCTGGCGGGCGCGAAGATTGCCAGCTTCGGGCACTTCGCCGCCCGGGGCGCGCATCCACCAGCTCAGTACGTCGGTCCAAGCATCGAGGATCTCACGATCGCCGACCGTATCGCGGACGCGGAAGCCGAAGCCGCGATCCTCCTTCAAGAGTTCGCCGAGGGCCTCGAACCGCTCCAGACGCTGTTCCGGGGTTTCGAGACCATACTCGGTTGCCGCCGCCAGCAGATCGACGATTGCCGGCGCGATCGCTTCGAACCGCCTGCCAACATAGGGCGAGAAGCCATATTGATAGAGCCGCCGCCGTTCGTCGGCGTCGGGGTAGATCTCCCCGATTATCGCGCGCCCGCGGCGGAGGATCGCGTCCTCGAGCCAAGCTTCCTGCGCGGCTGCGGCGACCGTGAAGGTGTTTTGCCAAAGGGCAGCGAGTTTTGCTTCCGCCTGCGCCCCGTCGAGGTCGTCATCAAGCAGGCTGAGTTCTTCGAGCGCGGTCATGACGAATGCATCCAGCTCGTCGACGGTATCGGCCAGCCGGGCAGCGTCTCCGGTGGCGCCGGTCCCAGCATCGTCGCTGACTTCGCCGGGCTCAATCTGTTCGAGCCATTCAAGAAATGCCTCGTCGGTCAGATGCCCGAAATAAAGCCGCGCCTTGTTTCGTAGTTCGCCGAGTAGCATCGCGAGCGGACTGAGCGTTGCATCGTCCGCCAGCTCGTCGCGCCGGAGATTCTCGCGCAACGCGGCATAGTCTGCCCGCAGGGCGTCCATCTGATTGCGCTGTGTCTGCATCTGCCCGGGGGCGGTTGTGGCGATCGTGGTGGGTAAGACAACCAATGTTAGGCCTTCCATTCCACGCGTCGAGCCCGGCCTGCCAGCACGACCGGAGAGATTGCGGAATTCGGCCGGGGTATAGGGGGTGATGACCGGTTGCTGCTTCACGTTGTCATAGGCGCTGCGCTTGAGCGAGGTCACGAAGATGATGTCGAATGGGAGGTTGACGCCTTCGGTGAGCGTCGCGGTCGCAACGGTGATTGGACAGATTTTTCGGTCAATCAGTGCCACCATTAGCCGCCGCACTCGCTGCGGCATCTGGCCATGGCTGGTTGCTATTCCGCGATCAAGCAGTCTCACCTCGTAGGAATCTGACCCGCAATAGTCAACGCAAGCTGCCCGGGCTTCGGCGAACAACTCACCGTTTCTTCCTTCGGGTGGCACGAAAGCCGGCAGACCCTGCCAAGCTGGCAGGTCGAAGGATTCAGCATACCACCCCATTGTTTGTTCGGGCTGCTGGGCCAGTGAGATGAGGATACGGCGTTCAGCCGCAGCAAGGTGCAGCGCCGTCCAGAGCACCGTCACCTGGTTGAAGCGGTAGAGGCTGGACCGCATCTGCGCGGGCAGCTGCGCCATCGGCGGGATGTTTAGGTTGAGGTAAACTGGGTCATCACGCCCTTGTACATAGAGCGGTTGCCCATTCATCAGCTCAAGTAGCATCGTGCTGCGCCGCTCCGACGCGGTCTCGAGCACGCCAACCACTTGCCGGGTACTGCGATAGTGCGTGCCGATCGCTGATGCGTCAGCTGTGCCTTCCATCCACCGCGCTACAGGTCCGGCGGCACCGCCAGCGACCGCGGTCAGCGCGATACGAACGATATCTGGCGCTTGGGTGAGCAAGCGAGCGACGAAGCTTTCAAGCCTGAGCGAGCGACTGCTATGATCGGCGAAGTCACTACGACCGCTTTCTGTATCCTCTGGCAGGACCTGATGCGCTTCGTCGACGATCAGGAGCTTGAGACGGCTAAGAAGCAGCGGAGCGAGATAGCGCATAAGCGCATCGGCCTTTTCGACAGTGGCGATAAGCACGGTCGGGCTGTCAGCATTCAGCCAATAGTCGGTGATGCCCCAGTCGGCGCCGCCATAAAGGCCGGTGATGATAAGATCGCGGCCGAGCTCGGAAGTCAGTTTGGCTTCGACCTCACCAGCGAGCGCACGGGAAGGGACGAGGTACAGGGCCAGTGGCACGACCTCGCCGTGATCGCGCAGCAGTAGTTCCTTCACGAGGCCGAGATTGGCGACGAGCGTCTTGCCCGAACCGGTCGGTGTGCAGAGCGCGAAGGACGAGTTTTCGAGAAGGCGGGTGAGACCAGCGCGCTGCGACGACCACAATATGCCGCGGCCGCGCGAGAACTGTTCACGAGCAAAGGCCAGCAAACGAGGCATGCGCCTGGGATTGAGTTCGCCAAGGGCACGGACCGAACGATAGATGCTGGCGTCGGTAAACCGTTCGGCAACTTGTCGCAACAAGCTGATGAGCAGCGAAACATCGTCGCTGAAAGTGCGCACGGCCATAGAGTCGAGCGCCTTGAGCTTCGCAGCGGCCTTGGCGAGGCGGTCATCGGCCCCACGCCGGATCGAATCCGCAAAAAGGCCCAACGCGCGAATGAGTTCGACCGTGAAATACCAGCTAAGCCGGTCATCCCTGTCTTCTTCGAGGATACGGAGGGAAGAGCCAGGAGCCCTCAGATCGCCATTTTGACCCCAGAAAGCCATGGTATGGAGGAGCACTGCGTCGAAATCGCCTTGGATAAACGCGGCGAAAAGCTTCGGGCCGTCTTCCTCAAGATCCAATTGGCCGAGAAGACCAGATGCCATCGCGGTCAGACCTCCGAGCTGGAAGGCGGCGCCGGCAAGTAGTTCGACCGGCGCGATCGTTCGAACGTCGTCTTCCGAGCGCGCCAGCCATTCGAGGAGCTCACCGGCCCGCCGGTAGCAATCAACGGTGCGACGCGATTGATGTCCCTCGATCTCTGCGAAGATCTCGGCTGCCTGCAGCAGACTTCGCGCATCTGCCAGCTGACCTTCGGAATCGCTGCGGTTCCAGCCGATCGTGTCGACCTGCCAGCCGATCTGTAGACAACGGACATAGGAGCGTGCCTGATTGGCGGACAATTCGTTCTCCAGCGCGAGCCTGGTGCGGGCCCCATTGGCGATCTCGAGCCTCTGCGGGTCGTTTTCAGGCATCAGGTGGCCCAGAGTGCGTCATAGACGCCGTCGATTAGCATTTCACCGTCATTCAGAATGAGTTCAACCACCTGCAGGTCGTGAGGCGCAGTATAATCTTCGGGCACTTCCTCCCAAGGGATGAGCGAATGCTTGGACTTCCGACTCGGCGCATCACCACCCGAAATCATGATGAGGTTGGTGCGCGGCAATGGCTCGGCATTCCTGACCACCAACACTCGATCGAGTTTCGCGATCGCGGCGGAATAGCCGTCGGGATCGATTTCGCGCAACAGGCGCTGCAACTGCCGAAGCCCGTGCGGGGCTGGAATATCGCTATTGATCTGGAACCAGATCCCTTTTCCATCATGCTCGCGCTCGCCTGTTTCCTTGTTTTTCTTCTTCTCGCCGTACATCAGATCGGCGACGACGGCCGGCTGAAGCTTCTTTCGCCATTTGGCTTCACCAGCGATGAAGCGCTCTATGTCACCATCTTCATCGAGTGCGAGGCCAATGAAGTCAGAGCCACGCCTCCCATAGACTTCTCGCTTTCGCTCTTCATCCCGCGCGAGTGCGAACAGATAGGCTTCCGCGTCCTCATGAAATCGGAAAAGGAACACCGGGATTGTCCACTCGTGCTTGCCGATGTATTCGAACCCTTCGGTAAGCATACCAGCCATTACTTCTCCAAACAGTCCACGTCGCGTGATCGACGGCAAACAGGTCGGATAGGTGATATGCGGTTCGGGCGCATCGGCATCGGGATGAAGCTCAATACCCATCTGCTCATGGAAAAATACGCGAGCGTCGGCATGAGCGGATTCGAAATAGGGGACCAAATCTGAGATCAGGTCGTCATCGCAGTCGCAATCTTGCTCGAGCAACAAGTGCCCGTAGTTACCGTCTTCACTTGGATACGCGGTGAGCCAGCGTGCCAGCGCAGCTTTCGGTGGTGGGCAATCGTGCAAGGTCAATGTTGAACTCCTCGCGCAATGAATATGGGACTGATCCTCCCCCACTGAAGTGGTCCTCCGCTATGTTTAGGAAAACGGAGGAAACACATGGCCAACAAGCGACCGAAGCCGGAAGAGATTGTCACGAAGTTAAGGCAGGTTGAGGTTCTGACGGGGC
>NZ_JAKVRD010000035.1 GCF_022814865.1 Shimia aestuarii | reverse complement strand
AATACGAAACGACCCCACAGTGCTCTGGGCTATCGCCCACCGGCCCCCGAAACCATCATCCAGATGGACCAAAGGCCGATCATGCACTAACAATCAAATTGGACCACTCAAGTGGGGCGGATCACCCCCAGCAGCCAGGTCAAATTTCTCATTGTTAGGTCCTCTCGATAGTCTACTTAGAATGATCAGTTTTTCTTTGGAAAACCAGTGCTTTCTGTGAAGGCAAACGCATTTGTGGGCCTCTGAGGGAACGCAAAAACGCTCTAGGATTTCGTGATCGATTTCGATCAATGGGATGAAACGTTCCACCTGGTTCTGAACAGCCACCGTTACGACTCGTGCGCGGTCTTTCTGGTCGCGGAGGCGCCAATGCGCTCGTCACTCCTTCAACTCGGACAGGGCCTGTTCGACAACCCGGTGGCGGGGATCACCCGGTGCAATATCGGAAAGCAGCGTTGAAGCCATTTCATAAGCTGACACCGCATTTTTCTGCTCCCCCAGAACCTTATAGGCGTTCGCCAATTGCAACCACCCATCCAGATCGTCAGGGTTTTCCTCAAGCCGTTCGGCCAGTCGATTCACCATTGAACGGATGAACTCCCCACGATCTTCAGCGCTCATTTCTCCGGCTGCGGCGATGTCTTCGGCTGTTGGACCCGCTCCGCCACTGGCCATCGGGGCGTAGTCCGTCAGAGCAATTGGGTCACGTCCTAGTGTTTGTGCAATCTGGTTCGCTTGCGCGACAAAGGCCTCCATCCAGGGTGCAAAGCCGTCAGCGGTTTCCAGATGAGACAATAAGAGCGCATGGGCCGCCGGCTCTTTACCCTCCTGCGCCAATGCCATTGATTTGTAGAAAACACCGGCAGGATTGCTCGGATCCAGCGCGATTGCCCGGTCGATGGCAGTTTCTGCTCTGGGTGTAACGATACCTTGTTCCGCACTGACCAGAGCTTCGGCCAGCATTGAGAAAGCCGCCGAGGTTGCGTCATCACGAATTGCCACAGTCTCGAATGCCGCAGCAGCCTGCGTATAGTCCCCCATTCGGTAATAGGTCTGCCCAAGCAGCATCCAACCTTCCGATGCTCCACCGTTTGGCTCGGATGTCAGGCGAGCGTAGAGCTTGTCCGTGAGTTCGGTGATTTTCTGCTGTTCGGCGCGCTCGGCTTGGCGATCCGCATAGGCAAGACTTGAAATCTCCGGTGATCCCATGATGGCGTAGTATCCAACGGCCACAAGCGGCACGAAGAATGCGGCAAGAAAAAGGGTGCCCCGCCCGCTTGTATTGTCTGCGACCTGTCCAGATGTTGCGCGTCTGGCCGCGGCCAAAATACGTCGCTTGATTTCCTGCTGTGCGGCTGCGGCTTCCGAAGTCGATATCACACGTCGGTCAAGGTCGCGTTGGACCTCGTCCAGCTGATCCACCAGAACTGCAGGCGTTGAATCCAATGCCGCCGACGGCACTTGTCTCTGCCAAAGCAACGGAAAGACAACAAAGCCGACCGACAATACAGTCAACAGCACCATCCATGCGAAAATCATATGTTCTCTCCTGCTTTCTGGTCATCGATGAACTGTTTGATTTCGTGTTCCTCGGCTTTACTCAGCGCGCGCGGAACAGGCCGTTTTCTCCTGCGCAGCAAGGTCGCCAAACCGACGCCCAGGGCCATCACCAGCATCGCCGGGGGTGCAAACCACAAGACGTAGGTTCTCGTGTTCAAAGGAGGTTTAAGCAGGACATAGTCCCCATAGCGTGCCTGAATGAAGGCCAAGGCCTCGTCGTTGCTGTCCCCGGCGACAATGCGTTCACGGACCAGCAAGCGTAGGTCCCGCGCCACTCCTGCGTTTGAACTGTCTATGTCCTGGTTCAGACACACGACGCAACGAAGCCCCTTTGACACCTCACGGGCGCGTGCCTCCAACACTTGGTCATCCAGTATCTCGTCAGGCTCGACGGCCAGCGCAGCCATCGGTATGGCCATCGCAAAGAGAAGAACAAAAAGTCTCAGCATCACAGATCCTCTCTGAGCAATGAGCCCGCCTGCACCAGGGCTTCGCGAAATTTACCGACGGCAACCTCTCCCACGACCGGGCCGACATACCTGTAGAGCACAGTGCCATCGGGGCTGACGATGAACGTCTCCGGCACACCGGAAATCCCCCACTCGATCCCTGCACGCCCCGAAATGTCAGAGCCAATGCGCGCGTAAGGGTTTCCGAGTTCGGTCAACCACCGTGCGGCGTCCTCAGGCTCGTCTTTGTAGTTGATGCCAAAAAGGCGGATGCCGTCCCGCTCGACCAGACTGGTCAGCACCGCATGTTCTGCACGGCATGGCACACACCAGGATGCGAAAACATTCACGACAACAGCTGTTTCAGTGCCAACCAGGTTCGAGCGCGACAAGCCAGGCGTTTCCACGCCCGCAACCGGTTCTAAATCAAAATCCGGCGCAGGTTGTGCGATCAACACGGACGGGACTTCGTTCGGATCCCGATCCGGGTTCAGGCCCCAAAGGAAAAAGCCGCCAAAAACGACCGCAACCAGGAGTGGCAGGAATGCCAGTATTCGCTTCATGACTATTCCGCCGGAGTTGAGAGCGCGGAGGTCGCGCGTGTGCGTTTTGGTGCGCCAATTCGAAGCCGCCGATCTGACAGGGACAATGCGCCCCCCAGGATTAGAAACGTGCTTCCCAACCAGATGAAATTGACGAAAGGCTCATACAGAATGCGCAGGGTCCAAGCGCCACTCAGCCCTGCGTCTTCTGACGCCGGTTCGGCGATCGAGGCATAGAGATCCCCCGCAAGAGTGGAGCGAATGGCGCTTTCTGTTGTTGAGCTTTCAGCAATCGGATAATACCGCCTCTCAGGGAATAGTGTTGTAATGCTCTCCCCGTTTCGCGTGACATCCAGCGTGCCGCGGTCTGCAAAGTAGTTTGGACCACGTACGCGCTCAACGCCTTCAAAGGTCACTTCGAACCCGGCAATCTCGATTGTTGATCCTGGGGCCACAAATACAACCTCTTCAACCTTCCAGGCGCTTGAGCCGATAAAGCCGAACATTGCAACCGCAAGCCCTGCATGGGCCATTGTCATTCCATGCGACGCGCGTGGCAGGTTTCGGGCCCGACGCAGTGCTTCGGAAATAGGTACATCGAACAACCGGATGCGCATTGCCCATTCCCGTAATGTTGCAAGCAAAAGCCAGGTGGCCAACAAGATCGACAGATGCGCTAGAAGCGGCCCACCTTCCTGAAGATACCAAAGCACCAGCGTTGCGATGATCGACGCCAGCGCGACAAACCGCACGCGTTGCAAAACACCTGCCAAGTCAGCGCGCTTCCAGCTTAGGAAAGGGCCCACCCCCATGAACAGCACGAGAGGCAGCATCATGGGGATAAAGGTTGCGTTGAAGAAAGGCGCACCGACTGAAATCTTTTCCCCGGTGACGGCTTCAAGAAACAACGGGTAGAGCGTGCCGAACAGCACTGTTCCTGTCGCCGCGCCAAGGATCAAGTTGTTTACCAGCAAACCGGCTTCGCGGCTGATCGGCTTGAAAACCCCGCCGGCTTCCATCATTGGCGCGCGCCATGCGTAGAGCGCCAGTGAACCGCCGATAGACAGGGCAAGCAGAAACAGAATGTACAGTCCACGCTCCGGATCAACGGCAAAGGCATGGACCGAGGTCAAAAGCCCAGAGCGGACCACGAAGGTTCCCAACAAGGAAAGAGAGAATGTCAGGATCGCCAACAAGATCGTCCAGCTTTTGAACGCATCGCGTTTTTCGGTAACGATCGCAGAATGAAGCAGCGCAGTGCCAAGCAGCCAGGGCATGAAACTGACATTTTCGACCGGGTCCCAGAACCACCAGCCGCCCCAGCCGAGTTCGTAATATGCCCACCACGAACCAAGCACGATACCGGCCGTCAAGCTCATCCAGGCCGCGAGGGTCCATGGGCGAACCCATCGAGCCCAAGCCGCATCGACCCGTCCCTCCAGCAAGGCGGCAACCGCGAAGGAAAAGACGATCGAGAATCCGACATAGCCCAGGTAGAGGAACGGCGGGTGCAAAGCGAGACCCACGTCCTGCAAGAGCGGATTCAGATCGTTGCCGTCTGCAGGCGGCGGAAACACACGCGTGAACGGGTTTGAGGTGAAAAGCATGAAGGAAAAGAAACCGGTGCTGATCCACGCCTGCACAGCGAGAGTACGGGCTTTCAAAGGATCAGGTATATTGGAGCCAAACAAGGAAACGCCTGCGCCGAACAGGGTCAGGATCAACACCCAGAGCAAAAGAGACCCCTCGTGGCTGCCCCAGGTTCCGGCAATCTTGTAGAGCATGGGTTTCAGCGAATGAGAATTCGATGCCACGTTGACCACGGTAAAATCGCTAATGATGAAACTGCGCATCAGGGCGCCGAATGCAAGCCCGACCAATACGAGCTGTCCAATCGAGGTCGCGCGTGCAGACTGCATCCAGAGCAGCTTTCCACGATTAGCCCCGATCAAGGGGACTACGCTTTGGATCAACGCCAGCGCAAAAGCGAGTGCCAGGGCAAAGTGGCCGATTTCGGGTGTCATGTTGCGATCCTGATGATGCGGGGAAATAAGTCGCTCTCACCCTCTGAAGGGTGAGAGCTTTCCGGTGAAGTCAGTCTTCGAGTGCAGCTTTGCGCTTGCGGAACTCGTCCTCGTCCAGGTCCCCTTTTGCAAAGCGGGATTTGAGGATGTCCATTGCATCCGAAGTTGCACCTCCACCGGGGCGGTCACCGGCGAACCAACGCACCGCCACCACGATCAGGACGATGATCACGCCCCAAAAGGCCAACATCATAAGTCCACCAAACATTCCGTATCCTCCTCCCCAAGTCAAATGGCCAAACCCTCGGCCCCAATCATTCGCGCCATCTGCATGGGCGACATTTGTCGCAACCAAAGCCGCAAGGGTCGTTAAACTGAGTTTCATGATCATGCTGGCCTCCTTTCATTGATTAGTCGTTCGCGAAAGGGATCGCGATCGTTGCCCGCAGCCCCCCCTCATCTCGGTTTGAAAGTGAAATATCGCCGCCGTGGGCGCGAATGATCGTCCTGGCGATGGACAAGCCCAACCCGTGCCCCCCGGTCTCCAGGGATCGTGATTGTTCAAGGCGAAAAAACGGGTCAAAGACGCGTTCCAGTTCCGGAGCGGGAATGCCGGGGCCGTCATCATCTACAGTAATGATGAATTCGTCGGTTCGACCCCTATGGGAAACGCGAGTCGCACCACCATAACGATCAGCATTTTCGATGACATTGCGTAGAGCGCGTCTCAGGGCATGAGGGCGAATCCGTGCCTCGACAGAAGGCCCCACCTCCAGGTCGAAAGGTGTCATCATGTCCGATTTCAGGGCTTCAAGGAACTCGCCGATGTCTACATTCTCGGGCTCCTCAGATCCGGCAAGCCCGCGGGCAAAAGTCAGTGTGGCTTCTACCATGGACTGCATTTCTTCAACGGAGGCCACAAGACTGTCGCGGGTTTCATCGTCATCAACCATTTCGGCTCGCACACGCATGGCCGTAAGTGGGGATCGAAGATCATGCCCCAGGGCGGCCAAAAGTCGGGTTCGATCTGCCACGAACCGGGTCAGGCGGTCCTGCATGCGGTTGAAAGTCGAGGTCAGGTCACGCACTTCGGTCGGTCCAACCATCGGCAAGTCCGCAATGTCTTCGCCCCGTCCCAGTCGGTCTGCCGCCCCAACCAGTCGCCGCAATGGGCCAGTCAACCGGGTCATCAGGAACCAGAAGACCACGACCAAGATCACTGCCGCAGACAGCGCAAAAGTTAACATCGAATAGACAGGCCACTGGATTGGCGGCCGTTCGAAACGGGTTCCAACATTCAGCCACTGTCCACCCGCGATCGCAATGGACAGGTTCATCTCGACCGCCGAAAGCTCGCCGCGCATCATCGCCATATGCATCTCGGCCATTTCCTGCGAAAGGTGCGGGAGCGGGAGTATCTGCCCTTCAATTTCGTGTAGTTCGACCCGGATGTCGCGACTATAGCCATCATCCAGGAGCGCGCGGATGCGCCCCTCGACCAAGCCACCATCCGAATGGTCGGTGTGTTGCACGATCGGCTCCTTTGCCAGGTCAAAACGCACAAGTGGCGAATTGGCGGCACGTAAGATCGACATGCGTAATTCTTCCGGAGCTTCTTCGATCAGACGCGCTACATTGGCGGAGCGTCCGGCAGCCTCAAATCCAAGTGCTGCCCGAACTGCCAGGCTACGTTCATCGGCGAAAAGCCATAAGCTGATAAGCTGGGCGCCGGTCAATGCCGCTACCACCAACAAAGCCAGTTGAACCCGTAGGGTGTGAAAGGGTCCCAATGTCATTCCGTCACCTCTACATCGACTGAGAGGCAATACCCGCCATTGCGTATCGTCTTGATGATTTTTGGTCGCAGGATGTCGGGCTCTATCTTGCGACGAAGTCGGCTGATTTGGTTGTCAATCGTGCGGTCCAAAGGACCGGCTGCCCGGCCTGCTGCCAGATCCAATAGCTGGTCGCGGCTGAGGATCACCCGAGGACGCTCAAGGAGCACCAGCAGCAGCTTGAAATCTGCACTTGTCAGCGCAGTTTCGTCACTGTCGCCTCCCAGCAGAACCTGACGGTCGACATCCAAGGCAAGATGCGCAAATCGCACGGTCTTACCAGCCAGGTCACCCGCCATGGTTTCAGCCTGCGGTGCGCGACGTAACACCGCCTTGATCCGTGCCAGCAACTCGCGCGGGTTAAACGGCTTCGCGATATAATCATCAGCGCCAATCTCCAATCCCACGATGCGATCGGTTTCCTCGCCCAATGCAGTCAGCATTATTATCGGAATGCTCTTGTCAGCAGCGAGGCGCTGGCAGACCGATAGTCCACTTTCACCCGGCATCATCACGTCTAAAACCATCAAATCGAAATGCCCTTTGGCCAGTTTCGCATCCATTTCCTGTGCGTCCTTGGCGGATGTGGCCCGCAAGCCGTTTTTCTCCAGAAAGCGGGTCACGCTGTCACGGATCTGCTGGTGATCGTCAACGACGAGGATATGTGGCGGGTTCGACATGTTCTCTTTCTAAGTCATCAATGGAGGGGTGGTCAGACCCATTTTTGTCACCGATTGTATCAACAGCCGGGCATTGCGACAGACGGTTACAATCCGGATGATGCACACCCTTCTATTTCGAATTCTTATGCCGATGTGAATGAGGCAAAGAAACGAAAAGAGAGGCTACGATGTCCAAGATAACAAATACCACACTCGCCATCACCCTGATCGTCACCACGACAGGCGCCGCGCTTGCCGATGCAGGTCACCACAGTGGTGGTAAAGCCGGGTCGGAGAAGGCCGCGACCCAGAGCCCTGGGGCAATGGGGGGAGGCGCGGGACAAATGGGCATGATGGGCGGCAGCCATCACGACATGATGCAAGGCATGATGAAAATGATGATGCAGATGCACGGCGGGATGATGGGCGGAGGCATGGGTGCCGCTGGACCGATGGGTCTGATGGATCAGGACATGATGTCCCTCATGCGTGGGTCGATGATGGGTCAATTTGATGCTGACGCGGATGGCGATGGCGCCATGTCCGGGGATGAAGCACATGGTCAACTGCAGGCGATGCACGCTGACGCTGACACAGACGGGGATGGGGTGCTGACCCTGGAGGAATTCGAAGTTCTGCACGGTGAAATGATCCGGGCGATGATGGTTGATCGGTTCCAGCACCTGGACACAGACGGAGATGGCATGGTGACAACTGGAGAAATGACGGCGCCGGCTGACCGCATGAACATGCGCCCCTCGGCCGAACAGATGATGGGTGACGAAATGGGCACTCAGGACAACTGAGCCGCTCCATTGGGTGACGCCATTAGGGTGCATCCAACGCCCCGGCTGACATCACAGATCCCCAGGGTCGGTCGGGGCATTTTTTCAAAAGGAGAAATACGATGACATACACGTTCAACCGGCTGCTGTCTGGTGTGACCATTGATGATGCAGACATGCGGGTGCGTGATGCTCTCGGCGAGCAAGGGTTCGGCGTTCTGACCGAAATCGACGTCAAAGCCACGATGAAAAAGAAGATCGACGTGGATATGGACGGCTACCGCATCCTGGGCGCGTGCAACCCCAACATGGCCCACCAGGCCATCGGATTGGAGCCGCGTATAGGGGCGATGCTGCCTTGCAACGTCATTCTGCGTCAAGTGGACGGCGGCACCGAAGTCAGCTCAATCGACCCGGTCGCATCCATGGCGGCCGTTGAAAACAGCGGTTTGCACGCCGTGGCTGGCGAAGTTCGCGACATGCTGCGCACGGCGATTGAAGCCGCGTGACTCCGTTTGAAGGGAGCAGAAGATGTTACTGACCCGTCGTCACACCGTGACTCTCCTGGCATTCTTGCCGGTTCAAGCGCTCGCGACCACCGCCGTGGCCCAGGGCCGCGATGTCTGGACTGCAGCCGAAGCGCTCGAGGCCCTTTTACGGGACCGAATTCGGATGCTTGATATCCGCTCGTCAGAGGAATGGCAGGAGACTGGCGTTGCTCAAGGTGCTTGGCCTGTGAGCCTGCATGATGAACGTTTCCCGGAGCGATTGTTTGCGGCGCAAGACCTGGCCGAAACCCGCGCTGTTGCCTTGATTTGCGCGACAGGTGGCCGGTCCGGCGCCGTGATGACCAACCTGCGCAAGTCCGGATATGACAGTTTTATCGATGTGTCAGAAGGCATGCTTGGGTCACGCCAAGGCCCCGGTTGGATCAAGGCTGGTCTGCCCATCGTCACCGCTCAAGAGGCAATCTCAGCATTGCCATCCACCCTCAAGCTGTGAGCGGAGGGTGGATGGCATGAGACGTCGAACTTTCCTTGGGGGCCTATCTGCCAGCGCTTTGGCTACGGGGACTGCGTCCTTGTCCTTTGGCCAAGTGGCAGCAAAGCGGTTGACCATGCCTCCGCTCCTGGACGCCACGTCTTCAGGGCAAGTTCGATTGGAGGCACAAAAGGGGCGAACCGCGTTTGTCGGTTCGTCCCGCGCCGACACTTGGGGGTTCAACCAGCCCTTCCTGGGTCCGACATTGCGGATGTCGACCGGGCGTGCAACCCAAGTTGATGTCCTCAATTCGCTCGACGAAGAGATTTCGGTGCATTGGCACGGGCTTCTTGTTCCAGGCACGGTCGATGGCGGCCCCCATCAGACAGTTGCCCCGGCAACAACTTGGTCACCCGAACTCGAGTTAACACAGCCAGCAGCGACGGCTTGGTATCATTCCCACATCCACGGTGCTACTGCCCGTCAGGTTCAAATGGGTTTGGCAGGTGTGCTTCAGATTGACGACGGCCAGGATGATGCGCGTGGGCTGCCTTCTCAATATGGTGTCGATGATCTGACCTTGGTTTTGCAGGATCGGCGGTTTTCCCGGCGGGGAGAGATTGATCTTTCTCTCACCATGCCTGACCGCATGATGGGGTTTCTTGGCGATACGATCCTGGTCAATGGCCAGGTTGGGACCATGGCTGTTGTACCCAAAGGGCTGGTCCGTCTTCGTCTTCTGAACGGGTCAAACGCGCGTATCTATACGCTTGCATTATCGGATGGGCGACCCATGTATCTTGTCGCCACGGACAGTGGTTACCTGGACAAGCCGACCCGATTGTCGAAGCTGCGTCTCTCCCCCGGCGAGCGTTTTGAGGTGCTGGTTGATTTTTCAGATGCACGCGATGTCACGCTGACGTCTGAACACAACCCCAATACCGGGATGATGGGTGGCATGATGGGAGGCCGGCGCCAGCAAAGCGGCCGTTTTTCCGTGTTGCCGTTTACTGTCGACCCCACCCTTCCCACGCGTATCACAAGACAGCCCGACGACCTCGGTGGCTGCCGCCCAAACGGTGATGCCGCAAACGCGATCTGGCGGCGTCTTTCGTTGGATATGCCCATGGGCATGGGAATGATGTTTGGTCGTTCCGGTCGGCGCTTCTCTATAAACGGGAATGCGTTTGCGATGGACCGGATCGATTTCCGCGTGACCCAAGGGGCTGTTGAGCGTTGGACGGTCAAAGCGGATATGATGATGCACCCGTTTCATGTGCATGGCGTCAAGTTTCAGGTCTTGTCAGAAAACGGCCGTGCACCGCAACGTCAGAATACTGGTTGGAAAGACACTGTTCTGGTCAATGGTTCGGTCGATCTGTTGATCCGCTTCGACCAGCCTGCCCCGGCTAATGCCCCCTTCATGTACCACTGCCATATCCTCGAACATGAAGACGGCGGGATGATGGGCCAGTTTACTGTCGGCTGAGTGGGCCAACATTGAGCCGCGTCCAATGGACTTAATCGGGATGCTCGAGATGCCAGAAAGGAGACCGACAATATCATTCGTGCCCGCTGTCGCCTTGCTAAGCGCCTTGGGGCTCATCGGGTATTGGGTTTGGTATTCCCCAGAATGGTTGCAAGTCGATGCGCAGGCTGTTGCCCGATGGGTCGAAGGCCTTGGCCCATTTGGTCCACTGGCAATCATAGCCCTCATGACGCTCGCAGTTGTAGCAAGCCCCATTCCAAGCGCGCCCATCGCCCTGGCAGCAGGCGCAGCCTTCGGGCAAATTGCTGGTACACTCTATGTGGCAATTGGGGCTGAAACGGGGGCCTTGGCGGCGTTTGGGATCGCCCGCGTCTTGGGTCGAAACACGGTCGACAAGCTTCTTGGTCCCCGGGCAGTAACGGGTCTGTTTGGATCGCAAAATGCGTTGACTCTCGCTGTATTTGTAAGCCGCTTGCTGCCGTTCGTATCCTTTGATGTGATAAGTTATGCCGCTGGTTTGAGCCGGATTCACTCGTGGCGGTTCATCCTTGCTACACTGGCAGGCATTCTCCCAGCAAGTTTTGCCTTGGCCTATCTGGGCGACGAAGCCATGTCGGGAACGTTCAGTTCTGCCGCCTGGGTTGCCATTGGTCTTGGCCTCCTGACGGCCACGCCAATCCTCGTTGTGGCGCTGCGCCACAAGTCTGGCACTGTTCCCCCCTCCCCCCAATTGGAAGATCCGAAATGAACCTCGCCGCCATCCCCTTCCCCGATATCTCACCCGAGATTTTTTCCATCGAGATCGGGTCCCTGACTTTTGCCCTCAGGTGGTATGCGCTTGCCTATATTGCCGGATTGCTGCTGGGATGGCAGCTCTGTGTCCGGCTTATTCGAAACGTTGAGTTTTGGCCGGATCAAACTCCGCCTATGACATCTCAGCAGCTGGAACAGCTGCTGAATTGGGTAGTTGTTGGTGTAATTCTGGGTGGCCGGCTTGGTTTCGTGCTGTTCTATCAACCCGACTATTATCTGGCGCGGCCTTTGGAAATCCTCAAAGTGTGGCAGGGTGGAATGTCCTTCCATGGCGGGTTTTTGGGCGTATCGGTTGCGGCGCTGGTGTTCGCTTTGCGCAACCGGTTGGAGATCCTCGGTTTGGCCGATCTTCTAGCGCTTTCGGCCCCGATCGGCCTGCTTCTGGGGCGGGTCGCAAATTTCATAAACGCCGAACTTTGGGGGCGCCCGACCACCCTTCCCTGGGGCGTCGTCTTCCCGGGCGAGGCCGCCCAATCTTGCACCGGAGCAATAGGTTTGTGCGCCCGGCACCCGTCTCAGATTTATGAAGCCGCGTTGGAGGGGTTGGGGTTGGGGGCGGTTCTACTGACCCTCGCCCTGCGTCGCAAATGGTTGCACAGCCCTGGTGCTCTGACCGGAATGTTCCTTGCGGGCTATGGATCCGCACGCTTTCTGGTCGAGTTCGTCCGCCAACCCGATATGCAATTTGTTACGGAAGAAAACCCGATTGGTCATGCACTGCATTTCGGCACTGGGGGACTGACCATGGGGCAAATTCTCTCCCTGCCCATGATCCTGACCGGAGTCGCTCTGATCTGGTGGGTCCGATCGGACCGGGCCAACCGGAAGCCGAAAAAACATGTCGAAATGGGTTGATCCTACCCCCACGGGAACCCCCACGCTTGTCGCATAGATTGGAGAAAACGATGTCAAATAAAACCGATCATCACCACGATCACCAGCATCATGACGCGGATCCTGAAGGGCAACCTGGTTCCGTGTCGACTGCTGTTGACCCTGTCTGCGGTATGAGCGTGGAGGTGACACAGGACACGCTCTCTAAGGATCTGGAGGGGGAAACCTACTACTTCTGTTCGGACCGCTGTCTTACCCAGTTCAAAACCGATCCTTGGCTTTACGCCTTTAGCGGCGGTGCGGATGGCAGAATGCATGAAGGCGCGCCTGGCGCTTCAACCACTCCGGTCGCTCCGGGCACAAAATGGACCTGCCCGATGCATCCGGAAATCATCCGAGATGAACCCGGATCCTGTCCGATCTGCGGGATGGCCTTGGAAACCGTTTTGCCCTCAGAAGAACAAAACGAAGAATTGACTGATTTCACTCGTCGCATGTGGATCAGTTCCGCTGCGGCGGTACCTCTGGTCATTCTCACAATGGGCGAGCTTGTCGGATTGCCTGTGCGGGATTGGGTCGGCCATCAGCTGGCAACATATGTCGAGTTCCTGATTGCCACCCCAATTATCCTTTGGGCGGCGCAACCGTTTTTTGCCCGAGGTGTTGAGTCAATACGAAACCGGTCACCGAATATGTGGACCTTGATCGCGCTTGGGGTTGGGGCAGCCTATGTTTACTCCCTATTCGCTACATTCCTGCCAAACCTGTTCCCTGACCAGTACAGAACCAAAGGTGGGGTCGGCACCTACTACGAGGCCGCTGTTGTCATCATCGCGCTTGTTTTTGTCGGTCAGGTCCTGGAACTTCGCGCGCGCGAACGCACCGGGGATGCGATCCGTGCTCTGCTCGATTTGGCACCAAAAATGGCGCGGGTCATTCTGCCCGATGGACTGGAGCGGGATGTGCCTCTTGAGCAGGTCGTTGTCGGAGATTTGCTGCGGGTTCGGCTGTCCGTCGTCAGAGTTTTTGGGCCAGATTGCGGCCTGATCTAAGAGAGGATCTGGCTCATCTGGTTTGTCTGATTATGCGGCGGATTTGCGGTGAAGCAAGCGTCGCGTTTCGATGGTCTTCCGTTTGATCCTTTCTCGTTGTTTCAGAATGGTCTGGCCGCGCCCGAAGTAGACATCGGCCGGGGTAAGATTCTGCAGGCTCTCGTGGTAACGCCGGTGATTGTAGTGATCGACAAAGGCGTCGATCTGCCGTCGGAGATCGCCGGGCAGGTAGTAGTTCTCCAGCAGGATGCGGTTCTTGAGCGTCTGGTGCCATCGCTCGATCTTGCCCTGGGTTTGCGGGTGATACGGTGCGCCACGGACGTGATCCATCTTCTGATCCTCAAGCCAATCAGCCAATTCACCAGAGATATAACTCGACCCGTTATCCGAGAGCAGGCGCGGCTTGTGCAGCACGGTTGCCTGATCGCAACCCGAAGCCTGCAGGGCCAGGTCCAGCGTGTCGGTGACGTCGCCCGACTTCATCGTCGTGCAAAGCTTCCAGGCGATGATGTAGCGGCTGAAGTCGTCGAGGATGGTGGACAGGTAGAACCAGCCCCAGCCGATCACTTTCAGATACGTGAAGTCGGCTTGCCACAGCTGGTTCGGTCGCGTCGTCTTGTCCTGGAACTCGTCGGCCGCCGACACCACCACATAGGCCGGGCTGGTGATAAGGTCATAAGACTTGAGGATGCGATAGACGGAAGCCTCTGACACAAAATACTTTTCTGTGTCGGTGAACTGCACTGCCAACTCGCGCGGCGACAGATCGCTTTCCTTCAGGGCCAGGTCCTTGATCTTCTCGCGCACCGGCTCGGGAATGCGGTTCCAGACCCGTGACGGCCTGGGGCTGCGATCCTCAAGCGCTTCTGGCCCACCCGACAGATACCGATCATACCAGCGATAGAAGGTGGTTCTGGGGATGCCCAGCTTGTCCAGCGTTCGCTTGGTCGGCAGGTGGGACTGCTCAACCAGCCGGATGATCTCCAGTTTCTCAGGGGCGGGATACCTCATTCGTCGTCGCCCCCATCCCCGAGCATGCTTTTTTTGAGAAGGCGCAGCTCCAGGGCCTGCTCGGCCACGACTTCCTTCAGGTCACGGGCCTCACGACGCAGATCCTTGACCTCGGTCGACGTCGCAGCACGCGCCGTGTCGCCCGCTAGGCGCTTCTTCCCAGCCTCGAGGAACTCCTTGGACCAGCTGTAATACAGGCTCTGGGCAATGCCCTCGCGCCGACACAGTTCGGCAATGCTGTCTTCGCCCTTCAGGCCATCCAGCACGATCCTGATCTTCTCTTCCGCCGAATACTGTTTGCGGGTGGCCCGGCGGATGTCCTTAACGACCTTCTCGCCGTAGCTCTGTTTGGTTCCGGGTTTCTGTCTCATCTTCACTCCTTGGTGGTTACGATGAGCCAGAAACCCTCTCTTATCAATTCAGCCTAATCTGTCCCATTGGCGCTGACGTCACACACTGCGCTGGACAATTCGCATGCTGCTCTGGTTTCCGTTCAACGCACCGGGTGCACCTGGATATGAAGTTCGAGCAACACGTGAGGGTGACGACATCCTCACCCATTTCACGCATTGTCCGCCGCAATCCTTCGCGCGCCGGCTTTCCGAGGAGATCAATGACCCAAAGGTTCTCGAGGTATTCAGGCGAAGCTGGTGCACCTATGATTGGCTAGGAGCCGATCTGATCGCTGGCGATGGATGCCGTGGCCACTACCGACGGAAGCAAACGCTATCACATGGTGACCCCGTCTGTGACATGTGCTGGGCGGCCCGAGTGGACCAGAGCGCTCAGCCGGGCGAAAAGGCGGGCCATCCACGTAAACCCTGAGGTGGCATTATTGAATTGCACCCAACTGAAAACTCGGCGCTGCTTAGGAAAAGCGCATAGGGATAGTTCCTACAGAGTTAGATCAATCATAACACTATGTGGGCATTTCAGGTGTGTCGGCTTAAACTGGCGGAGCGTAGCCACCACCACCGCAAAGTGCTTTGGCGATATATGTCCCAATTATCCGGTATTCGACACTTTCGGGCGCAGAGCCTGCCAGAATTTTAGCCTTATCGATATCCCACATGGTGTCATCTGGTTGGTCAAATTCGCCACATCCGATACCGTCCCTGCCCGGTCACCTCGTGGATCAGGCCCCGAGCTTCCATCCAGGCGAGGTTGCGCTGGAGGGCTGCGCGGCTGGCGCCAGTCAGGGCCTCGGCCATCGGGGCAGAGACGAGGGGCCATTCGGTCAACACGGCGCGCAAGGCTGGTGACGTCTTTCCCGAGAGCGGGGTCATCTCGGCTTCTGCCCGCGCCGCCCAATCTTCGATGTTATCAAGGTGTCGCATCGCGGTCAGGCATGCGGTCTCCATCCCGTCGAGCCAACGTGTCAGGCGCTCAGCCGGCGGCCCACCGGCGCGCAGCCCCCCTGCCCCGCCCATAGCCAGCGGCGCAAAGACCGCCCCCTTGCCCTCGCTGGCCGCAATGCGGGCCGCGGTGACCGCCGCTTCCACCCTGTCGCTTTGCTGCCCGAGGCCCGCTAGGCTCCAGAGGTGAAACCCCATACAGGCCCGCGTGATTGGGTGTAGCTCGGCCGCTGCTGTCATAACATCCAGCCATGCGCCCGCGCGATCTTCGAAGCGCTCGGCATTGTCCTCGGTGTTTTTGGGATCGCGGCGGTCCAGGAAGGCGGCCAAATCGACTATTGGGTCTGGACCACCCTTCAGGCGCCGAACGGCCCATCCGATTCGGGCCAGCGCATTTGGGTCATCCTGGACGCCGGACAATCGCATGGACATCCAAAGCGCCAACCTGTCGGGGCTCACCCGATCTCCTGCAAACCAACTGAAGTCTGCCGCCTCGATCAAGGCGAGCCGATGCCGCCAGCCTTTTGGACCTCGCAGCAAACGCTCATCCAGCGCGCCCAGGCGTCCAGCCACCTTTGCGAGATGCGCAGCACAGCCCGCTTCCGCCTTCGCCCAGTCGTCGATGGCCGAATTATCGGGTGGTTCCGCCCGCGGCCCAGGCGGCAGATAATCCGGTTCTTCTTCAACCGGTCCCGGCAGGAACCAGAGATCGTCTTCCGATGCATCTTCATCCCCCTCAGTGGCGTCGAGAGGGTCGTCAAAATCATCAGGAAAAGTAGATGCTTGTATCTTCATATGTGCAAAATACTAATCTTTTGCACATTACCCAAATGATTTTGGGACCACACGCTACGTACTACATATAGGGGTCTGATGCCGTAGAGTGCAGAATCCTACGCTAAGCTTCGAGAGCTCGTTTTCCGAGATCGCATAGATTGCCGTTGGAAACGACATGCCGGTAGAGTGTGACCGGTTTGATCCCCAGTTCCTCACAGAGTTCAAAAACATGGCGCATCGTACTATCCTCACCGAGCGTCAG
>NZ_JAKVRD010000034.1 GCF_022814865.1 Shimia aestuarii | reverse complement strand
CGTGAACTGGGCGTGAAGCCTGTAACTCTGTATCGATACGTCGATCCCAAAGGCAATCTGCGCGACTACGGGAAACGCGTGCTGGGCACTTAGGGTGTCATTCTGCACTCAGCCGGAGCAGACCCCATGTTCGAAATTCCTTGTGGGTCAATGGGACGGGTCAATGGCAGGGGTCGCCACTGAGACCTTCGAGAATGGGGCAATCCGGGCGATGATCCCCCGCGCATTCCTTGGACAGGTGGGTCAGGGTCTCATGCATGGCTTGCAGATCGATGATCTTCGCTTCGATCTCTTCCAAATGCTTGTTTGTTATTTCTTTCACCTCTGCACTGGCGCGGGTTTCATCCTCGTAGAGCGCCAGCAAGTTGCGGCAATCACCAATGGTGAACCCCAAGGCACGGGCGCGGCTGAGAAAGATCAGCTTGTGCAGGTCAGTTTCGCGAAAGACGCGATAGTCGTTCGTGTCACGCAGTGGTTTGACCAGGCCGATATCCTCGTAGTAGCGGATGGTTTTGGCGCGCAGACCGGTGCGCTTGGATACTTCGCCGATGTTCAGATTCATGTCGCCTCCTCGCTTATCCGGCTAGTGCCGGGTTCAGGGTCTCGGTTTCTTGCATCGGGATGGGTGCTTTGTCGTTCAGCACCGGCTTAACCCAACGCAAACGCAGTGCATTTGTTAGCACGAACACGCTGGACAGAGCCATCGCCCCGGCTGCCAGAACTGGCGACAGGAGCAGCCCGAAGGCCGGGTACAAAACGCCTGCAGCCACAGGGATCAGCAACGTGTTGTAGCTGAAGGCCCAGAACAGGTTCTGCCGGATGTTACGCATGGTGCGCGTCGAAATGTCGAAGGCGTTGACCACGCCGGTCAACTCGCCGGACATCAAAACAACATCTGCCGCTTCGATGGCAACATCGGTTCCGGTGCCGATAGCAATGCCCACATCCGCAGTGGCCAGCGCAGGGGCGTCATTGATGCCATCGCCGACAAAAGCCAGTTTGCCACGCGTGCGTAAATCTTCCAGTGCGGCGACTTTTCCCTCGGGCAGGACCTCGGCCACAACGATATCAATGCCCAATTCTGCGGCGATGGCTTCAGCCGTCCCTTGATTGTCACCGGTAATCATGGCCACGCTCAACCCCAGATCATGCAATGCAGATATGGCTGCTGGAGTTGCTGGTTTGACCGGATCCGCCACGGCAATCGCCGCCGCAATCTGCCCGTCGATTGCTGCATAGAGCGGGGTTCGCCCCTTGCGGCCCAATTCGTCGCCGATCTGGGCAAGTTTGCCCATGTCGATCCCCTCGCGCTGCATAAACCGGTCAGCTCCGACAAGAATGCGGTGACCGCCAACGGTCGCCTCGACGCCGTATCCGGTGATCGACGTAAAGGCTGTGACCTCGGCGCCATCCAACCCTCTTTGGGTGGCGGCACGCGTGATGGCTTCGGCAATGGGGTGTTCAGACTGGGCCTCGATGGCGGCAACCAGTCGCAGCACCTCATCGCTGTCAAACCCATCCGCCGCGATCAGGTCGGTCAGCTCGGGACGGCCCTGGGTCAGAGTGCCCGTCTTGTCCAATGCGACCACCCGCGCTTCCTGTAGCATTTGAAGCGCATCACCTTTGCGGAAGAGAACCCCCATTTCGGCCGCCCGACCGGTGCCGACCATGATCGATGTAGGCGTTGCCAAACCCATCGCGCAAGGGCAGGCGATGATCAAAACGGCGACACCTGCAATCAGCGCAAAGCTCAGTGCGGGGTCAGGTCCAAAGATCAGCCAAGTCAGAACGGTTAAGGTGGCAACCGCCATGACCGCAGGGACGAACCAGGCGGTAATCCGGTCTACCAAACCCTGGATCGGAAGCTTGGCACCTTGAGCCTGCTCAACCATCTGGATAATTTGCGCCAACATCGTGTCAGCACCAACCTTGGTTGCCTGGAAGATCAATGCGCCTGTGCCATTCACCGTTGCACCGACGATCTCAGCCCCAGTGGATTTCTCAACTGGGACGGGCTCGCCGGTGATCATGCTTTCATCGACATAGGAACGGCCGCTGATCACTTTGCCATCAACGGCGATTTTCTCGCCAGGACGCACGTGGATCAAGTCACCCACGATGATCTCCTCGATCGCCAGTTCGACAACTTCGCCCTCCCGTTCCACCCGCGCGACCTTTGCCTGCAACCCGACAAGCTTGCGGATTGCCTCGCCTGTACGTCCCTTGGCGCGTGCTTCCAGAAAGCGACCCAGTAGGATTAGAACGACAATTACAGCCGCTGCCTCATAGTAGACATTGGCAGTGCCTGCCGGCAGAACTCCCGGCGTAAAGGTGGAAATCAGTGAAAACCCGTAGGCCGCTGAAGTGCCAAGCGCGACAAGCGAGTTCATGTCCGGCGCGCCCTTGAACAGCAGCGGAAACCCCTTTGTGTAGAAGCGCAGACCAGGGCCGAACAGAACGATTGTGGTCAGGAGAAATTGCAAAAGCCGGCTGTTTTGCAGGCCGACGCTTTCTTCGATCCACATATGCATGGCCGGAAACAAATGACCGCCCATCTCGATCACAAAAACCGGTAGGGCCAGAATTGCGGCGACCAAGGTAAGTTGCCCAAGTCGCGCGATCTCTGCCGCCTTGCGGTCCTGTTTGCTGAGGTCTTCTCCAGCTTTGAGCTTGGCAGGGTATCCAAGTTCGGTGGAAATCCTGGCCAAGTCCGCCGGCGTAGTCGCCCCGGTAGCGTAGCGTATGGTCGCGGTCTCCGCAGCCAAGTTTACCTGCGCATCAATTACGCCGTCACTGGCCGTCAATTTGCGCTCAACCCGGCCAACGCAGCTGGCACAGGTCATGCCTTCGACGTCCAAAGTGATTTCGCTGGTCGTGGCTGGATAGCCCGCTTCACCCAACGTGTCGATCAACCCTGCAAGGTTGGCGGGGGCGGCAAAGCTGACCCGGGCTGTTTCATTCGCCAGGTTGACCGCGGCATCGGACACGCCGGGAATGCCGGCAAGCGTTCTTTCAACACGGCCGACACAGGACGCACAAGTCATGCCTTCGACCGACAATGTAAGCGTTCGTTTCTCTGACATGACACTCTCCGCGATTCGTGGTTCCAAATATGGTTTGGGGGGTTCCAGTGTGGGTAGGGTCAAGCCTTGAATATCACGTTTTCTTGATGCTTGACCTTACCCTGTGGGAACCCCCAATCCCTTCATTGAACGAAAAAACGGAGACTACCATGAGCAAGTTCAATGTACCCGATATGAGCTGCGGTCATTGCAAGGCTGCTATCGAAAAGGCCGTTGGTGCCGCCGACGGAGATGCGGTTCTGAATTTCGATCTGGAAGCGCGCACCGTCGAAGTCACAAGCAGACTGGGCGACGCCGAGCTGACAAAAATCCTGGAAAAGGAAGGTTACCCCAGCACGATCGCTGCCTAGGTCAATGCACCATCTTGCCGGCAGCCATGCCAAGGTGATGTGCCTGATGGTGGCCCCCTACAGCCATCAACCCAAAGAAGCCCAAGGCGCGAATGACATCGACTTCGTCGGATGAGGTCACTGTCCATGTGACCTCATTCCTGCCAATCTCGGCTTCACTGGACCAGCCCGTCTCTATTGCCAGAACTGGAGCATGTGCTGGAACCATGCGCCGAACGGCTTCACCACCTGGCCCGGTCAACCCGACACGGAACATCACGCCATGTGGGACCTGTTCGACAGAAGCCTCAGCATGCATGATCAGGTCGTCCATATCAATTAAATGCTGACGCAGACCGGCGATATCCACGCGACTCCAATTCGTGTCCGGATCCGCTCGCAGCAAGGCTACAATCTCGGCGATGGATGCAAACGCCCCCTGCCCCGGCTCCTTTGGCACGGCCATATTTTGTCCGCTGGCACCGTGATCGTGGCTGTTGTGTTGTGCCGTGGCTGTGGAACTGGCCAGTAAAACTATGAGTACAAGTCGGATCATGGGTGGCTCCTGTTCGGTCGCGAGACTCCAATCTGGCGCCTGATCCTCTTCTGACATATGATCGAGGTCATAATGTCACATCTGATGTCTCTGCCCTCTCCATTCAATCGTCTCCCGAAATGCGGTCAGGCGCGGCGTCAGCTTGAGGCTGATGAGTACTTGTTTCGCCAAGGAGACCCGACACGTGCGATGTACTTTCTTGAACAGGGCGCAATCAGCCTGATCCGCCACACAAAAGATGGGCAGAAAGTGACGATGTTTCAGGCCAACGCAGGCGATACCCTGGCAGAACCGGCGTTGTTTTCGGACCGCTTTCATTGCGACGCGACGGCCCAAGCACGTTGTTTGGTCCTCTGCCTGGACAAGACCGAGGTGCTGGAATTCATGACGAAAGACCCGAGTTTTGCCGCAGCTCTTGTTCAACGCATGGCAAGCCAAATTCAGACCTATCGTCGCCGACTGGAATTGTTGGCCATCCGCCCAGCCAGGGACAGGGTTCTGGCCGGTCTGGCGGATGGGTGGCTCACCGGGTCGATAATTGAATTCGCAAGCGAGCTGGGCCTGACCCACGAGGCCGTATACCGAGCCCTGTCAACCTTGGTGCGCGAAGGCCAGGTTGCGCGCACCGCTCGAGGTTCATATCGCGTGAAAGGCGCCGATCAGGCCGCATTGTAGTGGGCGAAGATCTCGGTTGTGCCATCATTTCGGATCAAGAAGACCGAATAGGCGTCACGTTCGCTCGCGGGACCCATGCCCGGTGATCCCCATGGCATGCCTGGCACAGACAGACCAATGGCGTCGGGCCTCTCGCTCAACAGGCGGTGGATGTCAGCCGGCGGTACATGGCCTTCGATGACATATCCGTCAATACGTGCCGTGTGGCACGATGCCATGTCTTCGCTGATCCCGCTTCGGACCTTCAAACGCATCAAGTCGTCATACGTGGCTTCGCGAATGTCCATTGCGTATCCCGCATCAGCCATGATGTCGATCCACGCACCACAGCACCCGCAATTAGGATCCTTGAACACTTGCACCAGCGGCGGCGTAGCAGCCAGAGCGGGCACTGTCATTCCGAGCCCGGAGGCGCCCAAGCCGCACAACAAAACGCGGCGATTGATGGTCAGGTTGGTCATTGTGTCTCCTTTCAGGCCAGATTGCCCAGTGGTGTTCAATTTCGGATTTATCTTATCGTTCTCGCGGTGTCAGATCCTGACAAAGGTCAAGCAAGGGGAGCTTACGATCCGCCCTGCATCTGTTCCCCTTCAGTCCGCACCTCTTGGGTTTCGCGCATACGGTCTGGCCAGGTGGACTTTATGAAGGCCAAAATGTCCCAGATCTCCTGGTCGCTCAACTGCTCTCCAAACCCGGGCATGCCACTGTTGAAATTCGTCACACCGCTTGCCTCCAGGGCCGCCTGCCCGCCCAACTTGGTATAATCGAACAACAAGGCATCTCCATGATGCCAGGTATGGCCGGTCCGATCATGCGGCGGAGCGGGTAGCGTGCCGTCGTCCTTTGGGCTGCGCCAATCGGGTTCCCCTTCCAGCTGTGCCCCATGGCACGAGGCACAGTTTTCCGCGTATAGCACCGCACCGGCCTCAGAATCAGACTGCTCCGGCTGCTTCGGTGGTCCTGCATTTGCTTGGTCCGTGCTCAGAAATACTGCGGCACCCGAAAGGCTCAATATGGCGGCGATGGCAGCAATCAGAATTTTGGGGCGGGACATCTTTGCACTCCATGGCATGATTGTTCAGGGGTCTGTATTTCCGTCATGATACGTCAATCCAGGTTGCCATGCCGTCTGCACTGTGACTGAGCATGTGACAGTGGAACAGCCAGCGCCCCGGATTGTCGAAGACACAAACTATTTCGCGCGTTTCCCCCGACGCGACCAAGAGTGTGTCACGCAGAGGGCCAAACGTCCCATTTTCCGAGATTTCACGGAAATGGTGGCCATGCAGATGAATGCCGTGGGCAAACCCGGTTGGGTTTAACAAGACGATCCGGGCTGTTTCCCCTTGCCGGAACTGGCCAAACGGTTTGTTGGGAAGGCCAGAAACTCCATTGAACGCCCAGGTGCCAAAGCCGCCGTGGTTCCGATCCCCTTCCCCGCCCCTCATCAAGAGCTCAAGCGTCTGGGTGATTTGGCCGGGCTCGGAGAGCTCATGCATCGGCAACGCAGTTACGGGGCTACGGTCCGGTGCTGAGTTCTTGCCGGACAAAGCTATGCTTGCGATCGGATTGCGCGTGTTACCTTCTGTCAAATTGAAGGTGATTTCAGATGTTGCAAATCCAATGATATCGATACGCTGTGCAGGTGCCATGATCAGGTGCTGCAATTGCATCGGGGACTCCAGCGGCATGCCATCCAAGGCGACCACAGAGCCATCTATGCCGTCAAGATCGAGACGAAACACTCTGTCGATGGCCGCATTGACCAAACGCAATCGAACGCGATCTCCTTGTCGAACGGTTTTTTGGCTGAGAAAAACCCGCAAAAGATCGCCCATGCGACCTTTGCGCGAAAAATCATCCATGACCCCGAAATCTGTGTCAAACATCCCGTCAGATGTAGTTCTGAAATCCGCCAACATTGCCGTGATATCGTGATCCACATTGGGTGGATCACGTTCTTCTACGATCAAGGGGCCAAACAACCCGCGGCCAACTTGTTCATAGGACAGGTAGTGCGAGTGATACCAGAACGTGCCAGCATCAGGCAGTTCGAAATTATAGTCGTAGTGCGCGCGCGGTGGCACAACCTCTTGGGTTAGTATTGATACCCCATCCATTTGGTTGGGAACACGGACCCCATGCCAATGCACCAGCGCTCCGTCTTGCAACCCGTTTTCCAGGCGAACATCCAGCTGATCGCCCTGTCGAAATCGCAGCTCGGGACCTGGGATTGAGCCATTGAACCCGAGTAGGCCAGGCATTTCCCTATCATGACCGGGCCATCGAACAGCAACCGGTGCGGGACGCAGCGTATGTACGGGTTTCTTGGCCAAGGCGGGCCTTGGCACCATTATTCCGGCCATTGCACCCAGGAGTATTTGGCGGCGGGAAAGCCTCATTGCTCTGAGACCAGTTCCAGGTTCTCAATTGAAGCAAGGATGCGCCCGCCCGTATCGTCACTATCGGCCGAAACTCCAATCCCGACGAGGATACTCTTCTCAGCCCCAAAGGCAGTGTGAAAATCCGCTTCAAGATCAACGTCTTCTATATGGCGACCGACGCCGCTGGGTCGAAGCACGCGAGTGATCATCCGCGGATGGTAAGGGCTTATCAGAAAACTGCCTGAATTGTGGTTGCCCCCCCAGACATAAACCAACGCATGTGTTTTCTGGTTGCGCAGCAATCGGCGTGCCGAATTTCGGCTCAGATTGTGCGCCGTTTCAGCGTCTGTGAACACGAAGTAGATCGCCAGATTTCTGTCGTCACCGCCTTTGCGCCGCAGATCGGTCCCCACGACACCCTCACGCACTTCCCAGATCCACCTGGCACCGTCAGCGTTGCGCAGGCCGGGCTCAAGCGCACGCCAGACAAGCGATACCGTGCCGTCAGAAGTCACATCCAACTTAGGGCCCAGGAACTGGTACTCGTTCGACCAAAGGCGGAGAAAACCCTGTTCTTTCCAGCTGCCGTCAAACAGCAATGGCCCAGCAATTGCGGGACCCAATGTGGCCGCATACAGGAATACGGCCACGAATAGGCGGCGGGAGGGGGTCATTCTGCGGCTTTTCTCGCCGCCTCGACGACTTCCACCAATTCAGATTGTTCCACGAACCCTGGCACCAGTTCCTCACCGACAACGAAAGATGGGGTGCCGTTGAAACCAAGCGACTGCGCAAGGTTCATGGAGGTCACCAGATGCTCTTGGATTTCCGGTGCTTCCATGTCTCGGCGCAACTGGTCAACATCCAGCCCAACTTCGGCCGCGACGCGCATGACACTTGCCTCTTCAGCACGACCATTCATACTCATCAACGCCCAATGGAAAGCCTCGTATTTTCCCTGTTCACGTGCTGCCAAAGCAGCTTTGGCCGCGAAAACAGACCCTTCCCCCAGAATTGGCCATTCGCGATAGACGAGACGCACATCTGGGTCCTCATCAAGCAAGCCTTGCACCACGTCCATAGCACGGCGGCAATAGGGACAGTTGTAGTCGAAGAACTCCACCACCGTCACATCCCCATCGAGATTGCCCAGTACCGGTGCATTCGGGTCCAGTTCCAGCAGATTGCGCTGGTTGGTCAGCACGTCTGCGCGGGCCACATCTGCGGCGGCGGCCTGTTGCTGTTCCAGAATGGCGACGGCCTCCATAACGATGCCAGGATTTTCACGGATCGTCTCAAGCACCAGTTCCTTGACCCGATCCTCATCCAACCCGTCCGCCCAGGCTCCGATTGGCGCTGCCAGGCTGATAACCAAAGCGAAAATCCCGTTAAATAGTTTCATGCTCTTCTCCATGTTTTAGTACCGATTATGTTACGTCGACCCAGGTCGCCATGCCCGAGGCCGTGTGGGCCAACATATGACAATGGAATATCCACTTGCCGGGTTCGCCCGCGACAAAGGCGATCTCTCGTGTTTCATCCCCGAAAACCAAAAGCGTATCTCTCAGAGGTCCAAGCTCACCGCTATTCAGGACTTCGCGAAAGTGCATTCCGTGCAGGTGCATTGCGTGGGGAAAGACCGTGTCATTTTGTATGCTAACTCGCGCGGTTTCTCCTGATGACAGTTGCGCGAGTGGGGTGTCGGTCATGCCGACGACGCCATTGAACGACCAGAACTGGTTGGCGGCGGCCAACTCACGAAAGCTCATTTCCTCACCGCCCAGCCTCGCTTTTTGAAGGTTGCCCATGGCGCCGCCTTCCATCCTGAGGTCGAACCGACGTGCCGCATCCACCCCGGGAACGGACATATTCGGATTGGGCGGCAGCGGTTCCGGTGTTTCACGCAGCTTTATCGGGTCCCCAGCAGGTCCAACCGGAAAGGCAGCTTGTGAATACCCCTCTTCGTCGTCGATACGCACCAAATGGGCAACTTCGCCTGCGGCGGCTGTAACATCGACGAACAGGTCAACCCGCTGACCGGGAGCCAACAAAAAGTTACCGTCAACCTTCTCCGGTACCTCCAAGGGCATACCGTCATAAGCCATGACCCAGCCCTCGAACCCCGACAAAGCGAGCTGGAAAATTCGTGCGTTGGCTGCATTTATCAGGCGCAACCGCAAGCGCTCGTTCGGCTTGACCGGCAGTTCCGTTTCTGCGGTCCCATTCGTCGCAATGTAGTTCCCGCGACGCCCGGCATGACTTCGGTCATGCGGGGCTTCAAACTCGGGGTCCAGCTGCGCCGTATCCGGATTCAGAAGCCAATCGTCAAGGATCAGAAGCTCTTCGCGGTCAACGTCAACCGGCTCAGCTTCTTCAACAATCAGAGCCCCATAAAGCCCACGCGCGACCTGTTCCATGGAGCGATTGTGAGCGTGATACCAATATGTACCGGCATCGTGCGCGGTAAAATCATAGTCGAACGTCCCGCCTGGCGGCACTGCATCCTGGGTCAGTCCGGCCACGCCATCCATTGCGTTGTCGATGCGAAGCCCGTGCCAATGCACCGAACTGGCCTGAGGGAGGTCGTTCACAAAACGCCGCATTATGCGGTCGCCTTGTTTCACCCGGATCAATGTGCCCGGCATTTGCCCGTCGTAGCCCCAGATACGTGTCTTCGGATAGTCCGGTGGGGCGAGTTGGACGTCTGCAACGCTGGCAGTCAGAGGCATGGGAGTGGGCGTAGCCGCGCGAATTGTTCCTGGGATCATTGTTCCAAGCCCCAGGGTAGCCCCCATGCGCAAAATGTCTCGTCGGGTCTGTGTCATTCCGTGTCCTTTTGCGGAAGGGGCCGTAGCCCCCTCCATTGTTTTGCTCTTCGACCTCAGCCGCCGGTGTGATCGTCCATCAGATAGGTCGCCATGGCTTTGCGGTCTTCCTCGGTCAAAAAACCAGTTCCATACATCACGACTTCTCCCATCGACCCACCAAAGGCGTCGCCGTCGGGTTTGACCCCGGTGCGAAGCGCATAGGCCAGGCTGTCCACAGTCCACCCGCGCATTTGTAGGGTTTCATAGTCGATGGCCGGAGCTTTCCCGCCGCCGGGTAGTGAGGTACTTCCCCTGAAGTGCTGACTGTCCGATTTCCGCGCGCCTGCAAAGTTTCGGGCGGTGTGACAGGCAGCACAATGCGCGGCCCCTTCCACAAGCTCGCGGCCCCGGTTCCAGACCTCGTCGTTGCCTTCAATGGGCTCTGTGCGCGGTGCGGTCAAAAATGCGGCCCGCCACAATTTCAATCCCCAACGCTGGTTGAATGGAAAGGCCATCTCCTGATCTCTGGATGGTTCGGCAACGGCAGGTACAGTCTGAAACGCCGCCCACAGATCAGCAATTTCCTGGTCCGTGAAGTTGCCGTAGAAAGGATAGGTGAACGCAGGATAGTAGGGTTCACCCTCGGGCGAGACCCCTTGCCTGACTGCGCGAGCAAACTCGTCAATCGACCAATCACCGATCCCGTGCTCGGGGTCGGTGGTCAGGTTGGGCGAATAGAGAATGCCGAAAGGCGTCTCCAGTTTCACCCCTCCGGCCAAAGGCACACCGCCTGCCTCGACATTCGTGTGGCAAGCAATGCAGCCGCTGGCACGGGCAAGATATGCGCCGCGGCTTGCATCTCCTTCCAAACTGATGGGCCCGTTGATCTGACCTATCGGCCAGGCAACGAGCGCCCCGGTCACGACGACACCGAATGCCGCCCCACCCAAGGCCAATCTTAAAATACTGCGCATCTTACTGGCTTTCAGCGCGGAATTGCGTGTGGCACGCCGAGCAGACCTGGGTAACCATGGTGAAGGCACCGTCAGCAGGCATCTCGGAAATCTGTGCAGCCGTCATGGTGTTCCCCATTGCACCAGAACCGCCCATCATGCCGGACCCGCCGCCCATCATAGTATCTGTCGACATGGCGCTGCTGCCTGTCGCCATCAGACCGTTGTCCGCTGCGCCGGCCAGTCCTTCGGAGACAATCCCAAGCTGTTCCGCCAGTTCTGAGAATTCCTCCCACTTGCTCCAGATTGCGTCTTTGGCCTCCGAGGGCATTCCGCCGGAACCCTCGGGAAAAAGTTCCGTCATCGAGTCACCAGCGTGGCGTGAGAATGTCGCAGCTGCCCGCCGCACAACGTCCGCGTCATAGTCAATTTCGCCGCGCATCATGGGCGTGACAGCTTTCACAGCCTTTCCCATATCCGCCATGGCATCCATGCGGTCTTTCACGATGCCAGTCGCACCACCGTGTGCGAAAGCTGTAAGGGCGGTTGAAGTTGCGACGATCGCCGCGAGAACAGTGGTCTTTTTCATAATTTCAATCCTTGATCGGTCGAGTTTTCGAGTGTTCTGGGATCAGGATTGGATGCGCGGTGGCGGCTTGTCTGAAAGAGGCGTCCAGCTTTCGCCTGCAAGCCAGGCAAGCCAGATTTTCGACTTGCCGGTCTCTGCAGGTCCAGGTTGAACCGGTGTCAGAAGGAAGGCCGCGGCGGTGAAGCATTCCAGACCTGGATGACAATGCCCAAAAGATGCTGCGACCTCTGCATGGTGGTCGAGGTCTTCTTTGCTTCCGTGGTCCGCGTAGGAACTGTCCGAGTTCCCAGCGTGCCCACGAGCGCTATCCGGGAGACCCGCGAACGCGATCAGTCCGCCGAACATGACGACACAGATCAACCGGAGCAGGGATAGGCTGGGTTTTGGAAGCATCAATTGATCCCGTTTTCGCGCTGCAACTCTCGCACGTACCGCGCGATGTACTGTACATCACCACGCGTCAGTCCAGGCACCGGAGGCATGTTCCCAAACTTCCAATGATGGGCGCGAACGCCACTTTGCGCGGCCCTCTGGAACGCTTCGTCCGAATGGTGACTTGGTTCGTAAATCTTGTGCACAAGAGGTGGGGCGACCCCATTTTGACCTGCCGCATTTGCACCATGGCAAGACGCGCATTTTGCATCAAAGGCACGTTTTCCAAGTACCGCGTCTGCTGACAGCTCTTGTGGCAACCGAACATCCTCAATCGGGTCTCCCATTGCGATGTTGCTCGTGTCCGGCGGTACCATTGAATGACCTTGCTGCACAGGAGCAGGCTGAATCGCCTGCCACCCAGCGACTGCGACACCGGCAAGCAGTGCACCGCCCACGAAAAGTCCCCATTTACTCATTGTTCTATCCTTTTGAGGTGTTCATGCGGACTTCAGACCAATTTGACCTGAGTGCCGACGGGCGCGCGGGCGTATACCTCTTCGATCTGTTCGTTAAAAAGACCGATACAGCCGTTCGAAGATCGCCGGCCGATTTTGCGCGTGTCCTGAGTGCCGTGAATGCGGTAGTATTGCCAAGACAGATACAACGCTCTTGTCCCAAGAGGATTGGCCGGATCACCGCCCTTGATGATCGCTGGCCATTCGGGGTTGCGCTCCCGCATGGATGGCGTAGGAGCCCAACTTGGGTTTTCTCGCTTTTCCACAACTTCGGTATATCCACGACGCGTCAACTCGTCGGTCATGGGAACTGATGTCGGATAAATCCGCATCTCACCATCTGCGGTCCAATGCTGAAGGACGCGCGTGACGGTATCAGAAAGCAAGATCCCCTTGCCCAATCCGTCGAAATGGTCCTGCCATTCATGCAGAGCGAAGGACGATATGTTACGCCGCACCACCGGTTCCGGGATATTGGACGGTGTTTCCTGTGCCCACAGGATTGAAGGTGCGGTCAAAACCGATGCCACACCGCTCACCATCAGGCGTCTGTTAATTTTGCCATTGCCTGCCATGTCGCCTCTCCACTCGTATCATTGGCGTATTCGTGGGCTATTTTTTCGCCTGATCCGTCTCATTCATCAACAGTTCCAAGCCCCGAGATTTGTATCGAAATGTATCCTTGACCTTTCCTTGGGTAAGGCCCGCATATGGTGTCAGCGACCTAGAAGAGGCACCCAATGAGTCAGAAAACAGACACGAGCTCCACCGAAAGAACGCGGTCTGGCCCCAAGGCAATGCATTTCGCAATGATGGCCTGTTGCGCCATCATGCTGTTGCCGATCGCAGGCTATTTCCTGGCTGGTGGCGCGCTTGGCGGGCTCGGGTCGAACTTGCTGACCTTTGCACCGCTCCTGCTTTGTGTCGGGGGCCATTTTGTTATGCACAAAATGATGGGCAAAAGCTGCCATACAAGCGGCTCTCGGCGCGAAACAGAAGAACCCAACGCTGTCATCCACGATGTGGCGTCGACCGTGCCGCAGGTACGCCGAGGCTGACCGGGTGCCTGTTTCCGGCCTTGCGCGTGCCATGTTGGCTGGGTTGGTTGTGAGTGGTTGCGCCACTTCCGGCAAGCAATGCGACAAACCAGCTCGGACCAGTCTTTCTTACGGCGATGTAACTATGTTTGCGCCGGAAGGATGCTGGTTCACCGGCGAGGGGAACAGCCCGGTTCGCTCGATTGCGTGTAGCGACGGTCGTCAAGGTTTGGCAATTGCCGACGTATCTGACGTCTCGGTGGAGGCTGATGAATGAGAAATGACATCGAGGAAATCAGGATACGACGATGCTTTCAATCGTGAGGTTGCGCGCCTACTGCATGAGGCTTGTTCTATTCGTCGGCTTAGGTTTTTTGGCAACCAGCCATGCTATAGCTGCGACGTCAGATGACTTTTCCTCAACAGCCCTCACCGCCAGACTGATCTCTGTGCAGGATGGAGTGCCTTCCGGCGCTGAAACGCTTTCGGCGGGTCTAGACGTGATGCTTGCGGAGGGCTGGAAAACCTATTGGCGCTCACCTGGCGAGGTCGGCATCCCCCCACAGATCGATTGGAGCGGTTCAAGCAACGTCGCGGGCGTTGAAATGCTTTGGCCGGCCCCAGAGCGGTTCACCGCATTCGGTATCGAAAACTTCGGGTATCATGACACCGTTGTTTTTCCCCTTCGGGTCACGCTGGAACGGCCAGGTGAACCGGTTGATCTTACCGGAGCTGTAAAACTACTGGTCTGTTCTGAGGTCTGTGTCCCACAGACCTTCGATTTGACACTGTCTCTTCCCTCGGGGTCGGATATCGACACCGTTTCCGCATCGCGCATAAGCACTTTCCTGTCTCGCGTTCCAACCGAAGGGGATCAAACCGGAATAACGGACGCAGTAGCGTCAATCGACGCGAAACAGACAACCCTGACGCTTGAAATGCAAAGTGCCACCGCATTTGGCACACCGGATGTTTTTGCCGAGCTTGGAGCGGGTACTGCTTTAGGCAAGCCTGACATCCGGCTTGGAGATGGGGGCCGCAGACTTTGGGCGCGCATCCCGATCCTTACCGTTCACGCCGAGCTGTATCACGACCCTGTTTTGACCGTGACAGACGGGCCAGCCCGTGCCCTGACTCTGACTCCGCAGCTGGTATCACCCCCCCTTGCCCCACCATTCAGGCTTGAACAACTGGTGCCAGGTCTGGACAAACTGGCATGGATTGCCCTGGTGGCTTTTTTGGGTGGGCTGATCTTGAATGTGATGCCCTGTGTCCTTCCGGTTCTGTCAATCAAACTGTCATCGGCAATTAAGACCCAAGCGCGTGGCGCGCGGTCTGTTCGCATTGGCTTTCTGTTCGCTGCCGCTGGCGTCATGAGTTTCATGTGGTCTCTGGCCGCTATTCTCTATGTGTTACAGATGTCTGGCGTGGCCGTTGGTTGGGGGCTGCAATTTCAAAACCCGGCCTTCTTGGCCTTGATGTTTCTTGTGCTCGCGGTTTTCTCAGCAAACCTGTTCGGTCTATTCGAGTTGGCGTTGCCTTCCTCACTTCAATCTCGCTTGTCCAACGCAGGTGGAACCTCAGGACATGGGGCTGATTTTGCGACCGGGTTTTTCGGCGCGGTCATGGCAACCCCCTGTTCGGCACCGTTCCTTGGGACCGCGGTAGCATTTGCGCTTGCCGGGCGCGGTGTCGACATCATCATTGTCTTCACAGCTTTGGGGTTGGGGCTTGCATTGCCATATCTTCTTATCGCCCTTGTGCCCGGGCTGGTGGCGGTTTTACCCAAACCAGGGCGATGGATGGTTGGGTTGAAGCTGTTTCTTGGAGGGCTTCTTTTTGGAACAGCAATCTGGCTTTTGTGGATTTTGTCCAGCGTCGCAGGCCTGCTTTCTACGATCGTGGTCACGGGCCTTTCAATCGCGTTGCTTGCGGTCCTGATACGGCGTCCCTTGTCCCCTGCTCTGCGTAATCTGGCCGTCATCCCGCTTGCCGTCCTGCCTATGGTTTCGGCAGAGCTTCTGGCGCGCCAGGCCTCGACTGAGGTTGAACGGTTGGGCGGGCGGATCAATTGGATCACTTTCGACCGTGGAGACATTGCACGCCGCGTATCGCAAGGCGAAGTGGTTTTTGTCGATGTCACTGCGGATTGGTGCCTGACTTGTAAGGCCAACAAGGCCTTGGTTCTGGAACGTGATCCGGTTTTGTCTGCCCTGAACAGTGACGGAGTGATCGCGATGCAAGCCGATTGGACACGCCCCGACGAACGTATTTCGCGGTATTTAGAAGCAAATAACCGCTATGGCATTCCCTTCAATGCAATCTATGGGCCGGGGGCACCGAACGGTATTGTCTTATCCGAGATCCTTTCTTCTCAGACTATTCTGTCAGCCCTGAAATCTGCCCGTGCAATTGGGATTCAATCCAGCACTCTCGAGACCGAACAATGAAGCAGTGCCGTGTGACATATGAAGCGGCTCAAAGGCAAAAAAGACTGTACCGGTTAGGAACGAAATGAACGACGTCGAAAAGCGCACGGATACCAAAACCCGCCAAACTTCGGACTTTGCAATGTTGCCACGATTGCAGACATTAGCTTGGATTCACAGGTATGTGACTGGTTTCGCGAATGATCACACGTATCCTTGTGACCTATCGTCTAAGGAACTGCCGGAAATGAGGATTGTGAAACCATGTTGACCAGACGCCACTTCATCGGTTCGACAGCCGCTCTGTTTTCCGCCCCGATTGCAAGCACCGGTTGGGCCGCGCCGACTTCTGACCGCTCAAGGTGGTCTGCATGGGACGCGCAGATTACGCCTGTGGATTATGATCCGGCAACGTCAAACCCTTGGGGGTTTCACCCGCGTTTCCTGCCCCAGCTCGTCGAGGCGAATCCCGGCCTGACACCAGGCGACATCCACGTCGATGCTGTGGCGAGATATCTGTACCATATTCGCGAAGACGGCACCGCAATGCGCTATGGGGTCGCGATTGCGCGTGGGAACCTATACGAACCCGGTACCTACACGATCAAGCGAAAAGCGAAATGGCCGACCTGGACCCCGACTGCAGCCATGATCAAACGAGACCCAGGTCTCTATGAGCGACATGCGGACGGAATGAATGGTGGCCCAACAAACCCGCTTGGGTCGCGCGCGTTTTATCTGTTTGTCGGAAATCGAGACACCTACCTCCGGATCCACGGTTCACCAAGCCCGCGATCCATTGGAGGGAGGGCCAGTTCGGGCTGCGTTCGCATGGTCATGGCGCATATCAATGGCCTATATGAACATGTATCGACGGGTTCGACCGCCTACCTTTATCCGCCTGAGGATACGGTTTCGGCACGAAGCTGAAGGGTGGATTGGCCGAACAGAACGGGACTAGCCAGTGGCCGCCTCTTCGGTGTCTGCATCTGGCAGTTGGGTGCAGATCGGCCGCCCTCTCACGGATCTCAACGGAAGGAACGTCGTTTCGACCGGGCCAACATGGCGATAGACATAGCACCCATCCGCCGGATCAATTCGCACCGCTGCAAGATCCTGGTAAGGCGCGGCAATCGCAAGCACGCCCTCGGGCAGCTCCTTGATGAACCCGTCAGAAGAGACGCGCCTACCGCCTTCGTAGGTTTCACAAGATGCGAGCAAAAAGACTGTGCCCCCTGATCCTCCCCCACTGAAGTGGTCCTCCGCTATGTTTAGGAAAACGGAGGAAACACATGGCCAACAAGCGACCGAAGCCGGAAGAGATTGTCACGAAGTTAAGGCAGGTTGAGGTTCTGACGGG
>NZ_JAKVRD010000033.1 GCF_022814865.1 Shimia aestuarii | reverse complement strand
TCACTCTGATTCTCGGTTTTTTACAGGTTTTATGAACCCCCATTCGAGCGTTTCTTCCAAGGTGCTGTAATAGATAAGGAAATTTGATGTTGACAGCGCAGGCTTATTATTACTTACTGGTCAGTAAATAAAGGTATGAAAATGCAACATGTAAATGTCATTTTGGAGACGCGGGGATCGGCGGCCTGGTTGCGCCTGAACAGACCCACCGAGTTGAACGCTCTTTCGCGGGACATGGTCTTGGAGCTTGGGGCTGCGCTTGAGCACATTCGTCGTGACGAAAAGCTGCGAGTTGTGGTGCTTACCGGCAGCGGCCGGGCGTTCTGTGCCGGTGCCGATCTCAAGGCGGTGCAAGCGGGTCTGTCACAGGAGCGGTCGGAAGACGGTGATTTCCTCGATGCCGTAGCCGAGGTTTTTCAGACGCTCCGTAATTATCCCAAACCTGTCATTGGTGGCCTGAACGGGGTGACCGTCGCCGGCGGACTTGAACTGGCCATGTGCTGCGACGTTCTGATCGCCGCAGAAAGCGCGAAGATCGGCGATGCGCATGCCAATTTTGGGGTCTTTCCGGGGGCCGGTGGCGCCGCTGTGCTTCCCTCTCTGATTGGCCTGCCGAACGCAAAATACCTGCTGTTTTCCGGCCGCAGTCTGCCGGCGTGCGATTGGTTGCGAATGGGGCTTGTCCAAGAGGTGGTTGCCGATGACGCGCTTGAGACCCACCTCGATGCCTTTGCTCAAAGCCTGGCCGACAAAAGCCCGCTCGTCCTGTCGCGCATGAAAGCGGTCGCCAACGCGTCCGTCGAGATGTCGCAAGCCGAAGCTCTGGCCTGGGAATTGTCGGTCCTGCGCGACCACCTGACATCAAACGACGCTGCCGAAGGGCTGGCGGCGTTTTCGGAGAAACGCAAACCGGTCTTTGCCGGAAACTGATGAGGACCAAGATGGACAAGGTTTACATAACCGGCGTGGCGATGACGCGCATGGGACGCCTGGACGGGGCGACCGTGAAGTCGCTGTCCCGCGAGGCCGTCACCGGGGCCCTGGCTGATGCCGGGATTTCCGCCGGTGCGGTTGAAGCCGCCTATTTTTCGAACGCCACACAGCGGCATCTGGAAGGCCAGTTGATGATCCCGGGCCAGATCGCCCTGCGCGATATGGGAATCGAGAGCATTCCGGTTGTGAACGTCGAAAACGCCTGCGCCAGCGGATCGACCGCCCTGAACCTGGCGGCGCAGTTTCTGAAGGCAGGCGAAGGCGATGTGGCGCTGGCCGTCGGGGCCGAGAAGATGTGGACTGGTGATAAAGCCAAGATGTTCAGCTTCTTCGACTCGGGCTGGGAACTGGCGACTGCCGAGGAGAATGAAAAACAACTGCTGGCGCTGGGACATGGGATCGATCTGCAGGAAGGCAGCGAGTCCGAAAAACCCTATTCCGTTTTCATGGCCGTCTACGCCGCCTTTGCCCGCGCGCATATGCGCCTCTTTGGGACGACACAGGCGCAATTCGCGGCCATCGCGGCCAAGAACCACATGCATTCGGTGGAAAACGACAAGGCGCAGTTCCGCGATCCCTACACTGTTGGCGACGTGCTGGGCGCGCCGCCGATCACCTATCCGCTGACCCTGCCGATGTGCGCCCCGATGAGCGATGGCGGTGCTGCGGCGGTGCTGATGACCGAAGCGGGCATGAAGCGCCACGGCATTTCCCGAGACCGCGCCATCGAGTTGCGTGCCAGCGTGATCCAGACCGGTTCGGACCGGGATGGCGACGACTTTGAAAACCATCTGACCGCTAAGGCGGCCCGGCGCGCCTATGAGAAGGCCGGGCTTGGGCCCGAGGACGTCTCGGTCGCCGAGGTGCATGACGCCACTGCTGTGGGCGAGCTGATCCAGATCGAAAACCTTGGTCTTTTTCCCTTTGGTGAGGGCGCGGCAGCCTCCGAACGTGGCGAGACCACGATTGGCGGGCGTGTGCCGGTCAACCCGTCGGGTGGGCTGGAGTGCAAGGGCCACCCGATCGGCGCCACCGGTCTGGGGCAGGTCTATGAGCTTGTCAGCCAGCTGCGCGGCGAATGCGGCACGCGCCAGGTCGAAGGGGCAAAGGTGGCAATTGCAGAGAACGGTGGTGGGCTGATCGGGATCGAAGAGGCCGTGGCCTCGGTCCTGATTCTGGCACGATAGGAGAGCGAGATGTTCAAGACCGAAGAACAGACAATGGCCTGCGACATGCTGCGTCGCTTCCTCGATGACCAGATCGAACCGGAATACCTGAAGGTCAAGGATGCGCCGTTTGAAAAAGAGGTGATCCAGGGGTTCCTCACGCAACTGTCCGAATTCGGCCTGACCTCGGCCCCCCATCCCGAAGAGGCGGGTGGCATGGGGCTCGATTGGTCCACGCACCTGATGCTATTCGAAGAGGTCGGCGTCACGGCGATGGACATTGCGTTGCCGATCCTAATCAACGTGGTGGGCGCCGACCTTTTGCTTCGCCTTGGAACCGATGAACAACGCGCGCGCTATATCCCACAGCTTCTGGCGGGTGAGACATCCGTGGCCATCGGCATCTCTGAGCCGGGTGTCGGCTCGGACGTGGCGGCGGTCAAGACACGCGCCCGCAAGGATGGCGGCGATTGGGTGATTTCGGGCGAAAAGACCTGGATTTCGAACGGGCGTTTCGCCGATTTCCTGATCTGCACCTGCAACACCGGCGAGGGGTTGACGCATATCCTGGTCGACCGCAAGGAACACGGGTTCGAAACCCGCGACATCCCCAAGATCGGCCTCAATGCACAGTCGACCTCGCAGGTCTTCCTCGATGAGGTGCGGGTGCCCGTTGAGAACACCATCGGCGCCGAAGGGCGCGGGTTGCAGCAGACGCTGGTCGTGTTCGAACGCGCGCGGGTGCATATGGCGATGTGGGGCATCGCGCTGGCGCGCCGGGCGCTTGAGGAATCGATCCGTTACGCGCAAGAGCGCAACCAGCATGGCAAGCAGATCGCCGGGCATCAGATGATTGCCGACAAGATCGCCACCATGGCAACCGAGATCGACGCCGCGCGCCTGCTGACCCATCGTGCCGCCGGCATGATCGACCGCGATGAACGCTGCGACACGGAATGCGCCATGGCCAAGTGGTACGGCACCGAGATCGCGGTGAACGCCACGCGGCAGGCGGTGCAGATCCATGGCGGCAACGGCGTGACCCGCGAGTTCATCGTCGAACGCCTGGCCCGCGAAGCCATCATCGGGCCGATCCCGGACGGGACCACAGAGATTCAGAAACTGCTGATCGCCCGGTCCCTGACCGGTGTGGCGGCGTTCAAATAGGGGCCCAGGTCATGAAGATAGAAGGCAAGACCATTATCGTGACCGGCGGGGCCTCGGGACTTGGTGCTGCGACGGCAGAATACCTGCACGGGCTGGGTGCACAGGTGGCCATGTTCGACCGCGACATGGAACAGGGCACCGCGCTGGCCGACCGTTTGGGCGCGGACCGGGCCATGTTCCGGCAGGTGGATGTGACCAGCGACGAGCACGTGTCCGAGGCCATCTCGGCTGTGGTCGACCGCTTTGGCGCGCTGCATGTCGCCATCAACTGTGCCGGTGTGGTCAGCCCGATGAAGGTGGTCGACCGCGAGGGCGCACCTGCGTCTCTCGATGCCTTTCGCCGCACGGTCGAGATCAACCTTGTGGGCACGTTCAACGTGATGAGCCAGGCCGCCGCGCGGATGCTGGAAAACCCGCCCGAAGACGGGGAAGAGCGTGGCGTGATCGTCAACATCTCGTCCGGGGCGGCCTATGAAGGCCAGATCGGGCAGACTGCCTATGCCTCGTCCAAGGCCGGTGTGATAGGGCTCAACCTGCCTGCCGCGCGCGAGCTGGGGCCGAAAGGCATCCGTATCAACGCCATCGCGCCGGGACTGTTTGGCACACCGATGGTGATGAGCCTCGGAGATGAGGTCGTCGCCTCGCTCGAAGAAAGCGTCGAGGCCCCCAAGCGGGTGGGCCGGATGGAAGAATTCGCCCATGCCTGCGCTTTTCTGATCGAAAACAGCTACATGAACGGCGCGACCCTGCGTCTGGATGCCGCCACGCGGCTGCGGGCGAGGTGACGAGATGCTGACACGCAACGGTCCCCTCAAAGGTGTTCGGGTCATCGAAATGGCCGGGATCGGGCCTGCGCCCTTTGCGGCCATGCATCTGGCCGACATGGGCGCCGAAGTGGTGCGGATCACGCGCCCCGGTCAGGCTTTCCCCTTGCCGATCGATGAGAAACACAACCTGTTCAATCGCTCGCGGCGCAGTCTGGTGCTCGATCTGCGGCAGGCAAATGATGCTGAAAAGCTCTGGGGGCTGATCGAGCGGGCCGAGATTCTGATCGAGGGCTTCCGCCCCGGCAAGATGGAGAAACTCGGATTCGCTCCAGAGGCGGTTCTGGCACGCAATCCGGCGCTGGTCTATGGCCGCATGACCGGATGGGGACAGACCGGGCCGCTGGCACAGGCTGCCGGGCATGATCTGAACTATGCCGCGATCACGGGCGCGGTTCATGGGCTGGGCGAGGCCGACCGGCCCCCGCCCGCGCCAATGAACCTGATTGCCGATCAGGGTGGTGGCGCGATGATGCTGAATGTCGGCATCCTCGCGGCCCTGACCCATGCGCGCGCAACCGGCGAGGGTCAGGTGGTCGACGCGGCCATGTGCGATGGGGTCAACCTCTTGATGACCATGCAACACGGGCTGGCGGCCGGTGGGGCCTGGAGCGGCGAGCGCGCTGGCGATTTCATCAATGGCGGGGTGGCGTGGTATCGTTGTTACGAAACCGCCGACGGAAAGTTCATATCCATCGGCTGTGTCGAGCCACAGTTCTTTACCGAATTCCTGCGCCTGACCGGGCTGAGCGATGATCCGCGTTTTGCCGACCAATATGCGCCCGAGGCGCAGCCGGCCATGCGCGAGGCCCTGACCGAACTGTTCCTGACCCGGACACAGGCCGAATGGTGCGAGGTGCTGGAAGGCAGCGATGCCTGCTTTGCGCCGGTGGTGCCACTGGCCGAAGCTGCCACACACCAGCACATCCGGGCACGCGAGATCTTTGTCACCGTGGACGGCATCGAAATGCCCGCCCCGGCCCCCCGATTCTCACAAACCCCGCCAGACATTCCGACAACCGGTGACGCCGGTTTCGTCGAAATGAACGAAATCCTAGAGCATTGGAGGGCCGCCATATGACCGGTCTGAGTTTCGCCGACGCCATACAGCTTTTGCTGGTCGGCCTGTCACAGGGCTGTCTCTACAGCCTGATCGCCATCGGCCTGGTGCTGGTCTACAAGGCTACCGAGCAGGTGAACTTCGCCCAGGGCGAGTTCATGATGCTGGGGGCCTTTGTAGGCTATCAGTTCATCGTGCTTTGGGGGTTGCCTTATTGGCTGGGGGCCTTGCTGACGCTCGTGTTCATGGGCGGGTTCGGTTACGGGGTCGACGCGCTTGTTGTGCGGCGGCTCACCGGGCAGCCGGTGTTCACCGTTTTTATCCTGACGCTGGCGCTGGGAATTGCACTGCGCGCCGTGGCCGGGATTGTATGGGGCTTTGGCAACTATTCGCTGCCTGCCCCGGTTGAGGGCAATCTGACGCTTGGGTCGGTCATCATTGGCTGGTCCAGCGTTCTGGCGATCCTGGTAACCGCCATCGTGGCCAGCGGGCTTTACGCCTTCTTCCGCTATGCCCGCCAAGGCGTGGCGATGCAGGCCTTGTCCTTGAACCAATTGGCGGCCTTTTACATGGGCATCCCCGTCAAGCGCCTGACCTCGTCCATCTGGGCCATGTCCGCAATCTTCGGCGCCATCGCCGGCCTGCTCCTGGGCCCGGTCACGCTGGTCTCGACGCAGATGGGATTTGTCGGCTTCAAAGCCTTTGCCGGCGCCATTGTCGGCGGGTTCGGATCGATCCCCGGCGCCGTTCTGGGCTGTTTGCTGATCGGCGTGACCGAGCCGTTCTTCGACATCATGTTCCCGACGTTCAAGGGCATCGGCGCCTATCTGATCATGTTCGTCGTGCTGCTGATCCGGCCCGAAGGGCTGCTGGCACAAATCTACGCAAAGAAGGTATAGGCTCATGCGCGTTCTTTTCCGCAAATCCTACAAGCAGGACATCCGCCTGTTTCGCGACCGCACACAGGCTTTCTGGTATCTGCTGTTCTTGTGTATCGCGCTTGCCGCCCCGCTGTTCCTTGACGGCTACTTTCTGGACGAATTGTCGTTTGTCTACATCTATGCCATCGCCGGCCTGGGTCTGATGATCCTCACCGGATTCTCGGGACAAGTGAGTTTCGGGCAGGCCGCCTTTGTTGCCATCGGCGCCTATGCTCATACCATCCTGCTCAGCCGCTACGGCGTGCCGTGGATCCTGTCGCTGCCCCTGGCGGCGCTGATCACTGGTTTGGTCGGGCTGGCCATCGGGCGCATCTGCGGGCGCATGCATGGCTTGTATCTCGCCATCGCTACGCTTTCGATTGCTATCGTGACCGAACGGCTGATCGGCGGCGGCGGCGATTTTACCGGCGGACATCGTGGCCTGCCGGTTCCGGGCATCGACATCTTCGGCATCGCCATCGACCAGAGCTGGAAGACCTACCTGTTAAATCTCGCCCTGTTTGTCGGCGCCATTCTGATGACGCGCAACCTGTTGCGCACACGGTCTGGCCGCGCCCTGATCGCGATCCGCGACAGCGAAGTTTCGGCCCGTTCGCTGGGCACGAATGTGGCCTTCTACAAAGCCTATGCCTTCTTCCTGTCGGCGGTGTTCGCCGGTCTGGCTGGTGGGCTTCTGGCGCATGCGTTCTACTACATTACACCGGAAACTTTCGGCATGGGTGAGAGCATTCGCCTGCTTCTTATGATCGTTGTCGGTGGGATCGGCACCATCCACGGGGCCATCTTCGGCGCGTTCTTCATCGTGCTGCTGCCCACCGTCCTGAGTTGGGTCAAGGTGCTGCTTCCCGGGGCCATAGCCACATCCGGCGGGTTCGACAGCCTCGCCTTCGGGATGATCCTTCTTGGCTTCATCCTGTTCGAACCTGATGGGCTCTATGGCCGCTGGGTCAAAATCCATCACTATTTCAACGTCTTCCCGATGTACAAGCGCCGCAGCTTCCAACGTCAGAAGACCTTCCTCAAGACGGAGCGTCTGAAATGAGCTGGCTTGAAGTCGAAAACGTGTCGCTGGCATTCGGTGGGCTGAAAGCCGTCGATAACCTGAGCTTCTCGGTGGAACCGGGCAAGGTATTCACCATCATCGGTCCCAATGGTGCCGGCAAGAGCACGGTGTTCAACCTGATCTGCCGCATCTATGACCCGCTGGAAGGCGATATCCGCTTTGGTGGCGAAAGCCTGCTGGGGGCCAGGCCCCACGAAGTGATCAACCACGGCATCGCCCGCACCTTCCAGAACATCGAATTGTTCGAGCATGCCTCACTTCTGGACAACCTGTTGATCGGCCGGTTCCGGCATGGGCGGTTCTCGCCGCTGAGCGAGCTGTTCTTCCTGCCCGGCCAATTACGCCAGGAACTGGAGCACCGCCGCAAGGCGGAAGAGGTTATCGAGTTTCTCGATCTCGAAGGCTACCGTCACGCCCGCGTCGCCGACCTGCCTTACGGCGTGCGCAAGAAAACCGAGATGGCGCGCGCGCTGGTCGCCAGCCCCGAGATCCTGTTGCTGGATGAGCCCTCCAGCGGGCTGACCACCGAGGAAACCGACGACACCGCCTTTGTGATCGAAGACATCCGCGAGGATCTGGGCATCACCGTGGTGATGATCGAGCACGACATGAAGCTGGTGAACAAGGTCTCGGACAAGGTTCTGGCAATCAACGAAGGCCGCTTCCTGGCCACCGGCAGCGCCTCGGAGGTGCAGGACGACCCGGATGTGCAGGCAGCCTATCTAGGGGGGGAAGCGGCATGAGCGAAGTTCTGAAAGTCCGCAATGTCGAAACCATGTATGGCCGCGTCATGGCGATCCGCGGTGTCAGCCTTTCGGTGCGCGAAGGCACCGTGGTCACGGTCATGGGATCGAACGGCGCTGGCAAGACCACTATCCTGAAAACCATCTCGGGGGCGCTCGACCCGTTCAAAGGTGAGATCACATTCAAGGGTAAGGCCATTACCGGCCTGGATCCGGATGTGATTGCCCGCACCGGTGTGGCCCATAGCCCCGAAGGACGCGAAGTGTTTGCGCTTTTGTCGGTGAAAGACAACCTGATGATGGGTGCCTATTGCCGCAAGGACCGCGACGAGGTGGCGCGCGATTTCGAAAAGGTGCTGGGCTGGTTCCCGGTCCTGCGCGAATTTCTCGACAAGCAGGCGATCTACCTGTCGGGCGGGCAACAGCAGATGGTGGCCCTTGGACGCGCCTTCATGGCACGGCCCAGCCTGATGCTGCTGGATGAGCCGTCGCTGGGTCTCTCGCCCCGGCTGATTTCCGAGATTTTCGCAATCATCAAGCGGATCAATGTCGAGGAAGGCATGACGATGCTGCTGGTGGAACAGAACGCCAGCGTCGCGCTTCCGGCCGCCGATTTCGGCTATGTGCTGGAAACCGGGCGGATCGTCATGGAAGGCGAACGCGACGTGCTGATGAACAGCGCCGATATCCGCGAATTTTACCTTGGCATCAAGGCCGACAGCGCGCGGGGCGACCGCCGCTGGAAAGCAAGGAAGACATGGCGATGAACGACATCTCTACACAAAACTGGACCCCGCCCGTCTTTGAAATCGACGGCTGCGACACACTGCCCAAGCTGTTTCGGCAGAACTGCCGGAAATTCGGGTCTGCGATCGCGATCCGCGAAAGGGATTTCGGCATCTGGGAAGAATACACCTGGACCGACTACTATCACCGGTCCCGGCAGGCAGGTTGTGCGCTGATGGCCTTGGGGGTCGATGCCGGCGACGTCGTGGCGATCATCAGCGAAGACAACAAGGAATGGGTGTTTTCCGATCTCGGCATCCAGTGCATCGGCGCGGTCACCCACGGGCTCTACCCGACCTTGCAGGAAAAACAGGTCGCCTATCAGCTCAACGACAGCGGCGCCAAGGTGTTGTTCGTCGAGGACGAGGAACAGCTCGACAAATACCTGCTGGTACAGGACGAGCTGCCGGGGATTGAAAAGGTCGTTGTCTACGACATGGAAGGCCTGCGCCGCTTTGAGCATGACAAGGTCATGGGATGGGAGGCATTCCTTGAACTCGCCAATGACAGCGACGCAAGCATTCAGGCCGCGTTCGAGTCGCGCTTGGACGCCGGCAAAGGCGAGGACATCGCCACGCTGATCTATACCTCGGGCACTACCGGCGCGCCCAAGGGCGCGATGATCTCGCACCGGTTCTTTCTGGCGCAGGCCGACAACCACCCGGAAATGCCGCTGGGCCCGGGTGACGAGATCCTGACCTTCCTGCCGCTGTGCCACGCCGCCGAGCGCATCATCTCGGTCGCGACCCCGATCCGGCATGGCATCACCATCAACATTGCCGAGAGCGGCGAGACCTTTAACGCCGACATTCAGGAGGTGGCCCCGACTTTTATCTTCGCGGTGCCACGGGTGTGGGAGAAGTTCTATTCCCGCATCAGTTTCATCATGAATGACGCCACCGCCTTTGGACGCTTTGCCTATACGCAGGCGCTGAAAGTGGCCGAACGCCGGGCAGATCTGCTGGCTGCGGGCAAACAGGTGCCGCTGGGCCTTTCCCTTTTTCACCGAGCGATCGATTTCCTTGTCCTGCGCAACATCCGCGTGGAACTGGGTCTGGCACGGGCGCATACGATCGTTTCGGGCGCCGCGCCGATCTCGGCCCGACTGCTTCGCTGGTTCAATGCGCTCGGCGTCTCTGTGCAGGAAGCCTATGGACAGACCGAGACTGGCATTGTCACTGCCACGGTTCCAGGCCAATCGCCCATCGGCTCGATCGGGCGGGCCATGCGCGGCGTCGAAGCCAAACTGGCCGAGGATGGCGAGATCCTGATACGCGCGCGGTCAAACTTCTCTGGCTACCTGAGCCAGCCGGAAAAGACCGCCGAGACCATGGTGGATGGCTGGGTGCATACCGGCGATGTCGGCAAGATGGACGACAATGGCGATCTGACCATTCTGGACCGCAAGAAGGACATCATCATCACCGCCGGCGGCAAGAACATCACGCCGTCGCAGCTGGAAAACGAGCTGAAATTCTCGCCCTACATCTCGGACGCTGTGATCATTGGCGACAAGCGCAAGTACCTGACCGTGCTGATCATGATCGACCAGGAAACGGTCGAGAAATACGCGCAGGACAAGCGCATCCCGTTCTCGAACTACAAATCGCTCTGCGAAAGCGAGCCGATCATCGAGTTGATTGGCAACGAGGTGGACCGTGCGAATTCCGGATTTTCGCCGGTGGAACAAGTGAAGAAGTTCCGCTTGATCGACGTGCTTCTGACGGCTGAGGACGAGGAACTCACTCCGACGATGAAACTCAAACGCAACGAGGTCGAGCGCAAATACAAAGACCTCATTGAAACTATGTACTGAAACTTGAAAGGGAGGAAATCATGAAGAATTTTGCAACTGCACTGGCGCTCTCCGCGCTGGTCACCGGGGCGGCCATCGCTGGTCCGCAGGGCGTGACCGAAGATAAGATCACGCTTGGCAGCTATACCGATCTCAGCGGCCCGCTGGCTGTCTGGGGCGTACCTGAAGCCAACGGACTGCGCATGCGCGTGGACGAGATCAACGCCGCCGGCGGCATCCATGGACGCCAGCTCGAGATCGTGATTGAGGACATGCAATATCAGGTGCCGCGCGCCATTCAGGCAGCCAACAAACTGTTGCGCCGCGACAAGGTCTTTGCCATGGTCGGCGCGCTGGGAACACCAATGAACCTCGCGGTCATGCCGCAGCAGTTGGAGGCCGGCGTTCCTAACCTGTTTCCCATGACCGCGGCGACCGAGATGGCCGAGCCGCTGCATCCAATGAAATACGCCTTCTTCCGCAGCTATACCGAGCAGTTCCGAGCGGCGGTTGCCTATTTTCATGAGAACGGCGGGTTTGTGACTCCCTGCGTGTCGCAGATCGCCAACGAGGCGGGCGAGTCGATGACGCTTGGCGTCGAACAGCAGCTACATGAATACGGCATGGAGATCGTTGCAAAAACCGAGCATGCGGCCACAGAGACCGACATGGTGTCTTCGGTCACGACCTTGAAGAATGCAGGCTGCGACATCGTCTTCAACGCCGGCAGCGTCAAGGACACGATCTTGACCGTTGCCACCTCAAAGAAGCTCGGTTTCGAACCGATCTTCGTCACGGGCATGATCCCCTACATGGATGCCGTGGCCAAGGCGGCAGACGGTGCAATGGAAGGGCTCTATCTGGTTTCGCCCTTCGTCTTCGCCGATGTCGCGACTTCGGAAGGCGAGGCCAAACGCATCCTGGAAACCTATGCAGAGACCTATGGGACAAAAATGGAGCCGCAGGCGCAGTTGGGCTATATTTTCATCGATTTGCTGGCCGAGGCGCTTGAAGCGGCAGGCCCCGAACTGACCACCGAAGGCTTCTTGGCTGCGATCGAGGCGATCAATGGCTATGTCGATCCGATCGGCGGCCAAACAATCAGCTTTGGCCCCGAAGATCACCAGGGGGTGGAAACGCTGATTCTGGCCAGGGTTGAAAACGGCTCCTGGACCGTTGCAGCCCGGGGCCTCGACTACTAATCTCGCCAACATGTCGGGCGGGAAGTTCTCTCGCCCGGCGCACAATTTATAGTGAGGGAAATGTGCCTGCGATCCAATGGCATAAAAAGACAAAAGACGTCGAGGAACAGCAGGAACTTAAACGCCGCGCAGTTTTGGATGTCGCGGCGAGTCTGTTCTCGTCGGTCGGCTACAAGAAAACCTCGCTCGATGATATCGCCGCTGAACTGGATCTGACCAAGCCTGCACTGTATTATTACGCCCGCAACAAGGAAAACATCCTAATGCAGTGCGCACTGGTTTCCCTGGAAAGGGTCGGTCTGTGCTTTGACGCGGCCCAAAGGTCAACTGGCAATGGCCTTGACAGGGTTCATGTGTTTTTTCGTTCCTACGCTGCATTGGTTGTGAGCGATTTCGGTTCCTCATTGATGCGCGAGGCGCGCCGCAACCTCACGGGCAAGAATCAGGAAAAACTGCGCCAAACCTTGCGCGACGGTCAGGAATTCCTTGAAGAGGTCATCGAGGCAGGTATCAAGGATAAGTCAATCCGCGAATGCTCGCCTAAAAGGCTCGCCCAGGTTCTGTTCTCGGCCTTCAACCAGATGCCGGAGTGGTACGATCCCGACGGTCCGGAACCTCCCGAGGTTATTGCCAACCAGATCCTTGAACTTGTCAGCGATGGAATACGAGCCTAGCGCACCCAATGCTGTGTTTTTGCGCTCAATTTCGGCATACAACCAGACCAGTCACAGTCGGGATTTCGGAATGCCGGTTGATTGGGGGGCAATTCATTCGGTGAAATCTGACGAAGATCGTTGCCCTGCCCACATATGCACAGGAGTATCCGCTACCGGCCATTTGATTATGCCGAGGAATGCAAGACGTTTGATGCTTGGTTCAATAGGGATAGGATTTCCGGTCGTTCCGCTTCACGAGGGATGGCGTTCAGGTTTCGCGGCGATTTCCGGCAGTACCGAACGACCACATATCCCTGTCATGGAACGCGGTCTCAATTCGCCCGAACGTAGCTTCCCGGTGCCGGCTCGATGGATTTGTACTTTCCGCGGTTGACGGGCTTTCGAGGCTTGACGGTCTTGCCGTCTTTGGCCTCGAGCCAGTCCGCCCAGTAGGGCCACCACGACCCCGGCATTTCCGTGGCCTTGGTCAGAAAATTCGCTGGTTCTGGCGGATAGGTGTCGCTTTTTCTGAAACCGTATTTGGCACGTTCGGTCGGGGGGTTGATGACTCCGGCAATATGGCCCGAGCCGCCAAGGACAAATTCAACCTCGCCGCCGAGTATCTGCGTCGCTGGATAAATCGAGGTCCAGGGGGCGATGTGATCCTCGGACGTGGCAAGTACGAAAACCGGCGTTTCGATCTTGCTCAGATCGATCTTGACACCGTTCATTTCCAATCCACCGGGCTGGCGCAGCCGGTTCTCTAGATAGACCTCTTTGAGATACCAAAGCAGCATGGCCGCAGGCAGTCGTGTGGAATCCGAATTCCAATACAAAAGGTCGAAAGCCCGGGGTTTCCGACCGCGCAGGTAATTGGCCTCGAAGAACGACCAGATCAAATCGTTCTCGCGAAGCATCGAGAACATGTCCTGCAAGTGATAGGCTTCAAGATAGCCTTTCTCTTCCATATGCGCACGCAGGACTTCCAGCCGGTTTTCATCGACGAAGACGCCGATTTCGCCCACGTCCTTGAAATCGACCATGGTGGCCAGTGTCGTGGCGGAATTGACCCGGTCATCACCAATGGCTGCGAGGTAAGCCAGCGTTGCCGTCACCAGGATGCCACCAATGCAGAAACCGAGGATATTGGCCTTTTCTTCGCGGGTGATGTCGCGAATGGCATCAAGCGCGGCCAGCGGTCCGAGTTTCATGTAATCAGCAAAATCCTTGTCCGCGTGATCGCTGGTCGGGTTGACCCAGGAAATCACGAACACGGAATGCCCCCGATCCAGCATGTAGCGCACCAGGCTGTTCTTCGGCTGCATGTCCAGAATGTAGAACTTGTTGATCCAGGTGTCACTGTACCCTCATTAATCAGAATTGCCTTTAAAATTATCGTTTGTTTTCAGCGGCACGATGTACCCTTAATTTTCATATTGTACCGTTAATTGCCATACTGTACCCTTTATTAGCATACGGTCAGTTCTGTGGATAAGTGCTGACAGGAATAGGGCAGGGATTGGCGTGGTCAGCGAGCGTCTTGCAAAACATCGAGCAGCAGTCCTCCGTCCGATCCTGGAACTTGAGAAGAAGGGTGAGCCGATCAGTGCGGCAATCGGAGATGCTGCTTGGGAACTAGGTTTGGCGAAGAGCCACACCTGGTCGCTTTACCGCCGTTTGCGCGAGAACGATGGGCGGGCCGCAGCACTGGAACTCAGTCGCCGGGGGCCGAAACCGGGGTCGAAACGGATCGCGCGAGAAGTCGAAGACCTCATCGATGAACGCCTACGGCGCTATTATCTGGTCCGCGAACGCTCCAGCTTTCTGCGAATTTGGCGTGAGATCCGTTCGGAATGCGAGGCAAAGGGCTTCCAGCCACCGGCACGAAAAACGCTGAAAGCTCGGCTCGATGCAATGGACGAGAAAGAGATTGTTAGAAAGCGCCGTGGTGCCAAGGAGGCGAACAAGACTTTTGCGGCACGTCCGGGCCGGCTTGCGGTTGGAACGCCACTGGAAATTGTTCAGATCGATCACACCTTGGCCGACATCATTTTGGTCGATCACGTGGATCGGCGACCGCTTGCGCGCCCATATTTGACGGTAGCCATCGATGTTGCAACCCGGATCGTTCTCGGGGTCTTCGTCAGCTTTGATGCACCATCAGTTCTTTCGATCGCGCTCTGCCTCGATCATTGTGTGCGTCGGAAATCGATCCACGTCCCAGGGAAGCTGGAAGAATTGGTCTGGCCGACATCCGGCATCCCGAAGGCGATCCATGTCGATAACGCGCAGGAGTTCCACAGCGACGCCTTCTCATCGGCCTGCGAAGATTGGGGCATTGCCGTCGAGTACCGCCCGCCTGGTGCAACGCACTTCGGAGGTCATATCGAACGTTTGATCGGAACGGCCATGGGGGCTGTTCATGTTTTGCCCGGGACCACGCAATCCTCCGCTGCCGAGAAGGGCGATTATGACAGCGAGAAACATGCGGCTCTGACCCTGGCCGAGTTCGAGGACTGGCTTCATCTGGAGATTTGCCGCTACCACAATACCCGCCACGAAGCCCTCGGGCGAACGCCGCTGGCCGCTTGGGCTGACTTGGGCGGAGACACTGCGGGGCGGCAGGTTGTCGATGTCGAAGCCTTCCGGACAAGCTTCCTGCCTTTTGAGTTGCGCCAGCTCGGGCGCACTGGGATCACTCTCTTTGGGGTGCACTACTGGAGTGATGCCTTCGCGTCGTTGGTCGGACGGGGCAGCGGCAAGGTGCAGGTGAAGTACGACCCGCGGGACCTGTCGCAGGTCTGGGTTCTCGTCAATGATGGCCGCATGATCCCGGCTCGGTATCGGGATCTGAGCCACCCTCGGATATCGCTTTGGGAAAGTCGTCGGGCGCGGAAGGAATGGCAAGACAGGCATGGCGGTCGGATCAACGAGAAGGCCTTGTTCCAGGTGATCGACGCGCAGAGACGACTGGCCGAGGCGGCGCGTCAGAAGACAAGGACCGCCCGTCTGGAGAGCGAACGCGAGACGCGGCTTCCCAAGCACCAGCCGCGCCGCGATCCGTCCCGAGAAATGTTCGCCATCGACACTGGTAACCCAGACCTCCCCACTTATCCGATTGAAGAGTTTGATGACCCCAGAAGAAAGAATTGACCGCATCCGCAGCGATCATTGGATCGCATTCGACCGTGCCACGATTGTTCTCAACCGATTGACGTCCCTGATGGAAATGCCGCAGCAGAGCCGGATGCCTGGCCTGATGGTCTATGGCAGTTCCGGTATTGGCAAGACGATGATCGCCAAGCGCATGGCCAGCAAGTATCCGACGCAGTACAACGCAGAACTGGGCATCACGAAGACCCCCATCCTGCTGGTTCAGGCGCGGCCAGCGCCGGACGAGCGACGCTTCTACCAGCACATCCTTTCGACGATCGGGGCGCCGATGTGGGGGCGGCATACCGTGTCCGAACTTGAGGTCCGCGCGCTCAGTCATCTTCGGGATATGGACCTGAAGATGCTGATGATCGACGAGGTGCACAATCTGCTTGCCGGTAGTTACCGGGAGCAACGCCGGTTCCTGAACATGCTGCGGTTCTTGGCCAACGATCTCTGTGCCTCGCTTGTCGTTTTCGGTGTCAACGAAGCGCTCGAGGCCGTCCGCGGTGACGACCAACTGGCCCGTCGCCTGGACGAACACTACCTGCCGCTCTGGGAGGACGACGTGGAGTTCTCTCGGCTCATCCAAACGCTGATTGCCGCGATGGCACTTGAGCAGCGGTCGGGCCTCACGGTTGCGTCGCTTCGGACAATCCTGAAAGTGACGGGCGGTGTGACCTCGCGCGTGTTCATCATGATCAAGTCCTTGGCCATCGATGCGATCGAGACGGGTGAGGAGCGGATCACCGATGAGGCCGTTCAGGCCTGGCAGCCGGTATGGGCGAAGCATGCTTGGAGCATTCCGCGCCAACCCATCGCGGAGTTCGGGTGACCGTGAACCCATTGCCGCGTCGACCGCCACCGGTATCCGACGAGCTTCTCTCGAGCTGGATCGGGCGGTTGGCCCGGGCCAATCATTGTTCCGTCGAAGAGCTTTGCGGCTATCTCGGTTTGGGGCAGGGCAGGGTGCCGGAGCATGCGGGTGACCTTGGGCATGTGAACTGGGCTCGGCTATGTCCGGCGGTTCAGCAGACCCGGGATGAGATCGCGGCCATGACCCTCCCGGACACGACGCATCATCCCGCTCAATGCGTATCTAGCGATGACTTCCAAAGTTGCGCAAACTGCTCGAAACAAACCTCGGGACTGGTCCTGCGCCACTGGCGCTTCGCCTGGTCGCTGACTTGCGAAAACTGTGGTCGACCTCTTGTGGCGAGGCATCCGGCCGATGGTCTATCAAACAGGCTACGTGTCCGCGCCGCTCGGGGCGCGGCATTGCTGAAGACGGCGGTTGCCGCCGCCGATCTGAGGCACATGCAGCGGATCAGCCATACGCTGTGCCTCTTACAAGTACTTGAGTTGGTATACAGCGTGCCACTCACGTCGCGGTGTCAACTGGAGCGGTCAATAGCACTCGCAGCTGTCGATGTCTGCTCAGCCCGTCCATTATTGGGAGTGGCCATCTTGCTGCGCGGAAATGAACAAGCATTCTGGGATCTCCGACGCGCCTTTCCTCAGCGCAGACGTTTGATTGAGAAGGTGCGCAAGCTGTCGATGAACCTCGATATGCGACTTCCGCGAAGACGTCGGCAGGAAAGCAGTCCCGTTGACCGATCTGCCAGGGCGACGTCGCCCAAAAAGACGTCTGCGCAGGCCCTAGACGCTGCCCGTCAGGCCATCTCCGAGCTCGGTGCCGATGCAGATCGTCAAGCGCTTCTGGCACGAGCCGATGCAATCTGGAAGCGCCAAAGCTGTGTCAGCCACTGACGCAGCGCCCTGTGGATATATTGCAATTAAGGGTACAGAATCTGCCGAAAACGCTTCCAATCCGCAGAATCTGATTAATTAGGGTACAGTGACAGACGTGAAGTAGACAAGCGCGACACCTGCATCTCTGCAAAGACAATGAACCGGCGGGGCTACACCCCCGCCGGTTCTATCGTGTCGGAGAGCGGTGTCTGCTCCATCAAACTACTGAATCTGATTGAGGTCGATGTATGTAGCGACTTGGGATTCAGTCTACGGGTGCAACGGGCGCCGCGTGCAGAACGGAGATTTTGCAGGTTCTTCGGGAAGCAGTCGCGCCACCATGCTGCTGCAGCGAGGACCTGCGACACCAACATGGTCATGTATGGTGGCAACGTAGTGGAACGCGGAGCGACTGCACGGATGCTGGAAGATCCGCAGGGTGACTATACCAACTCGCTGATCTCCGGCGTCTCGCACCTGTCGCACTAGAGGCGGGGCCAACCCACGAGGGCGGGCCCCGCGACGGGTTACTGGCTCGGCGTCCAGGGGCGGTTGTACGCCCCCACGCGCCAGTCGCCAAATTCGACGAAGCGGGGATCTGAGCCCGTCTCCAACGCGGCGGCTGCCGTGTTCAGTGCCTCGGGTGTGACCTCTGGCCAGGTGCCGGTCTCGATCCGTTCGGCCAGAATTTCAACGATCACGCTGCTTTCCGCGGCCATGAATTCGCAGTGCCCGGTGCCCTGAACGAGGGCCTGCCGATAGTGGTCGGTGGTGCCGGCCTGTTCAACCAGCGCCTCGTACCCCTGCATCAGCGAATAGGGGATGGCCCAGTCTCCCAGCATGTGGATCCGTATGGCGGGCACTTCGAGCTCTCCGGTCGTGGTGCGTCCGTCCCCGGCCCAGAAGTCGAGCGCATAGTCCGACGCCGCAATCCGGGGTTCGGCGTCAATCGTCGCAAGGTCGGCCTGAAGGTCCAGATCGGCTTCGGCATAAAGCGCCTCGACCAGCTGTTTCATCGCCGGTGCGGCGTTGGCGTAGAACGCGGCGTAATCGACGCCTTCGTTGCCGGACAACTGCTGACCCGATGCCGCATTTTCGAAGAGCAGCCGCGCAGTGCCGCCGACATTGCCGGCATTGCGCATCGCCGATTTCACCACCATATCAGCCATCGCGGCGGTATCGGACGTGTCGGGCAGGTCGGTGCCCTCGACCATCCAGGGCGACCACTGGCCGATGGCAAAGGCGAGCGCCAGACGGGCGCGACCTTCGGGCGTTTTGCCCGCGTTTTCGATCGCGCTCTTCCACGACGCCCGGATGGCGTCGAGGTTACGATCGCCACCCGCGCCTGCGTTCGGCAGACCGGCCACCGTCAGATCCGAGGCCTGGCCCAGGCCCTGTGCCACGTAATCTTCCGCCAACAGCGCCCGCATCGCGAACCAGCCGTCCAGGAAACTGCTCATAATCCAGACCGGCGTATGGGCCGCAAGCACCACCGAGCCATCGATCTTGTCCGGGAAATCTTCGGCCGAGGCAAGGCTGTCCAGACCGCCGCCGGAGCATCCGTATTGCATCACCATGTCCGGCTCGCGTTCGAGCCGGGTGAAGGTGTCCTGAACGGTCTGGAGGTTCAAGATCTCGCGCTGCGGGTCGTATTGCCAGAGCCGCAAGGGATGGCGCGCCAGACCGGCAAAGGCATAGCCGCGCGCCAGCAGATCATCATAGCGGGGCGCGTAGCCCGGGACATGGATGAAGCTGGCGAAATCGAGATCACGCAGCAGGCGGCCGTTCCAGTTCTCGGGGACACGGATCAGCCACGTGGTACCGTCAGGCAGTACGCCACTATGCTCGCGGTATGGGGTTTTGTCCTGTGCCGAGACAGGAACAGCAAGACTGGCCGCAATCGCCAGGCAAAGCATCTTCGGCCCTGCCCGATATGAAAATCGAAACATGGTTCTCCTCCAGATTGTGTTTGGGAAGGCGCAGAGCTCCTCTCATCCCGCCATCCTGTCAATAAAAGTAGATGGCTAATTTTATGAGTGTCAAGTTCATATTTACGCAAGGTCAACGCGTTTTCTGAAATTGCGCCGATGATCAGCCCCACCTGAGTGGTCCGGTTTGATTGTTAGTGCATGACCGGTCTCGGGTCCATCGGGACGATGGTTTCCGGGGCGGGAGGGCGATAGCCCAAGGCACTATGTGGTCGTTTGGTATTGTAGTGGTTCCTCCATTGTTCGATCAGGATTTCCGCTTCCCGAAGGTTGTAAAAGACTTCTCCGTTGAGCAGTTCATCGCGGAACCTGGCATTGAAGCTTTCGCAGTAGCCGTTTTCCCAAGGTGACCCGGGCGCGATGTAAGCGGTCTTGGCGCCGACGGCCCTGATCCAATCTTGAACGGCCTCAGCCACGAACTCCGGGCCGTTGTCAGACCGGATGTAATCCGGCACACCCCGCATGATGAACAGGTCGCTCAAGGCATCGATCACGTCACCCGAGTTCAGCTTGCGCTTCACCTTTATCGCCAGGCATTCCCGGCTGTGCTCGTCCAAGATGTTGAGCGTCCGGAAGACCTTTCCGTCCTCCGTCCGGCAGTGGACAAAGTCATAGCTCCAGACGTGGTTGCGATACTCAGGACGCAGCCGGACACAGGATCCGTCATTCAGCCAGAGCCGTCCCTTCTTCGGTTGCTTCATTGGCACTTTCAGCCCCTCTCGTCGCCATAGGCGCTCGACCCGCTTGTCGTTCACCTCCCAGCCCGCATCTCTCAGCAAAGCCGCGATCCGACGATAGCCGTAGCGGCCATACCGCCGCGCCAGCTCGATCATGTCCGCGACCAGACGCTCCTCATCGGCACGGCCTTGCGGCACCTTCCTCTGCGTGGATCGGTGCTGACCCAAGACACGGCAGGCGCGTCTCTCGGACAGATGGAACCGGGTGCGAACGTGATCAATGCAGGCACGGCGGCGAGCGGGGCTCAGAAGTTTCCCTTTGCCGCCTCCTGTCACTGTACCCTCATTAATCGGGAGTGGACAGAACATGGGGGTCGTCGTCGGTGATCTGGCCTGTGCTAAGGTAAGCTCTTTGTATGGGGGGCTGCCATGGACGTACGGATTACAATCGAAACTACCTTCGACAACGGGGAGAAGCG
>NZ_JAKVRD010000032.1 GCF_022814865.1 Shimia aestuarii | reverse complement strand
ATCCCAAGGGGTGGGGCTTGGTGCCATGGAGGGGACAGGCGGTTATGCCGGAGCCGATACCGACGGCGAGGCGGCGGCCGTTGGGGCGTGTCTCCGGCGCGGGGACAAGAAGGCGGCTTGCGGGATGCGAGGGCAGGGACAGGGCGAGGGCCTCGAGATCGTTGAGCAGCCGCGGGCGACAGCCGAGGCGCGGTGCGAGGGTGTCGGGGGAGAGTGTCCAGTCGCGGTTCGTCAGGCGCGGGGGATCGGCGGCCACAGGGCCGGCCATGGCGATTGCGGCCGCGGTGGGAGAGGCATCATGCGCGGCAAGATACGCTGCGAAGAGCGCATCCGTGTCGGCAAAGCGGTCGTTTTCGTAGTGGTGTAGGGAGGGGGCGATCAGGCCACTCTCATCGGCAAGGCAAATCCGGCTATGGGTGCCGCCGATATCGGCCAGAAGCCACATCACTCAGACGCAGCAGGCGTCTCAAACCAAGCCAAGAGCGCCTCGGGAGTTGGCGCGACGGATGTTGCGATTCCGCCTGAGAAATCAATGAGTTTCTGTTCATTCATGGCGTTCGTGCCAACCAGAACCGCAGCCCCTTTGTCGAGCGCGGTACCAATCATGTCGCGGAAACCGCGACCGTCGGCTTCTTGCTTGCCGAACTTGTTGAGAATGAAGATATCGAACGGGTTTTCCATGCTCTGAGAGACCTTGGCGGCGGCGGTCTCGAGGGCCTCGGGGTTGAGGCGACAGCCTTTGGAGTCCTTGCCGAGATACTGCGAGATACGGACCTCGGGACCGTCTGGCAGAACCTTCACATCCATATCGCAGCGGTGCGAGCTATCGTGCTCGGTATTGATCTGGACAATGCCGCTTGTCCGCACGCCGCGCAGGCGCAGGGTTTCGGCGAAATTGGCGAGCAGGAGGTCAAGCTCTCCGCGCCCTTCGGTCATGGTATAGGCGATCTTCATGGGCCAATGTCCTAGCGCGAGACGGGCGTTTGGGGAACAAGATTCTGTGTCGAAAGGGCGCGAAAACCAACGTCGGTATTACGTCGGTATCGCGTCTGTATCGCGGTGGTGCACAAAACCGGCCCTAGAGCAGGGCCTTGCCTTCGGCACAGAGACGGCGGACGCTATCGGAGAAAAGCTTCATGTCGATGCCAACCGCGACAAAGGTCGCGCCTGCGTCGAGCCACTTGCGCGCGGGTTCGGTCCCGGAGGTCAGGATGCCCGCTGCTTTGTCGGAGGCGGCAATCTTGCGAATGGCGGTCTCGATTGCGTCCTGCACCTCGGGTGCGCCGGGGTTGCCGGGATAGCCCATGTCGGCGGAGAGGTCGGCAGGACCGATAAAGACGCCCTGCACGCCCTCGACCGCGAGGATGTCGTCGAGGTTGTCGAGCGCAGCGCGGCTTTCGGCCTGCACGATGAGGCAGACCTCGTCATTGGCGGTTGCGACGTAGTCGGCGATCTCGCCAAAGCGCGAGGCGCGGGCGCCGGACGCGCCCATGCCGCGGATGCCTGCGGGCGGGTAGAGCATGGCGGCAGCCATCTCGCGGGCCTGATCAGCGGTATCGACCATCGGCACGAGAACAGTTTGCGCGCCCGCGTCGAGTACCTGTTTGACCATCCATGCTTCGCCCACGGGGATACGCACGACCGGGTGGCTCTTGGAGCCGTTGAGTGCAGTCAGGGCGTCCTTGAGGCTCCGGATATCGTTGGGAGCGTGTTCCCCGTCGAGCACAAGCCAATCGAACCCGGCAGTGCCGATCATCTCGGCCAGGGACGGCTCGGCCGTCACGACCCAGAGGCCAATCTGAGGCGTCTTGCTTGCGAGGGCGGTCTTGAAGCTATTCTTGGGCGCGGGCATTGGGTTTCCTTCTGGTCTTGTGCCGCGCCAGAATGAGGGCGCGGCGCGGGGTTTGTCCAGCAGGATCAGGGCGCGATGATGGGCTGTGCCTTGAGCGCGCTATCGCGGGTCTCTGCCCCTTCAAAGAGCGAGCCATGTTCAAACCACGAGCGCGGCGCGGGCGCGCCCCAGAGGGTCTGACGCTGGGGGTCTTTAAGATCCCACTTGATCGGCTCGAGATCGGGATCGACGGTCTGATAGTCGGAGCAGTAAATCTCGATCCGGTGGCCATCGGGGTCCAACACATAGAGGAAAAAGGCGTTGGAGATGCCGTGGCGACCGGGGCCACGTTCGATATTGGCGACCCAGCCGGTCGTCGACATAAGATCGAGCAAGTCGATGATGTTGAGAGGGTTGGGCACCCAGAAAGCCGTATGATGCAGGCGCGGACCGGTGCCATTGGTAAAGGCCACGTCATGCACACCGCCCTTGCGATGCATCCAGGCGGCCCATATGCGGCCCGTTTCCGCGTCTTCGGTGTATTCGGTCGTGCGGAAACCGATGTCATTATAGAAGGCGACGGAGGCGTCGACGTCGGACGAGAACATGTTGAAATGGTCGATCCGAAGCGCCTTTACGCCTTTATAGAGCCTGTATTCCTGATGGATCGGGGCGAGGCGGTCCATCTTGACGTAGAATTCAAGCGGGATGCCCCAAGGATCGCGGGTGCGCAGGGTGCGGCCCATGTGCGGACGTTCGACCCATTCGACGGGAAGGCCACGGGCGGCAAAGAATTCGGCGGCGTTGTCGAGGTCGGGCTCGTCGTAGAGCTTGAAGCCGAGGATGCCGACATTGGCCTCGTCTGCTTGTTCAAGAATGATGCAGTGATGGCCGCGCTCTTCCATGGCGCGCAGGTAGATGCGGGTGTCGTCTTCATACGTGACCTGAAGTCCGAGCGTGTCGACATAGAAGGCACGCGACTTTGCAAGGTCCGTGACGCGGTATTCCACGTGGCTCAACCGGACGATATTGAACGGCGGATACAGGTTCGGCGCGGGTACGGGCATGGGCTTTCCTCCTCCAAGGTAGTTCACATGTTAATTAAATCGCGCAAACCGGTCAACAGTTTCGACTCTAGGGGTGTGCAGGAGCAGGCGCCAAACGGAAACGCCGCGCGACTCGAAAATGTCGCACGGCGTTGAGCCTTGGGTTCGGGCGGGCCTCAGGAGAGGAGGCGGGCCTCGTGAGGCTTGAGGGTCATGCGCGCGGCGCCATAGCCTTCGAGGCCCTGATGTGTCTCTAACTCGGGGAAAAGCTCGTATATCTCGGCGCGTTGCGGAGAGGACATGCTGTCGAGCGATTGGTCGCCCGGTTGGAAGCTTTCGGTCCAGGCGTTGTCGGCGAGGACGAGTTCATGTTGGTCGAACATGAAATGCAGGTAGCTCACGCGCTCAGCGGCGATGGTCTCGACGCCGGGCTGATGCGTCAGGTGCTTGGCGGCGGCGAGGACTTCGTATTCATCAAAGTAGAGCGCAGAGCGATCACCCGCGAGGAGCATGCGGTGATTGGGCGAAACGAGCATGTCACGTTCGGGCGTGTTCGGGCCAAGGCTCCCGGCGCGGATCAGGACCGGATGCAGGTGCGGCCGCAGGAGAAGCTCGGAGTGGGAAAGATCGCGGCGACCGACCCAGCGGATTTCTTGCAGTCCATTGTCGCGGGTCACCACACGGTCGCCAACACGCAGGTCTTCGACAGGGCATTGACCGCGCGCCGTGGCGATGAGGGTGCCTGGGGTAAAGCAAGGCGCGAAGGTTTCGATGTCCGTGTAGTTGATGGTCATCGATTCCCCGGTCGAGGGGTTATAGAGCTGAATCTGGCCGCTGAAGCCCGGGTTGCCATCGGATTCCGGGTTCTGCGTCATGTGGGTGATGACGAACCCCTGTTGCAGCAGTGGGGAGATGTCGAGCACGTCGTTGTCATCGCCACCCGAGCCGCCCTGCACAAGGACGTTGCCGCTTGTCGAAAGGGTGATCCAGTCGGCGCCGTCGCCGCCCACGAGCGTGTCGTTCTCACCGCCGCCGACAATCGTATCGTTGCCTGCGCCGCCGTCGATGCTATCGCTGCCGGAGCCAGCGGTGATATGGTCGTCGCCTGTGCCGGCGAAGATGGTGTCGTTGCCCGCACCACCGTCGATGACATCGTCCCCCGCTTCGTCATGCGATGCGATGAGGGATACTTCGTCGAGGGTCACGGCGGGGTATGTGGCCGTGGGGTCGTCCGAGCCGTTGGGGCGCAGTTGGATCCCGGTCACGCCAGCGGGGGCGGTGAAGGTGATCTCGTAGCTTTCGTAGTCGGTGCCTTGGACCACGGTCGTGCCGAGCAGGTTACCGTCCTGATCGAGGATCTCGAAGTTGACGGGAATATCTTGGGGCGTGAACCACTGGCCGCCCTCGTAGTCGGTCGATTGGGCGTTGAAGGTCAGGGTGTAGTTCTGTCCTTCGATCAGCGAATCCGAGAGCGTCTGGCTGATCGCTTCACGCGGGCCGTTGGTATAGCTCCACATGGTGATGTAGCCGGTGCCATCGGAGGCATCGAGCGCGGGGTTCCAGTATTCCGAGCTGGTGCCGTCGTCGGCAGAGTCGGGGGAGCCGGAAACGTTAGACCAGTTGTCGAGGCCGTTGACGCCATTGGCCGAGTGAGATCCATCTTCGAAAGAGCCGTTGGCAAGGAGTTCTTCGCCCACTCCGATGAGGTCGTCGCCGTCTCCGCCGTCGATGGTATCATTGCCGGAGCCTCCGATGATCGTGTCGTCACCGGTGCCGCCATCAATAACGTCGTTGTCGGCACCACCGTCGAGATAGTCGCCGCCGCCTTTCCCGTCGAGCGTATCATCGCCCGCGCCCGCCCAGAATTCATTGGTGTACGCGTCGCCGGGGTTGGTGCTTGAGCCGTCATAGCCGGTCAGAACATCATCGTGGTCTGAGCCGACAATGGCGTCGATGCCGCCTGCGTTGGTATCGTTGTCGGCATCCCCGCCTGAGAAAGTGTTGGTCGAAAGATCGACATTCACGGCAGAGTCTGAGTCGGAATAGTTGATGGTGTCCTGACCACTGCCGCCGCTGAAGGTATCGGCCCCAGAGCCACCAATGATCTCGTCATTGCCGGATCCGCCGTCGATGGAGTTGGCCCCAGAGCCGCCATCAAGCGTGTCATCGCCATCGCCACCGCGAAGCGTGTCGTTGCCGCCGTTGCCGTTCAGGACGTCATCGCCGTCATAGGCGGTGATGGAGTCGCTGGAACTGCCGCCGTTCAGCGTGTCGTCGCCATTGCTGCCGTTAATATTTGCCATTCAACCTGCTCTTCACTGGTCCCGAAATATGGGACTCCTTTGGCAGCAGTGTCTGGCCGAGAAATGGTCAAGTTAAGGAGAAATGTAGCCAAATCCACGGAACTTTGCGGCAGCAATAAGGGCGCGCCAAAGGGGGAGGGGGCAAATCCGCGGGCTTTGAGGCAAAAGGGTGGCGCTTTACGCAGCGGTAGGCGGACGGGTGCGCCTAGGGTGGTCTTGGGGCGGGCAGAAAGGACTGCCCGCCCCAAGACGGGGCGTTACTTCACGAGGAGGTTGGCCTCGTGGCGTTTGAGCGTCAGGCGTGCGGCAGAGAACGCGTCGAGCGTTTCGGTGCTGCGCAGCTCGGGGAAGAGATCGTAGATTTCTTCGCGCTGGGCCTGATCAATGCTGCCCATCGAGTATTCGCCGGGCTGGAAGCTCTCGCTCCATGCGCCGTTGGCGAGCACAACCTCGTGGTTGTCACAGAGGAAGTGCACATACTCAACGCCCACCGTGTCGATCTGCTGCACGCCATCCAGGCCGACAAGGTGCTTGGCCGCGACAAGAACCTCGGCCTCTTCAAAGAGAAGCTGGGCCTGTTCGCTCACAAGAAGCATCCGGTGGTTGGGCGACACCATCATGTCACGCTCGGGCAGGTTCGGGCCGAGGCTACCGGCGCGGATCATCACCGGGCGCAGTTTCGGACGCGAAAGAAGATCGCGGCCCGAAAGCTGTTTCTTGCCCACCCAGCGGATCGTTTGCAGGCCGTTGTCACGGGTGACGACCTTGTCGCCGACCTTGAGGTTCTCGACCGCGATTTCGCCCGAGGGGGTCAGGATCGCGGTGCCCGGCGTGAAGCAGATGATTTCTTCGATGCCGCTAAAGGTCAGGACATCGCCGTTGTCGAAGGTGACGGTCCCGGTCAGAGCGCCGGCGTCATTGACATCTGCGACGGCGTTGATCGTGCGCGAGCCGGACCCGGTCAGATCGAGAACGTCGTGGTCGGTGTTCTCGTCGGGGCCAGAGCCGCCGGAGATCACATCGCCATCGCCGTGGGTGCCGTCGGAGACGTAGAACGTATCGTCGCCATCGCCGCCCGACATGGTGTCGGACCCTTGGCCGCCGATGATCTGGTCGTTGCCATCGCCACCGGAGATCAGGTCGTCGTCGACGCCACCGTCGATCACGTCATCGCCGGAGCCGCCCATGATCGTGTCGTCGTCATCCTGGCCAAAGATGGTGTCGTTGCCAGCCCCACCGTCGATCAGGTCACGGCCGTTTTCGAGTTCGGGGTCAGGATCGCCAACAGAGCCGTCATTCGGGATGTTGAGGTAATCCGGGAAGGCCGGGTCGAGGCCGCCATAGATGACGTCATCACCGTCACCACCATCAATGGTGTCGTTGCCTTCGCCACCGATGATCGTGTCGGCGCCAGTGCCACCGTCGATGAGATCCTTGTCGACGCCGCCGTCGATCAGGTCATCGCCGGAGCCACCGATGATCGTATCGTCATCGTCGCCGGTGATGATCGTGTCATTGCCTGCGCCCGCATCGACAAAGTCTTTGTCGTTGTTCGGGTCGGTATCGGCCGGAACCTCGGGGAAACCCATGTAGGACGGGAAGCCGAGATCGGGCAGGTCCACGAGATCATCGGAGGACGAGTCGATCAGGTCGTTGCCGTCGCCGCCTTCGATGGAGTCGGAGCCGTCCCCACCGTCTACGGTATCGTCGCCGGTGCCTGCAAAGATCGTATCATCGCCGTCTTCGCCGTCGATCACGTCATTGCCGGCCTCATCGCCTGCGCTCGGGTCTGTCGTCACCGCAACGAGCGAAACCTCGTCGATGGTCACAGCCGGGCGGTAGGCGTTGGGGTCGTCGGACCCGTTGGGACGCAGCTGAATGCCGGTCACCCCTGCCGGTGCGGTGAAGGTGATCTCGTAGCTTTCGTAATCGGTCCCTTGCACGACGGTGCTGCCGAGAACATTGCCGTCCTGATCGAGGATTTCAAAGGTGACGGGGATGTCTTCGGGGGTAAACCACCCTTCGCCATGGTCGTAGTCGGTCGACTGGCCGTTGAAGGTAAAGACGTAGTCCTGCCCTTCTTCAAGCGGTGTCCCGAGGGTTTGGCCGATGGTTTCCTGCGGGTGCCCGGGATAGCTCCACATGGTCACATAGCCGGTGCCGTCGGTCGAGGTCAGGTCGGGGTTCCAATACTCGGACGCGGTCCCGTCATCGGGCGAATCCGGCGACCCAGAGAGCGTCGTCCAGTTGTCGAGACCGCTCACGGTGTTGGCGTTGTGATAGCCATCTTCGAAAGAGCCGTTGGACAGAAGCTCGGGGCCGGTCGTGGTGCCGCCCGTGCCGCCGCCGCCGATGACATCGTCACCGCTACCGCCATCCATGGTATCGTCGCCCTCGCCGCCGAGGATCGTGTCATTTCCAGCGCCGCCGTCGATCGTGTCGTTGCCGCCTTCGCCATAGATGACATCTTCGCCAGCGCCGCCAGACAGCGAGTCGCCCGCGTCGTTGCCGGGGTCGATCACATCGCCGCCTGCGTCGAAGAACACGTCGGTGATATTGACGTTGCTACCGTCGCCACCGTCGTTGGAATGGGTCACTTCGATGCGGGCCACGGGACCGGCGATCTCGACGAGGATCGAGTTGTCATCGTCGGTGTTCGAGCCGGAGTTGTTGGTCGCGCTCGCGGTGTCCACCCCGGCCACACCGTCGGTGTCGCTCAGGTTCAGGTCGGTCGAGCCGCTGGCGGTGAGGGTCACCGGGATTTGCACACCGTTCACATCGTAAGCGACGATATTGACGACCGAGTCATGGTCGATGTCGTTGACGCGGAAATCAACGTTGGTCACCGGGTCGGAGAAGTCGAGCCGGTAGGTCGCGGTTTCGTTGTCATGATTGGTCGCGGAATCGAGCGAGCTGTTGTCGTTGACCGTCTCAGAGCCGCCGTCGATGCCGCCGATGTTCTGGTTCTCGGTCTCGAATTCGGATTCAACGCCGTATTCATCTACAATGGTGAAGGTGACATCGACCGAGCCGGTATTTTGAACCTGACCGCCCGGGATGTCTTCGCCATCGCTCAGCGATTTGTTGCAATCGTCGTCCAGATCGCTCCAGTTGAAGCTTTCGCGGGTGGTCTCGGTGGTTCCGTCGCCATAGCCGCCGTAGATCGTATCGTTGCCTTCGCCGCCGTCGATCGTATCCGAGCCGCCTTCGCCGAAGACGAGGTCATCGCCGTCGCCGGCGTCAATCACGTCGTTGCCGTCGCCGGAGGCTGTCACGGTTTCGGTGGCGGTGTAGGTGAGGTTGTCGATGGCGCCAGAGCCATAGAGTTTGACCACCATCTTGGACACGCCGTCGACGTCATAGTCCTGAACGATCTGCGAGTTGTTGCCCGCACCGTAGGTTTTGACGTAGCTGCCGATTTGGTCGCCATTTTCGTCGTAGAAATAGACCTTGGCATAGCTTTCGTCGACATCAAGGAAGGTCAGTTGGTCGATCGAGACCGGATCGTCGAAATCGAAGACCATCTTGCCGCCGCCGGCGTTGTCGTCGGGATCGGAGCTGTCGCCGTCTTCGGACAGGATCAGGACGCCGCCGAGATTGGAGGTCGCGAGGTCATAGTCGCCGCCGGTCGGGTTCGATGAATCAAAGATCATCGTCGGCGTGTCGCCATAGTAGGACGAGATCGAGACACCGCTATATTGGTCGGACACGATCGTGCCGGCCGCGAGGTCGTTGAAATCTAGAACCTTCTGCACCGTGGCTTCGCCGCTGCCAGTGCCGTCACCGTGAATGGTGTCGTTCCCGTCTCCGGCTTGGATTGTGTCATCGCCGCCAAGACCATAGACGAGGTCCGCGCCGCCGGTGACGCTATCGCCGTCGCCGTCTGTGTAGGTGGAATCAATGACGTCGTCGTTTTCGGTGCCTTCGACAACACCAGGACCGGTAGGATCAGCCATAGTTACCTCTTCTTCCAATCAAGCGTCCGGGCCAGATATGCCCATAGGCAGGCGCTGTCGGAAAACGACAATCGCCCGGCCACAGATCAACCGGCCGCATCACGCAGATGCCCAAATTTTGCTATAGGCCGCCCCGAGCCACCTTTTCGCCCCCCAGTCGGACGCGTGGTAATATTGCGGCAAGAACTGGGCCAGTGGAACAAAAACCTGACACAATCTGCCAATTTCAGACAAAATTGATTAATCGAAGAGCGTGCGGACCTAGGGGAAAGCACGCGGCTGGGGTGAGCGATTGTTTCCAAAAACCGAGATAAACTGAGGGGGCGCGGGCCGTCGAAGGCCTATGGTATTGGGTTGTTTTCCAAGGCTCTGCCGAGTTCACACAAGTTTCTTTGCAGCCTAGGGGAGAGTGTGTTTCCTGTTGGGAACCAATCGATCTGGTCGAAAGAGGGCAGTATTGTGCCTCTTGTGACACAGGCGGAAATGTGGCGCGCCTGCCGGAGAGGAAACAATCTTGTCGGGAGGCGAGGCTTTGCCCTGCAACCAGAAACAAATGTGATTCGCCTCTGAGCCTCTCACGAATCGGTTTGTGGCAAGGATGTGGCGGTCGGATTCGTGTGTGGCGAGGGGTAGGTGAGGAGCAGGCGATCGCGCACGATCTCTGTTTCGAGGGTCTGTCCGTCCATCTGAAACCGGCGCAGCATGGAGCGGCCGATATTGACGAAATGCTCTTCGACAAAGAGATCGGGCGGCAGGGGAATGTCGCAATAGGTATTTCCGGACTTCTTGGTGCCGTCGATGGAGAGCGCCACGAAAACGCCCCTGTCACGGGCCTCGGCGATGGCCTCCATCAGGCGGTCGAGGCGGAAGGATTGCGCACCGTAGAGGATACTCTGGGAATGGGCGTAGGGCGGATCGCAATAGACAAGGTCGCCCGGAGCGGCACGGGAAAGCGCGTCGAGGTAGTCGAGCCGCTCGAAGCGCGCCCCGGCGATGCGTGGCGTCCACATGGCGACGCGGCGGGCGAACTTCTCGGGTTTGATAACGGGATGCGCGCCAAGCGGCGTCGACATCAGCCCATCCTTCTTGCGAAAGCGCACAACCCCGCCATAGCAGGCCCGGCATAGAAACAGCAGGTCGGCCCCGTTCGGCGCGGCGTTGAAGCGGGCGCGGATCGTCTCGTAGCGGTCTTTGCGGTCACCGGCATGAAACCATGACCAACGCTCGTCATACCAAGCGATGAGCCGCTCGGGGTCTTCGGTCAGGCATTGCCAGATTTCCATCAGGGGACCATAGGCATCCGAACCTAGCGCATGGCGTGGTGACAGGTTCGCCATGACCCCGGCGGAGCCGAGGAAGGGTTCATGATAGGTCTCATAGCGGTTCGGAAAATGGGCGATGATCTGGTCGGCGTAGCGCTGTTTGTTGCCGACCCATTTGATGAGCTGTGTCTTGAACGGCGCGACAGGCGGCGTCTCAACGGCGGTCAGGTCGGAAAACAGGGAGGGTTGATGCATCGCGATGGGTGCTCCGGTGAGGTTCGGCCACAATTGCGCGCTCTGGTCGCGGCGGCAAGGGGGCAGGCCGTCTCGCCACCTTTCGATGCGTGGTGTATGAGAGAGGCAGACAAGCAGGAGCAGTGGCCGTGGAAGAACGCGGGGAAGAGACGAGGCAGGTCTCGTTCAGGGATATCTTGGCAGATTTGCGCAAACCCTATGTGCGGCATGAATTTCGCACCTCATGGGCGATTGCGCTTTTTTACCGGATGCCGAGCCCGCCCTTTGTGTGGGTCTTGTTGCGGCTTGGGTTCGGGCCGATGGGCGTCACGGCGCTTGGCTTTGTCCTCGCGCTGACCATGCCGTTGCAGGCGGCGGTCTTGCCGCTTGGTCTTGCCGCTTGGGCGCTTTTCATCAGCGGCGTGTTGTTCCAGATCCTCGATTGCGCCGACGGGATGATGGCGCGGCTTCTGGGGAAGGCGTCGATCCTCGGGGCGGATCTCGACTATATGTCGGACATGGTGCAGCACGGGCTGTTTTACACGGCGCTTGGGCTTTTGGCGGATCGGACGCTTGGGACGGGGTTTGGCTGGACCGCGCTTGCCCTGGCGGCGGCGTTTGTGCGGCTGCTGGCGCGGTTGGTGCGCGAGCAGGTTGCACTGCGGGTGCCTGAGGCGGGCGGAGATGAACCGTTGCGGCTAAAGGATCTGCCGATCGCGTTTGTCGCAGGGCTTTCGGGGCTTATTCCGTTCATGGCGCTGTCCGGCGGGTATCTTGGGCATATGGTTGTCGCGCTGTTGGTCTATGCGCTTCTGGATGTAGCGGATGCCTTCTTGCCGATGACGAAACCGCCCTATCGCGGGGATGCCGAATGATGCGGTTCCTCGTGTTTTCGGACCTCGACGGCACGCTTCTCGATCACGAGACCTATTCCTTTGATGCTGCGCGCCCGGCGCTTGCGGCTTTGGCCGAGGCGGGCTGTGGCGTGGTGTTGGCAAGTTCCAAGACCGGGCCAGAGATTGCGCGGCTGCGCGCGGCGATGGGGCTCGCGGACTGGCCTGCGATTGTCGAGAATGGTGCGGGGGTGCTTGAGGCCGGAGCGGCACCTGAGGCAGGGACGGAGTATGCGCGGTTGCGCAGTTGGCTCGGGGCATTGCCGAGCGAGATGCGCGCCGCGTTCCGAGGTTTCGGCGATATGAGCGATGCGGAGGTGGCCGAGGTCACGGGGCTCGCGCCGAACGAAGCCGCGTTGGCGCGGCAGCGCGGGTTTACCGAGCCGGGGCTTTGGACGGGTAGCGAGGCGGCGCTTGAGGCGTTTCTTGCCCGCGCGGGTGAGGCCGGGATCGCAGCGCGTCAAGGCGGGCGGTTCTTGACGCTTTCCTTTGGCGCGACCAAGGCAGACCGCATGGCAGAGATCGCCGCGCGCTATGCGCCGGAGGCGACGGTGGCGCTTGGGGATGCGCCCAATGACGTGGAAATGATCGAGGCCGCCGATATCGGGGTCATCGTGCAAAACCCCGGCGGGCCGGGCTTGCCGAAACTGCCTAAAGAAGAGGCAGGTCGCATTTTTCGCACGCAGGAAAGTGGGCCTCACGGTTGGAACCGGGCGGTGCTCTCCATACTCTCGAGGGAAATTTAAAGACAGGAGGCCGAGACTCGCATGGCCGATTTCCACCAGAACGGCAACATTGCCACGATGCACAATCTGCGCAGCCGTTCTCTCGAAGAACTGACTTATGAGCTTCAGAGTTTCTCGCAATCGCGCCGGATTTCGCTGATCCTGCCGAGCCTCTATTCCGAGCTTGAGGGCGATGCGCTTCCCAATATCCTCAAGGAATTGGCAGAGGTGCCGTATCTGCACCGCATCATCATCGGCCTCGATCAAGCCAACGAGGAACAGTTCCGCCACGCCAAACAGTTCTTTGCGCGCCTGCCGCAGAACCATATCGTGCTTTGGAACGATAGCCCGCGGATGCTCGAGCTTGGCAAACGGCTTGATGCACTTGGGATCGCGCCGCAGGAGCCGGGCAAGGGCAAGAACGTCTGGACCTGCATGGGATACCTCATCGCCTGTGCCGATAGCGCGGTGATGGCGATCCATGATTGCGACATCGTCACCTATGACAAGGAAATGCTCGCGCGGTTGGTCTATCCGATGGTGGCGCCGACTTTCCCTTATCAGGTCGCCAAGGGGTATTATCCGAGGGTCGGCGACGGCAAGCTCAACGGGCGGGTGACGCGGCTTCTGGTGAGCCCGCTTCTTATTGCGCTCAAGCGCACGATCGGGGATCGCGACTATATCGATTATCTGCGCAGTTTCCGCTATCCGCTCTCAGGGGAGTTTGCGATGCGGACGGCGGTCCTGCCCGACCTGCGCATCCCGAGCGACTGGGGCCTTGAGATCGGGGTTTTGTCCGAGGCGTGGCGCAATCTTGCGCCCAAGGCGGTGTGCCAGGTCGAGATTTCGGATCGCTATGACCACAAGCATCAGGAGTTGAGCCCGGAGGATGCCTCCAAGGGGCTGAGCCGGATGAGTACGGATATCTGCAAGGCGATCTTCCGCAAGCTGGCCTCGGACGGGACGGTATTTACCAATCACGTGTTCCGCACCCTGAAGGCGACCTACTACCGCTCGGCGCTCGACCTTCTTGAAGCGTATTACAACGACGCCAAGATGAACGGGCTGTCGATTGATCGGCACAAGGAAGAGCAGTCCATCGAGCTATTTGCGGAAAACATCATGCGGGCGGGGCAGATTTTCCTCGAGAACCCGCACGAGACGCCGTTCATCCCGACATGGAACCGGGTGCATGCGGCGGATGCGGCGTTCCTCACCGACCTGCGCGCAGCGGCGGCGGCGGATGATAAGGAGTTCGGGTAGGGTTGGTCTGAGAGGGGGGTATTGCCGGGGCGAGTCATGTGTCTGGTTTGAGGTCAAGTTTATTGAATGCTGCCTGCGTACGAATGTCCGCTACTTGGGTTGAAGGGCCCGTTTCAGAACAGGACGAAATCCCAAACTAAGGATTTCCTTCTGGATAAAGTCCCCAATAAACTTGGGTGCGTTCGTTGCACTCAAAACTTTCTAGTCTTGAGAAATCTATTTGAGTTTTGAAGGCTATGAATGTGCAATGACTGTCCCAATGAGACGCGATGTGAAAATCAAGGTTCTCGTTGAAAATGATACCATGAAGGGGAATGCAGTCTTTCTCGAAAAGCCCATCTATGGTGTGCACTTCGATTAGATCGCCGAATTCATCTGCAACTTTAACTTTGTGAATACCTGCCTTTTTTAGCCGTTTCCAAACTTCAAGTTCAACATGCGGGGCAATTTCCCCTTCGGACGGTTGGACTAAACTCAGCTTCTCGGTCGTTTCTTGTAGCAGCTCAACCAGATCTTCGCGGTGTTTGCTTTTTACGATTCCAGAGATTGAACATCGTAGTGCTACGTCGAGTTGACCGATATTATCGAAATCCGACTGCTCAACTACTTCCATCCAGCTTACCGGTTGGCAGTCATTGACGATTTGAAATTTTGTTGGATAGGTTTCCGGCCTGAATTGGTCGACTGAAATACTGTTGGGCCTTAGAAAGGGATGAAGGACAATCCTAGCATTTGAGAAGTGTCCGTCATAGGCCTTCATGATTGGTCCGCCATAAGGACATGAAACAAAACTCAACTCTTAAGATCCGATCTTTTTACAGTGGCTAGGATTGTGTTTTAGGAGTGAACCGATAGCGCCAGTTTGTCAATTTCGCCAAACCGGACATCCAGTGCATCGGCTTAGAAGCCCTCTTCGTCCTACATAACAGCCTTACAGGCCTTCGCTTGAACATGCCGAGGGCGTCAGCTTCGGCCAGAATTCCGTATCAGGTGATGGCACCAAGAGTTTTCGAAATCGCTTGGCACCCGACCAGCCTTAGCTCCGGTTGGCGATCCAGCGGCATTGATAGGGTTCGAGGGGGATATGCGGGCCGGTGGCGTGGATGGGTTCGCCGGTCAGGAGATCGTGCCAGTCCTCGTCCTCGATCAGGTTGATCGCGGTGATCGGGATCAGGACGACCTCGTCGCTCACGTTATGCAGGGCAAAGATGGATTGGTCGCGGTCGAGGCTCTGGCGCCAGACGCCGAAGACGCGATCATCGAGTGTCAGGGTGAACTGTGTCGCGTTGGGGTGGAAGGCGGGTTGCTGACGTCGGGTTTTCAATCGCGTTGAGAGCGCCGAGAGCACGCGCGATTGCGTCGAGGCGGGATCGTCGAGTTTCTCGATCAGAGTCGGGTAGTCCCAGCGGTGACGGTTGATCGCGCGGTTCATGCCGCGATGTTCGACGGCTTCGTGATCGTTCGGCGTCCCGAGAAGGGAGTGGATGTAGAGCGCGGGGATGCCTTCGAGCGACATGATGATTGTTTGCGAGCAGAGAAAGCGCGCGATGTGATGCGCGTCCTCGCCCCGGAAGGTGCGTTTCATGGCCTCGAAATAGGTCGTGTTGAGCTCGTAAGGCGCTTCGCCGCCATCGGGGAGCGCCCGCATGGACACCAGCCCGCCAAGGGCGCGCACCGTGTCGATGACCTTGTCCTTCTCCTCTTGCGGCAACACGCCTTCGGCGGGGCGCATGCCGATGCCGTCATGCGAGGCGGTGAAGTTCAGGTAGGCACAGCCGAGTTGCGCCGGGGGCATGCCGCTTTGCCATGTGTTGAGGTATTGCGCGGTGCCCGACATCATCGCGTGCAGGATGAGCGGCGGCAGCGGGAAGTTATAGACCGCGTGGGCCTCGTTCCGGTTGCCGAAATAGGAGAGGTTCTCGGCCTTGGGGACGTTGGTTTCGGTCAGCAGCACGACGGTCTCTGTCGCGAAATCCGCCAGAAGCCGCATCAGGCGCACGATGGCATGGGTCTGGGGCAGGTGGATCGACGGGGTGCCGACCTCTTTCCAAAGGAAGGCCACCGCGTCGAGGCGGATGATACGCACGCCATTGTCTACGTGCAGGCGGATGATGCGCAGGAATTCGAGGAGGACCTCTGGGTTGCGGAAGTCGAGGTCGATCTGATCGTGGGAGAAGGTGCACCAGACATGGCGCGGCCCGTGCGCCGTCTCGACCTCTTGCAAGAGCGGCGTGGTGCGGGGGCGCACGACTTGAGATAGGTCATCGTCGGGAGAGGCCTCGAAGAAGAACCGGTCATAGGGGGGCTGTCCCTGACGGTAGGCATTGAACCATGTACCTTGAGAGGAGACGTGATTGAGGACAAGGTCGCTCATCAGGTGAAAATCCGAGGCGATGCGCGAGATGTCTGGCCAATCGCCAAGCTGGGGATTGACGGCGCGGTAGTCGGTCACGGCAAAGCCGTCATCGGAGGTGTAGGGAAAGAAGGGCAGGATATGCACGCCGTTCACCACCCCCTTGAGCCGGGCGAGCAGGAAATCATGCAGAAGGTCGAGGGGTTTATGCGCGCCATCGACGAGGGAATTGCCATAGGTGATCAGGACGGCGTCTTTCTCGGACCAGAGATTGTTGCCGGGAGCGCGGGCGCGTTTGCGACGGTGCGTGCCCTCGGGCCAAAAGGCGTCGATCACCTTGGAGGCGAGAATGTCGCTATCGAGGTCGGGGTAAATCTCGTGCAGGAGCTCGGTCAGTTTGATGCCGAAAGAGTTGTTTTTATCCGTCATAATCGTGAGTTGCGTTCCGCACCGCCTTGAGACCCTTGCTCTTAGTAGACTGTCGCGCGGGCGGGGAAAACAAAAGCGGTTTTGTTCCCCGTGGACGGCCATGATGCGGGGCGTGGCCTGCCTGTTTTTTGTGCATGCGCGCTGCGGGGCGCGCGAGGATGCTTGCGCGGGGGGATCAGGAGGCTAGGGTCGGCGGGATTGATCCCTGTTTGGAGGCCAAGATGAGCGATCCCTTTTTTCAGCCGATTTCCGGTTTTGACCTGCCGCGGTTTGCCGGTGTGCCGACCTTCATGCGCTTGCCGCATGTGGACCTTGAGGGCGCGCGGATCGGCGAGGTGCAGGTCGGGTTGATCGGGACGCCATGGGATAGTGGCACGACGAACCGCCCGGGGCCGCGCCACGGGCCGCGCCAGTTGCGCGACATGTCAACGATGATCCGGGCACAGAACGGGGCGACGGGGGTGCGGCCCTTCGAGTTGGTCAATTGCGCCGACCTTGGCGACGTGGCGCCGAACCCGGCCGATATCATCGACAGCATGGAGCGGATCACGGCGTTCTATGACCGCGTGGTGGCGGGCGGTATTCTGCCTCTCACAGGCGGGGGCGATCACCTCTGTTCGCTACCTATCCTGCGGTCGGTCGCCAAGGCGGGGCCGGTTGGTATGGTGCATTTCGATAGCCATACGGACCTGTTCAAGGATTATTTCGGCGGCACGCAATATACCCACGGCACACCATTCCGCCGCGCGATTGAAGAAGGGCTTCTTGATCCCAAACGCGTGGTGCAGATCGGGATTCGCGGCACGGCCTATGATAGCGAGGACCGGGATTTTGCCGATGCGGTTGGTGTGCGGGTGATTCCCATCGAGGAGTATTTCGCGCGCGGGCTCGACGATGTGATGACCGAGGCGCGCGAGATCGTGGGCGAGGCAGAGACCTATGTCTCTTATGACATTGATTTCATCGACCCGGCCTTTGCCCCCGGCACCGGCACGCCCGAGGTTGGCGGGCCGAACAGTTTCGAGGCGCTTCAGGTGGTGCGCAAGCTACGGGGGCTGAACATCGTGGGCGCCGATCTTGTCGAGGTGTCGCCGCCGTTCGACCAGAGCGGGGCGACAGCGTTTCTTGGCGTGTCGGTGATGTTCGAACTGCTTTGCCTGCTCGCGGAGAAAGCCGCGAAGAGCTAGCTCGGGAGCAACGGGGAGGATCGCCTGACATCAAGAGGGAGAGTTGATCTAGCGCAAGGATTCCTGCACGGGAAGGATGGATAATTGCAGAAGTTTGAATATCTGCATTGTGAAAGGCATGATGATGCATCACTCCACCCTTGCCAAAGCCCTCCTCACCACTGCGTTGACCTCGCTCCTTGTGCCTGTCGCGATGGCGCAGGAGGCTGAGAACCCTCTTGATGATGCCGATCTTGTCGAGCCGCTGAACATACATCACCATGCCACAGGTGACGCCTATGTCAGCGGCGACGGCAAAGTTGTTTGGGCGACGTCGAACCGTCGCGGATACACCCCCTTTATCGTGACCTGGACCAAGGAGGATGGGACGCAATATGTCGGCGGCCCGACCGGGATCTGGCATGTCGGAAACATCTATGACGTGAACCGGGATGGGAGCGTGGCCGTCGCTTCGCTTTATGCCAACGGTCATAACGGCGCTTGGCGCTACACCGAGGACGGCGGTTGGTCCGAGCTCGTGATGTTGGAAGATTATGCGAATGCCTATGCCTATGGTGTGAACGCGGATGGCAGCGTGGTTGTTGGGCGGGTAGATCGTAGTTCACCGGGCCAAGACCCAACGCTCTCACCCTCGATTGCGTATCAAAGCGCATTTCGTTGGGTCGAAGGCGAGGGAATGCAAGATATCGGCAACCTTGGCGGCAGCTTTGCCTATGCCTATGGCGTCAATGATGCCGGGGATGTCGTGGTCGGAGATTCCGGTTTGAGCACGGGGCAGACCCGCGCGTTCCGCTGGGTTGAAGGCGAGGGGATGCAGGATCTCGGCACGCTGGCTGGCGGGGACTACTCCTGGGCCAAGGCAGTGAACGCCGATGGTTCCGTCGTTGTGGGACGGAGCGAGGTCACAGTGCCGGATCCTTCTGCGAACCCGATCGAGATCTCGGAGGTGGCGACGCAGAGACATGCTTTCCGCTGGGTTGAAGGCGAAGGGATGACGGACCTCGGCACGGTCGGTGGACCCTACAAGGGATCCAGTGCGGAGGATGTGAACGGCGATGGCAGTGTCGTGGTCGGGATCGTCGATACGTTGAATGGATCGCGGGCGTTTCATTGGCATGAAGAGGACGGTCTGACCGAGCTTGGCGTGCTCGAGGGCGGCAGCTGGAGCTATGCATTCAGCGTCAGTGACGACGGCAATGTCGTGGTTGGCTATGGCGATAGTATCGACGGCAACCGCGCCTTTGTCTGGGGCGGCGGTCCGGTGCTCGACCTTCAGAACACCACGACGCAGATCGGCACCAACGCGCAGGAGCAGGCCAATGCGATGAGCGATCTTGGCCAAAGCGCGGAAGGGATTCTCGGCAACGAGCTGACCCCCGGTATGGGAGGACAGTCCGGCGGGGTGGTTTCGACACAGGGCGGCGCGGCGCGGGTGCCTTATGCGCTGCGCTTTACCCTTGGGGCGAGCGGCGGTGATGGCACCGGTGCCACGGTCGGCGGCGTGAGCGCGGCGCTTGCGCTTGAAGACAGCAACCTGGTGCTTGGCGGTTATTTGGGGCTTGCCAATGAAGACGGTGATCTCGCCGGGCTTGACGTGGACGGGACGCTTGTCGCCGGGGGGCTTTGGCTCCGCGGCAATCCACATGGCGCGGGCCTGACCTGGAAAATTGGGGCGTCTCATATCGGTGGCGACGTGAACATCCTGCGCGATGCGAGCCTGTCGAGCACAGAAGCCGGGCTTGGCAGCAGCAAGCTAGCGGCGACAAGCCTTCAGGCAGAGATTGGTTATGGCATGGATCGTGGGTCGATGCGGCTTACACCCTTTGCCGCGCTGCGCCACACCGAGGTAAGTCGCGATGGCTATACCGAAAGCAACGGGGTCACTTTCCCGCTGACCTATGACGACTATGACCAGAGCTGGACCGTGGCGCGACTCGGGGTGCATGCGGATATGGCGGCGGGGCCGCGCGGGCAGCTTCGTCTTTCAGGGGGGCTTGATGTCGATCTTGACCGCAGTACCAACCCTGTGACCGGCACATCGGCGGTTCCGGGCATGACGACCTTTTCGGTCGCGGGGGCGCAGGTGACGCATGAAACCCGCGGATTCGCAAATGCACAGTATGTCCATAGCCTTGGCAACGGGATGGCGTTCGACATCTCCCTTGGTGTGACGCAATCGGCCTATGGCGGTGGCGCTGTTGTAACCGGAGGGATCGGTTTGCAGATGCATTTCTGAGCCATCGGGTAACCGCGAGAGACCCATGCCCCAAGAGAACGGGGCATGGGCCTTTTCGTTTGAAGCCGAGCGGGCGCAAAGGGCAAAGCCACAGCCGACGCGAATGCGACATCGCAGTGTGGCACGCAGGATTGTTGGGGGGGAATGGTGCTGTGAGGGAGGATTGAACTCCCGACCTCACCCTTACCAAGGGTGCGCTCTACCACTGAGCTACCACAGCATTACCGTGGCGCGGGATTTAGACTCAAAGTTTGACCAGCGCAACCCCAATCTGGACCCTTTTTTGCACGTCATGTAAGGAAAGGTCATGGAACGAGATCAACCCCGCAAGAAACAAGACTCCGGCAAGTCGCGCGAGGATCGCCTCAAGGCGGCACTCAAGGCGAATATGGGGCGCAGAAAGGCTCAGGCACGGGCCAGGGCGGCGGGCGATCAGGCAAAAGACAACGACGAGAGCAGCGAAGGCTAGGCACATGGATTCGATTATCGTGCGGGGAAATGGCCCGCTTAAGGGCACAATTCCCATCGCCGGGGCGAAGAACGCTTGTCTGACGTTGATGCCGGCGACGCTTCTGAGCGAAGAACCGCTGACGCTCACCAATGCGCCGCGGCTCTCGGATATCCGCACCATGACCGAGCTTCTGGGCTCGCTTGGGGCGGAGGTCAGCGCGTTGCAGGAGGGCAAGGTTCTGGCGATGTCGAGCCATGATCTCGACAACCACGTGGCCGAGTATGACATCGTGCGCAAGATGCGCGCCTCGAACCTTGTGCTTGGTCCGATGCTGGCGCGTCTCGGGCAGGCGGTTGTATCGCTGCCGGGGGGCTGTGCGATCGGGACACGGCCGATGGACCTGCACGAAAAGGGGCTTATGGCGCTGGGCGCGGAGATCGAGCTCAAGGAAGGCTACCTGCACGCCAAGGCGCCTAAGGGTCTTAAGGGGACGGTCATCGACCTAGACTTTCCTTCGGTGGGCGCGACGGAAAATATCCTTATGGCATCGACACTTGCCAAGGGCACCACGGTCATCAACAACGCCGCGCGCGAGCCGGAGATCGTTGACCTTGCAACCTGCCTGCGGGCGATGGGCGCGCAGATCGAGGGCGACGGGACGAGCCGGATCGAAGTTCAGGGCGTCGACCGCCTGCACGGCGCGACACATCCGGTTGTCACCGACCGGATCGAACTTGGCACCTATATGCTTGCCCCGGCGATCTGTGGCGGCGAGGTGGAATGTCTTGGCGGGCGGATCGAATTGCTTGGCGCGTTCTGTGAAAAGCTTGATGCGGCGGGGATTTCCGTTGAGCAGACAGAGCGCGGCATCAAGGTCACGCGCGGCAATGGTCGGGTCAAGGCGGTGGACGTCACGACCGAACCGTTCCCGGGCTTCCCGACCGACCTTCAGGCGCAGATGATGGCCTTGATGTGCACCGCGGAAGGCACCTCGGTTCTCGAGGAAAAAATCTTTGAAAACAGGTTCATGCACGCTCCTGAGCTGATGCGGATGGGGGCGGAGATCGACGTGCAGGGGGGGACGGCGACCGTGACGGGCGTTGAGCGTCTCAAAGGCGCGCCGGTGATGGCGACGGACCTGCGGGCGTCGGTGTCGCTCATCCTTGCGGCGATGGCGGCAGAGGGCGAAACAGTTGTGAACCGGGTCTATCACCTTGATCGCGGCTATGAGCGGGTCGAGGAAAAACTCGGCAATGTGGGGGCCCATATCGAAAGGGTGACAGCACGGTGAGCGAAGACGCACGGTTTGAAGATGGCGGCGAAGCGCCGCTGAACCTTGGGGCGCTGGACCTTGAGGATCTCGGGGTTCTGTCCTCTCTGACACAGGACGCTGTATTCCCCGCGACGGAAATGCAGTGGCGCGCAGGGGAGCGGAGATTTGCCTTGCTTCTCAATAGGTTCCGTTGGGAGGATGCGCCGCGGGCCGAGCGCCGGGGGCGTGACCTTGAACGTGTGCAGGCGGTGCTTGTCGTTGATAATGTGCTTGGCGTCGCCTCGCAAGGGATCGACCGCAAGGACGCCGATACGATCCTGTCCCTGCTCTCTGTGACCTTCGAGCCGGGCGAGGACGGGGCGGGGTTTGTCCTTTTGACGCTGGCGGGCGATGGGGCGATCCGTCTCAAGGTCGAGGCGCTTGAAGTGACGCTCAAGGATGTGACGCGGCCCTATCGCGCGCCTTCGGGCAAGGCACCGACGCACGAGATTTGATCCCTCGGGGCGAATCACGGTTAACGCGCTGATTTCGCGGCAAAACGCATTTCGGTATCACGTCGGTATTCCGTCGGTATTGCGTCCGTGCAGGATCATGGAATTTCGGGATTAATTGAGCGCGCGTTGCGACGGAACCCGTTGCGACGCACGTTGAAGCCATAGTTTGTTCATTTTCAAGGATTGCTTTCATGCGTGCATTGCTCGCCGTTCTGGCCCCTCTTTCGCTGCTCCTGTCCGGGGCGATTTTCGGTTTCTTCTATGCCTGGGTCTGTTCGACCATGTGGGGGCTTGATCAGCTTGCCCCCGAGACGGCGATTGCGGCGATGCAGGGGATGAATGCCTCGGTGCGCAATGCGGTCTTTGCGCCGGCATTCTTTGGCACGCCCTTTGTTCTCCTGCTGACCGGGTTTGCCGCGTGGCGCACGGGGGCGGCGCGCGCCGGGGCGGCGTTCGGGATTGGCGGGGTGATCTACCTTATTGGGGGAATGATCCTCACGGTGAGTGTCAACGTGCCGATGAACGAGGCGCTTGCGCTTGTCGATCCGAACACGGCGGAGGCGGGTGAGATCTGGCGCGCGTACTCAGAACGCTGGCAGGTCTGGAACATCGCGCGGACGGTGGTCTCCGGGGTGACGTTGCTTTGTGTCGGGGCGGAAGAGACGACCGCAGAGTTGCACGACCGTTTGTCGGACATGGGCGCGGCGGCGATTGTCGAGGCGCTTGCGACGCTTGATGATCTCGAACCGGAGGTGCAGCCCGAGGACGGTGTTAC
>NZ_JAKVRD010000031.1 GCF_022814865.1 Shimia aestuarii | reverse complement strand
GCCCCGTCAGAACCTCAACCTGCCTTAACTTCGTGACAATCTCTTCCGGCTTCGGTCGCTTGTTGGCCATGTGTTTCCTCCGTTTTCCTAAACATAGCGGAGGACCACTTCAGTGGGGGAGGATCATAAGCCGGGCGTTCCGACGGATCCTGAAACCACGATAGGCACGATTGTCAGCCGTGCGCAGTTCGACCGGGTCATGGGTTTCATTGACTCTGCCAAAAGTGAGGGTGCGCGCGCCGTTACTGGCGGTTATGCGGTCACGGATAGTCCGCTGGCGAAAGGCAGCTTTATCGCGCCGACGATTTTTGCGGATGTAACGCCGCAGATGCGTATCGCCCGTGAAGAGATTTTCGGGCCAGTTCTTGCGGTTCGCAAATGGTCGGACGAAGATTCCATGCTGAACGAGGTCAATGCACTTGAGCTTGGGCTGCCCTGTGCAATTTGGACTCGGGATCTGGTGATGGCTCATCGTACGGCTGCACGCGTCGAGGCCGGGTTTGTTTGGGTTAACGAAGTCGGTCGGCATTTCCTTGGTGCCCCGTTCGGTGGGGTCAAGCAATCGGGTATCGGGCGCGAAGTAGGTATTGGCGAACTGATTTCCTTCACCCATGAAAAGAATGTGCATATCAATCTGTCGGGTCAGTGACCCGGTGCGTAGGTAATGTGCGAACGGGGTCTGGGATCCAAAAGCTTTTTCTGTATTGATTGCTTTGGCCGGGATGAGGCCATCCCTTCCTGCCCCTTTTGCAAACCGATAAGGATCTAAAAAATAATGAGCAATGTTGCGAACGTCCCCGATATCATCCTCGAACCCATGGTTCGGAACGCTATTATGGAGGACCTGGGTGCCGCAGGCGACGTGACAACCCGTTCCGTTCTGCCTGAAGGCACGCGCTACAAGGCGCAAATGCGTGCACGGCAGGACGCGGTTGTTTCTGGGATGCAGGTGGCCTCTCTCGCGTTTCGGCTGATTGATCCCAATCTTGTGGTCGAGACTGTCGTGGCGGATGGTACGGCCTGCAAAGCGGGCGATACGTTGATGCGTATAGAGGGATCGGCGGCGTCGATCCTTGCCGCAGAGCGTGTTGCCCTGAACTTTGCCGGACGGTTGTCTGGGACGGCAACCTTGACAGCGTCCTATGTTCAGGAGCTTGCGGGTACCAAGACACGTATCACCTGTACACGCAAAACCACACCGGGGCTGAAACTTGTCGAAAAGCTCGCCATTTTGCATGGCGGCGGCCACAATCATCGGTTTTCCCTGTCCGATGCGATCCTGATCAAGGACAACCATATCGCAGCGGCTGGTGGCATCAAACAGGTGCTGGAAGCCGTTCAACGAAATGTGGGTCACATGGTCGTGGTAGAGATCGAGATCGACGGTTTGCATCAGTTGGACGAGGTGCTTCAGACCGAGGGCGCAGATGTCATCATGTTCGACAATATGTCGACCGAAGACATGGCCGAAGCTGTAAAGCGCATTGACGGGCGGGCGAAGACCGAAGCCAGCGGGAATGTGACCCTTGGCCGTTTGCGCGAAATCGCATCGGCAAATGTGGATTATATTTCCTCCGGTGCTTTGACCCATTCGGCGGGAACCGTCGATTTCGGTTTGGATTTCTGATCCTCTGAGCCGCTCCAGACCGTCTGAAATGCAAAATGCCCGCCCTTTCGGCGGGCAATGGATACCTATTGCGTACGCCTTTCAAAATGGGGCGCTGTTGCATCAACACTTCATAAGGAAAGGTCAAGACACATGACAGACCACAGGCTGTATCAGGTTGAGCGCCCAGTATCGTCGGATAGTTTGGGGGTGTGGGGTAGCGATGTATTTGCGGATATATTGCGAGGTTTGGGGGTGAGTGAAGTATGTTGCACTGAACCCGGGGTCGAGCTTTCGGGGTTTGCACGACAGCCTTGTGAACCACCTTGGCAATGAAGATCCGCAGATGCTGTTGTGTCTGCACGAAGAGCATGCGGTTGCGATTGCGCATGGCTATGCGAAGGTGGCGGGGGAGCCATTGGCGGTGATCCTGCACAGCAACGTGGGTCTGATGCATGGTACGATGGCGATCTTCAACGTGTGCTGCGACCGTGTGCCGGTTCTGATTTATGGGGCGACGGGGCCGGTTGATGCGGCGCTGGAATCGATGTTGCGTGCGGATGTAATCGCGTGGAGCGAACCGAAAGGCCCGACCTATGTGAACTTCGACGTGTCGATCCAGGAAAAGCAGCACGAGAAGGCACCGGAGTTGCCAGATTTTGCGCGTTACCAGCCGTCGCCTCCGGCGGCACCCTCGGCCGAAGGAGTGGCGCGGGCGGCAGATCTGCCGAAGAACGCCAAGGCGCTGGGGCGAAGGTTCTGACGGATATCCGGAACGGGGCGTCCTTCCCGACGGATCACCCGCAGCATCGCGGCAAACCGGCCTTCTTCATTGACGATGCGGCGGGCGCGGTGCTGCGCGAGGCGGATGTGATCCTGAGCCTGGACTGGCTGGATGTCGCGGGCACGCTGAAACTGGCGGGCGATGTGAAGGCGCAGGTGATCCAGGCGTCGCTGGATTATCAGCTGCACAATGGCTGGGGGATGGAGCATCAAGCGCTGCCTGCGGTCCGGATGTTGCGATGCATGCGATTGCCGATGCTCTGGGTGTAGGGGCGGGCGAGATGCCCGGTGATTTACCGATCAAACCTGCGCTGAACGCCCCCGATGCAGAGGTTGAGCTTGATATCATGACGCAGGCCGGGGCGCTTGGCGAAGGTCTGGAAGGTGTCTGTGCCAGCTTTGTGTGTTTGCCGTTGGGCTGGGCGGGCGAGGCGTGGCACTTCCGTCACCCACTGGACTTCGAGGGTTCGGATCGTCTGCGGACCGAAGGCTGGGAGGTCGTTCGCGGCCCCCAGATCACCCTAGGTGTTCCGCTGCGGCTGACGGAGGAACAGCGGCAGGCGCTGCTGTCGGACGTTGCTATCATCGTGGTCAGTTCGCGGTCGGGGCTGAGCGACGCGGATCTGGACGCCTCGCCACGGCTGCGGGCGCTAGTACTTCCAACGATCGGGGTGGGTGCGGGAGATCTGGGAGGCCTGTGCCGCGCGCGGTCTGATCGTGACGAATGGTGTAACGCCCGAGAACTTTTTGGGGATGCCCGAAGCGATAGGGATGCTGATGCTGGTGCTGCTGTACCGGCTGCATGAATCCGAGCGCCTGCTGCGCGAGAATGCGGGCCGACCGCAACAGATATTTGCGCGGATGGTGCGAGGCCGGGCGATCGGATTGATCGATTCGGGGCGGATAGGACCGGGTGATCGAGCGACAGTTGGCGTTCGAGCCGGCACAGATCCGGCACAGATACTGGTGCACGATCCGTTCCTGATACCGGACACCGCACCTACGGGCGTGGGGCTGGTGAAACGCGCTGAGCTTCTGGCCATGTGTGATGTTGGTGAGCCTCCATGTGCCGTTGAACGCGCTGACACGAGGAATGATCTGCGAGGCCGAACTGCGCATGATGAAGCCGGATGCGGCGTTAATCAACACCTCGCGCGGGGTTTCATTGATGAGGATGCGCGGGTGCGGGTGATGACAGCAGGACACCTAGCCGGTGCTAGGCTAGGCGTGACGGAAACCGAACCGCTGCCCGCCCGCTGCGCGGCTTCGACCGGGTGATCCTCCCCCCGCATATCCCGGGACACACCATTGAGCTCTACACCGTCTTGCCCGACATCTTCGTCGAAAACGCAACACGCATCAAGCGCGCAGAAACCCCCAAATCGAAAAATATGGAGAGAAAAAATCGAAAAGTTGTAAGCAGGGTTTGCTGCAAGATTTACGTCGGTTTGCGCGCACCGCATGTCACTAGCTGTAAAAGTAGTGACATTGTTGAGGCTTGCATCTTCGTAAGATGACAGGGATAGTCTCGGACCTGTAGAAGCCCAGAACTGATTTTGGGCAATAGATGTTTGTGGTCTGAGCATACATGAACGAAAAATCTGATTCCGCGTTGAAAGACGACGGTTTGACCCAATATAACGAGCGCATTGCTCGCTTGGTACGTCTTGCGGCAAGAGGGTTTAACCGTGCGTTGCAGCTGCGGTTACAGACGCAAAATGTGACTTTCGGGCAGTGGATATTCCTTCGAATCCTTTGGCAGGAAGATGGTTTGTCGCAACGAGAGTTAAGCGAAAGAGCACATCTGACAGAGCCTACTGCGCATACTGCACTCAGCCGAATGGAAGAGCTTGGATATATTGAACGCCGCAATGTGGCTGGGAACCGTCGTCGTCAGCATGCTTTCCTCACGGAAAAAGGTTGGGAGTTGCGGGAGCTCCTGGAGCCTTTGGCACACGAAGTGAATAACGCCGCCATCAGAGGCCTGAGTGGTGCCGAAGAGAAAACATTGCGCAAGGCCCTTGCTGTAATGATTCGAAACCTCGAAGATGATGAGGAAAAAGCTGCTTTGAGCGGTGTCCGCGTCCCACCGACCAGAAGTAACCTTGGATCCTGAAGGTCTCTTTAGCTTCATCTGCGATAGCCGGGCCTTTTAGGCTCGGGTGATTCCGTTGGGCTACTTCCGCTGAGATGTATGGTTTTGGGGAAGCTCTGAGAGAGTTCGGAATAGTCTTGTGCTAGGCCTTGGGCGTGCTGCAACCTTATGTGAGTAGGGGTTTGGATGCTCTGCGAGAGCGTTCAAGCCATTCGCAGTTCTTAACCTAAATTTTTGGACGGTGTCTCGGTTTCGATCATGGTTGACGCAAAGTTCGGTTTTTAATAATGATCTATAAGATAGATATCTAAATTTAGAAATCTATGATAATATGACAGGGAGGAAACCATGAAAAAGCAAATCAAGGCTGCCGTTGCGGCGCTGAGCATCTCCGTTATCGGGACCGGCGTCATGGCGGACAGCGTCAACGTCACGTTGTCCGGGGGGAGTCCGTCAGGTCTTTGGTCGCTGCTGGGCGCAGGGATCGACCGGGCTGTGAAGGTTGACGATGCAAGCGGTGTCGTGACCTACCAGGCCACTGGTGGCGGTTTCGCAAATATCGGTCTGCTGGGTGCAAACCGGACCGATCTGGGTCTGGCCCATGATGCAGAAATCAAGCTGGCGCTAGCGGGTGATGAGCCGTTCAAGGCGCCCATCGAGAACCTTCAGGCAATCGGGTACATGTACAACTGGGCCCCGATGCATTTCTTCATCAAGAAGTCTCTTGCCGAAGAGTATAACATCGACAGCATCGACGACTTGGCGAAGTCGGGCGCTGCAATCCGTGTGGCGAACAACAACGCAGGTAACATCGTGGCCAATATTGCCACTTTCATGCTGGAAGAAGCAGGCTATGACGAAGGAACGATTGAAGCGAATGGCGGCGTTCTGGTGCGTGGCGGTTCGTCCCAGCAGGCAGACCTGATCAGCGATGGCCGTACGGATATGGTGATCAACGGTATCTTCGTTGGGCACTCGTCGTTCCGCAAGGTTGATGAAGGCAACGACGTTGTTCTGCTGAGCGTGCCTCAGGATATCATCGAAAAGACCAATGAGCGTTTTGGCACCGGGACCTACGTCATTCCCGCCGGAAACTATAAGAACCAGACTTCCGATGTTATCACGCTGGCACTTGGCGCGATGGTAATCACCTCTGATGCCTTGCCCGAAGAAACCGGTTACATGCTGGCCAAGAGCATTGCCTCGAACATTGATGAAATCCGCGGCGTTCATAACGCAATGAAACAGCTCTCAACTGAGTTGCTGGTTTCGCAGAGAACGCTGCCGTTCCACCCGGGCGCGAAGCGCGCCTACATGGAGCTGGGGCTTCTCAAGTAAGCCTTCGGAAAACAATGCCGGTGCGCTGACCAAAGCGCACCGGATTCGTTTGCAAGAGTGCCTCTGTCGTGCTCTGGCCGTGCTGATCACGGGCAGTAGGATGATTTTGCGCACTCAAAGCTGACCAAACCTCACAAACATGGAAATGGTGCCAGCATGAATTTCCCTTCTCTTACCGAAACTGGACGCCGTCGGAAGCTAGAGCCACCCATGCGGACCGTCGTCATGGTTCTGGCCGCGGCGTTCGCGGCATGGGTGATTCACTCTAATCTGTTCATTATCGCAGACCCGCTCATTCAGGGGATCCTGTTCGTATCCGGGATTTTCACGATTCTCTTCTTGGCGATTGGTGCAACCGCGAAAGCGCCAGATAGCATTCCATTTTATGACTGGATGTTGTCTGCGCTCAGCTTGGCCTGCGGGATTTACTTCTATGTAAGCTCTGGCGAGATTTCGGACCGTATCAGCCTGCTGGACCAGTTCACGACGGATCAGTTGTTCTTTGGGTCGTCACTGCTGTTCCTGACCATCGAAGCCACGCGCCGGACAACTGGCTTGGGGCTGACAGGCGTTGTGATGCTGTTCCTGATTTACAACCTTTTTGGCTATCTTCTGCCGCCGCCGTTCGGGCATCGCGTCAGCGAGTTCAGCTATCTGCTCGATATTCTGATCTTCACCACAGATGGGTTGTTCGGTGTCCCGCTTCAGGTTGTGGCAAGTTACGTCTTCCTGTTCGTGATGTTCGGGACTTTCCTTGCCAAGGCTGGGGGAGGGGACTTCTTTTTCAACCTGGCGGCTCTGGTCACCGGGGGCGCACGAGGCGGCCCTGCAAAGATCGCCATCATTTCGTCGGGTCTGTATGGAACCATGTCTGGTAGCCCAACCTCGGATGTTGTGGCCACGGGGTCCATCACGATCCCGGTGATGAAGCGCTTGGGCTATAAGGCCCGGTTTGCGGGTGCGGTTGAAGTTGCGGCGTCCACGGGGGGCAGTGCCATGCCGCCGATTATGGGTTCGGCTGCCTTCATCATGGCAGAGTATTCGGGTATCTCGTACAATGCGATCGTGCTTGCCGCGCTTATTCCTGCGTTGCTGTACTATATGGGCGTGTTTACCCAGGTGCACTTCCGCGCAGTGAAATACGATCTGCGGCCTTCTCAGGATGAAATCCCGACGACGAAGGAAACGTTCAGAACCGGCTGGGTTTTCTTGCTGCCCATTATCGGGATCATTGTGGCGCTGATACTTGGCTATTCGCCGACCTTCACCGCAGGTGTCGGTGTTCTGGTGACAATCCTTGCGTCGATGATCCTCAAGCAAACGCGGATGTCGTTGTGGGCAATGGTGGAAGGCCTTGGCACAACCACCCTGCAAATTTTGCCTGTCGCTGGGGCATGTGCTGCTGCTGGTCTGGTTATTGGTGGCCTGTCTATGACAGGATTGGGGATGAAATCGGCTAACGTGATCCTGACGGTCAGTAATGCGCAGCCGCTGTTGACGCTAGTGATTGCTGCTGTGGTGACCATTGTGCTGGGCTTGGGTATGCCGACTCCGAGTGCGTATATTCTGGCGGCTGTGCTTGTCGGCCCCGCTCTTTCCAAGCTGGGTTTCCCTCTGCTGCCGAGCCAGATGTTCCTGCTCTACTATGCAATCCTGTCTGCTCTGACGCCGCCAATCGCTGTGGCTGCAATCGCAGCGTCTGCGATTGCTGATGACGATCCATTCAAGATCGCATTCTCGGCTGTGCGGCTTGCAATTGTTGGCTTCCTTCTGCCGTTCGCTTTTGTCTGGAACCCCGGCATCGTTCTTGAGCTTGGTCCGTTGGCAAATACGCTTGCTGTTATTGGTGCCGTTGCTGGTGCTCTTGCAGTCTCGGCGTCAATGGAAGGCTTTATCAAAACCCAGCTCAGCTCGTTGGAGCGAGGTCTCCTGACGATTTTTGCAATTGGCGCGGTTAGCCCGTACTTCGCGGTCTCAATTGTGTGTACCTTGCTTATCATCGCTCTGGTTGGACGACAGGCCTTGTTGAAGGAAGAAGTCCCCGCAAGCGGGTAACGTCAGCCACGTGTAATGTGCTGAATGCGAATCCAAAGTGGCCGCCAGGTTTGGCGGCTACTTGCCGTTTTGACTGAGAGACGGAAAAGTTTCAGGCCGCGTCTTTGGTTCCAATCGCGGTCTGTTCGGATGACTGTCTGCGGGCTTTTTTGCCCAAGAGGTTATTGATCAAAATACACTTCGGTGATTCTGATCGATGCAGGGAGCTGCGCAAGCGGGGTGTACGAATCCCGAGGCCATAGAACAACCAGAGAGGAACCGGCAGAGCAGATCTGTATGAACACAAGGCCCGATCATGCGCGGAATAATACCAATTGCTCGCAAACCCATAAGTAGTTTTATTTACGTGGGTTTTTCTTACTTGTGAGGTGAAGGGAATATCGCTCTGACCATTGACAGACTAAACTTAGAGAGCTAAGAATAATGGCGTTTCCCAATAAAATTTCGCAAATTCTGATGCGGCGACCTGTGGAGGAGATTCAATGCTTACACCTGAAGAAAATGAACTGCTGACGCGCGTGACCGGTGATGCACCGATGGCACGTCTTATGCGTCAGCACTGGACCCCTGTATGCCTGATTGAAGAAGTGGAAGAGCCCGACGGCAAGCCGCTTCGTGTTGAGGTGCTCGGGGAAAGCTATGTAGCGTTCCGCGACACCAAAGGGCGTCTTGGCCTGCTTGATGAACTTTGCCCGCACCGCAAGGCATCGCTGGTCTATGGCCGGAACGAAGAATGCGGGCTGCGGTGTCTGTATCACGGGTGGAAAATGGATGTTGATGGCAATGTCGTTGCCATGTCTTCCGAACCCGAAGGTAGCCCCCTTATGGATAAGGTGAAGCATCGCTCTTATCCTGTGAAAGAATGGGGTGGTTTCGTTTGGGCCTGGCTGGGTGACAAAGAAGATATGCCTGAATTCCAGCCGCCGGCGTTTGCCCCGCGCGAGGATTCGGCGATCGCTATCCTTAAAATCCGCATTCCCGCAAACTGGGCGCAGATCCACGAAGGTCAGATCGACAGTGCCCACTCGTCCTCGCTGCACTCGTCGGACATGGTTCCGGCCCGCGTGGAAGGTGCTGCTGCCGATGAAAAATCCTGGTACCGTCCCTCGACGGACAAGTCTCCGCGTATGCAGACAGAGACAACCAGCTACGGGTTCCACTATGCTGCAATCCGTACGCCGATCAAAAACGCGGCGACCCATAACTATATCCGTGTGACCGAATTTGTTGCGCCCTACTATTCGTTGATCCCACCGAACAACAACTATCGTGTGGCGGCCGTTATCGTGCCGATCAATGATGAAGAGACCGCGTTCCACTTCATCGCTTGGGATGGCCCGAATGTGCCGTCGACCGAAGAATGGCGCAAGTTTACCCATGCTGTTCCAGGAGTGGATGTTGACGACAAGTGGCGCTGCCTGCGGACTGTCGAGAACGACTTCTTGCAAGACCGTGATGCCATGAAAGAAGGTAACTTCACTGGGATCAAAGGTATTCCGAACCAAGATATCGCCATGTGGGTGTCGATGGGCGCGCGCGTTCAGCGCCATACCGATGTGCTTGGTGCTTCGGACCTGGCTATCGTCGAGTTCCGTCGCTTGATGGCGGATGCCGCCAAGAAAGTGGCAGAGGGTGGCAAAGCAATCGGCACCGATTATGAAATCCCGCAAAGCATGATCAACTCTCATGAAGGCGTTTATCCGAAAGATGTGGATTGGCGCACCTTGCTGAATACTTCGGGCAAAACAGCCGCAGCTGAATAACCGGTCCGACGTTTGCAAACAGATCCGCCCGGGGCCGCATAGACCTTGGGCGGATTTTGATTCTGGCCCTGAGCATGGTTGGTGGCCATGTTGAAATTGGCAGGAGGCAGGAGGCCGGATGCGGCAAGAAGTAAACATCGAAGATTTTCGCACCCGAGCCAGGCGGAGTTTGCCCCGTGTGGTATTTGATTTTCTGGATGGTGGTGCCGAGAGCGAAATCACGCTGCACAGGAACCGTAGCGCATTTGATGATATCCGACTCAAGCCACGTATTCTCAAGGGTGGGGATGTCGATCTCTCTGTCACGCTGTTCGGTCAGAAGTATGCGGCGCCTTTCCAAATCGGACCAACCGGCCTGAACGGGCTTTATTGGCCAGAAGGGGACTTGCACCTTGCAGCCGCAGCAAAGCAGGCCGGGGTCGCATTTACGGTTTCGACAGCGTCAAACACGACTATGGAAGAAATCGCGTAGAAAAATAATTGGCCACTTTGGTTTCAGCTGTACCCATGGGGCAAAGAAGCATTTTCCAATGCATTGATCGAACGGGCGTCGGCTGCGGGCTACAGTGTTCTTGTAATCACTGTCGACTCGTTGGTGGGTGGCAAAAGAGAGAGGGATTTGCGGCATGGTTTCGCGCATGAAATCCGCATGAGCCCCTCTGTCGTATTGGACGGATTGTTGCATCCGAGATGGTTCAAATCCGTATGGCTGAGCCAACATAGGCCGCGACTGCAAAATCTGGCGGCCTTTTAGGGGGATGATGTCAGCGACAAGGCGCTTGCCGAATTTACGCGGGCGCAACGAAACCCGAATTTTTCCTGGGACGATGTAAGGCGTCTTCGGAAGCTGTGGCAGGAGCCACTTGTGATTAAGGGGATCATGTGTGCTGAGGATGCAATGGCCGCACAACGCGAAGGCGCTGATGGGGTGGTTGTTTCCAACCACGGTGGCAGGCAGCTTGATGGAGCTCCGGCGACGATTGAAATTCTTTCAGAGATTGTGTCCGTCTTGGACCAACATATGACAGTTTTGCTTGATGGTGGTGTTCGGCGCGGCAGTGATATCGTCAAGGCGCTTGCGTTGGGGGCGGACGCTGTGCTGCTGGGCAGGGCACCTCTTTACGGCCTGGCGGCGCGGGGGCGTGCGGGGGTTTCCAGCGCGCTTTCGATTCTCGAAGACGAGATGCGCAGGACCATGATTTTTACGGGATGTCATGGCGTTTCGGACCTGTCTGAAGCAGGGGTTGTCATGTCGGCCAAGGATATTGGCGGACGAGAAGACCGTTTAGGGCCAAATATGTGATTTCTAGACACAATTAGCGCGTGGCTGGGCGGTGCGTCCAGTTGACATCTTGAACTTAGCTATCTAATTATATTTCGGAAGCGAACGGACGGGAGGACCCCATGGAGCAGATCAAAATGCGCGTCGAAAAACGGCGCGATCTGACACCTACTATTGCAGAATTCACTTTGGCTCCGGTTGGCGGCGAGTCCCTGCCAGAGTTCAACCCAGGTGCACATATCACGATCGAGACACCATCGGGTGCTATGCGCCGATACTCTCTGGTAAATGATGGGAGCGACCCAAAAGAATATGTGGTCGCCATCAAGCGAGAGCCGCAGTCGCGCGGGGGGTCTGCCTCCATGCATGAGCAAGCTGTTGTCGGGACAGAGTTGAATATCGAGCACCCGGAAAACGATTTCCCGCTGACGGATGTGCAGAAATACCTCTTGATTGCCGGCGGTATCGGTATCACGCCAATCTATTCGATGGCGCGTTATCTGGATAAGAAAGGTAAGATGCTTCGGATCATTTACGTAAGCCGGAGCGCGGAAGAATCGGCCTATCTTGATGAGCTGATGAAAGATTTCGAAGGCCGGATCATCGTGCACCACGATGACGGCGATCCGAACGCTGTCTATGATTTCTGGGACGATCTGGTGACGCCGCGCGCGACCCATGTCTTCTGCTGCGGACCCAAACCGCTGATGGAAGAAATCAAAGCTTTCTCGGGTCACTGGCCCGAAGGCCGTGTCCACTTCGAGGATTTCAAGCCTGTTGATGTGGTTCGTCAGGATGACGTTGCTTTCGAAGTCGAGCTGAAGAAAAGCGGCCAAACGGTTACTGTTCCTGAGGATCGTTCTATCCTCGAAGCACTGCGTGATGCTGGCTTCGCAACAAGCAGTTCTTGCGAAAGTGGCACGTGCGGTACTTGTAAAACCCGCCTACTGGAAGGCGAGGCAGATCATCGTGATATGGTGCTGATGGAAGAAGAAAAAGGCAGCCAGATCATGATTTGCGTTTCGCGCGCCAAATCCGGGAGGCTGGTTCTTGACCTCTGATCCCGTTCGTCTTGGCGTGGCGGGGCTTGGGCGTGCTTTCATGCTCATGGTGCCTTCGTTTGATGCCGACACCCGTGTGAAGCTGACGGCTGCCGCCGCCCCAAGGGAGGAAAGCCGCGACGCATTCGAAAAAGAGTACGGTGGCACAGGGTATGCCACCGTCGAGGAATTGTGCGCAGACCCTGACGTTGAGGCCATTTACATTGCGACGCCGCACCAGATGCATGTGGATCATGTGTTAGCTGCGGCGCGCGCGGGCAAACATATCCTTGTCGAAAAGCCGTTGGCCGTTTCGATGGAGGATGCCGAAGTAATGGTGTCCGCAGCCAAGGAGGCTGGGGTGCATTTGATAGTTGGGCCGAGTCACAGTTTCGACCCGCCGGTTGAATTGGCCACGCAACTTATTTCCAGCGGAAAGTTCGGTCAGTTGCGCATGATCCAGGCCTTTAACTATACGGACTTCCTCTATCGTCCGCGTCGCCCGGAAGAGCTGCGAACCGAAGAGGGTGGGGGCGTGCTGTTCAGTCAGGCGATCCACCAGATTGATGTGGTTCGCAGGCTTGCCGGCGGCATGGCCGAAAAAATTTATGCCATGACGGGCGCATGGGATCCCAAGCGCCCGACCGAGGGCGCATTCACTGCACTGATGAATTTTGCCGGGGGGTGTGTCGCGAACATGACGTACTCGGGCTATGCGCATTTCGACAGTGATATCTGGATGAACAATGTCGGAGAGCTTGGACAGCGTAAATCAGAAGGGGCTTACGGTGGAGCAAGGCGTGCTTTGCTGGATCTCAACCCTGATGACGAGGTCCGGCTGAAAACTACACGAACATTCGGCAGCGGCACGACGATTGAGGCTGAACATAACGAACATTTCGGTCCGGTGATCGCGCTTTGTGACCGTGCCGATCTGCGACTGACCCCGGATGGGATAGAAGTGTTCGGTGACACCGAACGCGGCTTTATCGAAGCCAAATTCGGACCGGCACCACGCAGAACCGTTCTGGATGCGCTGGTGGATGCCGTGCGTCATAACAAGGCCCCCGACCAAACAGGGGAATGGGGGCTGGCAAGCCTGGAGGTTTGCCACGCGATCTTGCAATCCGCAGAGACCGGACAAGCGGTCGATCTTCAGCGGCAATGTAAAACAAATCACTAGGAGCCGACAGGATGAGCAATCTCAAACTTTCCCTTGCAATGGGTAACTATGACCGCACACGGGCAATCGTGGATGGGCGTGTTCAGATCGACGGAGTAGACCCGGTTCCGATGCTGTTGTCGCCGGAAGAAATGTTCTTTCGCGCGTTCCGCCACGAGGCTTTCGATATCAGCGAGATCTCGCTGTCGTCCTATTCGATTTCGGTTGCCCGAGGGAATCCGCATTATGTGGCAATCCCGGTCTTCCTGAGCCGTGCGTTCCGTCACACCTCTGTCTATATCCGCACGGACAAAGGGATTAACAAACCAGAAGACCTGAAGGGCAAACGTATCGGTATCGCCGAATATCAGCTTTCAGCTAACGTTTGGGTGCGTGGTATCCTGGAAGAGGAATATGGCGTTAAGCCCTCGGATATCATCTGGGTGCGCGGCGGCATGGACACACCCGGCCGGCCTGAAAAAATCAAGGTTCAGTTGCCCGATGACATTCGTATGGAGGAAGCCCCAGAAGGTAGCACGCTGAACAGCATGCTTGAAGCGGGTGAAATTGATGGCTTTATCGGGCCGCGCTGGCCGCGTTGCTTTGCTGAACGTCATCCGCATGTTGGGCGACTGTTCGCAGACAGCATTACAGCGGCGGAATATTACTTCGAGAAAACCAAAATCTTCCCGATCATGCACGTACTGGGCGTACGCCGGAGCCTGGCAGAAGAATACCCGTTCTTGCCCGCGGCATTGCTCAAGGCATTTACGCAGTCAAAACGGTTGGCCGAAGAGGCCCTTTCGGACACATCTGCCACCAAGGTGACGATGCCCTTCGTGGAGGACAATCTCAACCGTGTCCACGCGCTGATGGGGGATGACCCTTGGAGCTATGGCGTCAGTGGAAATGCGCATGTGCTCAACAAGTTTTTGGACTACCACGTAAGCCAGGGCTTGTCGCCGCGCCGTGTGGAGATCGAAGAGCTGTTCCATCCGTCGACCCTGGAAGCCTATAGCCTGTAAGAGGAATGCCGAGAATGGAAGATTATCAACCTGGCGACATTGTTGAGATCGAAACATCTGCTGGTTTGGCTTATGTGCAGCTTACGCATACGCATCCCAGCTATCCCCCGGTCGTGAAGTTCTTGAAAGGCCCATTCCAGAAACGGCCCGAAGCTGTAACCGTTCTGGCACGCGAGGCCTCGCCCATCGCGATGGTGCCTTTGAGTGGTGTTCTGAAAAAGCTCGGGCTGAAACACGCCCGGGTGGGTACGGTTGAAATTCCCCGTGCTGAAAGGGAGTTCCCAATTTTCAGAATGCCCATTCGGGATAAGAAGGGCGAGATCATTTACTGGTGGTTCTGGGATGGCAAGGGGCTGACATACACGACAGAGCTTATGCAGCAGCAGGAAAAGCTGCCCATGCGTGAAATCATGTCGGCAGAACGCTTCCTGGATCAGCTTGTCGCGGATGAATAGCGCCGCTCTTGTTGCCCGATTAGACCAATGACTGCTGGCTTTGGTGGTCTGATGGCCGCGTTTGGTGCGTTTTGTTATGCGCTTAGCTCGGTCGCAATTGCCAAAAGCTCTCAATCCGCCCAAGGGCGCGGGAATGATGTTCTGCTGTCAGTGTTGATGACAGGTTTCGTTTCCGGTGCCCTTTGGCTGGTTTGGGGGCCAGAGCTGCCTTCTGTTAGCCAGCCCGTACTGATCGGGGTGGCCTATTTTGTGCTGGCGGGTGTTCTGGGGAATGTGGTTGGCCGCCTGACGTTGTTTCGGTCGGTGGAGCTGGCTGGCGCGATCGAGACAGGCTTCATCCGGCGTCTGATTCCTGTTTTTGCAGCGATTTTCGCATTTCTCCTGCTTGGAGAGGTGATTACGACTTCTATTGTGATTGCGTTTATTCTGGTGACAGGTGGCGTGTTGATCATGATGACTCGCAAGTCCGCCAAGGCGGTATCGACCCTGGTCTCTACGGAACCTTCGCCACAGGACAGGACCAAGGGTCGGGTTTTGGCGCTTGGCTCTGCTGCGGGTTATGGTGGCTCCTTCGTAGCGCGCAAACTCGCGATGCAGACCTTGCCTGATCCGCTGGCCGGGGTGTTCATTGGTGCGTTGACGGGATTGGTATGGTTCGTTGGGTGGGGGCTTTTTCGATTGCGTGGCCGGGTAGGGCTTTCATGGAGGTTGCATAAGCCAAGCGGGTGGCAATTGCTGGCTGGTGGTGCGATGACAATCGGACAAGTCGCACTGTTTTTCTCGTTGATGTTCACCAGTGTGACCGTCGTTGCCATCATGTCATCTATCGAGATGTTCTTTGCAGCCTGGCTTGCTGGGCATATCTTCAAAACCGAAAGACGGCCTGGCCCCAGGTTCTACATTGCGGCTGCTCTGGCTGCGACGGGGGTCATCATCCTTGCGATTGCTCCGACGCTTGAGTGAACGCCGAGGGACGGTCAGCTATGTGAAAGGTTGCTGATCAGCTTGTCCATCGCCGCAAAGAAGACGGTAAGTTCGTCTTCGTCAAATCCCTGGGATGCTTGATTTGTTGCAAGGCGGGCCGCCTGCATTGATCCTCGCACACTGAAGTGGTCCGCCGTTATGTTTAGGAAAATGGAGGATCAGAATGGCTACGAAGAGACACAAGCCGGAAGAGAATGTCACGAAGCTGCGGCAGGTTGAAGTGCTTGTCGGGCAAGGCATGTCCCGGGTGGATGCGATCCGCAAGGTTCGCATTACAGAGCAGACTTATTATCGCTGGCGCAAGCAGTACGGGGGTATGGGAACCGACCGGCTCAGGGAACTGAAGCGCCTCCAGAAAGAGAACGAACGGTTGAGAAAACCCGTCTCGGATCTGACGTTGGACAAGCTGATCCTGGCGGAGGCGCCAAAGGAAAACTTCTGAGCCCCGCTCGCTGCCGTGCCTGCATCGATCACGTCCGCACCCGGTTCCATCTGTCAGAGAGACGCGCCTGCCGTGTCCTGGGGCAGCACCGATCCACACAGAGGAAAGTGCCGCATGGCCGTGCCGATGAGGAGCGTCTGGTCGCGGACATGATCGAACTGGCGCGGCAGTATGGCCGCTACGGCTATCGTCGGATCGCCGCTTTTCTGAGACATGCGGGCTGGGAGGCGAACGACAAGCGGGTCGAGCGCGTATGGCGGCGAGAGGGGCTGTAGGTGCCAATGAAGCAACCGAAGAAGGGACGGCTCTGGCTGAATGACGGATCCCGTGTCCGGCTGCGCCCTGAGTATCGCAACCACGTCTGGAGCTATGACTTTGTCCACTGCCGGACGCTCAACATCCTGGACGAGCATAGCCGGGAATGCCTAGCGATCAAGGTGAAGCGCAAGCTGAACTCGGATGACGTGATCGATGCCTTGAGCGACCTGTTCATCATGCGGGGTGTGCCGTCTTACATCCGGTCTGACAACGGCCCGGGGTTCGTGGCTCAGGCCGTTCAGGATTGGATCAGGGCCGCCGACGCCAAGACTGCCTACATCGCGCCCGGGTCACCTTGGGAGAACGGCTACTGCGAAAGCTTCAATGCCAGGTTCCGCGATGAACTGCTCACGGGAGAAGTCTTCTACGGCTTTCGGGAAGCGGAAATCCTGATCGAGCAATGGAGGAAACACTACAATACCAAACGACCACATAGTGCCTTGATATCGCCCACCCGCCCCGGAAACCATCGCTCTGATGGACCCGAGACCGGTCATGCACTAACAATCAAACCGGACCACGCAGGTGGGGCTGATCATGAACTGATCCCATGCTCTCGGCACACAACCGCCTTCGAAATGTCGCTCTCCTGCTTCTTCAGGATCGCGATGATCTGTTCTTCGTTGAACCGTGATCGCTTCATTCTTCCGTCTCCTTCGTTGGGACGGATTCTACCTCAAAACGGAGGAGGAAACGGGTCTCAGGTCAGACATTCCGTTCCTCGACGAGATTGAAGCGAACAAGAAAGGGTGATCAAGCATCCTGCACTCCTCATGAAGCGGAATGTAGGGCTTGTATCACCAGGGGACTGGGCAGCTTGCTTGCCCAGTCTTTTCTTTGTCGGGATGCAGGGCGTGTACTGTTCCTCATAAAATCATAGACTTCTAAGATTGTGATTGCTAGTTTGCCTATGAAGTTCGAATTGTGAGGATAAAATGAGCATCAAGAACATCCTTATTGCACATTCCGGTAGCGCAGGCTTCCCAAGCAGCGTTAAGCACGCGGCAAAAATCGCCGCAAAGCACGATGCATGGCTGACTTGTGTCTATGGGAACGCATCCTCGTATTTCGAGCATGTTCTTGGTTTGACAGAAGATCTTCTCGACAAGCTTGGCAGTGCAAGAAACGAGAAAATTGCAGCAGCACGTGATCTGTTCCAACAGGCGGCTGCCGAGGCAGGCCTTGCAGAGCGGTCCCGCTTTATTATGCCGAATGAGATTGGCAAAATGAACTTGCCAGAGCTGGCGCGAAATTTCGATTTTGTCGTTACCGGCTATCATTCCAACCTACCAACAGATGAGTTTCGGGTCGTCAGCCCGGATATGATCTCATTGCAGAGCGGCCGACCCGTTCTTGTGGTTCCGAATGGATATTCTACGGATCAGCTTGCATCGCATGCACTTGTCGCATGGGACGGAAAGCGTTCTGCGGCCCGGGCGCTCAACGATGCAATGACGATCCTCGAGGAAAAGCCGCGTCGGGTGACAATACTAAGTGTTGGGTCTAGCTTTCCGAAAATGCCGGAGGGGGCGGATATCTTGACGCATCTGAAGCGTCATAATGTCGACGCAGAGCATGTTATCCGTCCAAAAAGCAAGGGCGGTATCGCCGAGGTTATTCAAGAGACGGCCAGAGAACTGGACGCAAAGTTAATCGTGATGGGGGCGTACGAACATAGCAAGTTCTCTCAAGACCTTTTTGGTGGTGTCACGCATGAGGCAACGAGGACCAGTAAAGTTCCGGTTTTTATGTCTCACTAGTACCCTGGCGAGGTATGTTGAGGATTGGTGTCGCTTCCTGCCGGGAATAGTTGTCAAAACTTCGTGGCGGGGCATGGCAATATCAATCACCGCCAAAACGGGCTCGGCCTGTGCAATACTGTTACCGGCCATGGTCGGTCTGCCTTGCGGTGTAGTTTGTGCAAAACCACTGTAGGGACCTGAAACCCGGCTATGATCGCCTACTGCGCAATCTGTGGGCTCCGCAGGCAATCATAGCCTTCAATCAGCGCTATTCCGAAGGTGTAACGGAACGGAGTTCACCAGCCGGGCCATCCTGAGATGGGCCGACCACAATGCCATTCCCTGCACTACATTGACCCCGGCAAGCCACGACAGAATGCGTTCATCAAGTCATTCAACGGCAGCCTGCGTGACGAACTTCTGAATGAGGAGATATTCGACATGACCTGCCCCCCGCGAAATCCCTCACCGTGATGTAGAGTCTGCGCCAACTCTGAAGGAGCAGACACATGCGAAAGAGCCGTTTCACCGAGGCGCAAATCATTGGGATGATCAAAGAGCAGGAGGCCGGAATGCCGACGGTCGAGGTATGCCGCAGGCATGGCCTGAGCACCGCTACGTTCTACAAACTGAAGGCCAAGTATGGCGGGATGGAAGTGTCCGAGGCTGCAAGGCTGAAAGCGCTTGAGGATGAGAACGCCAAGCTCAAACGCCTGCTGGCGGACACCATGCTGGATAATGTCGTGTTGAAAGATCTTTTGGGAAAGAACTGACGACATTGATCAAGCGGTGAGAGGCAGCGCTCCGGGTGATGCGGGATCATGAGATCTCGCAGCGCCGGGCGTGTCGGCTGGTCGGTGTCGATCCCAAAACAGTTCGGCGTGAACGCCCGCCGGACTATGCCGAGATACGCAAGGAGATGCAGGAGATCGCCGGTAAGCGGCGCAGGTTCGGTTACCGCCGGATCGGCTTGCTGCTGGAGCGCAAGGGCATGACCATGAACCACAAGAGCTGTATCGCATCTACCGCGAGGAAGGGCTGTCCGTGAAAAGGCGGCGCGGTCGCAAGCGCGCACGTGGGACGAGGACGCCGATGCCGATCGCGGGACAACCCAATGCGCGGTGGTCCCTGGACTTCGTGTCCGACAGCTTCGGCACCTCGCGGAAGTTCCGGATTCTGGCGGTGATCGACGACTGCACGCGCGAGTGTTTGTGCCATGTAGCAGACACGAGCCTGTCCGGCGCACGGGGCGCCCGGGAGCTCAGCGCTCTGATCCGGATCTACGGTAAGCCCGGCTGCATTGTCAGTGACAATGGGACGGAGTTCACCAGTCGGGCCATGCTGAAGTGGGCAGATCAGAACGAGGTGCCGTGGCATTACATCGATCCGGGCAAGCCGCAGCAGAATGCGTTCATCGAAAGCTTTAACGGCAGCCTCAGGGACGAGCTGCTGAACGAGGAAATATTCGACACCCTGGAAGATGCGCGGCGTAAGCTGGCCCTCTGGCGCTACGACTACAATACGGTCAGACCACACTCGTCCCTGGCCAACCAGACACCGCAGCAAGCGCGCCGGACGCTTGAGCAATTTGAGGGCTCCGCGCCCGGCGCGCTTGCGCCAGACGGCGAAGCCGTTTACCCAAATCCGACCTGCAGACTCTTGTTATGAATGAGGGACCGGCAGGGGGCAGGTCAAAAATCAAACCCACAGACTCTCGTCATGAACGAGGACCAGCAGGGGGAAGGTCACACCAAGTGTGTCTTGATGCCTCATATACTTTGTGTGTTGATAAAAGTATTCGGTTCGTATCTTCAGTTTGAGAAATATCATTCGTGGTGATAATGTTGGAAACTGGCGTGACAGAGGCAAAAACGGTGGCAAGAGAAACATTCCCTTTCGATATTCCATATTCAGAAAGATCCTTGGCAATTGCATGTACTAGGGGACGTCATGCTGTTGTCAGCCACTTCACAGACCTACTAAAGGATGCTGGTTTGACAGAGCAGCAGTGGCGCGTTATACGCATCATATCGGATTTTGCTCCCTTGTCATTGAACGAACTATCGCAAAAGTCGTGTATCCATAAAGTGAGCATGACAAGGATAGTCCGCGCCCTTACGGAGCGCGAACTAATCTACACTGAGAAAGATCCAGATGACTTGCGGTCTTTCAAAGCTAGCTTGACGCCTTCCGGAAAAGATTTTGTCGAAAATCTTCGCCCAAAATCTGAAAAGATCGCGCAGGGGATTATTGGGCACTTTGGCGAAGAGAATGCGACGCAGCTTCTGCATTTGTTGAACATGCTTTCACAGCTCAATGACAATGGTCGTTAAGCCTGTTCATCCGGAATCTCAATTCGTAGTCCTTCTAAGTCGCTAGTTACTTCAATCTGACAAATCAAGCGAGAGGTTGGTTTTGGTTCGTGTGCGAATTCAAGCATGTCTGCTTCGTCACCTTCGGCCAAACCTGTTTTTTCAAGCCAACTGACGTCAATGTAGGCATGACAAGTCGCACAGGAACAGGCCCCTCCGCATTCTGCTACGATCCCGTGGACACCATTAGACACGGCACCTTCCATGACGGAATGCCCCTCAGCCACATCTACCGCACGTTCGGTTCCATCGGCTTCAACATAGATAATTTTGACCATCTTTTCTCCTCGGTCGAATAGGTTCCTAGCCTCCGGCTAGGCTCAGAATTTGGCGAGGTCCCACGAGGGATCGCAGATCAACTCGGGGCAGGGACGGTGAGCAACGGCCAACCAACGCTTTGCCATCATAAAGGATCGGGCGTCGTTTATTGCATCACACGCGATCATTTCTTCACCCTTGAAATACCAATTGGAGAAAGCTCCAGGTTTAGTCCCCGGTCGAGTCACAACTTTGGTATATCCAAGGTTGAGGCCCGCGATCTGGAGCTTGCAGTCGTATTGATCTGACCAGAACCATGGCACGGGCGCATAGCTGGGCCCACCAGGGCACACGATGTCATCAGCAATGTGTTCGGCTTGAGCGATGGCGTTGTGAACGGATTCTAGGCGAATCATGTCGCCCCGGTACGGTAACCGGGCACAATCACCAGCGGCGCGAATATCGGGATCTGAGGTTCGTCCCCAACCGTCGACGATAATACCACCGGCACACTCAAGGCCTGCTTCACGTGCAATTGTATCATTGGGCAGCAAACCGATACCGAACACGGCAACATCAAAGGAAACTTCGTCGCCCTCAGTCAATTTTACGAATGATGGTCGCTGTTCCGGTCCTTCGAAGCTTTCAATCGAAACCCCCTCGCGGAGGGTGACACCATTTTCAGTGTGCAAGTGTCGGAAATAGTCAGCTGTTTGTGAACACGCGACGCGGCCCAAAATACGCGGCGCTTGTTCCAGTAAAGTCACCTTCAGCCCACGCTTCCGTGCCACAGCTGCGAGTTCCAGACCAATATACCCACCACCAACAACCAGCAGATGCTTACCAGGCGCAAGGCGCTCGCGCATTGCGTCCGCATCGCTGATAGCCCGCAATGTGAATATATTCTCCGGCAAAGTATCGCCTAGATCGTCAGGTTGCCGGGGTCTTCCTCCAGTGGCAAATATCAACGTTTCATAGTCAAGGCTATTGTCATCGTTCCCGTCAAAAAAAACTCTCCTGGCCGCACGATCGACCCTAGCAACACGTCGATCAAGCAAAAGCTCAATACCGTTCTCTTCATAAGTTTCAGCCGGCTTCAGAGAAAGCCGATCACGTGCAAGTTCTCCGGTTAGATATTTCTTAGAGAGCGGAGGGCGCTGATATGGCGGCCAGACTTCGTCGCCGATCATTGTAATAGAGCCGCGATATCCTTTTTGACGCAGGCGAAATGCCATAGACACTCCCGCCTGGCCAGCGCCGACGATTACGACCTTTTTACCGCATCCATCATTTTGCATTGTCGTTACCAAATATCCCCAAGAAGGAATTGCTCCTCAAACTCTCCAAATGACACCTTTACACGAATCTCGTTCAAAACCTCGCATTCAAGCGTCGATGACCCAGCCAGGCTTTGCCCGTTCGCTGTCTTTAAAACCTCACTTGCAAAATTCTTTGCGGTTTCCCGTGTTAGGCACCACTCGAGTACCGGACGCACTCCGAATTCTGCCACCCATAGACCTTGCCGTTCGTTTCTCGCTGTGCCGAGTTCATGTAGAACAACCTGCGTATCTTCTGAAAATACGCCTTCAGATGTCAGTTCTACGGATTGTCCACTCTCAGCGAAGCGTAACAGCAATTCGGAGAATCTCTGCAACTCATCAGCGGCCCCCAAGATAAGTAACAAGGGGTGAAAATCGCACGGCATATAACGCATTCTCAGCATGGTTCAATCCTATGGCGCGTCATATGATCGCGTCTATTTCTTGGCTATGGATGAGCTCAACATCGTCGTCTTGAAAACGCATTTCCACCCACTGACCGTCACCCATGTTTTCAGTCACCGTGCCAATCCGCCCGTCTTTCAAGCGCAGTGTCTGGGCTTCGGTTACGTCCATAAGGTTTACGCCGATCCCGATATCGACATTGCCTTTATTGCTCATTGATTAGTTTCCTTATGTATTAGAAGAACGCTGTCAGGCACTTCGCAAGTAGTACGTTCTGATCAAGGATGATCTTGCGTTCGCGAATCTTCAGTGCCCCGTTCACACGAACTAAAGTATCGTAACGACGACCGACAAAGCTGTAGTGTTCGTGCTCGACTCGATTCTGATAGACATGAAAACGACAACTCGTCCTGATCTCAGAGGCGTTTTCGATCTCTGGAACAGTGGATCGAATCTGAACATTCGTGATCAAATGGGCGATCCGTGAAAGCGGTTCTTCGGCATAATGAACACCGGTCAAGATCTGTTCCACCCGTTTGCGAAGCGTCCATTTGTCTTCATTGAACCAACTGATACCCTCATCAACCCGGGTATTTTCTCGCTCATCGTGCATGCCAAACTTTACGTTCCGACGCATCGGCATGAAATAGACTACGTCTTCATGCATGAGCTCCAACCATTCATCGAAACGGCGTTCGTCAAGCATTGATGCTTCGTCATAGAAAAGCTCTTCTACTTCCCCACGGAGCCGAAAATAGGCATCGTTTCGGTCAAGGGTTGGCGAGCTAATGGCAACATTATCCATTGGATTTCTCCTCAATTTTAGTGCGTTTGAGCGGGACTGATGATCCTTGATGGGCAAAGCAGCCAACATCTATGATAGTTCCGCTTATGGCTTCAGCTTCCGGCGACATAAGCCAGGCGATCGCATTGCCCAAATCTGTGCCCGTCGTCACTCGCCCCGCCACGGTCCCGACCGCGCCGGGGCCAAGCCGGGATATGTCGCCCCCAACCCGCCCTAGACTCATTCCAGCAACGATACCTCCGCCACCCGGGATGACGGTGTTAACCCGGACCCGGTCGTAAAAATGGTCTAGAGCCATTGACGCGGACATTGCGATAATGCCGCCTTTAGATGTGGCATAAGCTGCCATGTTAGCTTTGCCCCAACCCGCTCCAGATCCAACATTGACAATACAGCCGCCACCATTGCTAACGAAATGAGGGATCACCGCACGAGACATCAGGAATGGCCCTCTCAGGTTCACTGCCATGATTTTGTCCCAAATTCCTGGGTCGGTATCCATGACGGTGCCCAAAGGTCCTATGGCGGCATTGTTGACTATTCCGTGAATCCTTCCGTGCCTTGCGATGGTGGTTTCAACGATCCGCGCAACATCTGCCTCGGAAGTGACATCAGCCTCCACTGCATGCAGGTCCAGTCCCCGGCTTTCTGCCTCACTGCGCAGAGCAGGAATGGAATTTCCTGCAATGCTAGGGGAGTGGACAGAACATGGGGGTCGTCGTCGGTGATCTGGCCTGTGCTAAGGTAAGCTCTTTGTATGGGGGGCTGCCATGGACGTACGGATTACAATCGAAACTACCTTCGACAACGGGGAGAAGCG
>NZ_JAKVRD010000030.1 GCF_022814865.1 Shimia aestuarii | reverse complement strand
AAGGATCATTTAGGTTTCAGTCTCAACCCGGCCGGGCAATGTTGGGCGTCTCTCTCATGCCCGTGTCCGACTTGGTATGAGGGTAATATCCCCCTTGAATGGGGCGCGATTTGGGCGCGTTTGGTGCTATTTCAAAGCGAAGTGACTTTTTTCAAGAAGTTCTTTTAATGTATTGATTTAATTTGATAATTTTTCACATCTGGACGATTTCGCAGTGTTGATTTTCCCGTTTCCACTGGAATCTGGGCAATTTCGTCATGATTTCTATGGATGGTTCTCGATTTCCGGATCGCTTTCTGGGAAACTCCACAAGATGGATATGCGGTTTAGATCACTGATTATCTCTATGATTGTATTCATAGCGTGTGCTTCCTTGATATCGACCGCGTTTGCGCAGTCCCCACCCCCGTTCAAAGACTTTAGTGCAAAACGTGTGAAAGCGCCGAAGAAGGGGGCGATACCGAAGATTGATGTGCAGATTCGACCGGAAACAGAACAGCCCGCGGAGGTTGAATCATCCGCTCCTTCACAAGATCGCTCTAGCGAAGCGCGATACGGTTGGTTCTGGGAAGGGGTTTCGCCAAGTCTTGCCGAGATGAGACCGGGGCGCCTTGCCGATGCTCTGCGCCAGATCGCACAGCCGCCCGACGGGCAGGGGGTGAGCGTGATGCGACTGCAAGACTTGCAGGATATCGCGACAGCGTATCAAGCCGAAATACTGATCGCGACGGTTGGCACAAAGGTATCTCCAGCGCTCGCCTTATCCGTGATCGCGGTCGAATCCTCTGGGCGCACTCAGGCAAGAAGCCAAGCGGGAGCGCAGGGTTTGATGCAACTTATGCCTGATACGGTGGCGCGTTTTGATGTGCAGGATCCTCTGTCTGCAGGCGACAACATCCGCGGTGGCGTGGCGTTCCTTGACCTTTTGATGGAACGTTTCGACCGGGATCCAGTGCTTGTACTCGCGGGCTACAACGCGGGAGAGAGCGCCGTACGCAAAGCTGACGGTGTTCCGGACTTCGCTGAGACAAGGGACTACGTACCGAAGGTGCTTGCAACCTATGCTGTCGCACGAGGCCTTTGCCAAACGCCACCCGAGTTGATCTCGGATGGCTGTGTTTTTGTCTCGCGCTAGTCAGATCAGCAGTTGGGCACATTGACGGCCAAGCCGCCGAGCGAGGTCTCTTTATACTTCTCGTGCATGTCCTGCCCGGTTTGCCGCATGGTTTCAATCACGGCATCCAAGGGAACAAAGTGTGTGCCATCGCCACGCAGAGCGAGTGAGGCGGCCGAAACGGCTTTGATCGCGCCGAGGCCATTGCGTTCAATGCAAGGCACCTGAACGAGGCCTTTTACGGGATCGCAGGTCATGCCGAGGTGATGCTCAAGAGCGATTTCCGCAGCATTCTCGACTTGTTCCGGCGTGCCTCCCATTACGGCGCAAAGCCCTGCCGCCGCCATTGCAGAGGCCGAGCCGACCTCGGCCTGACACCCAGCCTCTGCGCCTGAGATGGACGCATTGAACTTGACCAGGCCCCCAATTGCCGCCGCCGTAAGAAGGAACTCGTCGATTCGTGAGGCGGTTGCTCCGGGAACGTGGTCTAGCCAATAGCGGATCACAGCGGGCAGCACACCGGCCGCTCCGTTTGTCGGAGCCGTGACCACCTGACCGCCGGCAGCGTTCTCCTCGTTGACCGCCATCGCATATGCGCTCATCCAATCATTGATCGTATGCGGTGCGGAGAGGTTCATGCCGCGCTCTGCCATCAGGGATTCATGAATCGCCTTGGCGCGGCGTTTGACACCGAGGCCACCGGGGAGCGTTCCTTCCGTCGTCAGCCCGCGCTCGATGCAGGCATTCATGACATCCCAGATACGTGCCGCACCCTTGGCAAAGCTCACGGGGCATCCGCGCGCGATCTCGTTGGCCTTCTTCATTTCCGCGATGGATTTTCCCGAGTGCGCCGCCATCTCAAGCATCTCGACGGCCGATTTGAACGGGTAAGGGATGGGCGGGCCTTCGTCTGTATCCTTGCCTGCTGCCAGCTCTGCTTCGGTCATGACGAATCCGCCGCCGATGGAGTAGTAGGTTTCCTGAAGGATGACGTCTCCCTGTGCGTCGGTCGCCATCAGGATCATACCGTTGGCATGGCCGGGTAGCGCCGGACCGAAATCAAAGCGCAAGTCCACTTTGGGGTCGAATGTTAACGGTCCGAGACCTTCAGGGTGGACCTGGCAGGTCTCGTGGATTGTCGCCAAAGCGGTTTCGGCTTTCTCGGCGTCGTAGCTGTCGGGTTCGAACCCCGCGAGGCCGAGGATCGTCGCACGGTCCGTTGCGTGTCCAACCCCTGTGAAGGCGAGAGAGCCATGTAGCGATGCACGCAGGCCGTGGCATTCAAAGGGGGCTGCGCGCATTCTGTCGAGGAAACGCGCTGCGGCGACCATCGGCCCCATCGTGTGCGACGAGGATGGGCCGACGCCGATCTTGAACATATCAAAAACAGAGAGGAACATTTAGAGCGCCACTCCTTCGGGCGGGTTGGGAAAAGCGGGCTTCGTGAAAGGACATGGAGCCATGCCTTCCGCGCGGATCAGGGCGACGACACTGTCGCGGTTTTCAAGGCTGCTGGCCATATCGAGTAAGCCTGGGTAGGAGGCGAGGGAGAACCAAGACGTATCACCGGCAGGGTATATGGCCATCCATCGCAGGATCGCAGCTAGGTAGAGGTCAAGAAGGCTCGGTGTGGTTCCGTTGAACCAAGCGTGGCCTTCATTCGCGAGAATGTCGAGTAGGCGTAGGCTTTCCAATAGATTGCTACGCGCGCCCGCACGCAGGGCTGAAATGGAGGCATCGTTGTTTCCGGCATAGATCTGCGGGTAGAAGGTCAGCCGCAAATTCGCATGAACCGTGTTCGATATATAAAAGAGCCAGCTCAGGAAGGGGCCTCGTGCTGGATCATCCGTGTCGGGGGCAAGTCGGCCAAAGCGATCCGCAAGGTAGAGCAAGATTGCTGCTGTCTCAAACAGGGCGCCGTCCGGTGTTTCAAGTGCGGGGATTTTCGCGGCAGGATTGATGGCGCGGAATGCGTCACTTCTCTGGGCTTGCGCCGCGCGGTCAACGAGCACCGTTTCGTAGGTCACACCAAGTTCTTCGAGCGCAAGGCGCACGATAAGGGAGGCATTGTCCGGGGCATAATGTAGGCGCAGCGTTTCCAGCATGAGAAAAGGATATGCGCGCCTTCGGTGTTTGCTCGGTCGCAAAGCGACATATCGCCTCGAATTCACGGCTGAGTGGGGTGGATTTCACAGCCTCTTCAAAGAGAGTTCTCGCATAAAACGCTAGTTTGCTTCTCTATTCCCCAAGTATAACCGGCAAGTCACCAATTCCTCGTGGCCCTATCCGCGCAACTTTCCTATAAACTTCCCAACACCAAATCAGGGAGTCGCCGTATGTCCGGAGAGTTGTCACCGATCGACAAGGCCAAGTTTGTCGCCGCCAAGAAAGCCACCGACTTTGTAGAAGACGGGATGCGCGTTGGGCTTGGCACGGGGTCGACCGCCGCATGGCTTGTTCGTTGCCTTGGCGAGATGGTGCGTGATGATGGTTTGCGGATCAAGGGGGTGCCAACCTCGACCCGCACGGCCGAGCTTGCACGGGAAGTCGGTATCGAGGTGGTGAGTCTCGACGAGGCCAAGTGGCTTGATGTGACGATTGATGGCGCGGACGAGTTTGACGGTGACCTCAATCTCATCAAAGGCGGCGGCGGTGCGCTCTTGCAAGAAAAGATCGTTGCGACGGCTTCGGATCAAATGGTCGTGATCGCTGACATCGGCAAAGAGGTTGAAACACTCGGTGCCTTCCCACTTCCCGTCGAAGTTATTCCGTTTGGTTGGCAGACCACGCAGGCGCTGATTGAGGAAACCCTTGTGGGTATGGATGTCCTTGGACGCAACTCGACCCTGCGTATGAATGGGGAGAGCCCGTTCGTGACAGATGAAGGCAATCACATTCTGGACCTGCACCTGAAACGGATCGGCGACGCGCGCCAGTTGGCGCTTGTTCTGAATCAGATGCCTGGTGTGGTTGAAAACGGCCTTTTCATAGATATCTGTGACGCGGTCATTGTCGGCTATGGCGATGGGCGCGCGGAAGTGCGTGATATCAATGCCGGCACGATCGAAGAGAGCATGCTCGACTTTGCAGAGAGCGAGAACCTCTTCACGGATCTGTTGGATTAAGGACGAAGCATGGCTTTCGATTATGATCTCTTTGTCATCGGTGGTGGCTCCGGTGGCGTCAGGGCCGCGCGCGTTGCGGCACAGGATGGCGCAAAGGTCGCGTTGGCAGAAGAAGACCGTTATGGCGGGACCTGTGTGATCCGGGGCTGCGTCCCTAAGAAATTGATGGTCTTCGCAAGTGAATACGCGGGCGTTGTCGAGGACGCGAAGTCTTATGGTTGGGCTATTGAACCCGGGCAATTCGACTGGGACGTTTTCCGTGGCCGTTTGAATGATGAGTTAGACCGCCTTGAGAATGTCTACCGCAATCTGCTCAAGAATAGCGGTGTCGAAACCTTCGACCAACGGGCGCACTTGGAAGATGCGCATACAGTGGTTCTCGCTGATGGCACCAAGAAAACGGCCAAGCACATCCTGCTGGCGACAGGCGGGCGCCCGGTCAAGCCGGGTGTGCCGGGAGATGAACTTGGCATCACATCCAATGATATCTTCCACCTCGATGAATTGCCCGAGTCGATCCTTATCGTTGGCGGCGGATATATCGCTAGTGAGTTCGCAGGCATTCTGAACGGTTTGGGCGTCGACGTGACGCAATACTACCGTGGGGCGCAGATCCTGCGTGGCTTTGATGGTGAGGCTCGTGGTCTTGTCAGCGAAGAGATGTGCCAGCGTGGCGTGAACCTGCATCTTGGTACGGATATCATCGACCTTCAGCAGGAAGGCGACAAGATCCGTGTGCGAGCCACCAACGGCAAGGAAGCTCTCTTTGACAAGGTGATGTTCGCGACGGGTCGGGCTCCGAATACCGAAGGCCTCGGCCTTGCGGAGATCGGCGTTGAACTTGGCCGAAAAGGCGAGGTTATTGTCGATGACTATAGCCAGACGGCCGTCCCATCGATCTATGCCATTGGGGATGTGACCGATCGCGTCAACCTCACACCGGTGGCGATCCGAGAAGGGATGGCATTCGTCGAAACGGTCTTCAAAGGCAATCCGACCAAGCCCGATCATGACTTGATCCCGACCGCGATTTTCACGCAACCAGAGATGGGGACCGTGGGGCTTTCGGAAGAAGATGCACGCGATCAGGAACCGATCGAGGTCTACGCCACGAGCTTCAAGCCTATGCAACAGAGTTTTGCCGGGCGTAGCGAACGTGTCCTTATGAAACTCGTTGTCAGCCAGAAGACCCGCAAGGTTCTCGGGTGTCATATCGTGGCGCCGGGGGCGGGAGAAATGATCCAACTCGCCGGTATTGCGGTCAAGATGGGGGCGACAAAAGAAGATTTTGACCGCACTGTCGCTGTACACCCGACAATGTCGGAAGAGCTTGTTACGATGAAGACCCCCGTGCGAACGGGTTGAATTTTGCCGGGCGCAGCACAGTTTAATGTCATGTGCCAAGGACGTGAGAAAGAAAGGGATGAACCTTAATGGCTGGGAATAGTGGCGGCCCCTGGGGCGGCGGCGGACATCAGGGGGGCGGTGGAAACCGCGGCAACAATGGTAGCGGCGGTGGTCGCGGCCCGGGCGATGATGGCCCGCAAATCCCCGACATCGACGAATTGATGAAGAAGGGTCAAGACCAACTGCGCGTGCTCATGGGCGGACGCGGCGGGTCTGGCAATGGCCAAAATGGCGGGCGCCGTCCTTCTGGTGGTGGCATCGGGCGCGGCGGTATCCTGATCGGCCTCGCAGCGGTCGTGGTGCTCTGGGCCTCGCAGAGTTTCTACACGGTTAAGCCGGAAGAACTTTCTGTTGAACTGTTCCTCGGTGACTATTCGAGCACGGGTCAACCCGGCTTGAACTTTGCGCCTTGGCCTGTAGTCACCAAAGAGGTTGTTCCGGTCACGCGGGAACAGAACGAAGACATTGGTGTGGGCGCACGTGGATCCGACGCCGGGCTTATGCTGACGGGTGATGAGAACATCGTTGATATTGATTTCCAAGTTGTCTGGAACATCAATGACCCTGCCGAGTACCTCTTCAACCTGCGCGATCCGCGCACCACGATCCGCGCGGTATCCGAGTCGGCGATGCGCGAGATTATCGCCCAATCCGACCTTGCGCCGATCCTCAACCGCGACCGTGGTGTGATCGCTGGTCGTCTTCAGGACCTGATTCAAGAGACGCTCGATAGCTATGACTCGGGCGTGAACATCGTGCGTGTGAACTTTGACAAGGCTGACCCGCCGGAGACGGTGATCGATGCTTTCCGCGAAGTGCAAGCCGCAGAGCAAGAACGTGACCGGATCGAGAAAGAGGCGGATGCTTATGCGAACCGGGTTCTCGCGGGCGCGCGCGGTGAAGCTGCGCAGGTGCTTGAAGAGGCCGAAGGCTACCGCGCTCAGGTCGTGAACGAAGCCGAAGGTGATGCAAGCCGTTTCCTTGCGGTCCTTACAGAGTACCAGAAGGCTCCCGAAGTGACCCGCAAGCGTCTCTACCTTGAAACTATGGAAGAAGTGCTCGGTCGCGTCGACAAGATCATCATCGACGAGCAGCAAACTGGTCAGGGCGTCGTGCCCTACCTGCCGCTCAACGAACTTCGGAAGGGGAACAACTGATGCGGAAAACCACTTATCTTCTCCCCGTTTTCGTGATCGCGGCGGTGGTTGCACTATCGTCCGTGTTCATCGTCGACGAACGTGAAAAGGCGCTCGTGCTGCAGTTCGGGCGCGTGGTTGATGTCAAGGAAGACCCCGGTCTCTCCTTCAAGATACCGCTCATCCAAGAGGTTGTCCGCTATGACGACCGTATCCTGAGCCGTGATGTGGACCCGATCGAAGTTACGCCGTCGGATGATCGTCGCCTCGTCGTTGATGCCTTTGCGCGGTATCGCATCATTGATGTCCGCCAGTTCCGTCAGGCTGTTGGTCCCGGCGGTATCCCGGCTGCAGATGCAAAGGTCGATGGTATTTTGCGCGACTCTCTCCGGGAGGTTCTCGGTCAGGTGTCGTCTAACGACATCCTGAGCTCGGACCGTGCAGCTCTTATGCTGCGGATCCGCAACGGCGCGTATGACTCCGCCCTCGGCCTTGGCGTCGAGATCATCGACGTGCGCCTCAAGCGCACCGACCTGCCGCGCGAAAACCTGGACGCGACCTTCGCGCGTATGCGCGCAGAACGTGAGCGGGAAGCGACGGACGAACGGGCCCGTGGTGAAGAAGCCGCACAACGCGTGCGCGCGCAAGCGGAACGCACCGTGGTTGAGCTTGTCTCTGATGCACAGCGCCAATCGGAGATCATCCGAGGCGAGGCAGATGCACTGAGCAACGCGATCTTTGCAGAGGCGTTCGGTGAGGATCCAGAGTTCTTTGAATTCTACCGTTCGCTCCGCGCGTATCGCGGTGCGCTTCGGGGCGAGAACTCGACCATGGTCATGTCGCCGGATAGCGAGTTCTTCAACTACTTGAAGTCCGACAAACCGGCCCAATGATCGGGATCGCACTACTCGCAATCGGCCTCGTGCTGATTATTGAGGGGCTGGTGTATGCACTGGCCCCTTCGCTTGTGGAGCAACTGCTTGAGGCACTCCGTGCGCTACCCGAGGAGCAACGCAGAATGCTTGGCCTCGCAGCGCTCGCTTTGGGCGTATTCCTGGTGTGGCTCGCCAAATCACTTGGAGCGTAACAATTCTCACAATCTGCTCACAGGCAATTGTGCACTTGCGATGCGCGTTGAGTTGCCAATGATGGTGCCTAAGTAGAGAGTATCCCCGAGGCTACTGTCCTTAGGACAGCTCAGAATACAGGAGATTTTGGATTGAATAGTCAGGCAGTCGCAATCGCGCCGTCAATCGGCAAGCAAGTTCGAGTCATGTGGATAGCGGGACTGGCGATACTCTTGTTCGTCGCGCAATCCATTGCCGCGCAGGCCCGGCCGGATAGTTTTTCGGACCTCGCAAAGAAAGTAAGCCCGGCAGTCGTCAACATCACGACGTCGACAGTTGTTGCAGGGCGTACCGGACCTCAGGGGATTGTCCCCAAAGGCTCTCCTTTTGAAGATTTCTTCCGTGAGTTCCAAGATCGCAACGGAGAAGGCGACGCGCCACGTCGGACCTCTGCCCTTGGGTCTGGCTTTGTGATTTCCGAAGACGGTTTTGTCGTGACCAACAACCACGTGATCGACAAGGCAGACGAGATCAAAGTTGAGTTCTTCTCGGGCGTCGAGCTTGATGCAACGGTCATCGGCACAGATCCCAAGACGGATATCGCGCTCCTCAAGGTCGAAAGCGATGAGCCGCTTCCGTTCGTGAATTTCGGCGATAGTGACGCGGCGCTTGTCGGGGACTGGGTTCTCGCCATGGGCAACCCGCTCGGACAGGGCTTTTCCATTTCGGCAGGTATTGTTTCAGCTCGGAACCGCGCCCTGTCCGGAAGCTATGATGATTACATTCAGACCGATGCTGCGATCAACCGGGGGAACTCTGGCGGGCCGCTCTTCAACATGGACGGGGATGTCGTGGGCGTGAACACTGCGATTCTTTCGCCCAATGGTGGCTCGATCGGGATTGGCTTTTCGATGGCGTCCAACGTCGTGACCCGTGTCGTCGATCAGTTGAAAGAGTTCGGTGAGACCCGCCGTGGCTGGCTTGGCGTGCGGATCCAGAACGTTAGCGAAGACATGGTCGAAGCCATCGAAGGCCTTGATGCCGCAGAAGGCGCTATGGTTACCGATGTTCCGGAAGGCCCGGCCTTGGAGGCGGGTATGCTTGCGGGTGACGTGATCCTGTCCTTCGACGGCAAAAAGGTCGAGGATGTGCGCGGCCTCGTCCGTCAGGTTGGGAATACCGATGTCGGCAAGGCTGTGCGCGTTGTGGTACTCCGCGACGGTGGCCAGAAGACCCTTAAGGTTACACTGGGACGCCGCGAAACCGCAGAGAACACCGGAGATGCGCCGGAAGCAGAAGATGCACCGGAAGCAATCGAGAAAGAGATCCTTGGCCTGACGGTCACGCCGCTGACCGATAGCATGCGCTCCGAGCTTGGTGCTGCGGATGGTACGACCGGCCTTGTGGTGACGGGTGTCGACGAAGCATCGACAGCATATGAGAAAGGGTTGCGTGCTGGGGATATCCTAACCGAGGCCAGCCAACAGAAGCTCACCTCAGTGTCCGATCTCGAAGATCGCATCGATGAGGCGCGCGAGGGCGGACGGAAATCGCTCCTGCTACTGGTGCGTCGCGCAGGAGAGCCACGCTTCGTCGCACTCAATATCGAAGAGTGATCGCGAAAGAGCGGTATGATTTGGAAAGGGCGCCTTTGGGCGCCCTTTTTCAGTCGTCGTCGCGGCGGACCGCCACGAGACCAAGCTGACGCGCCGCTTCGATCGACAGGATCGCACTATTGAGGTCCTGTTCTTTCTGATAGCGACGAATGGCGGCGCGGGTGCGCTTATCACGTCGTCCGGTGATCGCACCGTAATAATGGCCCCGCACTTTCAAAGCACGTTGCAGCGATGCTGTGAACTCTTCGGTCCAGACCGGATCGCAGGGTGTCTCGAACCACGTCTCACGCCGTTCTTGCACGATCCTTTGATGGGTCTCGCTCCGGTAGATTGCGGGACTGAGCACAGTGCCATCTGCGAGCACTTCAGGCGGCTGGACCATGATCTGTTCGGTGACGGTCTCGATGACTGCGGGGCTGACCTCGCGGCCCCAACATGTGCCCGGTGCTGCGCCTGGCGGGGCAAGGGCGCTATCGGCCTGAACGATTTCAGGCTCCCGCAGCGCCGCAAGGTCAGGTGTCAGGGCCGCGCCATCTTCGCAGGCGGCAAGCACCACCCCAGCAAGGGCAGCAAGAATTAAGGGTCGCGATTTCATGCTCGGGCCTCTGGAGGGTCTCTCCGGGTGTTTCCCCAAGTCTAACGTCTTTCGACCGGTTTCAAAAGTCTGCTTGTGGCCGTGTAACCTCTGGGTTTCGGCAGCTGGCGCTGGCAATACCGGGCGGGTAGGTGAAAACAAAGATGGAACACGCAAGATTGGTCGCCAGGAAACCGGTTCAATGTCGCAAAAGGGACTGGCACGTTCAGGACGGGCGCACTACCTAGGGCAAAACGCATGCAAGGAAAGTGAAGATGGCAAAGATCACATATGTCGAACACAACGGTACCGAGCACGTCGTGGATGTCGCCAATGGCCTGACGGTGATGGAAGGCGCGCGGGACAACAATATCCCGGGGATCGAAGCAGATTGCGGCGGCGCCTGTGCATGTTCGACGTGTCACGTCTACGTGGACGCGGCCTGGATCGAGAAGATCCCGGCCAAGGATGACATGGAAGAAGATATGCTCGATTTCGCCTATGAGCCGAACCCCGAGCTGTCGCGCCTGACCTGCCAGATCAAGGTCACCGACGATCTTGATGGTCTTGTGGTGCGGATGCCGGAACGTCAGATCTGATGTCGGCTCGCGGTCGTTGGCAGGGACCGTGGAGCGGGCTTGCCCGTTGCGTGGTCGCTGCGATGGGCCTCCAGTGCCTCGGAACGGTAGCGACGGCCGAGATCGCCTCGGCCCGCTATACCGACCCGACCGGGCGGTATGACCACGCGATCCTTGGCGACGCGATCGAGTATGGTGCGCTTGAGATGCGGCTACGCGATGGGCGAAAGCTCCGTGTAGTCCTTCCGGAAGCCCGTGTCTTTGAAGACCTCGCGCCCCGTCTTGCCGACGTTGACAACGACGGCGCGCCCGAAATCATCACCATTGAAACGAGCCTCACCAAGGGTGCGCGCCTCGCGATCTATGGCGAGACAGGGTTGATTGCCGCAACGCCTTTCATCGGGCGCACTCATCGTTGGCTCGCGCCGCTTGGAGCGGCGGATCTTGATGGGGATGGCAGGATCGAGCTGGCCTATGTCGACCGCCCCCACCTTGCGCGCACCTTGCGCGTTTGGCGTTTTGAGAACGGCAAGCTCGAGCATGTGGCAGACCTCGAGGGGTTGACCAATCACCGGATCGGGCAGGACTATATTTCGGGTGGTATTCGGATCTGTGGTGACGGCGCGGAGATCATCACGGCCAATGGAGATTGGAGCCGGATCATGGCGACGCGCCTTGAAGGCACCAACCTTGTCGCGCGGGATATCGGCCCCTTCAAAGGGCGCGGAAGCCTCGAAGCGGCGCTTGACTGTAACGATTAACCCGCAGCGGAGTTGATCACATGATCGCCGCCAATCGCTCCGAGGGATTGTAAGAGAGCAGCGGTATTGCTCGCCCCGAATTTCTTCAGAAGTTTGGCACGGTGCACTTCTACCGTGCGGTTCGACATCTCGAGTGTGCGCGCAATCTCCTTGCTCGTCATCCCTTCGCTCATGAGCGAAAGAACCTCACGCTCCCGGCGCGTCAGGTGATGATAGGGGCGGGTGTCGGAGAGGTCGGCAAAGCTCCACACGGCACGCATCAGAGGATCGTCTGGGGTAAAGGTATGCCCCCGCACACGACACCAGAACATCTCGCCGCCATTGCGCATCATGACCCGTTCATCCCAGTAGCTATTTCCTTCGCGCAAGGACTGTACCCCACGGTTGCGGATCGTGGCGAACTCGTCGAGCGAAGGGTACAGGATCGCGAAGGTCTGATCCTGAAGCTCTTCGCGGGGGTAGCCGAACATCTCGGCAAAGGTTTGATTGCAATCACGGATCACGCGGTTTTCCGTCACGACAATACCCACCGGAACGAAATGGAACGCGAGTTCCGTGAAGTCCCGGCTGCGATAGGCGTCGTCGATGGACAGCGTGTCGGTGATGGCTCTGACCCTTTGCTTGGTGGTTGGGCTGAACCTAATCCGCGTAGCGGAAACTGGCAAATGCTTTGGCGTGCGTCATGCCTAGCTCAGATAGTAATTCTCGGGCAGGAGCGAGGGTGGCGTCTCAAGGTCGAGATGCGGCGCGAGGCTGCGCTCGACCGTCCGGCAAAGCGCATCGAGCGGCAGGCCGTTTACCGTTTCGCCGAAGGGATGTGCGAGCTCTTCCGTCACCTCGGCGAGACCGAGCAACATATAGGCGACGATGGCCACGAAGAGCGGTGTTAGCCAGCCCGCGGAGTCGAGCATGGCGAGAGGGATCAAGAGCACGTAAAGATAGGTCGTGCGGAAGACGAGTAGCGAATAGACATATGGCAGCGGCGTGGTCGCGATGCGTTCGCAGCCCGCTTGTGCTGCTGCGATATTGCCGAGCCGCTCGGCTAGGGCGCGTCGACCGAACCCATCCGCTCCGGATGCGACGACCACCTCGTTCATTCGGTTGAGCGCAGAGCAGGGCGGATGTGCCGCGTCCGAGAAATCCTCTTCGATCCAGGCGTGCTCTTTCGTGTCATCGTCAATGCGACGAAGCTGGATGCGGTGCAGGTGAATGAAACTCAGTGCAAGGCGCAGGAGCTTTGTCCGATCGACATTCTCGGGGAGGAAAAGCTCGGCTTCTCTCCCGAGGCTGCGCATGTCGGAGATGAGTTGTCCCCAGAGGCGGCGCGCCTCCCACCAGCGATCGTAGGCGGCGTTGTTGCGAAAGCCGAGGATCAGCGACAGGGCGACACCGAAAACCGCAAAGGGCGCGGCGTTGGTATGGGGCAGCGCGTAGATATGGGTATCGACCAACACAACGAGGGTGGCCACGAGGGCAAAGCCGATGATGCGCGGCAGGATCACGGGAAGAACCGAGCCGCGCATGGCAAAGAAAAGTTGGGCTACGCCGGGTTTGTCTCTGAGGATCATGTCCGTCTTCCGCAATAGAAAAGAGGCCCCGAAGGGCCTCCTGAGAGATAGTCACGAATCGATGGTTGGATGCAAGCGTCCTCAGAGCGCGCGCCAGCCGATGTCACGGCGGTAGAACCCGCCGGGCCAGTCGATGGCTTCGACCATGGCATAGGCGCGGTCGCGGGCTTCCTGAAGCGAGGCGCCGCGCGCAGTCACGTTGAGGACGCGCCCGCCGGTGGCGGTCATTGCACCGTCCTTTTCGGTGGTCCCTGCGTGGAAGACCATGTTCATGCTATCTTCGGGGAGGGTGTCGAGGCCCTTGATCACGCTGCCTTTTTCATACGATCCCGGGTAGCCGTTGGCGGCCATGACAACAGTGATTGCGTGATCGTCGGCCCAGTTGACGCGCGCCTCGGCAAGGCGTTCTTCGGCAGCGGCTTGCAACAGGTCCAATGCCTGCGCACCGAGGCGCATCATCAAGACTTGGCATTCGGGATCACCGAAGCGGACGTTGTATTCCACAAGTCGGGGCTGGCCGTCCTTGATCATCAGGCCGGCATAGAGAACGCCCTGATAGGGCGTCCCGCGACGGGCCATTTCGTCGATGGTCGGCTGGATGATCTCGTCGAGCGCCTTTTGCGCGATTTCGTCCGAGAGCACGGGCGCGGGGGAATAGGCCCCCATGCCGCCGGTGTTGAGGCCGGTATCGCCCTCTCCGACGCGCTTGTGATCCTGCGCGGTGCCGATTGGCAGCGCCGACTTGCCGTCGCAGAGGATGAAGAAAGACGCCTCTTCGCCCTCCATGAATTCCTCGATCACGACCTCGGCGCCGGCCCCACCGAACGCACCGCCGAACATGTCGTCGATGGCGTCGAGCGCGGTCTGTTCGTCCATCGCGACGATCACGCCCTTGCCGGCGGCGAGACCGTCCGCCTTGACGACGATCGGAGCGCCTTGTTCGCGAATATAGGCCTTGGCTGCTTGCGGATCGTTAAAGTGACCGTACGCTGCGGTTGGCGCTTTGGCGGCGTCGCAGATTTCCTTGGTGAAACTCTTGGACGCTTCGAGCTCGGCAGCGGCCTCGGAAGGGCCAAAGACGAGGATGCCCGCCTCGCGCAGACGATCCGCGACGCCAGCAGCGAGAGGCGCTTCGGGGCCGATGATGACAAAGTCGATGGCGTTCTCGGAGACGAAATTCGCGACTGTTGCGCCGTCTTCGATATCAATCTTGGCACAATCCGCGATCAGGGCGATGCCGCCATTGCCGGGTGCGACGATGAGCTTGTCGCATTTCGGATTCTGCATCACGGCCCATGCCAGCGCATGTTCGCGACCACCGCTGCCGAGAATGAGAATGTTCATGGGGAATCCTTCCGCTTGGCCTTGCTTTGCAGGCGTTCTAAGCTGTGTCGGACCGTTCCACAAGCGAGGCCAGATGTCCGATCTCATCGATTCCCCGAACGAGGGCGAAAATGCCCCGGAATTTAGTGTTTCCGAGATTTCAGGCGCCCTGAAACGCACCATTGAGGGGGCGTTTGGCCGGGTGCGGGTGCGCGGCGAGGTTGGGCGCGTGATGCTGGCGCGGTCGGGGCATCTCTATTTCGACGTGAAGGATGACCGGTCTGTGCTCGCCGCGGTGAGCTGGAAAGGGCAGGTGTCGCGGCTTTCGATTATGCCCGAAGAAGGCATGGAGGTCATTGTCACAGGCAAGCTTACGACGTTCGGGTCGCAGTCGAAGTATCAGATCAATGTCGATGACGTGGCCGTGGCGGGCGAAGGCGCGCTTATGGCGATGCTCGAGAAGCGCAAGAAGCAGCTTGCGGCGGAAGGGTTGTTTGCGCCGGAGCGCAAGAAATCGCTGCCGTATCTGCCGGATGTCATTGGGGTTGTGACCTCGCCCTCGGGGGCGGTGATCCGCGATATCCTGCATCGCCTACGTGAGCGGTTTCCGAGGAAAGTCCTGATCTGGCCGGTGGCGGTTCAGGGCGAGCAATGCGCGCCGCAAGTGGCAGCGGCGATTGAAGGGTTCAACAGGCTCACGCCGGGCGGTGCGCTGCCGCGTCCGGACCTCATCATCGTGGCGCGGGGCGGCGGAAGTATCGAGGATTTATGGGGGTTTAACGAGGAAATCGTGGCGCGCGCGGCGGCGGCGTCGAAAATCCCGTTGATCTCGGCTGTGGGGCACGAGACGGATACCACGCTGATTGATTTCGTCTCGGACCGGCGCGCGCCGACACCGACCGCTGCGGCGGAGATTGCTGTGCCGGTGCGGCTTGAATTGCTGGGCTGGACCGAGGAGCAGGGGGGGCGGTTGAAGAGGGCGTTGTCGGACGGGGTTTCGACGCGAACTCAACGGCTTAAGGATTTGTCGCGGGCCTTGCCGAGCGTGGATGTCTTGTTGCAAACGCCGCGCCAGAGGCTCGACCGGTCGGGCGAGAACCTGCCGCGCGCCTTGCGCGACGGGGTGCAGCGACGACGCGTGATCCTCACGGAACATACAGGCAGCCTACGGGCGAGCACGCTGCGCGGGATGATCGAAGGCAAGCGCCAGGCGCTCGGGCGACGCACGGATCGCCTTAGCCCGGTGACGATCTCGCGGGAAGTCGTTCGAAAAAGAGAGAAAATTCAAGATCTTGCCCGCCGTATGCGTGAGGCGCAGCTACGTCGGGTCGGCATGCTTGGCGATCGGTTGAACGGGCTTGAGCGGATGCGTGAGACGCTTGGATATCATGCCACGCTTGAGCGGGGATATGCCGTGGTGCGGGGCGATGGGGCGCTTGTCACAGATACGAAAGCGGCCAAGAAAGCGCGGGAAATCGAGATTGAATTCGCCGATGGCAAGGTCACGTTGGGCGGCAAATCCAGTCCGAAAAAACCCGCGAAACCGCCCGAACAGGGCAGTCTTTTCTGACCAGGTTAACGCGAAAAATCCACGTCGGTATAACGTCGGTATTGTGTATGTATCGCGTCAGTGCAGGTTTCGCTGCAGCGCAAATCCGTTAACCTTTTCAGACGCCGACTTTGGGACCGAGACATAGCATTTCGCCGTTGCCTTCGACCTCATAGAGCACGGTCGGATCATCGCCGCTTGCGAAGCGGGCGGCGAGGCTGTCACCCTTCAGATAGAAAAGCCAGCATTGTGGCACCGGGTTGTCCTCGTAGACGAAACAGATCTGGTCCCCGCTCGGATACCAATTCCCCTCTTTGCATTCACCATCGAGGAAGGACCAGCGCACGCGGCGGTTCGAGAGGTATTCCTCGACGCCATAGCGTTCGCCACCGACGCCATAGTAGAGTGTCTTGCCCTTGGTATGGGCTTCAAACTCCGAGGCCGACATCGGCGTTTGTGCGAAGGCGGGCAGGGCGGCGAGAAGAAGGGCGAGGATCAGGCGTATCATAGTCGGAGCCTGCCAGAGGCGGCACGCGCAATCCAGTCTCAATGCCCCTGTGGCCCGAGTTTCGCGACCTTCGGATCCATGACTCGCCGCCACATGCGTGGCCAGAGGGCAAGTGCGCCCATAATCGGCAGGGAGCGCGGCAGGATCGGCATCGTCTCGCGGTCAAGTTCGAGCGAGGGATAGGTGCGCAAAGGGTGCATGTGGTGATCGGAGTGACGCGGGGCGTTGAGCATCAGGGCCGAGGAATAGAACTGCGGTGCGTTCCAGCTATGTTCGGGACCGACAGGTTCGAGGCGACCATCGGCACCACGCGCGCGGGTCAGGCCGTAATGCTGCACGTAGTCGGAGACGAGGAGCTGCATTTGCGCGTAGCCCGTGAGGAGGATCAGGGCGAGGATGCCGGAAAGTCCGAAGAACGCGCCGGAGAGCAGCACCATCAGGAGGCCGCCGCCGACATAGGAGAGATAGGGATGGGTCCAAAATGGGCGCGGCGTGCGGGCGCGGGCGCGCAACGCGTTCTCGGCGGCAAGGCCCTTGCGGAAGGAGCCGAGCCAAGCGCGCGGCCAAAAGCGATAGAAACTCTGGCCCGGTGCGGGGCTGTTGGGGTCCATCGGGCTTGCGACCCAGACGTGATGCACGCGCGGATGCGCCGAGGCGTGGTGGCCGAAGAGAAGCGAGATATAGACTGCGATGCCGAGCCAGCGGGGGCCACGGGCTTGTTTGTGGATCAACTCATGCGCGTTGGCGTTGCTGACTTGTCCGAAGAATAGGCCGAAGGCGACGAAGCAGAGCAGGCGTTCAAAAAGGCCTAGTCCTGAGTCGCCGCCGATGGCGTAGAGCGCGATCCAGATCAGGACGAGATGCGCCGCACCAAGGAAAAGCGCCAGTTCCTCGCCCACAGGAAATTCACCATCCGCGCCACGCCGGGCGGCGGCCCCCTGCACAAGGCGGTCCATCAGGTAGGTAAAGGCGGTGAGATATATGAGCGCGATCAGGCACCAGAACCCGCCCGAGAGCCCGGCAAGGGCGAGGAGCAGGACGGGGACGACAGTCGCGATGGAAAACCAGAGCATGGGCGGTCTCAACTAGATGGGTCGCGCGGAGGTATTTGCCCATAGAATCTGACCGGATACAATGCGCCTGCGGGACGCAGATTGCACGCGGGCGCGCATACGGCTTTGGACATGTCGTTTTTGGCGTCGCTCGAAAGCGGCGGAGCGCGATAGGGTGAGGCGAAATTTGGAGCGGGGGAACCGGGATGGCACTCGACGAGTCCAAGAAGGGCATCTGGAAATCTGGCAAGGGTAAGGGGCGGCACGTTCCCAAGGGGCGGCAGCTTGACGACGAGGCCCATGCAGAGGTGCTTGCGCTCCTCGGGGATCAACCCCGGCGGCGCGACCTTCTGATCGAGTTTCTGCATCTTGTTCAGGACGCCTATGGGCATCTTTCGGCGGCTCATATTCGGGCGCTCGCCGAGGAATTGCGCATCGGGCAAGCCGAAGTCTACGAGGTCGCCTCTTTCTATGCGCATTTCGATGTCGTGCGCGAAGGCGAAACCCCGCCGCCTGCGTTGACCATCCGGGTTTGCGATTCGCTTTCTTGTGAGTTGGCGGGCGCGCAGCAGTTGAAAGCGGCGCTTGAGGAGGGCATGGACCCGGCCGAGGTCCGCGTGGTGCGTGCGCCCTGTATGGGGCGGTGCGATACGGCGCCGGTTCTTGAGATCGGGCATAACCATATCGACCACGCGACCGTCGAGAAGGTTGAAGCGGCGATTGCGGCGGACGATACCCATACGCATCTGCCGGATTATGAAGACTACGACGCCTATGTTGGCTCGGGCGGCTATGAGACGCTGCGCGCGCTGCGCGAGGGCGGCGATTGGGAAGCGGTTCAGGACACGGTTCTTGAGGCGGGACTGCGCGGGCTTGGCGGGGCCGGGTTCCCGTCGGGCAAGAAATGGGGCTTCGTGCGGATGAACGAGGGCCCGCGGTATTTGGCGGTCAATGGCGACGAAGGCGAGCCGGGGACGTTCAAGGACCGCTATTACCTCGAGCGCGTGCCGCATGTGTTCCTTGAGGGGATGCTTATTGCGGCCTGGGCCGTGGAAGCGGAAACCGCGTTCATCTACATGCGCGACGAGTATCCGGCGGTTCTTGAGATTCTGCGGCGCGAGATTGCCGCGCTTGAGGCGGCGGGGATCGTGGAGCCGGGCTATATCGACCTGCGTCGCGGGGCCGGGGCGTATATCTGTGGCGAAGAAAGCGCGATGATCGAGTCGATCGAGGGCAAGCGCGGCGAGCCGCGTCACCGTCCGCCTTTCGTGGCACAGGTCGGCATTTTTGGGCAGCCAACGCTCGTCCACAATGTCGAGACGCTTTATTGGGTGTCGAAGATTTGCCGCGAGGGTCCGGAGGTTCTCAATTCAGTCGAGAAGAACGGGCGCAAGGGGCTTCGGTCTTATTCCGTTTCTGGCCGGGTGGCGGAGCCGGGGGTTTATCTTCTGCCCGCCGGGTCGACGATCATGGATATCATTGAGGCCGCGGGCGGCATGGCCGAGGGGCATGCGTTCAAAGCCTATCAGCCGGGCGGGCCGTCCTCGGGACTTCTGCCTGCCTCGATCAACGATGTGCCGCTTGATTTCGACACGCTGCAACCGCTTGGGAGCTTTATCGGCTCGGCGGCTGTCGTGGTGCTATCGGAGCAGGACAGCGCGAAGGAGGCGGCGCTCAACATGCTGCGCTTCTTCGAGGATGAAAGCTGTGGTCAATGTACGCCTTGCCGGGTGGGCTGTGAGAAGGCGGTGAAGCTCATGCAGGCGGACCGCTGGGATCAGGGGCTTTTGGAAGAGCTGAGTCAGGCGATGGTCGATGCGTCGATCTGTGGCCTTGGGCAGGCGGCGCCGAACCCGATCCGGCTTACCATGAAGCATTTTGCGGATGAGGTTTAGGGGGCTGTTGCAGCGAAAGGCAGGTTTGAGGCCCACTAGCCAATTCTCAGTAGCACTGAAAGTCTATGGCCCAAAGGTGTTTCTTAGTCTTGTGGCGAGCTATGTATACGGTTCCCGCATCCCCCCACCAACAATTCGCTTTTTCTTCGGAATCTAATTGAAGCGCATATTCGAACCCTTGCCCTTCCATCCGGTAGTCCCACCACGGTTCCGATTGAATACAGCTTGGCCAGCCCCCCAGTTTAGTGGCAAGCACGCCATCGATTCCCTCCTGGTCGTAGTAGTCACCGATTCCTAGCTGATCAAAGTCGATAGGCATTGTATCGTGTGTCGGATAATCTACTTGAACTTGATCGTTCCAACGTGCCTCAAATGCTTTGAATGGTGACTTGTGGCTTGGCACCTTCACCTGCTGTAATTCCGCCAAGCTGTCGTAGACCCTTATGAAAAATGGACTTTTAAGCACCTCTTCACTGGAATCTACGGTTGCAAAATCTGAAGACCAATAGTCTTCGGAAACGAACACCTGAAGCAGGGCAATGTCGGATAAGTTGTCCGGCACGAAAGGCGCATCAAGCAAGTTGAGTTGGCAGACAGGCCAAAGAGCCTCACCATGAAGCTCCGGCCAAATCTCGCCTTTTCTTGATGCGCGAACTTCCCCAAAACAGGAAGATGTCAATTCGCCACTTGGGCGAAAACCTCCCACACTGAGGGAAGAGCAGCGCCTCTCGATGAGTGATCGCCAGTCGGTTTCTGATTTCGCTTTTGGAATTCTATTGCGACCAAGACTGAATAGCTTCTTGAGGTTCATCTTTGCACTTTAACTTACCACGCGGTTTCAGCGTCACCGTGCCATGAGACGCTTTGGAATCAAAGACGGCTTTGTCCCGATAGTAGACCTTTGATGCCTATTGAGGCGGCCAGGAGCCTCGCGCGTCCTTGCCAGATGACATACGGCTGCGTAGCTGCTGCAATGCAGCAACAGAGGGGCATGGGACGGGAAAACCTTAACCTGTTTAGCGCGATTCTGTGCGAGACTGGGGCATGGGAGGAAACCTGATGCGCGAGGCCCGGAAGGGCCGGAGGTTTCCAAATGAACAGGACGGACACGGATATCACCTTTCATCGTCGCGCCCTTATGGCGCGGCTCGACCTTTTCCTTGTGGAGCAGGGGATGGGGTTCAATGTTGGGCTTGAGAAACGAAGGCGATTGCATGAGGCCTATGCGCTTGATGCGTTGAGCGATGCGCAACTGACGCTGATGGGGCTGAGCCGGGCGGATATTCCCGCTTTCGTCTTTGCCGATCTACTAGGCGCGGCATGAGGGCTATTGTGGGCGCTTGACAGTCTGTGCAGGAGAGGCCAACGCTTCGGCATGTTTGACCTGCGCCCTGTGGGATATGTGATTGGCCTTCTCGTGGCCATCCTCGGTCTGGCGATGTTGCTGCCGATGCTTGCCGATCTTGCGCAAGGCAATGGGCATTGGTGGGTGTTCCTTGAAAGCGCGATTCTGACCATCCTGACGGGCGGTCTCGTGGCCTTGTCGTGCCAGTCGGGCAAGGGGCGGGGGCTTTCGATTCAGCAGACCTTTCTTCTCACCACCGGGGTTTGGGTCGCACTGCCGATCTTTGGGTCATTGCCGTTCATGTTCGGGGCGACGGAAGCACGGTTCGTGGATGCTTTTTTCGAGGCCATGTCGGGCCTGACCACCACTGGATCGACAGTCTTTTCGGGGCTGGATGACCTGCCGCGGGGCGTTAACCTCTGGCGAGGTATGCTGCAATGGCTTGGCGGGATCGGGATCATTGTTGTTGCGATGGTGTTTCTGCCGGAATTGCGCGTGGGCGGCATGCAGATTTTTCGCTCGGAAGCCTTTGAGACCATGGGGAAGATCTTGCCACGGGCGACCGCGATCTCGGGGCAGATCTCGGTCATCTACGTGGGGCTGACCGTGGTGTGCATGGTGTCCTATATTCTAATGGGGATGCCGGCTTTTGACGCGCTTGTCCATTCGCTGACCACGATCTCAACCGGTGGGTTCTCTAGCCATGATGCCTCTTTCGGGACATATTCCGGAGGGATGGAATATGTCGCCTCGGTCTTCATGATCCTCGCTGCGATGCCGTTTGTGCGCTACGTGCAGCTTGTGAACGGGCATAGCACGCCGCTTTTCCGCGATAGCCAAGTGCGGGCCTTCCTGATGACGATCGCGGTTCTTGTGCTGATCTTTACCGTCGTCCTGACGTGGATTTTCCCGCACCACTGGGAAAAGTCGTTCCGCGAGGCATTGTTCAATATCACCTCGATCATTTCCGGCACTGGTTATGCCAGCGTCGATTACATGGGATGGGGCAGTTTTATCGTCACCATGTTCTTCTTCATCGGCCTCATCGGGGGCTGCGCGGGATCGACGGCGTGTTCGGTCAAGATCTTCCGCTACCAGCTTTTGTTTGCGTCGATCCAAGCGCAGATCAAGCGCATCCGCCATCCACGCGGCATCTTCACCGTGCGCTATGACGGCAAGAAGGTGACCGAGGACACGCTCAGCTCGGTCATGTCGTTCTTTGTGTTCTTTACGGTGACGCTCGGCCTATTGGCGGTGGCGCTTGGTATGACGGGGCTCGATTTCACCACATCGCTTTCGGGGGCGGCGACGGCGGTGGCGAACATCGGCCCCGGCCTTGGCGATATCATTGGACCGGCTGGTAACTTCGCCCCGTTGAATGATACGGCCAAATGGATACTCATTGTCGGGATGCTGATCGGGCGGCTAGAACTCTTGGCCGTGTTCGTAATCCTGACACCGCAATTCTGGAGGGGATAAGATGGTAACGCGACCGCTTGGGGCGCAAATCTCGCACATGCTCAAGGCGCGGGATGTGGATGTGATTTTCGGAATTCCGGGGGTGCATAATATCGAAATGTACCGCGGCATCGAAGAAGCGGGGATCACCCATATCCTGGCGCGGCATGAGCAGGGCGCGGGGTTCATGGCCGATGGCTATGCGCGGGCCAGCGGTAAACCGGGCGTGTGCTATATCATCACCGGACCGGGCCTATGCAACGCGATGACGCCACTTGGCCAAGCGTATAGCGACAGTGTGCCGGTGCTTGCGATTTCCTCTTGCCTCGATCGGACGGCGGGACGGCGCGGGCAGCTGCACCAGATGCTAGATCAGGAAGCAGCGGCCGCGACCGTCTGTGATTGGAGCCACGAGGCGGTGAGCGCAGAGGACGCCTATACGTTGATTGACCGGGCGCTTGGCGAATTCAACAGCGCGCGCAAGCGGCCCAAGCATATTCAGGTGCCGATTGCCCTTGCCGGGGCCGAAGCCAAGGGTTTCCCCGCGCGGGGCAAGCCGCTCGAGGTGGTCCAAGAGGCGAAGATCGGTCCGGCGCTGGGCGATCTGTTGGACGCGAAGAAGGTTCTGTTCGTTTTGGGCGGTGGCGCGGCGCATGTCGGACCGCTTGCCAGTGAAGTCATCGAGGCGATGGGGGCGGCGTCCTTCACGACCTACGCGGGGCGTGGGATCATTCCGGCGCATCAGAAACACCATTTCGGATCGTTCCTTGCCCGCCCGACAAGCGCGGATGTGGCGGCGGAGGCGGATTACGTCGTCGCCGTGGGGACCGAGCTCTCGGAGGTCGACCTCTGGCGCGATGCGCTTGGGCATGAGTGCCCGATGTTGCGGGTCGATATCGATCCTGAGGTGCTTGCCGGGGCGGAGAACGACCTTGCGCTCGACATGGATGCGGCGGCGTTCTTCACCGCGTTGAAGGCGGCGCTTGTGGATCATCATGGCGTGAGCGATTGGGACGATGCGGCGGTGCAGGCCCAAAAGCTGCGCTGGCGGGGGGAGGTTGATGCGGAACGCCCCGGTATCGTGCCGGTGGCAGAGGCGCTTCGGGAGGTGCTTCCGGAAGACACGATGATCTATTCCGACATGACGCAATTCGCTTATTCCTCCAAAGAGTTCTGGGATATGGCGCGGCCGGGACATTGGCACCATCCGAGCGGTTTCGGCACGCTTGGCTATGCGCTACCGGCAGCCATTGGTGGGGCAGTGGCGCGGCAAGGCTTGCCGACCGTCGCGATCGCGGGGGACTACGGGTTTCAATACACGGTGCAAGAGCTTGGCACGGCGGTTGAGCTTGGTCTGCCGCTGCCGATCCTGCTTTGGGACAATGGCAAATTGAAGGAAATCGAGGACGCCATGGTCGCGAGCCAGATCGCGCCCAAGGCCGTGGTCGCGCAGAACCCGGATTTCTGTCGCTTGGCCGAAGCCTATGGCGCGTTGAGCGCGGCGCCGAAGACGCTTGGAGCCTTGCAGGAGGCGGTCAAAGCGGCGCTCAAGGCAGATCGTCCGACGCTCATCCATATGACGGCGGATTTGGCGACCTAGACGCCGACGCATTGGAGAAAGAAAAAGGCCGGGGTCTGTGCCCCGGCCTTTCTTGTTTCGACAAAAGCTGTGCCTTAGTCCCAGCAGCCCACCAGCACTGTCATGCCGCTGGCCTTGCGGGTCATTTCCTCGGGCGTCATCGCGGCGCCGAGAGGGGCGGGGGTTGTGGTGATCTCGGCGGTATCCAGCGCGGATTTGAGCGCGGCGGAGGAGATGGCAAAGCTCACATCGCCGGGCAGTTGGCGCGCCCCGCTTGCCGAAGCGGGCAGCAGCATGCCGAGGACAGAACCGTCGGCGGCAAAGACCGGGCCGCCTGCGTCGCCGGGCAGGGGATCGAGCGCGAGACGCTTGATTTCCGGCTCGCCGGAAAGCCCCTTGATGTCGGCCAGTGTGCCAAACGTCATGGTCGGTGCGCCAAGCAGGCCTTCGTAGGAATAGCCGGACACGGCGACCTCGGTCTGGAGACGGGCATCGCCTTCAAGAAGGGTCGCATAGCCGCGCGGTGCAAGAGCGCTTGTCGGGCGCAGGATGGCGATGCCGCTGGCGTCGTCCGTCGCGACAAGCGTTGCTTCATAGTCGGTATCGAGCGTGATGCTACCACAGTTCTGTACGGCTTCGGTTGTGGTCAGGACAGTGCCCTCACCATCGACATAGAAGCCCGAGCGCGACAGGCGCGGACGGCGGATTTCAAGCCCAGCAACGAGGTCGATATTCTGTTCTGCGTTGCTGCCTGCGGCGGGATCGAGCACACCATCGAGACGTTTGAAAGAGGCGCGCATCTCATCGAGGATGCGCGTGCGGCGCTCTTCATCGTTGCGGGGCCAGACGAGGGTAAAGCCCTTAATGCGGCCATTTTCGAGGCTGGCCTCGGTCTGCGAGATGATCTCGGCATTCTGACCGATCAGCGAGAAGCTGCGGTCTCCGCGCGAACGGTCCCCGGTGCGGGGCACGATTTCGAGGGTCTGCATGATGTCATAGAGACCGAAGAGCGTATTCTGATCGCCTTCCTGAGAGATCAGCAACACCTTGGCCGGGATATCGCCAGTCGCGTCATAATGGACGAAGGGGTATTCTTCCTTGGCCCGTGCGACGACACCCAAAGGCAGGATCATCTCGATCCCGGCGGTTGTGTCGGCGATACCGCGCAGGCCCATGCCTTCAAGCACGGCGTAATACTGCTGGCGCAGAGCTTCGCGTTGCATTGTGGTTAGAACGCCGGTCGCGTCATACCCATTGTCGCGCTGCCATGCGGCCATGGAGCTACGGGTGCCGCGGCCAAAAGCGCCGTCGATGGCGGCGTTATAGTAGCCGGCCCATTGCAGATAGCTTTGCAGTTGTTTGCGTTCATCTGCGTTGAGGCGGGCTTCGCTTGCGCGGGCTTCGCGCGGGGTCTCGTCGATAACCTCGGGTTCCGGTGCGGGTTCGGGCGTCGGGGCCGGCGTGGTGTCAGAGGCCACGGTATCGGCGGCATCTTCGGCCGGCAGTGCGGGTTGCGGCGTGGCGCTTGTCGGCCAGATGCGCTGCCCAAAGGCGTCACGGGTCACGATGTAGGCATCGCGCGGGATCAGGCCTTGCGCGCGCAATTGGCGCAGTTGCTGTTGTGCTGCGGTGGCATCGAAGGGGCCGATGGCAACGGCATACCACCCGTTCCCGAGGGCGAAGCTGCTCACATCTGGCGTTGATTCAGCGTAGGACTGGGCGCGCTGGGTCGCCACGGTCAGACTCGGGTGGGCTTCGATCTGAAGCCACGAGTCTGTGTTGTTTGTTTGTGCGAGGACGGATTGAACCGTGATGAAGAGAAAAAGAAAAACCGATAGAAAAGTACGGATCATGTGGTTGGACGTCCCTGAAGGTCTTGATTCACGTGGTTAATAGCCATGTTTAACAGATGAAGCCATTCTTGCATCCTTATTTTAGGGTTTGGTGTGATTGACCCCGCTCCCGCGTCGGCATAGGTAAAACCCGCAATTTCCAAAGGGCAGGGCCATGGCGACATCGCAGGACAAACCGCGCAGCTTTCAGGAGATCATCTTGCGGCTACAGGCCTATTGGGCCGCGAAAGGCTGTGCGGTGATGCAGCCTTATGACATGGAAGTGGGTGCAGGGACGTTTCACCCCGCGACCACTCTGCGGTCGCTTGGGTCAAACCCGTGGGCGGCGGCCTATGTGCAGCCCTCGCGCCGCCCGACCGATGGGCGTTATGGCGAGAACCCGAACCGGTTGCAGCATTACTATCAGTATCAGGTGCTCATCAAACCGAGCCCGCCGGACCTTCAGGCGCTTTATCTCGGCAGTCTTGAGGCGATCGGGATCGACATGGACCTGCATGATATCCGCTTTGTCGAGGATGACTGGGAAAGCCCGACGCTTGGCGCGTGGGGCTTGGGCTGGGAAGTGTGGTGCGACGGGATGGAAGTCTCGCAGTTCACCTATTTCCAGCAGGTCGGCGGCCATGATTGTCACCCGGTCTCGGGCGAGCTGACCTATGGTCTTGAGCGTCTGGCGATGTATGTGCTTGGCATCGATCACGTGATGGACATGCCGTTCAACGACCCGGATGCGCCTATCGCGCTCAAATATGGCGATGTGTTCCGTCAGACCGAGCAGGAATACAGCCGTTGGAATTTCGACGTGGCCAATACAGATGTGCTCCTCAAACAGTTCGAAGAGGCCGAGGCAGAATGCGAGAAGATCCTCGCCGAGGATCATGTCGACCCCAAGACCGGCAAGCGAATCGTCATGGCACACCCGGCATATGACCAGTGCATCAAGGCAAGCCACCTGTTTAACCTGCTCGATGCGCGCGGTGTGATTTCTGTCACCGAGCGGCAGGCCTATATCGGGCGGGTGCGCGCGCTGGCCAAGCAGTGCGCCGATGCCTTCGTGCAGACCGAAGCCGGGGGATATGTGGCGTGAGCGGAAAAATCATCGCGGGGCTGATTGTCGTGATCTCTCTCATCGCCGGGGCGGCGATCTATTACCTTCAGGTCTATCACTTCTATGAGCCGGTCAAAGCGACGGGCACAGATGACGTGCAGCTTACGCTTATGGTCACTGGCGCGCCGGAGCCGATCCTCTACGAGGATTTCGAAGCCATCAACGCCGACTCGAGCCCGATCCGCTATCGCGCCTGTTTCACCACGCAGCAGTCGCTTGCCATGATGAGCGAGACCTATGAGCCCTATGATGGGGCCGAGCCGCTTGTCGCGCCGGGCTGGTTCAAATGTTTCGACGCCAAGGAGATCGGTCGCGCGCTTGAGAGCGGCGATGCCATCGCCTTTCTGGGCGAAGAGAATATCGAATACGGGATCGACCGTGTGATCGCGGTGTTGCCGGACGGGCGCGGATTTGCCTGGCAACAGATCAACCATTGCGGCGAAGTTGTCTTTGACGGCCAGCCCGCCCCGGCATAGGTCAGCCC
>NZ_JAKVRD010000029.1 GCF_022814865.1 Shimia aestuarii | reverse complement strand
CCCGTATTGCACCTCACGGATGAGGTCCATCGTGTCCTCGAAATCCTCTGCCGTCTCCTCGGGGAAGCCGACGATGAAATCGCCCGAGATAAGAATATCGGGCCGCGCCGCGCGGATTTTCTCGATCTCGGGGGGGTGGGTCAGGCCTTGCCGCTCATCTGCTATGAGGTCGTGTTCCCGCAGGATGTGCGCGGCGCACCGGCACGACCGAGGCTGCTGATGCAGATTACCAATGATGCGTGGTTCGGGACGTTTTCAGGCCCTTTTCAACACCTGCAACAGGCGCGGATGCGGGCGATCGAGATGGGCCTGCCGCTTGTGCGGGCGGCGAATACCGGGGTCTCCGCGGTGATTGATGCGCGCGGGCGGGTCGTGGCTGCGCTTGGCCTTGACGAGGCGGGCTATATCGATGCGGGCCTGCCTGCCGCACGGGCCGAGACGGTCTATGCGAAAATCGGAGATATGCCCTTTGCCGCGCTTATGGGGCTGCTCTTGGCCCTGACGCTTTGGCGCAGGCGCGGCAAAAGCGATTGACCCGCTGCAGCAGGGCGCGTAAGCCCCTTGGCACCTGTTGTCACAACGGCTTCCTGGCGTGACGACGTAATCCTAATGGAGCATTTCATGAGCAGACAGACCTACACCTTCACCTCGGAATCGGTCTCCGAGGGGCATCCCGATAAGGTGTGTGACCGCATTTCCGATGCCGTATTGGACGCCTTTCTTGCCATCGAGCCCGAGGCGCGCGTCGCCTGTGAGACCTTTGCCACCACGAACCGCGTGGTGATTGGCGGGGAGGTTGGGCTGTCTGACCCGGACAAGCTTACCCAGGTGAAGGACGATCTGGCCCATGTGGTGCGCGACTGTGTGCGCGACATCGGCTATGAGCAGGACAAGTTCCACTGGCGCACTCTTGAGGTTACGAACCTCCTGCACGAGCAATCCGCCCATATTGCTCAGGGCGTCGATGCGGCCGAAAACAAAGACGAGGGCGCGGGCGATCAGGGCATCATGTTCGGCTTTGCCACCAATGAGACCGCGGCGCTCATGCCCGCCCCGATCCAGTATGCCCATGCGATCCTGCGCCGCCTTGCCGAGGTGCGCAAGAACGGCACCGAGCCGAGCCTTGGCCCGGACGCGAAATCGCAGCTTTCGGTGCGCTATGAGAACGGCAAGCCGGTCGGTGTGTCGTCCATCGTACTGTCGACGCAGCACCTAGACGAGAGCATGACATCGGATGACGTCCGCAAGGTTGTCGAGCCCTATATCCGCGAGACCCTGCCCGAAGGGTGGATCGACGCGAGCACTGTTTGGCACGTCAATCCGACGGGCAAGTTTGTCATCGGCGGCCCTGATGGCGATGCGGGCCTTACCGGGCGCAAGATCATCGTGGACACCTATGGCGGTGCGGCCCCGCATGGCGGTGGTGCCTTCTCTGGTAAAGACCCGACAAAGGTTGACCGTTCGGCGGCCTATGCGGCGCGCTACCTTGCCAAGAACGTGGTCGCGGCAGAGATGGCGGCGCGTTGCACCGTGCAGCTTTCCTATGCCATTGGCGTGGCCGAGCCGCAGTCGATTTATGTCGATACCCACGGCACGGGCGCAGTTCCGGATGCAGAGATCGAAAAGGCAATCCGTAACGTGATGGACCTCACGCCGCGCGGTATCCGCACGCAACTCCAGCTCAACAAGCCGATTTTCCAGCGCACAGCAGCCTATGGCCATTTTGGCCGCGCCCCGGAGGCCGATGGCGGGTTCAGCTGGGAAAAGACGGACCTCGTGAGTGCGCTCAAGGCGGCCGTCTAGGCCCTGCGACACAGCAAGAGACGACACAGGCCAAAGCCCTCCTGCTACGGAAGGCTTTGGCCTTTTGCATTGGCTGTGGCACTCTCCTGAGGTGAACGGGAGGAACGTATATGTTGTTGGATGTCGCACTGCCATTGTCCTTGGCTTTCATCATGTTTTCGCTGGGCTATGGCCTGACTTTCGCGGATTTCGGGCGGGTGCTCGCGGTGCCGAAGGCAGCGCTTGCGGGGATGGTCCTGCAGATTGTTGTCGTGCCGCTCGTGGCCTATCTGGGGCTTCAGCTTTTTGACCTGCCACCGGCGCTTGCTTTCGGGGTGATGATCCTTGCCTTTTGTCCCGGGGGCGTGACCTCGAATATCCTGACCAAGCTCGCGGGCGGCACAGTGGCGCTTTCGATCACGCTTACGGCGGTGGTCAGTCTCCTGTCGGTCCTGACGGTGCCGGTTCTTGTGGGCTGGGCCGCGAAGACGTTCCTTGGCGACGGGGCGGAGACGATCAATGTCACGGCGATTGCGGTCTCGATGTTCGCGATCACGACGGTGCCGGTGCTTCTTGGCCTGTTGATCCGCTTTCTGGCCGAGGATTTCGCAAGCCGGAGCGAGGCGTTGGTCTCCAATATCGCTTTGGTCTTGTTTGTGGTGATCGTGGTGGCAGCGCTGGCAACGAACTGGGGGTTGTTCGTTGAAAACATCGCGCGGCTCGGCCCGCTTCTTGTCGCGTTGAATGCGGTGCTCCTCGTGCTTGGCATGGTCGTGGCGCGCGTGATCGGGCTTGGCGGGGCGGACGGCATCTGTATCTCGATCGAGATGGGGGTGCAGAACGCCGCGCTTGGCATCACGGTGGCCGGACTCGTGGCGCAGGTCGGCGGCATCCCGGAGTTCGCGGTGCCCGCCGCCGTTTACGGCATCACCATGTATATCGTCACCATTCCGGGCATGTTCCTTCTGCGCAAGGTGTTCCACGAGGCTTGACGGCGCGCGCTGCACAGGGCAGATGCGGGGCCGGTTTTCAATAAGGGGTCGTGATGGCAGACCGGCAACATCCCTCGGGCGCGCCTTGGCGCAATTTCTATGGTCGCTTCAAGGGCAAGGGCCTGCGCAAATCGCAGGAGGCCTATCTTGACGAGGACCTTGCGGCGCTCGCACCGGGCAAGGTCACGTGGGAAGAAAACCCCGAGCGCGAGAATATCGACCTTGAGGCGTTGTTCGGCGGTCGCGATGTCTGGCTCGAGGTCGGGTTTGGCGGCGGCGAGCATATGGTGCATCAGGCCGTGCAGAACCCAGACGTCGGGATCATCGGCTGCGAACCATATATCAACGGTGTGGCGATGCTTCTTGGTAAGATCCGAGAAGCGGAAGCCGAGAACATCCGTGTGCATCCCGGTGATGCGCGGGATATGTTTGATGTGCTTCCTGAGGCAAGCATTGCGCGGGCCTTCCTTCTCTATCCCGACCCGTGGCCCAAAAAGCGCCATCACCGGCGCCGGTTCGTGACGCCGGAGCATCTTGAACCGCTGGCGCGGGTGTTGAAGCCCGGCGCGATTTTCCGCGTGGCGACGGATATTCCCGACTATGTGCGCCAGACATTGGAGCAAGTGCCGAAACACGGGTTTGAATGGCTCGCCGAGGGACCAGCGGATTGGCGCGCGCCTTGGGACGACTGGATCTCGACGCGCTATGAGCAGAAGGCGTTCCGCGAGGGGCGCGTGCCGCATTACCTCACCTTCCGGCGCAAGTAAGACGCTTTGCCCGCCCCCGCGGAGGGGCCAGACAAAGCGGCCTGCCCCGAGGGACAGGCGGCAGGGGCGTTGCCCCTCTTGCCCCTAAGGGGCAATTCACCCCAGGATATTTCCGGCAAGAGGAAGAGCGGCGTGCCTGCGGCATGGACGGCTGCGCGGCGTTGCGGTAACAGCTTGGGGCAAGAGCAAAAGAGGAATTGCCCATGTCCGGCCACGGCACCCCAACCCCCATGACCTCCAGCCCCTGTGGCCCGCTTCAGGGCGAGGCGCATGTGCCGGGGGACAAGTCGATCTCGCATCGTGCGCTTCTGTTCGGGGCGATGGCCGTGGGGGAGACTGTGATCACCGGGCTTCTTGAGGGCGAGGATGTGCTTGATACCGCCAAGGCGATGCGGGCCTTCGGGGCTGACGTTACGCGGGACGAAGACGGGGTATGGCATGTGCATGGCGTCGGTGTCGGCGGGTTTGCCGAGCCTGACACTGTCATTGATTGCGGCAACTCCGGCACCGGCGTGCGGCTCATTATGGGGGCGATGGCGACGACGGGGATTTCGGCGACCTTCACGGGCGATGCCTCGCTCAACAAACGTCCCATGGCGCGGGTCACCGATCCGATCGCTCTTTTCGGGGCGCAGGCGGTGGGGCGCTCGGGTGGGCGGCTTCCGATGACGATTGTCGGCGCGGCGGAGCCTGTGCCAGTGCGCTATGAGGTGCCGATGCCGTCGGCGCAGGTCAAGTCGGCGGTGCTTCTGGCGGGGTTGAACGCGCCGGGGCAGACCGTTGTGATCGAGAAAGAAGCGACGCGGGATCATACCGAACGGATGCTCGCGGGGTTTGGTGCAGAGATCACCACCGAGGTCACCGATGCGGGCCGGGTCATCACGCTCACCGGGCAGCCGGAACTCAAACCGCAGACCATCGTCGTGCCACGCGATCCCTCGAGCGCGGCGTTTCCGGTCTGTGCGGCGCTTATTGTGCCGGGGTCGGATGTGCTTGTGCCCAATATCGGACTCAACCCGACGCGGGCGGGGCTTTTCACCACGCTCAAGGAGATGGGCGCGGACCTGACCTATGAGAACCTGCGCGAAGAAGGGGGCGAGCCGGTGGCAGACCTTCGGGCGCGCTTCTCGCCGAACCTCAAGGGTATCGAGGTCGATCCGGCGCGGGCGGCGAGCATGATTGACGAATACCCGGTCCTTTCGGTCGTGGCGGCCTTTGCCGAGGGCGAGACCGTGATGCGCGGCGTGAAAGAGCTTCGGGTCAAGGAAAGCGACCGGATCGACGCCATGGCCAAGGGCTTGCGGCTCAATGGTGTGGAGGTCGAGGAGGGCGAGGATTGGTGGATCGTCAAGGGGCGTGGCGCGGGCAACGTGCCAGGTGGAGCGACCTGCGAGAGCCATCTCGACCACCGGATTGCCATGTCTTTCATGGTGATGGGGATGGCGACCGAGGCCCCTGTCAGCGTTGATGACGGATCGCCGATCGCCACGTCTTTCCCGATCTTCGAGACCCTGATGGGAGGGCTTGGCGCAGAGCTTTCGAAAGGGGGCGCGTAATGGCGTTTACCATCGCGATTGACGGGCCGGCGGCGGCGGGCAAGGGCACGGTGTCAAAGGCTGTGGCCGCGCATTTCGGCTTTGCGCATCTGGATACCGGGCTGCTTTATCGGGCGGTCGGGGCAAAGATGCTGGCAGGTGTTGATCCTGTCGCGGCAGCGCAGGGGTTGATGGCGGAAGACCTCGAGGGCGAGGGGCTGCGGTCTCCGGACGTGGCTCAAGCGGCGAGCAAGGTTGCGGCGATTGGCGCGGTGCGGGCGGCTTTGGTCGATTTCCAAAGGGCTTTTGCGCGGCGCGCGGGCGGTGCGGTGCTGGACGGGCGCGATATTGGCACAGTGATTTGTCCGGTCGCGGAGGCGAAGCTTTTCGTCACGGCGAGCGCCGAGGTCCGTGCCGAGCGGCGCTATCTCGAGCTTGCAGACAAGGGGCATGAGACCAGCCGCGAGGCGGTTCTCGCCGATGTGAAAGAGCGCGATGCGCGGGATATGGAGCGGGCGGAAGCGCCGCTAAAGCCCGCTGCGGATGCGGTGGTGATCGACACCAGCGAAATGAGCATCGAAGAGGCGGTCGCCGAGGCGATCAAGGCGATTGATGCGCGGCTTGGGGAGTAGGGCGATGCAGATGCGCAAGATGGGGGCCAAGGGGCCGGAGGTTTCGGCGCTGGGGATCGGGGCAATGTCCTTTGCGGATTTCTATGGCCCGACGAGCGAAGAGAATTCCTATGCCATCTTGGACGCCGCGCTTGAATCCGGGGTCAGCCATATCGATACGTCCAACGTGTATGGCATGGGCCGGTCGGAAGAGGCGATTGGGCAATTCCTAAGAGACAAGGGTGCCGGGACGCGGGAAAAATTCCATATCGCGACCAAGGCGAGCATCACCACCGATGCAGAAGGCAAGCGGTGCTTTCGCAATGACCTCGCGCATCTGGAGGGGGAGTTGGATCAGAGCCTCGCGCGGATGGGGATCGAGCAGGTGGATCTTTTCTATATCCATCGCCGCGATCCACAGGTGCCGATCGAAGAGGTTGTTGGCAGCCTTAGCATATTGAAAGATAAGGGGAAAATCGGTGGTATCGGGTTTTCCGAGATCGCGCCGTCTTCGCTGCGTCGGGCGGCGAAGGAGCATCATGTCGATGCGGTGCAGTCCGAATACTCCCTTTCGACGCGGGCGCCGGAGCTTGGGCTCTTGCAGGCCTGTGCAGAGCTTGGCACGGCCTTTGTCGCGTTTTCGCCTGTGGGGCGGTCGTTCCTCACGGATGATCCGATCCCCTTCGAGCGCATCGAGAGCCTGCCGTTCCTGAGGGTCAATCCGCGGTTTCAAGCACCGAACTACGGCGAAAATATCAAGGCGACAGAAGCCTTTAGGGCGCTTGCGGCGGATATGGGTGTTGCGGCTGCGGGGCTTGCGATTGCCTGGACCCTGGCCAAGGGCGCGCATGTGATTCCGATCCCCGGCACGCGCTCGACGGCGCATTTTGCCGAGCTTGTTGCCGGGGCGCAGATGCAGCTTAGGGCCGAGGATGTGGCCGCAATCGAGGCGGTCTTGCCGGTCGGCTGGGCGCATGGGGATCGCTATTCGGTGGACCAATGGGTCGGGCCGGAGCGGTTCTGTTAGGCCGGAAAACCAACGTCGGTATTACGTCGGTATTGCGTCTGTATCGCGGTGGTGCAGATTCTGCGGGGATGTGGCTTGCGTCTTTCGGTGACCTATGGTTGTTACGATATAACGTATCTATTGCCACGGAGACAGGACATGCAGAAAAGGCGCGCTGCATTCTCAGATTCGATGCAGGAACGCGGGCCTCGCAAGACGACGCGCCTGCGTCAGATCGGCGAGGTCGCGTGATGGGGCGGCGAAATCTCCGCGCCGGGAATGTGCGGCGCCGGCAGGGCGACCCGATGCGCGAGTTCGATGCCTTGCCGCCGCCGCTTCGGGCATGGCTTCGGCAGGCGGCGCTGCCATGGAGCGCGAAATCGGCCCTGCGCATCTGGGAGCAGGCCTGCCGGGAAGGCGGTGCGGACGCAGCGCTGGCGCGGCTCGCCGCCGCCGAGGCGGGGACACTCGCGCGGGATGCCGTGATCCGGCAAAAAGCCGCCAAACACGGTTGATTTCCCTTTAAACGCGGCTTATAGAGCGCCTGTCGACAAGGCGTGCAGCGCCATAGAACAAAGAGACGAGCAGGGTCGGGCACTACCGGCCCTCTTTGTTTTATGTGAACGGCGTTGCGGCTGACCAACGAAACCCAAGACCGGCGGAGACAACCGCACGGCCAGAAAAAGCACTTTGTAAAGGAAAAGACGCCACATGGCTAACGCAACCATGGAGGAATTCGAAGCCCTCCTTAATGAAAGCTTCGAAATGGACACACCGACCGAAGGGTCTGTTGTCAAAGGCAAGGTCATCTCGATTGAAGCGGGCCAAGCCATCATCGACGTAGGCTACAAGATGGAAGGCCGCGTTGATCTTAAAGAATTCGCAAATCCCGGTGAAGCTCCTGAAATCGCTGTTGGCGACGAAGTAGAAGTGTTCCTCCGCGCGGCCGAAAACGCCCGTGGCGAAGCCGTGATTTCCCGCGAGATGGCCCGCCGCGAAGAGGCATGGGACCGTCTTGAAAAAGCATATGCAGACGATGCACGCGTCGAAGGCGCGATCTTCGGCCGCGTCAAAGGCGGCTTCACTGTCGACCTCGGCGGCGCCGTTGCATTCCTGCCCGGCTCGCAAGTTGACGTGCGCCCCGTGCGCGACGCAGGCCCGCTCATGGGTCTCAAGCAGCCGTTCCAGATCCTCAAGATGGATCGTCGCCGTGGCAACATCGTTGTCTCGCGCCGCGCTATCCTCGAAGAGTCGCGCGCCGAACAGCGTGCAGAGGTCATCGCGAACCTCACCGAGGGTCAGGCCGTGGAAGGCGTCGTCAAGAACATCACCGAATATGGTGCCTTCGTGGACCTCGGCGGTGTGGACGGTCTTCTCCACGTCACCGACATGGCATGGCGCCGTGTGAACCACCCGTCGGAGATCCTGTCGATCGGCGAAACCGTCAAGGTTCAGGTCATCAAGATCAACAAAGAAACCCACCGCATCAGCCTCGGCATGAAGCAGCTGCAGGAAGATCCGTGGGATCTCGTTGCGGCGAAATTCCCGCTCGAGTCGGTGCACACTGGCCGCGTCACCAACATCACCGACTACGGTGCGTTTGTTGAGCTGGAGCCCGGTGTCGAAGGTCTCGTTCACGTCTCGGAAATGTCCTGGACCAAGAAGAACGTGCACCCCGGCAAGATCGTCTCCACCTCGCAAGAGGTTGAGGTCATGGTTCTCGAGATCGACCCCGCGAAACGCCGTGTCTCGCTTGGCCTCAAGCAGACCATGCGCAACCCGTGGGAAGTCTTTGCAGAAACCCACCCGGAAGGCACCGAGGTCGAAGGCGAAGTCAAGAACATCACCGAATTCGGTCTGTTCATTGGCCTCGACGGCGAAATCGACGGCATGGTTCACCTCTCCGACATCTCGTGGGACGAGCGTGGCGAAGACGCCATCCAGAACTACAAGAAGGGCGACGTCGTCCAAGCCGTGGTTTCGGAAGTCGATGTCGAGAAAGAGCGCATCTCGCTCTCGATCAAGGCGCTTGGTGGCGACAAGTTCGCTGAGGCCGTTGGCGGCGTGAAGCGTGGCTCGGTCGTCACCGTCGAAGTCACCGCGATCGAAGATGGCGGTATCGAAGTCGAGTATGAAGGCATGAAGTCCTTCATCCGTCGTTCGGACCTGTCGCGCGACCGTGCAGAGCAGCGCCCCGAGCGTTTCTCGGTTGGTGACAAGATCGACGTGCGCGTGACCAACGTGGACAGCAAGACCCGTCGTCTTGGCCTGTCGATCAAGGCACGCGAGATCGCAGAAGAGAAAGAGGCCGTCGAACAGTACGGTTCCTCCGACTCCGGCGCATCGCTCGGCGATATCCTTGGCGCAGCGCTCAAGGGCGACGAATAAGCCAAAGGCCGGAAACGGCAGCAAGATTTGGAACGGCCCCGTATTGCACGGGGCCGTTTTTTCATGTCCAACTGTGGCCGCCGGGCCAAGGCTTTTTGAGAAGCCTTGGGCAAGCGTTTTGAACGGCTTGTCGGTGCAAGAGACAAGGGAGAGGCACATGAGCAAGAAAACCGCATTGATCACGGGCGCAGCGCGCGGCATCGGTCTGGCGACGGCAAAGCTATTGGCAGCGGACGGTTGGCGCATCGCGATGCTGGATCGCGACACTGAGGCGTTGCACGAGGCGATCCAAGAGGTCGAGGATGCGGTCTACCTTCCGTATGATGTGTCGGACCCCGAACAAGTCCAGGCAGCAATCTCGGATCTGCGGTCCTCCTGCGGGCGGCTTGATGCCTTGGTCAACAACGCTGGCGTGGCCGATTTCGGCCCCATTGAGGAGACGGATTTCGCCCGCTGGCGGACCGTGATGGCGACCAATCTCGACGGGGTGTTCCTGATGAGTCAGGCGGCGACACCGCTTCTCAAGGCGAGCAAAGGGTGCCTCGTCAATATCGCCTCGATCTCGGGGCTGCGCGCCTCGACGCTTCGGGTCGCCTATGGCACGTCGAAAGCTGCGGTGATCCAGCTCACGAAACAGCAGGCGGCGGAGCTTGGGGAATATGGTGTGCGGGCCAATTGCGTCTGTCCGGGACCGGTGCGCACCAAGCTCGCCATGGCAGTCCATAGCCAAGACATCATCGACGCATATCACGATGCCATCCCGCTCAACCGCTATGGAAGCGAGCGCGAAATCGCGGAAGCCATCGCCTTCCTATGCTCCGACAAGGCGAGCTATGTGACGGGGCAGGTTCTGGCCGCGGATGGCGGGTTTGATAGCACCGGAGTCGGGCTACCCGCGCTGCGCCGTTGACCATTGTGGCCGGAATGGGGCGTATTTCTCATTCCGAATCAATGGCTTCTTCTGCGCTGCGGCAAGGGGGTTTTCTGGGCCAGCCATGCCACGGCACAGGAAAACAGGTCTCTGAAGCGCGGGAATTGAGCGGAATCCGGCGTTTTTCCGGCGGAACTGACGCGTATGTGTTTCCGTTTTTCCGGATTGTTCCTATAGTCGGGGCGATGCACGCGCAAAAGACATGCACGCCCAGGGAGTAAACAGTCAGATGATCCGCTCGGAACTCATTCAGAAAATCGCCGATGACAATCCGCACCTGTATCAAAGAGATGTGGAGCGTATTGTGAACACGATCTTTGAAGAGATTATCGACGCTATGGCGCGCGGCGACCGGGTCGAACTTCGGGGCTTTGGGGCGTTTTCGGTCAAGAAACGCGACGCACGTGTTGGGCGCAACCCGCGCACGGGCGAAACGGTGCAGGTCGAGGAGAAGCATGTACCGTTCTTCAAGACCGGAAAACTCCTGCGCGACCGTCTCAACGGGAAGTAATCCATGCGGTATATTCGCTATGCATTCCTCGCCGCGCTGGCGATAGTGCTTATTTCTGTGGCTATGGCCAACCGGGGTATGGTCACGCTGAGCCTCCTGCCCGAGGCGTTGGCTGATCTGACGGGGTTCGGTTGGACCATCGCGCTGCCGCTCTATGCGGTGATCTTTGCCAGTATCGCAGCAGGCGTTTTGATCGGCTTCATCTGGGAATGGCTGCGCGAGCACAAGCACCGCGCCGCCGGTAGCCAGATGCAGCGTGAACTCAAACAGACCAAGCGCGAAATGCGCCGCATCAAGGGCAGCGAGGGCAAGCCGCAGGACGAGGTTCTCGCGATCCTCGACGAGGCGAGCTAGGCCCGTTTGCAAGCGGGTCCGCTTGCGGGTAGAGACAGATCATGGATATCCGGGTCAAGATATGCGGGCTGAAAGAGCCTGAGCATGTGGTTGCGGCTGCCGAGGCGGGCGCGGCCTATGTCGGTCTTGTGTTTTTCGAGAAATCGCCGCGCTACGTGACGCCGGAACAGGCGCGCGATCTCGCCTTGGCCGCGCCGGTCGGGCTCGCCAAGGTGGCGCTTGTGGTCAATGCCGAGGATGCGTTTCTTGATCATCTCTTAGAGACGGTGCCGCTTGATGTCTTGCAGTTGCATGGCAAGGAAAGCCCTGAACGGGTGGCGGAAATCCGGGCGCGCTATGGCTTGCCGGTGATGAAGGCGGTGGGGATTGCCGAGGAGGCGGATCTCGCGGCGCTTCAGACCTATGGCGCTGTGGCGGACCAGCTTTTGGTCGATGCCAAGCCGCCCAAGGGCGCAGAGCTTCCCGGCGGCAATGGGTTGGCGTTCGATTGGCGGCTTGTGAACCGGAAATACTGGCCCTGTCCGTGGATGCTCGCCGGGGGACTCACGCCCGAGAACGTGGCCGAGGCGATCCGCATGACGGGCGCGCGGCAGGTCGATGTCTCGTCCGGTGTCGAAAGCGCGCCGGGGGTGAAGGATGCTGGCCTGATCCGCGATTTCGTCGCGGCGGCGACGGGTGTTGGTGCGGCTGCGGCGGTGCCGAAGCTGCGGTAAGGCCATAGGCCCGCGCGCCAACGTCTCAGGGCACCGCTTTCAGCTTGCCCTGTATCCATGTGCGTTCTAGGTAATGTGGACGCGCAGGAGAAGGGCGACCCAATGGCCAATGATCTTTTCAATTCCTTCATGACCGGACCCGACGAAAAGGGCCGGTTCGGCAATTACGGCGGGCGGTTCGTGTCGGAGACACTGATGCCGCTCATCCTCGATCTCGAGGCGGAATATGAAAAGGCCAAGACCGACCCGACCTTCTGGGCCGAGATGGACGACCTTTGGAAGCACTATGTCGGTCGCCCCAGCCCACTCTATTTCGCGGAGCGCATGACCGAGACACTTGGCGGCGCGAAAATCTACCTCAAGCGCGACGAGCTCAACCACACCGGCGCGCATAAGATCAACAACGTCCTTGGCCAGATCATCCTTGCCCGCCGTATGGGCAAGAACCGCATCATCGCGGAAACCGGCGCGGGCCAGCATGGCGTGGCGACGGCGACGGTCTGTGCCAAGTTCGGCCTCAAATGCGTGGTATACATGGGCGCGCATGATGTGCAGCGTCAGGCGCCGAACGTGTTCCGTATGCGTCTTCTTGGTGCCGAGGTGATTCCGGTGACCTCTGGGCGTGGCACGCTCAAGGATGCGATGAATGATGCGCTGCGCGATTGGGTGACCAATGTGCGCGACACGTTCTATTGCATCGGCACAGTGGCAGGGCCGCATCCCTATCCGGCCATGGTGCGCGATTTCCAGTCGATCATCGGCAAGGAAGTCAAACAGCAGCTTCCCGAGTTCGAAGGCGAAGGTGCGCTTCCCGATACGGTCATCGCCGCAATCGGCGGCGGGTCGAACGCGATGGGGCTTTTCTATCCGTTCCTTGACGACAAAAGCGTCAACATCATCGGCGTCGAAGCCGGAGGCAAGGGCGTCGACGAGAAGATGGAGCATTGCGCCTCGCTGACCGGTGGGCGTCCCGGCGTGCTGCATGGCAACCGCACCTATCTCTTGCAGGATGACGACGGGCAGATCCTTGAGGGATATTCGATCTCGGCCGGGCTCGACTATCCGGGGATCGGGCCGGAGCATAGCTGGCTCAACGATACGGGCCGGGCGCAGTATGTCTCGATCACCGACAAGGAAGCGCTTGAAGCGTTCCAGTTCTCCTGTGCCCATGAGGGGATCATCCCCGCGCTCGAGCCGTGCCACGCGCTTGCGCATGTGATGAAGCTCGCGCCGACGCTGCCGAAGGATCATGTTCTGGTGATGAACATGTGCGGTCGCGGGGACAAGGACGTGCAGACCGTGGCGCGCTATCTCGGCTTTGACATGAGCGATACCGAGGGGCGTTCGGCGGACTAGGTAACGCGGTCTGCTTTTTTGAAATGAATGCAAAGAAAGCGGTGTGCACAAGTGGCGCGCCGCTTTCTGTTTGGGGAGGTGGCTTTTCGATTGTTGCGCGAGGGGGTAATTTTGTTGCGCACAAGTCACGGTTGTGCCGCGGCTAAAAATGCGGCGTTGAGCGAAACTGCCCCATCCGGCTATTCAGCAGCCCCGGCCCAAGCGGACCGGACCCTAGCGGGCGGAGATGATCATTCCCCCGGTGCAGGCGGCGCTGCCGTTTCTGTATTCCAGGGCCGTGCCGCCGAAAGTTGGTGATTGGTGTAGCTCAGTCTGGAGAGAGCGACAGGGTCAGGTCCTGTAGGACGCGGGTTCGATTCCCGTCACCTCTACAAATGTAGCTCAATGGGTAGAGCAATCGACAGTTAATCGATGTGTCGCAGGTTCGACTCCTGCCATTTGACCAATGGTAAGCGCTCCAAACGCTCGGGGTTCGACTCCCCTACGCCGGATAATCCGGCTCATTCGGGTTCCAGGGTTGCTCCAGCAGGGGCGGCTCTTGCGCCGTGCACCCCGTCGGTGAACGGCAAAGGAATCGCCGCTGCTCTGGTGTCGTGCCGGAGCGGGGATGACGATTGCGCCGGCCTTGGGCCCGCATGGGCATGTTCGCATGATCCAAGCGCGCCTTTGGCCTGCTCTTTCCGCTCGCCCAACTCCTGCGCGATAGCATGGCGCGGGGCGGCCCTGGCGCCTTTTTCAGCCTCGTTTCGAGGCCTTTCACCTGTGGGCAATGTTGCCCCAACCTCAACAAAACAAGGAGTTCGCGTTTTGCGACGACGATAGGACGAGACCGAAAAGGAGACGAAAATGGCACATGTCCTTGAACGAATGATTGACCGGCTGACCGGGCATATCCGGGTTACGCTGATGGAAACCGAGCGGATGCTGGTGCTCCACAAAGGTCGGTTCGAGGCGATCCTCGGACCGGGTGAGCACCGGATCAAGGCGCGAAATGTGGTGCGCGAAGTGCATAATCTGGATCGTCTTCGGTTCACATCTCCCTATGAACGGGCGCTGTTTCGTGAACGGCCTGACCTTGCCGAGGCGCATCTGAGCGAGTTCCGCGCAGAACAAGGCGAGGTTCTTGTCCTGCACCGGGATGGACGGCCTTTCGAGGTCATCCTGCCGGAGGAACGCAGCGTGGTCTGGAATGATGCCGGGCCGTGGACTTCGGAAGCGGTCGGCGTGAGCGAAACGCTCGAAATGCCGACCAGCCTCATGCGGCGCCTTGTACGCAGCGGTCTGACGATGACCTTTCAGGGCGTCGAGGTGGCCGAGGGTCATGTGGGCCTCCTGACGGTGGACGGGGTGCACATGGGCGAACTCGCTCCTGGGACGCACGGTTTCTGGAAAGTGGGTCGCCATGTGGCCGTTAAGCAAATCGACTTGCGTCACCGGGTGCACGAGGTAACGGGCCAAGAGATCCTGACCAAGGATCGGGTCACGATCCGTGTCAACCTCACGGCTGGTTTTCGGGTCGTGGATCCGCTCAAAGCGGTGGGCTTGGTGAAGGACTTCGATGAGGCGCTGCATCGCGCGCTTCAACTTGCCTTCCGCAAGACGCTTGGCGGTCTGACCCTCGACCGGCTTCTGGTCGAGAAAGGGGCAATCCACGAGGAGGCCGCCGAAGCGGTGCGCCGCGAGATGGCCGGGATCGGTATCGAAGTTGGGGAGATCGCGCTCAAGGATGTGATCCTTCCCGGCGAGATGCGGGACATCCTGAACCGGGTGGTCTCTGCTGAGAAAGAGGCCGAGGCCAACGTAATCCGGCGCCGGGAAGAAACGAACGCAACGCGGTCGCTTCTCAACACGGCAAAGGTCATGGCGGAAAACCCGGTGATGCTGCGCCTGAAAGAACTCGAGGCGCTTGAAAGCATCGCGGGCAAGGTTGAACGGCTTACCGTGCATAACGGTGCCGAGGGCCTTATGAATGATCTCGTGCGTTTGCGCGACTAAGACATGGACCGGCCCGGGGGTTGCCTCGGGCCGGTTTTCGTTCGGACCTAGGTCTCCAGAAGCACGGTCTCAAATCCCTCAAAGCTCGGCGGGCCCATGATCGGGCTTTCGCCTTCGCGCTTGCCTGCGTTCTTGTGGGCGGCGCGGAATTGCTCGGACTTGGTCCAGGCTTCGAAATCTTCCTTGCTGTCCCAGAGCGCGTAGCTCGAATAGAGGGTGTGGTCGTCGTGGGTCGGCCCCTTGAGGAGGCGGAACTCGCGAAAGCCTTGCATCTCTTTCAGCCGGCTTTCGCGGCTTTTCCAGATTTGTTCGAAATCGGCTTCGCGGCCGGGGCGGATCTTGAAGCGGTTCATGGCGATGAATGACATGGGAAACCCTATCGTTGTGTCAGTGCGGGGGCGCTGGCTCGGGTGCGAAGGGATGCAGGCACGGGTGGCTGGCTGGCCGCAATGGACAGGAGCCGGGGCCGAAGGTCAAGGCGGTCAGAGCGCGCAGGCCTTCAGAACCCGCAGCGGCACCACATTGAGGGCGCGTTGATGCGTCGCCGAAAGATCGACACGGGGGGCGCAGCCTTCGTCATGGGCCTGCAGAAACCGCGCGGCGCAGAGGCACCAGCGGTCGCCGGGCTTGAGGCCGGGAAAGGCGAAATCGGGCTGGGGCGTCGAGAGGTCATTGCCGACATAGGCCGAGAAGGCGAGGAATTCGGCGGTCATCACGGCGCAGACCGTATGGTTGCCCTGATCCTCGTAGCAGGTATTGCAATGGCCATCGCGGAAGAACCCGGTCATGGGATCGGAAGAGCAGGGGGTGAGCGGGGCGCCAAGGACGTTCACAGAGGGTTCTTGATGGATCATGGGGGCAGGATGCCACGAGATAGGCCATTCGGCAAACCCGGCGTCCTGTCATAGAGCTGTGACATTCGGCTTGACCTATGCGGGCGTCGCGGAAAGGGTCGGGGCATGAAACGCATTACAGAACCCGCCCGCGAAATCGACGTTGTCCATGAAACCGAAGTGCTTGTCGTGGGGTCCGGCCCCGGCGGGCTTTCGGCGGCGCTCGCGGCGGCGCGGGCGGGGGTGGATGTCACGCTGGTCGAACGGTTCGGCTGTTTCGGGGGCAATATTACGGTCGTCGGTGTCGAGGGGATGCATTGGTATCGCCACGAGGCCACGGTCGAGAGCGACGGTATCCCGCGCGAGTTTGAGGAGGCCGCGAAGGCGGCGGGCGCGGCGGTGCCGGAGAGCCAGTCGCTGAGCTATGAGATCGACTCGGAAGGGTTCAAACTCGTGGCGGACCGGATGGTCGAGCAGGCGGGGATTCATCCGATGCTGCATCGGGCCTTTGTCGCGCCGATCATGGAGGGCGACAGGATCATCGGCATCATCACTGAATCCAAGGCAGGGCGCGAGGCGATCCTTGCGCAGGTGGTGATTGATGCGACGGGGGATGCAGATGTGGCGCATCGGGCGGGTGCCCCCTGTGAGAAGGCGGCGCGCGAAGACCTCATGGCGGCCTCTGTGATGTTCCATGCCGCTGGGGTCGACCGGAAGGCGTTCCTTGCCGGTGTGCAGGCCGATCCGCAGACCTACAAGGATTGGGGCGGTGGCGGCGAATGGAATATCGAGACTTCCGGCAAGGAGGACGAGATGTTCTCGCCCTTCCTGCACAAGCCGTTCCAGCAGGCGATTGAGGCGGGGATGATTCCGCCGCATCTCAACACCATTGCCGGCACATGGGGCGCGGCGCATGAAAGCGGCGAGCTGACCTATATGAACCTCGTGCATCTTGCAGGGATCGACGGCACGGACCCGGCGGACCTCACAAGGGGCGAAATCGAGGGGCGGCGGCAGGCGATGCTGGCGCTCGAGGCGTTGCGGTCCTTCACGCCGGGGTGCGAGGAAATCCGGCTTCGGAATTTCGGCATGAGCCTTGGTATCCGCGACACCCGCAAGGTGCAGACGGTGTATCGGATGACCGAAGGGGATGTGCGCGAACAGGGGCGGTTCGAGGACAGTATCGGGATTTTCCCCGAGTTCATCGACGGCTATGGCGTTCTTATCCTGCCGACGACGGGGCGCTATTTCGAGGTGCCCTATCGCAATCTCCTGCCGCAGAAGGTCCGGGGGTTGTTGGTTTCCGGACGCGCGACGGGGGGCGAAAAGATCGCCCATGCGGCGACGCGCAACATGGCGTGCTGCGCGGTGATCGGGCAGGGCGCAGGGGTTGCGGCAGCGCTGGCCGTGCGTCAGGCGCGCGACTTGGACGCGCTTGACGTGGGCGAGATACAACGCGGGCTTTTGCGTCAGGGCGCGCGGGTACATTAGGGGCCAGCCCCTCTTGCCTGCCAAGGCAGGCAATTCACCCCGGGATATTTTCGGCAAGAGGAAGGGCGGGCCTATTGCGCGGCGTCTGCGATGGCGCGGAACATGGCGACGTTGCTTTCATGGGCGCCCGGTTCGCGGAACTGGCGGTCGGCGGCGTTCGTCGCGATGACGACGCCGAGCGGTTTGTTCACGTAGATGTATTGCCCGTAGATGCCACGCCCGAGATATTCGCCTTCGGTCGCGCCGATGGGCACCCACCATTGGTAGCCATAGCCGATGGCGCCCTCTGCGGTATTGGCGCTTGCGACTGTGCTCTCGGCGACCCAGGGGGCGGGCACGACCTGTTGGCCGTTATAGGCACCGTCTTGCAGGAACATCTGGCCGAAGCGGGCGTAGTCGCGGGTGCGGATGTTGAGGCCGCCGAGGACGAAGGCAACGCCTTCGCCATCGGTGATGTAATAGGGCGCGTCCTCGTAGCCGAGCGGTGCGATGATCTTCTCGGACAGGAGCGAGGGGATATCGCGCCCGGTTGCGCCACGGATCACCATACCAAGGATATGGGTGTCGATGGAGACATATTGCCAAGTCGCGCCCGGCGCGGTGAAGGTCTCGGTGAGGCCTTCGGCAAAGCCGTCCATCGTGCCGCCAAGGGCGATCACGCGGCCCATGCGGTTGATGTCGGAATCATAGTCGAGATAGTCCTCGTCGAAGGTCACGCCGGAGGACATCTGAAGCACGTTGCGGATCGTCGCACCGTCATAGGCGCCACCCTTGAGGGAGGGGGCGTATTTGGTCACCGGGTCGTCGAGGGAGTCGATATGGCCCTCGTCGTAGATCACGCCAAACAGCGCCGGAAGGTAGGATTTGGCGACCGACCACGAGATGCGGCGATCCTCGGGGGCCGTGCCGAGATGATAGCTTTCATGCATAAGCGCGCCGTCCTTGAGGACCACAAGGGCCGTCACCGAGCGCGCGTCGATCCAATCGGCGCTTCCTTCGGGGAGGGTCATCGCCGGGCCTTCGGGCAGCGGAGAGACCGGACCCGCGCCGCGATCCACGGGCGTGGTCAGGAAAAGCGTGTCCATGTTTGAGAAATTGTGGACGATTTTCTCTTCTGAGAACAATGAGTTCACTGCGAGAAGCCGTGTGATCTCTTCGCGTTTCCAGATATAGAGAACGACGGCCGTGACGATCAGAAGCAACAGTATCCGACCGAGCCATTTTCCAAATGTGCGCCTTTCACCCTCTCCCTTTTGACGCAGTTGGCCTCAGGAAAGGGCGGTTTGGCAAGTCTAACGTTAGGAGAGTTGGGTCGGGCCTTGCCAGTCGATCCAGCGCCCGTGGAAATCCACACGCCCAAGGGAAAGGCGGTGATCACCGGGCCAGAGGCGGAGGGAGAGTGCGGCGCCCGGGGTTTGGCCGTCGGTTTCCATGGAGAGCCAGGCGAGGGGCGCGGCCTCGGTCGCGGCGGCGCCTGCGGTTTCAATGAGGGCGGTGCCGCGGGTCTGAACCTCGGGCGGGAAATACTGCCAGGCGACGGTGTGATAGACGAGGTGCAGCGTGCCCTCTTGCGGCGAGGAGAGGCGGGGCGCGAGCCAGTCGATCGCGTCGGCGCGGTCCACGGGGGCGTCCTGTGCGGCGATGGCGGCGCGCGTCCGGGCGAGGCGTTCGGATTGATCCGGCCAGAGATAGGCCATGAGCCGCAGGGCACCCGCCGGGCTATGGGCGTCGAGCGGGTTGAGGTCGACGCCGCGCCGGTCAGCTATGTGCAGGTCCGAAGGGGCAGGGCAGGGGCCGGTCCAGTCCGGGGCGAGTGTGAAGGCCGCATCGGGGGCGGCGAAATGCGTCTTGTCCGCCTCAAGCGCGAAGCGGTCGAACATCAGGTTCAGACCACCGCTCGCACCGAGTTCGGAGAGGCGCAGGGGCAGACCAAAGCGCGCGGCAAGCATATGCGCAACGGGGATCAGGGCAGCGGCGCGGCGCACCTCGTTGGTTTGCGGCGAGCTTGCGATCCAATCACAGAGAAAGGCGTCATGGGTGTGCAGCGCGGTATCGAGGGCGGCCCAAAGCGCGGGGTCGTCCGTCGCAGCGGGCGGGTAGGCGGCGGCGAGGGACGGGTCGCGCCCGGAGAGACAGAGCGCATGCAGCCCGCCCGCGATCCGCAACGGTAGGCTATCGGCGTAGGGGGACATGTCGCCGGGCCAATGCGCGACCTTGTTTGCCAAGGCGGTATCCTCGGGCCAATGGTCGGCAAGGAGGCGCAGGAGGCGGCCCATGAAGGGGCTATCGAGATTCTCGCAATGGCCAGCCTGCGCGCGCAGAGCATCGCGGATCATTTGAACTTGTCCGCGAGCTTTTGCAGCGGGCTGCGTGTGTCCTCGGGTTCGGGCGCGGGTTCTGCGGCGGGTTTGGGGGCGGCGTCTTTCGGCGTGGTCGTGGAGGACCGGGGCGGATTCACGCGCAGGGCAACGGCATTCATGAACTTGCCGGTATCGCCTTCGGCCAGTTGCGGCGCGCCGTCGGAGATCCCACGCAGCAGATCGTCGAGCCACTCCTGATCGGCCTTGGCGAAATCGCGCAGCACATAGCCCGCGACGGCGTTCTTGTTGCCAGGGTGGCCGATGCCGAGGCGGACGCGGCCATAGTCGGGGCCGATATGTTGGTGGATGGAGCGCAGTCCGTTATGGCCTGCGTGGCCACCGCCCTGTTTGACGCGGCATTTGCCGGGGGCAAGGTCCAGTTCGTCGTGAAAGACGGTCACGTCGTCGGGTGTTAACTTGTAGAAGCGCATGGCTTCGCCGACGGATTGGCCGGAGAGGTTCATAAAGGTTTCCGGGCGCAGGAGCAGCACCTTTTCCCGGCCCAAGCGGCCTTCGGTGATCGCGCCTTGGAACTTGCCCTTCCACGGGCCAAAACCGTGATCTTCGGCGATGCGTTCGAGGGCCATGAAGCCGATATTGTGGCGGTTGCCTGCGTATTTGCCACCCGGATTGCCGAGTCCGACGAAGAGTTTCATGCGCTGCGCCCCGATGATCCTGTAGTCCCGTGATCTATAGGGGCGGGGCGGCGCGGAATCAATCGCGTGGGACAGACGAAAAACGCGGCCCCCGAGGGAGCCGCGTTCAATACAGAGCCGTAAGGGCGGGGAAGATTATTCTTCCGCTGCTGCTTCCTCGGTGGCTGCTTCTGCTTCATCTTCGCCTTCTTCGTCGTCATCCGATGCTTTGAGGCCGGACGGTGCGGAGATGTTGGCAATGACGAAGTCGCGGTCGATGGTCGGCTTGGCGCCTTCCGGCAGGGTGACGTCCGAGATGTGGACGATGTCACCGATTTCGAGACCTGCGAGGTCTACGGTGATCGACTCGGGGATGTCACCCGCGGTCACGCGAAGCTCAACGTCCGGACGCACAACGGTGAGAACGCCGCCGTGTTTGATGCCGGGGCATTCGTCTTCGTTGATGAAGTCGACGTGGATGAAGAGGTTGATCTTCGAGGTACGGCGCAGGCGCAGCAGGTCGAGGTGGGTCGGAAGGTCTTTGACGACGTCGCGCTGAACGTTGCGGCAGATCACGCGCACGTCTTCTTCGCCTTCAACCTTGAGGTTGAAAAGGGTCGAAAGGAAGCGGCCTTCTTTCAGCTTCTTGAGAAGCGTGTTGAAGGGGATCTGAATTGCCAGGGGATCCTGGTCGCCACCATAGACGACACCGGGAACCATACCATCGCGACGTGCTTGACGAGCGGCGCCCTTGCCTGTCCCCGTCCGGACCTCGGCGTGAAGATCAGGGATCTGTCCAGCCATTTTGTATTCTCCAATATGTTAGGGCAGGGTGCCTCCAAGGCTGTCACCCCGCGTGAAGCCGCGCCTATAGCGCGTTCTTTGCTGTTTGGAAAGAGGATTCGGCGCGAAATCAGGGATCTCGCGCCAAAGCGGGTCAGCCCTGCCAGCGCCCGCCGAAATCCTCGGGAACGAGAAGGATATCGCGGCCCAACTCGTCGATACGGCGACGCCCGCAAAGCGCCATGGAAATGTCGAGCTCGCGGTGCAGAACTTCGAGCGCCGTGGTGACGCCCTTTTCGCCCATTGCGCCGAGGCCATAGACGAAGGCGCGGCCGATAAACGTTCCCTTTGCGCCCATGGAGACGGCCTTGAGGATGTCCTGCCCCGAGCGGATGCCGCTGTCGAGATGCACTTCGACCTGATCGCCGACGGCGTCGAGGATCGAGGGCAGGGCGCGGATCGAGGAAATCGCCCCGTCGAGCTGGCGTCCGCCATGGTTGGAGACGATGATCGCATCGGCCCCGACCTGAAGCGCCATCTTGGCGTCTTCGGCGTCGAGGATGCCCTTGAGGATCACCGGGCCGCCCCAAAGCTCTTTGATCTTGGCGATCTTGCCCCAATCAAGGGTCGGGTCGAATTGTTCGGCGGTCCATGCGCCGAGGTCGGCGGCGTCGGAGATGCCGTCTACGTGGCCGACGATATTGCCGAAATTGCGCCGTTTCGCGCCGAGCATACCAAGGCCCCAGGACCATTTGGTCATCAGGTTGGCGATGGTCTTTGCGGTGAGCTTGGGCGGGGCGGAGAGGCCGTTCTTGAGATCCTTGTGGCGCTGGCCGAGGATCTGAAGGTCGAGCGTAATGACAAGGGCGGAACAACCTGCCGCCTTGGCGCGTTCGATGAGGCGGCGCACGTAGTCCTCGTCGCGCATGGTATAAAGCTGAAACCAGAAGGGTTTGGTGGTGGCCTCGGCCACCTCTTCGATGGAGTTGATCGACATCGTCGAAAGGGTGAAGGGCACGCCGAATTTCTCGGCGGCGCGGGCGGCCTTGATCTCGCCATCGGCGCATTGCATCCCCGTCAGGCCCACGGGTGCGAGGGCGACGGGCATGGAGACGTCCTGTCCGATCATTTGGGTCGCGGTGGAGCGGCCCGACATGTCTACGGCGACGCGCTGGCGCAGGTAGATCTTGTCGAAGTCTGAGGTGTTTTCGCGGAAGGTCTGCTCGGTCCAGCTGCCGCTTTCGCAATAGTCGAAGAACATGCGGGGCGTGCGGCGTTCGTGGAGGCGCTTGAGATCGTCGATGCAGGTAATGACGGGCATGAGAGGCTCACTTTTCCCTTGTATTGGTAAAGGTTCTTTACCAATGCGGCGAAAAAGACGCAACGGCATTTTGCGCGCGCTGGTCTGGTCATTGCGGGGCGAGGCGGTAGGCTTAGACGCAAACAGGAGAGCATCATGTATTTTGACGATTTGCCGGTCGGGTATCGCTTTGAGGCAGAGGCCGAGTACGAAGTCACGCAAGAGTCGATCCTCGCCTTTGCGCGGGATTGGGATCCCCAGCCGTTTCACACCGATCCGGAAGCGGCCAAGGAGTCGGCCTATGGCGGGTTGATCGCGAGCGGGTTGCAGACCATGGGAATCGCGCTTCGGCAGGTTCTCGAGATGAATGTCTGGGCCGATAGCTCGATGGGGTCTTCGGGTTTGGACGAGGTGCGTTGGAAAGTGCCGGTGCGGCCCGGAGACAGGCTGCGCACGCGGGGGGAAATACTGTCTTCAACACCTTCGGCCTCGCGTCCGGATCGGGGGCGGACCGAGATCGCTTATGAAACAGTGAACCAGCGCGACGAGGTTGTGATGACCTACCGCGCGACGCAGATCCTCAAGCGGAAAGGCTAGGTGCGTTCGGCTTCGAGATAGACGAGGCTCAGGGCGGTGGCGATCAGGAGTGCGACGGCTTCCATGATGAGCGTCGACAGGATCAGCGACAGGGTGCGGCCGATAATGCCCGTGCCGAAGGGCAAGACCGACAAAAGCAGGGTGCCGATGAGGATCGCGACGCCGGGGCCGACAAGGAAGTTCGGCACGAAGCCCCGCAGCGTGGCCTGACCGCGCGCGAGGGCGCGGCGCAGCGAGGTATCGCCGCGTTCGGCAGACGCGGGCAGGACAGAACCCACCAGGCCAAGCAGGATCGCGGCGGCAGGCAGGGCGATAAGAAAGCCAAGCAGCGTCACAAGTGTCTGCAGCCGGGGATTGGCGAAGTCGATGATCTGGATCGCCGAGAGCACCATGAACGCCGCCGTCATCGTTAGCATCAGCAGGAAGAAGAAGGCCGTGAAGCGCAGGGCATAGCGGAAAATCGGCACGTTGCGCCCGTCGATGCCCTTGGTCGAAAGGGGATCGGACCAAGGGTGCGTCTCGCCCATCTGGATCATGCGGTGGGTGTAGAGCATGACCAATGAGGCAAAGGCGAGCGAGACAAGTCCAACCGCCTGCATGATGCTTTCGAGCATGACGACGGCAAGACAGACCACCGCGTAGAACGCGATGTTGCGTTTGACGGTTTCAATCGCGAGGGCGAACATACGGGTCAGGCGCGATGCGCGCCGTCGGCGAGCGACTTGACGAAGGAGAGCACCTCGGAGACGGGTTTGCCCGCGCCGATCTGGCCGACGATGGCCGAGCCGACCACGGCCCCATCCGCGACAGAGGCGATGGCCTCTGCCCGATCCGGCGTGTTGATGCCGAAGCCGACGATGATCGGCAGATCGGTCTTGGCCTTGATGCGCGCGACTTCCGGGCCAACCTCGCCGGCCTGTGCCTCGGCGGCGCCGGTGATGCCGGTGACAGAGACATAATAGACAAAGCCAGAGGTGTTCTGCAGCACTTTGGGCAGGCGTCTGTCATCGGTGGTCGGGGTGGCGAGGCGGATAAAGTTCAGGCCCGCGGCTTGGGCCGGGATGCAAAGCTCTTCGTCTTCTTCCGGGGGCAGGTCCACGACGATAAGGCCGTCGATCCCGGCGGCCTTGGCATCGGCAAGGAAGGTATCGACGCCGCGGTTATAGATCGGGTTGTAATAGCCCATGAGCACGATCGGCGTCGTGTCGTCCTGTTTGCGGAACTCGGTCGCGAGGTCGAGGGTCTTTTGCAACGTCATGCCGCCGTCGAGCGCGCGCTGCCCGGCAAGCTGGATCGTCGGGCCATCGGCCATCGGGTCGGTGAAGGGCAGGCCAAGCTCGATGATGTCGACACCGGCCCCCGGCAAGCCCTTCACGACCTCGAGCGAGGTTTCGTAGTCGGGGTCGCCCGCCATGACATAGGCGACAAATGCCTTTTTGCCCTTGGCGTTCAGGTCAGCGAATTTGGCGTCAATGCGAGTCATCGGAGCGTCCTTGTGCTTTCGTCGCTCCGATTTGCCGCAAAAACGGTGCGGGAATCAATGGCGTGCGGCAGGAAAAGCGCGAGGCGGGACAGCGTGCCGCCTCTGCGCTACGAAAACGCGGGTCAGAACCGGCGTTTTAGAAGGAACGGTGCCAGCGCAAGAGCACGGTGTTGGCGCCGGGGTTGATGTTGCCGAGGCCCGCATTGGATTTGTGCAGCACGGCCAGCGAAATCTTGTCGCCAGAGGGCAGATGATAGGCGAGGCCAATCAGGCTCCGGAATTCCAGCGTATGGCCGAGATCAGTCAGGGCGCTGTCCTCGAAATAGGCGCCGGGCATCACGCTCGCCTCTGCGGACCAGTCGGACGAGAAGGCGTATTTGCTCACGAGGCCACCACCGACGAAGATGTCACCACCCGCCTGTGCCGAGACGACGCCCCCCCAACCGAGGGTGAAGTTGCCATTCTCATAGAAAGGTGTCGCGTGATATTCGAGCGAGAGGATCGCACTGTCATTCGCGCCATTTTGGTTGAAGTCGGTATACCCTGCGCCAAGAACGAGTTCTTGGGCCGAGGATACACTAGCGACGGCGCAAAAACCGGCCGCGAGCCAGACAGCTTTCATGAAAGATCCTCCGGACAAATCCAATTTGATATCAAGATAATCAAGCGCACCAGTTGCATGGTTGCAAGCGATGACATGCCGAAACGTGCGACTCTGTGGAAAAGTGTGGTTCTTTCGCACATATGACGCGCGCGCGGGCGCGAAGCAAAGAGGCGGCTTGCGTCGAGGTTAGACAGCCAATAAAGCGATGCGAGCTACTTCAGGGGCCCGGGCACGATCTGCCGTGGGCGCCGCAGGATCATCGAACGGGAGGCCGCTATGGGCTTTAAGATGGGGATTGTCGGTTTGCCGAATGTGGGCAAATCCACGTTGTTCAACGCGCTGACCAGGACTGCGGCTGCGCAGGCGGCGAACTTCCCGTTCTGCACCATCGAGCCGAACGTCGGCGAGGTGGGGGTGCCGGATGCGCGTCTCGACAAGCTTGCGGCGATTGCGGGCTCCAAGCAGATCATCCCCACGCGGATGACCTTTGTTGATATCGCGGGCCTCGTCAAAGGTGCTTCGAAAGGGGAGGGCCTTGGCAACCAGTTCCTGGCCAATATCCGCGAAGTGGACGCGATTGCCCATGTGCTGCGTTGTTTCGAAGACGGCGATGTGACCCATGTCGAGGGGCGTGTTGATCCGGTCGAGGATGCCGAGGTGATCGAGACCGAGCTGATGCTTGCCGATCTCGAGAGCATCGAGAAGCGCCGCGCCGGGCTCGTGCGCAAACTCAAGGGCAATGACAAGGAAGCGGTGCAGCAGGACCGTCTCCTTGCGCAGGCGCAGGCCGTTCTCGAAGATGGCAAACCCGCGCGCGTTGTCGATGTCGATGCAGAAGACGCTAAGGCATGGAAAATGCTTCAACTTCTGACAACGAAGCCGGTGCTTTATGTTTGTAACGTGGGTGAATCCGAGGCCGCAGAGGGCAATGCCCATTCCGCCCGCGTGGCCGAAATGGCCGCCGCACAGGGCAACAGCCACGTTATCATCTCGGCCCAGATCGAAGAAGAGATCAGCCAGCTTGAGGATGAGGAAGCCGCCATGTTCCTCGAGGAAATGGGCCTTGAAGAGGCGGGCCTCGACCGGTTGATCCGGGCAGGCTATGAGCTTCTCCATCTCGAGACCTATTTCACCGTCGGTCCCAAAGAGGCCCGCGCCTGGACCATCCGCCAAGGCACCAGCGCGCCGCAGGCCGCAGGCGTTATCCATGGGGATTTCGAGAAGGGGTTCATCCGCGCCGAGACGATCGCCTATGAGGATTTTATCGCCTCGAACGGTGAGCAGGGGGCCAAGGAAGCGGGCAAGATGCGCGCCGAAGGCAAGAGCTATATCGTCCAGGACGGCGACGTGATGCACTTCCTCTTCAACACCTGAAGACTGCAAGACTGACCAAGGTTAACGGCGAATCGACAGGCGAAACCCCCTGTCGGTATCACGTCGGTATTGCGTCTGTATTGCGGTGGTGGCGATCTCGAAACGCGCGGGGTCTTCGGCGCGTGCGGTGCTTTGCGCCTGTCCGGCCCTAATCACAGATCGGCAGAACGCGGGGCGGCTGTTTCGGCAAGGATTGGCGCCACGTGTTGATGATCGGCTGCAGGCGTTGCTTGGGCCAGAACTGCGGCGCACCGATTTTCTCGAGGCAGGCCGTATTCCAATAGAGCCCGGACCCCGCCAGCGTTGCTTTCTTCGAGACCGTGCGCGCCACTGCGTCGATATCGCCGGATTCAGGGTAAATGTAGAGCGTTGTCGGGTTCCCCTCGACCAGTGATATGATCTCTTGCGAGTGATCCTCTGACCATGTGGTGCAGCCATTGCTGCGCCCGCTGGTGTAATCGATCAGGCGGCCAAAAGGCACATAGCCCTCGTCATCCGCATGCGGGTTCTCGGGGTCTTCGAACCGGCATTGCCAGCGCACGAAGGCGGCCCGATGCCCACCGATGGCACGCTCTCTGGCGTTCTGGGTTTCGCCTTCTCCGTCAAACAGGATGAAGGTTCGGTAGAAGGGGGTTTTCGCGCCGTCCTCGTGGATGACCCCCTTGAAAGATGTGCGGGTCTCGGCCGTCACATAGGCGCCGCCCGCCGTCAGCTTTGAGCCCTCGGCATTGCTGAAGTTCTGGGCGCATTCGCGGCCGTTGGAGAAATTCGCGCGGTGCAGTTTGCGTCCGTTGCCATAGCCCGACGAGATCGCGCGAAAGGTCCGGCTGTCCTCGCAGATGATATAGAAGCGTCGCCCCGCCTTGCCGTCCTGTCCGGTGCTCGGGCGGGTGGCGTCCATGGCGAAGTAGCAGGCGTTCCGCACCGAGCCTTGCGCGCGTTTCTTTTGGTAGAGATCCCGGGCACGGTGCAGGACAACCGACGCGATCTTGCCTTCGCCGACCCCGACATGTGTCTGCAGCCAAGCCGGAACGGGCGCGGGATTGGCCGCCACGGCGCCGGGCAGGCCGACACAGAGCGCGGCAAGAGCGGCAAGCGCAGAGCGGCGGGCGGTCGAAGGCATGGGCGAATCTCCTGCAGGGCGAACCATAGGATAGGTTTACCCCATTTTGGCGGGGTCGCCCAAATGCAGGGCTCTGCCAGTGGCGGAACTTGGCGTGTGCCCGCGGTTTTCGCGTCGCATCGCCCGAGCGCGCAGCCACGTGAAAGCGGTGATTTCCCCAACCGTCGTTTTCTTCATGCCCCCCTCTTGCCCTCCGCCGCGCGCATCGCTAAACGGGTCGGCGGAGACGTGGCCGAGTGGTCGAAGGCGCTCCCCTGCTAAGGGAGTAAACGGGAAACCGTTTCGAGGGTTCGAATCCCTTCGTCTCCGCCACCAAACAATTTTGTTTGATTTGAATGGGCCGCTTTGAGCGGCCTTTTTCTTATAATTTCTCACATTTAGGCCCATTTTTCGTTTTTGTTGGATTTCTTTCGATGGTGCCGGTATCGTTTGCTTGGGTGGTACGAAATGTGGTATTTCTGAATGGCGCTTTCTGGGAAGCTGACAAAGAAATTGGTGGAGAATCTCGGCGCTGGGCGGCATGGCGATGGCAATGGGTTGTATCTGGTTGTTGATCCTTCTGGCGCGCGGCGCTGGATCGTACGCGTGGTGGTCAAAGGGCAGAAGAACAAAAAGGGTGCTCCTCTGAGAACCGATTTTGGCTTAGGTGGCGCGGATATTGTCACGCTCAATCAGGCGAGAGAGCGCGCGCTGGAATATCGGCGCATGGCCAAGCAAGGCCTGAACCCAAGGTTCAATGCGCGCCAGGAAGTCCCAACCTTTGAGGAGGTGGCGCAGCAGGTTCATATTGATCGCATGCCGACGTGGAAGAATGCCAAGCATGGAGCGCAGTGGATCAATACATTGCGCGATTATGCCTTTCCCAAGATTGGGCGCATGCCCATCGACAGCATTGATCAACCCGAAGTGCTGATGTGTCTGTCTCCGATATGGACGGAAAAACACGAGACGGCACGACGTTTATCACAACGTATCAAGATCGTGCTGGATGTTGCCAAGTCAAAAGGGTTTCGATCTGGTGAGAACCCGGTGACGGCCATCAAGGATGCGCAGGTTTTGCCTAAGGTAAAGGCAAAGCCCAAACACCACATGGCGATGCGCTGGCAGGATGTGCCCGATTTCTATGCGGATCTCAAAACCAAGACTGCAATGTCGGCCAAGGCTTTGATGTTTACGTGTTTGACAGGATCAAGAACCGGCGAAGTCTTGGGGCTGCGCTGGGCAGAATTGGACTTTGAGAAGCGTCTTTGGATCTGCCCTGCCGAACGCATGAAGACCGGCGAGGAGCATCGTGTTCCTTTGACTGATGAGATGTTGGCCATCATCGAACCGTTGAAAGCCATGGAATCCAAGTATGTCTTTGAGGGGCAGAAACGTCATCAGCCGCTTTCTAACATGTCAATGCTCATGCTTTTGCGTCGCATGCAGGTGGAGGGCGTCACCGTGCATGGCTTTCGCTCGACCTTTCGAGATTGGGCGGCGGAAGAAGCCAATGCGCCGCGTGAGGTGGCCGAGAAGAGTCTGGCGCATTCAGTGGGCTCGGACGTCGAGCGGGCGTATGCGCGTTCAGATCTCTTGGAAAAGCGCCGCGCGCTGATGCGCATGTGGTCGCAATATGTAACATCCCGGTGCAACTAGGGGGATCGAGGATGGAAATAGTAACTATCAACGAACCGGAATCACGCTGCCTCGAGCTGTTTCGCATGGCGTTAAGCGAAAGCACCCAAGTTGCGCGGATGGCCGCTATCACGGTCATGAAGCACGAGGTGGTGAGTTTAGGCTTGGATAGCTTCCCTATTGGAGCTGGAAAGACCTCGCCGGCTTTCGTGCAGTGGGTCGCGGAAACATCTCAGGACCGATATGAAGCTGCTGATCCGCCCCACTTGAGTGGTCCAATTTGATTGTTAGTGCATGATCGGCCTTTGGTCCATCTGGATGATGGTTTCGGGGGCCGGTGGGCGATAGCCCAGAGCACTGTGGGGTCGTTTCGTATTG
>NZ_JAKVRD010000028.1 GCF_022814865.1 Shimia aestuarii | reverse complement strand
TTTCGCGCAATGGTGGCCATGGGGTTATCGGGTATCCGGCAAAAGGGTCTTCGGCGGATCTCTACGCGGTGCCGGGCCTCAAGGGGAGCCTGCCGGGGAGCGCGCGGGTGATCTCCAAGGCGCGCAGTTCGGGCAAGTATAAATCCAGCGGCTACCTGCCGCCCTGTTCCGGCGGGCGCGGCAACCGCTATGAGGCGGTGGTCAAGGCTATGGCGGCGGATGGTAAGGTGCTCGAGAAGGTGCGTGTGCCGATCGGCCGCTACTAAGGCGTTGACCCAAAAGAAAAAGGCGCCCCATGCGGGACGCCTTTGCCATTGCGGAACAGGTCCGCGAAGGGCTTAGTTCTTTTCTTTGTCGACCATCTTGCCGGCAGAGATCCACGGCATCATGTCGCGGAGTTTCTGGCCGACCTGTTCGATCTGGTGCTCGTCGTTCATGCGGCGGGTGCCTTTGAAGAAGGGCTGGCCGACGGCGTTTTCCTGCATGAAGTCGCGCACGAATTTGCCGGTCTGGATGTCGGTCAGGATGGCCTTCATCTCTTTCTTGGTCTGCTCATAGGGCAGGACGCGCGGACCCGAGACATACTCGCCATACTCGGCGGTGTTCGAGATCGAGTAGTTCATGTTCGCGATGCCGCCTTCGTAGATCAGGTCGACGATGAGCTTCACTTCGTGCAGGCATTCGAAATAGGCCATTTCCGGCGCGTAGCCCGCTTCGACAAGGGTCTCAAAGCCCATGCGGATCAGCTCGACAAGACCGCCGCAGAGCACGGCCTGTTCGCCGAAGAGGTCGGTTTCGCACTCTTCACGGAAGTTGGTCTCGATGATGCCCGAGCGGCCGCCGCCGATGGCGGAGCAGTAGGAGAGGCCGATCTCAAGCGCCTTGCCGGTGGCGTCGGTGTCGACAGCCACAAGGCAGGGCACGCCGCCGCCTTTGGTGTATTCGCCGCGCACGGTGTGGCCGGGGCCTTTGGGGGCCATCATGATGACGTCGACGCCTTCTTTCGGCTCGATCAGGCCGAAGTGGACGTTCAGGCCGTGGGCGAAGGCGATGGCTGCGCCGGGCTTGATGTTGTCGTGGACGTATTTCTTGTAGGTTTCAGCCTGAAGTTCATCGGGCATGGTGAACATGATGACATCGCACCATGCTGCGGCTTCGGCGATGCCCATGACCTTGAGGCCTTCGCCTTCGGCTTTCTTGGCCGAGGCCGAGCCTTCGCGGAGTGCCACCACAACGTTCTTGGCGCCCGAGTCGCGCAGGTTCAGCGCGTGAGCGTGGCCCTGCGAGCCATAGCCCAGAATGGCCACTTTCATGTCCTTGATCAGGTTGATGTCGCAATCGCGATCGTAATAAACGCGCATATCCACGCTCCCATTTGTCTAAGTGATGGAGGCATCATAGGTGGGGGGTACGGAAAGACGAGTCGTGGAACGCATGAAATTTCCACGAAATTCGCCGTTTCTATTCGTCATATTTGATGATAGTGAAGAATTCATGCTTGATGATCTTGATAGACGCATCCTACGCCATATGCAGGCCGAGCCGGACCTGCCCTTGCCGGAACTGGCGGACCGGCTGACGCTCACCGCGTCGCGCCTGTCGCGGCGGGTTGAGAAGTTGCGCGAGGCGGGGATTTTACGCGGAGTGCGGGCGGTCGTGGACTGGCGCGCGATGGGTTATGAGGTCGAGGTCAGCCTGCGTATGACCCTCGACAAGACCAATCCACGCGCTTTTGACGAATTCCTTGTCGCCGCGTGCGAGATTCCGGAAGTCATTGAAATCCAGACCTTTCTTGGCCGTGTTGACGTGCGTCTTTCGGTCATCGCGCGGGACATGCCGCATTATCAGACGATCTACCGCGACCAGATCCTCACCCTGCCGCATATCGCGGATATCGAAACGCTTATGCATGTGGCGCGGATCAAATCAGACGAGACTTTGCCGATATGAGCGATCTGGACGATATCGACCGGGGGTTAATTTTGGCTTTAGCCACCGACGCGACCCAGACGGCGGGGGCGTTGGGGCGCAGGTTTGGCCTTAGCCAACCGGCGACGTGGCGGCGGATCAGGCGGCTTTACGAGGCGGGCATCCTCAAGGGGCGCAAGCTTGATCTTGATGCGGAAAAGCTCGGGTTCGGGGTCACAGTGTTCCTGGGCGTGAAGCTTGCGACCAAGGGGCGGGTGTCGCTTGAGGATTTTGAGCGTGCGGTGAGCGCCATTCCCGAGGTGCAGACGGTCGAGCATATTCTTGGGCTTTATGATTATCGCCTGCGGGTCACGGCGCGGGATATTTCGGACTTTGAACGGGTCTTGCGGCGGCGGATCATGACCTTGCCGGGGGTGGGGAATGTGGAGGCGAATGTGCTCCTGAGTGAAGAGCGTCGTCCGGGGCCGCTTTAGTTGCCTTTGCGGGGGGATCGGGATAGCTCTTTTGCAAACAAGGAGAGAGGATACCCCATGACCAGCGCAGTTGATCCCAATGGTTTGGACGAATTTTCGGTCGTGTTCACGGACCGGTCCCTGAACCATATGTCCAAGGCATTCCAAGAGGTTATGCGCGACATTTCGGGGATGCTCAAAGAGGTATACAACGCCGACGCGGTGGCGTTGATCCCCGGCGGTGGCACCTATGGGATGGAAGCTGTGGCGCGCCAGTTTGCCCGCGATGCCAAGACTTTGGTGGTGCGCAATGGGTGGTTCTCCTACCGCTGGAGCCAGATTTTCGAGGCCGGGGCCTTTGCCGCCGAAAGCACGGTGATGAAGGCGCGGCAGGCAGGGAACGATGTGACCGCGCCCTTTGCGCCCGCGCCGATCGAGGAAGTCGTGGCGAAGATTCATGAGGTCAAACCGGACGTGGTTTTTGCGCCGCATGTGGAGACGTCTGCCGGGGTGATCCTGCCGGAAGCCTATATCAAGGCGATGGCGGATGCGGCGCATGAGGTTGGCGCGTTGATGGTGCTTGATTGCATCGCGTCGGGCTGTGTCTGGGTCGATATGGGGGCGCTTGGCGTCGATGTGTTGTGCTCGGCGCCGCAGAAGGGATGGAGCGCGTCGCCCTCGGCGGGGTTGGTGATGATGTCGGATAAGGCGTTGAAGCGGCTTGAGGAAACGACCTCGGATAGTTTCGCGATTGATCTTAAGAAATGGTATTCGATCATGCAGGCCTATGAAAATGGCGGGCATGCCTATCACGCGACGATGCCGACGGATGCGCTTCGGGCGTTCCGTGACACCATGGCGGAGACCAAGGACTATGGGTTCGAAAAGCTGCGCGAGGCGCAATGGGCGCTTGGCGATGGTGTGCGTGCGATGCTGGCCGAGAAGGGCGTAAAAAGCGTTGCAGCAAAAGGGTTTGGCGCGCCGGGCGTGGTTGTGAGCTATACCAGTGATCCGGGGATTCAGAACGGATCGAAGTTCGCCGCAGAGGGCATGCAGATTGCCGCCGGGGTGCCGCTTGCCTGTGACGAGCCAGAGGGGTTCATGACCTTCCGGTTGGGGCTTTTCGGGCTGGATAAGCTCTATGACGTCGAGGGCACGTTGGGCCGTTTGAAGACCGTGCTCGACAAGGTTCTCTGAGCAAAGGTTAACGGCGAAACCGACGTCGGTATCGCGTCTGTATTGCGTCTGTGGGGCGGTGTTAAGGCACCGTCCTGGTTAACGGGCGGCGCGCTAGCGGACACCGAGGCCCATCTGCATCAGAGTCTTGCGCACTGGCGAAAGCGCGTAGAGCGCGTTCAGACCAAAGGCGCGCGCATCGCGCAAGGGGCGGGCCGAGACCATCGAGGCACGGTTCAGCATGTCGATGCCTTTGACGCGCAGTTTGACCTCGGCAAAGCGCTTGCGGTGATAGGTCTCGAGCATGGCGCGCGATCCAAGATCGCCGGGCGCGGCCTTGGCGAGATCGAGCAGCGTGCGCATGTCGCCAAGGGACATGTTGAGCCCCTGCGCGCCGATGGGCGGGACGACGTGGGCGGCCTCGGCCACAAGAGCGAGGCGTTCGCCGTAAAGACGCTCGGCCGATTGCGAAATGATCGGCCAGAGGGTGCGACGCGAGGCGAGGGTCAGCGGGCCAAAGAGGCCGGTGCTGCGCGCGGTCATCTCGGTTTCGAATTCAGCCACGTCCATGCGCGAGAGGGCCTCGGCGCGGGGCGCGCGCTCCATCCAGACGACGGCGGAGGAGGGTTTGCCCTCGAAATCGGGCAGCGGCACGAGGGTGAAGGGGCCGCCGGAGCGGTGCACCTCGGTCGAGACGTTTTCATGCGGGATCGGATGGGTCACGGCGAAGGCGAGGGCCTTTTGGCCGTAGCGTGTCGTGTGGACGCCGATTCCGGCGGCTTCACGCATGGGAGAAGTCCGGCCATCGGCGGCGATCACGAGGCGGGCGGTTGTGCGGGAGCCATCGGAAAGCGATACGATGGCCTCTTCCGTGCGGGTCAGGAGGCCGGTGGTCGCGGTGCCGAGACGCAGGTCGACGTTTTCCATCTCCTGAAGGCGGGCGACCATCTCGCGGCGCAGGAGCCAGTTGGGGAGGTTCCAGCCGAAGGGGGCGTCGGAGATCTCGGCGGCGACGAATTCCTTGACCATGCGCGCCTCGGGGCGGTCCCCACCGGCGTCGATGATGCGCATGATTTCAAGCGGCGCGGCATGGGGCGCGAGGCGATCCCAGAGACCGGCTTCGTCAAGAAGCGCGCGGGCGGGTTGCAGGAAGGCGGTTGTGCGTAGGTCCGCCCCGGCGCTGTCGCGTTCGGTAATGGGCGGGGCCGGGTCGACGCATTGGACGGAAAACCCGGCGGAGCCGAAGGCGGCCGCGGCGGTGAGGCCGGCGATTCCGCCTCCGGAAATGAGAATGTCGATCTGGGACTCGGGTGTCATGGGCGCGCCTCCTGAACCCAATCTAGCGCCCTGCGCCGGGAGGTCCAAGAGGGGACAGCGGCCCCTGACCGACGGGGCGGTTTAGCCCTTCGCGATGGTGATGAGGATCGCGTACATGACCGGCACGAAGCAGAGCGCCGGGATATAGAGACCGGGCACGCCATAGGCGTAGATGGCCGAGCCCCAGGCCACGAGTAGCGCGGCGAGCACGGCAAAGATCGCCTTGACGGTGGTCGGGCTGACCTCGTCGTGATGGGCGTCAGGCGCTTGGGCTGCGGCGTCGTTTTCGAGGGTCGGGTTGGTGTCGGTCAGGCTCATTGATGGCTCTCCTTGTCTGAACGTAGAGGGTAGCTAGGAGCCAGAGATCATGTTGACAACACATATTCCGTTCTGTGAATGATATGTCGCACCCCTTATCATGTGAAATGCTCACAGGTGAAGGATGCGGGGGGTCACACGATTTTGGTCAGGAAGGCGGAGAGGTCGTCAGTGTGATGGTGAATATGCTCTTCCTCGTGCCGCGCGGGGGCCACGTGAACGGTTTTCATGCCCATGTCATGGGGCACGCGCAGGTTGCGGGGGTCGTCTTCGAACATCGCCGCGCTTTCGGTGGTGACACCATCCATGGCAAAGATCGCTTCGAAGGCGCCGCGCTCGGGTTTGGGAAGGAATCCCGCGTGTTCAATGCCATAGACAGCATCGAACAGTCCGGTCAGGCCGCGCGCTTCGAGCACGCGCTCGGCGTAGGGGGCAGAGCCGTTGGTATAGACGATACGCCGTCCCGGCAGCGCCTTGATGCGGGCCGCAAGGTGGGCGTCGGGCTCGAGCGGGTCGAAGGAGATGTCATGCACAGCGTCGAGATAGGGCAGAGGGTCGACATCATGCTCGCGCATCAATCCGGCCAGCGTCGTGCCATATTTGCGCCAGTAGTGGCTGCGCAGGTGGTTGGCGCGCGGCGCGTCTACGCCCAGCGCCGCCATAACGTAATCCGTCATCCGCGTCTCGATCTGGTCAAAAAGACGCATCTCGGGCGGGTAGAGCGTATTGTCGAGGTCGAAGACCCATGTGGAGACATGGGCGAAATCCTGTTTGGGCATGTCAGAGACATAGGCCCGCGGGCCAATCTAATCAATGGTGCGCTTGCCACGGGGGAGGCCCGGTGGGTATGCTCGTCCGGTTGGCGCCACAAGAGCGCAAGAGGGAGAGGCACATGTCGCAAGTGAAACCGATGCAGAAGGACGCCTATACGTTGATCCTTGAGGCGATTGACGTCGGGGTGTTCAAGCCCGGCGACCGTCTTGTGGAGAGCGACCTTGCAGAGCGGTTTGGCGTCTCACGGACCCCGATCCGCGAGGCGTTGCAGCGGCTTGAGACGCAATCCCTTTTGGCGCGGGATGGTCGTAGCCTGATCGTGTCCTCTTTGGACCACAACCAGATGGCCGAGCTTTATGTCGTGCGCGCCGAGCTGGAAGGGCTGGCGGCGCGCCTTGCGGCGCGGCACGCGACGGAAGAAGAGGTGCGCGTGCTGCGCGACATGGTGACGGAGGATCACAAGCTCAAGGAGTCTCCGGCGGCGCTTGCGCGGGCCAATCGGCGGTTTCATAAGCAGATTCATCTGGCCTCGCACAACCGATACCTCGTGCAGCAGCTCGACCTTGTGCATCGCTCCATGGCGTTGATGGCGACAACCTCGATCGCTGCCGAAGGGCGGGGTGAGGATACGTTGGTCGAGCATGATGCGATCGTCAGCGCGATCGAGAAACGCGACGAGGCAGCGGCCTATAAGGCGCTGCGCGATCACATCTCGCAGGCATTTGTCACCCGGCTGCGTCAGGAAATGCACGACTAGGGCAGGGTCTCTTGCGTGGCCTCGACGGTTTTGCCGTGGGCCGTTTTGTCCCAGTAATAGGGATCAAGCACCAGCTCGTAGAGCGCCTTATATGCGGCGAGTGTGGCGAGGGGGAAATAGGCCACCATCGCAAAGACCCAAGGCAAGAGCCGGGTGCGGCCCCAGATGGCACGGGCCGAGATCAACACGTGCGAAAACCCGAAGATCAGGAAAAGCGTTGCCGTGCCGGGCGGGGCGACGGAGGCGAGCGGATTGGGCAGGCCAAAGGCGCCCGCCCAGAACAACCAGATCAGCGGCGCCAGCAGGAAATGCGAGAGCGTGCAGGCGAAGATGAGCTGCAGCCCGAGGAAATGCCACGGCCCCACTTCGCGCAGAAGCCGCAGGGGCGCGCGCATATGGACAAGCCATGTCACCATATAGCCCTTGAGCCAGCGAGAGCGTTGCTTGATCCAGGCGCGTGGTTGATGATTGGCTTCTTCGTGGGTCACGGTCGGGATCAGTTCGGTGCGATAGCCGTAGCGCGAGATACGAATGCCAAGGTCGGCGTCCTCGGTGACGTTATGCGCATCCCAACCGCCCATCTCTTCGATCGCAGAGCGGCGCAGGAAAAGCGTTGTGCCCCCCAGCGGCACCGGGAGGCCCATGCGGGCAAGTCCGGGTAGGATCACGCGGAACCACGCGGCGTATTCGATGGTGAAACAGCGGGAAATCCAGTTGGTGGTCGGATTGTAGTAGTCCAGCACTCCTTGCAGGCAGACCACGTCGGGCGGGGCGGTGGCAAAACTGGCTGCGACGGTCTCGAGCTGATCGGGGGCGGGGGCGTCCTCGGCGTCCCAGATGCCGATGATGTCACCCCGGCAGAAATCCAACGCATAGTTGAGGGCGCGAGGCTTGGTGGTGAGGCCGGAGCCTGCGGGGACAGTCACGATACGCATCCAGTTGGGCAGGGCGGTGCGGGCGAGGGTGTCGCGGGTGGTCTCGTCCTTTTCTTCGAGCACGAGGATCACGTCGAGAAGGGGCTTGGGATAGGTCAGCCGGCAGAGGCGGCGCACGAGGGCGTGGGCGATTTCTTTCTCGCGAAAGAGCGGGACCATGACCGAGATGCGCGGCAAGGGGAGATCAGGCGTTATGTTTTGGGGCGGTCGCGCGCGTGCGGCGGTTTCATGGGCGAGGAAGGCGGCGGCCTTCATGACCGAGACAGCCGTGAGCGAGAACATGGCCCATAGGGCCAGACCGCGGAAGAGCGCGCCCGGTGCCAAGGCAAGGGCGAGCAGAAGTGCGATGCCGATCAGGCCGAGCAGAACCGGGCGCAGGCGGCTGCGTTGCCAACTCCGGCAGCTGAAGCGAGGCGGTGTGCGACTCTCGGCGCCTTCGGTCAGCGCGGTGCGGTGCTGGCGCGCGATGGCGGCGTCGATGTCGTCGGGGGTGGCGATGACGATGGGCGCATCGCGTAAGGCGTTGGGCAGAAGCGCGCGGTTGTCGGCGAGGCGGTCCGGGGCGCAGGTTGCAAGGGCAATGCGACCAGAGCGCAGCCGCCACGGCAGGGCGCCGAGGCGCAGGCATATTTCGGGCGGCAAGAGGTGGGTGAATTCCGGGTCGGGGGGATCACAGGAGAGATCGACGGCGTCGGTCTCAAGATACCTGGCCAACGCATCGCGCCCGGCGATGGGGGTGATCCAGCCACGGGCGCAGAGGATGTCGATCAGGGTATTGTCCTGCCGACGCAGCCATTTGCGGGCGAAGAAAAGTTGCCATGGCGCGATCAACCCGGCCTCGACCAAGGTGAGCCCGAGCGACAGCCCAACAGACGAAGCCCCCTCGCGTCGGGCGGAGGGGGCGTCCGGGGTCCGTTGTCGCAACGCCTGCGTCATCTGCACCTCCCTTCACCAGAGAGGAGCATCGCGCAGGGTGCGTTAACATCCCGTTAACACGTATGAATCCCGGGAAGGGAGACCTCAGGCGCGCTCGGCCATGTAGGCGGCGAAACGCTCGAAGAGATAGAAGCTATCCTGCGGGCCGGGAGAGGCCTCGGGGTGATGCTGGACCGAATAGACCGGACGGTCTTTGATACGGATGCCGCAGTTCGAGCCGTCAAAGAGCGAGACATGGGTTTCCATGACGCCTTCGGGGAGAGACTGGCTATCGACGGCGAACCCGTGGTTCATCGAGGTGATCTCGACCTTGCCGGTCTCGTGGTCTTTCACCGGGTGGTTGGCACCGTGGTGGCCGTGGTTCATCTTGACGGTCTTGGCGCCAAGCGCCAGCGCCAGCATTTGGTGACCGAGGCAGATTCCAAAGACTGGCAGATCGGTCTTGAGGATCTCCTGGATCATTGGCACGGCATAGGCGCCGGTCGCGGCCGGGTCGCCGGGGCCGTTGGAGAGGAACACGCCATCGGGATTATGGGCGAGCACCTCTTCGGCGGTCGCAGAGGCCGGCAGCACCGTCACGTCACAGCCCGCAGAGGCAAGGCAGCGCAGGATATTGCGTTTCGCGCCGTAGTCGATGGCGACAACCTTATGCTTGGGCGCGTCTTGGCGGGTGTAGCCCTCGGGCCAGGCCCAGCGCATCTCGTCCCAGCGGTAGGATTGCGCGCAGGTGACGTCCTTGGCGAGATCGAGCCCTTCAAGGCCAGAGAAGGCGCGGGCCTTCTCGACAAGCGCCTCAATGTCGAAATTGCCGTCGGGGTCATGCGACAGCGCGACATGCGGCGCGCCCTGCTGGCGAATGGCGCGGGTCAGGCGGCGGGTATCGACGCCGCCGATGGCAATGCGTCCGCGCGCGGCGAGCCAGCTCGACAGGGTTTCAACGGAGCGCCAGTTGGAAGGCTCGGTCGGATCCCATTTGACAACCATGCCCGCGGCGACAGGGTCGCCTGTCTCGTCATCCTCGGGGGTGACGCCGGTATTGCCGATATGGGGGAAGGTGAAGGTCACGATCTGGCCCGCGTAGGAGGGGTCGGTCATGATTTCCTGATAGCCGGTCATCGCGGTGTTGAAGCAGAGCTCGGCCACGGCGTCGCCTGTCGCGCCAAATCCGCGCCCGTAAAACACGGTGCCATCGGCAAGGGCAAGGCAGGCTGTGGGCTTGGGATTGGTTTCGTGAACCATGGCGCGACTCTCCGGCTGACAAATTGTCGGGAAACTATGTCGGGCGCGGGGCGTCGTCAAGGGAGCGTAGAATTTGCTTTTCCTTTGTTTTCAATGGCTTGAGAAAACGCACCGCTGGTTGCCTCGGACTGGAAGCGCGGATATGGTGCAGGCTTTGACAAAACAAGCAAATGGTCGACGGGATGACATTGCGAAACGAGATCAATACGGCGCTGAAACAAGCGATGCGCGATCGCGCCGCCGCACGCCTTTCGACGCTGCGCCTTATCAGTGCAGCGATCAAGGACCGGGACATTGCCGCGCGGGGCGAAGGCAAGGAAGAGGGCGTCGGAGAAGACGAGGTTCTTGCGATCCTGTCAAAGATGGTCAAGCAGCGGCAGGAAAGTGCGCGCACCTATGAAGAGGGCGGGCGGCTCGACCTTGCGGAGCGGGAACTTTCGGAGATCACCGTGATCGAGGAATTTCTGCCCAAGCAGCTCGACGAGAAAGAGATCGCCGCCGCGATTGATGCGGCCGTGGCGGAGACAGGGGCCAGCTCGATCCGCGACATGGGCAAGATCATGGGCGCGCTCAAGTCAAAGTACACTGGCCAGATGGATTTTGGTCAGGTCGGGCCGATGGTCAAGGACCGCCTGAGCGCCATGTAAGACGCAGGGAACTGCGACAAAATGGGCGCGCGCCGATACGGCGCGGCCCGGCCTCTTACCACGAAACCGCGACGTTTCTTTGCGAAGTTAACCTTATTTTTAAGGGTTTTGTGGTGTTCTTGAAACAAAACATACTATTTGATCACATCTTTTAGGAGTTTTGGACAACTGTCTTGAACTCGCGCCGAGTTCGGTCTGTAATCCTCTTGTCAGTGACCGATTTTGTTCATCTGACGCGTGCCCTGATTGGACATAGGGGGTAAGGGGTGGAATGGCAGTTCTTGTGGACGCGCTACTGCGAAAGGCTTCTGGTGAGCCGATCCAGTGTGTAGAGCGGTTTGAAACATCGTGCTGGGATGAGCTTTCGGAATGGTCGAATGCCATCTTTGCACCTTCGGAAATGACGTATCATGAGCGGACTCACGGTCTTGGCGGGCGATGTGGCTTTGTAAAGCTTGGGCGTTTGGTCCTGTCTCGGACCCAGTACGGAACGCCTGTGCAGGCCGAATGTGCAGGCACTGATATTTCGCACATGATCGTGACGACGACCTTGCGTGGCGAAGCATCGCACAGGGCAGGTGAAGATCAGGTGCCGACCGTGGTTGGCCCCGGTGAAGCGCTTGTGGTGCGCAGTTCGGAGTTTGGCCATTTTGCCGAGCTCAGCGCCGATTGTATTCGGCTCAATATCACCATCGCGCCCGATCTCCTTGAAGAGATCAGCCTGCATTGGTTCGGCTGTTCGGTGCGCGAACACCCGCTGCCCAGCACGGTAAAGATCGGCGGGCCCAGCTCAGGCTGGATGGCGCTCATGTCTTATCTTGTGAGTGTCATTGAAGAGACGCCGGACCAAGTCGCGTTGAGCCGGTTGGGGCGGCACCTTGAGACGACGATCTGTGTGCACGTCCTGAGCGAGATGTATAACCGGGGCGGGAGCGACCTCGGCGCGCTGACCCATGCGGCGCCGCCGCGTTGTGTACGGATCGCCGAAGCCTATATGAGCGAGAACGCCGCCGCGACGCCGCGCCTTGCCGAGGTGGCACAGGCCGCAAATATCAGTGTGCGCAGCCTCAGCCAGGCGTTCCGCGAAGCCCGGGGCTATACCGTGGCGCAGTTCCTCGCCGAGCAGCGTTTGCAGGGCGTGCGCCGGGAGCTCTTGGAGGCCGACCCCACCCGCAAAGTCAGCGAGATCGCGCGCAGCTTCGGCTACGTGCATCTGGGCGAATTCGCGAAGCGGTATCGGTCGCGTTTCGGGGAGCTTCCTTCAGAGACCCTTCGCCTCTGATAAAGGCGCGCGCAGACGGAATCGAGCAGGCAAGACGCAATCTTTCGACAAGGCGAAACGGCTGTTTGCCGCGGGTTTCATGGTGAGTACCCGGCGAAGACCCGCTGGTTCGCAAGGATTTGCAATTTTTTTGCCGGGTTCAAGCGCTGGAAGGCCAAGGGTTTTACTTGATTGGCGCGAAACCCGGTGACACATCGGCGCGATGGAAAGACTGCCAGACAAGCTCAAGGGCCGACTCGCACGCAGAGACGCGCGGCGGGAGGCCAAAAAGCGTCAGATCACGCAAAGCGCCCGGCGGGCGCTGGTCGAGCTTGGCTTTGCCAACACGTCACTGCGCGACATCGCCCAGAAAAGCGATCTTTCGCTTGGGATGCTGCATTATTACTTCGATGACCGGTATGACCTCATCATCCATTGCGTGGCGACTTACAAGGACGCCTTCGTTGGCAGAGCCCGGGCAGCGCTTGAGCCGGTGCAGGGACGCGCGCAGGCCATTGAAGCCTTCGCCGGGGCGCTGGCGACCTCGCTTGCCGAAGATACGATGAGCCATCGGCTCTGGTATGACATCCGCACTCAGGCGATGTTCGACGACACCTTTCGCCCCATCGTGGCCGAGATCGAAGAAGACCTGATCGACGTGGTGCGCCTCGCCTTTGATCGGGCAGGGCATGGCGAAACCGAACACGCGCCTGTCCACTATGCGGTCCTCGACGGGGTGTTTCGCTTTGTGATGCAAGGCCAAAGCGGCGACGCCGTCCGGAACCTCGAGGACATGAAAGACCTCTTCCGAAGCGTCTTGTCCCGCTTCCTCTAAGACCCAGCAGATTACGTCGGCCGTGCGTGCGTGCAGAGCGGGCTTTGCAGCCACAACGCCTATGGCCGCCGCTTCCGGCATACGAGGTGGTCTTGGGAGAGAAGTCTGGAGGCGAGTACCGGAATCGAACCGGTGTACACGGATTTGCAATCCGCTGCGTCACCACTCCGCCAACTCGCCAGCCGTGTGGTGGGGTGGGCAATATCTGATCTCTTTGTGCGCTGCAAGAGGGATGTGATGCGAAACCGCGGGGCGGGACGTTGCCGCCGGTCGGTAGATGTGGCAAACCTTTCGCAACATGAGTCTGAAGGGCGATAAACGCATGGCTGATTACAAGACACTCCGCACCACCATGGTTGATACGCAGGTCCGCCCGTCGGACGTCACCAAGTTCCCGGTTATCGATGCAATGCTCGCGGTGCCGCGCGAGGCCTTCGTGCCACGGGAGCGCCGTGACATGGCCTATGTGGGCGCGCATGTGTCCTTGGATGCGGGGCGCGTCGTTCTTGAGCCGCGCACGCTCGCCAAGATGTTGGATTTCCTTGATATTCGCGGTGATGAGCTGGTCTTGGATATTGGCGCAGGGCTTGGCTATGGCGCGGCGGTGATGGCACGGATGGCCGAGGCCGTGATAGCGCTTGAGGATGACGCAAGCCGGATCTCGGAGGCGCAGACGGCGCTTTCGGAGCATGGTGCGGACAATGTCGTGATGCACGAAGGTGAATTGAGTGCAGGTGCGCCGGAACACGGACCTTACGACGTAATACTCGTCGAGGGTGGTGTCGAAACCATGCCGGAAGCGATTCTCGACCAGCTCAAAGACGGCGGGCGGATTGCCTGTGTGTTTCAGGAAGGCGCGCTTGGGATCGTGCGGATCGGCTACAAGATCGACGGCGAGGTCCATTGGCGGTTTGCGTTCAACGCGGGTGCGCCGGTTTTGCCGGGGTTTGAAAAACACCACGCCTTTACGTTGTAAACAGTTCGCAGCCCAAGCCGGGTGCGCAAAATGGAATCGGGGGAGCATATGGCTCTGGGTATTGTGATGAAACTGCGTGCCGGTGCGGTCGCGCTTTCGGTGCTGGCGATGATGCCGGTGCAGGCGACGGCGGAGAGTTTGGCGGATGCACTCGCGAGCGCGTATGAGCATAGCGGTCTCCTGATTCAAAACCGGGCTCTGCTACGTGCAGCGGACGAAGATGTGGCGGTGGCGCTCTCGTCGTTGCGCCCCATCATCGGTTGGACCGCCAAGGTGGAGCGCTCTTTCAGCAAGTTCGCTTCTGCGACCACCGGGGGGGTGACGGCGCATAATTCGGCGACCGAGGCCAATATCGGGTTGAGCGCGAGCCTGCTTGTGTATGATGGGGGCGCCTCGAGACTTGCCGTTGCAGCGGCGAAAGAGACTGTTCTGGCGACGCGCCAGCAGTTGATCTCGATCGAGCAGCAGGTGCTTCTTGGCACGGTACAGGCCTATATGAACGTGGTCCGCGATGCTCAGATCGTCGAGCTGCGCCGCAACAACTTGCGCCTTGTGGCGCGGGAATTGCAGGCAGCGAAAGATCGGTTCGAGGTGGGGGAAGTGACGCGCACCGACGTGGCGCTTGCCGAGGCACAGCTTGCTGGTGGGCGGGCGAACCTTGCCGTCGCGCAGGGCAATCTGATGGCCTCGAAGGAACAATATGCGGCGTCTGTCGGGCATCAGCCTGGATCGCTGCGTGCGCCGCGAGGCCTGCCGAAAGTGCCGGCCCGGATCGACGAGGTGCGTGCCATTGCCGTGCGCAGCCATCCCGATCTGACCGCCGTGCAGCATGCCATTCAGGCGGCGGAGTACGGGGTTGATCGCGCGCGTGCCGCGATGGGCCCGACGGTCAAGCTGCAAGGCTCTTACGGGATCACGCGTGATCTCGACAATGACCAGTATTTCTCGCAAGGGGGCGCGGTCTCGCTTGGCCTTGAACAGCCGATCTATCGCGGTGGTCAGCTTTCGGCGCTACTGCGTCAGTCGATGGCCAATCGTGATGCCCAACGGGGCCGTCTTCATGCCACGCGTTTGACGATCCAACAGCAGGCGGGCAGTGCGTGGTCCGGTTTTGCCTCGGCGCAGGCGCAGCTTCGCGCCAGTGCGCAGCAGATCGAAGCCGCGCGCATCGCCTTTGACGGGGTGCGCGAAGAAGCCAAGCTCGGCTCGCGCACGACGCTTGATGTGCTGATCGCAGAGCAAGACCTGCTTGATGCCGAATCGAACCGCATCACCGCGCGGGCATCGGAAGTCACGGCCGCCTATTCGGTCCTGTCTTCGATGGGGCTTTTGACGGCAGAGAACCTTAACCTCAAGGTCGAGCGCTATGACCCGGAAGCCTATTACAACCTGGTCAAAACGGCGCCGATCAATCGCTCCAAGCGTGGCCAGCAGCTCGACAAGGTGCTGAAGGCGATTGGGAAAGAGTGAAGAATTTTTACTATCTGTTGTCTGGCGCGGGGGCAGCGGCTACACTTTTGGCCAATGTGAAGGTGGGGTAGATCCATGTCTGATCCCGTGACCAACGTGGAAATCGAAGATGTCCTGTCGTCCATCCGGCGGCTGATATCGGAAAATGACCGGACCCCGAAACAGGGGGCTGCGGCGCAAGTTGTGACTCCTGAGCCAAAGGTGATGGCAGAGCGCGAAAGCGCCGCTGAACCTGCGCCGGAGCGTCTTGTGCTCACGCCGGCCCTGCGGGTGGCGGAAAATCCCGTTTCCGAGACCGACCCGATCCCGGAAGAGGACGAAGACGCGCGTCTTGATATGGGGGTCGAGCCTCTCGCTGTTGAGGCAGAGCAGACGGGCGAAGACGATGCGGAAGAGCGTGTCGCCGAGACCGTCGAGAGCTTCTCCGAGCCGGGCTATGACCCGATGGAAGGCGTGACGCTCGAGCGCGCACGGGAGATCGACTCGCGCATCGTGCATTGGGACAAGATGGGCGATGCGACGCCCGCAGAAGATCCGACATACGAACCTGATGAGCCGGGCGACAGCGACTATGCCGGCACCGATGTCGAGCCGCTTGAATGGCAAGACGAGGATGCCGACGAGGCCGCCGAGGCGGCGCCAAGCCGGGTTGTGCGCACGCAGACCTATGAGGATGCGGAGACCGAGGAGACGGTAGAAGACGTTTCGCTCGAGACAGACGCCGCCCCGGAAGAAGACCTCGCCGGATTGGCCAGCCGCGTTGAAGCAGAGCTGCGCGATAGCTTGCCGGGCCAGATCGAGGCAGAGTTGCAGCCGGAAGACGCTTTTGGCGATCTTGCGGGCGAGGATGCGATGATGCTCGACGAGGCGGTGTTGCGTGACATGGTGGCCGATATCGTGCGCCAGGAATTGCAGGGCGCCCTTGGCGAGCGGATCACGCGCAACGTGCGCAAGCTCGTCCGGCGCGAGATTCACCGGGCGCTTGCCGCGCACGAACTGGACTAGGATACGTTCAGGCTGGGGCGGTCTGGCGCGTTTCGCGCAGCATGAATAGCCCGCTTGCCACGACGATCCCCGCCCCGATCAGCGTCAGCGTGTCGGGGCGTTCCCCGAACAAGAGCACCGCAAGGATCAGGGCAAAGAGTAGCCTTGAATAGCGGAAAGGTGCGACGACCGACACCGCGCCGAGGCGCATGGCGGAGGTCAGGGCGTAATAGGCGCCGATGCCGACAAGGATCGTCGCGAGAAGCCAGCCGCTTTGTTGCGGCGAGGGCAGGACGGCGCCGCCTTCCCAGAGCATCAGGCCAAGCCCGGTGGGGATCAGGACGAAGAACCCGTAGACCCCAAGCTGCAGGTGCGACAGACGCGGCGGTGCGGCGCGCGTCGCGAGATCGCGCCCGGCAAAACCGAGCATCCCAAACAGCGCCAGAAGGCTTGCGGGATCAAAGCTCTGGGGCAGGGGGCGCAGGATCAGAAGCACCCCGAAAAAGCCGACCAGAATCGCAGACCAACGGCGCCAATCGACCCGTTCGCCAAAGAACACCGCCGCCCCGAGGGTCACGGCAAGCGGCGTGGCCTGAAGGATGGCGGAGGTTGCGGCGAGCGTGCTGTAGGCAAGCGACAGGGTGAAGAAAAGACGCCCGAAAATCTCGGTCGCCGCACGCAACAGGAGGGTTGGATGCAGGATTTCGGGCACCAGCGCACGCTGGCCCCGCCGCCATGTCAGCAACAGAAAGCCAAACCAGCCACCAAAGCCGAAAATGGCCATGATCTCGCCGACCGGCAGGCCGGTGCTGGCCTGTTTGATGAGGCTGTCCTCGATGGCGAAACCGGCCATCGCGACCACCATCCAGAGGCTTCCGCGCAGGGTCTCTTGCATGTTGACTTACCCGGTCCGTTCGCCCTCAGGCGGGCAAAAGAAAAGCGCGCCTGAAAGGGGCGCGCCGTTCTTCATAAGATGTCGCGTCAGTCTTAGGCGGCTTCGGCCTGCTGCGCGGCATTGCGGCGTTCGCTTTCTTCGCGCGACAGCGCGACAGAGGTGCGGACACCTTTGCCCACGAACTCCATGAGTCCTTGAACAACACGTTCGTTCGGGTCGATCCCGGCACAGCTCAGAACTTCGCGCCCATCGCGCGAACGCGCCCAGCGGGCGATCTGTTCGGGGCCGTTGCCATATTTCTTGTCGTCGGCAATAGCATCGTCCAGCGCAGCCAACACGACAGCAGCGAAAAGCTTGCGCGCGCGGTTGCCCTGTTCGTTATTGAAAGCCGTTCCATCAACGAAATCTCGCATCTCGTCGTCCTTTGATTATTGCTCTTGTCTTTTCGGCGTGACGCCCCTTATGGCCTAGTCTGGGCGATTCGGATAGCCTTGAATTGCATAGCTTGTATGCGTTTTTTGCATATCTTTCTGCAAATGCAGCACGAAATCCGGCGGCTTGCCTCCCGTTCACCGGCCAGATATAGGTGCGCGCAAGTTTTTATCAACCAATCAGTCATGGTTTTGCCACATGCCCAAGATCAACGGTAACGAAATTCGCCCCGGAAACGTCCTCGAGCACAATGATGGGCTTTGGGCCGCGGTGAAGGTCGACCACGTCAAGCCCGGCAAGGGCGGCGCCTTTGCACAGGTCGAAATGAAGAACCTGCGCAACGGTTCCAAGCTCAACGAGCGTTTCCGCAGCGCCGACAAGGTCGAGCGCGTGCGCCTCGAACAGAAGGACATGCAGTTCCTCTACGAGGATGACGGGATGCTCATCTTCATGGATACGGAGACCTATGACCAGGTGCAGGTGATGGCGGACCTCCTCGGCGAGCGTCGTCCGTTCCTGCAGGACGGGATGACCATTGTCGTGGAGTTCTATGAGAACGAGGCGCTGAACGCCTCCCTGCCGCAGAAAGTCACCTGCAAGATCGTCGAGACCGAGCCGGTGGTCAAAGGCCAGACGGCAGCGAACTCGTTCAAGCCGGCTGTGCTCGACAATGGCGTGCGCGTGATGGTGCCGCCGTTTGTCGGTCAGGACGAGGATATCGTCGTGAACACCGAAACGATGGAATACGCTGAGCGCGCCTAAACGCGTTTGGATAGAGTGTTGAAAAGGCCTGCCGTTTCGGCGGGCCTTTTTTGTTTGGGGCGGATTAGGTCGCGGTCCAAGACACGGTGGCGTCCCCGGCCTGCATCTCCTCACCTGCGCGGTCAAAGCGCAGATGGGCCAGAGCCTTGCCGTTCGAGGCGGTAAAGAGGGTGCCGACGGCGCGGCCATCTTTCTCGATCGGTGTTCCGGGCGCGGGGGCGGGGCCGGTGAGCGTCACGGTGGTAAGGCCCTTGCGCAGCTCTGTCTTGTGTTTCATGCGCGCGGTGACTTCTTGGCCGACGAAACAGCCCTTGCGGAAATCGACCCCGTGCAAGCGTTCGAACCCGGCCTCGAGGATGAAGGTGTCGGGGGTTAGCTCGACGCCTGTTTCCGGGATGCAATGGGCGACGCGCAGGGCATCCCAGTCTGTTGTATCTTCTTCTTGCGGTGCGTCGCAATAGGCGCGCCAGCCAAGGGCGTCGTGACGCGGATCGGCCATGGCGTCCTCGGGCGCGGGACCGGTGCCGCGATGCAGGTGCAGGTCGGTCTCGGCAATCGCCACATCGGCGCGCAGTTTGTACATGTTGAGCCGCGCGAGCAGGGCGGGGGCAAGCTCTGCGTCCACGTCGAGGAGGACCGCATCACCGCGCCGAGCGAGGAAGAAATCGGCAAGGTATTTGCCCTGCGGTGTCAGCATGGCGGTATAGACGAGGGTCTCGGACAGGCCGGAGACATCATTTGTCACGAGACCTTGCAAGAAGTGCTCGGTATCTGTGCCGGTGATTTCAAAGACGCTACGTGCCATGGTCTGTCCTGTTGTTTTCCGTCCCATTTCATATAGGGAGGATGCGGTCTTGCAACAGGGGAAGACATGAAATGCGTGCACCGCTTAGCATCGTGATCCCGACACTCAACGCCGAACGGCATCTTGGGCCCAGCCTTGGCGCGCTCTTTGAGGGCGTGCAGGCAGGGCTGGTGCGGGAGTTGATCGTGGTCGACGGCGGATCAACCGATGCCACGGTCGAAATCGCGCGGGAGGTCGGCGCCGAGGTTCTCGAGGCGGAGGCGTCGCGCGGCGGGCAGTTGCGCGCAGGCTGTGCGGTGGCGCGGGCAGAGTGGCTTCTTGTGGTTCATGCCGACAGCGTGTTGCAGGAGGGCTGGACCGAGGCCGTGGCGGCGCATATCGGCGCGCAGCCGGGCCACGCGGGGTATTTCCGGCTCGCGTTTGACGATGGAGGGCCTGCGGCGCGTTGGGTTGCGGGCTGGGCCAATATCCGGGCGCGGTTTCTCGGGCTTCCTTATGGGGATCAGGGTCTCTTGATCCGCCGCGAGATGTATGAGGCGCTTGGTGGTTACGCCGATATCCCCCTTATGGAGGATGTGGCGATTGTTCGGGCGATCGGGCGGCAGACCCTCGTTGTGCTTGATGCGAAGGCCGTGACCAGTGCGGAGAAGTATCAGCGACAAGGCTGGTTGCGGCGCGGCCTGCGCAACCTTTGGACATTGCTGCGGTACTTGGGCGGCACTGGGCCGGAGCGGCTCGTCGAGGGGTATCGACGCTAGGCGGGGTCAGAGGCGCGGCAGGCGTGCGAGAAGGCGGCCGATCACGGACTGGCGCGGTTTCGCGGGCGTGCGTTTGGGCGGCGCGATCTGTCCCTGAATGGCGCGTTCTTCGGCGGTCAGACCATCGGTGTTGAACTGTAGCTTGTAGAGTTCGGCATAGATGCCGTCGCGGGCAAGCAATTCATCATGCGTGCCTTGATCGACGACGCGGCCCTTGTCCATGACCACGATCTTGTCGGCTTCGCGCACGGTCGAAAGTCGGTGCGCGATAACAAGTGTCGTGCGGCCTTTGGAAAGCCGGTCGAGCGCCTCTTGCACCACGGTTTCGGATTGCGCGTCGAGGGCGGAGGTGGCCTCGTCCAAAAGCAGGATGGGCGTGTTGCGCAGGAGCGCGCGGGCGATCACCACGCGCTGTCGCTGGCCGCCGGACAGGTTTGTGCCGCGCGGACCGACCTCTGTCTCGAGGCCATCGGAGAGCTTGGGCAGGAAGTCGGCGACATGGGCCGCTTTCAGCACCTTTTGGAGCCGCGCGTCTGGCACCTTGCTTTGGCCGAGGAGGATATTCTCGCGCAGGGTTTCGTCAAAGAGAAGCGCCTCTTGCGACACCACGGAGAACATGTCGCGCAGGTCGGGAATGGTCATCGCCCCGGCAGGCACACCACCGATCAAGGCTTTGCCGTCCTGTGGATCGACAAGCCGGGTCAGGACATTGAACACGGTGGATTTGCCGGCGCCGGACGCGCCGACGATGGCCGTTGTCTTGCCTGCTTCGGCGGTAAAGCTTGCCCCGTCGAGCACTTTGGTCTCGCCGTAGGAGAGGTGCACGTTCTCAAGCCGGATTTCCGGCACGCCGATGGGGGCAGGAACGGGTTTCGAAGGCGATTTGAGGCTCGGTTCGGCCTCAATCAACTCCTTGATGCGTTCGATGCCCGAGGCCGCGACCTGCCACATGCCGGAGATGCCGCCGAGGCGGCGCAGCGGTTCGAAGGCAAAGCCGATGGCGGTGAAGAAGGACATGAACTGACCGACGGTCTTTTCCCCGGCAATGATCTCTCCCCCGCCATAGATCAGCACAGCAAGGAAGCCGAGGCCGGCCATCACGTCCACCAGAGCGGTGATCGTTGCCGAGCCGAAGATGACGCGGATTTCAGAGCGGACATATTGCCCGGTGAGGTCGCGGAACTGCGAGGACTGGTAGTCTTCGAGGCGGTTGAGCTTGACTGGGATGATGCCGTGGAAAACCTCGTCGAGGCGGGTGGCGAGACGCGCGCCGAAATCGCGGGCTTTGCGCGCGTAGCGGCGCACAAAGCGTTGCGCGACCACCGAGGGCAGGACAAGGACCGGCGTGCCGATCAGGGCGACGAGGGTCCAGCGCCAGTCGACACTCACCGCAACCCCCATGAGGGCGATGAGAGAGATCGTATCGCGGCCCGCGCCGGTGATGATTGCGGACCAGACGGCGTTGATCGACTGCACGTCAGTCTGAACCCGTTGGATCAGGTAGCCGGGGGGGTGGGTCTGATGAAAGGTGCTGTCCTGGCGCATGATGCGGTCAAGCATCGTGGTGCGCACATCGGCGGCGGTATTCTGCGCGATATAGGTCAGGGTGACCTTCTGGATCATACCCGAGACGCCGCGGGTGATGAAGATCGCGAGGATTGTGAGGCCAACAGTCCAGAGCGCCGCCGCGCTTCCGGCGGCAAAGACATTGTCGAACATCGGCTTCATCATATAGCTCAGCGCGCCGAGCATGGAGCCTTCGATGCTCATGAAAACGAGGGCGATCAACAAGAGGCCGGTGTATTTGCGCAGGAAGTTCCGCCAGAGCCAGCGCATGAGCCCCTTGGGGGGCTGTTGCGGCGGGGTCTTGTCACTCTCGCTCGCAGTCTCGTTCACAGTCTTGCTCACGGTGGCTGGTCCCCTTGTCGGACATGGCGGCGGCGTCAGGCCGTCCGGCGACTTTGGCGCGGGGCGAGGCGTCTGTCCAGCCCGACCCGACTGCCGGGGTTGCCTACTGCAATGGCAGGCGCAGGGCAAGACCCGCTGCCGCACGGGCAAGAGCAGGAGGGAGATTGACCTTCTGACAGGACGGTTCCAATGTCACGCCGTTCCAAAGGAGTAACGCGTATGTCCCTTGCCAATGGCCGCCCTTACCTTGCCATTCCCGGCCCGTCTGTCACCCCGGAGCGGGTTCTGCGTGCGATGCACCGTTCCTCGCCCAATATCTACGAAGGCGACCTTGTCGAGATGACGCATGGGATCGTGCCGGATCTCAAGGCGATCGCAGGAACCGAGCACAATGCGACGATCTACATTGGCAATGGCCATGGTGCTTGGGAGGCGGCGCTTTCGAATGTCGTTGCGCCGGGCGACAAGGTCCTTGTTCCGGCCACGGGGCGGTTTGGCTATGGCTGGGCCGAGATGGCAGAAGGGATCGGGGCCGAGGTCGAGGTGATCGATTTTGGCGTGCAGGACGGCATGGACATGGCGCGCGTCGCCGACGTTCTAGCCGCCGATAAGCGGCACAAGATCAAGGCGGTGCTTGGCGTCCATGTGGATACGTCCTCTTCGATCCGCACCGATATGCGCGGACTGCGCAAGGCGCTTGATACGGCGGGACATCCCGCGCTTCTTATGGCGGATTGCATTGCCTCGCTCGGGTGTGACCGGTTCGAGATGGATGCCTGGGGCGTCGATGTGATGGTCGCGGCAAGCCAGAAAGGACTGATGGTGCCGCCGGGGCTTGGGTTCGTATTCTTCAACGACAAGGCGGCAGATGTGCGCCGCGCCATGCCACGGGTGAGCCGGTATTGGGATTGGACCCATCGGGCCAACCCGGATTTCTTCTATCAGTTCTTCTGTGGCACGGCACCGACGCATCACCTTTTTGGCCTGCGGGCTGCGCTCGACATGATCCACGAAGAGGGGCTGGAGGCGGTCTATGCCCGTCATGCCACCTTGGCCGAGGCGATCTGGGCCGCGGTTGAGGCATGGGGGCAGGGCGGTCCGATCCGCCTCAACGTGGCCGAGCGCGGCAAGCGGAGCCATGCCGTCACCTCGCTTCGCATTGGCGCACCGCATGGCACGGCGCTTCGGCGCTGGACCGAGCACGAGGCAGGGGTGACGCTTGGCATCGGGCTTGGCATGTCGACAGAGGACGACCCCAAGGGCGACGGGTTCTTTCGCTTTGGCCATATGGGCCATGTGAATGCGCATATGGTTCTCGGCATGCTTGCTTCGGTGCAGGCAGGGATGACGGCGATCGGTGTGCCCTTCGGCCCCGGCGGGATCGACGCCGCCGCCGAGGTCATCGCGAAAGGGTAAAGGCGGGAAAGGGCCGGGCGTTGAGCGGGGCGGGCCCTTTCGTCCGCGATCCCACCTATCCGAGATCGGCAAGCACCTTGGGCAGTTCTTCGGCAAGGCAGGCGATGTCCTGAGGACGGCCGCAGGAAATTCGGATGCAGCGGTTTTGCGGCGCGACAAAGGGCATGCGCACGAACACACCGCGCGCGACCAATCCTTCGAGCACGGCCTTGGCGTAGTCTGCATCGCGCCCGCAATCGACGGCGACGAAGTTCGTCGCTGACGGCAGCGCGGACAAGCCGTTCTCGGCGGCGATGCGGGTGATGTCCTCACGCGCTTTGGCGACGCGGGCGAGAGTTGTCTCGAGATAGGCCTGATCTGCCAGTGCGGCGCGCGCACCAGCCTGTGCGGCGCGGTTCATGCCGAAATGGTTGCGGATTTTATCGAAGGATTTGATCAAGTCGCGGGCGCCCATCGCATAGCCCACGCGTGCCCCGGCCATGCCGTAAGCCTTTGAAAAGGTGCGCATCCGGATGACGCGCGGATCTTCGATGTCGATCTCGGGCGCGGTGCCTTCGGGGGCAAAGTCGATATAGGCCTCATCGAGAAGAAGCAGCGTGCCCTCGGGCAGCGTATCAAGCGCAGCGAGGATAGTCTCGCCAGCGGTCCAGGAGGCCATGGGATTATCGGGGTTGGCGAAATAGACCAGTTTGGCATCCACTTCGGCCGCTTTGGCAATCAGCGCGGGGAGGTCTTCGTGGTCGTCGCGGTAAGGCACCTTGTGCAGCACACCACCATAGCCTGCCACGTGGTAGTTGAAGGTCGGGTAGGCACCATCGGAGGTCACCACCGCGTCGCCCGAACCGACCAGAAGCCGCACGAGATAGCCCAGAAGCCCGTCAATGCCTTCTCCGACAAGGATATTTTCCGGGGCGACCCCGTGATGATCGGCAAGCGCATGGCGCAGTTCGTGGCTGCTTGCGTCGGGGTATTTCCAGATCTCCCGCGCTTCAGCGCACATGGCCTCGATGGCTTTGGGTGAGGGGCCAAAGACGTTTTCATTGGCGCCGAGGCGGGCGTTGAAGGGCGCGCCACGCATGCGTTCCTGCACTTCGGGGCCGACGAAGGGCACGGTGGAGGGCAGGCTGGCGACAAGCGGGGTATAGCGTGGTTCAGTCATGGGCGGGAAGGTGGCGCAAGAGCCGGACAAAGGCAAGACGCGCTCTGCCCTCACGTCACAGTAGATTTCCGTGGATTTTGCGCGCCGGGCTGGGGCAGTCTTGCGGCAACCAGCCAGGAGGAAGCCCCATGTCCCGCGTATCGCTTGAGATCGAGACCCACATTGCCCGCGTCACCCTTACGCGGGGCGACAAGATGAACGCGCTTGATGCCGCGATGATTGATGGAATTATCGAGGTGGGACAGAGCCTTATCGGGCGGGAGGACATACGCGCCGTGGTCCTTCAGGGCGAGGGCGAGGCGTTCTGCGCGGGGCTTGATGTGGCGAGTTTCGGGGCACTGGCGCAGCAGGATCCGGCGGAGGTTCTGATGCCGCGGGAGCATGGAAATACCAATCGTTTTCAAGAGGTTTGCCTTGTTTGGCAGAAGATCCCTGTGCCGGTCATCGCAGCGCTCAAGGGCGTGTGTATCGGCGGCGGTTTGCAGATCGCGATTGGCGCGGACATTCGGGTTGCGGGGCGGGATACGCGGATGTCGGTGATGGAGATGAAATGGGGCTTGGTGCCGGATATGGGGGGGATGGTGATCCTGCCCAAGCTCTTGCGCTCGGATGTGCTCAGAAAACTGACCTATACCAATGAGTTGGTCGCGGCTGAGCAGGCCGAGGCCTGGGGTCTTGTGACCGAGATTGCCGACGATCCGGAAGCGCGGGCGATGGAGATTGCCACCGAGATCGCGGGCAAGAGCCCTTCGGCGATGCGAGCGGCCAAGCGGTTGATTTCCTTTGCGGAAACCAACATGAGCGACCCCGATGCCGTGCTTCTTGAAGAGAGCCGGGAGCAGGCGAATTTGATTGGCAAGCCGGACCAGATGGAGGTCGTGATGGCCAATATGCAGAAGCGGGCGCCTGTGTTCAAATAGGGGCAGGGGCCAGCCCCTCTTGGCCGCCGATTGGCGGCCAATTCACCCCGGGATATTTCCGGCAAGAGGAAGATTCTTAAAGGCACATCCAACGTCGGTATCACGTCGGTATTGCGTCGGTATAGCATCTGTGGCGATGGGTTAACGCAGCGGCCCGGTTAACGCAGAAACTTGCGGTAGGCGTCGCGTTCCATTTCGTAGCGCATTTCAAGATCGGCAATCTTGGCCATGAGGAATTTGCGGGTCTCAGGGTCGGTGCAGGCGGTATAGGCGCGGCGGGCCTCTTCGAGGTCTTCCTTCAAGGCAAATTCGCGCGGCACCACGCCGGCCTCGGCCATGATGCGGTGCCCGGCGGCGATTGCGGGGTCTTCAAAGGCATGCCGGTCGGGGAGGGGTTTGCCCTCGCCTTGCAAATCGCGCAGCGTTCCTTCGGCTTCGGCCTTGAGAATCTGGCGTTCGATGAGTCTTCGCAATCCGGCCAACATGGGGTCTAGTTTATCAGCCCTGCATCGCCTTGCGACCGAAAAGGAAGGTCAGGCAGGTGAGGGTGCCGAAGATGGTCATGGTCAGCGGGATCGCAGTATGGCTCCCGTCAAAGAGGACGGTGGCCAGCGCCGCGCCGCCCGCGCCAAAGGCCATCTGCATCGAGCCCATGAGGGAGGCGGCAAAGCCGGGGTATTCGCCCGCCGGTTCCATGGCGAGGGCGACGGAGGTGGGCAAGAGCATGCCGAAGCCCATCACGTAGAGACAGACTGCGGCCCAGAACAGCGGCAGGCCCGGCGTCAGGGTCGTCACCAGCCCGGCAAAGAGCGTCGCCAGCGCCATCAGCCCCACGGCGAGCGCGTTGACGCGGGCGACGGCGATGCGGCCGAGCAAGGCGCGGATCGTCAGTGCGCCGATCGTGTTGGCGAGGGCTGCCAGCGCGAAGAGAGAGCCGAAGGCCTGAGGCGAGACGGCATAGACGGTTTCGGTCAGCACCGCGCCGACCGAAAGCATGGCGGAATAGCCTGCGAAGGCGAGGCTTCCCATGAACATCGGCACCCGGAAGGCGCGCAGGGCAAAGAGCCTCTGCGAGGCGGTGGAGACGAAACGGAAAGAGAAGCGGTCGGGGCGGCGTGTGCCGGAGGTCTCGCGCAGCACGAAGAGCGCATAGGCGAGGAAGAGGGTCGAGAGACAGCCGAGCGCCCAGAAGATCGCGCGCCATTCAAAGAGAACGAGCAGGCCGGAGCCAAGCACCGGGGCGATCAGCGTGGCGATGGTCACGATGGCCATGAGCACGGCGAGGAGGCGGGCGGCTTCGTTGCCTGTCAGCTCGTCGCGCACCATGGCGCGGGCGATGACGGGGGTGCCGCCCATGAGGCCCTGAAGCGCGCGAAGGGCGATCAGACTCTCGAAGGTCGGGGCCATGGCGCAGGCGAACGTCACCAGCGTGAAGCCCGAGAGCGACAGGATCAGAGCGCGGCGACGGCCAAAAGCATCGGAGAACAGGCCCCAGAACAGCTGACCCACGGCGAAGGCGAGGAAATAGGCCCCGACGAGCAGCGCGCCGAGCGCCTCGTCCACGCCGAAATCACGCGCGACGACGGCGGTCGCGGGGAGAACGATATCGATGGAGATCGCGGTCAGGGCGGTGATGCCGCCGAGAAAGAGAACACCATCGGGCCGGTCGAGCGTGGATTTGGTCATCATATGCCCCGCGAGGTTGGGTTGGAGGAGATCACGGTTGGCGGCGGCGGGCGTGATTGGTTGTCATGTTAACGATATTGCGGGCTGTTGAGAAGGCCCGAAATAGCAAAGCCCCGCGCGACCGGGAGGTCAGGCGGGGCGATGTCATGTCTTGGGCCGATCAGTCCAGTTCTGCGAGACGGTCGAGTGCCGAACGGATGCGGGCCTCTTCCTCTTCGCGGGCGGCGAGGTTCTCGCGCGCTTCCTCGACCACCTCGTCAGGGGCGGATTCGACGAACTTCGGATTATTGAGGCGACCGCGCAGACCGCCGAGTTCCTTGGCGAGCTTGCCGAGGGTTTTCTCGAGACGGGCCTTTTCGGCGTCGATGTCGATGATATCCGCCAGCGGCAGGCCGAAGGTGCCGCCATCGACGGTCACGGTAATGGTGCCTTTGGGGAAGTCGGTGACGTCGGTCAGGCTGTCGATACGGGCGATCTTTTTGATGAGGGTCTCATTGCGTGCCCATGCGGCCTTGCCTGCCTCGTCAAGTTCGCTGACGAGCATGGGGATCTTGAGACCGGCGGGCACGTGCATCTGCGAGCGCGCCGAGCGGACGTTCTCGATCACGGAAATGACCCAGTTCATCTCGCGGTCGGCATGGGCGTCGACGAGATCGGCGGCGTTATAGGTCGGCCAGTCGGCATGGACGAGCATGCCATCGCGCTTGGCGGTGACGTCCCAGAGTTCCTCGGTGATGAAAGGCATGATCGGGTGCAGCATGATGAGGCACTGATCGAGAACCCAGCCCATGGTGTTGCGGGTTTCGGCCTTGGTTGCGTCATCCTCGGAGTTGAGGAGGGGCTTGGCGAATTCCACGTACCAGTCGCAGACCTTGCCCCAGACAAAGGCATAGAGGCCGAGGGCGGCATCGTTGAAGCGGAAGGTGTCAAAGGCTTCATCCACCGTTTCGCGAACCTTAGCGGTCTCGCCGATGATCCAACGGTTCACCGTGGCGGTGGCGACGGGAATATCGGAGGTGGGGGCGCCGCCGACATAGACCTCGTTCATTTCGGCAAAGCGCACGGCGTTCCAGATCTTGGTGCCGAAGTTGCGGTAGCCTGCGATGCGTTGCATGTCGAGTTTCAGCACGCCGCCGAGCGAGGCCATGGCGGCATTGGTGAAGCGCAGAGCGTCGGCGCCGTATTCGTCGATGATCTCGAGCGGGTCGATGACGTTGCCTGTCGACTTGGACATCTTCTTGCCCTTGGCGTCGCGCACGAGGCCGTGGAGATAGACGGTGTCGAAGGGGATTTCGTCGGTGACGGCGAGTTGCATCATCATCATCCGGGCGACCCAGAAGAACAGGATGTCCTGACCGGTGATGAGGGTCGAGGTCGGGAAGTATTTCGCCAGCTCCTCGGTCTCTTCGGGCCAGCCGAGCGTGCCGATGGGCCAAAGGCCGGAGGAGAACCAGGTGTCGAGCACGTCCGGGTCACGCCAGACGGGATAGACGAGCTTGGTCGGGTCTTGGGTCGTCTCGTAGGCGGCGAGGCTTTCGGCCAGCGCGTGGCGCGCGGCGGCGCGGTCTTCGACCTCGACCACGGTGGCGTGGTTGAGGGGAGTCGGCAGGCCTGCGAGCACGTCGGCGAATTGCGTTTTCACCGCGTCGAAATCATGCGCGCAGTGGTGGCGTTCGTCGCCGCGCAGGAGGGATTGCTCGGAGAGCAGGCGGCCCATTTCCACGAGATCGAGCGCGCCGTCGCCTTCATCATCCGAGAAGCCTTCGGCGGAGAGGTCGAAACCGTACCAGACCGGGATCTGGTGGCCCCACCAGAGCTGGCGGGAGATGCACCAGGGTTCGATGTTCTCGAGCCAGTGATAATAGGTTTTCTCACCCGATTCCGGCAGGATCTTTACCCGGCCATCGCGCACGGCGTCGAGCGCCGGGCCGACAACCTTTTCGGCATCGACGAACCATTGGTCGGTCAGCATCGGTTCGATGACGACCTTGGAGCGGTCGCCGAATGGCTGCATGATCGGTTTGCTTTCGACGAGCGGCACCATGCCGCCATCGAAGCAGACTTTGCCGTCGGAATCGTCCGGCTCGCCGGGGATCATCACGGCGAGGCCTTCGGAGGTGATCTGCTCGACCACGATCTTGCGGGCTTCGAAACGGTCAAGGCCGCGGATGTCTTCGGGGACGAGGTTGATCGCGTCGACCTCGTTCTCGGTAAAGCTCGCGCCCTTGGCATAGTTTTGGGCCTTCTCGGCCTCTTCGGCGTAGGGCGCACCGTCGGCGCGCATGTGGCCCTTCATGTCCATCAGGCGATACATCGGGATGCCGCCACGGCGCGCGACCTGATAGTCGTTGAAGTCATGTGCGCCGGTGATCTTCACCGCGCCAGAGCCGAAATCGGGGTCGGGATATTCGTCGGTGATGATCGGGATCAGGCGGCGGTGTTCCTTGGGGCCGACCGGAATCTCGCAGAGCTTGCCGACGATGGGTGCGTAACGTTCGTCCGACGGGTGCACCGCGACCGCGCCATCGCCGAGCATCGTCTCGGGGCGGGTTGTGGCGATGGAGATGTAATCGCGCTCTTCCTCGAGCAGGACATTGCCGTCCTCGTCTTTCTCGACATAGGTATAGGTCGCGCCGCCCGCGAGCGGGTATTTGAAGTGCCACATGTGGCCCGCGACCTCGATATTCTCAACCTCGAGATCGGAGATGGCGGTTTCAAAATGGGGATCCCAGTTCACGAGGCGTTTGCCGCGATAGATCAGGCCCTTGTTATACATGTCCTCGAAGACCTTGAGCACGGCATCGTGGAAATTGCCGTGGCTCTCGGACTCGGGCGCACCCGGCGCGCCGGACATGGTAAAGGCGGTGCGGTCCCAGTCACAGGAAGCGCCGAGGCGCTTGAGCTGATTGACGATGGTGCCGCCGGATTGCTCTTTCCATTCCCAGACCTTCTCGAGGAATTTCTCGCGTCCCAACTCGGTGCGGGAGGGCTGTTGATCCTGCGCCAGCTTGCGTTCGACAACCATTTGCGTCGCGATGCCGGCGTGGTCGGTGCCGGGCTGCCAGAGCGTGTCGTAGCCCTGCATCCGCTTCCAGCGCATCAGGATGTCCTGAAGCGTGTTGTTGAAGGCGTGGCCCATATGCAGAACGCCGGTGACGTTCGGGGGCGGGATCATGATGCAATAGGTGCTTGCGCCGGGCTTGGCATTCGCGCCCGCCGTGAAACAGCCCGCCTTTTCCCAAGCCGCGTAGAGGCGGCCCTCGGCTTCGGCTGCGTTGAAGGTTTTTTCCATCGCCATGTGTCTTGATCCTGCTTGATCCACGAGTTGGCAAACCCTTAGCGAATGGGGCGCGCAAGGGAAAGGTGGGGGGGCGATTTTCTTGACCTTCGCGCCGCTTCGCCGGAAGGTCACAGCAAGGAGAAACGCCATGACAGCAGTGACCACATGGGAAAGCGGACCGGTTGAGGGGCGCGCAGGGTATTCTTGGCGGCACTATGACCTTGCCGAAGCGGGCGCAGAGGCGGCGCTTGCGGCAGAGGGGCTTGATCCACTGGTTTTCGCGGCTTTGACGGCGCCGGAAACACGGCCAAGATGCGCGGCCCACGGGGATGGGTTGCTGGTCAACCTGCGGGGTGTGAATCTCAACCCCGGCGCGGAGCCGGAGGATATGGTGTCGCTTCGACTTTGGGTTACCAGCGCGGGCGTGATCTCGGCGCAGTTGCGACGGCTTCGGGCGCTTGGCGATGTGCGCGAGGGGCTTGAGCGGGTGCCGCCCGATGGCCCGGCAGAGCTTGTGGCGCGGATTGCCTTGCGGCTTGCAGATCGGGCCGAACCGGTGGTGGCCGATCTCAACGAGGCGATTGACGGTCTCGAGGACGAGATGGAGGACGGTAGCGGGCAGGTGACGCGCGCCGAGCTTTCGCAATTGCGCCGTCGCGCGGTGCAGCTTCGTCGGTATTTCTTTCCCCAGCGCGATGCGCTCAGCACCTTTGAGATCGAGGATGCCACATGGATCAGGCCGCATGACCGGCTCCGCCTGCGCGAGGCAACAGAGCGGGTGACGCGGATTGGCGAGGAATTGGACGCGATCCGCGACCGGGCGCAGCTTGTCCAAGAGCAGATCATGGACGCGCGGGCCGAGCGGATGAACCGGCAGATGATGGTGCTTTCGGTGGCGGCGGCGCTGTTCCTGCCGCTAGGCCTTATCACCGGGCTTTTGGGGATCAATGTCGCGGGGATACCGGGAACCGAGACGCCTTGGGCCTTTTGGGCGGTTTGTGCGCTTCTTGTCGTGGTCAGCGTCGGGCAGATTTGGGCATTTTGGTGGATCGGGTTGATCGGGCGGCGGCGGGACTAGGCCCGCTCAGGCGCGGCGGCGGTCGAGTTTCGTCGCCAGGTGGATGAGGCTTTCGGAACTCCTCACGCCGCGGGTTTCTCCAATGCGATCAAGGGTTTCGTCAAGTTCCGCCGTGCTTTCGGCAGCCAGTTCCACGACCAGATCGACACGACCCGAAGAGGTATGCACGGTTTCCACAGCCGGGAGGGTCTTGAGCTTTTGCAGAACCGAGGGGCCGCTTCGAAGTTCGATGGACAGAAGCGCCGTGGCGCGGATGCGCGGGCGGGCCACATCGCCGAGGCGCAGGGTATAGCCCGCGATGGCGCCGCTTGCCTCGAGCCGGTCGAGCCGCGCCTGCACCGTGGTGCGCGCAAGGCCAAGGCGGCGGGCGAGCATGGCGATCGGCATCCGGGCGTTTTCCGATAGCAGCGCGAGAAGGGCGTGGTCTGTGTCGTCGATTTGCATGTCTGATGTGTCAATCTGCCGAAAGTTTCCTGCAATTTAGCGGAAATGACACGTGAAATCGACCGAAATTCGCTTCACGCTTTAAGGAAACAGGATTGAGGTAAACCGATGCGCAGCGATCAGGCCTTTTGGCCGAGCCCAGAAACCTATGTCATTCGCAACCGCCCTGACCGGCCCGTCTTGTGCTTTGCACCGGACGTATTGCAAGCCACTGCGCGGCGTTTTCTTGAAGGGTTTGAGGGGCTTGTGACCTATGCGGTCAAGGCCAATGACGATCCGGCGGTGCTTGCCAATCTGGCGGCGGCAGGGATCGAGGCGTTTGACGTGGCCTCGCCCGCCGAAATGTCACGGGTGCGTGACGTGATGGGCGATGCGGTGCTGCATTATCACAACCCGGTGCGTTCGAGCGACGAGATCGCCGCAGGGGTGCAGCACGGCATCGCGAGCTGGTCTGTGGATTGTCCGCAGGAACTCGCCAAGCTCGCAGAGGTGCCGCGCGCAGACACGGAGATTGCCGTGCGCCTGCGCCTGCCCGTGAAGGGCGCGGCCTATGATTTTGGCGAGAAGTTCGGTGCCGACCCAGAGGCCGCGGTGGCGCTTTTGCAAGAGGCAGAGGCGATGGGGTTCGCGGTCTCGCTCACCTTTCACCCCGGCACGCAATGCGCCGACCCAGAGGCCTGGGCGGTGTATGTCGAGGCGGCGGCGGAGGTGGCGGCGCGGGCGGGCGCGCGCTTGCGCCGGCTCAACGTGGGCGGCGGGTTTGCGGCGCATCGCGGCGGGGTCGCGCCGGATCTTGAGGCGATTTTCGACCGGATCAAGGGCGCGATGGCAGCGTTTGGCACCGACCGCCCGGCACTTGTTTGCGAGCCGGGACGGGCGATGGTGTCCGAGGCTTTCACGGCGGTGTTCCGCGTCAAGGCACTGCGCCGGGAGGGGGCGGTGTTCCTGAACGATGGTATCTATGGCGCGCTCGCGGAATGGCGCGATATCGGCGCACCGGGACGGATTGCGGTGATGGGACCGGACGGGACGCGGCGCCGGGGCAAGGGCCGGGCGCGGGTTGTCTTTGGGCCGACCTGTGACTCGCTTGACCGGCTTCCCGAGCCGCTGGCCCTTCCCGACGACATGGCCGAGGGCGACTACCTCATGGTGTCGGGCATGGGGGCCTACACGGCGGCGATCTCCACCGGGTTCAACGGCTATGGGCGTCACGATCTTGTGACGGTCACGGGCAGCTAAGGCGCGTCCCTTGTCCTGCCCAGTGCGGCGTTCTTATATTGAAACGAGGGGCAGTCCCGCGAAGGAGACGGGCGGATGGCACTTAGGGCGTTTGGCAAACGGGTTCTTGGATGGTTCGGCAAGGCATTGCGCACCGAACACAGTCCGGCCTCGCCGCGCCGTGGGCCACAGACCCATGTCATCATCCTTGACGGCACCATGTCGACGCTTGATCCCGGTCATGAAACCAACGCTGGTCTGACCTATCGCCTATTGCAGGAGATGGGCGGTGCGGTGTCGATCTACTATGAGGCGGGGGTGCAATGGGCCAACTGGCGCACAACGCTTGATGTGATGATGGGGCGCGGCCTCAACGGACAGATCCGGCGCGCCTATGGGTTCCTCGCCTCGCGCTACAGGCCGGGCGACCGGGTTTTCCTCATGGGCTATTCGCGCGGTGCCTTTGCGGTGCGTTCGCTTGCCGGGATCATCGACCGGGTGGGCCTTTTGCGGGCAGGCTGCGCCACCGAGCGCAATGTGCGCCAGGCCTACCGGCTCTACGAGGGCAATCCAGAGGGCGATGCGGCGCGCGCCTTTGCAGCCCATTATTGCCATGACGCCGTGGCGATCGAGATGGTCGGCGTCTGGGACACGGTCAAGGCGCTGGGCCTGCGTTTGCCGCTTCTGTGGCGGCTCACAGAGGAGCGCCACGCCTTTCACAGCCATGCCCTTGGCCCGAGCGTGTTGCACGGGTTCCACGCGCTTGGCCTTGATGAGACACGCGAGGTCTTTGCCCCGGTGCTTTGGAAAAGCCGCGCGGACTGGCCGGGCCATGCCGAGCAGGTCTGGTTTCGTGGCACGCATGGCGATGTCGGTGGACAGCTCGGCGGTATGGAGGCGGCGCGCCCGCTCGCCAATATCCCGCTGGTGTGGATGCTTGAGAAGGCAGAGAGCTGTGGTCTGCCCTTGCCTGAGAACTGGCGCAGCCGGTTTCCCTGTGACCCGACCGCACCCTCGGTGGGCACGTGGCAGGGCTGGGGCAAGCTCTTCCTGTTCCGGCGCAAGCGGAGCGTCGGGCTTGACCCGTCGGAGCATGTCCATGCAACTGCGGCTGCCGCACTCGACCCGTCCCGCGCAGAAACGGTGCGTTTCGCGGAGTGATCCGGCAGCGCCGAAGATTTCAAGCCTCCGGCGGGAGTATTTCACCAGAGAAGAAGCCGGGCGCGCGCCCTTTTCCTAAAGCGTTTCGCCTTCTCTTTGTGCCTCAAGGAGACGTTGAAGCGCTTTAGTCGTGGAATGTGGTGAATTCAGGCAGTGCGGCGCGCGCGGTGCGGAAGGCGTTGGCGGGGTGGTCGCGGTCTTCGTAGCCAAAGGAGATCGCGGCGAGGATGCGTTCTTCTTCCGGGATGGCGAAATGGGCGCGCACGGTCTCGGCGTAAAAGGCGATGGCGGCCTGCGGCACGGTGGCGATCCCTTGGGCTTCGGCCGAGAGGCAGAAGGCGGTGATGAAGCCGCCGCAATCGAGCGCGCCATAGGGGCCAAGTTCGGTTGCCGTGGTGATGAGGGCGACGTGCGGTGCGCCGAAGAAGGCGTAATTCTCGCGCATCTGGGCCACGCGGGCCTGTTTGTCGCCGCGCCCGATCCCGACCGCTTCGTAGAGTTGCATGCCACAGGTCTGGCGGCGCTCCTTGCGCGCGCCAGTGTAGCCGTCGGGGAAGGGGAAATCGGGGGCGGGGCGTTCGGTATCGAAGGCCTTGAGCATCACCGCGCGGAAGGCGTCGGTCGCCGCGCCGGAAGTCAGGTGCACGTTCCACGGCTGGGCATTGCACCAAGACGGCACGCGGCCCGCGTCGCGCAGGATGGTGTCAATCACGTCGCGGGGCACCGGATCGGCGCGGAAGGCGCGACAGGAGTGGCGCGCGGCGAGCAGGTCTTGCAGGGCTTGGTGTTGGGTCATGTCACTTATTGGTTCTGGGCGATGATATAGCCGAGCCCGGCGGCGACAAGCGCGCCAAGGATCATGGCGAAGGCGATCTTCCATGCCGACCAGGGGCGCTCGCCCTGCACGCGGCCGGTTTGACCGTTGACGACAAAGCGGTAGGTCTTGCCGCGGTATTTATAAGCGGCGAGCCAGACCGGCAGTAGGATGTGTTTGAAGGTCACGTCGGAGACTGTGGTGTCGATGCGGTGCACCTGTTGCCGGTCGCCGCCGATGTCAAAGCGCACGTCGCGTTCGATGGTGCGGTCCATGATGGCGCGGGCCTCACCGTAGCCTTCGTCGAGCGGCACGGTATAGGCCTCGGCGCGAAAACCGGCGAGGTATTCGGGGCTATAGGGGATCAGATGCGAGAGATCCCAAGGCTGTAGCGCGTCGGTATAGCGTTTGGGCAGGGCGCGCGAGGCGAGGACGAGCACATCATCGAAGAACCGCGCGGTGCGGCCCGAGACCGGGGTCCAGCGGATTTTCTGCACTTGGCGTTGTTGCGGCTTGCCATCGACCATGACGGTGCGGGTCACGTAGTAGATCGTGCCGCGCTGGCCGGAGTAGGAGGATTTGGTATCGGCGTCATAGGTCCAGTAGGGGGTATAGATGCCCTGCATCCGACGGCCCTTGCGGGCATAGTCCTTAAGGCCACTCGGGGCGAACCAGAGGCGGCCGAGCCAGTCATTCATGGCGTTATGGGCGGCGCGTTCGCTCCAGGAAAAGGGCAGCACGGCGCGGGGTTTGATATGGCGATTGGCGCCGGTGTCGGCGACGACGGGCGTGGCGCAGAAGGGGCATTCAACAGCGTGGGTTGCGGGGTCGAATTCCACCGAGGCGCCGCAATTGGGGCAGGAGGCGGTGCGGGTTTCCTCGATCTCCTGCGCCGGGAGCTGATCGTTGAGGGCGGCGCGGAAGTCCAGCTCGCGGATGCGCTCCCCTTCGTCCTGCATCGCGATGGTGTGGCCGCAATGGTCACAGGTCAGGGTGCCTTTGTCGGGGTCGAAGCGGTAGTCGGCGCCACATTGATCGCAAGGAAAGCGATGCGTTTCCTCGGGCGTGGGGGGCGGCGGTGGGATGTCGGACATCGGGATTTCATGCCTCCGGCGGGAGTGTTTTCGCAAAGATGAAGCCAGTCGGGGCAGATGTGCAAGGGGCGGTGTGCCCCTTGCGGGGTCTTACAGTTTAGGCACCCGGCGGGGGTGGCGGGAGGATGGTGAAGAGCTGGGCCAGTTCGGCCACGTCCTCGGCGCGCATCCAGCCGTCCTGACCGGGGGTCCAGACATGGGTTTCGCGGGTGAGCTTCCCTTCGGTCGCCATACGGCCCATCGCAGCCTTGGAAAACGGACCT
>NZ_JAKVRD010000027.1 GCF_022814865.1 Shimia aestuarii | reverse complement strand
TGCCCCGTCAGAACCTCAACCTGCCTTAACTTCGTGACAATCTCTTCCGGCTTCGGTCGCTTGTTGGCCATGTGTTTCCTCCGTTTTCCTAAACATAGCGGAGGACCACTTCAGTGGGGGAGGATCATTACCGCGCCTTGCTTGGTTAACATGTTCCACCTTCACGAACTGATCTTGTCAAAAGGTGAGCCGTTGTCCGGCAAGCTTCAGAACTCAAGGCATCACATTTCAAACGGAGTGAGGCATCCTCCTCAGACTGCCTACAGGGACGCGGCCGCCCGGCTCGCCTGATCGTATTGCCCCGACAAGGTACGCAACGCCCCGGCGATTTCCCTCAGTTCGGTTCCGCTCAGATCCGTGCGCCCAACCGCATCAAGAAGACATTGCCGGCGAATATCGCGATAGGCCTGGCAAAGCTCTGCCCCGGTGTTCGAAGTGGAATAGAACACCTCTTTGCCCCGCTTATCCGACACAACCAGCCCTGCTTTGAGAAGTTTGCGCAGCGCGTAGTTCACCGTATGGCTATCCTCGATATTGAGCAGGAAACAAATGTCAGACAGACGCTTTTCCCGGTCGCGATGGTTCACGTTATGAAGGATCAGGATATCCAACGGGCTTAGGTCCGGCTGTCCCGCCGCCGCCATGCAGCGCATCATCCATCGCGAAAACGCATTGTAGGCAATGATGAGACCAAACTCGAACTCCGAGACCTCCCACCCTTCCCCCTCGGCCAAGTGACGGGAGGAAACGATTCTGCGGCGATCCGGAGTGGTATTCATAAGGTTTGCCCCTAAAAAACGCTGACGATTTGTCTACAAATTACGCAGAAAGATCATCCTCATCAAGGCCAGCCACCGTCTTCCCAAGCCTTTAAAGACATTCAAAACGGAAAAAATAAAAATAAATTCAATAATCTAACCCCAGGCACCGCCTGCAAACAAAGCATAGGCCTCTCAGCGGACCCCACACTACAATAATAAAACGTTGACAAATCGCCAACGTTTGGTGACGTTTTTACTACTGATAATCCAGTCCAACGGAGTGAGAGAATGAAACTGTTTAAACTGATCGGAGGCGCGGCCTTTGCCGTAGCGGCCCTTGGAGTGTCCGCGCAGGCTGAGACCTGGGACATGCCGACACCTTACCCCGACGCGACCTTCCATACCGCCAATATCCATGATTTTGCTAAGGACGTAGCCGACAAAACCGGCGGCAAACTCGAGATCAAAGTGCATTCGGCAGGATCGCTGTTCAAACACCCCGAGATCAGCAAGGCCGTGCGCAGCGGTCAGGTCCCGGTCGGCGAATTCTTCCTGTCGCTTCTGAATAACGACAATCCCGCCTTCGGCGCCGATTCTCTTCCCTTCCTGGCCACGAGCTATGGCGATGCGGAAAAACTCTGGGCCGCGCAAAAACCGATCATCGACAAGCTTCTCGATGTTCAGGGGCTCATGCCGCTCTATGCCGTGCCGTGGCCGCCTCAGGGGCTGTATACAACGAAAGAAATCAAAACCGTCGATGACCTCAAAGGCGTGAAATTCCGCACCTACAATGCAACGCTGGAAGAATTCGCAAACCTCGCAGGGGCCGCCCCGACACAGGTCGAAGTGCCGGATATTCCGCAAGCCTTCACCACCGGCCGGGTCGAAGCCATGATTACTTCACCCTCGACCGGCGCGAACTCCAAAGCGTGGGATTTCCTGTCGCATTATACCGACATTCAGGCGTGGCTTCCCAAGAACATCGTCGTGGTGAACAAGCGTTCCTTCCGCCGTCTCGACGATGACGTGCAGGCCGCAGTTCTCGAGGCCGCCGCCGCCGCAGAAACCCGCGGCTGGGAGATGAGCAAGGCGGAAACCGCCGCCAAGGTCGCGATCCTGAAGGAAAACGGCATCACGGTTGTGGAGCCGTCGGAAGAACTGATGTCCAGTCTCAAGGCGATCGGTGCAGATATGCTGGACAACTGGAAAGCTTCCGCCGGAGACGAAGGCGCGGCCCTTCTGGACGCCTATAACAACTAAGACCTGTCACTACGGGCGGCGAAGGTGCCGCCCGTTTCCTATCGGGAGGAAAGACGATGCGGCGCAGCCTGACCATTCTCTACAATCTCAGCGGGGCGCTGGCGGCGTTTTGCATCCTGTCCATCACGCTTTTGGTCTTCGCACAAGTGTGTCTCAACCTTGTCGACAAGCTCGCGGTTCTGTTCGCAGGCCAAGCCATCGGGCTGACCATTCCCTCCTATTCCGATTTTACCGGCTTCCTTCTTGCCGCCTCTACCTTTCTGGGGTTGGCCTACACGCTCAGAGCCGGAGGACATATCCGCGTCACCCTTGTCACAGGGCTTCTGGGGGATTTGGCACGGCGTCGGGTAGAAACCCTTGTTCTTGCCGTGGCCCTGGCGATGGTTGCCTATGGCACGGTCTACATGGGCCTGCTCGTGGCCGAGAGCCACGAATTCGGCGACCGGACCTCGGGTATGGTCTCCTTACCGCTCTGGATCGTGCAGATGCCCGTTGCCGTGGGGCTTGTTGTGCTGACCATTGCCCTTCTGGACGAACTGACCTGCGCCCTGATGGGACAGCCCGCCTCTTACGAGGGCAAGGGCGAAAACCTCCTGAACGAGTAAGCCGATGAGCATCCTGACCCTTTCCATAATCCTCTTCGCCCTGCTGTTCCTGTTTCTAGGCTCCGGCCTATGGGTGGCGCTTTCGCTTCTGGGCGTCGGCATGGCCGCGATGGCCCTGTTCACCGATGCACCCCTGGGGCTTGTCATGGCCACGACGATCTGGGGCCATGGCAACTCCTGGGCGCTGGCCGCGCTGCCCCTGTTTATCTGGATGGGAGAAATCCTGTTCCGCTCCAAACTCTCCGAAGACATGTTCACCGGCCTCTCGCCGTGGATGAACAGGCTTCCGGGGCGGCTCCTGCATGTGAATATCTTCGGCTGCGGCATCTTTGCCGCCGTCTCCGGCTCCTCCGCGGCAACAGCCGCCACCATCGGCAAGCTCTCCATCCCGGAATTGGCCAAACGCGGCTATCCCGAGCGCATGGTCATCGGCACATTGGCCGGATCGGCCACGCTCGGGCTTCTGATCCCGCCCTCGATCATCCTCATCGTCTACGGCGTGGCCACGGAGCAATCCATCGCCCGGCTGTTCGTGGCGGGCATCCTGCCGGGCCTGCTTCTGGTCTCGCTTTTCGTCGGCTACGTGGCGCTCTGGGGCCTGATGAACAAGAACAGCCTGCCCCGTGAAGACACACGCTATAGCCTCCGTGAAAAACTCTACCACTCGCGCCGGCTCCTGCCGGTGATGGGGCTGATCGCCGGGGTCATCGGGTCAATCTATGCCGGGATCGCCTCTCCCACGGATGCGGCAGCGGTGGGTGTCGTTCTGGCGCTGGTGATGTCCTGGGCCTCAGGCTCTCTCACATGGCAGAGCTTTACCGAGGGGCTGATGGGCGCGATGGTGACGTCCTGCATGATCGCCTTCATCCTGGCCGGTGCCTCTTTCCTGACCGTGGCAATGGGCTTTACCGGCATCCCGCGCCTGCTTGCGGAATGGATCGGGGGCATGGGGCTTTCGACCTATACGCTTCTTGCCGCGCTCACCGTGTTCTTCGTCATCATGGGCTGTTTCCTCGATGGAATTTCTGTCGTCGTCCTGACAACCTCTGTCATAATGCCCATGGTGCAACAGGTCGGAATTGATCCGCTCTGGTTCGGCATTTTCGTCGTCATCGTCGTGGAAATGTCCCAGATCACCCCACCAGTCGGATTTAACCTCTTCGTACTGCAATCCCTGACCGGGCGGAACATCCTGACCGTGGCACGGGCGGCGCTGCCGTTCTTTCTGCTGATGCTTCTGGCGCTGGCCCTGATCGTGGTTCTCCCCGAAATCGTGACCTTCCTGCCGGAGAACATGTAAACCCATGGCGCAGGTGATTGATACACCCCCGGCAGGGGACTGGCCACGCATCCGCACGGTCGGCTTCGACGGAATGCTCGTCAGCTTTGGCGAGACCTTGAATGAGCCGGCAAACCGTGCCGCGCTGGCCTTCCGCGCCGCTGTCGAACGCGCGGGCTGGAACGGCGTCGAGGAAAGCGCGACCTCTCTGGTCTCCTGCTTCCTGCGGTTCGATCCGCTCTATCTGGGCCACGACACACTTCGCACCGATCTGGAAACCCTGCTTGCCGAACGGAACTGGTATGATGCCGACTTGCCGCAAGGTCGGCGCTTGTGGCGCATTCCCACCATCTGGGGCACCGATCTCGCCCCGCAACTCGAAGAGGCCGCCCATCAGGCGGGGCTAAGCGTGAAAGACGCGATCCAATCGCTCTCTTCCGAACCTGTGCGGGTGCAAACCATCGGTTTCGCTCCCGGTCAGCCCTACCTTGGGGAACTGCCCTCCTGTTGGGACATCCCCCGCCAACAAGACCTTTCGGCGCGCATTCCCGAAGGGGCTCTGGCGGTGGCGATCCGGCAATTCGTGCTCTTCTCGGTCACGACCCCCACGGGCTGGCGTCATGTCGGGCAAACCGCCATCAGGCTTTTCCGCCCCGAAAGCGAAACACCCTTCGTCCTGCGCCCCGGCGACGAGGTCATCTTCCCCCCCGTCAGCCGGGAAGAGTTCGAGAATATCCGTAGCTCCGGCCCCGACGGCGGCGCAAGCTTCGAGGTGATCCGATGACCGGCACAGTGACGATCCGCAAGGCCGGGCCGGGCCTGTCGCTACAGGATATGGGACGCCCCGGCTATCTCGTCCACGGGGTCTCTCGCGGTGGGGCGGCGGACCCTCTGGCATTGGCCGAAGGGGTGGCGCTCCTGTCGCAATCTCCCGATGCCGCAGCGCTGGAAATGGCCGGTATGGGCGGCGAGTTCACGGCAGATCGCGACCTGCGCATCGCCCTGACCGGGGCCGATATGCGGGCGACGATGGACGGCGCACCGCTTGTCTGGAATGCAAGCCACCCTTGGCCCGAGGGCGCGGTCCTGTCGATCGGCGCGGCCCGACTTGGAACCTATGGCTACCTGCATGTCGGCGGCGGTTTCGATACCCCGAAACGGCTCGGATCGCGCTCTGCCCATCTTGGTGCCGGGCTTGGTACTCTGCTCGACGATGGAGAGACCCTGCCCGTCGGCACCGACGCCGGAAAGACCACAGGCCAGGTCCTTGTGCCCGATCCCCGCTTTGACGGCGGCGCGTTGCGTGTCTTGCCAAGCCTGCAAACCGATTTCTTTCCCGCCGACGTGCTGGAACGTTTCGAAGCGACCGAGTTTCACCGCGACATTCGCGGCAACCGGATGGGAGCCCGGATGAATTCCGACGGTCCCGGCTTCCTGACAGATGGCGGGCTGAGCGTCCTGTCCGAGGTCATCGTGCCCGGCGACATTCAGGTCACAGGCGATGGCACCCCCTTCGTGCTCCTCGCCGAATGCCAGACCACCGGAGGCTATCCCCGTATCGGCACCGTCCTGCCCTGTGACCTGCCCAAAGTGGCCCAGGCCCAACCGGGCGCAGGCCTGCGCTTTCACTTTGTCACACTGGAACAAGCCATCGAGGCCGAAACGCGGGCACGTGACGCCGTGAAAGGGCTACGCTCGAAGGTTCAACCGTTGATCCGGGACCCGCGCGACATGCCCGACCTTCTGTCCTACCAATTAATCAGCGGCGCAATCGCCGGAAACGAGGAGATCTGAGATGACCCTGAAAGTCGATCTGAACGCCGATATGGGCGAAAGCTTTGGTCCCTGGAACATGGGTGCCGACGCAGAGCTTCTCGATATCGTCAGTTCCGCCAATATCGCCTGCGGGTTTCATGCTGGCGACTGGGACACGATGGCAGAGACGATGAAACGCGCCGCAACGAACGGTGTCGGCATCGGAGCGCATCCCGGCTTCCCGGATCTACAGGGCTTCGGACGCCGCCGGATGCATATCCCGCTCGACAGCCTCGCCAATCTCGTGCGCTACCAACTCGGCGCGGCTCGGGCCATGGCACAGGTCAATGGCGGCGCGGTCCGGCATCTGAAACTGCACGGGGCGCTCGCCAATATGGCGGCCGAGGATAAGGCCATGGCACTGGCCTGCTATCGCGCCGCACTGGACGTCGATCCAGAGATCATCATCATGGTCCTCGCCGGAACCGCGCAAAACGAGGCCGCTGCAGAACTCGGCTGCCGCACCGCCTGCGAGATTTTCGCCGACCGCGCCTATAACGATGATGCCACGCTGGTCGACCGAAGCCTTCCCGGAGCCGTCATCCACGACCCCGAACTCGCCGGGCAAAGGATGCTCGACATGGTCCGGGCAGGTGCAATCCTGACCGAGAGCGGCAAACATATCCCGACGCGGGTTGATACGATCTGTCTGCACGGAGATACCCCCACCGCCGTGCAGATCGCCCGTTCTGTCCGAGGCATTCTCGAAACCAACGGTGTCACGGTCGCGCGTTTCGACGGAGAGACACTCGAGCGATGACACAGTTACGCATTTTGAGTCCCCAAAGGCCCAGAATATTTGTCGAGGAGAAGCGACTTATCAAGAACGAGATGACACCAGGAGAACGAATGTGGAGAGACAGATATCATCATCTTTGAGATAGGCTTTCCGTACCAGTCCGGTGTAGCTGCTCTGATTTATGGTGGGGACTGATGTAACGAGGGTTGCAGATTTGGCCATGGTAGTGAAGTGCGCCCCAGGGGCTGGACAAACGCGCAAGTGTCGCGATGAGATGTTCCAGATCGTGCTGGAAGAAATTTTGCTTGATTGGGTGTGTCACATCACGAACTTGCACTCCCCCCCCGAAACAGATGGAGATTTTTTGAGCAATAATAGCATCTTACCATATTCTCGAGGCACCCCAGCTGTGGCATTAGTAGCTACGGGACAGGTTGAACAGAACAAGGCCCTTTGGAATTCAGGACCACAATGAGCTTTGCTCCATTCCTGAAACATTTAACTATTTGCATTAGATTTCTGAATGGGCACAAATCCCACCTGCAGACCGAATGGACGACCTATCTTCTCGAGTGTCTCCAATGTCGGATTTGCTTTACCTGCCTCGAGCGCGATCACCTGAACCCTGGTCAGACCAAATCGTTCAGCGAACACGGCCTGAGTCATGCCCAAGGATTGGCGCAACTCACGAACCGCATTCGAGAAATCGAGCTCGCCCGAAGCCGCTTTCCGATAGATCTCCTCGCGGCGTGTGCGCTTTTCAATCTTCGTGAGAGGTTTCACGGCTGGCATTGAACATCCTCCAAGGCTTCAATTGCAGCGATCATCCGATCAGGCCTGATGGCGTGCTCAATAACTTTGTCCAGCACGCCCAGTTCAGCAGCGGTACCACGCAATTCGCGCAGCGCAGGCAACATGCCAACCAATGCCTGGCGTACTTCGTCGACACTCAAACCTTCACAAGCCACAGAATCGCACACCGCAGCCCAGTCCGTACCGAGATCTCGCCCCTCCAGGCAGCGCCATCGGCTCTGCCGTGCGATGCCTGCATTCGAAAGGCGCATGGGCGCAAAATCGAACAGCGGCGCGAGCCGGATCCCGCCCTGTGCCGGGCGCTGCATGGCCGTATTGCGCCCATGATTGTCCGGGTTCCCAGCGGCCATGTTGAGGACATCTCTCATAAGGTACTCTAGCCTGTCCCCTGCCGGGTCATCGCTGTAGAGATCTATGATTTCAAGGTAGTCCTCATGCGCTCTGGTCATACCGAATTCAGCAACACCGAGAGCCGAGGTCAGGCTTTCCTGACCATGAAGCAAGACCGTTCCATCAGCGATCTCCCGATCGAAACGCGGCATGATCAGCACACCAGGTTCGTAGCGTAAAGCCGCTGCGCAATTCAGACCAAAGGATCTGGCCAACTCCAGGTACGGTGCCTCTGCTTCAAGGATCAACCGATCATTGTCGCCCGAAGATTTGGGGAGTTTGATGATGACATGCTCGATCCCATCTTCGGTTTTGACGAAAGGATCCGGATACCAGAAACCATCCCGCCCGGAACGAGACATCAGGGTTTTGGGCCATTCACCCTGCACGCCTCTGGAACCAGAGGCAAGATGTGCAAACCGATCGACAACATCCAGGAAAAGGTCAGTTCGGTTGAAGATATCCTCATCAGTCAGAGGGGGGCACTCGAGGCCTACGATGCGCTCTTGCTCAGCTTCGAAAGCCTCCCGACTACGCAAATTCCCTATGGGTGCGCCCCCTGCACGGCGCAACAACTGAAGCTCGACAGCTGGATGGTCAGACCGGAGGCCTTCTTCTCGTGCAATGCGTGCGCGAGCCGCCCCCTGAGGCATGAGATCAAGGAGCCAGGCCGGCCAGCGGTCAGATTGACGAAAGGAAAGATCCACCGGATAACGCAGCGACAATGCACGGCGATCAACAACATTCCCTTGGAGGGCATCGACCGAGGCCATCTCCGCCCAGTAGTCCGTGTCATAGCTCGTGCTCGTCGCACCTGCGATCCCGCGACTGGACTCCAGGAATTCTACATCAGCGGCATCACGCCACTCACCGTCAACATGTGTCTGAACAGTGAAATCCATTAAGTACCCTCATAACGATACCTTTTACTCCACATAGAGAGAAATGAGTCTGCTTTAACAATACGTTTGAGAACGCTACCTTTCAGTCTCTTCAGGTACTCCTCTCAAATTTCAGCAGGTAGTCAGTCTGGCCGAGCCAATCAAATCACAGGTTGACCGCCATGGTTGCCCACGCAATGAACAATATATGTGGGAAACGCTCTGGCAGGATTGAACTGCCGCCATGGTCGCTTGAAATGACCCCACGCGTGGATGACGCGGTTCAAATATTACCGCGGCGCACATGCAACCCACTTGCAAAAAGCATCCGGTAACTTTGTGGCAGAACCGTTTTCTTGCCTTCAGACTGGTTGTGACACAGTCATAGGATCGAAGGGGAGCGAGGGCGCTTTGATCCCCGTGGTAAGCGATAGCGTGTGCTGATTGGCGATGTCACACATCTCGATTTAAAGAAAATTATTTATTATCAAGCTCTTACACTATTTTCAAGGTGATGCCACGTCAGCTGTGACAGCTTGTGACAAGATCTGTGACACACATTTTACATTTAAAATCAATAAGTAAGCATCATTATATAGGTTTATGTCACATGTCACAGATATATATGTATTTACGTACGCGCGCACATGTACGCACGCGCATGTACGCATGTAATACATATTCTGGCGTGACATGTGACATGGCGTAACTTGTTGATTTTAAAAGATTGTCGTGTCACACGGTATGTAGGCCAGGCTCTCACCCTTTATTAATATATATTAAAAACAACGACTTACGAGATGCGGGCCAATAGTGACTTTTGTGACAACTCACCTCCGCACCCTCGGTGTCACATGGGCCCAACCACCCAAACAGTTCAGTAAGGGCGCGTGAGCCAACTCGTTTCCGCCCTCCTGGGCCAAGATGCAGACCCGACCGCGCATGCAAGCTCGACCGGGCTACCGGTATTTCATTTCAACGCCTGAGCTAAAGTTCTCTGTCATCGGGGCTGAGAGGTCATTGCGACCTGTCAGCGTTACGCCAATTGTCGACAACCTCTTCGAGGGCATCAAAGAGCAGCACGGGAAGGATTCTGAACTCTCTGTCTTCTATGCTATGCCACCGCTTGCGCGATCGAGTTCGGGCGGGCATGGCACCCGAAAGCACATCCGGGTTTCAGGACTTTTGACCAGGTGCCAGAACTGGGTTTAATTAAGCGTCATTCGATAATTTCAGTGTTATCTGCCAAATTAAATTTCTCGGCGGCGCTTGGGGAATTTGGCTCCCAACGTGCGATCCACCCAACCCACACTGCAAGCTATTGTTTTTAACCGATAATGAAGAGAGTGGGAAACTTCGCACCTGAGCTTTTCCTGCTCTCTCGGATACGTTGGAAGAAATCACCACTTCCCATCGAGAGGACCAACCATGAACAGATCGCATCAATTTCTGAAGCTGACTGCCAGCACCGCACTTGCGGTCATCGTCGGCTTCCCAGCTTTCGCTCAGGGAACGGGTGACTATTCCGACGAGACGAACTGGGGCATCAACAGGACGACGGAACGCGCTTCAGGGATGAATGCGGGCGGTATGGTCGGTGATATGGCCATGCCCGGGTACAACCCCAACGCTCTCCGCCCCGCCGGCGATGGGCTTGGACGGCATCAGGCCACCCAGGATGTCGAGATGCAGGGCAACAACCTGACCGGTGTCAACGAGATCACCGGCGTCTCAAGGATCATCGGGAACGGCGTTCTGGTGATCGAGAACCTCGATTATCCGATCGATGGTTACGACGCGGCCAACAAGGCCTATGTCGATGAAGAGATTGCCAAGGCGGCCGAGGATCTCGAAGACAGCGTTGACGAGACACAGCAAGGGCTCGACAACTTGACCGGTGGCGACGGCATCGATCGGAACGGTGACAGCTTCGAGTTGGACAACTCCGTGGTCAGGACCTTCGGTGACCAGAACATCGGCGGCGTGAAGAACTTTCAGACACGTATCAATGTGTCCTCAGCCTCAAATCGCCCTCTGGACTCGCGCAGCCATGCTGACAATGGTGTCGGGCTCTACGGGCGCGCCTCAAGCACCAATGGTGGATATGGTGTGGTAGGCATGAATGAGGGGGCCTCTGGCGCTGGCGTCCTGGCGGAAACCCTCAGCGTGAATGGTCTGCCGCTCATGGTCTCGGCACCAAGCACAGCCATGAGCCTTGTAGGACTGACCGCAGGTGGAAACATTGTCAGCGAGATTTCATCCGTAGGGGATGGCGTTGCGATAACAGGCATCGAGTTGCCGACACGCGGGGACCATGCCGCGTCCAAGGAATATGTCGATCTCGTCGTTGAAATGCTTCGTGACGAATTCGGGATATCCGCGATTACGCCATATATCCAAGAATCTGTCAGCATGGCGCTGGACCCGACTGCACCCCCCGTTGAGGATTACTATTACTACAGCTGCGGAACGAGCACCGTAAACCCCGACGGCAGCCGCACCTGTTCCGAACTCGTGATCAAATCACCGGTGAGCCCTACTCGCGGGGTCTTCAGGCTTCATGAAGCAAATGTTCAGACAATTGTAAACTTGGGGATTCATCTTTCCGGGAGTTGCACCTTGGGTGACCAGATCGGCTACGATGAAATCCATTATTTCTATGGCACCAGCTTCCCTGCTGAGACCATAGATGCGGAGATTTATTTTGATGCGCACTACCCAGAGGCCTGGGGCTTCGTTGAAGGTGAAGCAGATCACGGCCCGGGTACCGTCACTGATGGTTGCAACTTTCAGCCACGCGCGCAGATTTTCACCCCCAGCGATCCTGAGTTCGAGCGCCTGAAGGGCTTCACCCTTTACGATCGGAACGTGACCCCGATGCCGAGCGGGTACACCGTCGAAGAGCCTTGATGCCAATCTTCGTACGTTCAACGGCGGCCCCTTTGGGCCGCCAATGTGAAATGCATTTCCAGGGCTCCTCGCCAAGTCGTGGGGGGATAGAGTAAACGCCATGATAAAAAATATCTTTGTGACTCTTCTTTGATTGCGGCCGGCGCCTTTCTCGCCGCGGTATCCTTGCTCTTCCTGGGCCTTGGCATTCCTGGAAAGTGCAGCTTCGGCCTCAACTACTGCACGCTTTACTTTTCCCTCGTAGGCCTGACCTGTTCCATGGCCCTTACATCACCAATCGCGCTGGCATTGAGTTTCAGCAGACGCTTTCCCAGGTTTCTGTTCTGGCGGCGCTCTCTCACCATCGGCCTTCCTGCGATGTGTTGCGCACTAATTGCCGTGACATTTCTGGTGGCCTGAAGACCATCAGAAGTTCCCACAGGCTGGTGGAAGCGGCCTGCCCCCCTCTTCCACAATCCTTCAAGCGAATGAAGCTGGCCTGAACTCCCGCCGCCTGCTCTTCCTCAGACAGACGACAGTTTACCAACGCTCAGACGGGCTCTGCCGTCAAGAAATGATCTCTTCCATAGCAAACACAGGGTACGCCCGCCGGCCCCCGAGACCATCGTCCAGATGGATCAAAGGCCAATCATGCACTAACAATCAAACTGGACCACTCAGGTGGGGCTGATCACCTAACCGTGTAAGTGTTGCTCGCTCATTGATGCATGGCGTGCAGCGATACGCGCAACTGCTCCCTATGTTGGCTTTGGGCTTACTCAAAACGTCGAGAACGCGGCTTCCCATGAACTAAACGCGCAGGACTAATGGTGGCCAGAAGTCGATGCAAAAATAGGCCAAAATAGAATAAAAACAGATACTTAATAGTTGAAAGACTCAGCTTTTCTGTGAACAATCCCTCCATGCTTGGTGTGAACAGGGGGCGTCATGCGAATGGACGAAACCGATCTTAAAATTCTTCGCGTCCTTCAGAAGGACGGCGGGCTCACGGTGTCGGAGATCGCGGAACAGGTCGGTCTGTCGCAGTCGCCCTGTTCTAGGCGGATTAGTCAGATGCAGGCAGATGGCGTTATCCTGGGCAAGTCGATCATGCTGAACCGGAAGAAACTTGGCTTCGGCTGCATCGTCCTGGTCCGCATCAAGCTGAACGGGCATGGACGGCAATCCCTCCCGGCTTTTCAGGATGCGGTGTTGCGCATTCCGGAGGTTCAGGTGCTGCAGCTGATGCTGGGGGATTACGACTTCAACGTCCGCATCGTCGTGCGCGACATGGACCACTACCAACAGATTCTGCGGTCTAGGTTGGTCAAGCTGCCGGGCCTGCAGGAAATCCAGAGCACCGTTCTGCTGGACGAAATGCGCTACACGACCGCGTTGCCGTTGTAGCATCACGGTCGCTTGTCTTTGCATTTCGGGCTCTCGGCGCTCTCTCACGATGATCTGTCAGGCAATTGCCGGACCGCGCCGACAGATGCATTGCCTGCCCAGGCCGCATAGGCCTGAAGCGCCCGCGACACGACCCGATTGCGCGCCTGCGGTGTCCACAGGGCGGCGTCAGCGTTCCGGTGGTTGCGCCGCCGCCAGTCGAGTTCCTCATCCGGAACATCAAGGGTAATGCGGCGCGCGGGGATGTCGATGGTGATCTTATCGCCTGCCTCGATCAGCGCGATCACCCCAGCTTCGGCCGCCTCGGGTGAGACGTGACCAATGGACAGGCCCGCCGATCCGCCCGAGAACCGGCCATCGGTGAGCAGGGCACAACTGCGGTCCAGACGCATGCTTTTGAGGTAGGCAGTTGGGTAGAGCATTTCCTGCATGCCCGGGCCGCCCTTCGGACCTTCATACCGCACGACAACCACGGTGCCCGGTACCACGGTTTTCTGCAGGATCGCATTGGCGGCGGCTTCCTGGGATTCATAGACCTGTGCGGTGCCTGTGAATCGCAGCATCTCTGGGTCTACGGCGGCTGTTTTGACAACGCAGCCCTGAACGGCGAGGTTGCCGGTGAGGACGGCGAGCCCGCCCTCTTTGCTATAGGCGTGCTCGATCGACCTTACGCAGCCGTTCACCGGATCGATATCCGTTTCGCGATAAAGCCGGTTCTGGCTGAAGGCCTGTGTCGTCCGCATCCCGCCGGGGGCGGATCGGAAAAAGGTGTCGATGTCCGGGTCGGTGGAACGCCGAATGTCCCACTGGTCGATAAAATCACCAATGGTGGGGGCGTGGACGGTCGCGGCGTCACGATTGATCCGACCAGCGCGGTCAAGTTCGCCTAGGATGCGAGCGATCCCACCTGCCCTGTGGACGTCCTCCATGTGATAATCGGGCGTGGCGGGCGAGACCTTGCACAGGTGCGGAACCTCGCGTGACAGTCTGTCTATGTCCTTAAGAGTGAAGTCGACCTCACCTTCCTGCGCGATTGCCAGTAGGTGCAGGATTGTGTTGGTCGACCCGCCCATGGCTATGTCGAGGGCCATCGCGTTTTCAAAGGCGGCGCGGTCGGCAATATCACGTGGCAGAGCGGTCGCGTCGTCGTCTTGATACCAGCGCCGACAGAGATCGACGATGCGACGGCCCGCTTCCAGAAACAGGTCTCTCCGCCGCACATGGGTCGCGAGGAGAGATCCGTTCCCCGGTAGCGCCAGCCCCAGAGCCTCGGCAAGGCAGTTCATCGAATTCGCCGTAAACATCCCGGAACAGGATCCACAGGTCGGACAGGCCGACCGTTCGATTGCGTCCACATCCTCATTGCTGCGATCCGGCGATGCGCTGGCATAGATGGCGTCGATTAGATCGGTCGTCTGTTCTCCGTTCGACAGGATGGTTTTCCCGGCCTCCATCGGGCCACCGGATACGAAGATCGCAGGAATGTTCAGCCGCATCGCAGCCATCAGCATGCCTGGGGTGATTTTGTCGCAATTGGAGATGCAGACGAGCGCATCAACGCAATGGGCATTGGCCATGTATTCGATGGAATCTGCGATGATCTCACGCGAGGGGAGACTGTAGAGCATCCCGGCGTGACCCATGGCGATGCCGTCATCTACCGCGATTGTGTTAAACTCTTTCGCAACGCCACCGGCGGCTGTCACCTCGGATGCAACAAGGTCTCCTAGATCTTTGAGATGGACATGCCCCGGCACGAATTGGGTGTAAGAATTGACGATTGCGACGATCGGCTTGCCGAAATCGGTTTCAGTCATTCCCGTGGCTCGCCACAGGGCGCGGGCTGCGGCCATTCTCCGCCCGTGTGTCGATGTCTTAGATCTCAGATCCGGCATTTGCTTCTCCTGCATTGTAACGGGCAGAAGCGAGACGAGAGCTGCGCTTGCCGCCTTCCCGGATATTCTAACTGGTTTCATAGTCTATAAAATTGAATATAATGGCAGTGATACTTCACTATTTTCGAATAATAATGGCCAAGAATATCGACACTGCACTACTCCGCACGTTCATCAGTGCTATAGACCTAGGTGGATTTCATCGCGCTGCGACTGCCGTACATCGGTCGCAGTCGACGATCAGTGTACAGTTGCGTAAACTTGAGGAGGTTCTAGGCGTTACCCTGTTCAAAAAGTCGGGTCGCATGCGTGTCCTGACGCGGGAGGGGGAGGAGTTTGCGGTCTACGCGCGTCGGCTTCTGTCGCTCCACGATCAGGCGGTTGATGCGATGAGCGCGTCCTCCACCGTCGGTTTCGTGCGCATTGGAGTGATGGACGACTACGCCAGCCAAATACTTCCCGACATTGTCGCGCGGTACCAAGAACGCCACCCCGCCGTCACGGTCGAGATCACGGCAGGGTTTTCAAACTTTCTGATGACGCGACTTGGCGATGATTTTGACCTGGTTCTTTCCACCCATCCGGTCGGCATGGGTCAGGGTCTGGTGCTGCGCCATGAGCGAACGCTATGGGCCTACGCTGCCGACAAGCCGCTGCCGGACGCCGGGGAAATTCCTTTGGCCCTGCTGCCCTCGGGAAACCTATTCCGCCAGTGGGCGTTGCGCGCGCTTGAATCGTCAGGTGCGAGCTGGCGCATCGCATTCACCGGATCAAGCATCGGGACAGTCGAAGCAGCTGCCGCCGCGGGAATCGGTGTGACCGTCGTCAAGGAGACGACGGCCAAGTTTGGTCTTCGATTCCTTGGGGAGTCGGACGGGTTCCCCGATCTGCCCCCGACCGAAATCGTGCTGAACCGGGTGCATGACGGGGCCAACCGCGCCGTGCAGGCTATGGCAGATCACATCGTCAGCGCGTTTGATCACAGCTCCTGAGATGCGGCGCTATCCCGTCAGTGACAGAGGGACATAGGCGATCAGCAGATAGACCACGATCAGCACGGCCAAGTATGGGACCACCGCGCGGGCGATCCGTTCAACAGACTGATCCGTTGTCGACGCCGCGACGAACAGGTTAATCGCGACGGGCGGAGTGACCATCCCGATGGCGAGACCGACCACGATGATGATTCCGAAATGCACCGTTCCGATACCGAGCTGTACCGCCAGCGGCAGTAGCATCGGGGTCAGGATGATCAGCGCACTTGCCGTTTCAAGAAAGACGCCGGTCAGCAGGATCAGCACCATGATCACCAGAAGCAGGAGAAAGATACTGTCGGTCAGCGACAGGGCAAATGCTGCAATTGCGTTCGGCACCTGCCAGCTGGCGAGTGTCCAGCTTAGAACGGACGACGCGGCGATGACGAATAGGATCACTGCTGTCGTCGCGCCGGCCCGCAGGATGATGCGGTAAAGCTCTCCGAGACTCAGGTCACGGTAGATGAACAGCGACACGAGGATTGCATAGTTGACGGCGACGACCGCTGCCTCACTTGGTGTGAAAAAGCCCGAGAAGATTCCACCCAGAATGATCAGCGGTGCCATCAGGCCCCAACTTGCAGATCGGAAAGTGCGCAGGATCGTCCGCATCGACAGTTCCGTCCCGCTCGGATAGGCACGACGGTATCCCTGCAAGACCGCCACGATCATTAAGCCCAGCCCCATGGCGATGCCCGGAATGAAACCGGCGAGGAACAGGCTCTTGACCGACTCCTGCGCGATCACGGCGTAGATGATCATCGGCACCGATGGAGGAATGACGACACCGATCGTGCCCGCGGCAGCAATGAGCGAGGCCGCCGAGGCCGGATCGTAGCCCTTTCGCTTTAGCTCGGGCACAAGGCTTGCACCGACGGCTGCCGTGGTCGCAGCGCCAGAGCCTGAGATCGCGGCGAAAAACACGCTGGCCATCACCGACACAACCGACAGGCCGCCGCGGATGAAGCCGAGCATGCTATCAGCGAAGGCGATCAGACGTTTCGAGATTTCACCATGCGCGAGTATATCGCCCGCAAGGACAAACATCGGAACAGCGACGAGGGCAAAACTGTTGATACCAGCGAACATCTGCTGTGGCACGACCATAAGCGGCATTCCGTCCAGCTGCAGAGCAGCCGTCGCCGAGGCGCCGATTACAATCGCCACCGGCAGGCCCATCAACAGAAACAGAATGAAGAGACTTGCAAGGATGAGGGTCATTCGGCACTCTCCGTTCGATCATCGCGTGCGGGTTCGCCAGCAAACAGACGGATCAGGTCAATGACCGAGAGCGAAGCCATCAGAGCGCTGGCCAGCGGCATCACGAAATAGATGTTGTTCATCGGAATGCGCAGTGCTGACGACCGCTGGAAACTCTGAAGGGTCATGTACGTCCATCCGATCCAAGTCAGTGTCGCGAGGAATGCAATCGCGATCAGGATCCCGGCGCCGGACACGATCCGCCGCAGTGTCGGTGGAAGGCTATCTCGCAACATGCGGACCGCGATGTGCCGCCCCTGCTGAAAGGCCAGTGTGGCACCGAGGAAAGTGATCCAGATCAGCAGGAACCGGGCTACCTCTTCGGTCCAGGAAACGGAGGTGAAGAACATCCGCGACACGATCTGCAAGGTGATGACCGCCGCCAGCGCAGCCATGCCCGCGACAACAACGGGGGAGAGGACCGCGCTTATCGCCCGGTCCATCCATTTCAGCGCCGCCAGCATTTATTTCAGGGCGTCCTGAATGCGCGGAAGGTAGTCTCCGAAGCGCTGGCCATACTTGTCGTAAACCGGGGCGACCGCCTTGGAAAACGCGGAGAGGTCAGCGTCGTCGATCACGGTCATACCGGAGGCCCGAAGCTCCTCCAGTTGCTTGCTCTCGAGGTCTGCATTCAGCTGACGTTCGTATTCCGCAGCCTCCTGCGCAACCTGGGTAACGATGTCCTGGGCCTCCTCCGAGAGGTCGTTCCAGACAGATAGGCTCATCACGATGATGGCCGGGGCATAGGTGTGCCGGGTCATTGTCATGTTTGTCTGCGTTTCATTCAGCTGGAACGAATGAACGACGCCGACGGGGTTTTCCTGTCCGTCGATGGTGCCCTGCTGCATGGCTGTCAGTGCCTCGGTCCAGGCCATCGGGATCGCGTTCGCCCCAAGTTCGCGGAAGGTGTCGATATAGACCGGGTTTTCCATCACCCGAACCTTAAGGCCCTCCAGATCAGCAGGCGTGTTGATGGCCCGTTCCGAGTTCGTCAGATTGCGAAAGCCGCGTTCCGCATAGGCCAGACCCTTGAGGTTCACTTCAGCCAGCCGGTCCAGAAGTTCCTGCCCGATCGGCCCGTCGAGGACCTCGTAGGCTTTCTCGGCCGAGGGGAACAGGAACGGCATTTCAAAAACCGCGATGTCTTCGAGAAAGTTTGACACCGGGCCGTTGGTGATCACGCCCATGTCGATTGTACCGATCTGCATGCCTTCCAGAAGGGTGCGTTCATCACCGAGGGTCGCGTTCGGGAACACCTCGACCGTGATTTTACCATCGGAACGTTCAGCGACCAATTCTTGAAACTTAGTGGCCGCGGCATGAAACCCGTCGTTTTCGTTAACGACATGCGCGAGCCGCAGGTTCACTTCTTCGATTTCAGCCAGAGCGGGTTGGCCCAGGGCCATCGTGACGATGCAACCGGTAACGACTGCAAAGTAATTCGTGATCTTCATATTATCCTCCCTAATTGTCTGAGGAAGAGCGCGGCATCAGGACTGGGCTGGATCTCCTTTTCACCCATATTGCCGATTTGAGGTCCCAAACGCAGATCCGCACCACGCGTATCACCCGATCTGGATACCTGCGCCAGACAGCGTCTTTGCCCCTCTCTCCTCCTAAATCATTTTCTAGGAGAGGCCCGGCAGCAGGTGTTTGCTGTTTGCGGCGCAGGCTTGGGTTTCTGCGCATGAAAGACGCGCCACTGGGCCAATTCAGTGATTTCCATGCCCGGAAGCAGTGTGGTCCGCGTGAAAATCGATGCAGGAGCCGAACTCCCGGCAGGATCATTGTCAGGCGTGCTTCCTCCCCCTGCCCTGTCGCTTCTCTCGGAGGATGGTGAAAACGCCGCTAGCGATGATGAGCGCCGCCCCGGCCACAGTCATCGTACCCAGGCTCTCGCTCCAGATCACCCATCCGAAGAGTGTGGCCCACAGTAGACCCGTGTAGTCCAGTGGCGCAACGAGGACTGCCGGTGATAGCCGGAAGGCCTGCGTCATCATCGTCATGCCAATCGTACCGAAAATGGCGATGCCACCGAACAGCCAAAGATCCTGTGCCTGTATCGGCATCCAGACGAACGGTACGATCGCTGCGCTCAGCAGTGTTCCGGCACCTGTCAGATAGATGAGAAGCGTCCATACGCTTTCCCTCGGATCGACCCAACGTGCGCTGAGCATCAACAGGGCATAGACGAATGCGGTCGCAACCGGCAGCATCGAAATCAGCTGAAACGTAGCGCCGCCCGGTCGGATAATCATCAACACACCGATAAATCCGGTCAGCACCGCCAGCCATCTGCGCCAACCGACCGCTTCGCTCAAAAAGAGAGCCGAGATAAGAGTGATGAAGAACGGCGCGACGAAGATCAGCGCCGTCGCCTCTGCCAGGCCAAGATACATGAAACTGGTAAAGAACATCATGGTGGCACCGACCCAGAGCGCGCCACGGACCAGATGTGCCAGGGGGCGGTGCGATCGCAGTGCTATGGCACCTTCTATCATCAGCGCGATGAGGATCGTGAACGGCAGGGCGATCACATTGCGCATGAACAGAATCTGGAGGGGCGAATACCTATCCGTGAGCGTCTTGGCGATTGCATCATTCGTGCTGAGGCAGGCCACACCGATACACATTAGAACAATGCCCTGTGTACTGGACTTCGGCATCCTTACATCGACCTGGCTCATCTTTCCCTCCCACGGCGCACCCCGCGCCAGCGCGTTAATCCTGGCGACCAGACTATACGCTCTCACCGGACGACTTCATGCGCATCGCTTTTCATGTCAGGATATGACGGCAACCAATCGCGGCCTGACCGATAATCTGAGAGGAATCCATGCTCGGAACGATGAAACCGTGTGTCGATCGGCACTGCATCCTTAGGGTCAGGATTCCTTTCCAGTAGATGGGAAATATTGCGAATGCGATCACTGATAGGACCACCTTCGGACACCGGTCAAAGAGGGTAGCTACGCGGCGCACGCAAGGCGGCTATCGGTGTTTTCTGTCGATCTGATAGGCGGGTGCAATGCATGCCGCGACACTACAGTTCAGATTGGTATCCCCTTTGACCGTGTTCCACCACGACGATATAAGTGACAATGAAAATGCGTTCGACTAGCGACAGGGGCTTGCGGGTTGAGAGGAGTGTGAATGGACGACAACCCTACCACCGGACAATGCCTTTGTGGCGCTGTGACGTTCCGCATATCGGGAGAGTTCGATAGCTTTTTCCTTTGCCACTGCGCCCGCTGCCGTAAGGACAGCGGTTCGGCCCATTCGGCAAACCTGTTTTCCTCGACGGCCAAAATTACCTGGGTTTCAGGCGAGGAAAACATCAAAATATTTCGGCTCTCCGGGTCACACCATATGAAGAGCTTTTGCTCCGACTGCGGGGCCGCGCTGCCTGTTTCTCAGCCGGAGGTTGGTTTTCTTGTGGTGCCGGCAGGGTCGATTGACAGCCGGATCTATATACGACCCACGGCGCATATCTACTGTGCCAGTCGTGCAGACTGGGACAACGACCTCGCCTCCATCGAAAGGATCGACGGGCTTCCCGGTTGAACCGAAGATGCAAATCGGACAGCAGCCAAACGTCAAGGCGCGACCGTCGGGTTCATCCTGCTCTACAGACACTTGCACTCCGAGAATGCTGTGCCATGGACGAATAGCAGGTCTGGCCAAGCAGCGCGTGGAGTCAGCGCTGAGAGTGAATAGCGGTTCCGGGCTGGGTTCACCTTCACTGCGCAAAGTCGATCCCCAATACTGCTCTCCTAGCTGCCGCACGATCGATAGCGCGTTTTGCTTTCTCGGTCGGCCCATACATCTCTATGTAATCGAGTAAGGCCGCTTCCAATTCGTCTATGCAACGCTGGGTGTCTTTCTGTTTCTCATCCATCTCGCTTCTCTAGTGGTTCGATGCCAACCTGCAGTCATGAGTGTTAACAAAATGCAAACATTGCAAGCTTTAGAGGGACAAGGATGAACTACGCATTTGATCGTCAAAGCGAACGAACGGAACTTCTGATCGAGCTTTCGAGACTGCCAAACGACCAAAGATCGAAGATCATTGAAGAGTATCGGCGCCGCTCAGAGGCGGCATTTGCTCCGGCAACACTACGGAATTACCGCATGATACTCAGGTTGTTCGCTGAGTGGTGTGCCCAAAGAGGGTACAGTGCTGCGCCACCTATCTCCCCCTCAACTGTTGCGGCATGGGTCGATGATATGGGGGGAAAGCTAGCGGCAACAACGATCGAAACGAGGCTCTGGGGGATTGCCGAGCTTCATCGCTCCCACTTCCTTCCAACGCCTACAACGCACCGCTTAGTTGAGCTGGCAGTCAAGAGCGTAAAGCGAAAATACGGATCTGCTGCAAGGCAAGCCCCACCATTAGGGAAGAAAGACGTCTTGGCTGCAATTGAGAGGCTAGGAAATACACGGATTGAGATGCGGGATAAGGCGCTTCTTTGGATCGCGACGGACAGTTGGTGCCGCGCTTCAGAAATCTGCAATTTCCGCGTAAAAGACCTACAGCGGCAGGATGACGGTAGCAGCTTGAGCTACCCCCCGAAATTCGGACACTGACATAAGCTACGATTTGCAGTCTGCTGATCTTCGACGAGAAGGAGATCAGAAATGTCGAAACGCAAGCAGCATGCGCCCGAGTTCAAGGCGAAGGTCGCGCTGGAAGCCCTGAAAGGCGAAGAGACCGCCGCCGAGTTGGCGAGCCGGTTCGGGGTTCATCCGACGATGATCCATCAATGGAAACGTGCCCTGCTGGAGGGCGCGTCCGGTGTGTTCGAGCGCGGCGCCCGGAAAAAGCCCGAGATCGACGAGGAGCAGGTAAAGGAACTCCACGCCAAGATCGGGGAGCTGGCCGTGGCCAACTCTTTTTTGGAACGAAAGCTGAAGCCTTGGGGCGGGAAGTGAGGCGCGGCATGATCGAGCCTGACCATCCGCAGCTGTCGATTGTCCAGCAGTGCAAGCTGCTGTCGATCGCGCGCTCGTCGTTCTACTACACGCCGAAGGGGGAGACCGAGCAGAACCTCAACCTGATGCGTCAGATCGACGAGCAGTTCCTGGAAACGCCGTTCTTCGGTGTCCGGCAAATGACCTGGCACCTGCGCAATGACGGCCACCTGGTGAACGAGAAGCGCATCCGCCGGCTGATGCGCCTGATGGGGTTGATGCCGATCTACCAGAAGCCCAACACGAGCAGGCCGGCGAAAGGGCACAAGACATACCCCTACCTGCTGAAGGGGCTGAGGGTCGAGCGGCCGAACCAGGTCTGGTGTTCGGACATCACCTACCTGCCCATGAGGCGCGGGTTCCTGTATCTGGTCGCCATCATGGACTGGCATACCCGGAAGGTCCTGGCCTGGCGCATCTCGAACACGCTGGAGGCCGACTTCTGTGTTGAGGCACTGAACGAGGCCATCCACAAGTTCGGCCCGCCCGAGATCATGAACACCGATCAGGGCAGCCAGTTCACGTCCTTCGCCTGGACGGACCGGCTGCGCAGAACCGGCGTGCGCATCTCGATGGATGGAAAGGGCAGATTCCTCGACAACATCTTCATCGAGCGGCTGTGGCGGACGCTGAAATATGAATGCGCCTACCTGCATGCCTGGGAAACCGGATCAGAAGCGAAAGCGGGCATTCGAAAATGGATGACCTTCTACAATAACCAACGCCCACACTCAGCCCTTGGCGGCAGGCCACCCGCCGTGGTCTATTGGCTGAGAAAAGACGAAACCCAACCCGATCGGCAGATGCAAAGAGTAGCTTAATTTACGCCAGATACTGTCCAACCGATGGGGAGTAGCTCAGCTTGCTCTTCGTGTCTCGATCCAAAACGGACCAAAATGGCGAGGGTGCTTTTGCATTCCTATCGAGTCGAGGCACGAATGCAGTAATCGCATGGATTGATGAAGCTGGCTTAAAGGCTGATCATCCAATTCTCACGAAATCGCAGAGGGGAGGCTTAAGAACTCCCCTGGACCCCGCAACACTATCCCGGATCATCCGGCGACGTACTGGCCGAAACGATGTATCAGCACACAGCACACGAGTCGGAGGTGTGCAGGATGCTTTTCGTCTGGGCTGTGACTTGTCATCAATTATGGTGGCAGGGCGCTGGACTTCACCTGAAATGCCTGCCCGATATGCACGACGACTGCTCGCCTCACAATCTGCAGCAGCTAAGGTATCGGAAGCGTTCCAGGAGGCGCAGAGTTGAGCGTCAAAATGCGAGATATCTAAAATGCTGCTTGGTTGAATCCGCACCGAGACAACCAGAACTTTGATCAATATCAGCCGTTGTCACTCGCGGATCCAGAGCTCAGCGCCCCCCGTGGACATCGCGGAAAGCTGATCGCAGAAAGCCCGCAGTGTTCATGGGCGCGGGCGGCAAAGAGGCAAAGAGACCACAGAAATCCCCTCGCATATTCAAGAACGTAAAGTGAACTCATGATCCCGGCAATGTCCACGAACATTTGCTGCGCATCAAAATGGGGTCCGCAATGCTGAATGCAGGGTAAGCACAGCCTTAGCCTGATATTAAGAAAGGTCTGAAGAACCTCCTCGAAAAAATGGAGAACCAGTCTTGGTTCACAAGGAGAGATCATCAAAATTTTGAAGGACATGCTGAAGAGACCTGACAAGTTGGCTCTGTTCAGAATCGGACAATCCATAAGTCACATCAGCGAGATCCATATTTGCGATCAGTTCTGCCTGTTGGCCGAGCTCTCGAGCACGCGGCGTAAGACATAGAAGCATGGCACGTTTGTCTTTCGGAGAGGGCTGCCTGATGAGAAGGCGATCTCGCTCCATTCTAACAGCCAGAGAACTCAGAGTGGCGGTCTCAACCCGAAGCGCCCTGGCAACATCTGACAGCGTCAGATCTTCTCGATCACCTACAACTCGAATAAAACCTGCAGTGCCCGCGGAAAGACCGATCGAGCCGAGCTTGACCTGTCGCCGCTTCATAATCTCCTTCGAGATCGCTGAACACAGATCGTAGATATCCCGCCCGCGCTGAACGTGATCCTGATCAAATTTGGGGATTTCCAAGTCTGACGGCATTTGGACTCCTATACTGTTCCGCGATCACGGAACATTCTTAGGAAATAGTTTGGTTGCAACCTACTATTTATCAGTACATCACGCAACAAAACGACCAAAATCCATACAGTTCTACGTTTTGGTGCAGAAAAAACTTCTTGAAGGCAGGTAGCTCACGGATACTTAGGTAGCAATCTATCAATAATAAGCCGTGCAAATGACCGCCTTTATCGCATCTCTTACTCCAATCGCGCTGCGCACATCTGCTGTCATGTCAACAGCAGAACTTGCCGCTTGGGCGCAGATTGGCAAAAACTCGGTTCCTCGCCTGACCGCAGGATTTGATATCCGCGAGTTGTCCGGTCATGCGAAAAACCATCGATATTCAGTTCATGACGTAATGCAAAAAATCCTCGGTGTCGCAGTACGTAACGCCGAGAGTATGGAGACCCTACTCTACCCCCTCCAAAAATCCACCTGGGTATCTGAGTACACTGGCCTGAGCGTTTCAGCGATCAATGCCGCAATTTGTGAAGAGCGCCTCACCCTCCCCGCACCTGTTGAACTGACCCAAACGGGACACGGCCAGGCGGCTGCAAGAGGCAGGCGCTGGATTCCTGCTCAGATCGACGCGTATCTGCGGAATGATACGATCCCATTCATGCCAGCAATAGCAGCCGTTCCGGCTACCAATACTGCCTCGAAAACCGCCTCTCGTAACGTATTTGCAGCGATTTGCTCCGATAACGCCGAGGTCTCCCGCCAATGCCATTTGTAACGAACGGTCCTAAATTTCCGGTTCGGGGAAATTCATGAATGTTCGTTACCACTTCCCCGATAACGCCAGAAAGCCCCTGTAACGCCAAGCTCTTACGGAAATGCCCATGACTGAAAGAACCTCGAGAATTCCGACGATGCAAGAGGCCGTTGCACATGTTGAGATACACGGTAGCAAGAGCCAAAAGCAGGATATTCGCAAAGCCAAATCTGCTTTTGCGATCCATGGTTTCGAAGGTCCGGATTTCGATCATTTTCCCGCAGTGTTGTCGGACTATGAGAAAGCTGTTCCCAAGCTGCGTGGTGGCATGACGGCACTTCAGGCTCTCATCCACGCAGCGGGAATTGCAGAAGAGACCTATAAACAGCAGCAACGCGCCGGCCGCCGCCTCATTGAAGCTGTTACCGGTGCAAAAGCCGCCAAGCTTGAGCGGAGGGCACGTGACGATGAATGGGCTGAACTGTTGCGGCGCGTGGACCTTCTGGTTGCCGCCGGTTTCTTCCGAAAGCAAAATCGTATTGCACTGACCGCTTTGGTCGACTGCTGCCGTACTGGCGATATCTCACCCTCGGGTTTGACATTGGACCGGGCCGAGGCTTCGCTGTCGTCTGCCCCTGTGGCGCAGCGCAAGAGACTGCGAAACGGCCTGAAAGCTTTCGATGGACTGCGCGACATTGAATGTTTACGCCCGTTCTTACCCCCCTACCCCGTGACCCCGGCAGTCAAACCCGCTGGCCGCATCTCGACTCTCCCTGAGCCACTTCAGAACGCCATCAGTAATTGGGTCGAGGTCGCCGCTCGAGAGCAAGTTGATGATCCGCGCCACGCACATATGGCCACAGCGCTTTCTGCCTCGACGCGCGCAACGTATAGTGCCGCGACCTCACTTTATATCCAGACCCTCCTTGAGTTGTTCCCGAACCTCTCAAACGAGGTCGATCTGAAGCATCTGTTCTCCGAAAATTATATCGACTGCGTCTTGGCTGCGTGGGGCAGAAATGCGGACCTTAAGACGCGAACACTCGCTGGTTATGCCGCTGATCTTGGCAGTCTTTTGCATCGGAATGGACTGCCCGATGCCGGCACCTATGTCAGAGGGCTGACGAAAGTCCTTCCCTATTTGGTCGAGGGCAGATCAGCAGGAAAAACGATGAGCCCGAAGGTCAAGAAATGGTGCCAATCTCTCCTGCGTGATCCCCGAAAAACTGCCCTCTTTCAGATTCAGCACCTCGAATATTACCGTCGTGCTCTCGAAGTCCTCGCCACCGCAAAACAACATGGCCTAGAGTTGAAGACACTTTCAAAGCCAGCCGTGTTGGCCGCCCTGCCAGACAGGGAGCGCTCCTCCGTCAAAGCAGCACTCCGGCAGGTTCGAATGTTCGGTATGATGGCCGCCTACGCAGCCATCGCCTTGGAGGGTGCGCCATTTCGCCGGCAAAACATGCTCTCACTCCGGCACAGCGGTCCCAAGAAAACGATGCATCTGCATCTGAGAGGGCGGTCACCCCATGTGATCATCAAGTTTCCGAATGAGGAGCTGAAAAACGGACGGTTTCTCTCTGAACGCGGCGAAGAACTCGAGCCGATCACGATCGAGAAGCGCGGCGCCGGAGACCATGCTGTCGAGATCATCAAGTTCTACTTGAGTGAAATCCGGCCCTTGTTCCCCGAGGCCGACAAAACACACGCGCTTTTTCCACCACTTGAGAAAGCCGTCACCTCAAACGATGGGTTCGTTGCCAGTACCTTTTACATCTGGCTTGCAGAGGCTTCTGGTGCAATCGGCCTGCCAATGAATTCCCACAATTATCGCCACGGCTACTGTTCGATCGACATCAATGAAGGCCGCCGGTCGATGGAAGATCTCGCAAAAATCCTCGGAGATTCAGTCGCTGTCGTCCAGCGCAACTACGCTTGGATCAACGCCAAACAATCAGTGCTGAACGTGCAGAGAGACACGGCACGTCGCCGTGCCAAAATCCTGCAGGAGCGAAGTGAAGCCTCATGAACCGATATCACATTCTTTCCAAACCAGCCTGGCAGCAATTTCTGCACATCGAAGAGATTCATGATCTCCCCTTGCCCGCTCTGATGGCAGCGGATCAGGTTTGGCAACATGCAATTACCTCCGGAACAAAACAGCCTGTCGCCTCCGACTATGCCCGCTGGGCTCAGAGTAGCGCTGCGGATGCGCCGGACATTTGGCTCGCTCATCTGTACGTGGCCTTCGAAACCATTCTTCCATCCGAGCTACCCAGTGTTGACGCCGCAACCGCGCTGCTTCCACAGCCAGCTCTGGAGCCCGCCCCTGTATCTGCAAACCGGTCCGTTGATTGGGACCCCTGCCGATACAAACCAAACGCCCGGACTCGGAAAGTCTCAGTGCATCCGTGGGAACTGCCTGATGATTGGCAAGAGGTGTTGCGTCGTGCTGCGTACGGGTTCCCCGGAAAGAAAGCCGCCGCTCCTGCCCGCGATATCCTGCACCGCATGTGTGAAAAGCTGTGTCAGTTCACATGGTCGGCCCGTGAAGCAGGATTTGAACCGGCCATTTCGGAAGGCACCATCAACCTGTATCTCGCCGATCTTGAAGCGCGACTGCATCAAAAGTCACACGGCATCCGCTGGGCGACAATGCGCGCCACCGCTGAAGAACTTTATCGCTTTGCACGGTACAGCGGGCTCACCTCTGACGAGGACACAAGGTATCTCAGCAAACGTTTGACCCGATACTCCCTCTACGAAAAGGGGCAGGACGCGCTGAAGTTTCAGGTTTTGCTCGACACAGGCAACACGACTTTGGGTCTGTTAGACAAAGCGGATGCACTCCTGTCGCGGGCTGCCTCTGAACCACGTCCGTCGCGTCGTCATCTTTTGCGCAATGCGGGCGCAATTCTCGGTCTTTATAGCATTGTGCCTCTGCGCAACGCGGATGCTCGTTTAATTTTCGGGGAGACGCTGTATTGGGAGGCCGGCACATGGGTGATCGATACTGCGATCAACAAGACGAAAGCGCACAACACCGACCATCTCGTAGTCGCTCTGGAGCCCGAGTTCGCACGGTATATCGACGCGGTGGTAATAGGTGATCACAATGCGCGCCATCTGTCTGACATGAGGGCCCTTGCCATGGAGCAAGGCGGTCCTCTTTTTGTGCGAGACCGAGGAAAATACACCAGCCCGACCTATATTCCCCGCCTGTTCAAGACTTTTTCCGGGACCTCGTTTACGACGACGCGGACAATGCTTCACACGGATCAAGCTATTCATCGCGGCGAAAGGGGCACGCGCGACGCTATGGTCATGGCTCAACAAACATCAGCGGCAACCGCGGAAAAATACCAAGCGAAACGCATACGCCAGGTGGCGGTTCAGCGCGTACAGGCTGCAGCCAGCGATCGGCGGGAAGCTCTCATGCCCGGTGATCTCATCCGCCAAATCCGCGCATTCACAGACCGACAGGAGAACCGCAATGCAGATCTCTGAAATCTATGCCCAGCTGACCGGTAATGCGTTATCAGTCAGAGACGAAACACGCTTCACTACGATGGTCGCGATTGAGCTCCTGGCAAAGAAAGAAGGGGTACCTGTTGAGGCGCTCAATCTCGCGGCACCTGATTTCGCCAAGACATATCCGCCTGACAAGGACGATCTTCGCGGCCATTGGAACGGCGCGACACACTATAAGGCTTGGCGCAGAGCTATTCTGGATGCGCAGATGCTGGCTGATCCCTGTAACACGGACGGTGATCCCTGGACTTCGTTGAGACGCGCTGCACGTCTATGTTTCAACAGGACAATGGCGAGTTTACATGACCTGCCAAGATTTCTTCCCTCGAAAACAGAGCCGTGGCACGTGGATGATGAGATCATTAGAAATGCTTATGCACCGCTCAGAGGAGCAAAGAGAATTCGTTTTCGTGGGGCATTGAACGCATTCCGCCAGCTGTATGACGGTGACTTGGTCGAGCGTACCGGGCTTTTGCCGGAGTTGATGCCAGCTGCCCTACCGAATTTGCGTGATCATCGCCGCTTTATAACGATGGCGCCTGAAATCGCTTCGGCGCGCAGCATGATCAAATGCAAGAAGTCTCTCAATGCCTTTGACTATGTACATCGTCTCGCTGCCGCCGGAGGGCTTCTGGATAGCGTGAGTGATACCCTTGATGACATGCGCAAGGCCGTCGTGAATTTGCCGGATCCCTCAGATGTTGGCATTCCTCCCGTCAAAACGAAAACGCTACGCGTCTACATCAATGACGTCATGCATTGCATTGGAGGTCGCGATTACCGGCTCACAGAAGTTCAGCAGGCATGGTCAGATCTCCGCAAAATGGCCCGATCTGCCGGGTTCCAGACAAATGCGCTATTCAACATCTCCATGCCGGGCAGTGCGGCTGGTTTGATGCCATCCGAGATCTCCGCAGACTGGGTACAAACAGTCATTGAGTATCACAAAAGTCGTGGGTCCCGATCCACACCAACGCAATGTCGTCTTGGTTGCGAACAACTGGACGCCCTGCGAGGCGTTCTCCCGGCTGAATTGTTGCCTACTGTCCCGATAGGCATTCGGCGCTCATTTCCCGCTGCAAAGCTACCGCCGCGTCCAAAAGATCCTGTCGTCGTTGCGTGGGATGAATTATATATCAAGATCACCAAAACAGCTCTGATCACTGACGAATATGAGCATCTTTGGGTTATTCGCAGAGAGGCTATCAAGAAGCAAACTTCGCCAGAAGATATCACACAGAAGTGGTTGGAGGAGTTGCGGGATAGTTGCCCTTATGACTGTTTGTCTCACGTGTACAAAGGCGTACATGATCTCCGTAAAATTTCAGGCTTTGAACATCTGCAGCCATTATGGCACCGCCGACAGCGACACGGTGGCTTACCAGAAAATTTGGAGCGGGAGCTTGAAACGGTCGTCGCCACGATGGGAGCGGCCCCAACCACATATCGCAGCCTGAAGCTGGCAACTGGTGTTTTGGCAGAGCATCTAGGGTTCGATGAGAACGCATCTTTGGAAGATGTTCGTGCTGTAGATATCGCCTCTTTTGAGTGGCCTTGCTCTGCAGCGAAAGGCAAAACTTATAGCAAGAGTATCATGCAGATTAAGAACTACCTGACATTGCCATGGACTTCAGAGTGGCGTGTTCTTCAAGAAATCGTTGTCGGCACAGGGATGACAATGAAAGCAAACCCCATCCCGAAATTACTGGCGTGGAGCCCAGGCCCTTCCCCCCGGTTGGTTTCTCTGGAGTGGGCACAGCAACTTGATCGCGACCTTCGCTCAAAGATCGCCAATCCGCCTCATGGCCGTGCAGATCTCGCGAAGACCATGGCAAAGCACGTCGCAGAATTTGATGGGCTGCGCGAAATTCCTGAGGTGGATGTCTCCGGCTTAATGCCACCGCCGATTGGATTGATACGGTGATTTTTCCCGTTTCTTACAGCGGGGTAAGAAATCAGCTACACAGTGGATGCCGCTTTGATGAACAACTCGCCTCGGACCGATTGACTGCTTGCTGACAGGGTGGTTTTTCGAAGACTGGCGACGGGACGTAACACCCTATGATTGGTTCCCAACCGTCTTCCGGTCCTTCATCGCGCTCACTGCAACCATCATTTTCTGGTCATGATACGCCGTAAGAGGGCTAGCACCTCGCGCAGCTTTTGCCACTTGTCAAATCGGCACCGCGCTGCCGCTATTCCCGTATTGAACCCAAATAGAGAATGACCGAATGAGGTTGTTTGTTGGATTGGATATATCGCGTACGAAGACCGCAGTTTGCTTGCTCAATTAGGCTGGCAAGATCATCAAAGAGTAGAGGCGACCCAGCTTCCGAAGTCCTGAGCCTCGCTCAAAACGCTATTGCGTGGCAATTGCGCAAGGTTGTCTGTGCCAAAGCCCACCAGCGGCGCACTACTCACGTTCCGCGAGAGGATCAAGGTCCCTTTTGTCAGCTGTTGAGTCCCATCCTGCTGGCGTGCCAGGATGCCTCGGCACGGCTGGATATCCCAAGCTTGCGGTAGATTGTCTTGATGTAGCCCGAAACAGTGTTCTCCGAAATGCCCAACGCCGCAGCCGCCTCAGAATTGCGCAACCCTCGTGCAATCAGGGCTAGCACCTCAGTCTCTCGCTTGGTCAGGTCGCCTTCTTCACTTTCAATCGGTCCAGTCAGGCGAAAATGGCTCATGATGCGTCTTGCAACAGAGGGCGAAAGCGCCGGGATGCCTGATGACAGTTCCCGAAGTTGGCGAACAAGCATCTCGTAAGGCTGTTCCTTCAATAAATACCCATCGGCTCCCGCCGCAAGCGCGGAGACGATATAGCCATCATCTGACATCACGGTGGTGACGATCGCTGCCCCTTCGGGCGAGGCCTTGCGAAAACTTCGCAACACATCAAGCCCATTACCATCCGGCAGAGACAGGTCGATGAGCGCAACATCAAATACAGTCCCCTGCACGAGCTGCGTCCCTTCGCGTACTGTACTAGCAGTCTGGACGCTGATCCCCTCGAACGCATCTTGCAACAGCACAGTCAACCACTGCCGGGTTTCCGGGACGTCTTCCAATATGAACCCTAATCTCATCGCGACCCTCTCATTGTACGACGTTGCTGCGCGGCAGGGAAAAGACCAAGCGCGTGCCATCGGCAGCACCCGGTCGCGGCGACACAAGATCAAACCGTCCGCCACAACTCTGCGCACGCTCTTTCATATTGCGTAGTCCATTTCCCTTTGAGCCCTGCTTTGGCCTTATGCCAATCCCGTTATCCTCAACCGTCACGACTAGAAATTCATTATCGCCACAGATCCGCACAGAAACCTCCGACGCCTTCGCATGTTTCATGATATTGTTGGCTGCTTCCCTGAGCAGTGCTCCCAGTTCGTTGGCTGACCGCGCCGCGAGCGAAGGCAAGTCCTCTTGTTCGATGTGCCATGCCACCGCGATGCCGACATCATGGAAATGACCGGTGATCTCATGGCGCAGGTCCGCCAGCATCTCTCCCATCGACCGATCGGGGTTGTTGCGGTCTGACACGATATCGCGCAAATCCTTGAGCGCCTCGCGGATCAGTCCGTTCTTGCGCCCGTCATCCTGGCTATGCAGCGCACCGAGCAACCGCACCCCGATATTGTCATGCATGTCGCGGGAAATTCGCGCGCGTTCTTCCAATACCCCTTTTTCAAAGGCGTTGCGGCTCGCGATGGTATGTTCAAGCATCTGGCAGAGATCCGCTGCATAGGCCTCATCTTCGCGCGAGAACAGCGTCTTGCCCTCCTCTTTCCAAGTCAGCCGAAGCGCCGCAAGCGGCGCAATCGCAGGGATGTCGAGGGCAGTTCCCTCGTCTCGCAATTGCGGCGCAGCGGGCGCGGTATCCTCGAGGGGCTCAATCCCCATAGGCGCAAAAACCGTACGCAGCGCCTCCTGCCAGCGCGCCATCTGCGCCTCCGCGGTCGGCGTGAGTGCCACATCGACAAGTTCGCGCCCCAACAATTGAGACGTGCTGCGCCGTTTGTGCAGGACAAGCCGTCCCAGAGTGTCACGCAACGGGATATATAGGAACGAAACGATCAATAGCGCTAGCCCAAGCGCAGGTGCCCGATCCAACGCCAGCCCATAGACGAAAAGCGCATCAATCAACAGCAGAACACAGACCCCAACCATGTAAAACAGAATTCTGAATGACCAACTCTGCAAGTTGAATAATCGATAACGCGCCACTCCCAGAGCAAGCCCGGCATAGATCAACAGGAAGAAAATAAAGGCATGGCCCTGCTGTAACGCCGGCTTGACCCCGATCAAGGTCGGCACCGAAACTGTGATTACAAATGCCCCTGCACCAATCAGCACCGAAAGACCAAACCAACGCAGCGAGGCACGCGATAGTGGATCGTTTTCTGTCTTCAGGTATTGAATGAGAACACACACTAGAATGGACACCAACGCCACAATAATCGCCAACTGCGCTCCATAGGATTGCGACGGGAATAGTCCCATCACATGCAGCGCCACCCAAGGCAGGAACACGAGGGTCGGCAAGAAGGTGAACCGCGCCGCCACCAGTTTCTTGGGGTAGCACAGGAACAGTCCAAGCATCCCGATCCCGAAAAGCATCGCGCCTCCAGAATTGAGCGGCCCGGCCCATTGATAGATCACCCTCGGCAGGGCCAACTCGCGGGTCGAATATATCGCTGCGGCATGGGCGGAGATCATCAGCCCGAACCCGGCCACGAAAAGCCAGAAGGCCGGCAAATCACCCCGTCGCAAGCTGAACACCCAGGCTCCCCCGATAAACCCGCAGACGCCCACCACGACCTGAATCCAGAACACAACAGGCAGTTCTGATAGCGGGCGATTGGGCTCAGGCACAATCCTGCTTTCAAAAACGTAGCCCCCCTGCTCAACAACGCGCAAGACAACGCTGTCACTGTGCAGAAGCTCTGACAGGCGCTGTTGCTTGTCGCGAAACACCTCCAGCGCTTCATAGGTCGCGATGGTGTCAGGCTCTTCCACGAGGTCAACCGCCTCCAGCGGTATCGCCGTTTCCCTACCGCTTCCCTTAATTGCTACAATCCACGCCCCGCGCGGGATTATCTCACCATCTGCAAACGATGCGTTCGCCCTGACCTCGATGCGATTTGTCGGCCCGTCCGGCGCAAGGTCAAGCCCCATCCATGGCTGCGAGAGAGATACCCAGAGGGTAAGAAGCGCCGATGCAAGCGCGAAAAGGGTCGCAAAAAGCAACATCGGTATGGGAAGCGAAAAAGCCTTCATGAAACAGTCCCCCGCGAGAATATAGTGTGTCAGAATAGCGATGCCGTCCCCCCGTTCAGGGGGGTGCGGGGTCACGCCAATTGTTAGTACTTTTTCTCTATCGGCCAAACATATTTGTCTCTGCGGTCGGAAATAACTGGTCTGAACGGGTGCTCGCCATGCGGTCACAAACTCAGGCCTTTGCTTTGAGAAAGAGAAAACCATGCAATTGAAATCATTGGCTCACCTGTCGGGCCTGCTCCTCCTCACTACCGCCCTTTCCGGTTGCCTCGGCAATGGCGGCGGTGCTGGCGGTGGCGGTGGAGGTGGCGATCCCAAACCGCTTGAAGACTACGACACCGCCTATGACGCGATGGCAAATACGCTGGCCACGACGACCCAGCTGACGGGCAATGCCAACTACCAGGGCCAGGTCAAGGTTGAAGTCCTCGATCAGGTCGGTGGACAGGCCGAAGGCCATATCGTGGGCGATATAGACTTGAATGTGGCTTTTGGTGGTCCGGTCGAAGGGACGGTGTCTGGTACGGCGACGAACTTCCGCGGCACGGTCAACAATCAGGACGTGAGCCTCTCTGGAACGCTCGATACCGCGAACTCAAACCTACCCAATATCACGGCCCCAAGCGAACAGGCGCTGCCCACCGGTGGCAGCATCTGGCTCACCAATCTGAGCGCAGGGATGCGCGGCACCCTGACCGACGATGAGACTGGCGAAAGCTCCGATACCGAACTCTCCCTCCTCGGCACCTTCGTCGGCACCAACGGGTCCGGTGCCCATGGCGCAGCGGCCATGACAATCGATAACGCGAATACGCCCGTGTTTATCGCCGGTGGCGGCACATTCTATCTCGAACGGCAATGAGGTTTCGGGCTCCGCCCGACAGTGGGGTCCGGCGCATGAAGGTCTTGCAACAGCCATGCAATTTTATTGGCGTCAGATTTTCTAAGCGGGCCTCGCACCGTTTCTGGCAACGCAATCGGGGTAGGTACGCCCCCTCGGTTGCGGTGCTATTCTTTCTAGCCCTGTCCGGCACGTTTTTCTCGCCACAGTCTGCTTTCGCCTACCAAAACACGTGCCGGACTGCAGTGGAGCAATCACTGCCCCTGTCACAGCTTGAGAAAATGGCGGCCAGCCTGCTCAATGCCAAAAAACCCCGCGAGGCCCTACCCTGTCTTGAGCATCTGGTCTCGGCCCGCCCGGATGTAAAACGCTATCGGATGGGTCTGACCGTGGCGCTCGAAGCAATCGGTGAAAACGACCGCGCGCGCCATCATCTGGAAAAACTGCGCGGTGCCAAGCTGGCTGCCAAAGAGCGGGATGTCGTCAACCAACGCCTCCAAGCTCTAAGCCAGGCCAAGACCTGGAGTGGTTATCTTCGGTTCGGTATTACCCCAGAAACCAATCTCGGCAAAGTCGCGGGGACACAGGAAATCGTCATCAACGGTATCCCCTTTACTTACCACCCCACCCAAAAGGCTGAACCCAAGGTCCGCCTGCATATCGAATCCGGCCTGGAATACCTGCCCCACCTAAACCGCGACACGCGCCTGCGCCTCGCCCTGTCACTCGACTCTAAGATCAGCGACGATAAGACCTATCGCGACAACCGGGTCCAGCTTGATCTCGGCCTGCGGCACTATGGCGACCGCCAGCGCCAAGCCGAGTTCGGCCTGCGCCTCGCCATCCGAACTTTGGCTGACAAGACCTATTCCGACCAAACCGGCCTCTATGCCCAGTTCAGCCAACAGATCAGCCGGAAAGGCACGTTCCGCGCCAAGCTCGAAACTTACCGCCTCGCGCATGAGAGTTTCACTGCCGCTGATGGCCGGCGAAATCTCGCCGCGCTCAGCTACAATCACATGGTCTCACCACAATTGCGCCTCTCGCTCAGTGGTTTTCTCGAACAAACCAATGCCAACTGGGCGCAGGAGAGCGGGCATCGCGCATCCCTGACCCTCGGCGCGACATATGCTTTCAAGGGCGGCATCGTCTCTTCCCTGAGTGTCACCAAGGGCAGGGAAAACCGCAAGGGCGCCCATCACATTTTTGGTGTCAAACGCCGGGACGATTCTCTGCGCATCGACGCCAGCCTGTTTCACCGCGACTGGCGTATCGGCCCCTTTGTCCCTGTCATCAAGCTCGGGGTTGAGCAATCCAATTCCAATATTCCCATCGCCCGCTTCGATAACCGATATATATCGCTCGGCTTTTCTCGCAGCTTCTGAGGGGGCGACAGCGCAGAGAGCAATAGTCGTTTGAAAGACGAATGTCTGAACGGGCACCTCTTTGCCAACCTGCGCCATACTCGAGCCTCGATAGGGATCTGGTGCGACGACTACGACCCTCACCTCCCTCCCCATGTCTGACGACGGACACCCGAGGGGTAATCCCCCTCGGCGATGTCGTGTTGTAGAGGCTCTGCTGTGTTACTGCGACGCCTCATTCCTTCCGGTTCGCGTAACTATACCTATAATTGTAGTAGTAATACTGACCACTCTTCGATTTCTTGGGATCAAAGGCGTTCAAAATTGCCCCGCTGACCTGAAGCCCTGCAACTTCAAAGGCTTGCTTCAGAGCTTCGACTTCTCCTTCAGGCGTCTGATCAAAGCGGATCACAGCCAGAATGGCCCCTGCTTCACGCCCAAGAATCACAGGGTCCGTCACCGCGAGCACCGGCGGGCAATCGAAGATGATCAGATCATAATACTTGTCCAACTCTTCCATCATCGCTTTGACTGTTGGGCGCATAAGCAGTTCGGACGGGTTGGGCGGATAAAGACCGCTTGGAATGAACTCCAGTCCTTCGATATCGGTCGGTTGCACGACACCTTCTAGAGGGCGCTTGTCCGAGAGGTAGTCCGCAAGGCCAACCGTATCCTTCTTCAAGTTAAAATACTTGCGAAGCTGCCCGCGCCGCAGGTCAGCATCAATCAAACAGACTTTCTTACCCGACTGCGCCGCGACAACGGCGAGGTTGACGGAGGTAAAGGACTTCCCAGCTTCAGGCGCAGCGCTCGTGATCAAAACTGACTTGGACTGGGCATCCAGCATGCCGAAATGAAGACTGGTACGCAGGCTCCGAAATGCCTCAACGGCAAGGTCTACCGGGCTCGTCACCGCCAGGATTGGCCAAGCCTTGCTTTTGCTCCCTGCGCCTTCGGCGGAAAGAGACTTGTTGATTGTCGCGAAAACCGGGATGCCCAGATTTTCGATCTGCTCCGAGCTTTGAATGCCCCGGTGCAGCGCGTTTCTAACAAGAACGAAAGCGGCGCCGAGCAAGGCACCTAGAACCAAGCATAGACCCAGGATCATGCTCTTGCGTGGAGCGATGGGCTGCGGGGTCGCATGGGCCGTATCGAGAATCCGGACATTCCCGATCGTGCTTGCCTTGAGGACCCTGAGTTCCTGAGCCCGATTGAGCAATTGAAGATAGGTTTCCTCGGCAAGTTCAAGGCGCCGAGTCTTATCAAAGACTTCGCGTTGTGTGCGCGGCAGTTCTTCCGCCTCGTTCCGCAGAAGGGAAATTCGTTCTTCGAGATGCGCCTTGTTGTCTAGCAACTGCTTATAGACCGGGTGCTTTGGCGTGTAATTCTCTTTGAGGGTCTCTTCTTCGAGCTGAACTTGGCTCAGTTCGGTCTCAAGTTGACCAATCTGGGTCAGGATGCTCTCGGCTTCGAAACCTAGGTCGATGGCATTCTGCGACTGCCGGTATTCGTTCAGATCCCTTTCCGCCTCTGCGACCGCCGCTTCGGCTTCGGGGAGTTGAGTTTCAATGAAATCGAGACTGCTCTCGGCTTCGGCCGCGCTACGCGTCACGTTTTGGCTCAGATAGGCACGGGTAATTGCATGCAGGACCCGACGCGCGCGCTCAGGAGATCCCGCTTGGTAGGTGACACGTAAGATGCCAGATTGACGCCCCTTCTCGGAAACCGCCATGCCCCCTCGCAGGCGCCTGATCGCAGCATTCTCCGAAACTTGCCGAAGAATGAAATGCCGCCCGGCCTCTGCTACGATTTCTCCCACCTTGACTGCGAACCCTGCCTCCGCGTCGCGCACCACCGCGCCCGTGCGCCCAGACAAGACATCTCCATCCGGCAACAGAACATCAAACGCCGTACCGGCACCTTTGACCAGGGTGATATCGGCATTCAACCAGCGAGGCGGCACTTGCAACAGGTCTAGGCGCAGCCGCTCCCCACCACGCGCATAGCTCCGCAGGACGCCAACATCAGGCAACGGGAATCCAACACGTGTCAGGCCATACCCCACCACGGGGAGGTATTTGGGATAGGCACGCCAGTCGAGGTTCAGATCGGCGACTGCTTTTCCAAGCACCATTCTCGAGCGCATGATCTCAATCTCGGTAACGCTCTCTGGTGCGTTTTCGACGA
>NZ_JAKVRD010000026.1 GCF_022814865.1 Shimia aestuarii | reverse complement strand
CCGCCGCACAGGCCGCCCCGGATGGTCGCGGCCCCTTGATTGCGCGGCTGTCGCACCCCATAACCTGTCTGAACGCAAAGGATAGGTATATGGACGTAGCGACCACCACCCTCGATACAAGTTTCTGGATCACGGCCGGGGCCATTCTCGGCCTGCTCGTGCTCTCGGGCTTTTTCTCCGGGTCGGAAACCGCCCTCACGGCGGCCTCGCGCGGCAAGCTGCGCACGCAGGCCGACAAGGGCAATCGCGGCGCCGCCCGCGCGCTCGACATCACCGAGGACAACGAACGCCTGATCGGCTCCGTGCTCTTGGGCAACAACCTTGTGAACATCCTCGCGGCCTCGCTGGCGACCGCGCTCTTTACCCGCGCTTTCGGCGAATCCGGTGTCGCGCTGGCAACCCTTGTGATGACGCTCCTCGTCTTGGTCTTTGCCGAGGTGCTGCCCAAGACCTACGCGATCACCCGCCCCGAAGGCGCCGCCGCCGCCGCCTCGCGCCCCATCGGTATCGTGGTGACGATCTTTGCCCCCGTGGTCTCGGCGGTGCGCTGGTTCGTGCGCCTCGTCCTGCGCCTCTTCGGCGTCCAGACCGACCCCGACAGCCATATCCTCGCCGTGCGCGAGGAAATCGCCGGTGCGATTCAACTCGGCCACTCCGAAGGCATTGTGGAAAAGGAAGACCGCGACCGCATCCTCGGCGCGCTCGACCTCTCCGAACGCGCGATCGAGGAAATCATGCTGCACCGCTCCGGCATCGAGATGATCGACGCCGATGCGCCGCCCGCTGAAATCCTGTCGCAATGCCTCGAAAGCCCGCACACCCGCCTGCCCGTGTTCAAGAGCGAGCCGTCCAACATCGTCGGCGTGATTCACGCCAAGGATTTGCTGCGCGCCATGCACAAACAGGTGACAGGCCCCGAAGGCACCTTCTCCGACCTGACCGAGTTCAACGTGGTCGAGGTCGCCAAAGAGCCGTATTTCGTCCCCGAAACCACCTCTCTGGACGACCAGATGCGCGAATTCCTGCGCCGCCACTCGCATTTCGCCCTCGTCGTCGATGAATATGGCTCGCTTCAGGGCCTGATCACGCTTGAAGACATCCTCGAGGAAATCGTGGGCGAGATCACCGATGAATTCGACACAGACGACGAACCCGAGATCGCCTCTGCCGAAGACGGCACATGGCTCATTGACGGGGCCATGACGATCCGCGATCTCAACCGCGCCACCGACTGGACCCTGCCCGACGAAGAGGCCAACACCGTCGCCGGTCTGGTGATCCATGAGGCCCAGATGATCCCGACGCCTGGACAGGTGTTTTCCTTCCACGGCTTCCGCTTCGAGGTCGTCTCGCGCGAGGCCAACCGCATCACCCAGCTAAAGATCCGCCCGCTCTGAACGGCGCCGGGGCGGGGCGTCCATCACGCCCCGTGATCCGCCGCCCCACGAAATGCCATTCCCGCGCCAAGCGACGGGGCTTGCCAAGGCGGGTCAGTTCGCGTCAAGAAGGTTGTATAACTCAACAAAGGGCGCGCGCATGTCCACGATGAACAATGTGACGGGGATTCTCCTCGTGATCCTCTCCATGGCGAGCTTCACGCTCGAGGACATGTTCATCAAGATCATGTCCGAAGACCTGCCCACCGGGCAAATCCTGCTGATCCTCGGCATCGGCTCAGCCACCGTCTTTGCCCTGATCGCCACCGCCAAGGGCGAGAACCTCTTCGCCCGTGCCGCATGGCGCCCCCTGCCTGTGCTGCGCGCCGCCTGCGAGGCTGTCGCCGCCATGTCCTTTGCGTCCGCGCTGGCGCTCGTTGAACTATCGACCGTCGCCGCCGTGTTCCAGGCCATGCCGCTCGCCATCACCATGGGCGCGGCGCTTTTCTTGGGCGAACAGGTCGGCTGGCGGCGCTGGAGCGCGATCGCCATCGGCTTTCTCGGTGTCCTCCTCATCATCCGCCCCGGCCTCGAAGGCTTTGACCCCAACGCGCTCTTGGTGCTGATCTCGGTCTTTGCCGTCGCCCTGCGCGACCTCATCACCCGCCGCATTGATAGCGCTGTGTCTTCCTTCGTGGTCTCGTTTCAGGGCTTTGCCTCGCTCATCGTCGTCGCACCCGTGATGATCGCCCTGACACCGGGCGGCGCCGCACCTGTCGCACCGACCCATGTGCTGCAAATCTCTGGCGCCATCCTCTTCGGCGTCATCGGCTACTGGGGCATCGTCACCGCGATGCGCGTTGGCGAAGCCTCGGTCGTCTCGCCCTACCGCTACACGCGCCTCCTGTTCTCGATCATCGCGGGCGTCTTGGTCTTTGGCGACCGCCCCGACCTGCTGACCTTGGTCGGCGCTTCGCTCATCATCGGCACCGGGCTCTACACCTTCCTGCGCGAACGCGCGCTCGCCCGCCCCCTGCCGACCCACGCGCCCGACTTCCCACAAGACTGACCCGGCCCCTTCCTCTTGCCGGAAATATCCCGGGGTGAATTGCCTGCCTTGGCAGGCAAGAGGGGCTGGCCCCTCCCTCCCTCGCGCGCCGTTGGCGCAAACATCGCGGCGTTAGCCCTAACGCCCGGCGCTGCGACCCTGCCAGCCGTTTACAAACCGCCAGCCCCCTGCCAAAAGGCGCGCAAAGACGACATGCATCATCCCAAGGAATGAGACCCATGAGCATCATTATCGACATCCACGCCCGCGAAATCCTCGACTCCCGTGGCAACCCCACGGTCGAAGTGGACGTGATCCTCGAAGACGGCACCATGGGCCGTGCCGCTGTGCCCTCCGGCGCCTCCACTGGCGCGCATGAGGCAGTTGAAAAACGCGACGGCGACAAGACCCGCTACATGGGCAAGGGCGTGCTCGAAGCCTGCGCCGCCGTCAACGGCGAGATCGCCGAGGCCCTCGTCGGCTTTGACGTGACCGAGCAGGTCGCCATCGACGCCGCCATGATGGAGCTTGACGGCACCCCCAACAAGGGCCGCCTCGGGGCCAACGCGATCCTCGGCGTCTCCATGGCCTGCGCCAAGGCCGCAGCGGATTTCACCGCGCAACCGCTCTATCGCTATATCGGCGGCACCTCGGCCCGCGTCCTGCCGGTGCCGATGATGAACATCATCAATGGCGGCGAACATGCCGACAACCCGATCGACATCCAGGAATTCATGATCATGCCCGTCTCGGCCGCCAATATCCGCGACGCCGTGCGCATGGGCTCGGAAGTATTCCACACCCTGAAGAAAGAGCTCTCCGCCGCAGGTCTCGCAACCGGCGTTGGCGACGAAGGCGGCTTTGCCCCCAACCTCGCCTCGACCCGCGACGCGCTCGACTTCATCCTCAAGGCAATCGAAAAAGCCGGCTACACACCGGGCGAAGACATCTACCTCGCGCTCGATTGCGCCTCGACCGAATATTACAAGGACGGCAACTACGTGCTGGCGGGCGAGAACAAGACCCTGACTTCGGACGAAAACGTCGCCTATCTCGCAGCCCTCTGCGCCGACTACCCGATCATCTCGATCGAGGACGGCATGGCCGAGGATGACTGGGACGGCTGGGCCAAGCTGACCGAAGTTCTCGGCGACAAGGTGCAACTCGTGGGCGACGACCTCTTCGTCACCAACCCCGAGCGCCTTGCCGACGGCATCGAACGCGGCGTCGCCAACTCCATGCTCGTCAAGGTGAACCAGATCGGCACCCTGACCGAAACGCTGAAAGCGGTCGATATGGCCCACCGCGCGCGCTACACCAACGTCATGTCGCACCGCTCCGGCGAAACCGAGGACGCGACCATCGCCGACCTCGCCGTCGCCACCAACTGCGGCCAGATCAAGACCGGCTCGCTCGCCCGCTCCGACCGGCTCGCCAAATACAACCAACTGATCCGCATCGAGGAACAACTCGGTGAAACCGCTGAATACGCCGGGGCTTCGATCCTCAAGTAAGCGCCACGCGCTTTCGCACACTGAGAACCGGCCCGGAGCACACGCTTTGGGCCGTTTTCATAAGACCACCGACAAGCGCCGCACATCACACATTGCCGGCCTTCACGCGGCAACCGTCGGCAGCAACCCTCGTAGGGTGGGTTTTCAACCCACCAAATGGAGAGATGCTCCGCCCAAAAACCGGGACCTATCCTAGCCCCGTTCGCCGTACTGATAAGGTGAAGGAACAATATCAGGATGACAGCTATGCATCGCTATCTTATCTTCATCTAACCTCGCGCAGACACGCCGCGCCAAACGCAAGACCTCCGGATCGAAGTCATCGACATCGCGAACATAGTAGTCGGAAAGTTCACACACCCTTGGATCGACAGACTCGAAGCTTCCGGTATCCACGCTCCGTAGCCAGAGTTTGAGATATCTGCCGAGCCGATAACCTGCCAATACTGTCCCTACGCCATTTGGATGCTTATACGTTTCGCCAAAGAAAATGGGCATTTCGTCTTTCGCACGGAATAAATCGGGTAGTCTTTCACTGGTCATTTGAGCTTCCTTTCTTAGCTTCGGAAAGGATACTGCGCCGTCGCTCGCTTGTGCGGCAGAAAGCGATTGGTCGAGGTTATACGAGTTCTGATGCATCCTAACCCCATAGGTATGAACAACATATTTATGGCAACCTCTTGCGCAGGTATTGCTCAAACCCCACACTCCCCCCCATGACCCTAACCGCCGACGACCTCATCGCCCGCCTGAACCTCGCCCCGCACCCCGAGGGCGGCTATTTCCGTGAAACATGGCGCGCCGATGCGCCAGAGGGGGAACGCGCGGCGGGCACGGCGATCTATTTCCTTCTGAAAGCGGGCGAACAAAGCCATTGGCACAAGGTCGACGCGACCGAGATTTGGCATCACTACGCGGGCGCGCCGCTCATCCTGTCGCTCTCCGCGACCGACCTCGGCCCGCGCGCAGACCATATCCTCGGCCCTGACATTGCCACAGGCCAAGCGCCGCAAATCATCGTCCCAACGGGCCACTGGCAGGCCGCTCGCTCCACGGGCGACTGGACCCTTGTCGGCTGCACCGTCTCCCCCGGTTTCGACTTCGCAGGCTTCACCCTCGCGCCACCGGGCTTCGATATCCCCTAGGAAGGCCGGCTCAACGTGCCGCCGCCAACCAAAGCCCGCACGCCCGTCGTGCCGGGGCAGGACGTCGCCATCCCCCGCGCCACGCGCACCGCGAGATAGGCAAAGGCCTGCGCCTCGAGCATGTCACCATCAAGCCCGACCTCCTCGACCGCCATCACCGGACAATCAAGCGACACCCGAAGCATCTCCATCAAGACCGGGTTATGCCGCCCGCCACCTGTCACTAGAACGCGCTCCGGCGGCTCCGGGCAATGCGCCATCCCCGCCGCCACACCGGCGGCACACATCGCCGTCAGCGTCGCCGCCGCATCCGCATCCGAAAGCTCGCCCACAAGACCGACCATCTCGGCAAAATCATTCCGGTCGAGGGACTTGGGCGGCATCCGCGCGAAATAGGGCTCGGCAAGGAACAACTCAAGCGCACCGTTCTCCACCGCGCCTTCGCGGGCAATCTTACCGTCCTCGTCGAAATCCAAGCCCCGCCGCGCGCGCAAAAGATCGTTGAGCGGCGCATTGGCTGGCCCAGTGTCAAAGGCCAAAAGCGCGCCTTCGACCTCCGGTGACGCCACCCTCGGATCCACCCAGGTGATATTCGCAACGCCCCCGAGGTTCAGGAAACAGACAGGCTTTTCCGCGCCAATCCAGCGCGCGCAGGCAAAATGAAAGAACGGCGCCAGCGGCGCGCCCTCGCCCCCCATCTCAACATCGGCCGAGCGGAAATCCCACACCACCGGCACGCCAAGGCGCTCCGCCAAGGCCTGCCCGTCGCCAACCTGCAACGTGCCCCGGCCGCGCGGTTCATGCGCCAGCGTCTGACCATGAAACCCGACAAGCGCCACATCCTCAAACCGGCTCAGGACCGCTTCATGCGCCCGCGCGACAACCTCCGTCGCCGCATCGACCTCTGGCCCGGCCCATTTCCCCAAGGCTGCTGCCAGAACCTTGCGTTCCTCCCGGTCATAGGCGCGGTAGTCGCTCTCGCCAAAGCCAAAGATCGCCTCGCCATCCGTCTCGACAACCGCCGCGTCCACCCCGTCAAGCGACGTCCCCGACATCGCCCCAAGCGCCCTGATCCGTTCTTTGCCTGTTTTGGCCTTCATCATGGCCTTTCCCTTTGTCGCAACGCCGCCTATACACGGCCCCGAAAAACATACGGGACCAATGCCATGACCTACCACCCCAAATCGGATTTCATGACCGTCATGATCGAGCGCGGCTTTCTCGCCGACTGCACCGATTATCAGGGCCTCGACGAGGCGCTGATCAAGGGCGTGGTGCCGGGCTATATCGGCTTTGACGCGACGGCCAAGTCGCTGCACGTCGGCTCGCTGATCCAGATCATGATGCTGCGCTGGCTGCAAAAGACCGGCCACAAACCGATCACCCTCATGGGCGGCGGCACGACCAAGGTGGGCGACCCCTCTTTCCGCGCCGACGAGCGCCCGCTGCTGACGCCCGCGCAGATCGACGACAACATCTCCGGCATCAAACAGGTCTTCGCCAAATATATCTCTTACAACGACGGCCCGACCGGCGCCTTGATGCTCAACAACGCCGAATGGCTCGATGAGTTGAACTACCTCGAGTTCCTGCGCGACATCGGGCGGCACTTCTCGGTGAACCGCATGCTCTCCTTCGAGTCGGTCAAATCCCGCCTCGACCGCGAGCAATCGCTCTCCTTCCTCGAATTCAACTACATGATCCTTCAGGCCTATGACTTCCTCGAGTTGAACCGCCGCTATGGCTGCATGGTGCAGTTCGGCGGCTCGGACCAATGGGGCAATATCGTCAACGGCATCGACCTGACGCGCCGCGTCATCGACAAGGAAATCTACGGCCTGACCTCGCCGCTCCTGACGACCTCGGACGGCAAGAAGATGGGCAAGACCGCCGATGGCGCGATCTGGCTCAATGCCGACATGCGTAGCCCTTATGAGTTCTGGCAATTCTGGCGCAACACGACCGACGCCGACGTGGGCCGCTTCCTCAAGCTCTACACGGAAATGCCGGTCGAGGAATGCGACCGCCTCGGCGCACTCGCAGGCTCCGAGATCAACGCCGCCAAAATCATCCTCGCCAACGCCGTGACGACGCTCTGCCACGGGGCCGAGGCCGCCGCCGCCGCCGAAGCGACCGCGCGCGAAGTGTTCGAGAAGGGCGGCGTGGGCGACGACCTGCCGACCCTGACGCTGTCTGCCGACGAATTGCCCGCCTCCATCGTGCAGCTCATCGTCAAATCCGGCCTCGCCAAATCCGGCAAAGAAGCCAAACGCCTGATCGCCGAGAACGGCGCCAAGATCGACGACGCGCCGTTGACCGACGCTGGGCTGATGATCGACGCCGCCGCCCTCGCCTCCCCGATCAAACTCAGCGCAGGCAAGAAGCGCCACGCGCTGGTACAACTCGGCTAAGGCCTGCCCACATCACGCAACACGACAGGGGGCCATCGCGGCCCCCTTTCTTCTTCTCTGTGACAAATACTCGGGGTGAATTGAGCCGCAGGCTCAAGAGGGGCAACGCCCCGTCTTGCCTTAGATATCCGCCCCCGCCCCTAGACAGATACCCCTGCCTCCGGTTATCTGAACGCATGTTCATTTCATGACGACAACGTCACCCGGGAGGAAAGACCATGAAACTCGCTGAAACCTGCGCCGTGATCACCGGCGGCGCTTCCGGCCTCGGGGCCGCCACCGCCCGCCACTTTGCCGAGAACGGCGCCAAGGTTGCTCTCTTCGATCTCAACGAAGACGCAGGAGAAGCCCTCGCCAAAGAACTCGGCGGCACGTTTCACAAGGTCAACGTCACCGACGAAGACTCGGTCGCCGCAGGCATTGCCGCCGCCAAAGAGGCCATGGGCACGATCAACGCCTGCGTGAACTGCGCCGGGATCGCCCCCGCCGCGACGACGCTCTCCAAGAAGGGCCCGCACCCGCTCCATACCTTCCAACAGACCATCGACATCAACCTCGTCGGCTCCTTCAACGTCGCCCGCCTCGCCGCCGATGTGATGGCCGAGAACGCCGCCGAATCCGATGGCGCGCGTGGCGTGATCGTCAACACCGCCTCCATCGCCGCCATGGACGGTCAACGCGGCCAGGCCGCCTATGCGGCCTCCAAGGGCGGAATCGTTGGCCTCTCCCTGCCGATGGCCCGCGACCTCGCCCGCTCCGGCATCCGGGTCATGGCCATCGCGCCGGGCATCTTCCTGACCCCGATGCTGCAAGGCCTGCCGCAAGAGGTACAGGACCAACTGGCCGAGGACGTCACCTGCCCCAAACGTCTTGGCGATCCGTCCGAATACGCCCGCCTCGCCGGGTTCATCGTCGAAAACGGCTATCTCAACGGCGAGGTGATCCGCATCGACGGCGCGCTCCGGATGCAATAACCCGACACAGGTCTTTACGAAATCAGAGCCCCCGTTGCCCAACGGGGGCTTTCTTTTGCCTGAAGAACCGCTACGCCACGGTGATCAGCATCGACCGCGCGCGCCGCATGGGCTACCCTCCCCAAAGCGGACTGTAAGAAGGCCCCTCGTCATGCCTGACCCTCTCACTTGCTGCGGTGTCTACCCGACACTGGCCACACCGAATGTCCCCGAGACCTGCAATTGGTATATCGAGAAGCTGGGCTTCACCCTGCGGTTTCTCTATGGCGAACCGCCGCGTCACGGCGCGATCCTATTGGATCAGGCCTGCGTTCATTTCTGGGAAGGCACCCCACAGCTCGGCGCGAACTGGCTCTATTTCGACGTGAGCGATCTCGACATCCTCTATGCCCGCGCCACGGAGAACGGGGTAAAGATCACCCGTGCGCCGGAAACCTACCCGTGGGGCATGCGCGAGTTCAACGCAGTAGACCTGAACGGCTATCACCTGAGGTTTGGACAAAGCACCGAAACATGACGCGCGCCTTGCGCCGCGGGACGGTTCAGGGGCAGAGTGCGCCATGCCCCTGCAAAAACCGCGTTCAGCCCACCGGAGAGATCCTCGCGCATCCCGCGCGCGGGCGCTTCATGGGCAATCGCGGCATCCTGCACAACGCAGGCCAAGGCCTGAGCCACCGCCGCTGGCGACACAAGGCCTGGGTCTGCTGCCTGCTGTCGTTCAAATCCCGCCGCCGCCCGCTCATGGCCCCCGGCGCCTATACCGAACTTTTCTTCCATGACGAGGCGGTGGCGCTGGCCGCCGGGCATCGCCCCTGCGGCGAATGTCGGCGCGCGGATTTCACCGCCTTCCTCGACGCCGCAGGACACACCGGTCCGGTGTCCGCGTTCGACACCCGCCTGCATGCGGCCCGCGCCATTCCCCGCCGCTTTGCGCAGCACCGGGTCGAGGCCGACGCCGCGTCCCTGCCCGACGGCACCTTCATCCTGACGGGCACCGGCCCCGCACTCCTGTGGCAAGGCGCGCTCCACCCTTTCGCCCCCGATGGTTACGGCGCGCCCCGGCCGCACCCCTCGGGCCGCGTCACCTGTCTGACCCCCGCTCCGACGCTCACCGCGCTCCGCGCCGGCTATCGGCCAAGCGTCGCCCTGCCGCTTCCTCTTGCTGAAAATATCCTGGGGTGAATTGGCCGCACCCGCGGCCAAGAGGGGCAAAGCCCCTGCAGTGACCGTCGCGCGCCGCCTTTACCGCCGCGCGCCCCGTTCACACCCGTCCAGCGCGCCCGCAGCACCGCTGCAATACAGACGCGATACCGACGCAATACCGACGTTGGGATCTCCCCGTTAACCCGCCTCAGCCTTCTCTTCGAGAATCAGCCATTCTTCCTCGGCTTCAGCCAATGCAGCCTGCCGCTCGACAAGCGCCTCTGTGGCCTTCTGGAACTTGACCGGTTCCTTGCTGAAAAGCTCCGGGTCCATAAGGAACTCTTCCAGCTTGGCAATCTCCGCCCCAAGCCGCTCAAGGATCGCGGGAAGCGCCTCAAGCCGGTGTTTTTCGGTAAAGCTCAAACCCTCTTTCAGGGCCTTCTCCTGCTTCACCTTCTCCACCTTAGGCTTTGATTTTGCTTTCTTTTCTTCCGCTTCTTCGTCACCGCGCTGCGCCCGGTAGTCGCTCCATCCCCCGGCATAGACCACCGCCCGGCCATGGCCCTCCATCGCCACGGTGGTGGTCGCCACCCGGTCAAGGAAATCCCGATCGTGGCTCACAAGAAGCACCGTCCCGTCATAGTCGTCGAGCAATTCCTGCAAGAGGTCGAGCGTCTCCACGTCGAGGTCGTTGGTCGGCTCGTCGAGGACAAGAAGATTGCTCTCCCGCGCCATCAGCTTAGCCAACAACAACCGCGCCTTCTCCCCCCCCGACAAGCTCCTGACAGGCGCCCTTGCCTGCCGCTCGTCAAACAGAAATTCTTTAAGGTATCCAACGACATGCTTGGGGTTTCCACGGACCATAACTTGGTCCGCCTTGCCCGAGACGCGCATATCTGGATCGCCGGTGAGACTATCCCAAAGGCTCATCTCCGGATCGAGCTTGGAACGGCTCTGATCAAAGATCGCCGGGAGCAGGTTGGTCCCAAGCGTGACCGTCCCCGCGTCTGGTGCCACCTCGCCCATGAGCATCTTGATCAGCGTCGTCTTGCCAACGCCGTTCGGCCCCACAAAGGCCACCCGGTCGCCCCGCTGCACAGTAAGCGAGAAATCCGTGACGATCCGTTTGTCGTCAAATCCCTTCGCCAACCCTTTGGCATCAATGACTTTTCGACCGGATTTCGGCCCCGCGCTGAGGTCCATCGCCGCCGCGCCTTGGCGTTTGATCATCGACGCGCGCTCCTGGCGCAGGTCTTGCAGGGCGCGCACCCGGCCTTGGTTGCGCTTGCGCCGGGCGCTGATCCCCTCGACGGCCCATCGCGCCTCGGCCTTGATCTTGCGGTCCATCTTGTGACGCTGGATGTCTTCCTCTTCCCAGACCTTGTCGCGCCAGGCTTCGAACGCCTCGAACCCCTTCTCCTGTCGACGCACCATTCCCCTGTCAATCCAAAGGGTTGCGCGGGTCAACGCCCGCAGAAACGCGCGGTCGTGCGAGATCAGGACAAAACCCGCCCGCGTCGTCGAAAGCTCCGCCTCAAGCCAGGCAATCGCCTCGATATCAAGGTGGTTGGTCGGCTCATCGAGAAGCATCAACTCCGGTGCTTCGGCCATCAACTTGGCCAAGGCGGCCCGCCGCCGCTCCCCGCCCGACGCTGTCTCTACCGGGCGCTCAGGATCGAACTTGAGCCCCTCACCAGCGCGCTCGACCTTGTAGGCCTCGCCCGGTTCAAGCCCCGAGGCCGCGAAATCCCCGAGCGTGGAAAACCCGGTCATGTCAGGGTGTTGCTCCATATAACCGACGCTGACGCCCGGCGGCACGACAATCTCGCCCCGGTCCGGTTCCACAAGGCCCGCCATGACCTTCATCAGGGTGGATTTGCCTGACCCGTTGCGCCCGACAAGCGCCACGCGATCGCCCGGCTGCACCACGAGGTCCAGCCCATCAAACACCGGATCCCCCCCGAAAGTGAGGGAAATACCGTTCATCTGCAAAAGGGGTATACGTGCCATGAAAGCGGGCTAAACCGCCCGCCTGTTGCCGTCAATGGGCCACGTGTCTCTCTTAGGCACCGATCGCCCGCAGAAGCTTCTTTCGGCTCGGCGGAATGGCGCGGATCTCAAGACCGGTAAAGACATGCAGCGTGTTCATATGGGTGTCGATCACCGCATGATCGCTGACCCAGCCGCCCATCATCAGGTAGGTCCGAAGCAAGGGCGGCATCCGCATCTGCGCCAGTTTCAGGTTCGGCTTGCGGCGCAGGCGTGCGGCAAACCGGAACACCTTGGGCGCCTTGACCTTCGGCAGCCAGCGTTTCGGCGCAAGGTGGCGGTCGCGCAGCATGGCGAAAGCATCGAAATACTCCTTGGCATCGGTGCCCGTAAAGGAGGAACAGCCAAACAGCATTTCGACATTGTTTTCATCTACATAAGAGGTCATCGCCCCCCATGCCACGCGCAGGATATCGGGGTCCGTGACCTCTGGATGAATGCAAAACCGGCCCATCTCGACCATCGGCCCGTCAAAATCGCGCAACGCGCTCAGCTCATAGAACTGTGCTGAGTAGGAGCGGTCGATCTCTCCCCCGCCCGCCAATGGCAGGAAGCGGAAGCAACAGACAAGTTCTCCGCTGTCGCGCGCCTCGACGAGCATGTGGGTGCAGATCGGATCAAACGCATCTGCGTCAAGCCCCGTGGCCTCGACACCGTGAAACGCCATCTGCCGCAGCGCCTGTGCGGCGCGCAGGTCTGCCTCGGTTTCGGCTACGCGCACGGCGTAGCGCCCTTTCGACAAAGCGACCATGACAAGGTGCTCCGCTAATCGTTCAATCACGACTATATAGGGAGGAATCCGTAACAGCCAAATGACAGGGCGGCGATGCCCCGCCGGTTAGCTGCTGAAGCCGCCAAAGCTACCGATATTCTTCAGGAGCTGGCCAAGGATGCTCTGGTTGTTGAGATCGTTGTCGGTGATCCGGCGCGCGATCGGCACGGCCTGACCATCTTCGAGCGCATATTCCTCGACATTGCGGACCACGCCGCGATTGTCGAAGGTGATGGCGACGATCCGGCGTTCGACCACCTCGGGCTTGCGCGCCCCGTAGTGCCGCACCCGGCTACGCACATAGTAATAGCCGCTGCTGTCGAGAACCCCAGAGGCCGACGGCGTGCCAACGGTTTCGGCCACGGTATCGCGGGTATCGACGCCGACAGTGATCTCTGCGAGGTCTTCTTCGGTCGGCACATATCCGTGGTTGCGGTATTGTGAGGTACAGGCGCCCAGAACGACCATAATCCCGGCTGCGATCACCGCCGATTTGATACCCTTGCCAACTGCGATCATGACTGCCCTCTTGCCTTGGCCTCTACTGCCTTCTATCCCGCTTACAGAAGGAACGCCTCTGGTTCAAGAATGTAAGCAGGTCCAATGACAACACAAACCGATACCATAGCGCCCCTGCGCGTCGCCGATCTGCCGCAAAACCGTGTCACACGATTCGATTTGTCCCCGACGAACGAGCGCCTGAACGAGATTGCAGAAGACCTTGGCCTTCTTGGACTGCGCAAATTGCGGTTTCATGGCGAGTTGCGCGCCTCCGGGCGCACCGACTGGCGACTGACGGCGCATCTCCGGGCCACGGTGGATCAGCCCTGCGTGGTCACGCTTGAGCCCGTGCGCACCCGGATCGAAGCTGATATCGAACGACTCTTCCTCAAGACTCTTGAACTTCCCGAGGAGATCGACGGCGAGGTCGAGATGCCCGAGGATGACACTGTCGAAGAGCTTGGGGCTGAAATCGACATCGAAACGGTCATGCGCGAGGCGCTGGCGCTCAACCTTCCGCTCTACCCGCGCAAAGACGAGGCGGAACTTGGCGAGGCGGTGTTTACCGAGCCCGGCAAAGACGCTATGCGGGACGAAGACGCGCGTCCCTTTGCCGGTCTTGCCGCCCTGCGCGACAAGCTCGACGGGGACGACGAAAAATAACCCTTGCGCATCTGCGGATTCACAGTATTTTCGCGCGCTCATTCGGAATTTAGAGTTGGACTCGGGCGCGCTTTGCGCGTAATGGCTCGGGACGCTCAGGAAATCGGCCGCAATGCATGTCATTGGGCCCCAGTTAATCAAAGGTTGCGACATGGCTGTCCAGCAGAACAAAGTATCGAAATCGCGCCGCAACAACCGCCGTGCTCATGACGCACTTGTTGCAGCAAACCCCAATGAATGCTCCAACTGTGGCGAGCTGAAGCGCCCGCACCACGTGTGCGCGTCCTGCGGTCACTATGATGACCGTGAGATCGTTTCGATGGTCGACGACATCGACCTGGACGACGACGCGGCATAACGACAAATCGGGACAGCGCCCGCATGACGGCATCGAGCGAAAACGCGAAAGCGGCAGCCGGGCGCACCGTCATCTCTGTTGATGCGATGGGCGGCGATCGCGGGCCGGCAGCAGTGGTTGCCGGCATTTCGCGTTCTGCCAAGAAGAATCCCGACATTGCCTTTATCCTGCACGGGCCGGAAAAAGAGCTGAAAAAGCTCGTCCGGAAAAAGAAGGCCCTCGCCGGTCGGGTCGAGATTCGCGACTGCGACAGCGTCGTCTCGATGGAAGACAAACCGAGCCAAGTCATGCGCACGGGCAAGTCGACCTCGATGTGGTCGGCGATCGAATCCGTGCGCAATGGCGATGCCGACGTGGTGGTCTCCTGCGGCAATACTGGCGCCTTGATGATGCTCTCGGTGGTGCGCCTGCGCAAACTGCCCGGCGTCAACCGGCCCGCCATTGCCGTGCTCTGGCCATCGCGCTCTGCCTCTGGCTTCAACATCATGCTGGATGTTGGCGCCGATATCCGCGCCGACGAACACGACCTGCTGCAATATGCGCTGATGGGCGCCTCTTATGCCCGCAACGGCATGGAGCTCAAACGCCCCCGCATCGGCCTTCTCAATGTCGGCACCGAAGAACATAAGGGCCGCTCCGAGCTCAAGCTCGCCCATGACCTGATCGCCCAGAACGCCGACGCCGCAAGCTTTGACTTCGTGGGATTCGTCGAAGGCGGCGACATTCCGGGCGATGTGGCCGACGTGATCGTCACCGACGGCTTTACCGGCAATATCGCCCTCAAGACCGGCGAGGGCACGGCGAGCCTGATTGGATCGCTCCTGCGCGAGGCGTTCAAATTCTCGCCGCTCTCGCGCCTCGCTGCCCTGCTCGCCTATACCTCGCTGCAACGCCTGAACAAACGCATCGACCCGCGCCGCGTCAATGGCGGCGTCTTCCTTGGTTTGAACGGGACCGTGGTCAAATCCCACGGCAGTTCCGATGCAACCGGGGTGTCTGCCGCCGTCAAACTTGCCTTCAAGCTTTCGCAGTCTGGCTTCTCGGAAAAACTCGCCGCGCGGGTTGCATCCGCCATCCGGCTGGACCAAGATGCCCCAGCGTCAGGCGAAGAGAACGGAACCAAATCATGACACGACGCGCCGTTGTCAAAGGCGTTGGGCACTACCTGCCAGAACGAATTGTTCCGAACTCGGAATTTGAAAAGACCCTCGATACCACCGACGAATGGATTCGGACCCGCTCTGGGATCGAACGCCGTCATTTCGCGGCCGAGGACGAAACCACCTCTGATCTCGCCTTCGAAGCGGCCCGGAATGCCCTGAAGAGCGCTGGCATGGACGCCGATGAGATTGACGCGATCGTCGTGGCCACCTCGACACCGGACCTGACCTTCCCCTCCGTCGGCACCATGCTGCAAAAGAAACTCGGCATGACCCGCGGCTTTGCCTTCGACGTGCAGGCGGTCTGTGCGGGCTTTGTCTATGCCCTGACCAATGCCAACGCGCTGATCCTCTCGGGCCAATGCGAGACGGTTCTCGTCGTCGGCGCCGAAACCTTTAGCCGCATCATGGACTGGGAAGACCGCGCCACCTGTGTGCTGTTCGGCGATGGCGCGGGGGCGCTGATCCTCAAGGCCGAAGAGGGCAAGGGCGACAATGCGGATCGCGGCGTGCTTTCCGCCGATCTCAATTCCGATGGCCGCTACAAAGAGATGCTCTTTGTAGATGGCGGCGTCTCGACCACCGGCGACTCGGGCAAATTGCGGATGCAAGGCAACGCGCTCTTCCGTCAAGCCGTCGAGAAACTGACCTCGACCGCCCACACCGCGCTGAGCAAGGTCGACCTTGATGACAGCGCCGTGGACTGGATCGTGCCGCATCAGGCGAATATCCGCATCATCCAAGGCACCGCCAAGAAAATGGGCGTGCCGATGGACCGCGTGATCCTCACCGTGCAAGACCATGGTAACACCTCAGCAGCCTCGATTCCCCTCGCCCTTTCGGTTGGGGTTGAACGCGGCCAGATCAAGCAAGGCGACCTAATCGTGACCGAAGCCATCGGTGGCGGCCTGGCCTGGGGATCGGTTGTGCTGCGCTGGTAATCAGCGGCGTTCTGAATGGCTCCTGACAAGCCATTGATATTGACTCGGAAATTCCATTCGCCTTAAGCTTGTCTCTAACGGAAAACCGGGGGGACGGATGAGCGAAAAAACTTTGACACGGATGGACTTGAGCGAAGCAGTATTTCGTGAGGTCGGTCTGTCCCGCAATGACTCTGCCGATTTGGTTGAAAGCGTTCTCAATCACATGTCCGATGCGCTGGTGCGCGGCGAGCAGGTGAAGATCTCGTCTTTCGGCACGTTTAGTGTTCGTGACAAAGCGGCACGCGTGGGCCGCAATCCCAAGACCGGCGAAGAGGTTCCGATCGAGCCGCGCCGCGTCTTGACCTTCCGCCCGTCGCACCTGATGAAGGATCGCGTCGCGGACGGCAACAAGAGCTAAGCAAGGCAAAAACCTATGGGTAAATCTCCAGACGCCTTTCGCACCATTAGCGAGGTCGCGGACTGGCTCGACACCCAGGCGCATGTGCTGCGCTTTTGGGAAAGCAAGTTTACCCAAGTGAAGCCCGTCAAGCGCGCGGGCGGGCGCCGCTATTACCGGCCCGCAGACATGCTGCTCTTGGGGGGGATCAAAAAGCTCCTGCATGACGATGGCATGACCATCAAAGGCGCGCAAAAACTGCTGCGCGAAAAGGGTACGAAATACGTCGCGGGCCTGTCTCAACCGCTTGATGGTGAGGACGACGCGACACCCGAGAGCGATATCGGCCTGACCGAAGTCGCCCCTGCCCCCCTCGAGGAAGAGCGCGGCACCGTACTGAGCTTTGAGCGCCGCGACGAGCCCGAAGAAGAGCCCCCGGCACAGGTCGAAGAGGCCGCTTCTGAAGAACCCGCCGCGCCTGCCGAAGATCTCGCGCCAGAGCCGACCGAAGCGCCACAGGACGCAGCCTCGGTCGAGGCCACGCCAGAAGACGACGATCTACCCGAAAAGGATATCCCGGCCTTCGTGCAGCGCATGACTCCGAAACCTGCCACTGACGACGCGACAGCGAGTCCCGCAGCGCCCGAGCCGGAAACCGAAACCGCGGCCGCCCCGTCCATGGAGGACGAGATCGCCGAAGAGGATGCGGAGGACGACCAACCACGCGCCTCTGAACCGGGGCCATCTCTCCTTGCCGATATCGCCAAGATGACCGGAATCGCGGCGGAAAACCGCGCGGACGCCGCGGCCCAACTCGACCGCCTCACCGCCCTCTGTGCGCGGATCGAAGCCGCCGAAAATGCCTGAGGGACGTTTTCGTTTTTTGACTTGCCCCTGCCCTCAAAATCGCTATGAACACCCCATCGTCGGGCTATGGCGCAGCCTGGTAGCGCGTCCGTCTGGGGGACGGAAGGTCGCAGGTTCGAGTCCTGCTAGCCCGACCAATAAAAACCGCCCGTGGCCCTCTGGGTCCGGGCGTTTTTTGTATGCAGTTCTTGGGAGGACACCATGACCGGCGTATTGCCCAGCCAGACCATCGACGCCATGCTCACGAGCGGTGAAATCATCGCCAATCCGGCCCCGGTCGAGGGTCAGGTGCAACCCGCGAGCCTCGATTTGCGCCTTGGCACGGTGGCTTACCGCGTGCGCGCCTCTTTCCTGTCCGGTGCTGGTCGCACGGTGGCCGAGCGCCTCGACGAGTTCGAGATGCATCAGATTGATCTTACCGATGGCGCGGTACTCGAAAAGGGCTGTGTCTACGTTGTTCCCCTGATGGAAAGCCTCGCGCTTCCAGAGGATGTCAACGCCGTCGCCAACGCCAAAAGCTCGACCGGACGGCTCGACCTGCTGACCCGCACCATCACCGATGGCGGGACCGAGTTCGACCGCATCCAATCCGGCTACACCGGCCCGCTTTATGCCGAAATCTGCCCGCGCTCTTTCTCGGTGCTCGTGCGTCCGGGCATGCGCCTCAACCAGATCCGTTTCCGCAAGGGCCAAAGCGTGCTGAGCGACGCCGATCTCTCCGTCCTGCATGACCGCAGCCCCCTCGTCGATGGCGAGGCAGTGATTGACGATGGGCTCGGCTTTTCCGTCGATCTCAAACCCGCCTCCGGCACGCTTGTCGGCTACCGCGCCAAGCCTCACACCGGGGTGATCGACCTCGACAATATCAACCACTATGACCCCGCCGAATACTGGGAAGAAGTCCGGAGTCACGATGGTCAGATCATCCTCGATCCCGGTGCGTTCTATATTCTCGTGAGCCGCGAAGCCGTGCATATCCCGCCCGCCTACGCCGCAGAAATGGCGCCTTACCTTGCGATGGTCGGGGAATTCCGCGTGCACTATGCCGGCTTCTTCGATCCCGGTTTTGGCCATGACGCGGCTGGCGGCACCGGCTCGCGCGGGGTTCTGGAAGTGCGCTGTCACGAGGCGCCCTTTGTCCTCGAACATGGTCAGGTGGTGGGTCGCCTCGTCTATGAGCGCATGGCCGATGTCCCCGAACAACTCTACGGCGCGGGGATTGCGTCAAACTATCAGGGGCAAGGCCTCAAGCTCTCGAAACACTTCAAGACGCCCTAGGCGGCAACGTCAGAGCTTGTTCATGCGACGCGCCATACGCGCGGCACGGCGGGCCTGTTTGACGCCCTGTTGCGGGGCGTTGTTGTTCGGACGTTGGTCTTGCGGCGTCGCGCGCCCGGCGCTGTCTTTCTTGTTCAGGGCGTTCATCCCGGCATTCATACCGCTGTTGATCGCCTTACGCAGGAACATGCGCACAACCATGTTGATGATGCGATTGGCATTCATGAGATCGGTTTCCCTCTGCTCGAAGTCTTTTGCGGCATCCTAGACCTCAATTTAGGAGAAACTGTGGCGATTACAAATTTCGCCGCCTCCGACCTCAATCCTCGAAGAGTTCCGATTGCCCTTCACTGCTTTCCTCTTCGCCCTCATCATCGCGATCCCCAAGCGCCGGCATAGAGCCCGGCGGCGGTCGGCTCTCAAGAAGCCCGGCTGCCCGCAGCTCTTTCAGCCCCGGCAGATCGCGCGCGTTCTCAAGCCCGAAGTGATCCAGGAATTCCTGCGTCACGACGAAAGTCACCGGGCGGCCCGGCGTCATCTTGCGCCGCCCGAACCGGATCCATTCCATCTCCAAGAGCTGATCCACCGTCCCGCGCGACACGCTGACGCCGCGGATTTCCTCGATCTCTGCCCGCGTGATCGGCTGATGATAGGCGATAATGGCAAGGGTCTCGATCGCCGCCCGGCTAAGCTTGCGGGTCTCGACCATCTCTTTCTGCATCAGAAACCCAAGGTCCGGTGCGGTGCGCATCGCCCAGGCATCCCCGACCTTCACAACCCTGACGCCGCGCCCCTCGTACCGCTTGCGCAGATGCACCAAGGCCTCCGCCGCGTCGCACCCGTGCGGCATCCGGCTATTGAGCTCCTTGATCGTCACCGGCTCGGCACTGGCGAACAGGATCGCTTCGCACATGCGCTCTTGCTCGGCCATGGGGGGCGCTTCAAACAGGCTCTCCTCCGCGACTTTTTCTTGTTTTTCTTCAATATCTTCAGACATGATCTTGATCTTTCTTGCGAACCTGGATCGGCGCAAAGGTCTCGCTCTGGCGGATTTCAACCTTGCCTTCCTTGGCAAGCTCGAGCGAGGCCGCAAAGGTCGAGGCCGTGGCAGACCGGCGCTTCTTTGGATCGCTTTCCCACCCCGCCGGAAGGTAGCTTAGAATATCGGTCCAGTCCCCGGCGAAACCGATCAGCCCACGCATCCGTTCAAGGGCCTCTTCCATGGTAAAGACCGAGTCCCGATCCATCACGAAGGGGCGGAATTCGTCGCGCGTGCGAATGCGCGCATATCCCTGCATCAGGTCAAGCAAGGTCGCCGTATAGGTCACCCGGCGCACCCGCGTGACATCCTCCGGCACACCGCGCTGAAAGAAGTCGCGCCCCAAACGGTCGCGCGCCATAAGCTTCGCCGCCGCGTCCCGCATCGCCTGAAGCCGCTCAAGCTGAAACGCGAGATGCGCTGCAAGTTCCTCGCCGGACGGCCCCTCTTCGCTCGGGTCCGGTGGCAAGAGGAGCCGCGATTTCAGGAAAGCCAACCACGCCGCCATCACAAGGTAATCGGCGGCAAGTTCGATGCGAAGTTGTTTCGCCTTCTCGACAAAGCTCAGATATTGCTGCGCCAGATGCAGGATCGAGATCTTGCGCAGGTCGACTTTCTGGGTCCGCGACAGGGTCAACAAAAGGTCGAGCGGCCCCTCGAACCCGTCCACATCGACAATAAGCGCCTCCGCGGCAAGCCGCGCGGCAACCTTGTCCTCCTGAATTGAACCCGTCTCGTCCTCAGACATGCCCTTGCCCTGAAAGAAGGGCTTCAAGTTCGGCAGAGAGCGCCGGAATGTCAACAGGAACTGGCGTGGGGCGCGTGTCGAGAACGGCCTGAGCCCGCCGTTCGGCCGCGCCTTGCAACGCCCCGGCCGCCTCTGCAACCGCGACCATCTCGTCGAAATCGCCATTGCAATGCAGGATGACATCACACCCCGCCGCAATCGACGCCGCAGACCGCTCGGCAAGCGTACCCGAAAGCGCCTGCATCGAGATGTCATCGGTCATGATCAGGCCCCCAAAATCGATCTCTTCCCGGATCAGGCCCATCATCTTCGGCGAGATCGTCGCCGGCTGATCGTCAATCGCCTCATAGACAAGATGCGCTGTCATCCCCATCGCAAGGTCATTCAGCGCCCGAAACGGCGCGAAATCGCGCGCCAGTGCCGCAGGCTCCACCGAGACGCGCGGCAGGTCGAGATGGCTATCTGCCCGTGCCCGTCCATGGCCGGGGATGTGCTTCAGAACCGGATACACCCCGCCATCAAGCAACCCATCCGCCACCGCGCGGCCAAGCGCGGCGACCACCTCGGCATCAAACCCATAGCAGCGGTCCTTGAGAAACGGGTGCGTCCCCTCTTCGGCCACATCCACAAGCGGCGCGCAATTCGCATCCACACCACAAGCCCGCAACTCTTCCGCAATGATCCGATAGCGTAGATACATCGCCCGCACGGCCTCGGCTCCGGCCTGCTCTACAAAGGCAAGCGGCGCGGGCCATTCCCGGCCAAGAGGCGGGCGGAACCGCTGCACGCGCCCGCCTTCCTGATCAATCAAGATCGGCGCTTCATGGTCGACGCACCCGCGCAACTCATCACAAAGCGCACGTACCTGCGCCGCATCCACGATATTGCGGGCAAAGAGAATAAAACCGAACGGGCGCACCTCGGCAAAGAAATCCCGTTCTCGCGGCGAAAGGCGTGGCCCCGCGCAGCCAAGGATCACAGCGCCGCGCGCACTCACCGCGCGGTCACCGGGATACAATCCGCGTTTTGCGCCTTCAGCGCCGAACACAGCCGCCGCGCATCGCTCAGATCGGCAAATCCAATGGCGCGGAGCCGGTAAAAGGTCCGCCCACCGCTCTGTGCTTTCTGGATCACGCGGGTCTTGTCGCCAAGGTACTCGCCGAACCGCTTGTGCAACTTGTCCCATTCGCCGCGCGCGATCTCGGCGCTGGCAAAGGCACCAAGCTGAACCATCCGTGTGCCGGCGGCCACGTCGCTCACCTCATTCACGGCAGAGGTATCTGCCCGCGCAACAGTATCCGCCGCAGCCACAGGCGTGGTCGAAAGAGACGCCGGGCGCAGCCTTGGCCGCAAGGACCGGCCAACCCCGCCCGCCACTTTCGGAGCGACCTCTGTCTCGGCCTCCGGGGCGGCCACGGCAACCTCTACAGGCTCTGAAAGCGGCGCAACATCATCCGCAATCCGGGCGGCAAATTCTTCGATAGACCCGAGTTCCTCGGTCTTGAGTGGCGGCGGCGCCACGATATCCGGCTGTTTCTCGGTGGTCGCTGGTGCCACGTCCTCATCGCCAAGCTCGATCGGCGCCGGTGCAAGCACGAAACGATCCGCAGGTTTGCCCGCCGATCCCTGCGCCGCAACGGTGTTGACGGCAAGGCCCTGGTTTGCCGCTTGTCGCCCACCGGGGTTCTCCGGTTGAATACGCATCGGCCCTTCGACCGCGCGCACCACCGGCACGCCGGTCACATCGCGCACCAGAAGCTTGTAGCCCCACACGCCAGCCCCAATCACGAGACCGAGCGACAAGGCCGCTCCGGCCCAGTTCACAAGCGGTGCCAAGGATCGGGTTTCACGTGCGGACTCATAGTGTCCGGACATCGGAATCTCTGCCATTGTATCGCCTCACTGCCACGGCGATACATTGTCGCCGGGGTCGTCTTGCCTTTGCCTCAACCCCGCGCGACGTGTGGCTTGTTACCGCATCTCCTGCGCCGGAGTTACGCCAAGAATACCAAGACCGGCGGAAATAACAATGGCGACAGAGCGCGCAAGCGCGATTTTGGCCTGCGATGTGGCCGCATCGCCCTCTTGGATAAAGCGCAGCGACGCATCGTCATTGCCCTTGTTCCAGAACCCGTGCAGCTCGCTCGCCAATTCATAAAGGTAGAATGCAACGCGGTGCGGCTCATTGGTGCGTCCCGCGATCTCGACAAGACGCGGCCATTCCGCAACCTTCTTGGCCACGGCGATTTCCGCCTCATGGTCGAGCTTGCCAAGGTCCGCCGCCATCAACGTGGCATCATCGGCGACAATCCCCGCCTCTTGCGCCTTGCGCAGCACCGAACAAACGCGGGCATGGGCGTATTGGACGTAGAAGACCGGGTTGTCCTTGGACTGCTCAAGCACCTTGTCAAAGTCGAAATCGAGCGGTGCATCGTTCTTGCGCGTCAGCATGACGAAACGCGTCACATCCGGACCGACCTGCTCTACCACGTCGCGCAGCGTGACGAAATTGCCGGCCCGTTTGGACATCTTGAACGGCTCGCCGTTCTTCCAAAGCTTCACAAGCTGCGTCAGCTTGATATCCAGCGGCACCTGCCCGTCTGAAAGCGCCGACACGGCGGCCTTCATACGCTTGACATAGCCGCCATGATCCGCGCCAAACACATCAATAAGAGCGTCGAACCCTCTGGAAACCTTGTCAAAATGGTAGGCGATATCCGGCGCGAAATAGGTCCAGCTTCCGTCGGATTTCTTCACCGGACGGTCCACGTCATCGCCATGATCGGTCGACCGGAATAGCGTTTGTTCGCGCGGTTCCCAATCCTCGGGCGTCTTGCCCTTCGGCGGCTCAAGCACGCCTTCATAGATAAGCCCCTTGCTCTCAAGCGCCTCAAGCGCCGCTTCGATCCGGCCCGTGCCGTAGAGGGATTTCTCCGAAAAGAACACGTCCATCTCGACGCCAAGCGCCTTCAGGTCGTCGCGGATCAGGTCCATCATCTTCTCGGTCGCGAACTCGCGCACCTCGGCAAGCCAGACATCTTCGTCCTGACCGACATAGGCATCGCCGACCTTCTCCTTGAGCGCGTCGCCGACCGGGATCAGATAATCGCCCGGATAGGTGCCGTCCTCAAAAGCCACGTCCTGCCCATGCGCCTCGAGATAGCGCAGGTAAACCGACCGCGCGAGCACATCGACCTGCGCGCCGCCATCGTTGATGTAATATTCGCGCGTCACGTCATAACCGACGAAGTCCAAAAGGCTCGCCAGCGCATCACCAAAGACCGCGCCCCGAGTGTGGCCCACATGCAGCGGTCCGGTCGGGTTGGCCGAAACATATTCGACATTGACCTTTTTGTTCTCGCCCATGGTCGAACGACCGAAATCCGCGCCGGTCTCGAGCACCGATTTCACAAGCCCCTGCCAGAGCGCGGGCGCAAGACGCAAGTTAAGGAATCCCGGCCCCGCCACCTCGGCAGAGGTCACGCGCGCGTCCGCGGCGAGCTTGCCCGCCAGAGCCTCGGCGATATCGCGCGGCTTCATCTTCGCGGGCTTGGCAAGAACCATCGCCGCGTTGGTCGCCATATCGCCATGCGCCGCATCGCGCGGCGGCTCGACCGCCACATTGGCAAAGTCCAACCCCTCGGGCAGCGTGCCCTCGGTCTGCATGGTTTCAAGCGACGCGATAACAAGCGCGCGCATCTCGGTAAAAAGGTTCATCGGAGCGGTCCTCGTGATTTGTCGCGGGTTTATCACTCCCGGCGGTCAGGTCAACCGATCACGCCTTCCCGACAAGCCTCGCATGTTCCTGAAGCGCAAAGCGATCCGTCATCCCAGAGAGGTAATCCGACACGATCCGCGCCAGCCCGGTTTCGCCCCCCGCCGCCGCGATCTCATCCTGCCAGCGATCCGGCAAAAGCTTTGGATCGGAAAGGTAGAGCGGAAAGAGGTCTTCAACCACCTGCGTCACCCGCTCGCGCATCTCAACAACGGACGGCGCACGATACATGCGCGTGAATAGGAACTTGCGGATCACCTTGAGATCCGACCAGACCTTTGGCGAGAACTGGATCACCGGCGCGCCAAGACCACGTATTTCCTCGACCGACGCCGCCCCGCTCGCCTTAAGGAGACTGCGCGAGGTGTCGATCACATCCGCCACCATGACGCCAAACACCCGCCGCAGCGCCTCATGCCGCCGCCGGATCGCCTCAAGCCCCGGATAGGTCCGATCAACCGCGTCAAACGCCGCGCCCACGATGGGCAACTCCGAAATTTCGGCCTCTGTGAAAAGCCCCGCCCGCAACCCGTCGAGAAGATCGTGGTTGTTATAAGCAATATCATCCGAAAGCGCCGCAACCTGCGCCTCGGCACTGGCATAAGTGTGCAATTCAAGGTCATGCACCGCGTTGTAATCCGCCAGCGCATAGGGAAGCACCCCCGTCACCGGCCCGTTATGCTTGGCAATCGCCTCGAGCGTCTCCCAGGTGAGGTTAAGCCCATCAAACTCTGCATAGTGCCGCTCGCGCGATGTGACGATGCGGATCGCCTGCGCGTTATGATCGAACCCGCCATAGGGCTGCATCAAGGCATCAAGCGCATCCTCGCCCGTATGCCCGAACGGCGTATGCCCAAGGTCATGTGCCAGCGCGACCGCCTCGGTCAGCTCTTGGTTCAACTCGAGCGCCCCGGCAATCGTCCTCGCCACCTGCGCAACCTCGATGGAATGGGTGAGACGGGTGCGAAAACTATCGCCTTCGTGTTCCACAAAAACTTGCGTCTTGTGCTTCAGGCGACGAAACGCGCTCGAATGGATGATCCGGTCGCGATCCCTTTGAAAACACGAGCGAAACGCGCTTTCCTCCTCGGCCACCTTGCGGCCCCGCGACAGCGCGGGATCAGAAGCATATGCGGCATGCGCCTTGGCTGGCATGGTGTCGGCCCCTTCGTCGGTCCTTGTCGCCTGTCTCATGGATTTCTATATTGCAGGCAAACGCCGTTTGAAACCGGTCAATTCCCACGCGCCCTTTCAGGAGCCTCGCCATGAACCTGCCGCCCAAAGTCACCGACCGCGCCTTTGCCCGCCTCGCCGAGATCGGCGCCGCGTCGCAGGGACAGGCCCTGCGTGTCGCCGTCGAGGGCGGAGGCTGCTCAGGATTTCAGTACGAGATCAAGCTCGACAGCCAAGCCGAGGACGACATGGTGCTCGAGGGTCAGGGCGAGAAAGTCCTCGTCGATAGCGTCTCGCTGCCGTTCCTGTCCAACGCTGTGATCGACTTCACCGAGGAACTCATCGGCGCGCGTTTCGTCATCGAGAACCCCAACGCGACAAGCTCCTGTGGCTGCGGCACAAGCTTTTCGATGTAAGAAAGGGGCGCTTTGTGAGCGCCCCTTTCACAAACAAAATCAAATGATTACCGAACACTCTTTGCGCGCCGCATAAACTGCGGTCGACGCATCCAACCGGGCATCGGCACGCCGCCGGGTTGCATCTGATCATAGACAAGGAACACCCCCGAGCCGATCACGATCGCCACCCCAAGATAGATATGCCCGCCCGGCACTTCGCCGAAGAACACCGCACCGAGGATCACCATCCAAACGAACTGCAAGTTCATCAGTGGCGTTACCGCATAGGCCGCCAGAAGCCGGAGCGCCACGACCGAGACCCACCGCGCCGCAAAGAGGAAACCCGCATACGCCCCGACCCAAGCGAGATCAGAGAGTGGCATCGGCTTGTAGACAAACGGCAGGGCCAGCGCCATTGCGAGGAATAGCGCGAGGTTCGGATAGAACACCTGCGCGATGGAATTTTTCTCATGCCCGCCGATATAGCGCGCGAGGACGAGCGAAAGCGCCCCGCAAAGACAGGCGGCCAGCGCCACCAAATGCCCCGCCGTCACCGAGGCGAGGCCACCGGGAAAGAGGCACAGCACGCCCACAAACCCCGCCGCCAGCGCCCCCCAGGCCATCGGCCGTACATGCTCGCCAAGGATCGGCCCCGAGAGCATCCCTGCGAAGAGCGGCATCAAACCAATAAAGACGAAGACTTCCGCAAACGGCAAAAGCCGGAAAGCCTGAAAAAACGCCACCGATCCGACCACAGTCAGGAGCGCGCGAAGCGCCATCGCCCGCGGGCAGGACGTGCGCAGGCTCTGCCCCTGCCCGCGTTTCATCCGCGCCGACACCCATGAGAGCGCCACAACCACCGCCCCGGAAAAGGCGAAAAGCTGTGGCGCGGCATAGCCCTTGGCGATGAATTTCGTGATCGCGTCCGCCGACGAGATCATTAGCGTATAAAGAACGACAAGCCCCGTCCCGGCGAGCGCCTCGCGGTTGATCCCCTGCATCATGCCATCCCCCGCGCGCCGCCCGCTCGGGCAAAACCTTCAAAGAACATATCGAATTTGTCGCTGGAATGTTCGGCCCAGGACAGGACCGTCTGCGCATCCTGCGAAAGCCGCTCGATCACCACGGGCCGCATCGCGGTCCAGTCGCCGCTGCGATTGTCGAGCCCATACATGCATTCCGACAACTCCCGGAGCGGCCCCGACACCCCCGAAGCGCGCCGAAACACCATGCCATCCGACGCCATCGCCTTGGCAAACCCGCGCTCTCCCTTGCACCGCATGAGCCAGTTGCACACGAGGTATTCGTGGTAATCGTCTTGCACCGAGGCCTCGTCCGGGCTGAGGACATTGAACAGATGCGTGTGCCGCACGAGCCACGCCTCCCAGACCTCCGGCACCTCGAAGCCGCCAAAGCGCAACGCGAGACAGATCTCGGCAAGCAGGTCGGCGTTCTGCTCGAGAAAGGCCAGAAGCCCCGCGAATTCAAGCGACAACCGCGTCGCCTCGTCGAGCTGCGGGTCGCGGCGACCATATTCCGACAGGTAGAACACCGCGTGTGTCAACTCATACGCCGCCTTCTTGTTCGGCATCGAAAAACTCGCCGAGCGCCCGATGAACCCGCGCACCCGCTCCTCGAGCCCCCCATCGCCGGGAAGCGGGTCAACCCCGCGCCGCGCCATCAAGCGCCGCGCTTCCAACCGTTGCAGGTCCGAGAGCTCGGCATGGGCAAAACCCTCTTCTGCGACCCACGCGACAAGCGCGGCCCCCTTGTCCCCCGCCATCCCGAGATCCTCAAGATCAAGGCAGATCGACAACAGGAACCGATAGTACTGCGGAAAAAACCGAAGCCGTTTCTCCACCCCGTCATAGAACCCCCGGTAGGATTCGAGATCGGCCTCATCCAACGCGCTATTCGTACATTCGAGGATATTGAGAAGCTCCGCGTTTTCCTTGAGCCAGAACACATCATCGCCATGGCGGCGATGCGCGGCAAAGCTCTGCATCATTGCCGCATGGCGTTCGGCTTCGGGCCGCACGGGTGCTGGATGGGTAAAGGCAAGGACATTGGTCACGGCGAACTCCCCCGAAAAGATAGGCCGGGGCGCGCCAGCTGCGCCCCGGTCAAAGGTCTCTTAGAGGCCCGATGTGAAAAGCTCGGCACCTTCGCCCGCGTCGGCCTTCGCCACACCCTGCGGCGCGAGCCCCGAGGTGAACATCTGCACGAGGCCGGAGGTGTACATCTCGACACCCTCACCTGTGCTTGCCTCGGCCTGACCGATCGGACCAAGCCCGGACGTGAACATCTGCACAAGACCCGAGGTGAACATCTCAGCCCCGTCGCCCGCCATCGCATCGCGGGCCGCTTCCGGTGCAAGACCCGAGGTGAACATCTGGACAAGACCCGAGGTAAACAGCTCGGCGCCCTCTCCGGCCATCGCGTCGCGGTGCGCCTCGGGCGACAGCCCCGACGTGAACATTTCGGTGGCCACGCCATCATGCAGGCTGGCCTCCGACGGGGGGGCCGCACGGTGCGTTTTCGTTTCGTTAACCAGTTCGACAGACTTTTCAGCGAGCATTTCTAGGATCCCTCCAGTTGAAGTTTGAGCAGGGCAACGCTTGCACGCAAAACGGGTTCCTCCAAACGAAATTTCTCGCTATTCGGGTTTCTGCGCAAAGAAATACCGTAAAGGTTGTCCTTCAAATGCCTGAGATTTATAGGATTTTTGAGATTGGCAAGTTCGCCATATTTCTGACAAGCTTTTGCCTTGTTTTTGCCCTATTTCGCAGGACTCGCCCCTAGGTTGCGCCACGACACCCCCTCAATGCACCCGAATCCCTCCGTTCCGACCAGACCGATTCCCCGCCCCGCGCCACCTGTCAGATCTCATCTGCAAAGCGCCCGCACCGCTTGCATGCCCCCCGCGCATGGAGGATACAGGGGGCAGGCACCGACGGAAGGGAACAGGCCATGAAGATCGCGAGCTTCAACATCAACGGCATCAAGGCCCGCGCTCTGGCGCTACCGCAATGGCTCGACGAGGCCGCACCGGATGTGGTGGTCCTGCAAGAGATCAAATCCATCGACGAAAACTTCCCCCGCGAAATCTTTGAAGAGCACGGTTACCGTGTCGAGACCCATGGCCAAAAAAGCTTCAACGGCGTTGCGATCCTGTCGAAACTTCCCCTCGAGGACGTGACACGCGGGCTTCCCGGCGACGATGCCGATGAACAGGCGCGCTGGATCGAGGCGACCGTGATGGGAGACGTGCCGGTGCGCGTCTGCGGCCTCTACCTGCCCAATGGCAACCCGGTCGAGATCGAAGACGGCGCGCCGAAACCGGGTGGCAAATACGCCTATAAACTCGCTTGGATGCGCCGTATGAAGGCCCGCGCCGAAGCGCTTCTTGCGCTCGAGGAACCCTTCCTCATGGCGGGCGACTATAACATCATCCCGCAGGACGAAGACGCCAAACGCCCCGAGGTCTGGCAGGAAGACGCCCTCGCCCGCCCCGAAAGCCGCGCCGCCTATCGCGAGATCCTCAACCTCGGTTTTACCGAGGCCTTCCGCGCCCGCACGCTCGGCCCCGGCCACTATTCCTTCTGGGACTATCAGGCGGGCGCATGGAACCGCGACGATGGCATCCGCATCGACCACTTCCTGCTAAGCCCGCATTGCGCCGATCTCCTGCGCGATTGCCAGATCGACAAAGAGGTGCGCGGTCGCGAGAAGCCCTCGGACCATGTGCCGATCTGGGTCGAACTGGCGGCCTAAGGGGTCTTACTCAATACCGACGCTCATCGGTGCAAGCTCCAGCACGCCCAGCGCATCCAGCCCCCCGAGAACGGCATCAACCGCGATGGTGGCCAAGATGATCCCCATCACGCGGCTTATGACGCTCGCCCCGGTGTTGCCGATCAACCGATGAATCGCGCTCGCTAAAAGCAAAACACCAAGCGTCAGCAAGAGCACCAGCCCCAAGAGGCCCGCCGTCGTGGCTTGATCTGCAAGCGGTTCTGTATGGTTATTCGTGAGCACAACAATCGCGAGCATCGCACCCGGAGACGCAATCGACGGCATGGCAAGCGGGAAGACCGCGCCAGACAGGTGATCTTTCCCGGCCTCTTCGATCTCGCGCGCAGGTTTGGACTCGCCAAAAACCATAATCATCGCGAACAGGAAAAGCACGACCCCGCCCGCAACCTGAAATGACCCGAGCCGCAATCCAAGCGTCTCGAGAAGCACCTGCCCGCCAACCAGAAACGCAAAAAGCACAAGGCTGGCGATCGCAACCGCTCTGATTGCAAAGAGCCGGTGTAGATGCTTCGGCACGCTCTGCACGGCGAAGAGAAACACCGGAATCGTCCCAATCGGATCAATCACAACCAATAGCGTCACGAATTCACGTGTGAGTGACGTCCAATCCATCAAGCACCTGCCCTATCCTCCGCCGCCCCCTGTGGCATGCGGCCTGTTCGCCGCTCCAACATAGGGCGAGAGACGAACGGATGAAACCAATTGTCCAGCACGTCAATCTACGCGCTTACCCCTTCGTCACATCGTGGCGATAGGTCCAGTCGAACAACCGCCCTCCGGGTCGAACTGCGGCCTAGAGCGTTTTGCGCATGGCATAGCGCGTGAGCGTGGCACCGTTGCGCGCAATCTCTTCTTTCTCAACGATCTCAAAACCGTGCCGCGCAAAGAACGGCTGCGCCGCGAAACTCGCGTTGGTGGTCAGTTCCGCAATCGCCTGCGCACGCGCCTCTCTCTCCACCTCTGCAAATAGGGCCGCGCCGATCCCTTTGCGGGCGGCGTCCGGATGAACGAACGCGAAATCTATATACCCTGCCTGATCGAGCGTCATGAACCCAAGCGGGCCGCTCTCATCCTCCGCAAAGCAGCCCTCAACCTCAAGGAACACGGATCGCCATGTGTCGAGATTGACCGCCTCTCCGCCCCAGGCACGGCGCTGTTCGGGCGTATAGAGGTTGCGGGTGCCCTCATGCACCGCGGCAAAGAAAATCCGCGCCGCGGCTTCATAGTCCGCCGCCGTGAGGGACCGTATCGACACCATACCCTACCCCTTCGTCACATCGTGACGATAGATCCAGTCGAATTGCTGCATGAGCTTTTTTGGCGCGAGCGTGGACAGCGCGCGCAAGCCCAGATGCGCCCCGAACCGTAGCGGCGGGAAGGCGAGGTGATATTTCCACGCATTGCCATTGGCCGCCTCGATCACCTTACGCACCCGCGCCTCGCGCCGAGTCTGATAGGCGGCAAGCCCCGCCTCAACGCTCTCCGCCCCGTCAAGCGCATGCGCCAGAACCCAGGCATCTTCCATCGCCATCACCGCGCCTTGCGCCATGAACGGCAGCGTCGGGTGTGCCGCATCGCCAAGGATCGCCGCCCGTCCCTTGTGCCAGACAGGCGCGACCGGATGGCGGAACAGCCCCCAGAACCCCACGCGCTCCACCGCGTCGAGCATCTGTTTCGCTTCGCCACCATAACCCGCAAAGGCCCTGCGCAGGTTGGCGGGGTCATCCTCATGCATCCAGCCCTCTTCGGCCCAGCCCGTGCGCTCCTGCACGGCAACGATGTTGATGATCTCGCCGCCCCGGAGCGGATAGCTCACCATGTGCTGACGCGGCCCCATATGGACGCGCGACACATTGGGATGACCGATCACGTTCGGGATCGTCGCCCGCCATGCGGTCTGGCGCGTGAAGAAGGGCGCCTGCACGCCGTTGAGCGTCTGACGCAGCTTCGAATGTAGCCCGTCAGCCCCGATCAGGAGCTTGGCCTTCACCACGTCGCCATTGCCCATATGCAGAACCGGCCCATCATCAAGCGCCACGCGCTCCACCTTCTGCAAAAGCCGGATACGCACCCCAGCCGCCCGCGCGGTCTCGGCCAGAAGATCGATGAGATCCGAGCGATGGACAAAGAAATACGGCTGATCCTGCGGCAAGAGCCCAAGATCGAGACGCGCCACAAGTCCCCCCGCGCGATAGTCGCGCAGTTCCACCGCCTCGCCCTGCACGGCGATACCCCGGAATGCCTCCCCAAGACCAAGTGCCTTGAGAACCGCGAACCCGTTCGGGCTGACCTGAATACCAGCCCCCACCTCGGTGATCGCCTCGGCCTGCTCAAGCACCGTCACCTGCGCGCCGCGCTGGCGCAGCGCAATCGCCGCCGTAAGGCCGCCAATCCCGGCACCGGCGACCGTGATCTTCTGTCCGTCTAAACCCATTCCCATCTCCTGCACCGCCCCATGGACGGAAAAAGCGCCGGGCTTTCACCCCCGGCGCCTCTGTCATCTTCCCAAGCTCATGCCGCGTCAGTCGTCGCGGTGAACTTTTTCGCGGCGCTCGTGACGCTCTTGCGCCTCAAGGCTCATGGTCGCGATCGGACGGGCGTCGAGGCGCTTGAGCGAAATCGGCTCGCCGGTCACTTCGCAATATCCGTATTCGCCTTCATCAATCCGGCGCAGCGCCGAGTCGATCTTGGCAACGAGTTTGCGCTGGCGGTCCCGCGTGCGCAGCTCGAGCGCGCGGTCTGTTTCTTCGCTGGCACGGTCCGCAATATCCGGGATATTGCGCGTGCTGTCCTTCATGCCCTCGATGGTATCGCGGCTGTCTTCCAGAAGTTCGCTCCGCCAGTTGATGAGTTTGCGGCGGAAATATTCGACCTGTCGTTCATTCATGAACGGTTCGTCTTCTGCCGGACGGTAATCGTCTGGCAGGAAAGATTCAGCTTTCATGGTTGCTCCCTCGTCGTGGCTAACGTCCGTCACAATCATTTCTTCAGACATCAGGCACTCCCTTCACTCTGCGCAAGCCAATAGCCCAGAGCTGTGCGAATGTCACTAGCCAAAGCGCGTATTTCCCAAGATCAAACTGTTCACGTTTTCATGTGGAAAAACATGCATCTGTTGCAGACGTTCTGGATTGCATTCGCCAATACCGGAGCACTCCGTGGATTGTTCCTTCCCGCGCAACAATCTTGATCGGTGCAAATGGTCTGATTGCTCAAACAAGTCGCGCGTCTAACAACACGGCTGGTTGACTGCTTCCGACGCAGCGGCGGGGATTGCCAAAGCGGCGTCACCGCTTTACCCAAATGCCGGACATATGAATGACGCGCAGATGCAGGCAGGAAGGACGCCCCATGACCCATCGTTTTGAAGGCACGAGCACCTATGTGGCCACCGACGATCTTACCATCGCCGTGAACGCCGCGGTGGCGCTGGAGCGCCCGCTTCTCGTCAAGGGCGAGCCCGGCACCGGCAAGACAGAGCTTGCCAAGCAGGTGGCAGAGGGGCTTGGCCTGCGGATGATCGAATGGAACATCAAATCGACCACCAAGGCGCAACAAGGCCTTTACGAGTATGACGCGGTCTCGCGCCTGCGCGATAGCCAACTCGGCGAAGAGCGCGTTCATGACGTGAAGAACTACATCAAGAAAGGCAAACTCTGGGAGGCCTTTGAGGCCGACGAGAAAGTCGTTCTGCTGATCGACGAGATCGACAAGGCCGATATCGAGTTCCCCAACGACCTCCTGCAGGAACTCGACAAGATGGAGTTCCACGTCTACGAGACCGGCGAGACGATCAAGGCCAAGCAACGCCCGATCATGATCATCACGTCGAACAACGAAAAAGAACTCCCCGACGCCTTCCTGCGCCGCTGTTTCTTCCACTATATCCGCTTCCCCGACACCGAGACGATGCAACAGATCGTCGAAGTGCATCATCCGGGCATCAAATCCTCGCTCCTGACCACGGCCCTGACCCAGTTCTACGAAATTCGGGAAACCCCCGGTCTGAAGAAAAAGCCGTCGACCTCCGAAGTGCTCGACTGGCTGAAACTCCTGCTCGCCGAAGATCTCGACGCCGAGGACATCAAACGCGACGGCGTGGATGCCCTGCCCAAACTGCATGGCGCCTTGCTGAAGAACGAACAGGACGTGCACCTCTTTGAACGCCTCGCCTTCATGGCCCGCTCACGCCGCTAAGCACTGGATTTAACGCGTAAAAGAGCCATAATATCGCCCTAAAGCCTGCCTAGGGTTTGCAGAGATTTTTGTTGGAGCCGCGTATGTCGCACGCCTCTCAGGTTACGATTCGTCCCCTCACTGCTGCGGATGAAGCAGATTGGCGCCGTCTTTGGACGGGCTATCTCGCCTACTACGAGACCACAGTGCCCGAAGAGGTGTATCAAAGCACCTTCGCGCGCCTGCTCGGGGACGATCCGCGCGATTTCTCCTGTTTTGTCGCAGAAGACGGCGACGGACGGCTCGTCGGCCTGACCCACTATCTGTTTCACCGGCATGGCTGGAAGATCGAGGACGTCTGCTATCTGCAAGACCTCTTCACCGATGAGGCCGCCCGCGGCAAGGGCGTCGCTCGGGCGCTGATCGAGGCGGTTTACGCCGCTGCGGATGCGGCCGGGGCGCCTTCGGTCTACTGGCTCACGCAGGATTTCAACGCCACGGCGCGCAAGCTCTATGACCGGATCGGTGTGCTGACCCCGTTCATCAAGTATCAGCGACCATAGACCCAGATGAAGCGCGCCCTTCTCCCCTTCCTCTTTGTGCTCGGGGCCTGTGTCGCCACGACACGGGACGACGCGCCAACCCGCGCTGCTGTCTCTGATAGCACCTTGCCGCCAATGAAGATTTTCGCGGTGCCGCAACCGGTCGGCCCGACGCGCTCTAATCGCGACATGGCCCGCGACTTCCTCGATCTTGCCTTCACCATGGAAAGCGGTCGCACCCTGTCCGCCATGACCCGCTTTGAGGAACCGATCACCGTGCGCGTGACCGGCGCCGCCCCGGTGAGCCTTGCCCCAGACCTCAAACGCCTGCTCTCCCGTCTGCGCCGCGAGGCCGGAATCGACATTCGCCAGACCGGCGACAGCGCGGCCTCCATCACCATCGAGGCCGTCTCGCGCGATCGCATCCGCAAGAGCCTGCCGCAGGCCGCCTGTTTCGTTGCCCCCAATGTCTCGAGCTTGGCCGAGTATCACCGCGCCCGACGCGGCGCCACGACCGATTGGGGTCTCCTGACGCGTCGCGACAAGCTCGCCATCTTCGTGCCGAGCGATTCCAGCCCACAAGACCTGCGCGATTGCCTGCACGAGGAACTGGCTCAGGCGCTCGGCCCGCTCAACGATCTCTACCGCCTGCCCGACAGCGTCTTTAACGACGACAACGCCCATGCGGTCCTGACCGGGTTCGACATGCTCATCCTGCGGGCCTATTACGACCCGGCGCTCGCCAATGGCATGGACCGCCGCGACGTCGCGCGCCGCCTGCCTGCGATCTTTGCCCGCATCAACCCCGCGGGGGATCGGGTCTCGCCAGAAACCCTCGCCGAAACACCGCGCGCCTGGATCGACGCCATCCAGACCGCCCTCGGCCCCGGCGCGGGACCGGGCGAACGCCGTCGCTCTGCCGCCACGGCCCTGCGCATCGCCCAGCGCGCCGGCTGGAGCGACCATCGCCTTGGCTTTAGCCACTATGCCTATGGCCGCCTCATGCAATCCTACGACGCCGACGAGGCGCATAAGCATTTCCTCCTCGCCGACCGCGCCCTGCGCCTTGCCGGAGGCCCGGAGTCTCCGCATCGGCTCTATGTCGCGACCCAACTCGCCGCCCATGCCGTCTCGGCCGGACGTGGCAAAGAGGCCCTGAGCCGTGTGACGCCGCTCCTGCCCGTCGCCGCCAAGCTCGAGAACGCCACACTCCTGTCCACGCTGATGCTGCTGCGCGCCGAGGCGCTCGAGCTTGAGGGCCGCACCGCCGAGGCCGAACAGGTCCGTCTGGACAGTCTCGGTTGGGCGCGATACGGGTTTGGTTCGGACTGGGCCGTGCGCGCGAAACTGCGTGAAATCGCGGCTCTTAGCCCGCTGAAAGGGAGATACTGAGCCACATGTTCGTTCTGCTTGGGGTGCTACTCGGCGCCATCATCGGTGCCACGATCGCCAAACGTCGCAAGGGCAAACCCCTCGACATCCTGCAATATGCCGTGATTTATGCGATGATCTTTGCCATCATCGGCCTGTTCCTCACCATAGCCGCGCATAGGTTGGCGCTCTGATCCCATGTTTCTGCCCTTCTTCGACAATCTCCGATCCGGCGGTGTGCCGGTCTCCCTTCGGGAGTATCTGAGCTTTCTCGAAGGGGTGAAATCCGGGCTGACCACCTACGACATCGACGCCTTCTACTACCTCGCCCGCGCCACCATGGTGAAGGACGAGCGCAACCTCGACAAGTTCGACCGCGCCTTCGCGGCGACCTTCTCGGGGCTCGAAGGCATCTCCATGCAGGACATGCTGAACGCGGTCGACATCCCCGAAGAGTGGCTGCGCAAGATGGCCGAAAAGCATCTCAGCCCCGAGGAAATGGCCGAGATTGACGCGCTGGGCGGCTTTGACAAGCTGATGGAGACGCTCAAAGAGCGGCTGAAGGAACAGGAAGGCCGCCACCAAGGCGGCAACAAATGGATCGGCACCGCCGGAACCTCGCCCTTCGGTGCCTATGGCTACAACCCCGAAGGCGTCCGCATCGGCCAGAAGGAAAGCCGCCACAAGCGCGCGGTGAAGGTCTGGGACAAACGCGAATTCAAGAACCTCGACGACAGCGTCGAGCTTGGCACCCGCAACATCAAGGTCGCCCTCAAGCGCCTGCGCCGCTGGGCCCGTGACGGCGCACAGGAAGAGCTTGACCTCGACGGCACCATCCGCGCCACCGCCGAACATGGCTATCTCGACGTCAAGACACGCCCCGAGCGACGCAACGCCGTCAAGGTGCTCTTGTTCCTCGACGTCGGCGGCTCCATGGACCCGCATATCCGCGTCGTCGAAGAGCTGTTCTCCGCCGCCCGCGCCGAGTTCAAGCATCTCGAATATTTCTACTTCCATAACTGCCTCTACGAAGGCGTATGGCGCGACAATCGCCGCCGGTGGCAGGAACAGACCCCGACCCACGAAATCATGCGCACCTATGGTGCCGACTATAAATGCATCTTCGTCGGCGACGCCTCCATGTCGCCCTACGAGATCGCCTATCCGGGCGGGGCCAACGAACATTGGAACGCCGAAGCCGGTCAGGTCTGGCTCGAGCGCGCCCGCGAGACATGGACCTCCAACCTCTGGATCAATCCGGTGCCTGAGAAATACTGGGACCACACCCATTCCATCTCCATGATCCGCGAGATCTTTGAGGACCGCATGGTGCCGATGACATTGCAGGGGCTGGAACAGGGCATGAAAGACCTCGTCCGCTAACCCCACGCCCCTTTCGGTCAGCACCCTTGCAAAGCAGGACGCTTATCAAAGACCATTCGCGGGACACGGACGCAAAGCGCTGCATTCTCCGGCAGGCACAGGTTAGCTATGCGGGACAGAGCGGACGGTGAAATTTGAAATGCTGACGGCAGCTTCGCAGACCACCGGGGATGAATTTCATTTGTTTGTGTAATGAATTGGCGTCAGAAGAACTCTACTGTGCACTCACTAAGTGGGAACTCCAATTGCCGATCCACAACAAGCATTTCCCCATCTAATTTAGCAAGCGCGACCCTGAGTTTTTCCGCTCCTAACTCAATGTCCTTTCGCCACCCTTCAACATCCCCATGGATTGTGAGGGCGTAAAAGACAGTGCCGTTGGGCGCTTCGATAGAACACCCATACTCCGACACTCCGCCACTCTTGGCGTTCGGCGGATTGGTTTCATTCGTCAGTTTTCGAAAGGTGTTTCTTGGCTCTCGTGTGTCTTGGACTTCAAAGAAGATGGTTTCACACCCGCTTCTGTCTCTCAAACCCTCGATGCCAAATTCAGCGACGCTCTGGATTTTCGCGCCAAGGATTTTTTCCATGATGCTCTTCATTTTTGCTCTGTCGCCACCGATTTCGGTTTCTACTAAATGCCGCATAACAGACTTTCGTAGGAAACACAGCGCCCTTCACTCTGGCCCCCGCCCCCGCTCTACCTCCATGAAAGTCAGAGCGCCCTTTGATCCTTATACTCGCCTTCACAAAAGCGATCTCACCTTAAAATCACCGATCACGCTCCAAAACCGGCGCCACAAGCCCCGCGATCCGTGCCGAGCCTTTTTGCGAGGGGTGCGTGCGGTCGAAGGCAAAGAGCGACAGATCATCGGGAGAGAACACGTCATCCATGTCCACCAATGTCACGCCCTCGTCGGTCGCGGCCATCCGTAAGAGCCGCTCCTCAAGCGCCTGATACGGGGCCTCGCATGTGGTCCCGGCGAAACGCGGCGCCGTGTAGTAATCCGCCCAGATCACCTGCGAACCGCGCCCGCGAAGATCGGCCACCAAGGCAGGGATCGCACCCCGCATCCCGTCATCCGAGATCAGCCGATCGAGCACCGGCCCACAATCGGAACAGTCGCAATTCCGGCTCAGGTCATTCGCGCCGCCATTGAGGACAACCCACTCGGCCTGCACACCGTCAAGCTGGGTCGGGATGTTCAAGCCGCCGACCCCGCCCGCGATCTGGGCAAAGGAAAGCGACACATCGCCCACGGGTTCGCCCAAGCGGTCCTGCAACACATCCGCCACAGAGCCGCCGGTCATGCTGTTCCATGCCATGACGGAATCCCCCGCAACGACGACGCGCGCGTCCTGCGATGCGGTGCGCCCGCAGGCCGCGAGCAAACATAAGGCTAAGACTGTCCATCGGATCATGAAGAAAGACCTAGCGCGCACGATTGCGCGATCAAGCCGCCTTCGAAATCCGCACCACCGCAATACAGACGCAATACCGACGTGATACCGACGTGTGATCCTCCCCCACTGAAGTGGTCCTCCGCTATGTTTAGGAAAACGGAGGAAACACATGGCCAACAAGCGACCGAAGCCGGAAGAGATTGTCACGAAGTTAAGGCAGGTTGAGGTTCTGACGGGG
>NZ_JAKVRD010000025.1 GCF_022814865.1 Shimia aestuarii | reverse complement strand
TCGGGCTGAAGACCTCTGGCCTGGCAACGCGGAAGATCGCGTCGAGCCTGGGCCTTGGGCAATTCCTGTGAGATTTCCTTCGCGAACAACGAGTCTCGCCCGAAAAAGCTGTCACTCTGATTCTCGGTTTTTTACAGGTTTTATGAACCCCCATTCGAGCGTTTCTTCCAAGGTGCTGTAATAGATAAGGAAATTTGATGTTGACAGCGCAGGCTTATTATTACTTACTGGTCAGTAAGTAAAGGTATGAAAATGCAACATGTAAATGTCATTTTGGAGACGCGGGGATCGGCGGCCTGGTTGCGCCAGTGCGGCGCACGCCAGGTTGACGACGCAAACGTGGCAATTGCCGAAAATGGTGGTGGGTTGATCGGGATCGAAGGGGCTGTGGCCTCGATTCTGATTCTGGCGCGATAGGAGAGCAGGATGTTCAAGACCGAAGAACAGACAATGGCCTGCGATATGCTGCGCCGCTTCCTCGAAATTGATACAAAGGACTAACCATGAATTCCTATGCCACGCCTATCGTCCCTGACACCTCCATCGACGATCTCAAGGCGCTTTTCACCTGCCAGAAAGCCGCCTCCAATGCCAACCCCTACCCGTCCTACGAAGAACGGTGCGGCAATGTCGAAAAGCTGCTGAAACTGACCGAGAAACACAAGCACGACATTTGTAATGTCATCGACAAGGATTTCGGCAACCGCTCGGTGCGCGAAACCACGCTGAGCGATTTGTTCCTTGTCATCCAGGGCGCCAAACATGCCCGCCGTCACCTGCGCAAATGGATGCGCCCGCGCCGGGTGGGCACAAGCCTGCATTCGCTGCCGGCCACATGCAAGGTGGTGCCGCAGCCCCTAGGAGTGATCGGTAATATCGCTCCCTGGAACTATCCCTATGCCATCGCGCTTCTTCCGGCGGTGCATGCGCTGGCCGCAGGCAACCGTATGATGATCAAGCCCAGCGAGGTCACGGTACATACAACCGAACTTCTGGGCAATCTCGTTTCCGACAATTTTGACGAGGACCTGTTGGCCGTCGTCACCGGCGGGGCCGAGCTGGGCAATGCGTTTGCCGAACTGCCTTTTGACCACCTGATCTTTACGGGGTCCACCGCCGTGGGGCGCAAGATCGCCCAGGCCGCGGCACCCAACCTGACGCCTGTCACGCTGGAACTGGGGGGCAAGAGCCCCGCGATCATCGACCATTCCTATAATCCGGCCAAGGCGGTCAGCTCGATCCTGCGCGGCAAGGTGCTGAACTGTGGCCAGACCTGCATCGGAGTGGACTACGTCTTTGTGCCCACCGAAAAGCTTGATGGGTTCGTCGGGGATATGAAGAAGGGCTTTACCAAGTTCTTTCCCAACCTCGATGGCAACGTAGACTACACTACGATCGTTTCGGACCGCCATTACGACCGGCTGCGCAATCTGGTCACCGATGCCCGTGACAAGGGGGCAAAGGTGGTGACGGTCAACCCCGATGGTGGCGAGGGCAATACCAACAACCGGATTCTGCCGCTGAATATGGTGATTAACCCCAGCGACGACATGGCAGTGATGCAGGAGGAAGTGTTCGGCCCGGTTCTCTCAATCAAGACCTATGACAGCCTGGATGAGGTCACGGGCTATATCAACAGCCATGACCGTCCGTTGGCGCTCTATTGGTTTGGCCATGACCGCGCCCGTGAAAAACACATGCTGCAAAACACCTGGGCCGGGGGGATGTGCGTCAACGAAACCCTGTTCCACGTGTTCCAGGAAAAGTTGCCCTTCGGCGGCATTGGGGCCAGCGGCATGGGCACCCATACCGGCAAGGCTGGGTTTGACAGTTTCAGCGCCCACAAGCCGGTCTTCCGGCAGGCGCGGCTGAACTCGGCCAACCTTCTGAATCCGCCCTACAGCAGGCTCACCGACACGCTCTTGGCGGTCATGAAGAAAATCGTCTGACACAGACACAAAAAATGGTAACAGGGAGAGTAACAATGGCAGATTATGTAGTCATTGGTGGAGGATCTTCGGGAGGAGTGGTTGCCGCGCGGCTATCCGAGGATCCGAACACTACCGTCACGCTTCTCGAGGCAGGGGGTCCGGGTAACTCGAAATTCGTTTCGATTCCCGGCATGTTCGCCGGGCTGATCCAGAACTACAAAATCAACAAGCTGAACTGGCGCTTCAACACCACGCCGCAGAAAAATCTTAACAACCGCGCGCTTTATAACCCGCGCGGCAAGATGCTGGGCGGTTCGTCCGGCATGAACGGCATGGTCTATATCCGTGGCGAATCCGGCGACTATGACCGCTGGTCCGAACTCGGCAACGAAGGCTGGAGCTATGACGAGGTGCTGCCCTATTTCCGCAAGGCCGAAAACAACGAACGCGGTGCGGATGACTATCACGGCGACAGCGGTCCCTTGCATGTCAGCAACGGCGATGCCTCGTTTGATTTCTACAACGCCTTCCTCGCCTCGGGCGAGAAGCTGGAATACCCCAAGACCCCGGATTTTAACGGCGCCAATCGCGAAGGGCTGGGCATCTACCAGTTCACCACCAAGAACGGCGAACGCGCCTCGGTCAAGTTCTGCTATCTCGACCCGATCACGGACCGCAAGAACTTGGATATCCAGGTTAAGGCCACGGTGCGCCGGATCGTCATGGAAGACGGGCGCGCGGTGGCCGTCGAATACGACCAGGGCGGCGAAACCAAGCGGGTCGGGGTGAACAAGGAGGTCATCGTCAGCGGCGGGGCCTTCGGCTCGCCGCAAGTCCTGATGCTCTCGGGCATCGGACCCCGGGCCGAGTTGGAGAAACATGGCATCAAGGTGCAGCATGAATTGCCCGGCGTGGGCGAAAACCTGCATGACCACCCGGACGTGATGTTCGTGTTCAAATCTAAGAAACGCACCGGAATTTCCCTTGGCCCACTGGGCACGCTCAAGAACCTTGGTGCCTTCTACCAGTATTTCACCAGGCGCAAAGGTTGGCTCGCCAATCCGCCCACAGCGGCGGGTGGCTTCCTGCGGTCCGAGCCGGGTAAGAACAACCCGGATTTCCAACTTCACATGGTGCCGTTGCCCTATCGCAACCATGCCCATGACTACATGTCGATGATCAAGTGGGGCTTTACCATGATTGTCAATATCGGCCACCCGCGCAGCCGGGGGCGTTTGACGCTCAAGAACGCCAACCCGGGGTCCGAGCCCAATATCGACCTGAACCTGCTGGATCACGCCGATGACCTGAAGGACATGCGCAATGCCTTCAAGGTGACGCAGGACATCCTGCACGGCTCACCGCTGAAGGATATGATCGCCAAGCCGCTTTACCCAAAGCGTTATCTCAATACCGATGCCGAGATCGACGACTACCTGCGCGCCGAGGTCAACCATGCGTATCACCCGGTCGGCACCTGCAAGATGGGCCGCGACGACATGGCCGTGGTCGATGCGCGGCTCAAGGTCAAGGGACTGGCCAATGTGCGTGTCGCCGATGCCTCAATCATGCCCGAGATCATCAACGGCAACACCAATGCCACCTGTATCATGATCGGTGAAAAAGCCGCCGACATGATTAAGGAGGACGCAGCCGCAACCTGATCAATTCGCCCGCAAAGCCAAGGATGCCGAGCATCAGCAGAAGCTGAAGCGCTGGGCGTTGCTGGATACGGCCGCGCACGAGTTCACCACCAAGAGGTATTCGGAAACGTCAATTGGCGAATTGGCCGACCTGTTCGATGTTTCCAAGCCTGCCCTCTGTTACTATGTGAAGAACAAGGAAGACATCCTGCTGCAGTGCACAATCGAATCTCCTTCTCGAAGGTGCGCAATAAAGCAACCGAACTCGTCCGTCACGTCCTGCAAGCGGATTCCGTCATACCGCGAGGTCGCCATGTCAGCGACGCGCAACAGATTGGCAGCTTTTGAGAAAGTCCATTTGACAGCCTCGTATCCGGTTTGCATTTGTAGCAACATCGCGGCATGACAATCTCTGTCATGCTGGCACATTGAAATTAACCAGCACACCCGGGAATCGACTTTCAGTTTTCGAGAGTCCATATCCTGAAGCGCCCCTGCCCTGTCACCTCGCGGATCAAACCGCTTTCTTCCATCCACGCCAGATTGCGTTGAATGGCGGCGCGACTGGCTCCGGTCACGGATTCAGCCATTGGGGCAGAGACCAATGGCCACTGAGAGAAAGCTTTACGCAAGGCGACCGGCGTGCGACCCGACAAATGCGCCATGACGTTTTCTGCCCGACCCGTCCACGCTTCAATATCGTCAAGTGTTCGCATCGCCGTCAGAATTGCGCTGTTCATCCCATCCAACCAGCGTGCCAAGCGTTCGGTTGGCAAACCCGAGACACGCAGCCCCCCTGCCCCGCCCATAGCGAGCGGTGCGAAGATGGCGCCGCTTCCGTCGCTGGCCGCGACCCTGGACGCGGTGACGGCGGCTTCCATCTGGTCGCCGTGCTGTCCGAGGCCCGCCAGGCTCCAGAGATGAAAGCCCATGCAAGCCCGCGTGATTGGATGTAAGTCGCCCGCAGCCGCCATGACGTCCAGCCATCCGCCCGCGCGATCTTCGAAACGCTCAGCACTGTCTTCAATGTTCTCGGGATCGCGGCGATCCAGGAAGGCGGCCAAGTCACCGTTTGGTCCGGGACCGCCTGTCAGGCGTCGAACAGCCCATCCAACTCTTGCCAGGGCATTTGGGTCATCCTGTGCACCTGACAGCCGCATCGATATCCAGAGCGCCAGACGATCAGAACTCACCCGATCCCCTGCGAACCAGCTGAGGTCCGCCGCCTCGATAAGAGCGAGGCGATGCCGCCAGCCTTCCGGGCCACGCAGCAGCCGGTCATCCAGAGCTCCTAAGCGTCCAGCCACTTTTGCCAGTCGCGCAGCGTGAACGCCTTCTGCCTTTGCCCAGTCGTCGATGACAGCAGTGTCTGGCGGTTCTGCCCGTGGCCCGGGAAGCAAATCATCCGGTTCTTCCTCGAGTGGCCCAGGCAGAAACCAGAGATCCTCTTCGTGAGCCTCTTCATCCTCCTCGATTGTGATGAAGGGGTCATCGAAATCATCAGTCAAAGCGTATACTTGGGGCTTCATATGTGCAAAATACTAATCTTTTGGACATTACCCAAGTGATTTTGTGGCGGTTGCCGACGCTCTTTATATAGTACGCGCACGCGACTGCCGGTGGAACCTCTCAGATCGCGTTCAGCGCAAGGAAACCAAGGGTTTTTGGACGAGCACGACGAGAGAGCACTTACTTGCATTCGTTTACAAACGGTCGATTGCTGACGTGTTTCGCAATTGCAAAGAGCCAGAGAAAGGGAAGCCCGTGTGCCGGGCTTGAAAGGAAAGAGAGAGCCTCTTCCGGGTCCGGCGCGACAAGGATCCTGACCATGGCCAAGACCAAAACCACGACGCGTTCGAAACCCGCCACCTCAAAGAAAACCGAAACCGCCGGATCGGCTGCGCCTGACGGCGCCGCCGACATCCGGATGATCCCGCTCGACCAGCTGGAGCCGAGCCAACTCAACGTCCGCAAAGTCGCCGCGAGCGCTAGCGACGACGCCGAACTCCTCGCCAGCATCCGCGAGACAGGCATCAAACAGAACCTAGTGGTTCATGCGCTGTCAGAGACACGTTTTGCTGTTGACGCCGGTGGCCGTCGCCTCAAATCGCTGAAACAGCTGGCCGAGGACGGTGTGATCCCCGCAGACCACCCGGTGCCCTGCCTCGTCGAGGACGAACGCAACGCCATCCTCACCTCCGCCACAGAAAACCTTCAGCGCGCAGCCATGCATCCGGCGGACCAGTTCGAAGCTTTCGACAAGATGATTGGCGAAGGGCGCAGCGAGGACGAAATTGCGCTGAAATTCGGTGTCTCCGTCGACCTGGTACGCCGTCGGCTGAAACTCGCCCGTGTCGCGCCCGAAATCATCGAGCGATTTCGCGCGGGGGATCTGACCCTCGAATGCGTGATGGCGTTTACGCTGACCGACGACCACGATCGGCAACTGGCGGTCTGGAACGCGGTGAAGGGCGGCTATCACATCCACCCGCAAAGCATCAAACGCCAACTGACCGAGACCGCGCATTCTGCGAACTCGGCCTTGGGGCGTTTCGTCGGCATCGAAGCCTATGAGGCGGCGGGAGGCGTTCTGCTGCGCGACCTCTTCGACGATCGCGCCAGCGCCCATATGGAAAACCCTGAGCTCCTCGAGCGTCTCGCCATCGAGAAGCTGCAGGCCGCGGCCAAACCCTTTGAAGGGACATGGAAATGGGTCGAGGTGCATCTCTCTGTGGATTACGGGGCGTTTCGCAGTTTCGGGCGTGTCTATCCGCAGGATATCGAACCCGATCCCGATCTGCTCGCCGAGGAAGAGCATCTCATCGCCCGCGAAGAGGAATTGGCGGCGCAGAATGACGGCGAGGATTGGACCGACGCCGAGACCGAAGAATACTACGCCATCGAGCCGCGTTTGCGCGAGATCGAAGCCCTGCAGCGCGAGCGGCAACCTTTCGCGGACGCAGATCGCGCCATTGCGGGCGTGGTTCTGACCATCGGTCATGACGGTGCGCTACGTGTCGAGAAAGGCCTGGTGCGGCCAGAAGATATCCCTGCTGCGGCCATGCCGGACGAAGATAGTGCTGATGCGGGTGATGCCTCCTCCCCCGCCCGCCCACATGTGACGCCGCCGACGTCCTCCACGCCAGTGCCGACCTCTGACCCCGCGGCCACGTTGCGCAAGGCGGACGGCATTTCGGCGAGCCTGGCGGATGATCTGCGTGCCACGCGCCAGCACATCCTCAGGGCGCATCTGGCGGCTGATTTCGAGGTGGCCTTCGATGCGATGCTCTACGCGCTCTGCGAACAGGCTTTGGGGCGGTCCTACGGCAACGAGGCACTCGACATCTCGATCCGGCCCTTCCAGGCGCAAGACCGCGAAGTGCTGCACGCGGACACCGTCGCCCAAAAAATGCTCGAGGCGCTGGAACAAGACCTCGCCACGGACTGGATGAAGCTTCAGAAACCCGAGGACTTCCGGACGATGTCGGCGTTGCCCATTGCGGACAAGCAGGCGCTTTTCGCCTGGGCGACGGGTCTCGCGGTCAAACCCCAGCTTTCCTCCGACAATCGTCCTTCCCCGATCATCGAGGAGATCGGCGCGCGGCTCGATGTTGATGTGGCTGCCTGCTGGCGCCCGACTGCCCAAAACTACTGGGGTCGGGTCAACAAGGGGCATGCGGTGGCCACGGCGCGCAAGCTGATCGGTGACGACTACGCCGAGGATCGCAATCGCGAACGCAAGGGCGATATCGCGGCCGCGATGGAGCGGGCGTTCGCAGAAGCGGCGAGCGAGACGGAAGGTTTCGACGCCGCGACGGTTGCAAAGACGACGCGGTGGCTGCCCGACGGGATGGTGTTTGCCGGTGCGACGGAGGCTGGTGCCGACACGGCAGGCGCTGCGCCGGAGACCGAGGAGGGAGATCTGTCCGCCGAAGATTCTCTGAGCGACGCTGAGAGCAATGAACCGTCGTCCTTGCCCGCCTTCCTGAGCGAGGATGCGGCCTGACGCGGCGAAAACCGATCCGATCATGACCTAAGCCTTGGGCCGTCCTCGCGCAGAGGGCGGCCCTTTCCCGCTGACGGGTTTCACGCAGCCGGTGTCTGATCGGCTGGCCCGTCCCGGAGAATTCTCATGACCACCACACTCGATATCGATCCCGTCAAGGAAACCGAATTGATCGCCGGGCAAAATGATGCCTTTCGTCGCTCCATTCTCAGGACCACCCCCGTCGCCGATGCGCCGCAGGGCCAGTTTGTCATGACCCGTGGTGTTGCAGCACTAGGGCCGGACGCCCAGCTCGCTCTCACCCGCCGCGTCGCTTCGTTTGACGCGTTCAACGCTGACAGTGACCCCCATGGTTGGCACGAGATGGGGGTCATCGACTTCGACGGGACCACGACCTGGTTCAAGCTCGATTTGTACGACGTCGACTATCAATATGGCTCTCCCGAGCCATCCGATCCCGCGCAAACCCGCCGCGTCCTGACCCTGCTTCTGCCGTCAGAATACTGACGCCCCTCTTCTTCAACATCACCTCGGATCGCCCTTGCACAAAGGGCGGTCCTTTCGCGCTGGCGGGTTTCCATGGGGCGCGATGGTCGCGTTCCGCCCGCCGCAGGAGACCAGAGATGGCCAAGACACTCGACTATCAGATCACCCTCTATCCCGCGCACCGCGACGGCGCCTTCGTCGTCACACAGTTCCAGATGATGGCGAATTACCCGGAAAAGCGCATCCAGGCCGCGGGCATGGACGACCTGATCGACCAAGTGACGCAGTTCGCGATGGAGCATGGCGAGAGCTGCAGTGCCTCAGTGCGCTGCCTCGCCCCGCGCAAACCGCCGGGGTTCAAGCGCGCGACTGAGAATCTGTATTTCAACCTGGTTGACCGGACGGGTGACGAACGCGGCGACGCCGCGGCTTGAAGCCCCCCGCAGGAAACCTCCTGGGCGATCTGATGCAAAGGTCGCCCTCCCCTTCCCTCAATTCCAAAGGATCGAAGACATGACACAAGTGAATGATTTTTACGCGCAGATGCTGGAAGCCCAGAAACGCGCCGCCGAACAGAGGGTTGTGACCCGCGTGGCCCTTCTCTCCGAACTGCGTGCCGTCGGCGTGACGAAGATCGAGGTGCAATACGAAGGCTACGGCGATTCCGGCAATATCGAAGATGTCGTCGTGACGCCAGACACGATCTCTCTCTCAGAAGAGTTGCGCCGCCGGGTCGAAGATTTCGGCTGGGACTTCGCCTATGCGCTCAGCCCCGGGTTCGAGAACAACGAAGGTGGCTATGGCGAACTGACCTGGGTGCTCGCGACTGACAACATCGATGTCAGTCATTCGAACCGCTACATCGCGACCAATACCACCGAACATGAGGGGCTTTGATATGGCACATCCCCTCCACCACGCCGAAAGCTCGGCCCGAAAGTTCGGAGGTGTTCCAGATGATTACCAATATGTGCACGATTGGTTCGACTCATCTAAGGAACACCTCGCACTTTTCACCCACCGAGCACATCGGCACCACACGCTCGGGATCTTCGAAGCTGAGCGTTTGTTTGGGCGAAGCCTGACCAACAGCGCGGGCCGGGTCGTGCCGATCCGCTGGATCGGCGAACAACATGTGCGCGAAGACTGCCAAGGGCGCATCCCGTCGCTGGCCGACTGGCTTGGACGCATCCAACCGGAACCGTGGATGGCCAACGGCCGGATCGACAACGACCCGACGCAGATCGGCAGCGATCCGCGCGCGGTCTGGAGCCACGCGGTGGCAAATCACCAGACCATTCTCGGCTTCGAGGAATGGCTGCTGAAGGTCTCGGTCGAACACGTTCAGCACCGCCAGAACCGCGCCGCCGCCTGATCCGACGGGCGGCAACCTCACCAACCAACTCATCACAACCAGATCGACTCGCCTGCGCCCAATCGGCCTGGCGAGTCGATTTCGTTCCAAGAAAGGACATCGACATGCACGACCCTGTCTATGAGGAGGCCTATCACGGCCACACCATCAAGATTTTCCATGACCCCGATCCCGAAAGCCCACGGGAGTGGTCGAACCTCGGCACGCTGATCTGCTGGCATCGGAGATACCGGCTGGGCGAAAGCCACCATTTCGCAAGCCCCGAGTCGTTTCTGCGCGATCTCGCGGGTGTCTCGGATCAGTGTGATCTCTCAATGGACCAGTTGCGCGAGCGCGCCGAGCGCAAGGCGATCCTTCTGCCGGTGTTTCTCTATGACCATTCCGGCCTCGCGATGAACACCATCGGGTTCCACTGCCCGTGGGATTCCGGCCAGGCCGGTTACGTCTATGTGTTGCTTGAGGCGGTTCGGAAGGAGTTCGATGTGAAGCGCGTCACCAAGGCACTGCGGGAAAAGGCAGCCGACATCCTGCGCGCTGAAATCGTCAGCTACGACGCCTATCTTGGCGGGCGGGTCTATGGCTATGTCATCGAGCGTGACGGCGAGGAGCTCGACGCCTGCTGGGGCTTCTTCGGCGACTATGAGCTGGACTGCCTGTCCGAGGCACGAGCGTTTGTAGACCATCTCGTTTTACAGGCGAGATCCAGAGCCGTCGCCGCCGAAGAACTGGGCGCAAGCCCACCTCCGAGTTGAAATGCGTGAAGTACTCATATATGTTATTCATGCGTATTTCGGAGGTGAACATGGCAAGCACAAGCGTCACACTGGGCCCCCATTGGGACGAATTCATTGCCCTGATGTTGAAGGAAGGGCGCTACGGGTCAACCAGCGAGTTGATCCGCGCCTCCTTGCGCCTGATGGAAGAACAGGAAGGTCAGCGGGCGCGGCTTCGCGTTGCGTTGATGGAGGGCAAGCAATCCGGCGACGCTGGTCCGCTCGATATGGATGCGATCAAGCGCGAGGCGCGGAGCCGCTCCGGCGCTTCTGATGCGTGACATCCATCTCTCTGAAGCGGCTAAATCCGATCTCGTCGATATCTGGGTCGAGACAGACCGACAGTGGGGCGCGGCGCAGGCGGACCGCTATCTCGACGACATCGAGCGTGCCCTGAAGGGGCTGATCGCCAATCCTCAAATGGGGTCGGACTGCTCCGATCTCCTGCAGGGTGCGCGTAAACTGATCACGGGCCGGCACCTCGTGTTCTATGAGGTGGACCCGGACAGGATATTTGTGATCCGGATCCTGCATCAATCGATGGACGTGCCTCGCCATCTGCGGCCGTCCTGACGCAGGGCAAATTCGCACCAGGGCTTTGCCATGAAAGAGCGAGAGACAGGGCGGGAGGGGTGACCCCTCCCGGGTGCGAGAGTGCGCGCGGGGCCTGGGGCCAACCCTCAACTCCGGAGATTGCCGATGAACGCTCACCCCCATTCCGTCCCGCTTGCATGTCTTTCAGAGGCCCCTGCCCTGCCCGAGGCTGCAGGCGTTGCTCAAAACCTGATGCAGGCTGCAAATGCCCTCGTCCCTTTGTTCGAGGCTGGCAAACCCATTGACGCCGCCGCTGTTCGCGCCGTGATGGAGGAGGCCTTCGGTGCCAGCGACACGAGCGGCGCCTGGGTTTGGAAGGACGCCTACGAGGCCGTCGAGGTTGCGCAAATCCTGATGCTCGCGCGCTATGGCGCGCTGATGCAGCGCCAGGCGGCCTCGCCGCAGGCCTTCCTCACCATGATCGAGCGGCTGGCCAGTCTGGCGCCCTCGCACACACGGCGTTCTGAAGATAGCGTCCGCCTGCAACAATTTTCGACCCCCCTGCCCCTTGCGGCGATTGTCGCGCAGGCGGCGGGGTTTCGCGAGGGCGACCTGGTGCTCGAGCCATCCGCTGGCACCGGCATGCTGGCGATCTTCGCCCGGACTGCAGGCGCGCGGCTTGTTCTCAATGAGCTTGCGGAAACGCGCCGTGCCTTGCTGGAACAATTGTTTCCGGATGCTGTTGTCTCGGATCACGATGCCGCCTCGATCGACGACCGTCTCGACCGCGCAATCACGCCCTCGGTCATCGTGATGAACCCGCCGTTTTCGGCTGCGAACCATGTCGAAGGTCGGTTTCGGCAGGCGACCAGTCAGCATGTTCTGTCCGCGCTGGCACGTCTTGCTCCGGGTGGGCGGCTTGTCATCATCACGGGCGAGAGCTTTCGGCCCTCCACCAAGAGTTTCCAGCCGACGTTTCAACGCATAGGCCAGAGCGCAGACGTGGTGTTTTCCGCCGCGATCGACGGCAAGGTCTTCGCGCGGCATGGGACCACGATCGACACGCGGCTGACGGTAATCGACAAGCGCGCGGCGGGCGAACGCGAGACCGCACCTGTCGAAATCGAGGCCGTCTATCATCCCATCTGCGCAACCACGGGCGATCTTCTCTCCGCAGTGCTCACCCATTGTCCCGCGCGCCGCAACCCCCCGCCCTGCCCTACCAGCGCGGCATTGTCTGTGCCGAACCGCCAGTCCCGCACCAACCTGTACGCTCTGCGTAACGCCGCCCGCAAGGAAACCCGCGCCCGCGCCGAGGAGCGCGCCCGGCATCCCTTTGATGATGTCGTGACGGCCCCGCTCGACTACCTGCCGAAAGCCTGGAGCGTACCGGGCGTCGCGCTGCAGGACACGGTTTACGAGACCTATAATCTTCAGGCGATGCGGATCGGCGGCGCAGCGGAGCACCCGACAGCACTTGTCCAATCCGCAGCCATGGCGTCTGTCCCGCCGCCCGTGCCGACCTATCGCCCAGTCTTGCCGAAGTCCCTTGTCGCTGACGGCCTCCTCTCCGCTCCGCAGCTCGAAAGCGTGATCTACGCGGGCAATGCACACGAGGCGCACCTGAAAGGCTGGTTCAAGCGCGGGGAGATCGAGGGTCAGCTTATGGCCGCGGCGGAGGGTGACGAAGGTGCCTTCCGTCTGCGCAAGGGCTGGTTCCTGGGCGATGGCACCGGCTGCGGCAAGGGGCGGCAGGTGGCGGGCATCATTCTCGACAACTGGCTCAAAGGGCGCCGCCGGGCCGTTTGGGTCTCGAAGAGCGACAAGCTCATCGAAGATGCGCGGCGCGACTGGATGGCCCTCGGGGGGCGTGAAAGCGATATCGTGCCGCTCTCGAAATTCCGCCAAGGGAGCGACATCCGCCTGCCCGAAGGCATCCTCTTCGTCACCTACGCCACGCTGCGCTCCGCCGAGCGGGAAGGCAAAGCCTCCCGTCTCGACCAGGTGACGTCCTGGCTCGGCGCAGGGTTCGACGGGGTCATCGCTTTTGATGAAAGCCACGCCATGGCCAATGCTGCTGGCGAAAAGTCCGACCGCGGCGACAAGAAGGCCTCACAGCAGGGCCTCGCTGGCCTCGCACTGCAAAACGCTGTGCCTGATGCACGCGTCCTCTATGTCTCGGCCACCGGGGCCACGGTCGTCGGCAATCTCGCCTATGCCTCCCGCCTCGGGCTCTGGGGCACTGGCGATTTCCCCTTCGTGACACGTGCAGAGTTTGTCGCCGCGATGGAGGCCGGGGGTATTGCCGCCATGGAGATGATCTCGCGCGACCTGAAGGCGCTCGGGCTATATCTGGCACGCTCGCTCTCCTACGCCGGGGTCGAATACGAGATGCTGGTGCACGACCTGACGCCCCCTCAGATCGCGATCTACGACAGCTATGCCGATGCCTACCAGATCATCCACACCAATCTTGAGGCCGCGCTTCAGGCGTCTGGCATCTCCTCCGAGACCGGCACGCTGAACGCCCAGGCAAAATCCGCCGCGCGTTCGGCCTTCGAGAGCAACAAACAGCGCTTCTTCAACCATCTCATCACCGCCATGAAATGCCCCTCGCTTATCCGCGCGATCGAGGCGGATCTGGCGGCGGGGCATTCTGCAGTGATTCAGGTCGTCTCGACCAGCGAAGCGGTGATGGAACGCCGTCTCGAGGAGATTCCGGCCTCGGACTGGGACGATCTGCAGGTCGATTTTACACCGCGTGAAAACATCATGGACTACCTGATGCACAGCTTCCCGACGCAGCTTTTCGAGCCCTACACCGACGAGAACGGCGATCTGCGGTCGCGCCCCGCCCTCGATGCTGACGGCAATCCCATCATCTGCCGCGAAGCGGAGCGGCGGCGGGACGATCTGATCGAGCACTTGGGTGCCCTCGCCCCGGTGCAGGGCGCGCTCGACCAGATCCTCTGGCATTTTGGCGGCGATGCGGTGGCCGAGGTCACGGGGCGCAAGCGGCGCATCGTGAAAACGCGCGAAGGGCGGCTCAAGGTCGAGAACCGCCCCGCCTCCTCCAACCTCGGCGAGACTCAGGCCTTTATGGATGACGCCAAACGCATCCTGATCTTCTCAGATGCAGGTGGCACCGGGCGCAGCTATCACGCCGACCTTGGGGCAAAGAACCAGCGCCTCCGGGTGCATTACCTGCTCGAGCCCGGTTGGAAGGCCGACAATGCCATCCAGGGGCTCGGGCGCACCAATCGCACCAATCAGGTGCAGCCGCCGCTGTTCCGGCCGGTGGCCACCAATGTGAAAGGCGAGAAGCGGTTCCTCTCCACCATCGCGCGCCGCCTCGACACGCTCGGGGCGATCACCAAGGGGCAACGCGAGACCGGCGGTCAGAACATGTTTCGCGCCGAGGACAACCTCGAAAGCCCTTACGCACGCGCGGCGCGGCGCCAGTTCTTCTACAAGCTGCGCGCGGGCAAGATTGACGCCTGCTCCTACGCCAAATTCCAGGAGATGACCGGGCTGACGCTCGATGACGCGGACGGCACGATGAAGGAAACCCTGCCGCCGATCCAGCAGTTCCTGAACCGCTGCCTTGCTCTGAGGATTGACGTGCAAGACGCAATTTTCGAGGCCTTCGGCGGGTTCCTCTCGGCGATCATCGAAGACGCGCGGCAGGCGGGCACGCTGGATGTCGGCCTCGAGACCCTGCGCGCGGAGAAGTTCGAGATCGTCGATCGCAAGGTCATCTTCGAGCATGAGGCGACGGGGGCGACGGCCACTGCGCTGACCGTGGAGCGCACAGACCGCAACGATCCTCTCGCCCTGCCCCGGGTCAAATCGATCTGCGCAAACACAGAGGGCGCGACGCTCTGCTGGAACACGACCTCCAAACGCGCGGCGCTGATGGTGAAGGCGCCCGCCTTCATGGACGAAGACGGTGTGCCGATCCTGCGGGTGAAACTGCTGCGGCCCATGGGAACCGAGATCCTCGCGGCCAGCGAATTTTCGACCTCGCATTGGGAGGAGATTGATGACTCGATGTTCGAACATCTCTGGCAGACCGAAGTCGCCGCCGTGCCGGAGTTCACCACCTCGAAGATCACGCTGATCTGCGGGCTGCTCCTGCCGATCTGGGATCGGCTGCCCGCTGACAACATGCGCATCTATCGCCTGCAGACCGAGGATGGGGAACGCGCCATCGGCCGTCTGGTCAGCCAGGATCAGCTTCTCAATGTCTACGCGCGCCTCGGTCTCGATTGTCAGATCGAGATGGCACCGCAGGAGGTGTTCGGCGCGGTGATGGACGCAAAGACGACCCTCAGCTTGCTCGGCGGTTACCAGTTGCGCCGGTCGCTCGTGATGGGGCAGCCGAGATGTGAGCTGATCGGCGCGTCCGGTGCGGCCCTGCCCGGTTTGAAGGCTTTGGGCTGCTTCACCGAGGTGATCCAGTGGAAGACGCGGGTGTTCATCCCGGTGGACGGCATTGACGTGCTGGCGCGCGTGCTCGGCGAGCATCCGGTTGGCGCAAACGCTGCGAATGCCGCCGCATGAACGCGCGGCGCAGCATCGCAGACCTCTCGGCCGATCTGGCAGATCGGGCCGAGAGCTTCTGCCGCCAGTATTTCCCCGAGGGGCGCAAGCAGGGCAACTATTGGCAGGTTGGCGATACCTCGGGGGCCAAAGGTCAAAGCCTCGCCATCCGGCTGCAAGCTCAAGGTGGGCGCAAGGCCGGATCCTGGGCCGACTTTGCGACGGGGCAATATGGCGATCTGATAGACCTGCTGCAGGAACGGCTTGGTTCGGTCACGCTCAAGGAAACGCTGAGGGAGGCGCAGTCCTTTCTCGGCGAGGCCCCCTGCGCTGCCGTACCTCGTGAAACCCGAAAGGCTGAGCGCCCGGATGCAGCCTCCAGCAAACGCATCGCGCGGGCGCGGAAGCTCTTTGCCGCAGGCAAGCCGGTCCTCGGCACTCTGGCGGCCACCTATTTGCAGGGGCGCGGGATCTCGCGCTTCGGTCCAGCGCTCCGCTATCACCCGCAGGTCTTCCTGCGCCACGGCGAGGACGGGCCTGATCCGCCGCACAGAGCCCCTGCCCTGCTGGCGAAGATCACGGACAATCGGGGCCAGATCACTGGCTGCGCGCGCACCTATCTCGACCCCTCCACCGGCGGTCTGGCCGCGATCGAGAACCCGAAGCGGATCCTTGGGCAGCTTCATGGCCATGCCATCCGCTTCTGGTCTGGCACCGGGCGCACTGATCTCATCGTCGGCGAAGGTCTCGAGAACACCCTTTCGGTTGGCACGGCTCTGCTTGAGTTCGACCTCGCGTCTTGTCTCACCGCCACCCATCTCGGCCTCTTCATCCCGCCGCCGGGGATCAAGCGTATCTGGATCGCGCGGGACAATGATGAAGCAGGACGCAATGCATCAAAGAGATTGCGTAACCAACTGGAATCGCGAGGAATTGCCTGTGGTGATCTCGTGCCGGCAATGGGCGATTTCAACGACGATCTGCGGGCACTTGGCAAGGATGCGCTGCGCCGGTCCCTTTTAGAGGCCATGAAAGCGCAAGGTCTGGAGATTGGGGGCGGATGACCGCCTGCCTACCCATTGATGTCCGACAGGGCAAAGGTTCCGCCGGTTCGATCTGATCCCGTTTGGACAAGGGGAGCGATGGACCAGCGGGTCGGGGCTGAGTGCCCCTCGCCCGGGCAGCAATGCGCCCGCTACCCGGAAAATTCCCCTCCCCTTTCAGGGCATTCCTCGCGGGACCAATTTTCCGGTCCGGGTCACATTCTCCGCTTCGCTCCGATCCTGACGGATGCGGCCCGGTCGCCGCCGGTCCTGACATCGCCCCATCCAAATCGGGTCAGATCAAACAGAGGAACCAGACAATGCCCCATCAGACAGACATCCAAGAGGAGACCGGCGTGACCTCCGCCATCCTCGACCACCTCGCACTTCACGGCGCAACACCGGGACCCGGCGAGACCGATCATCGCCCCCTGCCCCAACCCGACGAGGTCGAACTCGCCATGGCGACCCTCTTTGAGACCACCATCGGCCTCCTCACCGGCAGCCAGTTGGAGGACAATATTGAAGAGATGCTCTGGTCCCTCACCTCGATCTTCCATCGCCGGCTGACCCATATCCAGAAGCTTCTCGACGACAACGAATTCGAGGTCCGGGAAAGCCTCGCGATCCAGGACGGCTCTGAGGTCGCCTCGGTCGAGCTGGAACGCCTCCAGATGATCGGGCTGAAGCTCTGGGACCATCGCGACGCTTTCGAGCAGATGCGCGATCTGGCCGTGGACCATTTCTCGGCCGCCACCGGTTCGCCCTGGCTGCCCCGCACCGGATCCAAGGTCTCGCATCGGGGTCTGATCTCCGCCGTGGTGGACAGTCGGGCCTATCTCTCGGCCAAGCGCCGCAAGGAGACCGAGGTGCACTGCCCCGAAGGCACACGGATCGCTTTTTCGGGCGGCGACTATCAGGCCTACGACCTGATCTGGTCCGTCCTCGATGCCACCCTTGCGAAATACCCCGACATGGTGCTCTTGCACGGTGGCACGCCCAAAGGCGCCGAGATGATCGCGGCCCGCTGGGCAGATACCCGAGGTGTCACCCAGGTGGTCTTCAGGCCCGACTGGAAGAGCCACGGGAAGGCCGCCCCCTTCAAGCGCAATGACAAGATGCTGGAGACCATGCCCCAAGGGCTGATCGCCACCCCAGGTTCGGGTATCACAGAGAACATCGTCGACAAGGCCCGCAAGCTCGGGATCCGCATCAAGAGGATCGGGGCTTAGGCCCCGGTTCTACAATGACATCAGTCAGAGCGCCCAGTGCGGTTCGCACTTTGAGTTCGCGGAGGTGCGCAGTATTGCAGGATTTGGTCTGTCAGACTGCTGAGTGTGTGGATGAGTATTTCTAGTTTGTCGCTGTCGCGGGACTTCCAAAAGCCTCGTGACGCTCACGTCGTCCCGGGATCAGCGGGATGTTCGCCGAAAGGCGCCCCATTTCGGCCAGGAAACTGACCAATCCGACGATCGTCTTGAACTCGCGCAATTTGAAGACGCTGCGGCTCGTGACAAGCATCTTCGCGTCCTGGCCGTCCTTCGTCACCGCGTGCACGATCCACGCGCCATACCAACTGTTATGGCGCTTCTCGGCAGTCTGGTTGCAGATCACCTCGATGAGGTAGCCATCTGAGAGCAGATCGCGCAGGCCATCCTCGGTGACCACATTCTGTGTTGCGCCGTCCAACTGCTTATCCTCTTCACTCATCCCGACACGTGTCGGGATTGGAGCGGGCTCGGGCGTTTGCCTGATCTTCCGAGTCGCACACGTCGTTTGCTCAGTTTTGCGCTGCCATACGGGACATCTTCGAAGTTCGCAACGCGGCCGGGATTGAAGCTGTCGGGAAAAGATGTGCGCGTCCTCGCCTGGGCATTTCAACTTCTCCAGCCTGTGAGATCACTTTCTGCTCTAGGCCATTGGTAACTCGACCGAGGACCTCAAGACGGGCCGGTGTTGCGTTGCGACGGGTCGTGGTATGTATCGAAAGATCAGGTGTGACTGTGAAAGGATCGTTTCGGCGTTCTTAGTTGTCGGCAGTTCACCCACCTTCCTTCGCGGCCACCGCACTTCTCCCAATGTCTGAGTTGCATGACATGCTGGTCGCAGCTGTCGTCCCGTCCACAAAGGTTGTCGCCGATCTTTTTCCCCTGACCCTGCGGGTCTTTCCTCGCGCAGCAAAAAGACCGGCGCCTGCCCCTCTCCAGCTCACGCTTCGCCTTCGGTGTGGCCGGGCCTTGGCCAGCTGCAAAGTGACCATCATTGCAACGCAAACAAGGAGAAGAGCAATGACCACGAACTGCATCAAATTCACCAGCGCCGACATCGAAACCGCCAAGGGCGTCGGCTCCATCTCGACCCTGACCTTCGACCTCGACATCACGGTCGAACCCGTCGCGAGCGCGAACCCGATGGCCCCCACGCACCGCGTCCTCGGCCGTTCCCCGCGCGGCAAGCTGGTCGAGTGCGGCGGTATCTGGAAAAAGCAGAGCAAGGAGACCGGCGCCGACTACTACACGCTGACCATCCGCGACCACGGCTTCAACGCCAACCTCGGCAAGGCCGCGAACCAGGACGATCTGTCCCTGCAGGCCGTCATCCCCTGGGGCCCCAAAGACGCCGCGTGACGCAAAGAATCGGCCGGGGCAACCCAGCCGATTTCCCCCCGCGTCCCTTCGCATTGACATGCATTGCCTGCATGTTGGCGCGCACTGGTTGGTGTGCTTGGTGGAAGCAACTGAAAGCTGATCGGGCATAAGGGAGATGATGACGCAATCCGTTTCGGAGAAGACTTTTCCGTCGTCCCCCACGCACTTTAAGGCTTAGTACCTCTTGCATTTTGACAGCCGTGCAATGGAGGAAAAATAAATAATAACATAAGGTTGCGGTCGTGGTCATGTGACGCGCTAATTGGCTGGAAGTCAGAGCTTACGACAGGTCATCCCAAGATATTGGGTAGGAGCCATCCGTGATCACTACAGTTTGTCGAGGCATCTAGGCCCGCTGGCAGATTGGGTGGGGTCGAGCCGCCGGGCGAAAATCATTGTTAAGACTCATTTTTCCGTGTAGATGACACTTTAATGAGCGAAATCGCTGAAAAAGCGATATTTAGAGGGCAGTCAGATGCGACAACGGTCTTTTGAGGCTGATACGAAGGATCAACCCTTCGACGAGATCATCCTTCAGCAGGGAGAGCTGATTTCTGACCGTCTCAACATGTTGCGACAGGAACAGTATCCTCCAGACGCCCAGAAAGGTCTACGTCAGTTCTCTCTGGCAGAGGTTGCCTACTATCTCGGCGTGACCCAATCGACGATCAAGAAGCTTCACCTCGAGGGCAAAGGCCCCGAGCCCGAAACGTCGTCTTCCGGCAGGCGCAGCTACTCGGCTGAGCAAATGCTGGAATTGAGAGCCTATCTGGACAAGCATGGCCGTCCCGGAAGGCGCCGTTATGTCCCCTATCGACAGCCTGGCGAAGAACTGCACGTTGTTTCTGTCGTAAACTTCAAAGGGGGCAGCGGAAAGACCACTACCGCAGCTCATCTCGCTCAGCATTTAGCGCTGAAGGGCCATCGTGTTCTTGCGATCGACTTGGATCCTCAAGCCTCACTAACAGCTTTGCACGGTATCCAGCCTGAGCTCGACAACGTGCCCTCGCTTTATGAGACGCTCCGGTATGACGATGAGCGCAAGCCCATCTCTGAAGTAATCCGGCCGACAAACTTCCCAAACCTAGACATCGTTCCGGCAAGCCTCGAACTTCAGGAGTACGAATACGATACGCCGGTTGCTTTGACGAGCAGCGATCCCCATGAGGGCCGCACCTTCTTCACTCGGATATCCAAGGCGCTCAGTGAAGTTGATGACCGCTATGACGTGGTCGTAATCGATTGCCCTCCTCAGCTGGGCTACCTCACGCTCACTGCTCTGACGGCTTCTTCCTCGGTAATTGTGACGGTCCATCCTCAGATGCTGGACGTCATGTCGATGAGCCAGTTTCTTTTGATGCTGGGCGGGATCATGAAGACGATCCGTGACGCCGGAGCAAACATGCGCCTGAAGTGGTTCCGCTACCTCGTAACGCGGTTTGAGCCAACAGATGGTCCTCAAAAGCAGATGGTCGGGTTCCTCCAGGCGATGTTTCCAAACCAGATGCTTTCGGCTCCTGTACTGAAATCGACGGCGATCTCCGACGCTGGGATCACCAAACAGACGCTTTACGAAGTTGAGCGCTCTCAGTTCGTTCGAACCACTTATGACCGTGCAGTGACCTCCCTGAACGACGTCAACGACGAAATCGCCGAATTGATCCACAAGGCTTGGGGGCGAGAATGACTGTGGTTTTGACAGCCGTGCAGAGCGCCAGTTTTGACAGCCGTGCAACTGTCGAAATGCAGACTGCGCGCCGGTTGGATTCTAACGAAGTGGAGATGACTTGATGGCTCGCAAAGACCTCCTGAAGAGCGTCATGGCTGGTTCGCCGGAGCAGCCCAAGGATTCCGGGCGCTCCGGATACGCAATGCGCGGAGCTTCGAAGTCGATGAAGGTTTCGATTGATAGCCTTGCGGAGAACTCGAAGCGTCTCCTTGAAGGCGAAACAATAGTCGAGATTGATCCGCAATTGATCGATGTGTCATTCGTTTCGGATCGGCTTAGTGATGACGATGTTGCTTTCAACGAACTGAAAGCATCGATCGCGGCCGGTCGCCAGGACACACCGGTTTTACTTCGACCGCATCCAGAAGCAGATGGTCGTTACATGATCGTCTTCGGGCATCGCCGTGTGCGAGTTGCATCGGCGCTCGGCCGTAAGGTTCGCGCAGTTGTAAAGCCGATGGACGACGTGGCCCACATTCTTGCTCAAGGGCAGGAGAACACTGCGCGCGCAGATCTCTCATTTATTGAGAAGGCCCTATTTGCGAAGAGCCTTTTGGATATGGGGCAAGCAAAGGACGTGATCCAGTCCGCCCTGACCATTGACGGTACTTTGCTTTCGCGCATGCTGTCAGTGGCGCAGAACGTCCCGCGGCACGTCATCGAACAGATTGGCCCAGCCAAGCAGATCGGGCGCGATCGTTGGGAGGATTTCAAGAAGTTGGCCTCGGAGCCCAAGAATGAGAAGATCCTCAAAGGAGCTTTGGAGTTCGACGGTTTTCAGGGTCTCGACAGCGATGCACGCTTCGAGTTCCTGCACAGCAAGCTAGCAGAAGCGGGCAGGGCGCCGAAAAGCCGAAAAGCGCGTGCCGCGCCCAAGAAACGTACTTGGACCGCCGGCAAAGGCCGCATCAAAGGCGTCATCGGCCGATCCGGAAAGGCATTCAGCATTTCACTCACGGCGCAAGACTCGACCGAGTTCGGGGATTTTCTCTCGGGCCGGCTTGATCAGCTGTACAGTGAATTCCTCGCGACGAAAGAGGAGCAGTCAGAACAATGATCTAGGCAAAAGAAAAGCCCCCAAGCAGCGTGGCCTGAGAGCTAATCTGAAAAGTTTGGTCGCTTAGAAGATATCTCTCCCGCGAATCACTGTCAACAAGAACGCCACTTCGGCGAACGGCTTTCTTTTGCCTCCACATAACTGGAGGTGAGAAACAGGCATGAAACATACAGGTTGGCGCAAGCCGACACCGGGTCTTGGCATTGCAGAGCAGCTTGCCCAAGCCGGTGAACAGTTAGCTGTACCCAAGACGCGGGCCTTCGTGGCCGTAAAGCGGGTCGGTGCATACATTGGCCTCAAGGCCGGAGACATGATGCTCCTCGACACGCTCGGGGCCTTTACTCAGGCCCAGGACTGGGAGGAGGGGCAGCGCCCGATCGTCTGGGCATCAAACGCCTATCTGATGGAGCAGACGGGCTTCTCGCTCTCGGCTCTCAAACGCCATGCGCGACGGCTGGCCGAGATCGGCGTGATCTCCTTCCAGGACAGCCCGAACGGCAAGCGGTGGGGGCGCAGGGACGCCGATGGGCGCATTATCGAGGCCTACGGCTTCGATCTGTCGCCGCTGTCGGCCCGTGTCGAGGAGTTCGAGGAGTTGCATGCCGATTTACAGGCCGAACGTGAGCTCTGTCAGCGCCTGAAGCGCCAGATCACGGTGGCACGACGGATGATCAGGGCGCGGATCGAGGCTGCCGTCAGCAACGCGCTGCGCGGGCCCTGGGCGCAGTTCACGGGGCTCTTCGAAGAGCTTTTGGACCGGCTTCCGCGCCGCCACGAAGCTTCCGAACAGCTTGTCCGGCTCTTGACCTGGTTCAAAGAGCTTCAGGAGCGTGTCGAGGCAGCTTACCTTAAGGCAACTGAGGCTGTCCAACCTGTGGAAAACACGCCTGCAACCAAGGCACAAGTCTTCGAAAAGACTCAAAAAATGAACCCCAGGGAGGTCATTTCTGACCCCCATATACTAATTACAACCCAACTAAATCCTGTAACCTGTAATCGCTCAGAAACTGAGCAAGCGGCGGGCGTGGTGCCAAATGCGCCACCGGAAGAGCAGGTTGATAGGGAGTTGGAAGAGTGGGTTGCTGAGACCCGCAAAAAACGTGGAGCAGCGCTTGATTTGCCGACTGTGATGCAGGCTTGTCCCGAATTCGCGTCCTGGGCGCGCAATATGGGCGGGTATCTCAAAGATTGGGGCGATCTGCACCGGGTTGCTGGCCAGTTGAGGCCAATGATTGGCGTCTCGGAGCATGCCTGGAACCTCGCGCAGGTTCGTCTTGGGCCTCAAATTGCAACCGCCGCGCTGGTTCTGACCTTCGATAAGCATTGCGCCGGCGAAGTCGCGTCTCCGGGCGGCTATCTCCGTGGTATTGTCCAGAAGGCCGGGGCAGGGGAGTTGCACCTCGAGCGTAGCTTCTACGGTAGGCTCAGCGGGCAGGCGGCGTAATGGGGCAGCGGATCAAAGCCCCGCGGCCTTGGTCAGGTTCACCCGGAATCTGTCGCGACGGCGTTGATACCGGCGGGTCATCTCGGCCGATGCGTGTCCGAGCTGCTTCTGGACATAGCGTTCGTCGACTTCCGCGCTGCTGGTGAGACCGGCGCGCAAGGAATGGCCTGAAAACAGCGCTAAGCGGTCTTTTTCCGGCAGCTCGGCGCGAATGCCGGATTTCAGGACGGTGGATTTGATGAGGCGGGCGACATGCTTGTCGTTGAGGCGTTTTTCCAAGGCCTTCTTTCCGTCGCGGGATGTGCGGACGAAGACCGGTCCGAAGTCGATCTTCGCGAAATGCAGCCATTGTTCCAGCGCATGAACGGGGCAGGTTTGGTTCGAAGAACCGCGGCCAATCTCCACCTCGCGCCAACCGGCTTTGGCATTCAGAGTCAGCACAGCACCGTCACCGAGGATCTCGATCCAACCGCCTGAATCATGCGTATCGTCTTTACCGACATCGAGGCTGATGATTTCAGAACGGCGCAACCCGCCAGCATATCCCAAGAGCAGGATGGCTCGGTCACGCAGGCCGCGCAGGTCGTAGGGCAGGGTGGCCACCATTGCGAGGATGTCTTCCGGCAGGATCGCTTCTTTCTGTACCGGTGGCCGCGCATGTTTGCGCTTGATGCCGGCCAGGACGGTGGCGATGTGGCGATCCTTGCGGTCCAGCGCGAACCCACGTTGCGCGTAGTTCCAGGCAAGCCCAGAAAGGCGGCGATCTAAGGTGCTCACCGAGAGGGCAGGGGACCCATTGGTCGGCGCGGCCAGGTCCGTCAGATAGAGACCAATCATCTCTGGAGACGGGGGTAGGGGCTCCGCGCCTTTCAATCTGCACCAACGCGCAAAGTGCTTCCAGTCGGCGGCGTAGGCCTTGTTGGTGTTTTCGGCGGTCGAGGCCTTGGCGTAATCACGTGCGTTCTCGGCCAGTCGATCCAGCGTACCTGAGCCGGCCACATGGGAGGGCAGGGTCAGAGCCTCGCTGGATGTCGGGTCTCTCGCGTCGTCTTCGTTGATGGAAGACCCGATTGGTGCGTCTGAGATCGATTTCTCATTCATTTTTGACATGTCGCTGAGCATATCTTTTGAGGTCCGATAATGCAAACTTATTGGACATGACTGCGAGCGACAAGGTGGGGCGGTTTATGTGCTATTTTCTGGTAGAAAGCGCCGCGCTGATATAGGCTGCAGGCATGACATTTGCCCGGCCGGATCACATCGTCGACCTCGACACGTTACCCCGGATGCCCGCCTGGGTCACCTCTGCACGCGCTGAAACCCTTGAAGATGTTGCGTTTTTGTCGGGTTCGGCGCTGAACCACCTGCATCTTATGTTGGGACGCGCGGAGGTGCCCCAAGCCTTGTTTCGGGACCGGCTCGCGCTGCGCGCGGCCGAGGCTTGTATCGCGTTCTCTGGGCGGCCGGAGCGGGCAGGGGAGCTGCGCGACGCGGTGCACCTGCTGCGACCCGGCGATCTGCCCGGACCGGCGGGCGAAACTAGCCTCGCCTGGCGACGCGCTGTGGAACGGCCGGTATCGATCAAGGCTCTGGGTCGAGCCTTGCCCAGCTTCGACCTCCGCCAAATTGCCGCGTGGCTTGATGTGGGGAAAGGGGCGCCGGTAACCTGGGCCGCGAAGGTGTTGGAGGCGGTACTGCACGAGGTGCCGCGCGCAGATGTAGTAGGACTGATCCTCGCGGATGCGGCCCTCGCTCAGGCACTCGGCTGGGATCATCTCGTGCCGCTTCTGGCCCCAGCCCTGAAACGCGCCGACCTGCGCAAGCATGGCGAAGACCTGCGTCTCGCCTGTCATCGGGCGCTCGTCTCATCGGCAGTCGAGGCCGTGCGCCTTGCCGCTGACCTCGAGCGCCGAACGACGCATCTGAAATCCGTCGCGCCGAAACTCCGGGCCAAGGGGGCAGGGCAGGCGGTCGAGTTGTTCCTGACCAGCGATGCGGTTGCCCCTTCGGCGCTGCCCTTGCCGGATCGCGCCGCGCGGCGGCTCTGCGATCGGTTGGTCGACCTCGGCGCTGTGCGCGAGCTGACCGGGCGGGACACCTTCCGGCTTTACGGGGTATAGTGATGGCCAAGGATCGCCCCGAACTTGAGCTTGACCGCGAGTTGTCCGATCTGCCGCCCGAGCTGCGCTGGCGGGAATGGATGCGCCGGATCGAGGCCGTGCTCTTCGCCAGTGCCTCGCCAGTGCCGCGCGAAGACCTTGCCCGCGTGGTGGGGCAGGCGGCTTCGGTCGAATTGCTGGTCGAGGACCTTGCCGCCGATCTGGAAGGGCGGGCCTTCGAGATCGCTCGGGTCACTGGCGGCTGGATGTTCCGGACGCGGGCCGCCTACGCGCCCGCGATCCGCGCAGCGGCAGATGTCGGGAACCAGTTTCTGGATCTGAGCGAGTTCGACGTCGCGGTCCTGGCCGCCATCGCCTACCATCAACCGATCACCCGCGACGGGCTCAAGGACATCTTCGGCAAGGAGATCAGCCGCGACCTGATAGGGCGGCTGCATTCGCGCAACCTGATCGGGACCGGGCCAAAGTCGCCCAGGCGAGGGGCCCCCTATACCTTCGTCACCACCGAGCAGTTCCTGGTCGCTTTTGGGTTGGAGAGTCTGCACGATCTTCCCGATCGGGAGCAGTTGGAGGATGCGGGGGTTGTGGGGTAGCTGCTTCAAGTGGGCGTCGGCTGACGAACTGGAATCCTCGGCATAGAATTCATCCCGACTTTGCTCTCGCGGAATCTACCTCTGGGCATCATCGTCGGCAGCAACGAATTCCATCGTGAGGACAACGTCAGTCGTTTTGAAATCTGGTCGGGAAAGCTTGATAGACCTATTGACCGGTCAGTCCAAGGGTCGCCTACCCAGTTCATCTGCGATCATTCAATCCATCATGGCCTACATGTAGTATCCGAGGCCTTACGAAACGCTGATTGAAGTGCTATCTCTTTCATATGGAAGGTACGGGTTATTGGCGTGAACAAGAAGATTACTGCCAGTCAGCGCATTGGCGAAATCGGGGAGAAGGCGGCTAATCTTCAATTCTTGCGAATTGGGTTCCAATTCGATGGGCGTTCACGGCTGGAAGCGGGGATAGACGGCATCGCTGAGGTGATGGACGATGATCAGCCGACAGCGAAGATGATTGCCGTTCAGGTCAAGGCTACTGAGCGTGGCAGCTATGTCGGCGAGACGGACGCCGGTTTCACCTATCGTGTCCGCGCTTCAGATTTCGACTACTGGCGCGGCTCCAACCTACCCGTGATCCTTGTTCTCTACAGGCAATCAGATGACACGTTCTTCTGGAAATCGCTCGAAAACCTCGTTGGCGAGGCCGAACGCACATTGCAGTTCGACAAGGAGCGCGACGTCTTGGACGGACGTGCGAAGAATCACCTCGCTGCCCTGACCGTCGCCAAGCAAGGACACGGTTACTACGTCCCGCCACTTGGGGGAGGGGAGGAAGCGATCATCAACATGGTGCCATTGCAGCTTCCTGAGGAAATCTTCGTCGCACAGACACAGCTCTCTACCCAGAAGGCGCTCGCCCGGATGAATAAGGTCCGGGACGGCCAGCGGTACGATTGGATGGTCGATGAAACCTCGCTTTGGACATTCTGCGACCCACTAACCACACCCGTTCGCGACCTGGTCGAACGGGATCAGGTCGAACGGATCGAAACCGACTTTCTGGCACAACACGACGCAGTGGATCAGCAATACAAATTTGCGGGTCTGTTGCGACATACTCTGGGCCATGACTTTCGGGATTTGCTTGGATGGGACCGAAAGAAAAAGCAGTTCTACTTCTTGCCAACACCTGGAGGCGTCGCGCGCAAGTTTCGCTATCTTGGTGCGAAGCAGAAGACACAGGCAGACGTTGTCAGCGTCTATCAGAAGTCGAAGGGGGAGGGGCCCATCGACTATGTGCGGCACCATTCATTCCATCCCCGGTTCGAGCGCTTGGCGGACCAATGGTACCTGATCATCAACCCATCCTACTATTTCACTTCGGATGGAGAGCGCGCGCTCAACTATCCGGATGCCTTGTTGTCCGGGAAGAAGCGCCTCGACACAAACAACACCGTTCGAGGCCAGGTGATCATGTGGCATCGATTGCTGTCAGGTATGGAATTTGAAGATGCCGGCGAACTGCTGGCACCCGACACCAAGACGGATCGTATCATCAAGTTTGGTGACCCGCCTTCCATCGAACTGCCAAAGAGTGTGCCCGAGGACGTGTGGGGCGCGAAGGCGCAGAAGTCGAAGAAGCCGTCCGGCTCGAATGAACAAGGCAGCTTTGACCTATGAGCGACTTCAAGACAAAGATCTTCCCGGAGCCTGAACTGGAATTTGGTGACCAACACCATCATCCTGATCCACGATTGGGGTTGCTACAGGCGGGCCCGTTGCAAACGAACCTGGGGGACACGATCAAAGTCGGCGTTGTTGGCAGCGCTCTGACCGTCGAAAAATCAGGCGAGTTTCTGAATGCGATCGAAGATGGGTTCGAGGGTAAGACCGAAAAGCACCCGAACCTGCACCCGGACTTCCCTGGGTTGAGAAACCAGAACCCCTATCGGTGCCGGTTTGAAATGGTGGCTGCCGAAGATGGAGTGCTGACGAAAGGTCAGATCGAGAAGATTGCCAAGGAACCGAGCGATGCGCGTGCTGTGGAGATAGCCGTCGACGCAGTTATGGCGCAACTGGAAAAGTTGGAGGCGCATCATGAACGGCCGGACGTGGTCATGGTTTCTCTCCCTGTCAAGTTGATCGAACGGGTCTGGAGAAACGAGCGGGCGCGCGATGACGAAGGTATAGAGGGCGAAGCGGCCGACGCGAAAGCTGGCAGAGAAACCTCTCCGAACTTCCGTGGCTTGCTCAAGGCCAGAGCGATGGACCTCAGATTCTCAATTCAGATTGTCTGGGAGGATGTCATCAACCCCGATGCCAAGATCCCTCGCAAGATCAAGGAGAACTCTGACCGCCAAACCCAAGATCGAGCTGACCTCGCATGGAACCTCATGACGACGCTCTACTACAAGGGCAGCGGCAAGGTGCCCTGGCGCAGATTGCCGGAAGAAGGCGAGTTCACCGCCTGTTACATTGGCATCAGCTTTTTCAAGGATGCCGAAACCGACGAGATATGGACCAGTGCTGCGCAAATGTTCGACGAGCGGGGCAGAGGGTTCATTCTTAGAGGCGGTCCTGCGCAGTCAGAGTCGCGGGGTCGCCACCCGTTCCTCACTATCGATGAGGCTCACAAGCTTACCGAGAGCGCCTTGGCCGCCTACAAGTCGGTCCATAGAACGATGCCGGCACGCGTGATCGTCATGAAGACGTCGCGCTTTCGCGAGGACGAGGCCGAGGGTGTTGGCAAGGCGCTCGACGAGGCAGGTGTGGAACTGCGCGATCTCGTTTGGATTCATGAGAGCTATTCAGTCAAGGTGCTGCGCGACGGCGACTTCCCTGTCCTCCGCGGCACCTTCGTTGAACTGGACGGCAATGGGCTGCTCTATACCAACGGCAGCATTCCCTACTATGGGACCTATCCTGGCCTCTATGTCCCGAACCCCCTGTTGCTCTGTCCGCACCCGCAAAGCGAGAGCACGATCGAACAGATTGCGAAGGAAGTTTTCAGCCTCACGAAGGTGAACTGGAACTCGACCCAGATGAACCAACGCTTGCCGATTCCGATCCGAGCAGCCCGTAAGGTTGGTGACGTGTTGAAATACGTTCCCTCGGGGCAAAAGGTCAGCAGTGACTATCGGAAGTACATTTAGAAGCTGCACACGGAGCACGCCGTCGGCTCCGTGGCTGCTGTTAAGAGCATCTGATCGTCGATCCTCGAAGCTCCCAAGTTTCCAGCGGATCTTTTTTCGGCAAGTGACTTCTCTGGCGTTTGATACATAAAAGAACATCACGCGCATGCCTTGATGTAGAATTCTACATCAATCTTGAAGTCTGCTTCAGTGAGTGATATGTTTATGAATATCATAGATGGCAAACGAAGCAGCAAGATAGATCATGAGTTACGCAATAGAGCACATCGCAGAGTCGCTCAAAGCCGCGCGGGAACGCAAAGGGATCTCTCAGCGCGCGCTCAGTGCGAAGGCTGGGGTTCCACAGAGCCACATCTCCAAGATCGAGAACGGGGCGGTCGATCTGCGTCTGTCCAGCCTGGTCGAGCTTGCACGTGTACTTGATCTGGAATTGACTCTGGTCCCGCGCAAGAAGCTGCCTGCCGTTCGGGCGATCATTCGCGGTGATGATGATGGTCACCGTGACGTTCAGAGCGCGCGTAAGGCGACGAACCTATTGCAGCGCCTTGATGACCAGATAGCAGCGCTTCCCAGTGAAACGCTCTCTGAGATTGTCGTTCAGGAGTTGCAGCGCCGGGCGCGCGAATTGATGCACTTCAAGCTTTCAGCCGATGATGTTGTTCAGTTGCAAGAAGCGTCTGCTGCCATGCAGGAGTTCCTGAGCGATCCGCGCAATCTGGAAGCGGTCGAGCAGGCGCAGAGCCAGTTGCGCATGCTGCGCAACGCACTCGCCCATGGGGCGGGTGTATCTGCACCATCCTTACCGCGTCCGGCCTATCGTCTGGATGGTGACGATCATGGCTGATGTCAGTGTCCTTGAAGTCCTGCTCTACGGAGAGCCGATAGGTACGTTGACGCGGGTCAGCGGTGATACCTCGCTCTTTGCTTTCTCTGAAGGCTATGTCGCCGATGCGGGCAGGCCGGTTCTGAGCCTCGGTTTCAAGAATGAGCTTGGGGAACTGACCACTGATTTCGGTACGCAGAACATGCACCTGCTGCCCTTCTTCTCCAATCTTCTGCCCGAAGGTCACATGCGAGACTATCTCGCCGAGCGCGCGGGCGTGAAGCCCGTCCGTGAATTTTTCCTGCTCTGGGTTCTCGGCGAGGACCTTCCCGGTGCGGTCACTGTTCGGCCCGCCGATGGTGAGGCGTGGCCCCCCGACGCTGATGATGGTGAAGATCATCACGATGATCATCGAGATCAGGCGCTGAGGTTCTCGCTGGCAGGCGTTCAGTTGAAGTTCTCGGCTTTGGGAGACAAACAAGGCGGTCTTGCGATTCCGGCCAAGGGGGTCGGCGGCTCCTGGATCGTCAAGTTGCCAGCGCAAGGCTTCGATGCTGTCCCCGAGAATGAATTCTCGATGATGACGCTCGCGCGTCTCTGCGGCATGGATGTTCCGCCGATAAGGCTGATCGATGTTGCCGACATCGGCAACCTGCCCGAGGGCATGGATAAGGTCAGCGGTCAGGCGCTGGCGGTCGAAAGATTTGACCGTCTAAGTGATGGCAGCGCTGTTCACATTGAAGACTTCGCGCAGGTCTTTCGCGTTTATCCCAAGGACAAGTACGAGAAGGCAAGCCAGCGCAACATCGCACAGGTACTGGCCGCTGAATGCGGAGAGGCCGACATCGCCGAGTTTATCCGGCGGCTGACTTTCAATGTGCTGATCGGCAATGCCGACATGCACCTCAAGAACTGGTCGCTGATCTATCCGGATCGTAGGCAGGCAGCGCTCGCGCCGTGTTACGATTTTGTTTCGACCATTGCCTACATAGACGACGACAAGGCGGCGCTCACCTTTAGCCGCACCAAGAAGTTCTCCGGGTTCTCGAAGGACGAGCTGTCGCACCTGGCTGCAAACGCCGGTTTATCCGAGAAGCTGGTTCTGGGAACCGCACGCGAGACTGTCGCGCGCTTCCATGAGCACTGGCAGGCCGAAAAGGGAAACCTGCCGCTGACCGCGGATGCGATCAAGGCGATCGAAGCCCATTTGCACACAGTGCCGATAGCGTAGGGGATTGGCAGAATGGCAGAGAGTTTTTCGAACCGGCACGGCTACCGCAGCGCAGCCGCGGAGATAACCGTTCACGAGGACGCGCCCGAAAACCTGCGCTATGCGATCCCGCTGATTGGGCAGGACATCGGCATGAGCCCGTCCGCCATGCGCCGGATCATCTGTCAGGTGTTGCTCGTCCCGCCTGACCGGAACAACTGGTCGGAGCACCCCAACATCTGGGAAGAGGTCGTTGGGCTACTTGCCGACTGTCCTTGGTACAAGGTCTATGACATTGCTGAAGCGTTCCATACGGCACTCGCGCAAGGGTTCAACGACAATGCAAGCAGGTTCGATGGCCGGCTGAACCAGTTTTTTGTCGAAAATGGCGTCGGCTGGCATATGAACGACGGCCAGATAGTCTATCGCGGCTCCGAAGCATTTACCGGCGCGACACAAGAGGCCGTCGAAATCCTCGAACATACCGGGCGCAGTGCCGCCGCACGCGAGATCCACGAAGCGCTGCGCGATATTTCTCGGCGGCCAGAGCCGGATGTGACCGGGGCAATCCAGCATGCCTGCGCAGCGATGGAAGCGACCGCGCGGGATCTGGCCGGCGATTCCAAAGCAACATTCGGCCAGCTTGTAAAGCGATTGGACCTTCCAAAACCTCTTGATACCGCAGCCGAGAAACTGTGGGGCTATGCGTCCAACAACGCTCGTCACGGGTTGGAAGGACAGCAGGTTGATACGCCAGAGGCCGAGCTGGTTGTCAGTGTAGCCTGCGCGGTCTGCACCTATTTGGCCAAACGCGCGGTGATATAGCGGCCCGAACAGTCTGATGAAGTGACTGGGATTTCAGAGATACTGGAGCAACGCAGAAGGCCGACACTTAATTCACAGGACCGGTTCAAAATCAGTGCGATCTCAGGCTGGAAAGACCTTCTAGGTTCTCCGGTGGTGATTTGAGCTCAGAAGCTTCTCCAAATTGATGAAAATCCGTAGGTAGAAGACGCCCATCGAACAGATTAAATTCACCTCCTTGTCTGCGACCAATCTGACGAGTCTAAAATCGCCCGACATTTCGCCGCATAGACCGGATCGATCTGACCGGCGAACGCGATCAGGCCCAACAGATGTTGGCGGAGGCCTTCAACGGAGGCGAATCCGCGCCGCGCTGCATGTTGAACCGGCCCCTGATCGGGAGCGCTTATGTGATACAGGTGCTTTCGAAGCCGCGAGCGGAAATCGCGGGTCAGCTTCGGCGTGTCTCCGTCCACCAAAAGGCCGAGCACGACTTTCCGTGCTCCCGGAGAAACAATCGTCGTCTTGGATTGGTTCGGCGCCAGTCCTCGAGCAGCCAGGGTCTCATAGACTCGCCCTACCAGATCATGTGCGCGGGATCTTCCAAACGACTTTCGTGTCGTTGAAAAGGTGAGATCGTCTGCATAGCGCGAGTATCGGACGCCGAAGGTCTTCGCGATAGCAGTCAGTCTTTCATCTAGGTCGCGCACTGCGAGATTGGCCAACATTGGGCTGGTTGGTGCGCCTTGCGGCAAGACGCCAAGCAGGTCTCGTGGATAAAGCGATGTCAAGGACGAGTGCCGAAACTTGGGCGTTCGTCGCTGAGGCAAGACAGCAGTATCGTTGCGATGTTTGTCGCGGAGACGGGTGCACAAGCGCGCAAGCTCAAACGCGACCAGCGGCTGGTAGCCCCGCTCCAAAAACACCCGATGCACGTCGATTTCAGTCAGCGATTCGAAGAAGTTCCGCAGATCAATCTTGACCATCCAAACTGCGCGGCAGTGGCGCGCCGCGGCCTGGGCCAACCGAGACCCTGGTGCAAACGCCGTGCTCGCCGAATGGCAGGGTGCGTGGCGCAGGACTTCGGACGCGATCCAAGTCTGGACTCTCAGCAAGGGCGGCTCAGGCACGGCAATTGTTCGATAGCGCGGAGGTTGGCCCGGGATCGGGCGCTTGCGGATCGAGAACTCCCGATAAGGGTCCGCATCCTGCCTTGAGGCATATGTTTTCAAAATACCGACATCGACGCCCGCCAAATGCCCCAGATGGCCAAGGGTGAGGATCGGCGGGCCGGGACTTGGCTGCCGCAATGTGTGTTCAGCTGTCGCGATTGCATTATTGAGGATGGATTCATCCACTCCTGCCGCAAGGCCTTCGGCGAAGTAGCGTTGAGAGTTCCACGTTCGCATCTACTATCCACCCTTCAGGGTGAGCTTGATCGGATCGCAAGTCAGCCTACCGCTGCGGCGACCGCAAGGTCGTGCGGTTCGATCAAGTTGAGCATCAAGCGAAAGCTTGACCGTGAGCCCATCGCAATCGACGGCCCAGGCATCACCTCCTGCGGGCAGGACGTGACACCAACGGTGCCGGTCGTTACCCCGGCAACCACTAGACATCGCGTGGCGCTCTCAACGCATTCGGAAAGTACATCGTGTCGCCGCCTTGGGGAAGGGGGCTCTTGCGGTCTTGGCGAATCAGTCGTGACGCAACCATCCGCCCTCGTTCGGTCAGTTGATGCGACGCGTTTATCCAACCCCAACCTTTCAAGCGGTCAAGGATTTCGCACACATCATCGATGTTCATGCCGAGACGACCCGATATCGCTTCGGAATGACGGGGAGATCGGCGCAGTGCAGACAGGATGATCGTTTCCAAGCTCGTCGGGCGCAGAATTGCCCCGGTATCCGACGCCTTGGCAGACGCTTCAATACGCGCTCTTTCTTTCTCTGGCGTGTGCGGTTCTTGGTAGGGGGAACCAGCTGTACTGGATGCACGCTCCGGTACCAGCGCCGACCATCTTCTTGCATCCTTCCAGAACATCGAAGGTGCATTGTTCGGCATGCCGTGATCAAACGCCAAAAGCGCCCCCACTTCGCCATAGCCCAGGGGTTTGGACCCTGGTGGCGCATAGCGACGACACAGCTCTTCCATCCGCCTGACTTTTCCTCGGGGAAAGACCGTTTGAATTGTTGGGCATCGTGTCACCAAGCTGACGGTGGGCGATGAGGCGTGATCCTTTACGCGTTCGACCCCAGCTTCTGTCCCTGCGTAGGCCACCACTTCGAAACAAAGGCCGGAATGACTGCGCCTCGACCACCAGCTGCGCACTGTCCGCAGCCTCCATGCGGCATTGAGATAGTTGATGACGCGATCTCCACTTCCGATGAAGTCCGTTACCAGAACGAACCGGCGCGCGCGCTTCTCGCGAATTATGTCGGCCCCAGGGTTGAGAAGGATCGACCTTCGATGGCGCTTGTGCAACTGGGTCAGGACGTTGGCGACAACCCCTTCACTGCCTATTTCTTCGGCGACCTGTCGCTGACGAGGCACCAGCGGCGGTCCGACGCGGCCATATGCGCGCACAGTCTTCTTCCCTTTTTGAATTTTACTCGCGCGGGACGTCTCGGGAAACAAACGGTTGGGTTGCCCTTTCCATTTCTTACGCTCTGTTTCGTTGTAAAGCGCCACGGGGTTGGGACCGATCCTCAGGCGGTCTTCAAGGACCCGCGTCAAATCGCGGCGAAAAGCATCACCAGGGACAAGCCGGATGAGGGACGCGAGGATCGCGGCATCCGCCCGGTCCGCTTCTTCGAATTGATCCACCCATGCTTTCACCAACGGCTGCATGATGGTCGAGCTTGTGGTCACGTCGGTACCTCGATCTCAGTTCTTCAAAATGGTTGCGAGGTTCGCCATATGGATCGCGCGCCAAGCCAGCGTCAGGAGTCACTTTAGACCGCGACACTCTTTCGCCCAAACGAACATCGCACCGACGGCAGCATTGGCTTGCTGCACGCTGAACACTTCCGGTTCGAACGCGCCGGCCCATTGCTTTGTATCACGATATTCCGGGTGGCGTTTGTCGGTCAGCGCGTCGAGAAACTCTTCGTAAGAGTAGGGCCCTCCACAGTCCTCTGGCGGGCACGCTCGCGCTCCGGCAACACAGGCGGGAAAGTCCAGATCTGGTCTTCCGGTTGGTTTGCTAACCTTCTCGACAGTGACGAGGTGCCGCCAGCCATCGCCGAAATCATAAGTGTATATGAACTGATTGCCTTTCTTGACCAGCTCGCCAAGAGTAAAGCTCTTTTCGTCCTTCCGGCCATCGTTTGGGTCCCAGCTGTCGTCACTTTCGTCGCGGGCCTCGAACCTGTCTTCGCCAATCTCGAATTCATGCAAATGATAGTCTTGCCAAGGCATAGCGCCCTGGAGAACGGAATGCAGGATGTCCAAGCTGATGTCATTCGGCACGAGGATCCGGCGCCAGATGGGTGGTTTGATGCCAACAAGTTCGATTTTCAGCTCAATCAAAATGTGTTCCGCCTGTCTCAATGGCCCTGCCGTTGAAGTAACTTTTGATTCTTAAGTTGAAGCATTCAAGGGGAACATTGGCCCCTCCTGCCCTTTGGTCAGGACCGCGCCCTACTCGGTCGGCTGCACGCAGCCGCCCGCCCCGAGCTGAAACGCCGCCTCTCGCTGCGACGTGCTGCTGGCGGTGCAGTCTCCTCCGGAGCCAGCCCGGCCAGCCGTCGCATGGTCGTGGCAACGCTTCATCTCGGCCGTTCCGGTTACGGTCGCTTGGGCGGGCGCGTGACAACATCGATCTCGTATCTCGCGTCTCGGCCGGTGTTGCTCCTTGCTTTGCCGGACGTGCCGTGCCGCCCCGTCATCATAGGTCGCAAACGGCGTTCTACGACCGCCGGATTGCCTTGACCGCAGCTGGCATCAGGCCGGTGATGGTCGTGCTGCGCGGATCGCACGTTACGGGGTGCCGTGGAGGGACCGTTCGAAATCCGGGGGGGGCGGAACGGTGTCGAGGCTTCGACGATCTCCCTGCAGCTCTTCCAGACAACACAGATCGGGTTGCCACGGAAACCAGCCGTCGCGGCACGTGAGGCAGGGTCAGCAAAGCTCTGACTGGCCGGGATGCGGCTCGGTGCGAGAGGACAGAAATATCGCCACCACAGGCATTTCTCTCATTCGGTTGTTCACCCTCCTTTCTTCGCGGCCACCGCACTTCTCCTGGTGTCTGAGTTGCATGACATGCTGGTCGCAGCTGTCGACCCGTCCACAAAGGTTGTCGCCGATCTTTTTCCCCTGTCCCTGCGGGCCATTCCGCGCGGAGCAAATAGACCGGCGCCTGCCCCTCTCCGCTACGCTTCGCCTTCGGTGTGACCGGGCCTTGGCCAGCTGCAAGGTGACCATCATTGCAACGCAAACAAGGAGAAGAGCAATGACCACGAACTGCATCAAATTCACCAGCGCCGACATCGAAACCGCCAAGGGCGTCGGCTCCATCTCGACCCTGACCTTCGACCTCGACATCACGGTCGAACCCGTCGCAAGCGCGAACCCGATGGCCCCCACGCACCGTGTCCTCGGACGCTCCCCGCGCGGCAAGCTTGTCGAGTGCGGCGGCATCTGGAAGAAGCAGAACAAGGAGACCGGCGCCGACTACTACACGCTGACCATCCGCGACCACGGCTTCAACGCCAACCTCGGCAAGGCCGCGAACCAGGACGATCTGTCCCTGCAGGCCGTGATCCCCTGGGGCCCAAAAGACGCCGCCTAAGCCAAAGGCCAGACCGCTCCGGCGGTCTGGCTTTTTCTCGTTCCGGGGGAATTTGCCCTCGACCGGTGCACTATCGGTGTCCGAAGAACGCGGCATATTTCGGAAGCGGACGCAGAGGCGGGTCGTCAGACCGGATAGGTCGCGGGCGCGGCTTCGATCTTTCAGTTCAGTGACAGCGTGGATCACGCGCGATGGAGGCGGAACCGAATGACCGCAGGGAGAACTGGGAGCCAACTGAGCGAGCCAAGCGCACCTCTTCCGTCGGTCGAACAACCCGCGCCTAGGTCGTCTTGGCGAAGCTACCAGGGGCGCCGAACTCACCCTGTGCCGCGAGGGTGGAAGTCGCAAATCAACGTCATGCATCCCGGGGCAACGTCTCACGCCAGAGTCACCGCCGCGCGCCTTTCCGTCGACCTGTTGGCCTTAGAGATCGCTAGCCCGGGGTCGAGCGGCCGGCAACGCCGGGGGCAGGTTTCTGGACGGCTGGCGCCTTGAGCGCTGCGGGGCATCGCTCACAACAAACCTGCCCCCAGCGTGCTCCATTTCATTCCGCCCCGTGCCGGGTGCAGCCCGCTCTCATGCCCCCGGTCTTTTCCACGATCCGTCCAACGACGATCAACGGAAAGGATCACACCATGACACTCGAACAATCCATCGACCTCGCCGAACTGCAAGCCGACATGGCTTTCGATGCCTACCTCGCCGCCTTTGATGAAGACGCCCATCCGGAGACACTCGACAGCCTCGAGACCGAGGCTCTGATCGCCCGCAGCCGCTACGACGATCTGCGCAGTCAGGGACTGGGTCACTGACCCAGACACCCCTGCGGGTCTTCGGATCCGCAGGGGTCTGACACTGATCCTTACCAACATTGTGACGCCCCAAACGGGCGTGACACGCGCCATCCCGCGCGGGCCGTTTTCGTGTTTCTGGCGCCCGATCCGTGACCGGCTCGGGCGCTCGGTTTGCCTGACATCGCGTGCTGCTCCAGCGCAAGTTTCAGCAGATTTATTCGACCAGATTGTCGCGCATCGATGAGGACGGCACCGCTCCATGTCGCGCTGCCCAGCGGTCTTGAGTGCACCTCATCGCAAGCAAAAAAACACATCATGCAAAACGTAATATTGCGCAATGTGATGTATTGAAGTATAAGCAAAAGAGAGAAGGAAGACGTTGGCAGGATATGGCCAATGTTTGCACATTTTGTCCGAGGGGTCTGTGATGGGCGTTTCCCGCAAAGCTGAATGCTCCGCCGCACGCGAACGCGATTGCGAGCAATCGCTGCCTCGCGCGCGTTTGCGCATGCATCTTTTCCCTGGAAGCGGGAGAACGTCCTAGTGCCGAGGCCAGCGAAAAACCTGAAGCTTGAGCAGCGCATCGAAGTGGCAAAGCGCTTCGCGGCGGGCGAGAGCGCCAAGGACCTGGCGGCGGCGTTCGGCATCTCCCCGCGCCACGTGAACCGGCTCGCGAAAGAGGAGGCGGGCGAGGGCATCGCGGTGCGCGATCCAAGCGAGACGGTGGCCTTCCGGGCGAGCCGATCCGAGCTGGACGCCTTCGATGCGGAGTGGCGCGAACGGGGCTTTGCCAACCGATCACAGGCGCTCAATGCGGTGCTGCGTGGACGGTGCGGGTTCCTTGATATACCCCGTGATCTGGTCTCGGAATTCTGCGCCGCATGGCGTCAGGCGAAGGATATGAGCGACGCCGGACTGGTGCTCGCCAAGGCGGTCCATCGCGGTCGGCTGGAGGTCTCGGAGGCAGACCGCGCGGTGCTGATCGAACTGCTCGATCTGGCGCAGTCGATGAGTCGTGAGATGGGCCAGATGAAGGATGCGGCGCAGGCGCTGCGTCATCAGGAATGGCCGCAAAAGGAAGAAGGGCAGGAGGCGGAGAACGAGATCCTGGAGGATGACCCGCGCGCGATCGAGCGCGGATTGAGGCTCGTCAGGAATGGCTGATCCGCTCGCCCTCTACACCTCGGTCATGGGGCGGCTCTGGGAGGATGAGCGCATCCGGGGCCAGGCCGCGGCGCGGATCGACGCGCGGTTGGCGGGGCGTCGGCAGGGGCGGAGTTTCGCGCGCGTTGGAACCATGTCGGCGCGCAACGCGCTGAAAGTAGCCTCGGGTCAGAGCCGAGCGGCGGTGTTCAAACGGATCCGGGCAGGGGGCTGCAAGACGCGTGCTTCGCTTGGGGCGCAGATCTCCTACATCAATGACAAGGCGGTCTACACCTATTCGACGATGACCAACGCGCTGACCGATGCGGCGGTGCTGTCTGAGGAACAGAAAGAGGACATCGTCGAGGACTGGGCCGGGACCTGGCGCGGCTCGACCAAGCTCGGGTTCACCTCGCACATGCTGCTGTCCTTCCCGACCGACGTGACGGTCGATCAGGTTCGCGACATCGCGATAGACTGGACCGAGCATTTCTTCGAGAGCGGCGAATACGGCGACCAATGGGACTATGTCCTCGCGGTTCATGACGACCGGGCGCACAAGCACGCGCATATCATCCTGAACAATCGCGGCGTCGAGAAGGGCACCTGGTTTTCGTGTTGGGCCGAGGGCGTGATGTCGCCGCAGCTCATGCGCGAGAAGCAGGCTGAAATTGCGGAACGCTATGGCGTGATGCTTGATGCCACCACGCGGCTCGAGCGCGGCATTTTCGAGAAGCCCGCCGGGATCGAGGAGATCTACCGCGCCAAGGAAGAGGCTCGCCTGCCGCGCGAGATCGTCATGACGGCCCAGGAAACTGCCATCGCGCAGGCGCAGGTGGTGGGCTTCGCCAAGGACTACAAGAACCTCGCGGATCTGCTGGACCGGATGGACCAGCGCCACATGGCGCGCGCCGTGCGCGGCATGGCGGACGGACTGGGCTCGGGCACGCCGTGGAACTTCACCGAAGGAGAGATAGACATGAAGGACATCAAGACCGTCGGTGATGCGATCGACTATTCCGAGCGCACGATCGAGGCGCTGAGGCTCAAGGCCGAGGAACTGGACCCGGCCGAGCGCGCCGCGTTCGAGGCCAAGGCCGCGCCGATCATCGCGGACCTCTCGCAGATGGTGCCGGACCCGGAGTTGCGCGTGCGCTTCGGCAAGCAGCTCGAAGAACCCTATCCGCCGGGGGCGGGCAGTGAGGTTCTGATCGCCGCGCTGCAGTCGGGCAATGACGAAGGGCTGCGTGACGTGCTCGAGCGGGCCGAGGAGGTCGGGATGGATAGCGAGGAACTGGTGGCGCGGATCAGTGCCGGCGGCACGCGGAACTACGGCATGGCACAGGACTGGGTCGAGCGGGACATGAACGCGGTGCTGGCCAAGGACGGTCTGAGCGTGGAGACCGCGAGTGACGACCAACTCGACGCCGCGCTCGAGAAGGTCGACGGCGTGATGGACGCGCTGATGGAACGCGCCAAGGAACTGGGTGTCGAGATTGGTCGGACCCTCGCGGACGAGGAAGAGGCGACGCTGCCGCTCATCGACGAGGACGACCGGACGCCCAATCCCTACCTGCAGGACCTCGCCCACATGTTGCGCGACGGCAAGCTCAGCGAGGAACAGGAAGAGACGGTCGAGCGGACCCTGCAATCCGAGCTCTTCAAGGAGTTGGGCGAAGAAGGCTTGGCCGAGCTTCGCCGCGGCAACTACGAGGTGCTGGACGCGGCGCTGCCGAGCAAGCTCGATCAGATCACCGTCACGCAGGAGTTCCTTGAGATGACGTTTGAGGAAACCGGCGATCAGGTCTTCACCGACCGCGCTGCCGGGTTGCAGCAGGATAAGGCGACCGAGGTGGCGCGATTGCGCGGCCAGCAGGAGGTGCAGGAGTTGGGGCGTGATCTCGGTCGGGACCGCGGTCTCGATGACGAGATGGAATTCTAAAGGGGAGATGACCACCATGACCAAGACACTTCCCCTCTGGGCAGCGCTCCTCTTCGGTGTGATCTGCGGCGCCGTCATCGGCACCATCGTTGCCGCCTTCTACCTGACCCTGGCCCTGAAAACGGGGTTTCAGAGTTTCGACATGTTGGCGCTCTGGAAGGCGAGCGCCAGCACCCGCGCGGTACATCCCGAAGCCTTCAAGGTGGGCTTCGGGGCCGTTGGCTTTGGCGCGATCGGTCTCGGCACCCTGGCGCTGGCTTGGACCTGGAAGAAAGAGCGGGACGATTACGGCTCGGCACACTGGCAGACCAAGGCGGAGCTGAAGAAGAACGACATGTTGCAGGCGCCGGGCAAGGGCTTTGTCTGCGGCAAACTCGGCGCGCCGACCTCGAAGGCTGAGTTCATCTCTTCGACCACGATCCCGCATGTGATGATGGTCGCCCCAACCCGCGCCGGTAAGGGCGTCGGCTTCGTGATCCCGAACCTCCTAAGCTTCGCGGGTTCGGTCGTGGTGCTCGACGTGAAGGGTGAGAACTTCGAGAAGACAGCGCGGTTGCGGGCGCTGAATGGCGACGAGGTCTATCGCTTCAGCCCGTTTGATTGGGCCAATGCCACGCATCGCTACAATCCTCTGGCCCGGATCGCCAAGGCCCCGAGCTTCGCGCAGCGCTTCACCGAGGTCTCGATCCTGGCCGACCTCTTCCTCGACAAGGACAACAAGCAACTCGACACCTTCTCCGAGGCCGGCAAGTCGATCTTCGTCGCGGCCTGTCTGCTGGCGATCCAGCGCGGAACGCCGAACCTTGGCGAGGTGAACAAGATCGTCGCCGGGGGCGAGTACAAGAACGCCCAGTACAAGACCTATGCCGATGAAGCCGAAGAAGACATCCTGCGCGAGCTCTGGACCAACGCGGCCTCTGCCTCGTCGCGGCTGCTGACCTCAAACATCCAGGCGCTGATGACCGCGGGCCTCAAGCAGTGGGACAACCCGGCAGTGCGCTCGGCCACGCAAGCCAGCGACTTCGATTTCTCGACTTTTCGGAATCAACCGCAGTCGCTCTATATCGCCGTCTCCGAAGATCACATCGCAACCCTCGCCCCACTCCTGCGCCTGATGTTCGCCGATCTCATCGCCTCGATCCGCCTGAATGAACCGGGCCCCGACGAACCCTGGCCGGTCATGATGATGATCGACGAATTCCAGCAGATGGGTGCAATGCCCTATCTCGAACGCGCTATCCATTCCTTGGCAAGCTATGGCGGCCGCGTCGCGATGATCGCGCAGTCTCTGGCTTCGCTCGACCGGATCTACGGGCCCGAGGGCCGCGAAAGCCTCGAGAACGGGGCAGGGCTCAAGCTCTACATCACCCCGCGCGACCAGCGCACGGTGAAGGAAGTCTCGGCCGCCGTCGGCAGCACCACCCGCGAGGCGGTGACCAAGATGTATGGCCGCAACAAAGGTATCCTCGGCGCGACCTCGACTTCGGCGCGGCTGGAAGAACGGCCGCTGCTTTCCGAGACCGAAGCGCGCCTGATGGACCCCGACGAGGTGATCATCCTCGCCTCGCCCCAGCACCCGATCAAGGCGAGCCGGATCAAGTATTACGACGATCCCTTCTTCAAGCAGATGCTGGCCCGCCAAGAAGGTAAGCCCTTTCCCTATCCGCCGAGCGTGCAGGGTGTTGGGCCTTGGGGCAGCGAAGGTGGCGATGAGGCCGGCGCAGACGAGCAGGCGAAACCGGCCGAACGCGCGCCAGTCCGGGATCGCTCGCAGCGCCGCGAAGCGCGCGCGATGAGCGTGAGGACGATGGAAGCCGGGCGCGGGCAACCAGAGCCGGAGATGCTCGAGCGGGAAGCGGACTTGCCGAAGGAATGGGAGGCGGCGCTCGACCGGCAGGAGGACTTCATTGAAGAGCTATTGGGAGGGTGAGCGCGGTCTTCGCGCGACTGTCCCTTGTTAATCTTCTGTGTTGTGCGCGGAGGATGACTGTTTGTAGCCTCTGCCAGTCAGACTGCCATCGTAAAGCATGCGTACTCTTGACGTCTCCACTGCTGCTGTTCGCCAGCGTTTTTCAGCAACCAGAAGGTCTCCCGTGCGGCCTTTGGCGTAAGGGTACAGAGCCGAAACCCAAATCAATCAGCGTTCAATCAAGCCGGTTGTGTTTTCAGATTGCTCCGCCAGCTTGCCGAGCAACACCTTGCTAGACTTGTGTTCATATGTGTTTGACAGGCAGTTCGTCCAGATTCTCAATGGGTTGCTTTGCAAGCGACGATACGCGATCTTATTCGAAATAATACAATCATAGATTTATGGGGGAGTTGTCGGCAGGCATGGGCTTACTTGACGATATAGCGGGCGAAACTGGGAGCGCGACTTCAACTGACCCAGTTTCTGCCGTTGGGGTTAGATATCGTGACGCCTTGCGGCTTCTCTTCATTCTAGCGGCCGGTTCCGATCCTGCTGACGATCCTGCTGAAGAATGCGTGAAAGTCTTCAGGGCCGAAAAACGGCTAATGGCTATGGATTTCTTGGTGCGCTATCCAGACTATCTGGCTGACGCGTTACTGGACGTGGTCGAAGCCGAGGGTGATCTCGACCTGCTTAAGAAGGTCGAAGGCATTTTTGATGCTGATGAACCTTCTGTCAGGCTAGTGCGCATGGTCAGGTGGAAGCGAGGAGCTTACGAGAACATCGCGGATGCACTTGCCTTGCTAAGCTACTACGGACTCGTCCGATCGATGCAGCTTAAAGGCGAAGATGGCAAGGTGCGTCGCTATGAATACCAGATATCATCGAAGGCAATGGCTTTCTTGGACCAGTGTGTAGCCGATCATCCGGACTTGGTGTGGTACCGGGACCGGATGACGCTAGTGATGCGGGTAGCTTCCGGTAAAAGCGGTTCGAAGCTTAAGGACTGGCAATACGAGCATCCCACCTATGGCAAGACACTTCATGGCGATCTCATCCCGAGCATTCGTGTGGAAGTCGAGAAGCGCCTACGCGCGATTTCGGAGAATCTGAAATGAGAAAGTCTGCGCCAATTCAATCCACCGAGAGTGGCTGGCTCCGCGCCATTGCGGAACGTTCAGGCACTGAGGAAAGCACAGCCAAGTCTGTGCTACAGAAATACAACATCCAGCCGCAGCCTACACCTCCTCGAGCGAAGTCATTGCGGTTCAAAAGCATAAGAGTTGCAGGTGCCCGTGCAGAGTCCGACTGTGACGGGCCGTTTGATAAGACTTGGGCCAACCTCGGCGCTGGATTGTTTGCGGTAATGTCGGACCGCAACCTCCGCGGCAAGTCTTCTATCCTAAATCTGCTATACGCTGTCATCAGGGGCGAGTTCCGGGGAAGGGTTAAGGCGGACGTCTGGAAATGGCTGGAAATCGTCGATGTGACTTATGAGATCGACGGCATTCTCCACCGTACTGAATTGCGGAAAGATGTCGGAGAGGAGGATCCGGCGAAAGCGAAAGCCCGCGTCAGCCGTTCGGGCAGCGACGGGAGCTGGGTGCCATTATACGACGGTGATGGCGGCGAAGGGCTGAAGTCGCAAACGGAACAGCTAATGATGGCTGAACTAACCTTCTCGCCGATATATGCACACAATTCCAAAACCGGTGGTCATGCTCATGGCTGGCCACTGATTTCATCGGCACTCTTCTTGTCGAGTTCGACGAACGCCAAGGCACTTTTCGGCGACGTCACGATCGATGGTATCCCGTTACGCCTACTGCAACTATTCATCGGTTTGCCGTGGGTCTCGACGTATAGCGCGGCCCTCACAGCGCAGAAGGAGGTCGAGGAATCCCGCGCCGCTCGTCCAGACCAGTCTGCGCTGTACAAGGGCCTTGCGAAAAGGTTGGAGACGGTCAACGCCAAGCTGGAGACAGCAAGGGAAAGCGTGAAGAAGGTTGACGATCGCTCAAGGAAACGGGTCGAGTTGAACGATTTGGACCAACAGATGGTCACTCTGCGCGAAGTTGCGGATTCCACGCGGGCTGCTTTCGAAGTGGCTGATGTCTCGCTGCAGAAGATTGCGGAGAGCTTCGAGAAAGCCCGTCAAAGGGTACAGCAACTGGAGGACGAGAAGTCAGCCGGCTATTCGTTCCGCAAGCTTAGCCCATCCTGCTGCCCAGCCTGCGAAGCCAAATACAAAGAGGTCGTGGCGGCGCCTGGGTCAACTGGCGATGGAAGCACCTGTCTGCTTTGCAAGAACGATATTCCCCAGGGCACAGAGGATTTTGAAGAAGATCACATTCAGCTTGCGAAAGATGAAGTCGACGCCCTCGACGCGTCATTGAAATTAGCTAGGGAGAAGCAAAAAGCCGCGGAAAAATCTGCAAACAACGCTGCAATCGAACTTCGAAAAGCAAAGGATCGGGTTTCCGCGTTGCAGGTCGACCTTGCTGCCAAGGTCCCTGATACAGAGCTGGAGATCGTCCAGCTGGAAGCCCAGGCAGCTCAACTTCGCGACCTCATGGGTGATGGAGCGACATCTACAAGCTCGGACGCCAATACCGATGCTGCGGATAAGGTTCTCAGGGCAGCCACTGACGTCACCAAAGAACTTATGGTTGATATGCAATCTGAGATTCTGAAGCAGATATCGCAATCGGTGATGCTCCTTTCCCGGAAGTTTGGCATGCCCAACGCCACTGAGATGCAACTGGACAACGGAGGTCGGCTCAAAGTCAAACAAGGTGGAGCTATCGAATGGTTTAGCAACTTGACCATGGGTGAACGGCTGCGCATCAAGATTGCCGTGGCGCTCGCTGCGGTCGAAGTCGCAAGGGAACGGGGTCACGGCCGCCACCCCGGTTTGATGGTGATCGACTCGCCGGCGTCCGAAGAGGTCGTGGACAAGGATTTCGAGGCGATGCTCGATAGCGTTGCAACCGCGGCCTCGGAGATAGGCGGTGTGCAGATAATCATCGGCACGACAGCGCGTCCTTCCGTTGAAGCCGTTGTGCCAATCGAGCATCGTCTCCATGCCAAAGGCGACGACTACGTTTTCTAAGCGGTGAGTCATGGAATATCTTATCGAGTTGTTACGCGCCGATGCTGACGGATCCAGTGATCCGGGCTCCGTTTCAGCGGAGCGATTGCTTTCTGCAGTACAAAAACTCGCGCCCGGTTCAGACCGAGCCGATGGCTTTTGCTGGCTGACCCGATGGATATCCGAGACCTCTGTCCAATCCGTATTGTTGGAAATGCTGGCGTGGACTGACGACGCTCCAGCACTGGCCGAGATGGTCGATTGTCTGGAGCGGATCGAGATACCAGCCGGGTTCGCCAAGCCAGCGTGGACAAGTCTTTGTTCCCATTTCGAAGATGAAAGCAATCATTCATGGGGGCGTTCCCATGCACTGAGAGGTGCGATGCTGCTCTCGCAAGAGAACGCGGTTCTCGTGCGTAGGCTACAGGCCAGCATCCTCGACGTTTCGACAGAGGACGATCCACAATTCCTGCGTCACGTCGCCAAGGTGGTTGGCGCTATTCTACGTCGATATCCGGATACAGACTTTATGTTGCTTCTCGAACAATTGGCGACGCTGGATACTGTCGCAGACGAAGCGTGCATGGAAATTGGGTTAGCTAAGCTTCGCGAAGGACTGGCCGCACCCACCGAGGAAGCCCTTTGGTCGGCGCTTGCGTCCGCAAAAAAATGGTTCGAGCGATCCCTCGAGAACAGCGAGCGTCGTCCGGATGCAAAACTCTATTTGCTTTGCACGACCTTCCTGCTGTCAGTACGGGAAGACGGGCTCCGAGCAGATTTGAAAGATCGTTTACCTGAATTGGAAATTGCTGCCATCGAGTATACTGCGTTTTCACAGGCGCGCCACGCGTCTCACTCATGGCTGGCTGTTTCCTCGAGGGAACGCTTTCATTGGTTGTCAATGGCAACAAAATTAGCTGCTCTGGCCCACTCCCTAGGCAAAGAAATTTGGTTGAACGTTGCAATTGTGATTGAGGATGAGCTTCTGTCAATTTTCTACCCTGGAAGCGAAGTTTTTGGTCTGCCATCTACGCCCGGCCTCGATGCGTCAATGCAGGATGCTACCATCCGTGGAATGCGCGAACGCAGGTACTACCTTCAAGCGCTGGAGGAGTGGCTACAGGTCAACATTGACCATGGAAAAGCCGGGGCTGTAGCGGAGCTGCGCGAAACGCTCAAGCGGTCGATGGAGGACTCGCTTAATCGCCGCCCTTTCGACGCCACGACCACTAGCCGGCTGGTTGAGGTACTAGAAGATGCCGGCTTCAGCGAAGCCGCGGCCAAAATGGGTGTTTCGGAACTCCGCATGCATGGGGACGCCAATGTTATGGTTGCTCAGCTTTGGCAACAGGTAATCGAACAGTTTGCAACTCAGCCAGACTATTCACGTTTCCCCGACGCGCGGATGCTCGTGGAGTCTCTTGTCGGCCTATTACTGAAGTTTTTGGCTGCCCGGTCAAACGTCGGTGTTAGCACCGATCCTGTCGCCTCCTATTTGTTCCGGCGAAGTGGAAAGCTACCGGTAGAACATGATCTGCAGCTGGATTTTCTGAAATTCTTGCAGACCGGGGGAGCGCCAACCTTCCAAGCAGAGGCGCGTGATCGTGGTGGTGGGAGAGCCGACATCGACGTCCAGTTTCGCGGTGTAAGTTCGATTATCGAGGTTAAGAAGGATGACAACGTACCGGACAACGCTACCTTGGCCAAGCGCTACGCCGGACAAGCGACAGGATATCTCACTACAGGCGTCCGCTTTGGATTTCTGTTGGTCCTCGATCTGACAGATAGGAACGGACACCAGCAACACATTTCGGAGCGGATAACCATAGAGCGTAAAACGCCCGTTGGATCTGATACCGAATACCTTATCGTCGTAGCCCGAGTTCAAGCCCTCCGGAAGACGCCGCACGACCTCAAGTAATACGGCATCATGAAAGTTGCTCCAGGTTACTCCATCAAACCGATTTTTGGGTCTGTGGCGTCGCAGATTTCGATCTTCCTTTCAACCGCCTACCAATATCTGAATTGAAAATGAGGACAATGGCGCAATGTCTGAGCAAACCTTTAGTCCGTGGTTGGCACCGGCGTTGGTTGATCCAGTCAAAAAGACGCTGAAGTCACTTCCGGGATGCGGTAATCTGCGGATCTACCGTTCCACCTGATCCGCCCCACTTGAGTGGTCCAATTTGATTGTTAGTGCATGATCGGCCTTTGGTCCATCTGGATGATGGTTTCGGGGGCCGGTGGGCGATAGCCCAGAGCACTGTGGGGTCGTTTCGTATTG
>NZ_JAKVRD010000024.1 GCF_022814865.1 Shimia aestuarii | reverse complement strand
CACACACCCCAACCAATGGACCCGGCCCCATGGACAGTTTCCCGCATATCTTTCTTGCGCTCACCGTTGTGGCGACGGCGGTGATGGCGGCGTCGGCGGCGATACAGGCGCGGCGGTTTGAGTTGGACCTGTTCGGGGCGACGGTGCTTGGTGTGGTGACGGCGGTCGGGGGCGGGACGTTGCGCGACTTGTTGGTCGGGCGGGTGCCGGTGTTCTGGGTCGAGGATACGACGTTTCTTTTCGTTGCGGTGCCGGTGGCCATCGCGAGTTATTTCGTGGCGCGGGGGATGCCCGGCGGGAATGGGCAGAGGCTCCGGCTTTTGATGTATCTCGATGCGATCGGGCTGGCGCTGTTCACGCTGACCGGGGTGCAGGTGGCGCTTGAGGCGGGGGTGTCGCCGGTCATTGCGGTGGTGATCGGCTGCGTGACCGGGACGGCCGGCGGCATGATCCGCGATCTGTTGTGCAACATCACGCCGAGCGTGCTGCGCGAAGACCTTTATGCGACGCTCTCCCTTGCGGGCGGGGCGGTCTATCTCGGGCTGGTGGAGTGGCTCGGCGATCCGGCGGCGACGCTGGTGGGGTTCGGCCTCATCCTCGTGGCGCGGCTTGTGCTTTTGTGGGCGCGGCCGGTTTCGGAGTGAGGCGGGACCGGGGCGCGGATTAGCCCGCGTTCATCCGTTCGATATAGCTGCGCAGTTCCTCGGCCTCGTAGCGGGCGTCGCGCAACCCGTCCATGGCGGCGGTCAGTTCGGCCTCGGTCTGGGCGAGTTGGTTGGTGAGTTCGGCCTCACGCTGTTGCAGGTAGGTGATCGCTTGGTCGCGGGTTTCCTCGGCCTCGTGGAGTTCCTGACTCATGCGTTCGAGTTGGTCGACATCGGCCTGACTCACGCGGGAGAAGCGATGCACCAGCCAATTGGCGAACCAACCGACGCAGAAGGCGACGAAAAGGATGACGGCGGTGGCGATGATGAAATCAGTTCTGGTCATCTTGGTCTGTCTCCTGCGGTGCGCTATCGGCGCTTTCTTGGTCTTCTTGGGCCGCGTCTTCGGGGGCGGTCTCTTCAGGGGTCTCGGCCGCGGCGGCCTCGGTCTCGGTGTCCTCGGCCGGGCGGATGAGGACGAATTCGATACGGCGGTTGGCTTCGCGGCCTTCCTCGGTGTCGTTATCGGCGATGGGCGTGGTTTCGCCATAGCCGACGGCGGTAAAGCCCGAGGTCAGGATGCGGCGGTCATGCAGGGCGTTGAGGACCGATTGGGCGCGGGTCTGGCTTAGGGCCTGGTTCATTTCCTCGCGGCCCTGACTATCGGTGTGGCCCTGGATCTCGAGCTTGAGGCTGATCGCTTCGCAGGCGCGCAGGATCTCGGCGATGCTGTCGAGGACGGGCTCGGCCTCGGCGTCGAGCGTGCCTGAGCCGGGTTCAAAGGTGACCTGCTGGGCGTCGAGGACGGATTTGACCTTGCCGACGCATTCCTCGGGGGTGGGCAGTTGCGCGATCGGGTCGAGCTCTTCGAGGTAGGTCACGTCGATGGCGAAATGATCGGTCTTGTCGAGCTTGTCGGCGAGGAGGCGGGAGATATCGTCATTGGCGCGGGCGTCGCCGGTAAAGCCGGTGACGGAGACGGATTCGCCGGTCACCGTCAGCACGCCATTGTTGACATGCGAGAGCGCGTCGAGCCCGGCCATGACGCGCAGGCTCCATGTCGCGGGGAGGGTTTCGTCGAGGCGGGCTGCCATGTGGATACCACCGCTGCCAAAGCGCGAGGCGGCGTAGCTTTCGGTCATGGTGCGGGTGAGTTCGTTGGGCAGGCGGCCGCGCATCTGCAAGAGGCCTTCGGGGCTCAGCGTGGCGGTGAACTCGGGGGCTTCGCTGTCCTCTTCGACCGGCGTCGGCAGGGTGGAGTGCAGGGCGAAGACCTCGGGAAGGGAGGTTTCCAGCTCGCCCACGACGCGGTCGAACTGATCCGGGTCGGTGCCCATGAGGGCGACGAGGGTGATGTCGGCGTCGGAGAAGGTCACCGAGCCGCCGCCAAGCCGGTCAATGCCGTCGAGGGCGATTTCCACGGCATCGGCCCAACGCGGGGTCGGCACGCCAAGGCCGATGGTGCAGGTCGCGTCGGTCTGCAGCCCGGCGGTTTGGGCCGCGGCGAGGATGCGGTCGCGGGCTTCATCGCTATCGGCCGAGCAGGCATCAAAGCGCGCGCCGCCTGCGTCTGCGATGAAGCGCAGGGTAAATGGCGTGATGACGGGGCGGGGCGCGGAGATATCGAGCACGAGTTCGAGCGTCGGCGGCGCCATGCGGCGCAGCGCTTGTTCGATCTCGCGGCGCTCTTCGGGGCTATCGGACATGCCGGTGATGGCGACGCGCCCGGTCTCGACGGAAATCTTCGAGCGCGGAAGCTCTTCCAGCGCGGAGAGCGCGTAGTTGAGCGCGGTCTGCCAGCCGTCGGGCATGTCATAGGCCGCGGTCTCGAGGAAATCGGTGACTTCGGGGTCGCCGTCGAGGCGGCCGAGTTCGCGCAGGAGGCGGTCCCGGTCGGAGGCTTCGGGGATCAGGCCGATGAGCTGAATCCCGGCCTCGTTGCGCAGGATTTCGACCGAGAAGCGCGGCGGGGCAATGCCCGCGGTGGCCTCGATCTGCATGTTGTCGATGACGCGGGCGGCATCGACCACGCGCCCGGCGGCGGAGATCGCCTTGAAACGTTCAGCCTCGGTCGGGGCGATGCCGGTCAGGAAGACCTGAAGCCCTTCGGCGTGGACATCGGCCCACGTCATCCCGTCCCGTGCCAATTCGGATTGCACCCCGCGTTGGGAGGCATCCTCGATCATGTCCGCCGAAAGCACGGCGGCGACGATGGAGAGGAAGGCGGCGGCCACAAAGGCGGCGAAGGGAATCAGAACGGACGAAAGGCGCATGCGAAAGTGGTCTACTCTCTTGTGATACCGGGTAGATACGACGCCGGAGAGGCAAGGGCAATCAAAGGAAACAGGCAGCGGCGAAAAACAGCAAGGGGATCAGGCCGGTGTCGCGGTTGGCCCGGAACAGCATCAGAAGCGTTGGGTTGTCGTCCGGGTTGAAGCGGCGCAGTTGCCATTGCATGTGCCAGCCCATCGCCCACGGCCCGGCCAGTGCCACGACAAGCGCCAGCGGGCTTTGATCGCGTGCGGCGAGGTAGGTGGCGATGCTCATCAGGGTGACGGTGCCGATCAGGAACCCCTGAAGCCATTGCGGGGTCTTGTCGGCAAAGAGCCGGGCGGTCGATTTGACCCCGATCAGGGCGTCGTCTTCGGTATCCTGATGGGCGTAGATCGTATCGTAGAACAGGGTCCAGCAGATGCCCGTGACGTAGAGCACCACGGGCGGCCATGCGAGGCTCCCGGTGTGGGCGGTCCAGGCCAGAAGCGCGCCCCAGTTGAAGGCGAGGCCGAGGAAAATCTGTGGCCACCATGTAAAGCGTTTGGCGAAGGGGTAGATCGCCACCGGGCCAAGAGAGAGCACGCCAAGCAGGATCGCCATCGGATGAAACGTCAGCAGGATGGCAAAGGCGATGAGCGCCTGTGCGGCCATATAGGCGACGGCCTGACGGGTGGTGACTTGGCCCGAGGGAATCGGGCGCGAGCGGGTGCGCTCGACGCTGCCGTCGATGTCGCGGTCGGTGATGTCGTTCCACGTACAGCCCGCGCCGCGCATCAGCCATGCTCCCATGCCGCAGCCAATGGCGATCCAGAGATCTTCCCAGCGTGCCTGTCCATCCGAGAGCATGGCGAGCAGGAGGCTCATCCAGCAGGGCAGCAGCAGCAGCCATGTGCCAATGGGACGGTCGGCGCGCGACAGGCGCAGGTAGGGGCGCGTCGGAGCGGGGGCCAGATGGTCGACCCAGTTGCCGCGCACGGCGTCGGAAACCTGACCTTGAGGCTCTGGCGTTGACGGGGTGTTGGCCATAAGAAGGGTCCATGAAACAAGCAAAAGTCAGGCTTTATGTAGAGCACCCGCTGGGGGAAGGGCAAACGGTTCCTCTCGACCGGGATCAGGCGCATTACCTTTTCGGGGTGATGCGGATGGCGGTCGGTGATCCTGTGTTGCTGTTCAACGGGCGGGACGGGGAATGGCGGGCCGAGGTTGCTGAGGCGGGCAAGCGCGGCGGCGTGTTGACCTGTGCGACGCAGACGAAGCCGTTGCAGATGCCGCCCGATCTTTGGCTTTTGTTCGCACCGATCAAGAAAGCGCGCACCGATTTCATCGTCGAGAAGGCGGCGGAGATGGGGGCGGCAAAGATCATGCCAGTGCAGACCGCCTTTACCAACTCCGAGCGTATTCGGCAGGACCGTCTTCAGGCCCATGCCGTCGAGGCGGCAGAGCAATGCGGCGGCACGTTCGTGCCGGACGTGTGCGACCTGCAAAAGCTCGACCGGCTATTGGCCGATTGGCCCGAGGGGCGACAGCTCATGTTCTGCGATGAGGCCGAGGTCGGCGCGGCGAAGACGCTTGGCGCGGCCGGGGCCGGGCCTTGGGCGATCCTGATCGGACCCGAGGGCGGGTTTTCCGAGGAGGAGCGGGCGCGGCTTCAGGCCTTGCCCTTTGCCCATGTGGTCAGCCTCGGGCCGCGTATCTTGCGCGCCGATACGGCGGCGGTCGCGGCGATGACGGTCTGGCAGCAGGCGTTGGGGGATTGGGGATGATCCGAAAGGCGGAAGACAAAGACATTCCGGCGATGATGGCCTTCCTTGAGGAGCGCATCGAAAGCTCGATGTTCCTTTTGGGCAATCTCGAACAGTTCGGGGTCGACAATCGCACCCATCCGCATGGCACGGCGTTTTTCCTGCGCGAGACGGGCGACGGGATCACCGGGATTTTCGGGGCGACGAATGGCGGGATGCTCTTGTCTCAGCTGCCGGGGATCGGCGCGACGGAGGCACAGACCTATGCGCATCTGTTGCAGGGCTATGTGCTGCGCGGCATGACGGGCGAGGCCGAACAGGTGGCGACGATCCTTGAGGCATTGCCGTTCGAGGCGGATGCGCTCGGCGTGAATGATGTCGATCCGCTTTATACGATCGACCTCGCGCAGGTGGGCGAGAGCGATGCTGTGGTGCGTGCGCCACAGGAGAGCGACAAAGCGCTTCTCATGACGTGGTTCCAGCAGTTGGACGAGGATAACGGGCTTGGCGAGGGCGGCGATATGCGGCCGCTCGATCTGCGCGCCGAAGAGGCGATTGCGGCCGAAACGGTTTGGCTTCTTGAATGCGAGGACGGGCCGGTTGCGATGAGCGCGGTCAATGCCCATGCGGGGCTTGCGGTACAGATTGGCGGCGTTTTCGTGCGCCGCGATCGGCGCGGAGAGGGGCTCGCAGCGACGGTTGTTGCGGCGCAACTGGCCGAGTTGCGGGGCGAGGGGATCGCGCGGGCAATCCTTTTCGCCGGATCGGAGCGGGCTGCACGGATATATGAAGGGATCGGCTTTCAGAGAGCGGGCGATTACCGCGTCGCGCTTCTTGATCCGCCGGTGCAACTCGGGTCGCCGCGATGAGTTTCGTGCGACCAGAAGCGCAGGCCTTGATCCTGCGTTGGCGCGAGGTGCTTGTTGGCGCTGCGGTGCTTCTGCTTGGCGTCTGGATGGCGAGCGGGTTCGGCGTTTTACGTTGGGTCGGGTATGGCGTGTTTCTTATCGGGGCGCTCCTGATCTTTACCGGCGTGCAGCGGGCGCGGTTTCGCACCGGCAAGGGCGGGCCGGGCGTTGTGCAGGTCGATGAAGGCGAGGTCATGTACTATGGGCCGTGGTGGGGCGGGTCGGTTGCGCTTCGGGATGTGAGCCGGATCGAGCTTGCCGGGGGCGGGGACACGTCGGTCTGGCGGCTGCATCAGCCGGGACAGGCGGCGCTTGTCATTCCCACCAATGCGGAAGGGGCCGAGGCGCTTTTCGATGCTTTCGCGACCTTGCCGGGGATGCGCACAGGCGCGATGCTTCACGCACTCAACAACCGGGAAGGGGCCGCAGATCACCCTGTCGTGATCTGGTCCTCCGGTGCCGCAAGGTTACATTGACACCGGCGTAAATTGATCGCAGGAGTGGTCAGACATGCGCGAAGACACAGGACCGGAGACCAGCGATGTCCATCCCCCAATCCGGCGGCGGGCCGATTGAACACTATTCCCAGCTTGCCGAATATCTGGAATCCGGCTGCAAACCGCGAGACGCGTGGAAGATCGGGACCGAGCACGAGAAGTTCGGCTATTGCAAGGATACGCTGAAGCCGTTGCCGTTTGAGGGCGAACGCTCGATCCTTGCGGTTCTCGAGGGGCTGCGCGACGGGCACGGATGGTCGCCCGTGGAAGAAGCGGGCAAGCTCATCGGGTTGGAAAAGGACGGGGCGAATGTCTCGCTCGAGCCGGGCGGACAGCTTGAGCTTTCGGGTGCGCCGCTCGACAATATTCACCAGACCTGTGACGAGGTGAACCGCCACCTTGCCGATGTGAAAGACATTTCCGATAAGATCGGCGTCGGGTTCATCGGTCTTGGTGCCGCGCCGATCTGGAGCCATGAGCAGATGCCGCAGATGCCCAAAGGGCGCTACCGGCTGATGACGGATTACATGGACAAGGTCGGGACCATGGGCAAATCCATGATGTACCGGACCTGCACCGTGCAGGTGAACCTTGATTTTGCCAGCGAGGCGGACATGGTGCAGAAGCTGCGCGTGGCGCTTGCGCTTCAGCCCGTCGCGACCGCGCTTTTCGCCAACTCGCCGTTCTTTGACGGCAAGGTCAACGGGCATAAGAGCTGGCGCTCGCGGATCTGGCGCGATCTTGATCCGGCGCGCACGGGCATGTTGCCCTTTGTGTTTGACGAGGGGTTCGGGTTCGAGGCCTGGGTAGACTACGCGCTCGATGTGCCGATGTATTTTGTCTATCGCGACGGCGAGTATATCGACGCGCTGGGCCAGTCCTTCCGCGATTTCCTCAAGGGCGAATTGCCTGCGTTGCCGGGCGAGACACCGACCCTCAGCGACTGGGCGGACCATCTGACGACGGCCTTCCCCGAGGCACGGATCAAGAAATACATGGAGATGCGCGGAGCCGATGGCGGCCCATGGCGGCGTCTCTGTGCGCTGCCAGCGTTTTGGGTCGGTCTCATGTATGACCAGTCCTCGCTTGATGCGGCATGGGATCTCGTCAAGGGCTGGGACGCGGAGACGCGCGAGATGCTACGCGTCTCAGCGAGCGTTGACGGGCTTCAGGCGCAGGCGGGCAAGGTGCGGATGCAGGAGCTTGCGCAGGAGGTGCTTGGCATTGCCGAGGCGGGCCTCAAGGCGCGCGGCCGGGTCGGGGCCGGGGGCCTCGTGCCGGACGAGACGCATTTCCTCGATGCGCTCAAGGAAAGCGTCGAGAGCGGCAAGGTCCCGGCGGACGAGCTTCTTGACCATTACTATGGTGACTGGGATGGAGATCTCAGCCGGATTTACAAAGAGTATAGCTACTGAGCGACAACGGGCGGGGATGTCCCCGCCCTTGGTCTTTTCAGGCCTGCGGTGCGGGGCCGAAGCGGTTGGAGCCGGCGGTGCCGGGCTGGATGAACCAGTAGATTAGCACAAGCGCGCCGAGGATCGGGATCAGGCCGATCAGCAACCACCATCCCGATTTGTCGAGATCGTGCAGAGCCTTTGACGTTCTGGACCTTGGGTCTATGCCGCACTACGCTCGTGCGGCGCAGTCGCTGCGCATGGGGCAAGGGATTGAATGCGAGGGACAATTTATGGGCGACAGGGTCGTGTTCATATTTTCCGGCTTTAGCGGAAAGCTGGTCGGGTATCCGAAAGAGAAGATCATGCGAAACCTACGGGCGCGGGGGTATGACATTCATTTCCTGACCAACACCTGTAAGGATCTTTTCATCACGGGCGGGGATGATTTCCTGTCGGCAGAGGCGCTTGCAGAGTTCCTGCGCGAGGAACGGGCCAAGTATGCCGAGGCGCTGACGCTTTGTTCTTCTGGCGGCGGGTTCGGCGGGATTGCCCTGTCGATGGCGGCAGGGATCGAGACCATCGCGGGCTATTCGGCCTTTACGACGCTCGACACAGCGGCGCGTGAAATCGACGGGCGCGGCAAGCGGTTGCACCGGTGGTTCGACAAATGGCTGCCGGACCCGGAGACGCAGAACCTCAAATGGCATATCGCGGAACAGGCCTTTGAGGGCCAGATCGTGCTGCACTACCCGGCGGAGAGTCCGAAGGATTCCTATCAGGCCGAGAACCTTCGGGGCTGTCCGGGGGTGACTCTCTTGCCGATGCCGACGAGCAAGCACGGGATGCGCGAATGCAAGGGCATGCCGTTCAGTGCGCTTGAGGCGCGGGGCCTCATCGCGCCGAAGGCCAAGCAGGACTAAGCCGGATCAGGATTGTAGCACCCGGCTGCGATAGTAGTCGCGGATTTCCTCTTTGCGGGCGGCGATGGCGGCCTCGTCGGGTTCGTCATGCAGACGGTCGAGGATCGCGTAGGCCTGCATCGGATCGCGGCGCTTGCGGGCGATTTGGGGCATGGTCGTGCCGTCTTCGTCCGAGAAGGCCGGGGCATGGCGCAGATAGGGGGCGGGGCCGTAGATGTTGTCGTCGCGTTCGGACGGCAGGAGCATCAGGATCAGGAACCAGATGCCGCCGATCAGGGGCACGAGGGTGATGAGATACCAAAAGCCCGAGCGGCCGCTATCGTGCAGGCGGCGGATGGTGACGCAGAAGTTGGCGGGAAGCGTCACCATGGCGAAAACGAAAGAGGCGTATTCGATCGGGTTCAGCGGCGGCGTTTGGGTCGCGAAATGGCGTGTGAAGTCGAGCCAGACGCAGGCGGTCAGGGCGCAGAACTGTACAAGACCCCACCACCAGTATTCGGCGCGCGTCGCGCGGCCACGGGTCTGAAAGGATTTGAAGACAACGGATTCGGCGGCGGCGATCGGACCCATCATGGGCGGCAACTCCTTGGGGCATGCGCGGGCAGGCGCAGGGTAAATGACCCGGCCAGAATTGCGGGGGAAGGCGGCACAAATGGGGCGAAGCGGGGACCGCTGCGGGGCGTTTAGACGGAATTGTGCGGCAAGAAACCTTGGCGTGTGATGTCAAAGCCGGTTTCGGCCGCTGTGGGCCATGCCACATGCATGAGTGTGTCGAGCGAGTCCCAAGGCGCAGGGCCCATGGCCTCGGAGCGGTAGCGTCCGGAGCGCCAGAACATGAAATGCAGGTAGGCGTATTCTTCCTTGGCACCGCGCGCGTCGGTCAGGCGGCCCTTGTGCCAGTGATAGTGCTGCGGGCTTTTGCCGCCATCGGGCCATGTGCCGGCCCGGTCGGGCATGGAGAACATCTCGTGCCAGAGCACGGAAAAGCGGCGCCACGGAGGATGCCAGCGGTTCGGATCAATGCGGCGGCCAAAGGCGCGTTCGTCAAAGCCGGTATGGTCCGGTCTTTGGAGATGACGACGCCATTTCGGCGTGTGCCGCCATGCGCGGCAGACGCGGCGCGTGTTCTGCATCACGGTCAGGTGACCGGCCTGTAGGTTGGCGTGGCTCGAGATGATCTCGTAGGTGGCGAGGCGTTCTGGGGTGAGTTCGCAGGCGAGCCGACCGTAGATGATGTCATTGTCGGTATAGCCAAAATGCGTGAAGGCGCGGAGTTCATCGGCAAATATCTCACCGGTCAGCGGTTTGTAGTCGCAAATCTTGTAGGGGTCACTTGGGACAAGAGGCAGGCCGGTCACGGCGGCGGCGCGGGCGGTGAACTCGGCCAGCGTCATGGACAGGAAGGTGACATTGGGCGGCTGGCAGGCAGGCGGATCTTGGTCCGTGGGGATGAGCCAGGTGATCTCGGGGTTCCAGCGGCAGCTTTCGAGGTAGAGGTTGATCCAGACGGGCCAAGGGCCGAACCACGGAGCAACGAGGGCCAGGCGCGGGTCAGGCATGGATCAGGATTTGGTGCCGAACTTGGGCTCGGTCCCGGCGCGCAGGCGGCTGATGTTGTCGCGGTGGCGCCAGAACACGAGCAACGTCGTGGCGACCGAAAGGAAGAAGATCGACGGGTGGCCGAGCAGCAGCACCCAGAAGGACGAGGCCGCAGCGGCGACGAGCGCGGCAAAGGAGGAGATGCGGGTGATGACGCCGATGACGAGCCAAGTCAGGCAGGCGGCAATCCCAACAGGCCATGCCAGCGCCAGCAGCAGGCCGAGGAAGGTCGCCACGCCCTTGCCGCCCCGAAAACGGAGCCAGACGGGATAGCAATGGCCGACAAAGGCGAGAAGGCCGGCGATCTGGGCCGCGTCTTCGCCTGCGAAATGGCGCGCGATCAGGACGGCGACCGCCCCCTTGCCACCATCGAGCAGAAGCGTTGCCACGGCCGCCGGTTTGGACCCGGTGCGCAGGACATTGGTCGCCCCGATATTGCCCGAGCCGATCTCGCGCAGGTTGCCGAGGCCGAAAACCTTGGTGATGAGCATGCCGAACGGCACCGCGCCGAGGAGATAGCCGAACAGCGCCCATGCGAGCAGGGCGGGAAGGGTATGGGCGATCTCGGGCATCAGTCTCTCCGGTATACGGCCGCGCCGGCCACGTAGGTCGCGAGCACCTTACCTTGCATGCGCGCGCCGTCAAACGGGGTGTTCTTGGATTTCGAGCGCAGGGCGAAACGGTCGAGGACGAATGGCGCATCCGGGTCAAAGAGCACGAGGTCGGCGGGCGCGCCCGCATCAAGGCGGCCCGAAGGCAGGCCGAGGCGGTTGGCCGGGTTGAGGGCCATGGCGCGGAACAGGTCGGGCAGGGTCAGAAAGCCGTTGTGGTAGAGCTGCATCGCGGCAGGGAGCAGGGTTTCGAGCGCCACCGCGCCGGAAGCAGCCTCTTCAAAGGGGAGGCGTTTGCTTTCTTCGTCCTGCGGTGTGTGCATGGAGGAAATGATGTCGATCAGGCCGGATTTTACCGCGCCGATGATGGCGAGGCGGTCGTCCTCGCTGCGCAGTGGGGGCTTGATCTTGAAGAAAGTGCGGTAGTCCGCCACGTCGAGATCGTTGAGCGTCAGGTGATGGATCGAGGTGCCTGCGGTGACGTCGAGGCCGTTCTTCTTGGCCCGTTCGAGCGCGGGCAGGGCGCGTGCGGCGGTGATCTGGTCGGCGTGGTATTTGACGCCGGTCATCTCGACGAGGGCGATGTCGCGGTCGAGCCCCATGCGTTCGGCCATCGGCGACACGGCGGGCAGGCCGCGCAGCGTTGCGACCTTGCTCGAGGTGGCGGCGGCGCCCGCAGAGAGGCCGGGTTCCTGCGGGTGCGAGATCACCAGCGCACCGAGGGCGCGGGCATAGGTCATGGCGCGCGACAGCACCTTGGTATCGGTCACCACGTGGTCGCAGTCGGTAAAGGCGACGGCGCCAGCATCCAGAAGAAAGCCGATCTCGGTCATCTCGCGCCCTTCGCGGCCTTTGGTCAGCGCAGCCATGGGCAGGACATTGACCGGCGTGGCCTCGTTTGCGCGGCGTTCCACGAATTCGAGCGCCTCGGGCGTGTCGATGGCGGGGAGAGTGTCGGGGCGGGTCACCATGGTTGTGACGCCCCCGGCGGCGGCGGCAAGGCCTGCGGTTTTGTAGCTTTCCTTGTGGCGCTCGCCCGGCTCGCACACTTTCACGCCGATATCGACGATGCCCGGCGCGAGGCAATGCCCGCCGCAATCGATCACCTCGGCCCCTTCGGGCACCTCGACCTCGGCACCGTGGGCGGCGATCTTGCCATCCACGATCAGCAGGCTTCCGAGCGTGTCGCTATCGCGTTCGGGATCAATCAGGCGGGCGTTGGTCAGGAGCAGGGAAGTCATGGGTCAGTGTCCTTTGCGGTTGCCGCGCGGCGTGTCGTCGGATTGGATTTGGCGCATCATGCGAAAGACCTCGCGGCCCTCGGCGATGCGTTCAAAACCGATCTTGGTATGGCGCTTCTTGCCATTGGAGCCCCGGCGCAGTCCAGCGGCGAAATAAATCGTCGTCGGTGGACCGTCGACAAGGCTCAGCGGTGTGTCGTTGGTGATCGGGTAACTGTCGAGGGATCTGCCCTTGAGCGGCAGGTCGGTGGCGATAAAAGCGCGTTGGTTCGTGAGGGTATACCACGTGTGGCGGCGGCGGTAGGCGTCCCAGAAGAGCGGCCCGGCAGCGAGGCCGACACCGACCGAGAAATGCAAGAGGCCGAACATCCAGAAGAAGCCCCCCGCCTGCGAGGCCATGACCATCCAGAACAGGGCGAAGCCGGCAAAGGCAAGACCAAAGAGCGAGGTCATCACGCTGGCGACGCTCAGGGTCAGCGCGCCATCGGGGCGGCCTTGCCAGAGGATCGTCTCGCCATCGTCGAGGATACCTGCCCAGGGGTCGTGGCTCATACGGCGCCCCCGAGTTTGGCGGCGTTGATCTTGCGGATCGTCTCCTGAGGATCGCCTTGGTATTTCACGAGATACTTGTTGCCGCTGCTTGTCACCACCTGCACCACCGAGCCGAGCTTGTTCAGCTCTTTGATCTCGCCAAGGCGGATGGCGCGGTCCATCGGGCCAAGAAGGCGCTGGTTGGTAAGATCCCAGCGCACGGAGAGTTCTTCGCTCATCAGGTAGAGCGCGCGCACCGAGACGGCGAGAAGCCCGCCCACGGCCCCCGTCCAGATATGGGCGTTGCCCATGAACCAGAGCACGGCCATGCCCGCGATCATGGCGATGGCGGCCATCCATGTGTTGGTGCGGATGTAGGTTGCGCGGTCGGCGCTGAACGAGGTCAGCACCTCTTCGCCGTCGGCGAGCGGGCTGTTGGGGGTCATGCGGTGTTCAGACATGGGACGGTCCTAGTTCAGGTAGATGAAAAGCGCATAGAGCGTGCCGCCGAGCCCGAGAAGCAGGATCGGCAGGGCGAAGATCGCAAAGAGCACGCGGGTATGCGGCGTCATCTCGGGGCGGGTTTCGCCGCGCGGCTCCAGATGGGCTTCTGGGTCGGGGTTGGGCAGGGGTTTGTACTGCACCGGGGGTTTGTCCTCGGACCAAGTGCCGATCCAGCGCAGGGGCGCGGCGGGCGTCAGGGTCTGGGCGATGCCGTCGAAGGCGTTGGAATGGACGATGAGAACGTGGCCTTCGATCTTGGACAGGCGCGCGGCATCGGCGGCGACATCGGCTTCGGCAATGCCAAGGCCTTCGGTCATGTAACCGGTGAGGCCGATTTCCTCGAGGTCGGCGACGTCGAAATATTCGATGAAATCCTCGTCGAGATAGCCCGCGCCGAGCGCGTCCCGAAGGGGCCAGCCGCTCTTGTCGTTGTCTTCGTCAAGACTACGGCTGTTGAAGGCCGCGAGTTGCTCGGGCGGAAGATCGACCGAGAACAGCCGGATCAGGCCGTGTTCCCCGGATTTCACCTCCATCCGCGTCATCCCCCGATCCACACGATCAGGCCGACCATCGCGAACATCACGATCAGGGCCAGCATCGCCGCCCGTCCGCTCATCTTGGGGTCTTTGGGGTCTTCCATATCAGGCCTCCACAGGGGCGTTTGCCGCCTCGGCGCGCAGGTTGCGGGCGAGGAGGTCCATGGCGGCCATGCGCACGGCGACGCCCATTTCGACCTGTTCCTGAATGACCGAGCGGTTGATGTCGTCGGCGATCTCTCCGTCGATCTCGACGCCGCGGTTCATCGGGCCGGGGTGCATGACGATGGCGTCGGGCTTGGCGTAGGAGAGTTTCTCGGCATCGAGGCCGTAGCGGTGATAATACTCGCGCTCCGAGGGGATAAAGCCACCATCCATGCGCTCTTTCTGAAGCCGGAGCATCATCACCACGTCCACATCGCGCAGGCCCTCGCGCATGTCTTCGTAGACCTCGGCCCCGAACTCGGCGAGATGCGGCGGCACGAGGGTCGGTGGGCCGACGAGGCGGATGCGGTTTTCCATCTTGCCCAGCAGGATCAGGTTCGAGCGCGCGACGCGGGAATGGGCAACGTCGCCGCAGATCGCGATATTGAGGCGATGCAACCGGCCCTTGGCGCGGCGGATTGTCAGCGCATCGAGAAGCGCCTGTGTCGGGTGCTCGTGGCGACCGTCGCCCGCGTTCAGCACCGCGCAGTTGACCTTTTGCGACAGGAGATCGACCGCGCCGGAATGGGGATGGCGCACCACGAGGAGATCGGGGTGCATGGCGTTGAGGGTCATCGCCGTGTCGATCAGGGTCTCGCCCTTTTTGATCGAGGAGGCCTGCATCGCCATGTTCATCACGTCCGCGCCGAGGCGTTTGCCTGCGAGCTCAAAGCTCGCCTGTGTGCGGGTGGAGTTCTCGAAGAACATGTTGATCTGCGTCAGGCCGGTGAGGGCGTCGGCATGTTTCATGTCGCGCCGGTTCAGATCGACATATTGATCGGCAAGATCAAGGATGGCGGTGATTTCCTCGGGGTGAAGTGGCTCGATCCCCAGAAGGTGTTTTTGCCGGAAGCTCATGGCCCGCTCCTTTTGACGCCGCGTGTCCTGCTTATAGGTAGAGCGCCGGGTCGGGGCAATCCCGGCTGGGGGGTGCGGCTGTGACAAATCAGCGGGCGGCATGGGGCAACTTCCCCCGGTTCACGCGACAGGGTAGGGTAACAACATGGAATCGCACGCGCTTGACTCTCTCGACTTTCACACCGCCCGCGCCCTGCTTGAATGGCAGGTCGAGCTTGGGGCGACGGAGGCGTGTCTCGATGCGCCGGTGAACCGATACGAGACACCGAAGGCCGCGCCGAAACCGAAGGTGCAGGCCGAGGCCCCGGCCCCTGTCACGCGCCCCAAGGTCGATCCTGTTGCCATCGCACGCGAGGCGGCGGGCGGGGCCAAGACGCTCGACGATCTGCGCGCGGCGATGGGGCGGTTCGATCATTGCAACCTCAAGAAGGGCGCGCGGAATCTTGTCTTTTCCGACGGCAATCCGGCGGCGCGCGTCATGCTCATCGGCGAAGCGCCGGGGCGGGACGAAGACCGCGAGGGCAAGCCCTTTGTGGGCCGTGCGGGGCATCTTCTCGACAAGATGTTCGGCGCGATCGAGATGGGCCGCACAGTGCCGCTTTCGGCGCAGTCGATCTATATCACCAATGTCCTGCCGTGGCGCCCGCCACAGAACCGCGACCCGGAGGCCGAGGAAATCGCCATGCTCAAGCCGTTTCTTGAGCGGCATGTGGAGATCGTCGCGCCAGAGGTCATCGTGCTCATGGGCAATATCGCCTGTCAGGCAGTGCTTGGGCGCAAGGGGATCACCCGGCTGCGCGGCAATTGGCAGGAGGCGTTCGGCAAGCCTGTGCTGCCGATGTTCCACCCGGCCTATCTCTTGCGTCAGCCCTCGGCCAAGCGTGAGGCTTGGGCCGATCTTCTAAGCCTTCAGGCCAAGCTACGAGATCTCGCATGAAGGTCTTGGCCTTTTCGGACCTGCATCTTGCCCGTGCCTATGCCGCCCGCATCGTCGAGAAGAGCCGGGAGGCCGATCTTGTCATTGCCGCCGGGGATTTCGCCCATGCGCGCACGGGGCTTGCGGCGGCGATGGCGCTTCTTGAGGGGATCGCCGCGCCGGTTGTCGCGGTGCCGGGCAATGGCGAGAGCGTTGACGAGTTGCGCGCGGCCGCGCCAGAGAGCTGGCACGTGTTGCACGGGCAGGGGATCGAGATCGACGGAGTGCGGATTTTCGGGCTCGGCTATGGCGTGCCGGTGACGCCTTTCGGGGCGTGGTCCTGTGATCTGAGCGAGGCGCAGGCAGAAGAGATGCTTGCCGCCTGTGAGGATGTAGACCTGCTCGTGACCCATTCGCCGCCCAAGGGCATCGCAGATCGCACCAGCCGGGGGTTATCGGTTGGGTCTACCGCGATCCTTGCCGCGATTGAACGGCTTCAGCCGCAGCTTGCCGTCTTTGGGCATGTGCATGAGGGGCAGGGCAAGGAGGGCAGGGTCGGCGCGACACGCGCAGTCAACCTTGGCCCCGCAGGGCTTTGGTTCGAGGTTTCGCGGCAATGATCGACTGGCCGGTTCTGCTTGCCTTTGTGCCGGCGGCGCTGGCGCTGAATCTCACGCCGGGGGCGGATATGATGTTCTGCGTCGGGCAGGGATTGCGGGCCGGGCCACGGGCAGCACTCGCGGCGGATATCGGCATCGCGCTGGGCGCATTCGTGCATGTGACGCTGGCGGGGCTTGGCCTTGGGGCGTTGGTTGCGGCGCATCCGGGCCTGTTTCACCTGATCCGCTGGGTCGGTGTTGCCTATCTTCTTTGGCTTGCGGTGCAATCGGTGCGCGGCGGGGCTATGCCGATCGAGATTCGCCCGGCCAGTGCGCGGCGCGCGCTTCGGGCGGGGTTCATCGTCAACCTGACCAATCCCAAGGTGATCCTCTTCGTGCTTGCCTTTGTGCCGCAATTCGTTGATCCCGCGCGTCCAGTTCTGCCGCAGTTCCTTGTCTTCGGTCTTGTGCTTGCCCTCGGTGGGCTTGTCGTCAACGGCGCGGCGGGGGTCTTTGCGGGTGGGATCGGACGGCGTTTTGTCGCGGCAGAGGGGCCAAGGCGCGTCCTCGGCTGGATTTCTGCCGGAATTTTCACGAGTCTGGCCCTAAGACTGGCCCTATTGGAGAAAACATGATGCCGCGTTTCGACGAGAGCAAAGACTTCATCCCTGTGCGCATTGCCGTTCTGACCGTTAGCGATACGCGCGGGTTGGACGAGGATCGGTCCGGCGATACGTTGGTGGGCCGGATCGAGGCGGCGGGGCATGTCCTTGCCGATCGCAAGATCATCCGCGACGAGCGCGACGAGATCGCGACGCAGCTGCGCAACTGGTGTGCCAACAAGGAGATCGACGTTATCATCTCGACAGGGGGCACGGGGCTCACGGGGCGCGATGTCACGGTCGAGGCGCATCGCGATGTCTATGAAAAGGAGATCGAGGCCTTTGGCACGGTCTTTACAATGGTGTCGATGCAGAAGATCGGCACCAGCGCGGTTCAGAGCCGGGCGACGGGCGGCGTTGCGAATGGCACCTATCTCTTTGCCTTGCCCGGATCGACCGGGGCCTGCAAGGATGCTTGGGACGAGATTTTGCAGTATCAACTCGATTACCGGCACCTGCCTTGTAACTTTGTCGAGATTTTCCCGCGTCTTGATGAACATTTGCGACGGAAATGATTGTCTGCGCCGTATTATGCGGGATGCCCTATATAAAGGGGTAGGCCATGCTGCGGTGATGTGACGACATAGGTGCGATCAAGCCAGCTTAGGAAAGGCGAGCGATGCGATTTTTGAGACAGAGCCTGACCGGGGTGTTCCTTGCGGCCGTGATCGCCGGGGTTCTGATCTTTGCCGTGCAGATCCTTGTCGGCGCGATTTCCGAGAGCATGGCCAAGGATAGCCGCGCGCCGCAGGGGCGGGAGCGAATCCTGACGGTGCAGGTTCAGGAAGCCGTGCCGCGCCAGATCACGCCGCATCTCATCGCGTTCGGTGAGGTGCAGAGCCGCCGGAGCCTTGAATTGCGCGCGCGCACCGGCGGGATCATCGTCGACCTTTCGGAGAGTTTTGTCGAAGGCGGTGCGGTCGAGGAGGGCGAATTCCTTGTGCAGGTCGACCCGACTCGCCCGCAATATGCGCTCGACCGGGTGCGCAATGACCTTCTTGATGCCGAGGCCGAACAGCGCGACGCGGAGCGGGCCTTGGCCCTTGCGCGAGACGAATTGGCCGCGGCGGAAGATCAGGCAGCGCTGCGCCAGAAGGCCTTGGCACGTCAGACCGATCTTCAGGACCGCGATGTCGGTACTGCGGCGGCTGTCGAGACGGCGGAACTGGCCTTGTCTTCGGCGCGGCAGGCCGTTGTCACACGGCGCCAGGCGATTGCCAGCGCCGAGGCGCGGATTGATCAGGCGACGACGCAGATCGAACGCGCGCGGATTGCCTTGGCCGAGGCAGAGCGGACCCTCGCGGATACGGAAATCCGCGCCGACTTTGCCGGGATGCTTGCGGATGTGAATGTGGTGGAAGGCGGGCTTGTGTCCGCCAATGAGATGCTTGCGACGTTGATTGATGCGGATGCGCTCGAAGTGGCGTTCCGGGTCTCGACACCGCAATATGCGCGCCTGATCGACGACGCGGGGGTGTTGCGACCGGCGGAAGTCAGCGTGCGGCTTGATGTGATGGGCGGCGATCTTGTCGCCGATGGCGTCATCTCGCGCGAGGGGGCGGTTGTGGGCGACGGCCAGACCGGGCGTCAGATCTTTGCGCGGCTCAATGCGCCGGGCGGCTTGCGACCCGGCGACTTTGTAACCGTGCGTGTCGAGGAAGCGCCGCTTGAGGGTGCAGTCGAATTGTCGGCCAGCGCGCTTGATGCGACGGGGCGGGTTCTTGTCGTAGGTGAGGGCGAACGGCTCGAGGCGCTTCCGGTGACGCTCTTGCGGCGGCAGGGGGATCGTATCCTTGTCACCGGAGAGGGCCTTGCCGGGCGGCAGGTCGTGGCGCGCCTGACGCCGTTGCTTGGCCCCGGTATTCGGGTCAAGCCGCTTAGCCTTGATGCCGTGCAGACCGAGGCTGCGGCACCGGAAACACAAGAGCTGATCGATCTCAGCGATGCGGATCGTGCACGCCTTGTCGCCTTTGTCGAAGGCAATGCGAAGATGCCCAAGCAGATGAAAGAGCGGCTTTTGGCGGCGCTCGCGGAGCCGAGGGTTCCGGCCGGTCTTGTGCAGCGGATCGAAAGCCGGATGGGGGGCTAGGGCACCATGCGGGGCATCACCGGGCCAGTTGGCGGACTGCTTTCCTATTTCACGCGCCATGGCACGGCGGCGAACCTGCTGCTTGTGGTGCTTATCACCCTTGGCAGCCTCGCTTTTCCCAATATGCGGGCGCAGTTTTTCCCCGATGTGATCGTGGACAATGTCACGGTCTCGGTCGTCTGGGAGGGCGCAGGTCCGACGGATGTCGATGATGCGATCGTGCAGGTGCTTGAGCCTGCGCTACTGAGCGTCGAAGGCGTCGAAAGCACCGAGGCACGATCCACCGAGGGGTTCGCCAGCATTTCGCTCGAGTTCGAGCCGGGTTGGGACATGGGACGCGCCGCCGACGATGTGCAGACGGCCGTCGATGCGATCACCACCTTGCCGGAAGAGGCGGAAGAGCCGAGCGTGCGGCGCGGAGCGTGGCGGGACCGTGTGACGGATGTGGTCGTGACGGGGCCGGTCGATCCCGAACAGCTTGGGCAATATGTTGATGAATTCGTGGTGCGCCTATTTGCAGAAGGCGTGACGCGGGCGACGATCCGGGGGCTGGCAGCGCCGGAAACCGTTGTCGAGGTCGCTTCGGTCGACCTCATGTCGCATGACGTGAGCATTGCCGAGATCGCTGAGGCGATTGCGCAGGAGGTCGATGCCGACCCGGCGGGCGATGTGGAGGGGGCGAACGCACGGGTGCGCACGGGCGTTGAAAAACGCGCCCCGGACCAGATCGCGGGGATCGTGCTTCGGTCGAACCCGGATGGGTCGGAATTGACCGTGGGCGACGTGGCGACGATCCGCATCGAGGGTGTCACCCGCGACCGGAGCTATTTCGTCGGTGAGGAACCGGCCATTTCCCTGCGCGTGGACCGCAGCGACAAGGGCGATGCGATCGCCATTCAGCGCACCGTCGAAGAGGTTGCGGCGGCGATGGAGGCGACCCTTCCGCAGGGTGTCGAGATTCAGTTGATCCGCACGCGGGCCGAGATGATTTCGGATCGTCTCAATATCCTTCTCGACAATGGCGCGGTGGGGCTTGTCCTCGTTGTGGTGCTTTTGTTCCTGTTTCTCAACGCGCGCACGGCGCTTTGGGTTGCCGCGGGTATTCCGGTCGCCATGCTGGCGACCATCGCGATCATGTTTGCCATTGGGTTGACGCTCAACATGATCTCGCTTTTCGCGCTCATCATCACCTTGGGGATCGTCGTCGATGATGCCATCGTGGTCGGCGAACATGCCGATGCGCGGGCGAGACGGCTTGGCGAGCCGCCAGTGATCGCCGCAGAGAACGCGGCGCGGCGTATGGCGATGCCGGTTTTCTCGTCAACGCTCACCACAGTTATCGCGTTCTTTGGGATCACTGCCGTGGGAGGACGGTTTGGCGATCTGATCTCTGATCTGCCAATTACCGTTATTGTCGTCCTGTTGGCGTCGCTGGTCGAATGTTTCCTCATCCTGCCCAACCATATGTCCCACGCACTTGCCCACACGGCCAAGGAGCATTGGTATGACTGGCCGAGCCGGACGGTGAACAAGGGGTTCCGCTGGTTTCGGGAAACGCTCTTTCGGCCCTTCATGGCGGGGGTGCTTCGGTTGCGTTACCTTGTGATGGCTCTGGCGGTGCTGGTGCTTGCGTCGCAAGTGGCGCTTGTCATCAAGGGGGATGTGACATGGCGGTTCTTCAACGCGCCGGAGCGTCCCTCGGTGACGGGAAACTTCTCGATGCTGCCCTCGGCAACGCGGGAGGATGCGCTGGCGATGATGCGCGAGATGCAACGCGCGACGGAAGAGCTCGGCAAAGAGTATGAAGAGCGTTATGGCCGCAACCCGCTTGATTTCGTCATGGCCGAGGTGGGGGGCAATTCGGGCCGCGCGCTTCCGGGGGCCGAAAGGCTTGATCCGGACCTCCTTGGCGGGATCGCGATTGAGTTGATCGACCCGGACCTGCGGCCCTATGCGAGCTTTCAGTTTGTGGGCGAGTTGCAGGAAAAGGTTGGGCGCCATCCGCTCGCCGATACGATCAGTTTCCGTGGCTGGCGGTCGGGGCCGGGGGGCGATGCGCTTGACGTGCGGTTCTATGGCGCGGAGGCGGCGACGCTCAAACAGGCGTCCGAGGCGCTTAAATCCGCGCTTTCGGCTTATCCGGAAGTGTCGGCCATCGAGGATAACCTTGCCTATGACAAGGAAGAGCTTGTCCTCGAGTTGACGGCGCAGGGCCGGGCGCTCGGGTTTTCCATCGACACGCTTGGCCGTGTCCTGCGTCACCGTTTGAACGGGCTTGAGGCGGCGACCTACCCGGTTGGCCCACGTAGCGCGGAAATCCGGGTCCAGCTTCCGAAAAGCGAGCAGAGCGCGGATTTCATCGACGGCAGTATGATGCGCACGCCGGAGGGCACCTATGTGCCGCTCGCCGATATTGTCACCGTCTCGCGCAGCACCGGGTTCTCGACCGTGCGGCGCGAGAACGGCGTGCGGCTTATCAACGTCACGGGGGATATCTCGGAGGATGACCCGGTGCGGGCACAGGAAATCACCGACACGCTTGTCGAGTCGATCCTGCCGGACATTGCCTCGCGGCTTCAGGTGAGCTGGGAGCTTGCGGGTCTGAAAGAGCAGGAAGAGGCGTTCTTCAAGGACTTGCGCGTTGGGCTGATCCTCTGTCTTGGCGGGATTTATGTCGTGCTGGTCTGGGTCTTTGCGAGCTGGACGCGGCCTGTGGTGGTGATGTCGGTCATTCCCTTTGGCCTCGTTGGGGCGATCTATGGCCACTACCTATTCGACATACCGCTTTCGATCTTCTCGGTGGTCGGTTTGCTTGGCATGTCGGGGATCATCATCAACGATTCCATCGTTCTTGTTTCGACCGTCGATGAATACGCCAAGGAGCGGGGAGTCCTGCCGTCGATTATCGACGGGGCGGCGGATCGTTTGCGACCGGTGTTCCTGACGACGGCGACGACGGTGCTTGGTCTGACGCCGCTCCTCAGCGAAAAGAGCCAGCAAGCGCAGTTCCTCAAGCCGACGGTGGTCACGCTGACCTTTGGGCTTGGGTTCGGGCTTGTGCTTGTGCTGTTGGTGGTGCCGGCGCTGATGGCGATCCAGAGCGACGTGAGCCGCCAGATCAAGGCGCTGCGCTATGCGCGCCGGTTCCCGAAGCTGGCGCGGGTCGTGGTGCCAAGCATCGCCGGGGTCGGGCTTTGGGGCGTGATTTGCCTGCGCATGGCGTGGAGCGAGGGCGGCATGGGATCGTTCGGGGCGCTTGGCGTCTTTATCCTTGGCGCGGGGGCGATCTGTCTTCTGGCCTATGGGATCGGGGCCTACCTTCTTCTGCGGCAGGGCGAGGGCGCGTTGGCCGATGACCAAGGCGGCGCTTAAAGCGTTCTGAGAAAACCAGCGGCTCTGTTTCGGGCGATGCGCTTTAGCGGGCGCTACAGCCACGGATATCGACAGCGTGTTTGCGGCCAATCACCGTCACCCGCAAGGCGGAGCGATCAAGCATGAACGGTTCGCCTGCAACATGCTGCATCCGGGTTTCGGCGAAGAGTGTCCCACCAGAGCGGCGGGTCTTGGCCTCGGCCACCCAGACACCGGACAGGCCGGTCTCGACCACGGCAACCTCGGGGGCGCCGGAGCTTGGCATGTCGATCTCGAGCGAGAGAGACAGGCCCTTGGGTGTTGGCGCAATACGGCAGCGCATGGTCTGCACCCCGGCCTCTCCGGCCGAGAAGGGGCGTTCGGCAAGCGCGGCGGCGATGCGCGCATCGCGGGTCGTCACGTCGGCGGGCAAGGTCGCGCGGACCTTGAGATGTTGTGGCACGCAGATGTCCTTGCAAACGCCGATATCCAGCGCGCCGCGCAGTTTCACCGCCCGTCCGTCCCGTTTGGGCGTGACGGCGAGCGGTAAGATGACCTCGTTCTTGTAACCGATGGAGCGCATGCCGTTCTGGTCAAAGACCACAGGTGTCGGCCAGGTGATCCGCGCCCCGGCAAGGTTGCCGGAATAACCCCAGTCGAGCCGCGGCGGGATGCCCGCATCGCCCGGCGCCCGCCAATAGGTTTTCCAGCCGTCCTGCAGCCGGATGCGCAGGGCCGCAATATGCGTGCCGTCCGGCGCGCGCCAGCCGGGCAGGATATCGGCTTCGGCAATGGCCCCAGACGTGGCATCGGCACGGGCCGAAAGAGGCACGGTAAGCGCCAGACCCAGCGCGACGAGAGAGGACAGGACGTATTTCTTAAGCTGCATAGTTTGTAGATGGGCGATTGCGCGGTGAAAGCCAACTCACTTTCGGGCGAGAAAAAGCGCGGCTTTTGTAACATCGTCGCGCGGATTTAAGCGCATGGGGCTTGCGGTGTCTTCGGCAGCGGCACATCTTGGAGAGAACAGCAACGGGAGAGAGACCGTGGACGAGGCCAAGGCAGGACAGGACGATTCCGAGATGGACCTCACGGGCAAGGTGTTGATTGCTATGCCGGGCATGGGGGATCCGCGGTTCGTCGGGTCGGTGGTGATTCTCTGTGCCTATTCGAACGACGGGGCGATGGGCCTTATCGTCAACAAGCCGGTACACGAGATGTCGATGCGCGATCTTTTTGAGCAGCTCGAGATCACGCAGGACGGTGACGCGAACCGTGCGCCGCTTTTCTTTGGCGGACCTGTCGAGACCGGGCGGGGGTTCGTGCTGCACACGGACGAATATCATTCCGGCCTCTCATCGCTCCGCATTGGTGCGGGGTTTTCGATGACGGCAACGCAGGACATTCTCGAGGATATTGCGGCGGACCGTGGCCCGCGCGCCGCTCTTGTGGCGCTTGGCTATAGTGGCTGGGGACCGGGGCAACTTGAGGCGGAGATCGCGGAGAACGGCTGGCTTATCGGGGATGCGAGCGAGTCACTTGTTTTTGAGACCGCACCCGAGGATATCTGGGCGCGGGCACTGAAGGCGCTTGGGGTTGACCCGCTGACGCTCTCGGCCACGGCAGGCCATGCCTAGGGCCGCAGTTGGGGGCGCTGCCCCCGCCGTCGCCAGAGGCGACGACTCCCCCGGAGTATTTTGACAGAGAAGAAGATCAGGGGCGCGGTGCGGCGGCGCGGCGCAGTCTGTCATTGATGGCGCGGCCGAGCCCGTGATCGGGGATGGGGGAGACGGCGATCGTCTCGGCCCCGAGGGCGTCCATGGCGTGCAGGTGATGAAACAGGTTGGCGGCGGCCTCGGTCAGGTCGCCCGCGGGAGAAAGGTTCAACTCTGCGTCGACCTTGCCGAACCCGAGGAGTTTCTCGCCCGGGCGCAGATCGGTGGCGTTGAGGCGCACGGGCGCGCCTGGGGCGTAGTGCGACGTCATTTGACCGGGTGCGGAGAGCGGATCGCCGGAGGCATGCAGGGCCAGCGGCGCACCGAGCGCAGCCTCGAGCGCCTCTTGTGGCAGGCCACCGGGACGCAAAAGGGTTGGCGCATCGGCAAGGCCGACGATTGTCGATTCAAGACCCACCTCACAGGCACCGCCATCGACCACCGCCGCAATACGGCCCGAGAGGCCGGCGGAGACATGGGCGGCGGAGGTCGGGCTGATGCGGCCGGAGGGATTCGCGGAAGGCGCGGCAACCGGGCCGTCGAATTGCGCCAGAAGCGAGCGGGCGACGGGATGCGCGGGCACGCGGATCGCCAGCGTTGGAAGCTCGGCAGTCACCAGCGGCGAAAGGCCGGCATCGGGGCGCAGCGGCAGGACCAGCGTCAGCGGGCCGGGCCAGAAGGCCGACGCGAGGCGGTCAGCGGTGTCGTTCCATGTGACGTAGCGTTTGGCTGCCTCGACGCAATCCACATGCACGATCAGGGGGTTGAACTGGGGGCGGCCCTTGGCGTCGAAAATCCCCGCCACGGCGCGATCGTTGCGTGCATCGCCGCCAAGCCCATAGACCGTTTCAGTCGGAAAGGCGACGAGCGCACCTTCGGAGAGGAGCGTGGCGGCGCGGGCGAGGCCGTCGGGATCAGAGGGTAAGATTTCGGTCTTCACAGCAGTGTCCGGCAAGGGTTTCAGTGACGCAGCGTTCTTGTTTGATAGGATGATACACGCTCTATACCCTAGAGCGAAAAGCTGCATACAAGCGCCGAACCGCAAAGCCAAGTCGCAAGATCAGGAGAGTGCCATGCCCTTTCGCGCCCCCGTCCCCGAGTACAAGTTCATGTTCGACCATGTCGTCGACCTTGGACAGGTGACCCAGACCGAGCGATTTGCAGAGGCGGATCAAGACGTGGTCGATGCGATCCTGACCGAAGCGGGGCGCATGTGCGAAGAGGTCATGTACCCGGTGCAGCGCAATGGCGATCTCGAGGGCGCGGTTCTTGAGAACGGCAAGGTGCGCACTTCGCCCGGTTTCGCAGACGCCTATCGCCAGATCGCCGAGGGCGGCTGGATTTCGACCAGCGCGGACCCGGAATATGGCGGCATGGGGCTTCCGCACTCTGTCACCACCGTGGTGAACGAGATGATGAGCGCGTCCTGCCTGTCGCTGCAACTCAACCCGTTGATGACGCAGGGCCAGATCGAGGCGCTTGAGCATCATGCCAGCGACGAGATCAAGGCGACCTACCTGCCGAAGCTGATCTCTGGCGAATGGGCCGGGACGATGAACCTGACCGAGCCGCAGGCCGGGTCGGACGTCGGCGCGCTGCGCTCCAAGGCCGAGCCGAACGGGGATGGCTCCTATGCGATCAGCGGGCAGAAAATCTATATCTCCTGGGGCGACAACGATATTACCGAAAATGTCTGTCACCTCGTGCTTGCGCGTCTGCCTGATGGCGTGCCGGGGACCAAGGGGATCAGTCTTTTCATCGTGCCGAAGCTCATCCCGGACGAAAACGGCAATCCCGGCGTGGCCAACAGCCTCAAGGTCGTGAGCCTCGAGCACAAGATGGGCCTGCATGGGTCTCCGACGGCCGTGATGCAGTATGACGGGGCAACCGGTTGGCTCATCGGAGAGCCGCATGACGGGATGCGCGCCATGTTCACCATGATGAACAATGCGCGTCTTGGTGTGGGTGGTCAGGGCGTCGGCGTGGCCGAAGGGGCGTATCAGCATGCGCTGGCCTATGCGCTTGAGCGCAAGCAGGGCCGCACCCCGGTCGAGGGCGGCAGCGGCACGATCATTGACCACGCCGATGTGCGCCGGATGCTGGCGACGATGAAGGCGGATGTTTTTGCAGCGCGCGCGATCGAGCTTGCCTGTGCGGTGGCGATCGACATGACCACCGCGACGAAAGACCCGGAGTGGAAAGCGCGGGCCGCGTTCCTGACCCCGATTGCCAAGGCCTTTGGCACAGACACCGGCATCGCCGTCTCGGAAATGGGCGTGCAGGTGCATGGCGGCATGGGCTTTATCGAGGAAACCGGTGCGGCGCAGTACTCGCGCGATGTCCGGGTGACCGCGATCTACGAGGGCACGAACGGCATTCAGGCGATGGACCTCGTGGGACGCAAGCTCATGGATGGGGGCGAGGCGGCCTATCGGCTTCTCGACGAGATTGAAGCCAATGCCGAAGCCGCGCGTGGCACATTCCCAGAGTTGGCCGAGCCGGTGTGGGAGGCGACGGAAACCCTGCGTGAGACCACCGAGTGGCTTGTGGCGCAGGGCGACATGAACGACCGATTCGCAGGCTGTGTGCCGTTCCTCAAGGGCTTTGCCCGCGTGCTTGGCGCGCATTATCACCTGCGCGCGGCGATGGGCGAAGGCGGCGCGGGCGCGCGCACGAAACTCGCGCGGTTCTATATCACCCGGCTGTTGCCGGAACATGCCGGGCTTCTTGCCCATGCAATGCGTGGGGCGGAGGATCTCTATGCGATCACCGTCGACGATCTGGCCGAGTGATGGACGGGGGCGTGTCAGGTATCCGATATCCGTGGGACGCAGCGCCAGAACATGGCGAGGCGATCGAAGTGGCCGAAGGTGTTCTTTGGATGCGCCTGCCGCTACCGATGACGCTCGATCATGTGAACATCTATGCGCTGGATGATGGCGATGGCTGGACCATTGTCGACACCGGCTTAGATTCCAAGACATCGCGGGAGATCTGGGAAAAGATCCTCGCGGGGCCTCTCAAGGGCAAGCCGGTCACGCGCGTGATCGTGACCCACCATCACCCGGACCACGTGGGCCTTGCCGGTTGGTTCCAGGCGGATCACGGCGCGGCGCTTTGGACGACACGGACAGCATGGCTCTTTGCGCGGATGCTGCAGCTTGATGAACAGGCGGTGCCGACGCAGGAATCGCTCGATTTCTATCGTCGTGCGGGGATGGACGAAGAGGTGTTCCAGCAGCGTGCGAGTGAACGGCCCTTCAATTTCTCCGATGTGGTGGCGCCGATGCCCGTGGGCTTCAAGCGGGTCAAACAGGACGACGTGGTGCGGATCGGTGGGCGCGATTGGGATGTGCATATCGGCAATGGCCACGCGCCCGAACACGCGACGTTCTGGAGCCGGGATGACAATCTCGTGCTGTCGGGGGATCAGATCCTGCCGTCCATCAGCTCCAATATCGGTGTCTATGCGACCGAGCCGGAAGCGGACCCGGTGGGCGATTGGATGGAATCCTGCGCGCGGCTTTCGCAGTATGCGCGCGAGGATCACCTTGTTCTTGGCGGGCACAAGTTGCCGTTCACAGGCATGCCGCTTCGGATGAAGCAGTTGATCGAGAACCATCACGGCGCGTTGGATCGCCTTATGGAACATCTCGACAGGCCACAGACGGCAGGGGAGTGTTTCCTGCCGATCTTCAAGCGTCAGATCGGCGGGCCGGCCTATGGGCTGGCGCTTGTCGAGGCGCTTGCTCATCTCAACCATCTCTACCATGTTGGCAAAGTACGCCGCACCCTGCGCGATGACGGGGCGTGGCTCTGGCAACGCGTGGAGTAGTGGAATGGGTGACGGGATCGAGACTTCGGTGGAACTTGCAGAAGCGGCCATCCTGCCACGACGACACGACGCCCATGCCGATCCGGATGCTGCGGGTGGCGAAGACAAGCCGCAAGCGATCAATGCCAAGCCCGTGGCGCAGAAAAGCCCGGCGGAATGGGCCTATGAGCGGCTCATCCTCTATATCCAGAACTTCGAGGAACAGCTCGACAACGAGCACGAGGTCGCCATGGGCTTTACCGGCGGCGATGCGGGCGTGCTTCGGATCGAGGGCATGGGGTTCTTCGATCCCGACATGATCACTTTCTACGGAAGCGATTCGAGCGGTATCAAGACGCAGCTCGTGCAGCATGTGAGCCAGCTTTCGGTGATGCTTCGGGCGCTGCCGAAAATGGCCAATGAAGAGGCGCCGACGCGGATTGGCTTTCGGCTTGCTGCCGATCTTGAGAAAGCGGGCGAGTAAACCCGGCCCGAGCGGCGTATTGACGTGGTGACAGGCGATTTCGAATCCGCTAATCAAGGATCAGGATTTACGGAAGGAAACGCTCTCATGGCTGATCACAAGCACGGAACTATGGATACCTCGGTTCAGGAAAAGACCTTTGCCGGTTTCATCAAGGCAGCGATCTATGTCGCCTGCACGGCGATCGGTATCCTGATCTTCATGGCGCTGGTGAACAGCTAAGCCTTTTCTTTTCTCTTGTCCGGGGGATATCCCGATGATGCGTGTGTTTCGCCTTTGTGTGGCGCTTTGTGCGGCTGTTCTTATCGCGGGATGCGCGGTCAACGAAGAGAATGCCTCGGACGAGCAGATCCGGCAGGTTGCCTATAGCCATGACGGCCCGCCGCGGCTGACCCTCTACACGATGGTCAGCAACGATACCGGTGCAGGCGCGCATACCTCGCTTCTCATCAATGGTTCGCAGCGCGTGGCCTGGGATCCGGCGGGGAGTTTCCGTGCCGAAAGCATCGTCGCGCGCGGCGATGTTGTCTACGGCATGACGCCGAAGATGGTGGATGTCTACACGCGCTTCCATGCCCGCGAGACCTATCACGTCATCATCCAGGAACTCGACGTGTCGCCAGAGGTGGCCGAGATTGCCCTACGCCGGGCGCAAGCCTATGGGGCCGTGCCGCAATCGCAATGCGCGCTCAGCACCGGGCGTCTGTTGCAAGGCGTGCCGGGGTTCGAGGACATGCCCGCGACCTACTATCCGAACAAGCTCATGGAAGCCTTTGCCAAGAAAGGGCCGCGCACGCGCGAATTGTTCGAATATGACGGCGACGACAAATCCAAGGTGCTTGCTGCCTTCAATGCCGAGCGCGTGGCAGAGACCCGTGCGCGTCGCCGGGCCGAGGCAGAAGCCGCAGACGAGTAAGGCGTCGTTTTCTTGCAACGACCACGGGTGAGGGGCCAGCCCCTCTTGCCTGCCAAGGCAGGCAATTCACCCCGGGATATTTCCGGCAAGAGGAAGAGCGGCGCCGGTCTCTAGCCGACGAGGTAGAGCCCGAGATAGAGCGTCGCGGCGCCGCCGAGAATTGCGTAGATCACGTTTTTCGTCAGGTAGCCGACCGTCAGCGTCACAAGCGCGGCGGCAAGGCGGGCCGGGTCGGGCTGGCCATCTGTGGCGGCGGGCCAAAGGACCAAGGGCGCGACGAGGCCCGGCAGCACCGCGACGGCGGTATAGCGCAGGTGGCGCAAGACCCAAGCTGGCAGTTCGCGATCGCCAATGATGCCGATGAAAAAGAACCGCAGCACGAATGTCCCGATGCCGAGCGCGAAGATGATAAACCAAGTGGTGGCTGTATCGGTCATGACCCGGCCTTTCGTGCGAACCAGAGTTCCGCCTGGGCTCCGGTCACCATGGCGCCGAGGGCCGCGATGATCAGGCCAAGATTGTAAGGCACCCAGGCAAAGCCTATCGCCAGAGCGACCGAAACCACGGCGGCGGCCACGTGTGCAGGCGTGCGCAGCATTGGCCCGATCATCGCGATAAAGGTGATCGGCACGGCGAAATCGAGCGCCATTTCCGGCGGGATCGACTGGCCGACCATCGCGCCGACGAGGGTAAAGAGATACCAGAGCGGCACGATGGGGGTAACGACGCCGAAGTAATACGACACGCGCGCCGCAACGCTCATCTCGGGGCGGGTCTCGTAGGTGACGATGGACATGGCATAGGCCTGATCGACCATGAAATAGGCGATGAAGGCACGCTTCCAGATCGGCGCCTTGCCGACATAGGGCGTTAGGGAGGCGGAATACATCGCCATCCGCAGGTTGACCGCCAGCGCCGAGAGGATCACGATCAGGGTCGGCGCGTTGTCATTCATCAGCTGCAACGCCGTGAACTGCGACGCGCCAGCGATGACGACAATGGAAAACCCCATTGTTTCAAGGAGATTGAGGCCGGATTCGGTCGCCACGACGCCGAAGAGCAGGGCAAAAGGCGTCACCACGAGGATAAAGGGAATCCCGTCGCGAAAGCCTTTCCAATAGGCGGAATTGGTGGTGGAGGCGGCCATGACTTGCCCCTAGATTGATGTATACCACAACCGACTATCCCGCTTGTGAAGGAGATGCAATTGGCGACGTCACGCGACATTGACGACTATCTTATCGCCCCTGACCCGACGGCCGCGCGGTTGCAACGGGTGGTTTCGGGGCGCGATCAGGCAGGTGCGCCGGTCGAGGTGCAGGTCGTGGAAGAACGCCCGCTGACGATTTTCCTCAACGCCCGCGAGATCGTGACGGCCATGACGATTGGCGACTATCCGGAATATCTCGCGCTTGGGTTCCTTCGCAACCAGGGGATGCTATCGCCGACGGATAGAGTCACCAGGGTTGATTTCGACGAAGAGCTTGAGACGGTGGTCGTGCGCACTGCGCAGGAAACCGACCACGAGGAAAAACTTGCCAAGAAGACACGGACTTCGGGCTGTGCCGTGGGGACAGTGTTCGGCGACATGATGGAGGGGCTTGAGGGGCTGGTGCTGCCGGAGGCCAGCCTACGCACCTCGGAGCTTTATACACTGGCGCAGAAGATCAACCGCACCCCGTCGCTCTATCTCGAGGCGGGGGCTATCCATGGCACGGTGCTGTGCCAGGGCGACAGGCCGCTTGTCTATATGGAGGACGTGGGCCGCCATAACGCGGTCGACAAGGTGGCGGGCTGGATGCTCGACACGGGCACGGAGGCGGCGGACAAGGTTCTTTATACAACGGGGCGGCTCACCTCGGAGATGGTCATCAAGACGGCGCATATGGGGATCCCGATCCTCGCTTCGCGCTCGGGTTTTACCGCCTGGGGCGTGGAGATTGCCGAGCAGGTTGGGCTGACGCTGATCGGGCGGCTCCGAGGGCATCGCTTCACCTGTCTTAGCGGCGATCACCGGCTGATCCGCGATGCGGACCCGGCGGATGTTCCGCAGGAGGATAAGAAACATCGTCGCAAATCGGCGGGCAAGGACTAGGCCGGGATGCAGAAACCATTGGGAATCATCCTTGCCGGGGGCAAGGCGACGCGGATGGGCGGCGGCGACAAGGGGCGGCTTGAGGTCGGAGGGCAGAGCCTTTTGGATCGGGTGATTGACCGCCTTGGGGCGCAGGTCGCGGGCTTGGCGCTCAACGCCAATGGCGACGCGGCGCGGTTTGCCGATACGGGGCTGCCGGTCCTGCCCGACACGTTGCCGGATCATCCGGGGCCGTTGGCGGGTGTGCTGGCGGGGTTGGACTGGGCGGCGGAGCAGGGGGCGGATCGGATCGTGACCGCCGCCGCCGATACACCGTTCTTCCCGACCGACCTTGTTGCGCGGCTTGAGACGGAGGCCGTGGGCATGAAGGCGCCACTGGTCCTTGCGGCAAGCCGGGATGCGGAGACGGGCAAGATCTGGCGGCAACCGACCTTTGGCCTCTGGCCCGTGGCGTTGCGCGACGATCTGCGCGCGGCACTCGAAGGGGGCTTGCGCAAGGTGGTTCTTTGGACGGATCAGCATGGCGGGCGCGAAGCGATTTTTGAGAGCGCAGAACAGGACCCGTTTTTCAATATCAACACACCCGAAGACCTCGCCACGGCGCGGCGTCTCGTGCAAAGGTAGGCTCATGCGGATTTACGGCGTTACGGGATGGAAGAACGCGGGCAAGACGGGCCTTATGGAGCGGCTTGTCGCCGAGATCACGGGGCGGGGGGTCTCCGTGTCCACGGTCAAGCATGCGCATCATACGTTCGATGTGGATCAACCGGGCAAGGATAGCCACCGCCATCGCGTTGCCGGGGCGTCGGAGGTTCTTTTGGCGTCGGGCAATCGCTGGGCCTTGATGCATGAGTTGCGCGACGAGGAAGAGCCGACGCTTGAGGCGCTTCTGACGCAGCTCGCACCTGTCGATCTCGTGTTGGTCGAGGGCTACAAGCGAGACCGCCATCCCAAGGTCGAGGCGTTCCGCGCGGAGACGGGCAACCCGCTCATCGCGCCGGAGGATGACACGATCCGCGCTGTGGCGGCCGATAGCGCGGTCGAGGTTGACCGTCCGGTGTTTGATCTCAACGACACTTGCGCGATTGCAGATTTCATTCTGCGGGAGGTGGGGCTTTGACGCTGACACCGCCCCCCTTGCGCGACGATTGCTTTGCGCTGCCTGCTGGGACGCATTGGACGCCGGTGGATGAGGCGCTTGGCTTGCTGCGCGAGAGGCTGGGGCCAGTGACCGGGGCGGAGACGGTGCCGCTCGCCGAGGCGCTGGACCGGGTGTTGGCCGAGGATGTGCAGGCGCTTCGGGCGAACCCGCCTGTCGCGAACACGGCGGTGGATGGGTATGGGCTGCGTCACGCGGATGTGGTCGAGGGGCCGCAGGTCTTGCCGCTTGTGGAGGGGCGCGCGGCGGCGGGTGCGCCATACGGTGACGTATTGCCCGCGGGCCATGCGGTGCGCGTCTTGACGGGGGCTGCGCTTCCCGAGGGTGTCGACACCGTGATCCTTCAGGAAGACGTGACGACGGACGGGAAGGGCATCGCCTTTCATGGGCCTCTCAAGAAAGGCGCCAATACGCGGCGCGCGGGCGAAGACGTGGAAAAGGGCGATTTGCTCTTTGCGGCGGGGCGTCGCCTCGGGCCTGCGGACCTCGCGCTACTGGCAGCGACGGGGCAGGACGCGGTGCCCGTGCGGGCGCGGCTTCGGGTTGCGGTGCTCTCAACAGGGGACGAGCTTGCCGAGGCGGGCTCCGATGCGCGGGCGGATCAGGTCTATGACGCGAACCGGCCCATGCTCCTTGCCATGATTACGCGGTTTGGCTTTGAGCCGGTCGATATGGGCCGCGCGCCCGATGATCGCGCGGCGCTGCGCAAGAGGCTCGACGAGGCGGCGGCGCGGGCTGATGTGATCCTGACCTCCGGTGGTGCCTCGGCGGGAGACGAAGACCACATGTCGGCCCTCTTGCAGGAGGCGGGCGCGATGAGCCTCTGGCGGATCGCGGTGAAGCCGGGCCGCCCGCTGGCGCTTGGTCTATGGCAGGGCGTGCCGGTCTTTGGCCTGCCGGGGAACCCGGTCGCGGCGATGGTCTGCACCTTGGTCTTTGCGCGGCCCGCGATGGGCCTCTTGGCGGGGCAAGGTTGGCACGAGCCAATGCGGATCATGCTTCCGGCGGGGTTCAGCAACTCGAAAAAGCCGGGTCGGCGGGAATACCTCCGCGCCCGCCTGCGCGACGGGCGGGCCGAGGTCTTTGCCTCGGAAGGCTCCGGGCGGATCAGCGGGCTAAGCTGGGCCGAGGGGTTGGTCGAGTTGCCGGATGGGGCGATGGAGGTCGAGATCGACACGCCTGTTGCCTTTATTCCCTATGCCGGGTTCGGCCTTTAGGCGCTATTTCGGAAATGGCAGCGCGGCCCCGTCGCGCAACACGGCGCTGATCTCTGGGGTGTAGTCGTCGCCGTCTTTCTCATGCGTGGTGCCCTCGTGCATCACCACGGGCGCATGGATGCGAAAAGCGGCGCGGCCATTCTTGCGTCCGCGCAGGAGGATCAGCTTGGCCTCGCGGCGGGCGCGCGGTTGCAGCGGGATGCACTCGAGAGAGCCGAGGCGCCCGCGCATCGCACAAAGCAGATCGGGCAGGCGTTCGGCGCGGTGGATGAAGGTCGCGATGCCCTTGGGGGCAAGGCGGCGCGCGGCGATGTCGACCCATGTCTCGAGCGGCAGGGCCTCTCCCATGGCTGTTTCGCGGCCCGCATCCGCTGCGCGGCTACCGGCGTTGCGGTCGAAATAGGGCGGGTTGGCGATCACTTGGCTGAACTGCTGCTGGCGCAGGGTTTCGGGCAGGGCGGCGATATCGGCGTCGATCACCTCAAGCGGCAGGCCATTGGCGGCGGCGTTCTCGCGCGCCAGCGCGGCGTAGTCTGCCTGAAGCTCGACCCCTGTGACCGCGAGGCCCGGCACCCGCGCGGCAAGGCAGAGCGCGGCTGTGCCGACGCCACACCCCAGTTCGAGCACACGATCCCCGGCCTGCGCTTCGGTCGCGGCGGCCAGAAGCACCGGATCGACCCCGGCGCGATAGCCCTGCGCCGGTTGGCGGATCGTCAGGCGACCGCCAAGATAGGCATTCTCGCTAATCCCACTCATCGGCCCAGAGGCACCTCGTTGTCGCGCATCACGGTTTCGGCCTCGTCGAGGTCGCCCTCGCGCACCATGAGGCGGCGCGGCATTATGCCGATGGAGCCCTCGAGAACGCTCATATTTACGTCCATTTCAAAGCAGGCTATACCCTCGCCTCGGAGAAGGGCCGAGGCAAAGGCGATGATTGTAGGGTCGTTGCTGCGCAGAAGCTCTTTCATGATTGGGGATGTAAAGGCAGGTGCACGGCAATGTCGAGACCTGCGACGGGGAAGTGATGGGTCTGGATCAAGCCGCTACCAAACCTCACGAGGCGCTGGCCTCGGTTCTGGCCGAGGATATGGAGGCCGTGAATACGCTTATCACGGAGCGCATGGCGAGCGAACACGCGCCGCGCATCCCGGAAGTCACGGCGCATCTTGTTGGGGCGGGAGGCAAACGCCTGCGCCCGATGCTCACCCTCGCGGCGGCGCAGCTCTGTGGCTATGAAGGCCCCTATCACGTCCATCTCGCGGCAACGGTGGAGTTCATCCACACGGCGACGCTCTTGCATGATGACGTGGTGGACGAGAGCGCACAGCGCCGGGGGCGTCCGACGGCGAACCTTCTTTGGGACAACAAATCTTCGGTTCTCGTCGGCGACTATCTTTTTTCACGCTCGTTCCAGCTTATGACGGAGACGGGCAATCTCGAGGTGCTGCGCATCCTGTCGAACGCCTCGGCGACGATTGCCGAGGGCGAGGTGCTTCAGCTCACCGCGGCGCAGGATTTGCGCACCGATGAGAGCGTTTACCTGCAGGTCGTGCGCGGCAAGACGGCGGCGCTCTTCTCGGCGGCGACGGAAGTTGGCGGGGTGATTGCCGGGGCCGATCCGGCCCATGTGCAGGCGCTTTTCGATTATGGCGATGCGCTTGGGATCGCGTTCCAGATCGTTGATGATCTTCTGGATTATCAGGGCGACAGCAAGGCGACCGGCAAGAACGTGGGCGATGATTTCCGCGAACGCAAGCTGACCCTGCCGGTGATCAAGGCGTTGGCCAAGGCCGATGAAGACGAGCGCGCCTTTTGGGTGCGCACCATCGAGAAGGGCAAGCAGGGCGAGGGCGACCTTGATCATGCGCTGGCGCTTTTGGAGAAACACGCGGCGCTTGTCGAGACGCGCAAGGACGCGCTGGCCTGGGCCGAGAAGGCCAAGGCGGCGATTGCGACCCTGCCGGAGCATGCCATTCGCCAGATGCTCATCGACCTTGCCGACTACGTGGTCGCACGGGTGAACTAAAGCGTCACGCCTTGTGGGGGAGGGGCCAGCCCCTCTGCCCGCCAAGGCGGGCATTCACCCCGGAGTATTTGTCACAGAGAAGAAGATCAGGAGAGGGTTGTTGCGGCGACCCACCAGCCAGGCTGTGCCGCACGGATGCGGGCGGCGGCGGCCTCTGCGGCGGATGGGTCCGGGTAAAGGCCGAAGCAGGTCGCGCCGGAGCCGGACATGCGGGTGATGAGCGCATCGGATAGGGCGGTGAGCGTGCTGTCGACGGCCGGCGCAAGGGTGCGGGCGGGCGGTTCGAGATCGTTGCGTTCAGTCGCGAGCCAGTCGCAGAACGTCCGGATATCCGTGCCTTGGGGGATGGCACGCATCGGCGGGTTGGTCTTTGAGGTGAGCGCGCGAAAAACCGCAGGCGTCGGGACATCGACGCGCGGGTTCACAAGCACCGCAGGAAGCGGCGGCAGCCCCTCGACGGGTGCGATCTCTTCACCGATGCCGCGCATCGTGGCGGCACGCGCGAGGGTGCAGACAGGCACATCGGCACCAAGAGAAAGCCCAAGGTCGGCGGGTAGCGGTTTGCCGGAAAGGGCGGAAAGCGCCCGCAGTGTCGCGGCGGCGTCGGAAGAGCCTCCGCCGATCCCGGCCGCGGCGGGCAGGTGTTTGTCGATGAGAAGCGCAGCCGACACATCCATCAGGGCCGCTGCGCGCAGGACGAGGTTCTCGGGCCCGGCCGGCACCCCCTCCGAGAGCGGCCCTGTGATCGCGAGAGAGGGGCCAGCGGCGCGTTCTGCGACGATCCGGTCCCCGATATCGGCAAAGACCACGAGCGAGTCGAGCAGGTGATAGCCATCAGCGCGTTGGCCGGTGACATGCAGGGTCAGGTTGATCTTGGCCGGGGCGAAGACCTCAGTCTTCATTGGCAACCTTCAGCGGCGCGGCCCCTTCTTCCTCGAGCACGGTATCGAGGCCGACCTCGAGCTTGCGGCGGATGCGGTCGGGTTTGGCCTCGGCGGCGCTATCTTCGTCGACGAAGGAGAGGGCGCGCTTCCATTGGAACTCGGCCTCGATAAAGCGGCCCACGGCCCAATAGACATCGCCGAGGTGGTCGTTCACCACCGGGTCGATCGGCTCGAGTTCGGCGGCGCGCTCCATGTGGCCAACGGCTTCTTCATAGCGCCCCAGGCGATAGAGCACCCAGCCGAGGCTATCCATGATGTAGCCAGAATCGGGGCGCGCGGCGACGGCGCGTTCAATCATGTCGAGCGCCTCGTCGAGGTTTTGCTCTTTCTCGACAAGGGTATAGCCGAGGTAGTTCAGCACCTGCGGTTGTTCCGGGCGCAGTTCGAGTGCGGCGCGGAAATCCTTTTCGGCAGTGCGCCAGTCGCCGAGGCGTTCGAAACAGATGCCGCGGGTGTAAAGGAGGAACCAGCGGGTGCGATCTTCCGGGCCGGACAATTCGAGCGCGCGGTCATAGGCCTTGGCGGCCTCGGCGAACTCCATCTCCTGTCGCAGCAAATCTCCGAGCGAGGAATAGACGACGGAGAGGTCGCCGTGGCTCCGGGTCAATTGCTCGAGCACTTCGATAGCGGCTTCGGTTTTGCCCTCGAGGCGCAGGGCTTCGGCGCGTCCGAGCTCTGCTGCGTGATAGGAGGGATGATCGGCGGGCACCTGTTTGTAGACCTCGGAGGCGAGGGTGAATCGTCCAAGGGTTTCAAGGAGTTCCGCCGTCAGAAGCAGGGATTCAAAATGATCGGGGCGCAGGTATTGCGCGGCGCGGGCATAGAGGAGGGTGTAGTCGGGGGTGGCTTCGTTGCGCAGGGCGGAGGCGAGCGAGTAGAACACTTCGGCGATACCGTCGGTGGTATTGCGCACATGGGTGAACGGCAGTTTCTCGCCAGCGGCGAGTGCGGCGCGCATATTCTCGAGGTCGGGGTCGAGGCCAGTGCCGAACATGTCGGACAGGAGTTTTACCGCATCTTCGTTGCGGCCAAGCTGGCTTAGGATTTCCACCAGCGTCAGGACGCCCCGGCGGGTCATCTGGATCGCGCCGTTGGACTTGTCGGAGTAGATTTCTTCGGCGCCCTCATAGTCGCCAACAGAGGCCAGCGCGAGTGCCTTGTGGTAGGCGGCAAAGCCCGCGAGGCCCGGTTCTTCGGCGACCTTGTCGAAGGCGGCGAGCGCAGCGCTCATGTCGCCCGCTCCGAGATGTGCCCAGGCGCGCAGCAGCCCATCCACCAGAGGGCCGATTCCGCGCAACTCATCCAGGTCGTTGAGAATATTGTCGAAATTCCCTTCGCGCGCATTGCCCGCGGCGATCACGAGATTGGCAAGCTGACTTGGGATTTCGTCGGAGAGCATCTTGCGCGCGATGGGGAGCGCCGTGTCGAGCCGTCCGAGCGAGAGATAGGACAGCACCGCGTTCTCAAGCAGTTTCGGGTTCGAGGGATCGCGGGCGATCGCGCGGGTATAGTACTGGGCCGCGGCGGCGTAATCACTCTCGAAACTGGCCTGTCGTGCGGCGAGATAGGCGCCGGAATTCCCTTGTGCAAATGCGGGGAGGGAGGCCGCGGCGAGAAGGGCGGACAGGGTCAGAGAACGAAGGAAGAATCTTGCCACGGGCGGCTCCTGAATTGGACGTCCCGAGGAGCGTAAGGGGTCCGTGATAGAAGGGCAATGGGCGCACGGAGAATTGAGCGCGGGTGGCGAAAATCAGCGAAAAACGCGTGTCGGTATCACGTCGGTATTGCGTCTGTATCGCGGTGGTGCGCGATTAGGCGAGGCTCTGCGCGGCGCGGCGCACGCCCCAGCCCATCAGCAGGGAGGTCGCAACAAAAAAGGCGGCGACGCCGAAGAACTGGGTCTCCAATCCAACTCCAAGGTCGATCAACAATCCGGTCAGTCCCGGCCCGATGGCTGAGCCAAGCACCATCACCGCCGCCGCCAGCGCCTTGATCGCGCCGATATGAGCGGTGCCGTAGAATTCGGCCCAGAAGGCATTGGGGAGCGTCGCGTTGGCCCCGGTGGCGAGGCCGAGGAGGAGAATACCGAGGGCGAGGCCAAGCGGTGTTGTCGAGAGGGCGAGGGTCAGGAACCCGGCGGCGAGCGGCAGTTGATAGAACGGCATAAGCCGCGCCGTGCCGAGCCGATCAAGCGCCCAGCCCGCCGCCACCATCGCGGCAATAGAGGTCACGGTGTAGAGCGGGAAGAAGGCGACGAATTCCACATGGCTCCAGCCCTTGATCCCGGCGAGATGGACCTGATGGAAGAAGAAGGCGGTGATGAAGGCCGAAGGGCCAAGGATCGCGGGCACCATGCACCAGAACAGCGGATGGCGCAGCGCCTCGGGGCGACGCCAATGGCGCGCGTCCATGCCGGTGTTGCTTTCGCTCGCGGCGAGGGCCTGGGGGGTGCGTTCCTTGCCCAAGAGCCAGAACAGGATCGGACCGCCGAGCAAGCAGGCCCCGGCCCCGACAATCCAGAGGAGGTGCCAGTCGATCACCGTCATCAGCGAGACGAAGAGGAGCGGCAGCAGCGCCTCGCCCACGGAAAAGCCGAGCGCGGCGATGGCCAGCGCGCGGCCCCGGCGGGCGATGAACCAGCGCGCCATGGCGACAACGGCGATGTGGCTTGTCATGCCTTGGCCGAAAAAACGCAGGGCGAAGATCACCACGGGCAAGAGCGCAGCATAGGGGTTCAGCGCCATGGCGACACAGGCGCAGGCAAGGCCGAAGAGGATCACCGGGCCGAGGCTGCGGACGCGGAAATGGTCGGTCAGGCTCCCGGCCCAGATCATCACGAGGGCAGAGGCCGAAGTGCCGATCATGTAGAGCCCGCCCCAAGCGCCATGGCTCAGGTTGAAGGTGGCCCGGATTTCGCCCGCAAAGATCGAGATAAAGAAGGTCTGGCCAAAGCTCGACAGGAAGGTCAGCAGGACGCCGACGGCAAGGAAGGGGGCATTGTCAAAGAAAAAGCGGGGCCGGATCATGGCCGCGAGGGTTGCCGCAGGGCGGAGGAAGGGCAAGCGGAATGTGGGCGGTGGCGGAACTTTCTGAAGTTTCCGGGGCGTTTTCTTCAAAAGAAAACGGGCCGCCCGAGGGCGACCCGTCAAAGGCGATCCGGGGTGGATCACATGTTGGGATAGTTCGGGCCGTCGCCACCCTGCGGAGTGACCCAGTTGATGTTCTGGGACGGGTCTTTGATGTCGCAGGTCTTGCAGTGGACGCAGTTCTGGAAGTTGATGACAAAGCGCGGCTCGCTGCCTTCTTCCTGCACAACTTCATAGACACCCGCCGGGCAATAGCGCTGCGCGGGTTCGTCGTATTTCGGCAGGTTGACCGAGACCGGCACGCTGGCGTCCTTGAGGCGCAGGTGGCAGGGCTGGCTCTCTTCGTGATTGGTCATCGCGAAGGAGACGTTGGTCAGGCGGTCGAAGGACAGTTTGCCGTCGGGTTTCGGGTAGTCGATCGGCTTGTGCTTGTCCGCCGGTTCGGTCGCTTCTGCGTCGGTCTTGCCGTGGCCGAGCGTGCCGAAGAGCGAGAAGCCGAGCGTGTTGGTCCACATGTCGAGACCACCGAGGGCGAGCGAGGGCAGGAGACCCCATTTCGACCACATCGGTTTGACGTTGCGCACCTTCTTGAGGTCTTTGCCGATCGCGCCTTTGCGGACTTCTTCCTCATAGGCCGAAAGCTCGTCTGCGGCGCGGCCATCCTTGAGCGCGGCGGTGGCGGCGTCTGCGGCGGCGATGCCCGAGAGCATGGCGTTATGGTTGCCCTTGATGCGGGGCACGTTGACCATGCCGACCGAACAGCCGAGCAGAGCCACGCCCGGCGCGACCATCTTGGGCATGGATTGGAAGCCGCCCTCGGAGATCGCACGGGCGCCATAGGCGACGCGTTTGCCGCCCTTGAGCAGCTCGGCAATCATCGGGTGATGCTTGAAGCGCTGGAATTCCATGTAGGGATAGAGGTGCGGGTTCTTGTAGTTCAGGTGCACCACGAAGCCGACATAGACCTGATTGTTTTCGAGGTGGTAGACGAAGGAGCCGCCGCCCGCCTTGGAGCCAAGGGGCCAACCCATCGTGTGGGTCACGGTGCCTTCCTTGTGCTTGGCCGGATCGATCTCCCAGATTTCCTTCATGCCGATGCCGAATTTCTGCGGCTGGTGGCCTTTCTGGAGGTCGTATTTGGCGATGACTTCCTTGGCGAGCGAGCCGCGCACGCCTTCGGAGAGGAAGACATATTTGCCGTGCAGTTCCATGCCCGGCTCGGTGTTGGGGCCGTAGGAGCCGTCTTCTTCGAGGCCGAAGACACCGGCAACCACGCCTTTGACTTCGCCGTTGTCGCCATAGACGAGTTCCGAGCAGGCCATGCCGGGGAAGATCTCGACACCGAGGGCTTCGGCCTGTTCGGCCATCCAGCGGCAGACATTGCCCATCGAGACGATGTAGTTGCCGTGGTTGTTCATCAGCGGCGGCATGGGCCAGTTCGGCACGCGGATTTCGCCGCCTTCGCCGAGCATGTAGAAGTTGTCTTCTTTCACCGGCGTGTTGAGCGGGGCGCCCTTTTCCTTCCAGTCGGGGATCAGTTTGTCCAGGCCGCAGGGATCGAGCACGGCACCCGAGAGGATATGTGCGCCGACCTCGGAGCCTTTTTCGAGGACCACGACCTCGAGGTCCGGGTCGTTCTGCTTGAGACGGATCGCCGCCGACAGGCCGGCTGGGCCGGCACCGACGATGACAACGTCATATTCCATGGCTTCACGTTCGATCTCGGACATGCTGGCTCCCCTACAAATTGGCGCGCAAGATTATTTCCGAACGTGATTACCGCGCCGCAGCAATGCGCGTCAATTAGCGACACAGCGTTATATGGCGAATCTGCCTGTTTTCGTGCGGAATCCGGGCTTGTGGCCGGGTTTGGTGCCCGGCAGGTGAGGTGACCGGGCGCGCGGAGGGGCGGAGCGGCGGATCAAAGCGTGCGGGTGGGGCGTGCCTCTTTGGCAACCGGGCGCTTTGGGTGGTCTCTGTGGGCGGTCCAAAACGGCGGTTTCGCTTGTATTCGCTTGCATGATTGGGTCAGATACCTCAACTGCATGACTCCGGGCGATGCGCGCCGAAGCAGTAAAAAGACGAAAGAGAGCGACAGACTCATGGAGAAATTCCCAATGACGCGCGCCGGGTTCACGGCGCTCGAAACAGAACTGAAGCAGTTGAAAAGCGTGGAGCGCCCCGCGGTCATCGAGGCGATTGCCTCTGCGCGCGAGCTTGGCGACCTCAAAGAAAACGCAGAGTATCATTCGGCCCGCGAGAAGCAGGGCTTTATCGAAGGGCGCATCAAAGAGCTTGAGGGGGCGATCTCCCTTGCCGACGTGATCGACCCGACAAAGCTTTCCGGTGCGATCAAGTTCGGCGCGACAGTGACGCTTGTCGATGAGGACACGGACGAAGAAAAGACCTGGCAGATCGTGGGCGAGCACGAGGCAAATGTCGAGAAGGGGCTTCTCAACATCAAATCGCCAATCGCACGCGCCCTGATCGGCAAGGAAGAAGGCGATAGCGTCGAAGTGCGCACGCCGGGCGGAGAAAAGAGCTATGAGGTGCTGTCGATCGCCTATGTCTGAGGTGATCTGACGGGCGGAGGATCGAGATGAGCGAGGAAGCCCAGGACCAGTTCGCGACAAGCCTCGAGATCAATCGCAGGCCAGCGCGCCCGCGCGTGACCGGGGCCGAGATCGTGGCTTTGGTCCTGAGCCTTGTCTGGCTTGGCGCGGCGGCGCTTTTCTTTCTGGTGATGGGGCCGGGCGACGCGGAGGTGGACTCGCTTCGTTTTGTGATGACGCTCTTGGCGGTGTTCATGCCTGTGGCAATGATCTGGGTTGCAGCGGCCGCGGCGCGGTCGAGCCGGATCATGCGCGAAGAAAGTGAACGTTTGCAGGCCGCGATTGACGCGATGCGCCGCAGCTATCTTGCCCAGCAACAGGGCAAGGGCGCGCCCGGTGGCATGGAGCCGTCGGTGCAGCGCAAGCTCGACGAGATCGCCGCCGCGCAGCGCAAGACGGAATCCGCGCTCGCGACCTTCACCTCGAGCCGCGAACGCAGCAATGGTATTCGCAAAACCCCCGATCCTGTTCCGGTCGTCGAGACCGGCGAAGATCAGGGGCTTCTGGCGCTAGGCACACCGGCGGATGCGCTTTCGCCGCCTCTTGAGCGGGTCGATTTCATCCGCGCGCTGAACTTTCCGGAGACGGCGGACGACAAGGAGGGCTTTGCCGCCCTGCGCCGTGCACTCAAGGATCGGCAGGCGGCCCAGCTTATTCAGGCGGCGCAGGATGTGCTCACCCTGATGAGCCAAGACGGGATCTATATGGATGACTTGCGCCCCGATCTGGCGCGGCCGGAAATCTGGCGTCGCTTTGCCGCTGGAGAGCGGGGGCGGATCGTTGCCCAGCTTGGCGGTATTCATGACCGGTCGTCGCTTGCCCTGACGGCGGGGCGCATGAAGCAAGACCCGATTTTCCGCGACACAGCGCATCACTTCCTGCGCCGTTTCGACAAGACCTTTGTGGAGTTTGAAGAGACCGCATCGGACGCGGAAATTGCCGCCCTTTCAGAGACACGCACAGCGCGGGCCTTTATGCTTCTTGGCCGGGTTATGGGCATCTTCGATTAACCCGAGGCGCGTTCGGACGGCGCGTGCGATGGGATGTTGGAGGCGCATCCGCACGGCCCTGGAACGGCTTTGTTGGCAGCGCGCGCAGCGTCGTGTGTGCGCACAGAGCCGGCGGGATTTTTAGATTAACCTGTTAAGTCAATGGCTTGCGCCCTCGGCGGGGTGTCCGGCACGGTCGGGATGACGGCAAGTTTATGCCAAAAGGGTCCGTTTCAATGCAATTTCACGCGGTTGCAGCGTGACAGGATTGTAAAAGTGTGCTGCACTTGTGGGGCTGACAACATCACTTGAGAGGAGGACTGCCCATGAGCGTGAGCTCGCATCTGGAAGAACTGAAACGGAAACACGAAGCCCTCTCGGATAAAGTCGAGGCGGAACAGCGTTCCCCCGGTTCCAGCGATCTTGATATCGCCGAGATGAAGAAAGAGAAACTCCGCATCAAGGAAGAGATCGAACGACTTACGGTCTAGGACCGCACCGACAATCCCAAGACAAGGCCCGTATGTGGGCCGCGCCCAAGCTGTTTCCAGACGGCTTGGGTTTTTTTGTTGCGATCAGGCAGAGGCGCGGGCGCTGCGAAAGCTTGCGCGGGCGGCGATGGCTGCGCCGCCGGTGATGAGAAGCGTCGCGATGGCGAGCATCCAGCTCGGCTCGGCGATGCCAACCCCGACAAGTACCAGCGTCGATAAGAGCGGCGCCGCATAGGAGGCGGTGCCGAGAAGTTGGATGTCGCCGCGTTTGACCCCGATGTCCCAGACATAGAAGGCAAGGCCGACCGGGCCGAGGCCAAGTGCCAGCGCCGAGCCCCAGCCAAGTGCGCCAACGGGCCAGACAGTCTCTTCAAAGGCGAGGTGCATGAGTGTGGAGAGGATCGCGGTGGCAATACAGAACACGGCGACCGTGTCGGTTGGGGCGCTGCCGAGGCGGCGGGAGAGGACGGAATAACCCGACCATGTCAGCGCGCAGGCAAGTGCGATCAGATAGCCGGGGAGGGCGTCTGCGTTGAAACCAGTGCCACCGCCGCCGACGATCAGTGCCGCACCCGCAAAGCCACAGAGCGCACCGAGGAGATGGCCTGTGCGCAGGCTTTCGCCGGGCAAGAGGCCGGAAAAGAGCACGATCAGCAGCGGCCAGAGATAAGCGATCAAACCGGCCTCGGCGGCGGGCGCGAGGCGCAGGGCGGTGAAGTAAAGCGCGTGGTAGCCAAAGAGCCCGAGCGTGCCGAAGACGTAGATGCGCCAGTTGGTATAGAGCAGCCCCTTCAGCCCACCGCTCCGGGCGGTCCAGACAAGGCCGATCACCCCGCCGATGGAAAAGCAGATCGCATTGAGCAGGAGCGGCGGCGCGGGGGCAGTGCCGACGGTAAACAGTGCCAGCAACGCCCAGAGCAGAACAGCAATGAAGCCTATGGCCGTTGCGCGGGGACGAGTCATCATGGGGCGGGTATGTCCTCGACAGGGATCAGAGTCAGTTGATCGTGAACTGACGCTGTTTTGTCGATTTCCGCAAGGATCCATTCGCGGAAGGCGGCGATCTGTGGGCGGTCTTCGGTGCCGAGACGACATAGAAAGCGGAAATGCGCCTTGCTTTCGATGGCGATTTTGTAGGGGGCGACGAGGCGGCCTTCGTGCAGATCTTTGACCACCATGGCGCGACGGCCAAGGACAATTCCGGCGCCGGAAAGGGCCGCATCGACGGCATGGTCCGCCTGTGAAAAATGTGGGCCGTGGGTTGGGGTGAAGTCGATACCCACGGCGCGGAACCATGCGGGCCAATCACAGGCCGGACGCAGGAAGGCGATGGAATCATCAAACATCAGCGGTGCATCGCGCAGAGAGGCGGGTGTTGGATACTGCTCGGCAAGCTCTGGCGTCATGACGGGCGTGACCCATTCGCCGGGGTTGAGCGGGATCGACCAGAGGCCCTCGTCGGGGCCATACCCGAAGCGGATCGCCACATCGACCTCATCCACGTCGAAATCAAGCATCCGCAGCGTGGCGGAGAAGCGCAGGTCGATCTCGGGGTGGGCGTGGGCGAATTCATAAAGGCGCGGGGCGAGCCATTTGGCGGTAAAAGCGGGGCCCGCGGTCACGTTGAGCGCCGTCGAATCCTGCAGGCGGCGCGCGGCGCGCCATGCGGCGGTGAGCCGGTCAAAGCCTTCGCTTGTGCCCGGGGCGAGGGTGCGGCCTGCCTCGGTCAGTTTTACCGCACGATTGAGGCGCAGGAAGAGGGGTTGGCCGAGAGTCTCTTCAAGCGACTTGATCTGAAACGACAGGGCGGCGGGGGTTACGGAGAGTTCCTCCGCGGCCTTGGCAAAAGACATGTGACGCGCGGCGGCCTCGAAGGCGCGCAGGGCAGTGAGAGAGGGAAGGCGATCTGGCATATCGGTTAAGTATCACTTAAGTGAAGGCGGAAAAAGTCTCGTTTGTATGCATGTTTTGCGTGGTCCATATTGGGTGCAGTTCAGGAATGTTTGCCCAAGGAGGCCACAAGATGATCGAAGCGACCACATCCGCCCAAACCCGCGCTGGTTTTGCCGCGGCCCATGCGGCCCGTGGCGAGGCGTTCAAGTCTGTTTTGCGGTGGCTTTTCCGGCCCGGAGATGCCCCGCTGGCAGAGGACTGCCTTACGGAGCCGTGCCGCTGATCCTGCGTTTCGCGGGATCTTACGGCACCAAAAGAAAAGGGCCGGTCGCAAGGACCGGCCCTTTTTGATGTCTGGCTGTCTATGGCTCAGACGAAGAACTGTGCACCGTTGGCCGAGATGGTCGAGCCGTTGATGAAGCCCGCATCGTCGGAGGCGAGGAAAGACACGCAGCGCGCGATTTCTTCGGGTTCGCCAAGGCGACCGGCCGGGATCTGGCCGATGATCGATTCGCGGACCTTCTCCGGCACAGCCATGACCATTTCGGTCGCGATATAGCCGGGGCAGATGGCGTTGGCGGTGATGCCGGCGCGGGCGCCTTCCTGAGCCAACGACTTGACGATGCCGAGATCGCCCGCTTTGGTCGCGGCATAGTTCACCTGGGCGAACTGGCCTTTCTGGCCGTTGATCGAGGAGATCACGACGATGCGGCCGAATTTGCGCTCGCGCATGCCGGGCCAGATCGGGTGAATGGTGTTAAACACGCCGGTGAGGTTGGTGTCGATCACCTCGTGCCACTGCTGCGGGGTCATCTTGTGGAAGGGGGCGTCACGGGTGATGCCCGCGTTGGCGACGACGATGTCGATGGGCCCGAGCTCTTCCTCGACCTTGGCGATGCCTGCGGCGGAGCTTTCATAGTCGCCGACATTCCACTTGTAGGTCTTGATGCCGGTTTCTTCGGTGAACTTGGCGGCGGCCTCGTCATTGCCAGCGTAGGTTGCGGCGACGGTGCAACCGTCGGCTTGCAGGGCTTTGGAAATGGCTGCGCCGATGCCGCGCGATCCGCCGGTGACTAGTGCTACTCTTGCCATGGTGTTCCTCCAATTAGGCGTGTGTCGTTAGGTAATTCTGTTACGCAGAAAATGCTGTATGTGCAACATTGTTGCGTGAATAATTTTGCCGCAGCGCGGCTATTTCTGCCGGAATGGTGTAAAAACTGCATGTCACGGCAACGAAAAAGGGGCGCCGGATTGGGCGCCCCTCTGGATCGTTCAAGCCATCAGGGCGCGTCTCAGGGGCGCTCAAGGCACATGGCAACGCCCATGCCGCCGCCGATGCAGAGCGTGGCGAGGCCTTTCTTGGCGTCGCGGCGCTTCATTTCGAAGAGCAGGGTGTTGAGGATACGCGCGCCGGAGGCGCCGATCGGGTGGCCGATGGCGATGGCGCCGCCGTTCACGTTCACGATCGAAGGATCCCAGCCCATGTCTTTGTTCACGGCGCAGGCCTGTGCGGCGAAGGCTTCGTTGGCTTCGACCAGATCGAGATCCGACGCGGACCAGCCCGCCTTGTCGAGCGCCTTGCGTGACGCGTAGATCGGGCCAACGCCCATGATCGACGGATCGAGACCGGCGGTCGCGTAGGAGGCGATACGCGCGAGCGGCTCGATGCCGCGCTTCTCGGCCTCGTCAGCAGTCATCAGAAGGGCGCCAGCGGCCCCATCGTTGAGACCCGAGGCGTTGGCCGCAGTCACGGAGCCGTCCTTGGTAAAGGCCGGGCGCAGTTTCTGCATGGCTTCCATAGTGGCGCCGTGGCGGATGTATTCATCGGCATCGACGATGGTCTCGCCCTTGCGGGTCTTGACGGTGAAGGGCGTGATCTCGTCGGCGAACTTGCCTGCCTTCTGGGCGGCTTCGGCCTTGTTCTGCGAGGCGACGGCGAATTCATCCTGCTGTTCGCGGGAAATCTGCCACTGCTCGGCGACGTTTTCGGCGGTTTGGCCCATGTGATAGCCGTTGAACGCGTCCCAGAGGCCGTCCTTGATCATCGAGTCGATGTATTTGACGTCACCCATTTTGACACCAGCGCGCAGGTGCGCGACGTGGGGCGACAAGGTCATGTTTTCCTGACCACCCGCCGCGACGATGGCGGCGTCGCCAAGTTGGATGTGCTGGGCGGCGAGGGCCACGGCGCGCAGGCCGGAGCCACAGACCTGGTTGATGCCCCATGCGGCGGCTTCCTTGGGGAACCCGGCGTTGATGTGGGCTTGGCGCGCGGGGTTCTGACCCTGGCCGCCGGTAAGGACCTGGCCGAGAATGGTCTCGGACACCTCGGAGGCATCGACACCGGCGCGTGCGATCAGGGCTTGCAGGACGGTGGCACCGAGATCGTGGGCGGGGGTGTTCGCGAAGGAGCCGCCAAAGCTGCCGACGGCGGTCCGGGCCGCGGAGGCGATCACTACGTTGGTCATGTTTCTATTCCTCTACCGTATGACTTGGTCAAAGGTGTTCGGATGTCGCCAGGAATTCAAGCAGTCACCCGCGCCTTCGTGGCGTTGCTTAACGGATTTGCCGCGCTGCGGCAACGGATATCCTGACGCAGGGCGAAACGATATTGCGTCGTTACGCGGCGTCCCGGTTATTTTTGTTATTTTTCTTGGATTTGGAAACCCAGGGCGGCGAGACGGTGGGGGCGCCGAAAAGATACCCCTGAAGACAATCGATCCCGACAGAGGCGAGGGTCTTTGCCTCGTCCGGGTGTTCGACCCGTCCCGCGACAGTCACCATGCCGAGATTGCGGGCGATGGCGGCGGTGCCCGCGGCGATGGCCTGCGATTCGATGTCGGATTGCACGCCACGGATGAGGCCGCCATCAAGCTTCAGAATGTCGAAGAAGAAATCCTTGAAGCTGCGCAAAGCGCCGTGGCGCGCGCCGAAATCGTCGAGGGCAAAGGCAATGCCTTGCGGCTGAAGTTCGTCCATGAAACCGCGCACGAGTTCCGGCACCTGAAGCACCGAAGGTTCCGACAGTTCGAGGATCAGGCGCCCGGCGATGTCCGCGCGCCGCGACAGGCCGCGCCGGAGCGTCGTCATCCAAGGGGCATAGCCGATGGAGCGGGCCGACATGTTCACGGAAAGACGCAGGTCGGGGTTGGTAAAAAGGCTCGCGAGGCTTTTCTCGAGGGCGCGGCAATCGAGCATGCGGCCAAGTTCGTCCTCTTCCACAGCGGCCATGAAATCCTTGGCCGGGATGACGCGCCCGGTTTCGTCAAGGACACGGATCAGGGCCTCGTGAAACACCGGCGCATTGGGCGGTGCGGCCGCGACCACGGGTTGAAAGGCGAGGAGCACCTGTTTGTGGGTCACCGCCTCGCGCACCATGTCGAGCGTGCGCCGATCCCGCGAGGTTACGGCGGCGTCGAGCGGTGACTCTTCGCCGGGCGCGAGCCGCGCCAGATCGCGTTTGCGCATCCGTCCCATTGGCATGCCCCCCAGGCTTGCTATTGCAGTCGCCGTCAGAATGACGCCACAGTCGTAAACATGTCGCTAAAGGCGGCATTTGAGGAAAAGGCGAAACAAGGGGTGCGCGCGATGGGGGAGAGATGTGGCTGGGCCGGGTCGGAGGAGATCTATCTCGACTATCATGACACGGAATGGGGGCGGCCCGAATATGACAGCCGCGCGCTCTGGGAAAAGCTTATCCTTGATGGGTTTCAGGCGGGGCTGAGCTGGATCACGATCCTTAAGAAACGGGACAATTTCCGCGAGGCTTTTGAAGGGTTTGATCCGAATATCATTGCCGAATGGGGCGAGGCGGATGTGCTGCGCCTTCTCGGCAATCCGGGGATCATCCGGCATCGCGGCAAGATCGAGGCGACCATCGGCAACGCCCGCGCCTGGCAAGAGATCGAGGCGCGGGAGGGGTTTGACAGATTCCTGTGGAAATACGTCGATTTCGCGCCGCTGCAGAACCGGTTTGAGACCATGGCGGACGTCCCCGCACAGACCGAATTGTCGCAACAAATTTCAAAGGATTTGAAGAAAGCGGGCTTTCGCTTTTGTGGGCCGACCATTGTATATGCCTTCATGCAGGCAGTGGGGATGGTGAACGACCATCTCTTGACCTGTCCGGCCCATGCGCCTTGTGCGCAGGAAGGTCGCACGACGCCGTTTTGAGGCTTGGTGTGGGGACGGGCCCGTTCTAGGGTCGGGCCAAAGAAGGACGAGCAGAAGGAACCCCGCGACATGGCATTGAAGATCTGTGCCTTGACGATGGTCTACAGGGATTACTGGGCGCTATCGCGTTGGTACGCGCACCATGGGGCGGAGCTTGGAGCGCAGAACCTTTTTGTCATCAACCACGGCGACGACCCGAAGATCGCCGAGATCTGTCCGGGGGCGCAGATACTTCCGATCGAGCGCGTCGACCTGTCGAACTTTGACCGGGCCCGCAGCGAGATTATCGACCAGTTTCACGCCGAATTGGCGCGGGAATACGATTGGGTGATCCGCACGGATGCGGATGAACTCCTGCTCTATGACCCCGACCAGCACGAGAGCCTTGTGGCGCTCTTTGCCAAGGAAAGCGCGCCGGTTCTGACGGCGCTTGGATTTGACCTTGTGGAGATGCCCCGCAACGCACCGATGGCACGTGGCCCGGTTTGCAGGCAAAGGCGCAATGTCCTTTTTACGGGGCATTATTCCAAGGCCGTCGCCGCGCGCGGGTTTCAGAAGTTCCGCCTGCACGGGGTCGAGGTTGCCCCTGAGGCGCTGGAGACCTTTCCCTACCACATGCCCCGCGGATTCTATCTGGCGCATCTGAAATACGCCAACCTTGAGGCCCTTTCGCAAGCCAATGTGGTGCGCCGTGAGGTTGTCGCGGCGGCCCATTCCGGCAAGCCGGGCCGCGCCTGGGCAGAGGCGGATGACGAGGCGATGGAATTTCTGGAGCAGTTCCACAGCTATTTCAAGCGCCCGTGGGAGAAGGCCGAGGCAAAGGCCTATGCGCGTCTGTCCGTGGATCCTGCGCGGGTGGCACGGTCCTCAGTGGTGCGCGCGCAGAAGTTCAAGCCGACCCATCGCACGAAGCTCCCGGATCGGTTTGCGGAACTCGGCTAGTCGCAAAGATCAGAAGCCGGGCGAGTCGCGATCCTCGGGGCGTTTGGAGAGGTGATGCGCCTTGATCTCGTCCGAGGTCATGCGGCTGCCGTCATGGCTCCAGCCCGGAGGGGCGACGGCATACATGAGCCGTTGGCGCAGCGTCAGGCCGCGCTGGGTCATGTCGCGGAAGATGGCGATCCATTCATGGAAGGCGACGCGCAGCGGGTTGAACGTGCCGAGGTTATGCACGAGGCCGAAATCAACCTTTTCCTCCTCCTGTTCAGGTACGAAGGTGCCGAACATCTTGTCCCAGATAATGAACACCCCGGCATAGTTGCAATCGAGGTAGCGCGGGTTGCGGCCATGATGGACGCGGTGATGAGAGGGCGTGTTCATCACAGCCTCGAACCAGCGGGGCATCTTGCCGATCGCTTCGGTATGAATCCAGAACTGGTAGATCAGGTTCAGGCCACCGACGAAGAAGATCATCGCCGGGTGAAAGCCCAAGAGGACAAGCGGCGCGCGGACCACCATCATGAAGGTGAAGGTATAGGTCCATGTCTGGCGCAGGGCGGTGGTCAGGTTGTAATGCTGCGAAGAGTGGTGATTGACATGGCTTGCCCAGACCCACCGCACGCGGTGGCCAAAGCGATGCACCCAGTAATAGCGCAGGTCATCAAGCACGAAGCAGAGCGCCACCACCCACCAAGAGGTGCCAAGGTCAAGTGGTGTCACCTCCCAGAGCATCATGAAGAAGCCCCATGCGATGAATCCAAGCGCCACGCCCGAAGCGACATTGCCCGCTCCCATAATGAGCGAGGTCACCGCATCGCGGGTCTCGTAGCGCCCGCCACGGCCCTTGATGTTGATCCACAGGAGTTCGATCAGGATGGCAGCGATGAAGAAGGGAACGGCGTAGTTCACCACGTCGGGGTAGGAAATATCGGTCATGCGCGGAGGGCCTCCTTCCAGCGGGGGCGGTCTTCGGGGGTAAGGGTCACGGTCACGCGGGGGGCACCCACATCGTGTAGGCGGATGTCAAATCCGGTCTTGGTCTCACGCAGGTTGGACCCGGCGAGGGGGCGGGCGACAGTATCGGCGCCAAAGCACCAGACGAGCCCGGCATCGCCAGTGTCCATGAGGATCAGGGCGGCGCGTTGATCGGCGCTCAATTGGGCGTCGGTGGCGGGGAGCTCGGGGAATTCGCGCGCCCATGCAGCGAGGGCCTCAGCCCTGTCGGCAAGGCGGCGCGGTGCGGTCAGGCCAAGCAAGTGCAGGATCACGGCGATTCCCGCGATCCCGATCACGACGACCGGTATAAGCACGCTCAGCGGCATGATGTCCTCCCTCGCGGCGATTAAGCCAAAGGCAGGCGTAGCTGTCAAAGCAGCCCTTACGTAAGCGGTCGGCGGCTAGCGTGTGGCGGCAATCACCTCGGCGAGGACGGCGCGGGCCGACTCGGCGGACCAGTCCGCCTCGCCGGTCAGGCGGGCAATTTCGCGCCCTTCGCGGTCGATCAACACAGTGATCGGAAGGCCAAGCACGACCATATCGCGGGCGATATCCTGTTGCGGGTCGCGGTATTGCGGCAGCGCCTCGACCCCGATTTCCTCAAAGAAGGCCTCGATGGCGGGCGGTGCATTGCGCCCGGTCGCCAGCGTCACCACGGCAAACTCATCGCCACCAAGGTCTCGGGCGATTTCCTCGAGCATTGGCATTTCCTTGCGGCAGGGCGGGCACCACGTGGCCCAGAAATTCAGGAGCACCACCTTGCCCTCAAAGTCGGCGAGCGTCATCTCGCCGCCGCCGGGGGTCACGAAAGGCTTTTCCGAGACCGCGCGCGGCGCGGGGTGGAAGTTCAATTTCTTCATATCGCCGGTTCGCAGGGCGGCGGCGGCGCTCATGTCTGCGCTTGAACCGACCGTGGCCGGGTTGCGTAGGGTGACAAAGGCGATTGCTGCAATTGCGCCAAGCGCGAGGGCCATGTAAACCAGCGCGGACTTCGATATTTTCATAACCCCTCCGAAGGGAAACCCATGACCAAAGATTCCTCGAACCAGATGTGGGGCGGCCGCTTTGCCGCCGGGCCGGACGCGATCATGGAGGCAATCAATGCCTCGATCGGGTTCGATCAGCGGATGGCGGCGCAGGACATTGCCGGCTCGCGGGCCCATGCGGCGATGCTCGGCGCAACGGGCATCCTGACAGATAGCGATGTGTCCGCCATTCGGGAAGGGCTACTCACGGTCTTGTCAGAGATCGACGGCGGCACTTTCGCCTTTTCCACCGCGCTCGAGGATATCCACATGAACGTGGAAGCGCGTCTCAAAGACATCATCGGCGAACCGGCGGGCCGCCTGCACACGGGCCGGAGCCGCAACGATCAGGTTGCGACCGATTTCAAACTCTGGGTGCGCGATCAGATCGACGCCGCGATTTCGGGGCTCGAGGCGCTCATGCGTGCGCTTCTGGCGCAGGCCGAGGCGGGCGCGGAGTGGGTTATGCCGGGCTTTACCCACCTGCAAACCGCGCAACCTGTGACATGGGGCCATCACATGATGGCTTATGTCGAGATGTTCGGGCGCGACAAGTCCCGCTTTGAAGATGCGCGCCGCCGGATGAACGAATCGCCCCTCGGCGCGGCGGCGCTCGCAGGCACCTCATTCCCCATCGACCGTCACATGACAGCCGAGGCGCTTGGCTTTGACCGGCCCGCGGCCAACTCGCTCGATGCGGTGTCGGATCGCGATTTCGCGCTGGAATTCCTCGCCGCGGCCTCGATCTGTGCCATGCACCTGTCGCGCTTTGCCGAAGAGCTTGTGATCTGGTCCTCGGCGCAGTTCCGGTTCGTGACCCTCTCGGACCGGTTCTCGACCGGCTCGTCGATCATGCCGCAAAAGAAGAACCCGGACGCAGCGGAATTGATCCGTGCCAAGATCGGACGGATTTTCGGGGCGAACGTGGCACTGATGACGGTGATGAAGGGGCTGCCGCTGGCCTATTCCAAGGACATGCAGGAAGATAAAGAACAGGTCTTTGATGCCGCCGACAACCTGATGCTGGCGCTTGCTGCGATGGAAGGCATGGTCAAGGACATGAGCGCCAACCGCGAGAGCCTCGAAGCCGCCGCTGGCTCTGGCTTTTCGACCGCCACCGACCTTGCCGATTGGCTTGTGCGGGCGCTGGGCATGCCGTTCCGCGATGCGCATCACGTGACGGGCACGCTGGTCGCCATGGCCGAGGCGCGCGGCTGTGATCTGCCGGACCTGTCGCTGGATGATATGCAATCGGTACATGGTGCCATCACTGAGGATGTGTTCTGCGTGCTTGGCGTGCATAACTCGGTCGCCTCGCGCATGTCCTATGGCGGCACTTCGCCAGTGCGGGTGCGTGAACAGATCGCACGCTGGAAAGACGCGCTCTGAGCCGCTATCCTTGGCGGCAACCTGAACGGAGAGATCCCATGCGTATCGCTGTTGTCCTTCTCGGTGCCGCCTTGTTGGCTGGCTGTGGTGTGGATGGCGCGCCGGAAACCCCGACCATGCACACGACGATCGGTGTTGGCACGGGCGGCGTCTTTGGTGCCACCCATGTGACCAAGGGACCGTTTACCATCACGCTTGGTACAGGGCTCTGACCCGCCTGTCTTCCCCTTTGTAGAAATACTCCCGCCGGAGGCCACCCGAGGCGGCGCGCCGCAGGCGCAACGACGAGAGAACATGGGCGCCCCTTGGGGCGCTCTTTTTGATTAGAAACGGTCGAGCAGGCGGCGCAGGTAGTTGCGTTCTTCCTCGCTGCGCTCTGTCTCGCCAGCGCGGCGGCGGATCTCGTCGAGAAGATCGCGGGCCTGCCGGTAGACGTCTTCGCCCTGCAACATGTCTTCGCCGGGGCCGGATTGGCGCCCGCCATTGCCCGGACGGCCAAGCGGATCGGTGCCTTGGGCGGCGCCACGCATGTCTTGGCCTTGCTGGCCTTGCCCCTGTTGCTGGTTGCGGGCCATCGCCTCGCCAAGGTTGCGCATGCCTTCGCGCATCTGATCCATGGCCTCGGCCTGTCGGTCGATAGCTTCGGCAAGATCGTCACCGCGCAGGGCCTGTTCGGCCCCGTCCATCGCGTCGCCCGCCCGGTCGAGCGCGTCGCCTGCGGCCTGACCTTCCTCGGTGTTCTGCCCCGGCATGTTGCGGCGCAGGGCATCAAGTTGTTCGCGCAATTGTTGCTGACGTTCGGCGAGGCTGCGTTCCTCCGCGCCTTCTCCAGGGTTTTGGCCCTGGCCTTGTTGACCCTCACCGCCATCGCCCGTGCCATCATGCGCCTGCCCACGGCCTTCGCCGCCGTTGCGGCCGGTGTTTTCGCCGGATTGGCCACGATTTGCATCTGGGTTGAAGCGCTCTTGCAACTGGCGGAAGGCCTCGTCCGAGAGCCCCTGCTGATTGCGCAGCGTATCGGCAAGATCGCGCATGGCGCGGTCGCCGGGGTTCTGTTCGCCATTGCCCTCGCCGCCCTGCGTGACGCGCATGTTCTCCATCATCTCTTGGAACTCCTGGAGCGCCTGCATGGCTTCGGCCATGCGGCCCTGCTCCATGAGTTCCTGAATACGGTCCATCATGCGCTGCAGGTCGTCATTGTTGAGCGTGGTGCTGTTCTCGGAGAATTGCCGCTCGGTCTCGTCTCCGTTTTCGCGCTCTTGGTTCTGCTGACGGGCCAGTTCGCGCAGGTAGTCTTGTGTCGCCTCGCGCAACTCCTGCATCAGGCGGGCGATTTCCGAATCGGAGGCGCCGTTCTTCATCGCTTCGGCAAGGCGGTCGCGGGCGCGCTGCATCTTGGCGAGCGCGTCGTCGAGATTGCCTTCTTCGAGCAGGATGGCGAGATCCCAGAGTGCCTTGGCATATTCCGTCTGCTGTGCGTCGGTGAGACCGTAGGGGAGGCTGTTCTCGAGGCGGCGCAGAATGGTGCGCATGCGCAGGTAGGTCGTCTCGGATTGGAAGACGCTTTCGCCGGGGCGGTGCGAAATGGCGCGCAGGAGTTGCGCGATACGGGGGGCGTTTTCCCGCGACCAGAGCAGGTCGCGGCGCAGTTCGATCACGGCTGCGGCGAGCGGATCAAAGAAACGCCGTGCCGGGAGCGGGATCGAAAGAGGTTCGGCCGCGCCGGTCTGGCTGGTGGCGTCCTCGACTGTGAGGGAGATGGTCACCGGAAGATGCGCCCAGGGGTGCTCGGAAAAGTCCTCGATCAGGACTTCTTCGAAGTCGGCCCGGCTGCCGGAGATCGGGAGCGGCAGGGCAATCTCGATCGCATCGCGCGGTTCCGGTGCGAGGCGTAGGCCATAGCGTCGATCCACCGAGGCGAGATCAAGCGCGATGCGGGCGGTGCCGCCGGTGACGGCGAAATCGTCCGAGGCGGCAAAGGGCAGGCTCATCTCACCGCGCGCCGAGACCGTGGCCTCGCCGTTGACCGTGACGCGCGGCGCGGTATCGGGAATGAGCGCGACATCCCAGTGGCGCCCGCCGGGGCCATCAATCGTGATCGCGCCGGAGCGGGCGATGGTGAAGCTTTGTTCCGGGGCGGCGGCGCTTGGTACATCATCGGTGCGGGCCGAGACGGTTTCCGTGAGCGTCAGCGCGCCGACCTCGCCATAGAGGCGGATAATGACCTCGCTTCCCTCGACGATCTCGAGGCTGCCGGCTTCGAGGTCGGGCAGGTAGAGCGCCGGTTTGCCGGTATGGAGCGGCGGCTCGACCCAACCTTCCCATGAGGGGCCGGAGAGCGTTGCGGTGCTGCCGGGGGCTTGGCCTGCAACCGCTGCACCGACGGTGCCGAGACGCGAGAGCGAGCCGAACAGAAGCGCCACCGCCAGCGCCAGAAGCGCAATGTGGCGCAGACCGAAGGGATCGAACCGCGCAAGGCGCAGGTCTGGGTCGGGAGCGGAGACGCTTGAGAGGGTTGCGGTCATGCGTGCGCGGTGCGCGGCCCAGACGGCCTCGGACCCGGTATCGCCAGAGCCAATGGCGGGCGTATCGGCCAGTGCGGCCAGCGGACGGGCGGGCAGTGTCGCATCAAGGCGACGAATCGCGTCGTCACGGCGGGGCCAACGGAAGCGGCGTAGCCCATGCCAGAAGAGCCAAATTGCGGCGGTTGCAGAGATCAGGCCAAGCGACCAGATCAGTTCGAGAGACAGCTGTTCGTGTAGGCCCATCAGGGCGGCTGCGAGCAGGAGGATCAAGAGCGACCAAAGCGGCCAGAACCCACGCAGAAGCGTTTCGGCAAGAAGACCGGCGCGCGTCACAAAGAGCGCCCGCGCGACGCGGCGCGCGGTGGTCTGTGGCATATTCGAGCGTTGATCGGCCATGGGCTACCTCGACGAACTGCGAGGTCTATTGCCTCACAGCCATTCAGGAATGGTATCTCGGTTTATCATTTCGTCCAAGGTTGGGCGTCGGCGGATAACCGCGAATTGATCGCCATGCACAAGGACTTCGGGGATCAGCGGGCGGGAATTATACTCGCTCGCCATCACTGCGCCATAGGCGCCGGCACTGCGAAAGGCGATCAGGTCGCCGGCTGCCACGGGCTCCATGTCGCGGGCCTTGGCGAACGTATCGCCAGTTTCACAGACGGGGCCGACGATGTCGTAGCGGGCCTTCTCGAGTCCGGGCGCGCCTTCGATCACGGGGACGATATCGTGATGCGCCTCGTACATGGCGGGGCGGATCAAATCGTTCATCGCACCATCGACGATCATGAAGGCGCGGTCTTCGCCCTCTTTGACGTAAATGACGCGCGACACCATGATCCCGGCATTGCCCGCGATGAGGCGGCCCGGTTCGATCTCGATCTCGCAACCGAGATGGCCGAGCGTTTCCTTGATGAGGGCGCCATATTCGATCGGCAAGGGGGGCGCGTCGTTGGAGCGGGTATAGGGAATCCCCAGCCCACCCCCGAGATCGAGGCGCGAAATCTCATGCCCATCGGCGCGCAGCGTTTCGGTGAGCGCGGCGACTTTCTCGTAGGCGAGACGGAAGGGCTCCAGCTCGGTCAGTTGCGAGCCGATATGCACGTCGATCCCGATCACCTTCAGACCCGGCAGTTCGGCGGCGCGGGCATAGACCTCGCGGGCGCGGGAAATCGGGATGCCGAATTTGTTTTCGGACTTGCCCGTGGCGATCTTGGCGTGGGTCTTGGCGTCGACGTCCGGGTTGATGCGGATGGTGATCGGCGCGGTGGTCGCAAGCTCGGTCGCAACGCGGCTGATAACCTCCATTTCCGGCTCGGATTCGACGTTGAACTGTCGAATGCCACCGGTGAGCGCGGCGCGGATTTCCTCGTCGGTCTTACCAACGCCGGAGAAGACGATCTTGTCGCCCGACACGCCTGCGGCGATCGCGCGGGCATATTCGCCGCCCGAGACCACATCCATGCCCGCGCCGAGCGCAGCGAGGGTCTTGAGGATGGCCTGATTGGAGGCCGCTTTCATGGCGTAGCACACGAGATGGTCCATCCCGTCCAAGGCCTCGTCAAAAAGGCGGAAGTGCCGTTCGAGTGTTGCGGTCGAATAGCAATAGAAGGGCGTGCCGACCTCGGCCGCGATGTCTTCGACGGCTACGTCTTCGGCAAAGAGCCGTCCGTCACGATAGAGAAAATGATCCATGTCGCCGCCCTTTTCCGCGAAAGCCGCGCCACTCATAGAGCCAGCGCCACAGGCAATCAATCACAATGCGCGGGGCAGGAGGGATTACTGGCTGATATCGTCGCCAAGATTGCCGCCGGCAGCGGCCGCCTTGTCATCCAGCCAGAGCATGGCATCGGTCATCTGCGCGTCGAGCCAAAGGCGGACCGTGTTCATCTTGTCGACGAACGCTGTCACAAAAGGCTCGCCCGCGGGCCATGCTGCGATGATTTCGTTATTGTAGACATAGGCCAACAGAACGAATGACGCGAACAACATGGTAAAGCCAAACCCAAGGCGAAAACCGACACGGCGGCGGCGGCGCGTGTTCATGGCGACGACCGGGTTGTCTACGCGGCTCGGCTCGTCGGTCGAGCGCAGGGTCGAGTTGATTTCGTCGATATCCGGCAGCAGATCGCGGCGCGTGCCGTGTTGATCGCTTTCGGTGTCGGAGTCGGCCTCGTCGTTCTCGTCCACGTCCGGCTGGCCACGCATCCGGCGCATGCGGGCGCGGGCCTCGTCGGCGCGCGGGTCTGACTTGGGGGTGGCCGCAGCGGAATCCAGACCGAGATCGGGCTGCGTTTCGAGGGCGCTTTCCGTGTCGTTGGCGCGTAGGCGGGCTTCGTGCGCGGCTTCTTCGCGCAGCACGTCGACCACTTCGGGATCGATCTGGCGGCGCGGGCGCGGCGATGGTGAAACCGGGAATCGCCCGTCTTCGTCACCCTCGCCAGCGGGCGGCGCGTAGCGTTCGCGGGGCGCAGGTTCGAGCCGGTCTTCCAGCACCGGTTCTGCGTCCTCTGACAGATCGTCCGGCGCGGACTCGTCGGTAGGAGGCGCAAAGGCGTCGCCTTGCCCTCCGACCACATTATGCACGGCGCTTGTGATGTCGTCTTCGGCACTGTCGTCGAAGGCCATTTCGGGCGGCTGGACCTCGGTTTCGTCGATGCCGTCTTCGGGATCTTGTGCTGCGTCCTCCGTGGCAGGCCCGGTCAGCGAGTCGGGGGTCCAGCCTTCGTCCGGGGCCAACGCACCAAGATCGGCGGACATCTCGGCATCATGGTCAGGATGGACCTGAAACCACGTGTGTCCGCAGTTCGAACATTGTACATCCCGCCCGTTTTCGGGAATGACCTCGACAGGCACCTCATATTGTGCGCCGCAATTCGGGCAACTCAGCCGCATCTTGTCTCTCTGGTGTCCCCAACCAACATTCCCTGCAGCATATGGCGGAACGCCGCGCAGCGAAAGGGCAAAGCCGCGTCGCGAAAGATTGCAACTATGGCGATGCTGCGGCACAACAGGTTGAAAGAAGCGAGGGACGGAATTTGATCGAGTTGGAGAATATCGCCTATAGCTATGGCGGGGGAGAATTGCTGAGCGATATCTCTCTCAAGCTGTCGCCGGGCTCGTTCCATTTCCTGACCGGCCCGTCCGGTTCAGGCAAGACCACCTTCCTTAAGCTATGCTATGGCGCGCTTGTCCCAACGGCGGGACAGGTGCGGATTTTTGATCAGGACGTGCGCGAGATGGATCGTGACGATCACGCGCTGGCGCGGCGGCGTGTCGGGGTCGTGCACCAGGATTGTCAGTTTCTCGATCACCTGCCGGTTGCCGATAATGTGGCGCTGCCGCTCATGGTGTCGGGGCGCGACGAACTTGAGAACGTGTCGAACCTCAAGGAGCTCATGCATTGGGTCGGGCTTGGCAATCGGGCAAGCGCCTTGCCGCCGGAATTGTCAGGCGGGGAACGGCAGCGTGCGGCGCTGGCCCGTGCGGTTATCATGTCGCCGGATGTGGTTCTTGCCGACGAACCGACGGGCAATGTCGATTGGGAAATGTCGCAGCGGCTTTTGCAGTTGTTGATCGAACTCAACCGCATGGGCAAGACGATCATGATCGCCACCCATGACCTCAACCTGATCCGCGCCGCCAAGTCGAAGGTGCAGGCGCGGGTTCTTCGGATCGCGGGGCGCAAACTTCAGCTCGCGGGGGCGGACCTGTGAGCGCGGTGACCAAGATCATCGCCTTCGTGGCGGGCGACGTACAGCGCGACCGGGTTGTGCCGCCGTCCGGGATCACTGCGCGGCTCACGGCCTTTGCCGCGGCGGCGATGGCATTTCTTGCGGTCTTTGCATTGGCCTTGTCACTGGCGTCGGGGCGGCTTGCGGCGCGCTGGGGCGACGAGCTGGCGCGCAGTTCGACACTGAGGATTTCCGCGCCCGAGGAGCAGATGGCGCAACAGACGACGGCGGCGCTTCGGGTGCTCGAGACCACGCCGGGTATCGCCTCGGCGCGTGCCCTATCGGAAGAGGAACAGCGGCTTTTGCTCGCGCCGTGGTTCGGGCCGGACCTGCCTGTCGATAGCTTGCCCATTCCGCAACTGATCGAGATCCTCGAGAGTGACGAGGGCTATGACGCCGCCGGGCTGCGCCTGCGGCTTCAGGCGGAGGTGCCGGGGGCGGTGCTTGATGATCACACGCGTTGGCGCAAGCCGCTGGAACAGGCGGCGGGGCGGCTTCGGATGTTGGGCTTGTTGTCGGTGGTGCTTATCGCGGCGACCACGGCGGCGATGATCACGCTGGCGGCGCAGGCGGCGCTTGCGGCCAACGCGCAGGTGATTGCAGTCTTGCGTCTTGTCGGGGCGCGGGATGGCTATATCGCGCAGGCCTTCGTGCGCCGGTTCACGCGCACAACGGTGTTTGACCCCGGCACCATGAAAAGAAGCGAAATGCGCCCATCGGCAACGATATTGCGCAGCGTGTCCATACGGTTGTTGCCGCGCCAATCCGGTAGGGCAAGCGTCTGAT
>NZ_JAKVRD010000023.1 GCF_022814865.1 Shimia aestuarii | reverse complement strand
CACAGGCCATCGAGGACCAGAAAAACGGCATCACAACCCTCATCGAAGCCCTCATCAACCAAGAACTCGGAGAACCCTTCCGCAGAGACGCAATGACCAAACCCGTCCAAGTCGCAGGGATCAACCCCGCAGATATGAAGCGCTGAGACGGGAAGGCGGCGGCATGCGCCATATCCTAGTCGTCAACGCGGGATCCTCTTCCATCAAATTCGCGGTCTTCGGGCCGCGTCTTGAAGAGGTCTTGCGTGGCGGCGCCGAGGAGATTGGGGATGCCGCGCGCCTCAAGGTCAACGGCGAGAGCGTTGCGGTGGAGATGCCCAGCCATGCCGATGCCTTGGCCGCGATACTCAGTGCGCTGAAGACGCGTCGCATCGGTCTTGGCGATCTGGGCGGGATCGGGCATCGGGTTGTGCACGGTGGTATGAAACTGACGGCGCCTGCGCGGGTGACGCCCGAAGTGGAGGCCGAGATCGAATCCTGTGCCGCACTTGCACCGCTCCACAATCCAAACGCCCTGATGGTCATTCGTGCACTGCGGGACGTGGCGCCGGATCTTCCGCAGGTGGCGGTCTTTGACACCGCTTTTCATGCCACCAATCCCGAGGTGGCCCGACGCTATGCCATTCCGGCGGCGCAGGACGCGGCGGGAATGCGGCGCTATGGGTTTCACGGGATATCCTATGCGTCGATGGTTGACGCCCTTGGCGCGGACGTACCGGCACGCCTTCTGGCGCTGCATCTTGGCAATGGAGCGAGCCTCTGTGCCATTCGAGACGGCAAGAGCGTCGCCACGACGATGGGCTATTCGCCGCTGGATGGGCTTACCATGGGCACCCGGGCCGGGAGCCTTGATCCGATTGTCGCGCTTCGGTTGGCGCGCGAGGTCGGTGTTACGCAGGCCGAGACTATTCTCAACAAGGAAAGCGGGTTGCTGGCGCTTGGCGGGACGCATGACATGGCGATGCTCGTGCCGCGCAAAGACGAGGCGGCACGGTGGGCGGTAGACCATTTTTGTTACTGGGCCGTGCGCCACGCGGGGTCGATGGTCGCCGCGATGGGAGGGCTTGATGCGATCGCCTTTACCGGGGGGATCGGCGAGAACGCCGATACCATACGGAATCGTATTGTTGAGGGGCTTACGTTCTTGGGGGATGTGCCTGTGCATGTTGTCCCGGCGCAGGAAGAGCGGCAGATTGCAAAGCACTGCTTTCAGAATATCACCAATCCCCTGAGGCATTGAGCTGAAAAGGCGTGTCCTTGATATGCGCATCGGGGCAAGACCGCTGGGCCTCTGCTGAAGGCTTTTTCGCATCATGTCGCAAACGGTCGGTTTGCACGGAGAGTCGCGCCGCTAGGCTCTCTGGTAAGTGATGCAGGGAGAGGGTGCATGAAGATCGGATTTATCGGACTTGGCAATGTCGGTGGTAAGCTCAGCGCGAGCCTCTTGCGCAATGGCGTTGATCTCGTGGTGCATGATCTTGATGCGGCGCTTGTCGCGGATTTCACTGCGCGCGGGGCGATCGCGGGGGAAAGCCCGGCCCAGATGATGCGCGACTGTGATGCGGTGATCACCTGTCTGCCGTCCCCGGCGGCGTCAGATGCGGTCCTGCAGGAGATGCTGCCAGAGGTGGGACCGGGCAAGATCTGGATGGAAATGTCGACGACCGACGAGGCCGAGGTCAAGCGCCTTGGCGGCGATGTCATCGCGCGCGGCGGGGCGGCTGTCGATTGCCCTGTCTCAGGCGGGTGTCATCGCGCGGCGACGGGCAATATCGCGATTTTTGCAGGCTGCGCACGCGAGACCTTCGAGCGTATCCTGCCGCTTCTGACCAAGATGGGGCGGCGCGTGTTGCATACGGGCGATCTTGGCACAGCGTCTGTTCTCAAGGTGGTGACGAACTATCTCGCGACGGCCAATCTCCTCACGGTTTGCGAGGCATTGGTGACGTCGAAGGCAGCGGGGATGGACCTCAACACGGCTTTTGAAGCGATCCGCATTTCCTCGGGCAATTCCTTCGTGCATGAGACCGAAAGTCAGGTGATCCTCAACGGCTCGCGCGATATCTCCTTTACGATGGACCTTGTGAAGAAGGATATCGGTCTGTTTCAGGATGTGGCCGACCGTGCCGGGGTGCCGCTCGAGATCAATCCGAAGATGATCGAGATTTTTGAGGACGGGATCGCGCGGTATGGCGAGCGCGAGCTTTCACCCAATATCATCCGGCGGCTGGAAGATGCGACCGGGCTCGACATTCGCGCACCGGGCTTCCCGCCGGAAATGATTGATGATGAACCGGAGGAGCCGGGCTATGAGATCATTCCCAAGCGCGGCTGAGGGTCTTTTGGCCGATCACGCCTTGGGGTGGGTCTTTTGGTAGACTTCCATGAGCCGCGCCGTGTCGACCGCCGTGTAGGCCTGGGTCGTCGAGAGGGAAGCATGGCCAAGGAGTTCCTGAATCGCGCGTAGATCACCGCCAGCCTCGAGAAGGTGGGTGGCAAAGCTATGGCGCAGGGCGTGGGGCGTGGCAGTCGCGGGCAGGCCGAGCTGCATCCGCAGGTTGGCCATCAGCCCCGACACGATGCGGGGCGAGAGCCGCCCGCCACGCTTGCCGCGAAACAGCGGGTCCTCACCCTCGACAGGAAACGGACAGGCCGCGACATAGGCGTCAACCGCGTCGCGGGCGGCGTCGATCACGGGCAGGATGCGTTCCTTGCCGCCCTTGCCGAGAATACGTAACGACCGTGGCAGCGGCGCGTCCGCACCATTGAGCGCCAGCGCTTCGGAGATGCGCAACCCACAGCCATAGAGCAGCGTCAGAACCGCCACGTCGCGCGCGGCGACCCACGGTTCGGAGGCCTGCACCTCGGCGGTCTCGATCACGGCGCGGGCCGCGTCGGGGGCAAGGGGGCGGGGGAGCTTCTTTTGGAACTTCGGGGCGCGGATCGACAGCACGGCGGTGGCGTCGAACCCGTCGCGTTCGGAAAACCAGCGGTAAAAACTCTTTACCGCCGAGAGCTTGCGCGCCAGCGACCGCGCGCCGAGCCCGCCGCGACGCAGATGCGCCATCCAAGCGCGCATGTCGGAGGTTGTCACGCGGGTCAGCGGGGCGAGACCTTGCGGATCGCCCTTGTGTTCGGTGAGGAAGGTGAGGAATTCGACAAGGTCGGTGCGGTAGGCGGTCAACGTGTTGGTGGAGGCACCGCCGAGCGCAGAGGCCGAGGCAAGCCAGTCTTGGAGCGCGTCGCGGGCCGCCGGGGAAATCACGACAACCAGCGGCGCATGGCGCGCTCGAACACCCCGCCAAAGAAGGCGAGGAGGTCGGTGCCTTGCTGCGGCGTGAACTGATGCGGGTCTTCCGCGCCCATGACGAGGAGGCCGGGCAAGCGGCCCTCGCCGAAGTCGAGCTTCAGACAAGCTTCGGAGCGGATCCAGTCGGATTTTTCGCCGTAGATCGCAGTGGTGCCGCCCTGAAGCTGGCGTAGGGTGACTTGGCGGATGGGCATATTGCGCCCGCCGCTCAGGTAGTCATCGACAAAGCCCGGTTCGGCCACGGAGAGCACGTCGCCAAGGCGGCGAATGGAAGGCTCGTCGTCGGATTGCGCGGATTCGAGCACGAGGCGCACGGAATCGACGCGCAGGATTTCGGCCACTTCGCCGCCGAGATCGTGTAGGAAGGGTTCGAATTCGACCGGATCGAGCATGCGCAGGATGGCGCGATGCACCTGATTGGTGCCGGCGAGGTTTTCATAGGCCGCCGCGATCACCGAGCGGTGCGTATCCTCAAGCCGGTCGAGCCGCGCCTCGAGCCGTTCCATCGCGATGCCACGCAGGTCGACGATATTGCCGCCCATGGATTTCTCATTCGCCGCGATCAGGGCGTGCATCACGTCCTGGTCGTCGAGAATCATGTCAGGTTCAGAAATGATCTTTTCGCGAAGCGAGTCGTCGATCTTGGCGTTGCTGCTCATGCGGACCTCTAACCGGGTATTTGGCGGGACTTTAACAGAGGCAGCGCGTGAATGCCTCCCCTTTTTTGGGCGGCATTTTAGCGGAGGGCGGGGGAGGGGCGCTGCCCCTCTTGGCCGCATGCGGCATGTCGCTCAAAAGTGGGAACCGGTTTTGAGCTCCTCGGGCATGCGCATGAAAACAGCCAATTCACCCCGGGATATTTTCGGCAAGAGGAAGAGAGGGGCGTTGTGCCCCTTACAGGATCTTGATGCCCGCGGCCTTGATGTCGGCGAGGAAGGCGTCGAGGCCCTTGTCGGTCAGGGGGTGGTTGACCATCGCCTTGATGACGCCCGGGGGCGCGGTCATCACGTCGGCGCCGACAAGCGCGCTTTGGGTGACGTGGTTCACGGTGCGGATCGAGGCGGCGAGGATTTGGGTCTCGTAGCCGTAATTGTCATAGATCGCGCGGATGTCTCCGATCAGGTCCATGCCGTCGAGGTTGATGTCGTCGAGGCGGCCGATGAAAGGCGAGATGAAGGTCGCGCCCGCCTTGGCGGCGAGAAGCGCCTGATTGGCGGAGAAGCAGAGCGTCACGTTGACCATGTGGCCCTCGTCGGTGAGCACTTTGCAGGCCTTGAGTCCGTCCCATGTCAGCGGCACCTTGACGGCGATGTTGTCTGCGATCTCGACCAGTTTGCGGCCTTCGGCGATCATCGTGTCGGCGTCGGTCGCGGTCACTTCGGCAGAGACGGGACCATCGACGAGATCGCAGATTTCCTTAGTGACCTCCATGATGTCACGGCCAGATTTCTTGATCAGCGAGGGGTTGGTGGTCACACCGTCCACCATGCCGAGCGCATTCAGTTCGGCGATGGCGTCGATGTCGGCGGTATCAACGAAGAATTTCATGGCTGCGCGTCCTTTTCTGGGCTTGCCTCGGTTCGGCTTGCGTTTACCGCAAGTTTTGCGATGCTGAAACCCCTCATGCGGCGCCCGGGTGCGCGCTATGGGGCGGCAAGGCGGTTTTCAGGCGAGCATGGTGTGACGGAGCAGGATTTCTTCGAGGAGGGGGCCCTCGTGGCGGTGCAGACGACGCAACCGCTTGACCGCGCGCTTGATTACAAGGCGCCGGAGGGGGGCTGTTTTCGTGGGGCTTTCGTAGAGGTTCCGCTTGGGCCGAGGAAGGTTCCGGGCGTGGTTTGGGGGCCGGGGCGCGGGGATTATGACCGTGCGAAGATTCGACCCGTCAACCGGGTGCTCGACGTGGCGCCGATGCGGCGCGAGATGGCGGACTTTCTTGAGCGGGCGGGCGAATATACGCTGACGCCGCTGCATGCGATGCTGCGGCTTGCAATGCGGGCACCGGGGCTTTCGGACCCGCCGTCGATGCGCAAAGTGTTCCGGCTTGGCGAAGGAGAGCCGGACCGGCAGACCGAGGCGCGCAAGCGGGTCATCGAGGTCTTGCAGGATTATGGCGGGCTGGCCTTTACGCTCAAGGAGTTGAGCGAGATGGCGGGGGTGACATCGAGCGTCGTCAAAGGCTTGGCCAAACAGGGGGTGGTGCGCGAGGAGGACACGCCGCGCGACATGCCGTTTCCGAGGCTCGATCCGGACTATGCCAAGCGCGATCTGACAGAGGATCAAGCCGTCGCCGCCGCCGCGATGCGGGCCGGGATTGAGGCGGGGCGCTACGGCACAACGCTTTTGCGCGGGGTCACCGGATCGGGCAAGACGGAAGTCTATCTCGAGGCGGTGGCGGACACGCTGCGCAAGGGGCGGCAAGCCCTTGTTTTACTGCCTGAAATCGCGCTTACGGCGGAGTTTCTGACGCGGGTGGAAGCGCGGTTTGGCACCAAGCCCGCCGAGTGGCATTCGGGCGTGACGATGACCGAGCGGCGGCGCATCTGGAAGATGGTGGGACAAGGCGGCGCGGAGTTGGTCATCGGCGCGCGCTCGGCGCTTTTCCTGCCGTTCCGCGATCTTGGGTTGATCGTCGTCGATGAGGAACATGACACGTCCTACAAGCAGGAGGACGGGGTGCTCTACAATGCGCGGGATATGGCGGTGCTTCGGGCGTCGATCTGCGTGGCGCAGGTGGTGTTGGCGTCGGCGACGCCGAGTTTGGAGAGCTGGGCCAATGCGGAGGCGGGGAAATACCAGCGGTTGGAGCTGACGTCGCGCTTTGGGGAGGCGGTGTTGCCGGAGATGCGAGCGATCGACATGCGGGCGGAGGAGGTGCCGCGCGGGCGGTGGGTTTCGCCGACCCTTCAGAGGGAGGTTTCGGAGCGGATCGAGAAGGGGGAGCAGTCGCTTCTTTTCATCAACCGACGCGGCTATGCACCGGTGACGATTTGTCGGGCTTGTGGCGAAAAAATCAATTGTGATCAATGCGATGCGACGATGGTGGAGCATCGGTTCCTGAAGCGGCTCGTGTGCCACCAGTGCGGCGAGACGAAGCCGATCCCGGAGGTCTGTCCGGCCTGTGGAAAAGAGGACACGCTGGCCCCGGTGGGCCCCGGTGTTGAGCGGCTTGCCGAAGAGGCGGCGGCGCTCTGGCCGGAGGCGCGGTTGGCGGTGTTGTCGTCGGATTTGTTTGCGTCGGCGCGGGCGTTGAAAGAGGGGATCAACGCGATTGCGGCGGGGGGCGCGGATATCATCATCGGCACGCAACTGGTCGCAAAGGGGCATAACTTTCCGCTGCTCACGCTGGTGGGGGTGATCGACGCGGATTTGGGGCTTCAGGGTTCAGATTTGCGCGCCGCCGAGCGCACCTTTCAACTCATGCGGCAGGTCGCGGGGCGGGCCGGGCGGTCAGAGCGTAAGGGCTTGGCGTTGCTGCAGACTTTTCAGCCGGAGCATCCGGTGATCCGGTCGATCATGGCAGGCGACGAGGAAGGTTTCTGGAGCGCGGAGGCGCGCGAGCGACAGGCGGCGGGCGTGCCGCCTTATGGGCGGATGGCGGGGATCATTTTGTCCTCGCCGGACGTGCAGCAGGTGTTTGATCTTGGCAATGCGCTGGCCCGGCAGGATGGGCCGTTAAGGGCGGTGGGGGCGCAGGTTTACGGACCGGCACCAGCGCCGATTGCGCGTATTCGGGGGCGGCATCGGGTGCGCCTGTTGGTGAAGGCGGACAAGGGGGTGCGGCTTCAGCCGGCACTGGCCGAATGGGTTGGGCAATTCCGCCTGAAGGGGGATATCCGCCTTGCCGTCGATATCGACCCGCAGAGCTTCTATTAACGCGAAAAACCAATGTCGGTATCACGTCGGTATTGCGTCGGTATCGCGTATGTGCGCCGCGGGGCGTAAGCGGATTTCTTCACAGAGATCAAAAGATTGGAAACGTAACGCGCGCTGTCAGGTCACAGGTTCCTTGGCGAGACCTTTGCCAAGGATCGGCCCGGTCGGCAGGTTCGTCGGAGAGCCGCCAGCGGGTTCGAAGGTGATCTCGTAGAGCTGCTGCGGATGGGGCGTTGGCAGGCCTTCGATGGTGAAGGTCATCGAGGTGCCCGAGGACAGCAGACCGAGCGAGACCGGCAGGCCGTCGTCTTCGGGCTTGGTCCAGACTTGCATCACTTGATCGTCGGGGACGTTCGGCGCTTCGAGGAGTGTCACGCGGGTGGTGTTGTCGGCGCCGCTTTCGACGAGGGCGATGGCCTCGCCGCTATCGTTGACGAGCACGGCGATCACCACCGGGTCGGGCTGCATGAGGCTCATCCAGCCGACAAGCACAGCGAGCAGGAGAGAGGCCGCGATGCTGCCAAGAGCGGTCGCGCGCCAGCGGCCAAGCGCAGTTTGTGCCGGGGCAAGGGGAACGACATTGGACGGCGCGGACGACTCGTCGTCGGCCTTGGCGGGCGCGGTGTCGAGCGCGGGCTCGACGCGGCTCCAGAAGTCGGCGGGCAGGGGCAGGGGATCGGCGGTCTCATCAAGCGGCGCAAACCGGGCGCGGGCAAAGTCGAGACGCGCGGCGAGGGCCGGGTCGTCGAGGGCGCGGGCCTCGAGATCGGCCATTTCCGCCTCGTCGGCAAGGCCGAGGGCGATTTCGTCCATCAGGGTCTCAAGAGAACGATCTGTCATGACAGGCACTCCCGGAGTTTGCCCAGCCCCCGCCGGACCCACGATTTGACAGACCCGAGCGGGGCCGCCATGCGACCGGCAATCTCTCCGTGACTATGGCCAAGGATATAAGAGGCCAAGATCGCCCGCCGTGTGTTGAGGTCGAGCCTTTCGAGGCAGCGGCGCAGGTCGGTCGATCTGTCGAGCCGGTCAAAGGCGGTGTCGAGTTCGCGGTCGTTGAGCGCGTGTTCCACAACTTCGGGGGCCATGGGATCGGTGCGGTCCTCGTTGCGCAACATGGTCAGGCAGCGATTGCGCAGGATGGTATAGAGCCACCCCTTGGCCGTGCCGCGGGTCTCGTCGAACTGGTGCGCCCGCTGCCAGATCAGGACAAGTGCATCCTGTAGCGCGTCTTCGGCAAGGTCGGTGCGGCGCAACATGCGCCGCGCGACGCCAAGCATCCGCCCGCCTTCAGCGTGCATGATCTCTTGCAGGGCGGATTTGTCACCAGCCGCGCAGGCCTTGATCAGCTTTGCATAGTCCGTCACGCGCTTGTCTGCTTCCCTCTTGCGGTCCCAACGCGGGGCCGCGATGCGAAAAGAGGTATTGTGCACGGTGTCGCCTGTCAAACGGGTTGGAGAAAGGTGGCTGACGCGCAACCGCGGGCGCGCCAGCCGGAGGGACCACTCTTTTCCGATTACTTCGCGGTCATGAAGGTGATGTCGCGCACGGCCACGCCATCCGCGCCCTTGATCTCCCAGCTTTCCTCGACCGCGCCGGTTTCAAGCGACACAGTGTGCATCATGCCGGAGGCGACGAGCCAGGCGGTGTTTTCGCCTTCGGCGTTGGTCGCGATGTCGAAAGCATAGGTGTCGGCGGCGTCGATGCCGAGCTTGCCGATGGCGGCGAGGGTGCCGTCATTGGGCGAAGTCTGCTGAATCAGCGCGACGATGGTGCTGTCGATGTCATACATCGCGGTCGCGTCGGGCTTGCCATAGGAGTTGATATAGGCGGCTGCGACGATGGCCGGGGCTTCGCCTGCGTGCATGTCGGCCTCTTCAAAGGCGAGCGAGCCATCGACCGTTACCGCACCGCTTTCGATATCGACGCGGTGGTTGGTGGTGCCGGACATGAAGCGCAGCTTGTTGGCTTTGGGGTTGAAGTCGACGATGACGGGCGCGTCGCCCATGATCGGCAGTTCCTTGTCCATGGTGGAGATCACCATGGCCTTGCCGGTCATCGGGTCGATTTCCACGATGTCGAACCCGGCGGTGACGCCGATGAGTTGGCCGGTCGCGGGGCGCAGGTCGATGCCGAGGAGCTTGTCGACGCCGTCCACGTCCATCGAGGCTTTGACGGTGGCGGTCTTGGCGTCGATCTTGTGCAGGGTCTTGTCGCCGGAGAGGCCAATGGCCATCAGGTCGTGATCCCCGTGGCCATCGGCCAGCGCGGCAGCGCCGGAGGCCAGAAGAGTAGCAATGCTCAGGGCGGAAACGGTCTTGTTCATCATATCGTCCTCAAGTCTGTTCGACTGCGGCCAATCCGCAGCTTCCTATTCTCTAGGACTCGTGGTCGGGGGCGTTTGGATGCAGGGGACGCAAATTTTTTTCACAACGCCTTGTTTGCGGCGCTGTCGTGGTGCCACTCGGGGAGTGGGAAAAGGCGGTCATAGGCCCAGTTAAAGGCGAAGGCGTAGACCATGTAGAACGCCGCAAAGGAGACATCCATCACGAAGGCATGCCAGAGCGAGATGTCGAGATACCAAGCGATGAAGGGCATCAGGACAAAGAGGAGGCCGACCTCGAACAAGACCGCGTGGACAAGGCGCAGGGGCGTGGTTTTCCAAGTTGAGCCGGTCAGCCGCTTGAGGCCGAGGTCGAAGAGGTAATTATAGGCCAGGTTCCAGAGCGTCGCGAGCGTGGCGCTGACGAGGGCGACAACGCCGGTATCGTGGAGGGAGATGCCAAAGATCAGCGCGCCGAGGGGGACGACGATCAGGAGGGCGATGATTTCGAAGCTGAGGGCGTGGCGGAGACGGTCGAGCGGAGAGCGCATGGGGCGGGTCTTCTATCGGGCCGGGCCGTCCCGGAATGGTGCCGTTATGGGGAGGTCGTCCTCGCAACGGGGTCTAGATAGAAGCTCGGGGGGTGGGTTTCAAGCGGGGCCTCGGATGTGCCGGGCCCCGCGCGCGATGGTGTCAGGCGGCGGCGGGCGCGCGGCCGCGCTGGTCGATGAGAATGTCGGTCGCCATGGCGCCGATCCACATGCAGAAGAGCGCCATCCAAGCGGTGCCCGCGAAGATCGAACCGCCGGTGACGCCCGCGCCGATGGCGCAGCCGCCAGCGAGCATGGCGCCGAACCCCATGAGCACGGCCCCGAACATGGCGCGGCGCATGTTGCTTTCGGTGTCAAAGCCCTGAAACTTGAACTCACGCGTCAGGATCGAGGCGAGGAAAGAGCCGATCACAACGCCCGGCACGAGGCCGACGTCGAATTCAAGCACGGCATCGCGGTCGAGGAAGAACATCAACGTATGGGCCGAGGGGCCGGAGAAGGTCGCGCTTTCGATCTGCACGGGCTCAAAGGCGACCTGCGCCAACTCGTAGGTGGCGACCCAGCCGACGGCGACGGCAAAACCGACGCCCGCGCCAAAGATCAGGCGGCGCGCACCGAGGCGGTTCTTGCGGGCAATGATAAGGGCGAGGATCGCCATCAGGATGCCGAAGACGAGGCCCGAAAGCTCGGGCAGGCGGAAGAAAGCGATCAGGTCGAGGTTGCGTCCCCCCGAGGTCACCCAGAGGCCCGCGAGATAGTCGCGGGGGCCGGAGAGGATTCCCTTGAGGCTCATCTGGGCGACCACGGCGAAGATCAGGCCGGAGACCACCGAGCGCAGGTTGCCATTGGCGGCAAGCACGAGGAGACGGCCGGAACAGCCGCGCGACAGCACCATGCCGACGCCGAACATCAGCCCGCCGAGGATGGCACCGGACCAGCTTCCGGGGACGGCCATCATGCGGGCGTCTGCGGAATACATCAGACCGAGCGCCTGTGCGCCCTGCACCCAGACGATGGCGGTCGAGATGGTCAGGAGCCAGACCGCGACCTTGTCGCCAAGCTGACCACGGGCGAATTCCACGGTTGCGGCACGCAGGCAGAAGCGCGAGCGCTGGGCCGCGACCCCGAAGATGACACCGGTCAAAAGACCAAGAAGGGCGGCTGTCGGCGCTTCGCCGATACGTTCGACAAGGGCGAGAACATCCATGGCGGTTCCAAATCCTTTTTCGCAATTGCGAGGATATAGGCGCGCAAGGGGCAGAGCTGCTTTGATTCAGATCACAAAAGGATGTGAAACGTCTCGCCTTTTGTCAGGGAAAGGCGTAATCGCAATACATGTTGCGTAAAATGAGTCTTGACGAGGCGCAGGATCTTCCGGTCTGGCGCAGGCCAGTGGCCCTTTTGTTCCTGATGGCCTTGGGGATGCCGATCGCGTTCAATACGTGGTCCGCTTTGTTGAATAACTTCGTCATCGAGGTTGCGGATTTTGACGGCTCAGACATTGGCCTTCTGCATACGGTGCGCGAGATTCCGGGCTTTTTCGCCATTGGTGTGATTGCCCTTCTTCTTGTCATGCGTGAGCAGGTTCTCGGCGTTGTCTCGCTCCTTCTTCTTGGGGCCGCGACGGCGGTCACGGCGTGGTTTCCGTCGCTTGCGGGGATCCTGACGATCACCATGCTCAGCTCGATCGGGTTTCACTATTACGAGACGGTGAACCAATCCCTACAGCTTCAATGGCTCGACAAGCTTCGCGCGCCGAAGGTGCTTGGCTGGCTTCTCGCGGCCGGATCGGCGGCGACGCTTGTGGCCTATGGCGCGATTGTCCTGACGTGGAAGGCATTCGACCTGTCCTACAACAGCGTTTACCTTGCCGGGGGCGGGATCACGGCGGTGATCGCGATCTTTGCCTTCTTTGCCTATCCGCAGTTTGAGGAGCGCACGCCGCAGGTGCGTAAGATGGTGTTGAAGAAACGCTATTGGCTCTATTACGCGCTTCAGTTCATGGCGGGGGCGCGGCGGCAGATCTTTGTCGTCTTTGCTGGTTTCATGATGGTTGAGCGGTTCGGGTTTGAGGTGCACGAGATCACGGCGCTTTACCTCATCAACCTTGTCGCCAACATGGTGCTTGCGCCAATCTTTGGCATGGCCGTGGCGCGGTTCGGAGAGCGGCGGACGCTCATTTTCGAATATGCGGGCCTTGCCATCGTGTTCCTTCTTTACGGCGGCATCTATTTCTTTGGCTGGGGCGTGGTCCTTGCCGCGACGCTTTATGTCGTGGATCATATGCTGTTTGCGCTGGCGCTTGCGCTCAAGACCTATTTCCAGAAGATCGCCGACCCCGAGGATATTGCGCCGACGGCGGCGGTTGCCTTCACCATCAACCATATCGCGGCGGTGTTCCTGCCGGTGCTTCTTGGGCTGTTGTGGCTGGCCTCGCCCGGCGCGGTGTTCATCCTCGCAGCGGGGATGGCCTGCACCTCGCTTTGCCTGTCGCTCCTTGTGCCGCGCCACCCTGAGAAGGGCAACGAGACGCGGCTCGTGCGGATGCGCGTGGCGACGCCGGCGGAGTAGGTCATGGACGGCAAGCGCGGTAGATTTCTTGATGGGCCGACGATGGGGCATGTGGTGCGCATGACCCTTGCCGGGACGACAGGCATCACCTTTGTCTTCCTTGTCGACCTTGCCAACCTGTTCTGGATTTCACGGATCGGCGATCCCAAGCTCGTGGCGGCCATAGGCTATGCCTTTGCGATCCAGTTCTTTGCGGTTTCGGTCGGTGTTGGCCTGATGATCGCGGGAACCGCCATCGTGTCGCGCCGCATTGGCATGGGAGAAAGCGCGCGGGCGCGCCATGATGCGACGGCGGCGTTGATCCTGACGGTGCTTGTGCAGGGGCTTGTGGCCTTGTCCATCGTGCTTTTCCGCGACCCGATGTTGCGGCTTGCCGGGGCGGAGGGCGAGACGCTTGCCCTCGCCGAGCGTTATGTGCTGATTTCCATGCCCTCGCTTCTTGTCATGGGGGCCGGGCTTGCCGGGCAGGCGGCGCTTCGGGCGGAAGGCGATGGGCGGCGGTCGATGTTGGTCACGCTGACCTCCGGGTCGGTGGCGATGGTGGCGGATCCGATCCTGATCCTGACGCTTGGCCTTGGCCTTGATGGCGCAGCACTCGGGGTTGTCCTGTCGCGGTTCGTGATGGCGGGGATGGCGCTTTTGTTCGCGATCCGCGTGCATGACCTTTTCGCGCGTCCCGAGGTGTGGGCGGTGCGTCGGGCAATCCGGCCATTCGTGGCGGTGGCGGTTCCGGCAATCCTCACCCAGATGGCGACACCCTTTGCCAACTACCTTCTGACCGGGGTCATCGCGAGCTTTGGCGACAACGCGGTGGCGGCCTGGGCGGTGGTGAACCGGCTGACCGTGGTGGCCTTTGGTGGCATCTTCTCGCTTTCGGGCGCGATTGGCGGCATCTTTGGGCAGAATTTCGGGGCGGGGCTGCATGACCGGCTGCGCTCGACCTTCCGCGATGCGCTCATTTTCTGCGCGGGCTACACCCTCCTCGCCTGGGCGCTTCTGGCGGCGACGGCGCCGATGGTGGTCAAAGGGTTCGGCCTGATCGGGGTGGGCGAGACGGTCTACCTCACCTTCGCACGGGTCGGGGCGGGGGCGTTTGTGTTCGTCGGTGCGGCCTATGTTGCCAACGCGGCCTTCAACAACCTAGGCAAGGCGACGCGCTCCACAGTGATCAACTGGCTTCGCGATGGGGTTCTGATCCTGCCGGCGGCATGGGTCTTTGCCGAATGGTACGGGGCGACAGGCGTGGTCTATGCGCAGGCGCTTGTCGGGGCCATTGTCGGGCTGTTCGCGGCGGCGTGGAGCCGTGCCTTCCTTGCCCGGATCGGGCAGGAGACCCCACCGCAGCGCGCGCGCCCTTGACGGGACGAGCCCTTGGGCCTACGCCGCTTGGCAGAGCACAGGAGCCTTCGACATGCCCACATTCACCGCCTTCACGACCCTTGCCGGGAAAGCCCCCGCCGACTCTCTTGGTGAGGCGATGGAACGCCTGCAGCCCGAGCCGACCGGCGTTGGCGTGTTCGAGATCGAGGATGGATCGGGCCTCTGGGAAGTGGGCGGCTATTTCACCGAGGCGCCCGACGCAGCCGCATTGGCGGTTCTGGCGGTGGCGTTTGAGGCCAAGCCGTTCGTGGTGTCCGAACTGCCGGAAACCGATTGGGTCGCCAAGGTCAAACGTGAGCTGGCCCCGGTCGAGGCCGGGCGGTTCTTTGTCTATGGCAGCCATGATGCAGACAAGGTGCCCGAGGGCGCGGAGCCGCTTTTGATCGAGGCGGCGATGGCGTTCGGCACTGGGCATCACGGCACGACGCTTGGCTGTCTCAAGGGATTGGACCGGTTGGCCAATGAAGGGTTTGTCGGCAAGAACGTCGCCGATATCGGCTGTGGCACGGCGGTGCTTGCCATGGGGGCGGCGCGGATCTGGCCAGAGACGGTTCTGGCGAGCGATATCGATCAGGTCGCGGTCGACGTGGCAGAGGCCAATGTGGCGGCAAACGGGCTCGAGGGGCGTGTGGTCTGTCTTGAGGCGGCGGGGTTCGGTCATCCCGACCTTGCGGCGCGCGCGCCTTATGACCTTGTCTTTGCCAATATCCTCAAAGCACCGTTGATCGACCTCGCGCCGGATATGGGGGCCAATATCATCAGCGGCGGATATGCGATCCTGTCAGGAATCCTCAACGAGCAGGCGGACGAGGTTGTTGCGGCCTATGACGCGACGGGGTTCGACGTGCATACGCGCGAAGAGATCGGCGAGTGGACGACCCTGACCTTGACCCGGCGCTGAGGCACGGCGGTTAACAGGGGCGCGGCCACGGCCGCGCGCAGGTTTTCTCGTCATCGCGCCCAAGGGCGCGCTGCCTGCGGAAATGCCTCCGGCGGGAGTATTTTCACAAAGGTGAAGGACGGGGCGACGATTCGCGTTCTGTTGCCCGTTTGGAAACGTAGGGAAAACTCTCAAGCCATTGTTTCCAAATTACTTTCGATCAGTCGAAAATTGGACGGTAATTGTCTAAAACTGGCCTGATTTGAGGGGGTTTGCCTTAGTTTCGCCACATTTCGGAGCCAATCAGACCATGTTTGGTGGGGGCCGAACAGAATGTGACCTCTGCCATGAGCGACTCTTACAAAGATTTTCAGGCCCGCGTTGCGCGGATCTATGATTTGAACGAGACGGCGACCCGTGACACGTCGAGCCGGGTCAGCGTTCATCGTGAGCCGAACGGATATGTTGTCATCCGGGGCGCACGTCCCTCCATGCGTATTCCCTGGACCGGTATCCTGATGGTGCTGGCGGCGGTTTTCATGCTCAAGGGCGCCGTGATGGCGCGGCTTGGCGCGGATTTCTACAAGTCGGAGATCGGGCGGCTGCGCCCGTCGACTGTGCTTGAACAGATCGGCACCTGGACGATGCGTCCGGACCCGATCTCAAGCTGGGTCGCCCGGCAGATCAAGACACTTAGCTGATCCCTCCAAATCAGCAGGCGGCCCCGGTCTCTCTCCCGGGGCCGTTTTCTTTTGAGCGGGGCGATCGCGTGAGAGTTCCCTTGGCACAAAAGAAAGACCGCACCCCGAGGGAGGTGCGGTCGATCTGATCCGAAGATCCGAAAACGGCGGTGTCGTCGTTTCCGAACGTCGTCAGCGCAGCGCGTCGAGATCGGCGCGGGAGAGGCCGATGTCGTCGAGCTCGCGGTCGGAGAGGGCGGACAGCGCGATGCGGGTTGCGCGCTGGTCTTTCCAGTCGGCATAGGACGCGGCGACGGAGGCCACGAAAGCGCCGAAGCGGTCCGCGAGGGAGACGCGGACAGCGCCCTGAGCGGCGGCGTCAAATGCGGTCATGGAGACGAAGGTCTGGCCAATATGGCCGGCAAACCCCGCCGGGGAGGTCGAGAAACGGTTGGTGTCGAATGCAGCCATGTCAGTAGTCCTTCTGTTCGAGTTATGGTCAGCGTTTTCGTAAAGCCGCAAATAGGAGCGGCATGCACATGAAACAAGCAATAAAAAATGCAAGGGTGATATGATGTTTGTGCATAGGTCGCGTGCGTTTAACAATTTGAAAAACTTATGAAAAATGCATGGGTTTGCCGTCGCTGTGACTTGATGGGGTGTCGTTTTTGACCGTCGCGATGCAAAAACGACATGGCTCGTCATCGGTCATGCGTTTCTTGCAAGGCTCTTGGCGAATGTTCCGGTTTTGTGCTAGTGGTTCAAAAAAGCAACATTTCGCAGGGCAGCGGGGCAGAAAGATGCGGGTTTTGGGAATTGATCCCGGTTTGCGCAACATGGGCTGGGGCGTCATCGACGTTGAAGGCAGCCGAATCAGCCATGTGGGCAACGGAATTTGCCATTCTGTCGGTGAAGAACTGGCGACGCGGCTGCTGTCATTGCATGAACAGCTCAGCGCCGTGGTGGCGCGGTTTGAGCCGGATCACGCGGCGGTCGAGAACACGTTTGTCAACAAGGACGCGGTCGGCACGCTCAAGCTTGGCCAGGCGCGGGGGATCGCGCTCTTGGTGCCAGCGCAGGCAGGGCTCGTGATTGGGGAATATGCGCCCAACAAGGTCAAGAAGACGGTGGTCGGGGTCGGCCATGCGGAGAAGCATCAGGTCGAGCATATGGTCAAGCTACAATTGCCGGGAGCGGTCATCAACGGGCCGGACGCGGCGGATGCGCTGGCCATTGCGATTTGTCATGCCCATTATGCGCGGGCCGGCGGCGGCATGGAGGCCGCGCTGCGGAAGGTGGGCACATGATTGGCAAGATTTCCGGACGGATCGAATACCGCGCGAGTGATCATGTGCTGATCGATGTCGGCGGTATTGGCTATGTCGTCTATGTGAGCGACCGCACCATGGCGGCCCTGCCGGGGCAGGGCGAGGTTGCGGCGGTCTACACCGACCTCCTCGTGCGCGAAGACCTGTTGCAGTTGTTCGGTTTCACGACGTTGATCGAGAAGGAATGGCATCGGTTGTTGATGAGCGTGCAGGGGATCGGCGCGAAGGCCTCGCTTGCCATTCTCGGAGCGCTCGGGGCGGACGGGGTCAGTCGGGCGATCTCGCTTGGCGATGCGACGGCGCTCAAGGCGGCGAAGGGTGTCGGGCCGAAGACGGCGCAGCGGGTGGTGATCGAGTTGAAGGACAAGGCGCCAGCGGTGATGGCGCTTGGTGGGACGATGGCGGAGGCACTGGGCGAGGTGCCTGCGGAGGCCAGCGTGATCGACGATGAGGGGCCGGCGGGGAAACCCGCGCGCGCGGGTCAGAAAACGGCCAAGAAAACCGGCGGGGGATCGGCCTCGGCGCAGGCAGAAGCCCTGTCAGCGCTTGGCAACCTCGGCTATGGTCCGGGCGAAGCGGCGGCGGCGGTGGCCGAGGCCGCGGGAGAGGCACCAGAGGCGGAGACGGCGGCGTTGATCCGCGCCGCGCTCAAGCTCCTTGCGCCGAAAGGATAAGGGATGATGGATCAGCCCGACCCGACATTGCGGCCAGAGTCGCGCCCGGAAGACGCAGACCGCGCGCTGCGGCCACAGGCGCTTGGCGATTTCATCGGCCAGGCCGAGGCGCGGGCGAACCTAAAGGTCTTTATCGAGAGCGCGCGGCGACGTGGCGAGGCAATGGACCACACGCTCTTTCATGGGCCGCCGGGGCTTGGCAAGACGACGCTGGCGCAGATCATGGCGCGCGAGCTGGGGGTGAGTTTCCGCATGACCTCTGGCCCGGTGCTGGCCAAAGCGGGCGATCTGGCGGCGATCCTGACCAATCTCGAGGCGCGCGACGTTCTGTTCATCGACGAGATTCACCGGCTCAACCCGGCGGTCGAAGAGGTGCTTTACCCGGCGATGGAGGATTTCGAACTCGACCTCGTCATTGGCGAGGGGCCGGCGGCGCGCACGGTGCGGATCGAGTTGCAGCCCTTCACGCTTGTCGGGGCGACGACGCGGCTCGGGCTTTTGACGACACCGCTACGGGACCGGTTCGGTATTCCGACGCGGTTGCAGTTTTATACCGAGGATGAGCTGAACGAGATCGTGACGCGCAATGCGACGAAGCTCAACGTGCCGGCCGTCGGCGAGGGTGCGCGCGAGATCGCAAGGCGGTCGCGCGGGACGCCGCGGATTGCCGGACGGCTCTTGCGGCGGGTGGTGGATTTCGCGCTGGTCGAGGGCGATGGCACGGTGAGCCGGGAGATCGCCGATAGCGCGCTGACGCGGCTCGGGGTGGATCAGCTTGGCCTTGATGGGGCGGACCGGCGCTATCTGCGCTTCATTGCCGAGAATTATGGCGGCGGGCCGGTGGGGATCGACACGATCTCGGCCGCGCTCAGCGAGAGCCGGGACGCGATCGAAGAGGTGATCGAGCCGTTCCTTTTGCAGCAGGGATTGGTGCAGCGCACGCCGCGCGGGCGGATGCTGGCGCAGAAGGCGTGGCGGCATCTTGGCATCGAGGCACCAAAACGGGCGGATCAGACCGACCTGTTCGGGAAATAGATTTCATGCCTCCGGCGGGAGTATTTGCCACAGAGAAGAAAGGCTGAACGGTCCTGTCTTCTTCTCTGGAGAAATACTCCGGGGGTCTGGGGGCAGCGCCCCCAGCCACGCCCAACGCTTGCGGGGCGCAGCTTTGCTGCGTCTCCAAGGGGCGGGAGGTCTTGCCAAGGGGCGGTGATCCGTGGGATCAGGCGCGCGCTTGCATGAGGAGAGCGCCATGACGCCGGAACAGGTTCAGGAGTTGTTCAGCCAAAAGGACGGATCCTACGCCTTTGCGCGCTGGGGGCGGCCCATCGCGCCGATCGTGTTCGGGGTCGAGGATGCGACGCTGGCGACGGTCAAGGGCGCGGTGGAGGCGGTGGTGACGCTTGTTGGGCACCAGATGGCCGAGACCGACCCGGAGCTTGGCGTGAACCTGATGGTCTTCTTCCTGCGTGATTGGGACGAGTTGGCGTCGGTGCCGGATCTTGATCGCCTGATCCCCGATCTTGAGCCGCTTCTTGGGCGGCTCAAGGCGGCAGGGGCGCGGCAATACCGGGCGTTCCGGTTCGACGACCACGGCGCGATCAAGGCGGCCTTTGTCTTTGTGCGCATGGACGGGGAGATGGCCAAGCTGCCTGCCGAGAGCATTGCGCTGGCGCAGGCCGTGCAGGTGATGCTTCTTTGGGGGCCGCGCGCTTTTGCCGAGACCTCGCCGCTGGCGGTTTTGCCGGAGAGTGGCGCGACGGTGTTGCGCCCGGAGATCGCTGCGGTTCTGGCCGCCGCCTATGATCGGATGATGCCGCCCTCTGCCGATGACCCGAGCCACGCGCTGCGCCTTTTTGCGCGGCTACGGCTCGAGGATGATGCGGGCTGATGCGGGCCTTCCTCGCGCTTGATCTGCCCGAGGAGATGCGCGCGGCGGTGGCGTCGCTTCAGGATCAGTTGCGGGTTGGGCGCAAGCCGCCGACGGAGAACCTGCACCTGACGCTGGCTTTTCTTGACGATCAGCCGGAGGCGGTTTTGGCCGAGTTGCACGAGGCGTTGCAGGGCGAGCGCCTGCCGGAAATCCACCTCGCGTTGCAGGGCTTGGAACTTTTCGGTGGGGCGCGACCGAGGGTGCTTTATGCCAAGGGGGAAGGCGGCGCGGCGCTTGTGGCGCTGCACCGGACGGTGCGGCGTGTGGCGCGCGATGTCGGGGTTGAGTTGTCGCGCGAGCGGTTTCGTCCGCATGTCACGTTGGCGCGGTTTCGCCGGGACATGAGCGAGGACGAGGCCGTCAAGCTCGGCCAGTTCATGGTCCGGCATGGCGATTGGCAGTTCCCCGAGGCACCGATTGCCGCGCTTTGTCTTTTTGGGTCTGAACTGCATCCAGATGGCGCGGTGCATGACGTGTTGGCGGGCTATCCGTTGGGGTGAGGATGTGCGCACTGGACAGGCGCGCGGCTTCTTGCTTTGGTGGCGGCGCATTTGAGCCGAGAGGATCCGGACCGTGACATACACCCTGCCCATTCGCATCTATTACGAAGACACCGACATGGCCGGGATCGTCTATTACGCCAACTACCTCAAGTTCATCGAGCGCGGGCGCAGCGAATGGGTGCGCGAGATCGGTATGGATCAACTCAAGATGAAAGCGGAGGGAATCGTTTTCGCCGTGCGCCGGGTCGAGGCGGATTATCTTGGCTCGGCTAAACTTGACGATGAATTGATCGTGGAAACCGAGGTGGCGAGCGTCACAGCGGCGCGGCTCGTCATGGAACAACGGGTCAAACGGGGTGAGGAAGTGCTGTTTCACGCGATGGTGACCGTTGTGTGTATGAACGAAGCCGGTCAACCGGTGCGACTTCCGGCGAATATCCGCCAGATGGTGCATTGAAGCGGGCCATAACGCGCCAATGACGCCTATTTGATGGCTTTCCCCGTGTCTTTCCTGTAGATTCCTGCCAAACAGATGGCCGCAACAAGACGGCCCAAAGGCAGAGCAGGCATATGGAAGCAGCAGTCGATTTTTCGATGTGGGCGCTTTTCGCGCGCGCAACCCTGACCGTGAAACTGGTGATGATGCTCCTCGTGGTGGCATCGTTCTGGTCGTGGTCAGTGATCATCCAGAAACATATTCTTTTCCGCAATGCGCGACGCGAGGCGGCGCGGTTTGACCGGGCGTTCTGGTCCGGGGAACCGCTCGATCAGCTTTATGAAGAGATCGGCCCGACGCCTTCGGGGCGGTCGCAGCGTATCTTTGCCGCCGGGATGACGGAATGGCACCGGAGCCACCGACAGGACGGGGGGCTTATCGCAAACGCCACGAGCCGGATCGACCGGAGCATGGATGTCGCCATCGTGAAAGAGGCGGAAGTCTTGCAGAAGGGCTTGCCGATCCTTGCCACGGTCGGCTCGACCGCGCCGTTTGTCGGGCTGTTCGGGACGGTCTGGGGCATCATGAATGCCTTTATCGAGATCGCGGCGCAGCAGAACACGAACCTAGCCGTTGTCGCGCCGGGGATTGCCGAGGCGCTTTTGGCGACGGGGCTTGGCCTTTTGGCGGCCATTCCGGCGGTGATCTTCTATAACAAGTTGAGTGCGGATAGCGACCGGATCATCGCGGGCTATGAGGCCTTTGCCGATGAGTTCGCCACCATTCTTAGCCGACAGCTGGATTCCTGATATGGGTGCCGGGGTCATGAAAGGGGCCGAGGGCGGCGGCAAGCGGCGGCGCAGAACGCGGCGGCGCAGTCAGCCGATGGCCGAGATCAACGTGACGCCTTTTGTCGACGTGATGCTCGTTCTGCTTATCATTTTCATGGTGGCGGCGCCGCTTCTGACGGTGGGCGTTCCGGTGGAACTGCCGAAGACGGCGGCGAACCCCTTACCGGGCGAGCAGGAAGAGCCACTTGCAATTACGATCGCGGCGGATGGGACGCTTGCGATCATGAATTCGCCGGTCGCACCGGAGGAGCTTGTGAACAAGCTGCGCGCGGTGGCGGTCGAGCGCGCTTCGCAGCGGATTTATCTGCGGGCCGATGGGGCGCTGCCGTATGAAATGGTGGTGCAGGTCATGGGCGCGCTGAACGCGGCGGGGTTCTCGGATATCGGGCTGGTGACGGATATCGGTGGCCCCGACATGGGTGACAACTGAGGCGCGCGGTGCATATCGGGCATTATATCTCTGGCGCGGCCCATGTGGGTCTGATCGGCTGGGCGCTTCTGGGCTCTGTGTTTCAGAGCACGCCGGAGCCGTTCGAGGTCGCGGGCGTCGCGGTCATTACCGAGGCGGAGTTCGCCGCGTTGAGCGCGCCGGACCAGGTTCCGCAGCCGGAGACGGATGTGGAAGTGCCGGTGGCGCCAGAGCTTTCGGAGGCGGAGCCGTTTCGCGGGGCAGAGCCGGATGAAGCGCCGGATCAGAACCGCCCGGAAAGCGCCGAGGCGGCAGAGACCGAGGATGCGCCGGACCTGAGCGCCGTGGAGGTGCCTGCGCCGGCGGAACTGATCGATGAGGTGCCGGACATGACACCGCCGAGCGAGGACATTGCTGCGTTGCAGCCGCAGGAGGCAGAGCCGGAGACGGTTCAGCCCGCACCGCGCGTCGCGCCCGAGCCGGTTGCGCCGCCGGAGCCGGATGTGAAGATCGACGACACGGTGCGCGAGGCGGTGACGCCGGAGGAAAGCCCCGACGCCGCGCCGCAGGAGCCGGAAGAGGCGACCGCGCCGGAAGCGGCAAGCACGGAGATCGTCACCGAGGCCAAGGAGCTTGCGCCGAAAAGCTCGGTGCGTCCGCAGCTGCGCCCGCGTCGTGCAGCGGAGGCCGAGAGCGCGCCGGAGCCGAAGGACGATGCCGACGATGCCATCGCGGCGGCGTTGGCCGAGGCCGGGGCGCAGGAGCAGGCCGAGACCCCTGCCGCGCCGAGCGGTCCGCCACTGACACGGGGCGAGAAGGACGCGCTACGGATCTCGGTGCAGAACTGCTGGGTCGTGGACGTGGGCAGCCAGGCGGCGAATGTCACGGTCACGGTGGCGATGAACATGACGCGCGAGGGCAAGGTCGATGGGGCGATCTCTCTCTTGCGGGCGGAAGGCGGCGACGATCAGGCGACGAAAGTGGCCTTCGAGGCGGCTCGGCGCGCGATCCTGCGTTGCCAGAAGGGTGGCTATAAATTGCCGATCGACAAGTATGAGCATTGGCGTGAGATCGAAATCACGTTTAATCCGGAGAAAATGAGGCTGAAATGATGCGACTTCTAGCAGCTCTTCTGATGGGACTGACGGTTCTGGGGCAAATGGCGATGGCCCAAGGCGGTCCGCTTCGGATCGAGATCACCGATGGTGTGGTCGAGCCCTTACCCTATGCCGTGCCCGATTTCGTGGCCGAGAACAGCGCGGCGAATGGCTATGCCGCGCAACTTGCCGATGTGATCGCGTCGGATCTTTCGGGAACCGGGCTTTTCCGGGAGATTCCCGAGAAGGCGCATATCGCCAAGATCAGCAATTTTTCCTCTCCGGTGCAGTTCGCCGATTGGAAAGCGATCAACGCGCAGGCGCTCATCACCGGGGCGGTGTCGGTGTCGGGAAGCAACCTTGAGGTCAAGTTCCGAGTCTATGACGTCTTTGCGGGCCAAGAGCTTGGCAATGGGTTGCGGTTCAAAGGCACGGTCGATGGCTGGCGGCGGATGGCGCATAAGGTGGCCGATGCGGTCTATAGCCGGATCACCGGCGAGGGCGGCTATTTCGACAGCCGTGTGGTCTTCGTGAGTGAGACCGGCCCCAAGGATGACCGCAAGAAGCGCCTCGCGATCATGGATTATGACGGGGCGAACCTTCAGTATCTGACGGATTCAAGCTCGATCGTGCTCGCACCGCGGTTCTCGCCCACCGGCGACAAGGTGCTTTATACGAGCTATGAGACGGGGTTTCCGCAGGTCTATATCCTCGATGTGGGCAGCGTGCAGCGCCGGGTGCTGAATAGTGAGGCGGGCACCATGTCCTTTGCGCCGCGCTTTGCGCCCGATGGCAAGAGCCTGCTTCTGTCGATCACGCGGGATGGCAATACGGATATCTATCGTATGGGGCTTACGGGCGGACGGCCGCAGCGCCTGACTTCGTCGCCCGCGATCGACACCGCGCCGAGCTTTAGCCCCGATGGCAGTCAGATCGTCTTTGAGAGCGACCGTTCGGGCACGCAACAGCTTTATGTAATGCCAGTGGGCGGCGGAGAGCCGAAGCGGATCAGCTTTGGGCAGGGTCGCTATGGCACCCCGGTCTGGAGTCCGCGCGGCGATCTCATCGCGTTTACCAAGCAGAACAAGGGCCGGTTCCATATCGGTGTGATGCGCACGGATGGCAGCGAAGAGCGTCTGCTCACGGCGTCGTTCCTTGACGAGGGGCCGACGTGGGCGCCGAATGGGCGGGTCATCATGTTCACCCGCGAAACCCAAGGGGCAAGCGGCGCGTCGGCGCTTTACTCGGTCGATGTATCGGGGCGCAACCTGCGTAAGGTCAAGATCAGTGGCGGCGGGTCGGACCCGGCTTGGTCGCCCCTTCAGGAATAAGCTGCGCGCGTTTTCAACAGGCGCAGCATGTGATAGAACAGGCCCTAAAGAAACGTTTTGGAACGGGCATTGAGGAAACGAGGCATAACATGAACGCGATAACGAAGATCGGTTTTCTGGTCGCGGCGCTGGCGCTGGCAGGCTGTAGCAATTCGGGCGCTTTCGGGCTTGGCGGCGGATCGGCCGGCGGACCGGGCAGCGGCCAATTCGAAGATGGCAGTGTGGACGACCCCACCTCCGTGGCGCATTTCCGTGAGCGCATTGGCGACCGGGTTCTTTTCGTCGTCGATCAGTCGACGCTTTCCGAGGAAGGCCGCCTGACGCTTCTGGCGCAGGCCAATTGGCTTATGGAGAACACCGATTACAACGCGGTGATCGAGGGCCATGCGGATGAGCAGGGCACGCGGGAATACAACCTCGCGCTTGGCGCGCGCCGGGCCAGCTCGGTCAAGGAATTCCTTGTGTCGCGCGGTGTCGCAGGGTCGCGTCTGAGCACGGTCAGCTATGGCAAGGAACGCCCGATCGAGGTTTGCTCGGCAGAGGCGTGCTATGCGCAGAACCGCCGCGCTGTGACGGTTCTCAAGGCTGATGTGAACTTCTGAGCAGGGGACGGCTATGCGCCTGATTGCGATTTGTCTCGTGGCGATGATCGGGGTGGGGCCGCGTGCGGCCCTTGCCCAGGACAGCGAAACGCTGGCCGATATCCGCCAGCAGCTTTCGGTTCTTTATGTTGAGATCCAGAGCCTCAAGCGGGAATTGTCCACGACCGGATCGCCCACGGGCGTCAACACCAGCGGCACCACCTTGCAACGTATCGATGCGATCGAGGCCGAAGTGCAGCGCCTCACCGGGCGCACCGAGCGGCTTGAGCAGCGGATCGACAGCGTGGTGCAGGACGGCACCAACCGCATTGGCGATCTTGAGTTCCGGCTTGTCGAGCTTGAAGGGGGCGACGTGAGCGACCTTGGCGAGACGACGACGCTTGGCGGCGACGTGGAGACCTCTCCTGCGCCGACTGTTCCGTCGCTTTCGGACGGGAGCATGGAGACCTCGACACAGCTTGCTGTTGGTGAGCGTGCCGATTTCGAACGCGCCAGTGCGGCGCTCGAAGGCGGCGATGCTCAAAGCGCGGCGGATCAGTTCGAGGCCTTCCTCGAGACCTATCCCGGAAGCCCGCTTGAGGCCGAGGCGTATCTGCGCCGAGGGCAGGCGCTCGAGGCGATGGAGCGGCTTACCCCGGCGGCGCGGGCCTATCTCGACAGCTATTCGCAATACCCGCAGAGCGATGTGGCGGATGAAGCCCTGTATAACCTTGGGCGCGCGCTCGGGTTGCTCGACAAGGTGAGCGAGGCCTGCGTCACGCTTGGCGAGGTCGAGACGCGGCATCCGGGATCGGCGATGATCGGTCCGGCGCAAGCGGAAATGCAGTCGCTGGGGTGCAATTGAGCACGCCCGGCGCGGCATTGAACGACTTTTTCAACGGACAGGATTTGCGCGCCGTGGGCGTTGCCGTTTCGGGCGGCAGCGATTCCACGGCGCTATTGATTTTCGCGACAGATTGGGCTGCGGCGGCGGGCGTGCGCCTCGTCGCGGCGACGGTCGATCATGGGTTGCGTGCAGAGGCGGCAGCGGAGGCCACGGCGGTTGCACAGACCTGCGCGGGGCTCGGTGTGGCGCATGAGGTTCTGGCCTGGCGTGGCTGGGATGGGTCGGGAAACGTGCAGGCGGAGGCGCGCGCGGCGCGGTATCGTTTGCTTGCGGAGTGGGCGCGGCGCGAAGGGCTCGATTGCGTGCTCCTTGGGCATACGATGGACGATCAGGCGGAAACGGTGTTGATGCGGCTTGCGCGCCGGGCCGGGGTTGATGGGCTTACGGCGATGGCGGCACGGTTCGAACGCGAGAGACAGGCGTTTGGGCGACCACTTCTTGGACAGCGACGCGGGGATCTGCGCGAGATGCTAAAGGCGCGGGGCGTCGATTGGATCGAAGACCCGTCGAATGACGACACGCGGTTTGACCGAGTGAAGACACGGCGCGCGCTTGGCGAACTGGCCGAGATCGGGGTCGATGCGGAAGCGCTTGCCACGGTGAGCGAGAACATGGCCGACGTGCGCGCGGCACTTGACTGGCAGGTGGCGCAGGTGGCCAAGGACGCGGTGCAGATCGAGGCGGGGGATTTGCGTGTCGATCTGGCGGCGTTTGGAACGGTGCCGGAGGAAATCCGGCGGCGGCTTCTCGTGGCAGGGATTCAATGGGTCAGCGGCGGCGACTATGCCCCGCGGCGCGCGCCGGTGCAGCGGCTTTTGGAGGAGATCAGCGCGGGGCAGGGCGGCACCTTGGCGGGGTGTGTTCTTACGGTTGAGGGCGGGCGCTTGCGTATTGCGCGCGAGCCTCGGGCGGTGATGGAAAACGAGAGCGCGGGGCCGCTCTGGGACGGGCGTTGGCATGTCGAGGGGCCGTGGCAGGGCGGCGAGGTCTTGCGCGCGTTGGGAGAGGCGGGGCTGGCCGAGGTCGAGGATTGGCGCGCGGCCGGTTTGCCACGCCAGAGCCTTATCGCATCGCCTTCGGTCTGGCGCGCGGGGACGCTTGTCGCCGCACCCCTAGCCGGTCACGGGGCAGGCTGGCGGGCGAAACTCTGCCCGGAACGGAGCGGTTTTCCCCCTCCGAGGCGCTAATGCCGCGATTCACGCATTGAACATAATGCTCTGATCTCTATTTAGGAGTGTAGCCCGCTGTGCTACGGACAGCGGAACTCAATGATTGGGAGATTTTGCCTTGGGCAACGCACGCAACATTGCATTTTGGGTGGTTCTGTTTCTGCTGATCCTCGCCCTTTTCAACCTGTTCAGCGGTGGCAACAACAACCTGCAAAGCCGCGAGATCGGCTATTCGGAGTTCGTGCAGGCCGTCGATGATGGCAACGTCAGCAGCGTCACGCTCGACGGGGAACAGGTTCGCTACCGGACGACGAGCGGCGGCGATTTTGTCACCATCAAGCCGGAAGACGCAGAAGTGACCAAGCTTCTGATCGACAATGGCATCCCGATCAAGGCCGAGAGCCAAGAGCAATCGGGCTTTCAGTCGTTCATCCTGAGCCTGCTGCCGTTCCTCCTTTTGATCGGTGTGTGGATCTATTTCATGAACCGGATGCAGGGCGGCGGCAAAGGCGGCGCGATGGGCTTTGGCAAGTCCAAGGCCAAGATGCTTACCGAGAAACATGGCCGCGTGACCTTTGACGACGTGGCAGGCATCGACGAAGCCAAGGAAGAGCTTGAAGAGATCGTTGAATTCCTGCGCAACCCGCAGAAATTCTCGCGCCTTGGCGGCAAGATCCCGAAAGGCGCGCTTCTTGTGGGCCCTCCGGGTACGGGTAAGACGCTTCTTGCGCGCGCGATTGCGGGCGAGGCGGGCGTGCCCTTCTTCACCATTTCCGGTTCGGATTTCGTTGAGATGTTCGTCGGTGTCGGCGCAAGCCGTGTGCGCGACATGTTCGAGCAGGCGAAGAAGAACGCGCCCTGTATCGTCTTCATCGACGAGATCGACGCCGTGGGCCGGTCGCGCGGTGTTGGCATCGGTGGTGGCAATGACGAGCGCGAACAGACGCTCAACCAGCTTCTGGTCGAGATGGACGGGTTCGAGGCCAATGAAGGCGTCATCATCCTTGCCGCGACCAACCGTAAAGACGTTCTTGACCCGGCGCTTCTGCGTCCCGGTCGTTTTGACCGCAACGTCACCGTGGGCAACCCCGATATCAAGGGCCGCGAGAAGATCCTTGGCGTCCATGCCCGCAAGACCCCGCTTGGCCCGGATGTCGACCTGCGCATCATCGCGCGCGGCACGCCGGGCTTTTCCGGGGCGGACCTTGCCAACCTCGTGAACGAGGCGGCGCTTATGGCGGCGCGCGTGGGACGGCGGTTCGTGACCATGGAAGATTTCGAGAACGCCAAGGACAAGGTCATGATGGGGGCCGAGCGTCGCTCGATGGTGCTCACGCAGGACCAGAAGGAAAAGACCGCCTATCACGAAGCGGGCCATGCCGTTGTCGGCCTCGAGCTGCCGCTCTGTGATCCGGTCTATAAGGCGACGATCATTCCGCGTGGTGGCGCGTTGGGGATGGTGGTCAGCCTGCCTGAGATGGACCGTCTCAACTATCACCGCGATGAATGCGAGCAGAAGCTTGCCATGACCATGGCGGGCAAGGCCGCAGAGATCCTCAAATACGGCGAAGATCACGTGTCGAACGGCCCGGCGGGCGACATCATGCAGGCGAGCCAGTTGGCGCGTGCCATGGTGATGCGCTGGGGCATGTCCGACAAGGTCGGCAATATCGACTATGCCGAGGCGCATGAGGGCTATCAGGGCAATACCGGCGGTTTCTCGGTCTCGGCGCACACGAAGGAGCTTATCGAGGAAGAGGTTAAGCGCCTCATCCAAGGGGGCTATGAGCGCGCCTACAAGGTTCTCACCGAGAAGAACGAAGAATGGGAGCGCCTTGCGCAGGGGCTTCTTGAGTACGAAACGCTGACCGGCGACGAGATCAAACGCGTGATGCGGGGCGAGCCGCCGCAATCGGGCGAGGACGACGCCGGGGACGAGGGTGAAGGCAATGCGCCCTCGGTCACTGCGATCCCGAAGACCAAACCGCGCAAGAAGCCTGAGGGCGATGGCGGTATGGAACCGGAACCGACAGCATGACGACAGGAAGGCCGGGGGAAACCCCGGCCTTTTTTATGATGAGGGGAGGCAAGATGCGATGAGGGATTGGAGACCTGATAGCTATGGCCGGTTCGCCGATGTGCGGCTTCAGCCAGCGCTAGATCTTCTGGCGCGGGTCGGAGACGTGCCGGGCGGTGATATCGTGGATCTTGGTTGTGGCAGTGGTGTCATGGGGGCTGCGCTTGCCATGCGGTATCCGGGTCGACGTCTTGTTGGCGTGGACCGCTCTCCGAAAATGCTTGGCAAGGCGCTCGAGACCGAGGGGTTCAGCGAGTTGCTTGAGGCCGATATCGCCGCGTGGGAGCCCGATACCGCCCCTGCGCTCGTGTTTTCCAATGCGGCCCTGCAATGGCTCGATGAGCATGAGACGCTATTGCCGCGTCTGGCGCAATGCCTCGTGTCGGGGGGCGTTCTTGCCGTGCAGATGCCACATCAGACCCACGCGCCGTCACATCGGGGCTGGGGAGAGGCCTTTGCCGCCCTGTTTGGCGATCGGGAGATTGGCAAGCGTTCCGAGGTTCTTGACCCGGCCGCTTATTTCGATCTGCTTTCACCGTTGGGTGCCTTGCACATCTGGGAAACGGAGTATTACCAGAACCTGCCCGCGGCGGCGGATGGCCATCCTGTACGGCTCTTTTCCGAAAGCACCTATGGGCGCCCCTATCTTGAGGCGGCAGGGGATACGGAGGATCAGGCCCGCTTGATCGAGGCCTATGAAGCAGCTATGGCGAAAGCCTACCCGCTGCGCGCGGATGGGACGGTCTTGTTCCCGTTCCGCCGCCTGTTTTTTGTGCTGCAGCGCGCCTTGTCCTGAAGAAAGGGAAAGCCATGCCCGCCCTGAAACCAACTGATTTTTTTGCCGAGGTGTTGTGGCTCGGGAGGGTGGCCGACAGTGTCGAAGACCTGCGCGCAGAGCCGCTTGAGGAAATGGCGCTCGGGTTTGCCGGCGTGGAGGGGGAATGCCATGGCGGGTTGACGCGGGCCTCGTGTAGCAGGGTGCTTTCGCAACATCCGCGGGGCACGCAAATCGCCAATTCCCGGCAGTTGTCGCTTTTGTCGGCGGAAGAGCTTGAACAGGTGGCCGAGGCGATTGGCGTGGAAGAGTTTGATCCTGCATGGGTCGGAGCGTCGATGATCCTGCGCGGCTTGCCGGATTTCAGCCACCTGCCGCCCTCGTCGCGGCTTCAGGCCGATAGTGGCGCGACCATTGTGATCGACATGGAGAACCGCCCCTGTGTCCTGCCCGGCCGCGTCATCGAGAAAGAACAGCCCGGTGCAGGCAAGGCCTTCAAGGAGGCCGCGGAAGGCAAACGTGGTGTCGTAGGCTGGGTTGAGCGCGAGGGTGTGATCCGGATTGGCGATATCCTACGCTTGCATATCCCCGACCAACGACCCTGGGCCGCTCTCGACGAGGCGCGTGCGCAGTAGCTGCGGACTCATCGCTGATTTTACAGAACGCCCCTCACCGGGGCGTTTTTGCGTTTCCGGGCCGGTCAGAAACGTTTCCGAAAAGAAACCGCTGCGACATGTTGGACGCAAGCGGCGATGGAAATGTCGGAAATGCGACCCGACTCAGGTTGCTGAGGGGTTATGCAAATGGGCAGAATTCAACCAACCCCGCCTGGACAGGGATCGCCATGAGCTACAAAACAGATATCGAAATTGCCCGCGAGGCAAACAAGAAGCCGATCCAAGAGATCGGCGCGAAGCTGGGCATCGACTCGGATTCGCTCCTGCCGTTTGGCCATGACAAGGCCAAGGTGAGCCAAGAGTTCATCAACTCCGTGCAGGGCAACGAGAACGGCAAGCTCATTCTTGTGACCGCCATCAACCCGACCCCGGCCGGCGAAGGCAAGACCACCACCACCGTGGGTCTTGGCGACGGTCTGAACCGTATCGGCAAGAAAGCGGCGATCTGTATCCGCGAAGCATCGCTTGGCCCGAACTTCGGGATGAAGGGCGGCGCGGCAGGCGGCGGCTATGCGCAGGTCGTGCCGATGGAGGACATGAACCTCCACTTCACCGGCGACTTCCACGCCATCACCGCAGCGCACAACCTCCTGTCGGCAATGATCGACAACCACATCTACTGGGGCAACACGCTCGAGATCGACGAGCGCCGCGTGACCTGGAAACGCGTGCTCGACATGAACGACCGCGCGCTGCGCGATGTCGTGACCTCGCTTGGTGGCGTGGCCAACGGGTTCCCGCGTCAGACCGGTTTCGACATCACCGTGGCCTCGGAAGTCATGGCGATCCTCTGCCTCGCGACCAGCCTCGAAGATCTCGAGAAGCGCCTTGGCGACATGATCGTGGCCTATCGCCGTGACCGCACCCCGATCTACTGCCGCGACATCAAGGCGGACGGCGCGATGACCGTTCTGCTCAAGGACGCGATGCAGCCGAACCTCGTGCAGACCCTCGAGAACAACCCGGCCTTCGTACACGGCGGCCCGTTCGCCAACATCGCGCATGGCTGTAACTCGGTGGCGGCAACCACCACCGCGCTCAAGGTGGCTGACTATGTCGTGACCGAAGCCGGTTTCGGTGCCGACCTCGGGGCCGAGAAGTTCATGAACATCAAGTGCCGCAAGGCCGGCCTTGCGCCCGACTGTGTGGTGCTTGTTGCGACCGTGCGCGCGATGAAGATGAACGGTGGTGTTGCCAAGGCGGACCTTGGTGCAGAGAACGTCGAAGCGGTTCAGGAAGGCTGCCCGAACCTTGGCCGTCACATCTCGAACCTCAAGACCTTTGGTGTGCCGGTTGTCGTCGCGATCAACCACTTCGTCACCGATACCGACGCCGAAGTGCAGGCCGTGAAGGACTATGTCGAGGCGCAGGGCTCCGAAGCGATCCTCTGCCAGCACTGGGCCAAGGGCTCGGAAGGCACCGAAGAGCTCGCCACCCGTGTGGCCGAGATCGCGGATGCCAACGTCAGCCAGTTCGCGCCGCTCTACCGCGATGAGCTGAGCCTGTTTGAGAAGATCGAAACCATCGCCAAGCGCATCTACCGCGCCGACGAGGTTCTCGCGGATCAGAAAATCCGCGACCAGCTTCGCCAGTGGGAAGAGGCGGGCTATGGCCACCTGCCGATCTGCATGGCCAAGACGCAGTATTCCTTCTCGACCGACCCGAACCTGCGCGGCGCGCCGCTTGGTCACTCGGTGCCGGTGCGTGAAGTGCGTCTCAGCGCGGGCGCGGGGTTCGTCGTCGTCGTCTGCGGCGAGATCATGACCATGCCGGGCCTGCCGTCGCGCCCTGCGTCGGAGAATATCCGGCTCAACGCAGAAGGCGAAATCGAGGGCTTGTTCTAAGCGACAAAATGAGATTTCTGTGGCGCAAAGCGATTTGCGCCACAGGAGCGAGCAAAGATGACCAAGCCGAAATCGCCCGGTGCATGCGACACGATGCAAGTGCTGCGCGGCGAAATCGACGACCTTGACCGGAAGCTCATTTCGCTTCTGGCGCTACGAGCGGGATACATTGACCGCGCGATCGAGATTAAGGCGCAGACCGGCTTGCCCGCGCGCATACCTGATCGGGTCGAAGACGTGGTGACCAAGGTGCGTCTGGCGGCAGAGGGTGAAGGGCTTGATCCCGATTTGGCTGAAGGGCTTTGGCGGGATCTGATCGAGTGGTCCATTGCCCGTGAAGCCCGTCAGATTGGCGGAGATTGAACCTCGGGGCGCTGGTGGGCGTTGTCCGGGTGGAGCAGAAGGAAGACAGACATGACGGCGCAGATCATTGACGGGAAAGCCTTTGCGGCGACGGTGCGCGAGAAAGTTGCGCATCACGTGGCGCGTCTTAAGGAAGAGAACGGCATCACGCCGGGCCTCGCGGTCGTGCTCGTGGGCGAAGATCCTGCAAGTCAGGTCTATGTGCGTTCCAAGGGCAAGCAGACCGTCGAAGTTGGCATGAATTCCTTTGAGCATAAGCTCGACGCCGATACGTCCGAGGCGGACCTGCTGGCGCTGATCGACAAGCTCAACACGGATCCGGCGGTGCATGGTATCCTCGTGCAGCTTCCGCTTCCGGGGCATCTCGACGAAGATCTCGTCATCAACAGCATCGCACCGGAAAAGGACGTGGACGGGTTCCACATCTCCAACGTTGGCCTTCTTGGCACCGGACAGAAGAGCATGGTGCCGTGCACGCCGCTTGGCTGTCTGATGATGCTGCGCGACCATCACGGGAGCCTGTCGGGCATGGATGCGGTTGTGATTGGACGTTCGAACATCGTCGGCAAACCGATGGCGCAGCTTCTGCTTGGCGATAGCTGCACCGTGACCATCGCGCATTCGCGCACGAAAGACCTTCCCGAGGTCGTGCGCCGCGCCGATATCGTGGTCGCCGCCGTGGGCCGTCCCGAGATGGTGCCGGGCGACTGGATCAAGGAAGGGGCGACGGTGATCGACGTGGGTATCAACCGCATCGACGCACCGGAAAAGGGCGAAGGCAAGACGCGCCTCGTCGGCGATTGCCATTTCGAAAGCTGTGCCGAGAAGGCCGGCGCGATCACCCCGGTGCCGGGCGGTGTTGGTCCGATGACCATTGCCTGCCTGCTCGCGAACACCGTGACGGCCTGCTGCCGCGCGAACGGGCTTGCCGAGCCAGAAGGCCTGACGGCCTGACGCCTCCGGCGGGAGTATTTGCACAGAGAAGAAGAAGGGCTGCGTCGCGAGGGACCGGCCCTTTTTCTATGGCCTATGGAAGAACGGGGATCATCGTGCCAGTCAGGAGCGCGATATGGGTCTCGGTGCCGCTCTCGTCTTCGGCATAGACATCGGCTTGGGTAATGACGAGGCGACGACCGGGTTTGATGACACGCCCCACGGCGCGCAGGCGACGGCCCTTGGAGGGCGCGAGAAGGTTGATCTTCATTTCCGTGGTCAACACCTCGGCCTCATCTGGCATGACGCTCAACGCCGCGTAGCCCGCCGCCGTATCGCCAAGCGCGAAGGTCAGGGCCGCATGGCCGAAACCGTGTTGTTGCAGGCAGGAGGGGCGAATCTCACTGATCAGGGTCACTTGGCCCTTGGAAATGTCCTCGATCGAGGCCCCGATCGTGTCCATCATGGCCTGAGCGGCGAAACTTTTATGGAGTTTCTGAATTACTTGCGGTGACAAAGCCACTTACATTCCCCTTCTCGATTTTGTCGCGTCATGCATAATCAGGGTTCAAGCGTGCGCCCTTCGCGTCAAGAGGGCTTTGCGCGGAATGACGAAACGGCACAGGCGGATACGGTGACAGAGCGAGCGGCAGACTTCTTGCGTTCATACCGGAAACTCCTTTCGGTGGAGATCATCGCGATTGCTTTGCTTGCTGCATTGATCGGCGCGTTCGCAGGACCGTTCGGCACCTTTGACGCCATGTCCCTTTCCGAGAGAGCGGTCTACTGGGGCCTTGTGTCCGTGGTGTCGATCCTGCTTGGTCGGACGGCGTTCGGCTTGATCGCCCTGGCTGGCGCCGAGGCTGGCAGCGTTTGGGAGGCCCTTGGCGGCGCGGTGCTCACGGCGGTCTTCGTGACCGGCGGTGTTTGGGGCGTGACGCAGCTTTTCACCCACGCTCGGCCGATGACGCCGGACCTGCCCGTTTTGTTCGTGAACGTGCTCTTGGTGACTGTGGGCGTGGTGTTCCTGCGCCAATTGGTGGTGCGGCGCGGGGCCAAATCTGCGCCCCCTACGGTTGCGGAGGAAGAGCCGCGCTCAGATCCTGAACCGGAAGCGGCGGAGGGGGCGCGGCCGGTTTTGCTGCGACGCTTGCCGGAAGACGCGGGGGAGACGATCCTGCATTTGTCGGTCTGCGATCATCATGTGGATGTGCACACGGAAAAGGGCACGACGTCGCTTCGGATGCGGCTTGCGGATGCGATTGATGCGATGGATGGAGTGCCGGGGCTGCGGGTGCACCGGTCCCATTGGGTCGCCCGAGAGGCGATTGATGGGGTGGTGCGCGACCAAGGCCGCCTTTTCCTCAGCCTGCACACAGGCGCGCGGGTGCCGGTCAGCCGGGGCGCGCGACCGATCTTAGAAGAGGCGGGGCTTCTTTAGCGTGGCATGTCGACAAGGCGCGGTGTCGGCCCCGTCAGGATGGCGCGGGCCTCGGGGCGCATAAGCGACGTGAGTGCAGCATCGTGGCTGCGCAGGCCACCCGTATAAGTGCCATAGGCGGGGAGGATCACCCGGTCCGTATCAAACAGAAAAGCCGGGCGCGTGATCGTGCGGTGGCGCGTGCGGATCGTCGCCTTGGGGTGGTAATGGCCTGAAATTTCGCCGCTTTTCCCCGGTTTCGCGATATGTCGAAAGGTCAGGGGCGGTGCGGGCAGTTCAGAGAGGTGACTGCCGCCGAGGTCGATCGGGCCGGGATCGTGATTGCCTTCGATCCAAACCCAGCGCCGCCCGGCCTGAAGCCGTGCGATCCAGAGGCGGTCATCTTCGGACAGGCTTTCAAGCGCGGCGAGGTCATCGAAGCTATCGCCGAGGCAGATGACCGTTCCGGCGCCGGTCTGTGTCAGGTCCGCCTCAAGCCGCAGGAGCGTGTCGCGGGTCTCGTATGGGGGCAGGGGGGCGGCACCGTTGCGGGCAAGGCGGTCGGACTTTCCCAAATGCAAATCAGAGACGCAAAGGAGGCTGCGGTCCTGCCACCAGAGCGCGCCGGAGCCGAGGGCTTCGAGGCGGGTTCCGGCAAGGGTAAAGGGCACGCTTTGCATGGCATATTGGTGCGCGAAACGGGGGCGTTTCACAAGGAAAAACAGGGGTCTGTATCGCGTCGGTATGACGTCGGTATTGCGTCGGTGCGGAATTCCGCCGCTCGGGTCAGGGGGCGACGCCGGCCTCGGCCATGACGCGGGCGCTTTCTTCGGCAAGGAGGCGCTCTTCGGCGGCGCCGTCGATCCGGACCTTGCCGACCTCAAGAAAGAGCGGAGCGGCCAGAGGGGTGACGTGATCGCAGCGGCAGAGGTCGATACGATCCCCGATCCGGGCGAGCATGTCTTCGATGCGCGAGAAATCGACAAGACCGCGCATGGCTTCTTCGCGAGTGATCGACATCAAAAGGTGGTCGGGGTCGTATTTCAGCAGCGTGTCATAGAGGATATCGGAGGAGAATGTCGCCTGTCGTCCAGACTTGCGCTGGCCTGCGATGTTGCGCTCGATCAGGCCCGCGATGGTGGCGGAGGCGCGGAAAGTGCGTTTCATCAGGCTATTCTCGGAGAGCCATGTGTCGAACCCGTCGCGCAGAGTCACGGGGTCGAGAAGGCGCGCGGGGTCGTGCAGCGCATCGAGGCCCCAGATCAGGGTTGCATAGTCGGTGGCGACAAAACCCATCGGCGCGAGGCCCATTTCCTCCATGCGTTTGGTGATCAAGAGGCCGAGGGTTTGTTGCGCGTTGCGGCCTGCGAATCCGTAGATGCAGAGATTTTCGCGCCCATCGCGCGGGAAGCTTTCGATCAGTAGACGGTCGGGGGCAGGGAGCTGTGACAGGGAGCGTTGGAGGGAAAGCCAATCGGCGGTGTGATCGGGCAGGTTGGGCCAGTCGTCTTGTTGCAGGAGGCGCAGAATGCGATCCGAAAGCTGGGTCGAGGTTGCGAACTTGGTGCCGGAGAAGACGGCGACCTTGGGGTTCTTGGCAGCGGAGCGGGAGACTTCGACGGTCATCTCGCGCAGGCCTTCATAGCGCACGACCTTGCCACCGATGAGGAAGGTGTCGCCCGGTGTCAGGGTTGCGGCGAAGGCCTCTTCGACTTCGCCCAAGGGTTTGCCGCCACGGCTTCGGGCCATGCGAACCTTGAGCGTCTCGGTGTCGATGATCGTTCCGGCGTTCATGCGGATGCGCGCCGCCGTGCGTGGGTCGCGCAGGTGCCAAAGCCCGTCCGGCGTTTGTTTCAGGCGCTGCCAGCGGTCATAGGCGCGCAGGGCATAGCCGCCCGTGGCGCAGAAATCGAGGCAGGCGTCGAAGGCCGCGCGCGTGAGGGGGGCGTAGGGGCCAGCGGTTGTGACTTCGGCAAAGAGCGCGTCGGCGTCGAATGGACCGGAGGCGGCGGTGAGCAGCATATGTTGGCACAAGACATCGCGGGGGCCGGGGCCGCGCGGCGCACCGTCCAGCGCATGGGCGCGCACCGCTTCGAGCGCGGCGACACATTCGACGACTTCGAACCGGTTAGCGGGCACAAGGAGCGCCTTGGAAGGGGCGTTGTAGCGGTGATTGGCGCGGCCGATCCGCTGCACAAGGCGTTTGACGTTCTTCGGCGCGCCGACCTGAATCACGAGGTCCACATCGCCCCAGTCGATGCCGAGGTCGAGAGAGCCGGTGCAGACGATGGCGCGCAGAGCGCCCTCTTGCATTGCGGCCTCGACCCGTTCGCGCTGGGCCCGGTCGAGGGAGCCGTGATGCACCGCAATAGGCAGGGCGTCCTCGTTGGCGAGCCAGAGGTTGTGAAAGAAAATTTCGGCCTGGGCGCGGGTGTTGTGAAAGATGAGCGTTGTCTTGTGGCGGCGGATTTGTTCCATCACCGCGGGGATCGCGTAGGCTGCGCCGCCGCCGGACCAGGGCGGGGCCTCGTCCGTCTCAAGCATGGTGATGTCAGGATCGGGGCCGGGATCGGCCACGAGGATGTCGCAAGGATCGGGATGCCGGGCGAGGAAGCTGGCGATGGCGGCGGGGTCATCGACCGTCGCGGAAAGGCCGGTGCGGCGCAGGTCGGGGCAGAGCGTTTGCAGGCGCGAGAGCGCAAGCATGAGCTGATCGCCACGCTTGCTCTCGGCCAGCGCGTGCACCTCGTCCACGATGACGCGTTTGAGGCCCCGGAAGATATGCGGGGCGTCGGGGTAGGAGATCAGGAGCGCGAGGCTTTCCGGCGTGGTCAGCAGGATATGGGGCGGGTCGGCGCGCTGGGCCTTGCGGCGGGATTGCGAGGTGTCGCCGGTGCGGTCCTCAATACGGATGGCGAGGCCCATCTCCTCGACGGGTCGGCGCAGGTTGCGCTTGATGTCGGCGGCAAGCGCCTTCAGCGGCGAGATATAGAGCGTGTGCAGCCCCTCATGGGGGGCACTCGCGAGGTCGGCCAGTGTTGGTAGGAAGCCCGCAAGCGTTTTGCCGCCGCCGGTGGGCGCGATGAGAAGCGTGGCGGGGGCATCAGCACGCGCCAGCATCTCGATTTGATGCGGGTGGGGCGACCAGCCGCGCGCGGCGAACCAATCCGCGAGCGCAGGCGGCAGGGCCGGGAGCGGCATGGGATCAGGCCTCGGAGGCGTCCGTGCCGGGGCCGCAGAACAGGCGGTAGAGCATGGCGATCACTTCGGCGGTGCTCTCGTCGGCGAGGCTGTAGAAGATGGTCTTGCCGTCGCGGCGGGTCTGGACGAGGCCCTCTTCGCGCAGGCGGGCGAGCATCTGGCTCACCGCGGCCTGACGGATTTCGAGAAGCTGTTCCAGCTCGCCAACCGATTTCTCCCCGGACCCGAGATGACAGAGGATCATCAGCCGCCCTTCATGGGCGAGGGTCTTGAGATAGGCTGCGGCGCTGGCGGCGCTGCGGGCCATTTCGGAAGGCGGGGCGGGGATTTCGTCCATCTTCAAGGTCGCATGTCCTTTGGTTTGTTGCGCAGATATAGCACGGGAATTTGCAGAGTGCGAGATCATGTCGCGGGGGCGCCCCCCTGAAAATTGTTGCCATTGGCATAGTCGCAGGGCGCGTCGCGCATCTCGAGGTGCAGCCCGGTGCCGGTATAGGGGTGGGCGCGGGCGAGGTCTTCGTCCACTTCAATCCCGAGGCCGGGATCTTCTGGGGGCAGCACAAAGCCGTCCTCGACGCGAATCTTGGATTTGATGAGGGCGTCGTGGAACGGGGTCTCGATGGTTTCGATCATCAGAAGGTTGGGGATCGAGGCGGCGAGATGAATATTGGCGGCCCATTCAACGGGTCCGGCATAGAGATGCGGCGCCATTTGCGCGTTGTGGACTTCGGCCAGCGCGGCGATCTTCTTGGTCTCCCAGAGACCGCCGGATCGGCCAAGCGCCGGTTGCAGGATCGTGGCGGCCCCGGCGGCGAGGACGGCGGCGAATTCCGCCTTGGTTGTCAGGCGCTCGCCGGTGGCGACGGGGATGCGCACGGCGCGGGCGACCTCGGCCATGGAAGCGGGGTTGTCCGGCGGCACGGGTTCCTCGAACCAGAGCGGGGAATAGGGCTCGATCGCCTGACCGAGGCGGATGGCGCCACCGGTGGTGAATTGTCCATGGGTGCCAAAGAGGAGATCGGCACGGTCGCCCACCGCCTCGCGGATCGCCTTGCAGAAGGCGGCGGAGGTGGTGATGTCGGACATGGCGGGCATATGGCCGCCGCGCATCGTGTAGGGGCCTGCCGGGTCGAACTTGACCGCGGTATAGCCGCGCGCCACGAGGTCGAGGGCGGACTCGGCGGCCATCTCGGGCGAGGTCCAGAAGTCCTCCATTGAATGTTCGGGCAGGGGGTAGAGGTAGGAATAGGCGCGCAGCCGTTCGTTCATCAACCCGCCGAGCAGGGCATAGACAGGGCGGTCGCGGTCTTTGCCGAGAATGTCCCAGCAGGCCATTTCCAGCCCCGAATAGGCGCCCATAACGGTCAGGTCGGGGCGTTGGGTAAAGCCGGAGGAATAGGATTTGCGGAACAGGCGTTCGATATTTTCCGGGTTCTCGCCGAAGAAATGCCGTTCGAACAGATCGCGGATCACGTGGGTCATGGCGTCGGGGCCGACCGAGGCGGCATAGCATTCGCCCCAACCTGTGATCCCGGTGTCGGACGTGACCTTGACCAGTATCCAGTAGCGTCCGCCCCAGCCGGGGGCCGGGGGCGCTGTGACAATGATGTCGAGATCCTGCAATCGCATGGGGGGTGTCCTTTGCCTGATTTGGATCAGCTTCGGGCAGGTGCGACAAAAAGGCAAACCATTCGTGGCCCCGTTTCGCGGCGTCTTCAGGTGAGGCGCGGGGTGCGCAGAAGGACGGCCACGGCGCATGCCATGAGGGCCGCGGCAAGGAGGAAGGGCGCACCGGGGGCATAAAGCGCGGCATCGGGACGGGTAAAGAGGGCGAAGGTCTGCGTCATGGCAAGCGGCGAGACGATCAGGGCGAGGGCCGCGAGGCTTGCCATGACGCCCTGTAGCTCGCCTTGGGCATTGTCAGGTGTGCGGCGCGAGAGCATCCCCTGAAGCGCGGGCATCCCCACGGCGCCGAGGGCGGAAAAGGGGATCACGGCGAGCACGAGGACGGGGCTTGTCACCAGCCCGAGGAAGATCAGCGACGCCAGTTCGATAAAGAGACCTGCGCGCACTGTGCCGCGATGGCCGAGGAGGCGAATGGCGGGGTCGACGAGTGTACCTTGCACAATAGCAAAGCCGAGACCGTAGAGCGCGAGCGAGAGGCCGATCATCCCCGGCGACCAGCCGAGCCGTTCAGCGGTAAAGAAGGCCCAGATGGCGGGGTAGACGGCGGTTGCGACCTGAAAGAGAAAGTGCACCCAGAGGAGCGGGCCAAGCGAAGGCAGGCGAGATACCGCGCGCAGGGCGGCGAAAGGGTTGGCGCGCGCAAGGGTGAAGGGGCGGCGGATGGCGTCGGTTACGGTCTCCTTGAGGACGAGCGCGCCAAGGAGGAGGTTGGCGCTTGTCAGGATGGCGGCGGCCCAGAAAGGCGCGCGGGTGCCGAATTCGGCCAGCAAGCCGCCAAGGATTGGGCCGAGCACGAAACCAACGCCGAAGGCTGCACCGATGAGGCCGAAGCGGCGGGCTTTCTCTTCGGGGGTGGAGATGTCGGCCATGTAGGCGGTCGCGGTGGAATGGGTCGCGGCGGTGATGCCACCGATGATACGCCCGAACAGCAAGAGCCAGATCGAGCCTGCAATGGCCATGATGACATAGTCGATCGCCATGATTGAAAGCGAGATCAACAGCACCGGGCGTCGACCGAAACGATCCGAGAGGCTCCCCAAGGCGGGGCCGAAAAGCACTTGCATCAAGGCAAAGACCGCAGAGAGGATGCCGCCCCAAATCGCGGCGTCGGCCAATGCACCGCCCGTCACGTCGCGGATCAGATCAGGCATGACCGGGAAGATGAGGCCGATGCCGATCGCGTCGATCGTGACGGTCAGGAAGATAAAGAGAACCGGAAGGTTGGGGCGCATTGGACTATCCCGCGAAACAATGCAGGACAATTTGGGGACGGCGCACGAGAATGCAACGCTTATCTTCTGCTGCCCTAGAGGTAAGCGGTCAGGAGAGGGCGGCGACCTTGGCGGCAAAGGCGCGGGCGTCGGCCGGGGCCTGTCCCATCTGATGCGCGGGCGCAAAGAGCGTCGCGGTGTCGAGCGCCGGGTGGTCGCGGCCTGTCAGCGTGGCAAGCGGTGTGTCGCTGGCCAAGGCTTCTTTGCAGAGCGCCTTGGTCGCGGCCTGTGCGTCGGGGCGGGTCATGGTCGCGGCGAGCGCAAAGGAGAGCGCCTCGGCATGGACAAGGCCGAGCGGATCATCGACCGACTCGGCCATTGCGTCGAGACGCGGGGAGAGGCGGGCGGCTTGGTCCTTGGCAATGGTCAGCGCAGAGGCAGCGGCGAGGCAGAGCTGGGGCAGGGTCAGCCATTCGGTGAACCAGGCCGCGCCGTCGCGTTGGTGTTTCTGGAGCGACGCGCCTTGCAGGGTCGCGAGGTGGCCCCGCGCCTGCGCGGCCAGAGCCACGAGGGCGGAGGGGGCGACGGGGTTCTGTTTCTGCGGCATGGTGGAGGAGCCGCCGCCACCGCCGAGATCGACCTCGCCAATGCCCGACATGACCATGGCGATCAGGTCTTCTCCGAGTTTGCCGAGCGCCTGTGCGAGGCGGGTCAGCCAGTCCGCGATGCGCAGGATCGGTGTGCGGTCAGTGTGCCAGCTTCTGCCGGGATCGGCGAGGTTCAGCTCTTTTGCGAGCGCCGTGCGGATCGCCGGGGCCTTTGGGCCGAAGGCGCCTGCGGTTCCGGCGGCGCCGGAGAGCGAGACCATGAGGCAGGCCTCGCGCAGGGCGGGGAGTTCGTTCAACAGGCCGAAGAGCGGATTGCCCCATTCGGCGGCTTGCGCGCCAAAGGAGGTCAGGGTCGCGTGTTGGCCATAGGTGCGGGCGCTCATGGGGGTGTCAGCATGGGTCTCGGCCAGCGCGGCAAGGGCGGTCAGCGTTTCACGCAGGTCTTTCTCGCAGAGTGACAGGAGCGAACGCAGGCGCAGCATGAGGCCGGTGTCGATCACATCCTGCGAGGTCGCGCCCCAATGGACATATTGCGCATGATCCGGCGCTTCCATCGCTTTGCGGAACCCGGCGACGAGGCCGGGAACAGAGACGCCGTTGGTCCCGGTCGCCTCGGCAAGGCCTGCCGGGTCGATCTGCACCTCCATGGCGGAGCGGTGAATGAAAAAGGCGCTATCTTCGGGAATGATGCCGAGGCTTCCCTGCACCTTGGCCAGTGTGCCTTCGACGAGCAGCATGGCACGGACCTCTGCCGTGTCGGAAAAGAGCCGACCGGCCTCGCCCGTGGGGAAGAGGCGAGCGTAGTGCGGGCTATCGAAGAGGGAAGCGGCCATGGTAGCGTCCTTCGGGCAATCGGTGTTGCGGCCCGTGGTAGCGCGGTTTCCGGGGAAAGTCAGCCAGCTATTTCGCCCGCATTACCCTCGTAGCATTTCCTCGAGGCGGGTCGTCAGGCGGCCCGGAAGTTGGTGGAAGCCTGCCTCTGTGAGAGCGGTTTCGAATTCGTCAGCTTGGGCCGCAAAGGTCTTTGGGGCGGCTTCATAGCGATCCAGCGCCTTGGTCAGAATCACGTGCGATTTCTCGAGATAGACCTCGCGCAGGATATAAAGCTTGGCGCGGGCGCGATCCGTGCCGAGCGTGTCGATGCCTTGCGCCAGGCCATGTGCTTTGATCGGGTTGTAAAAACTCAGTGCGTCATAGCAGAGTCGTTCGGGGCGGCTTAGGGGGCGGCGCAACTGGCGCTTGCGCTTGGCTTTGGCGAAAAGCGCCTCGACCGGCACCGCGCCGCGCCGGTAGGGATCGATCCAATAGGCCAAGAGCCAGAACAAGCTCGCCAAGATCAGGGCGACGATGAGCCATTTGCCCGCCGCCCCGGCCAGAGGGGCAAGAAAAGAAGGCGCGAGCGCGATCCGATCGAGCAGGGCGAGTGCCAGAAATGGGACCATGGCCAAGAGGGAAAACCACCTGAGGGCGCGCAACAGGGCGTGAAGTTCTTGTCGAGTCGTCATGAAAAAATGTCTTGTGTCGCGATGAAGTCTTGGACACTTGACTAACATAAGAACATGACGCGGACGCAACGGAAAAATGTATTTGTTAATAATATATTAATCTTTGCAGGAACGGTTGCCTGCAAGATGCGCGATCAGGCGATAATCCGAGTTATCAGTGCGGCAAGCCCAGCGGGATCAGCGAAGAAGGGCGAATGGCTGGTGTTCATTTCATGCACCGATCCGCGCGGCCAGTCGGCGACCATCTTTGCCTGAAATTCGGTCGGGATGGCGTTGTCCTGAAGGCAGCGGATATAGCTTCGTGGCACGGTGAGATGCCCGGTTCCAAGGTGGGCCGGGGTGGTTTGCGGCAGGGTTGCCTGTTGCGAGATATGGGCGAGGGCGTACTCGGTCGTGCCTTCGGGGCAATCGGCATAGAAGGTCTCGCGCGCGTGGTCGGGTTTGATGCCGTAGGAAAGGCCCGAGGGATCGCGGTCAACCGCCTTGAGGATCGGCTGGCGCGGGGCGAGTTTGCGCATATCGACGAGGGAGTGGCCCTCAAGCGGGACATAGGCGCAGAGATAGATCAGATGCGTGATGCGATCGGGCGCGATGTCGGCGGCAAGCGTGGCGGGAAAGCCGCCCCAGCTATGGGCGACGACCACGGTTTCGTCACCAAGGGCCTCGACGACGGACTGGGTGCAGGCGTCGAGCGTCACCTCGGAGAGCGGTGTGGGATCGCCGCCGTGGCTTGGCATGTTCATGGCGCGGGAGGCATGGCCAAGCGCCTGGAGCGCGGGGATTGTGTCGCGCCAGCACCAAGCGCCGTGACAGGAGCCGTGGACGAGCAGGATATCAGACATGACCGGTTTCCTTGAGGAATGTGGCCAGGAGGGCGGTGTAGTCCTCGGGCTTTTCGACGCAAGGCAGATGCCCGGCGCGGCGGATCAGTTCGAATTTCGAGCCATGGATGAGGTCCACGGTTTCGCGCACGAGATCGGGCGGAGAGGCGCCGTCCTCGGAGCCTGCGATGCCGAGCGTGGGCAGGCGCAGGCCGGAGGTGGGCGTGTAGAAATCGGTGCCCGCGATAGCGGCGCAGCAGCCGGCATAGCCTTCGGCGGGTTGGCGCACGAGCATGTTGCGCCAAAGCTCAAGCTCGGCCGTGGCGCGGAAATCACGCCCGAACCAGCGTTCCATGATCGGATCGGCGAGTGCCTCGATGCCTTCGCGTTTCACGGTATTGAGGCGGTCCTCCCACATCTCCTTGGTGCCCATTTTGGCCGCCGTGTTCGACAGTACCATGGCGCGCACGAGGTCGAGCCGCTTGACGGCGAGCCCTTGGGCGATCATGCCGCCGATGGAAAGGCCGACGAACATCGCGTCCTTGACCTCGAGCAGATCGAGAAGCTTTTCGGTGTCGCGCACCAGCGCGCCCATGGAATAGGGGCCGGGCGGGCAGGACGAGAGGCCGTGGCCGCGCTTGTCAAAGCGGATGATGCGGAGACCTTCGGGCAAGTGCGGCAGGACCGGATCCCAGAGGCGCAGATCGGTGCCGAGGGAATTGGCGAAAACGATGGGCGCGCCAGACGGGTCGCCATCAATCCGGTAATGCAGGCGGACATCGCCTAGGTCTGCGATCTTCATGGGCGCGGGCTCCGTTTGTCTTTCAAGGTGGCGGCTAAAGTGGCGCGCTGCGCAGGCAGGTGCAAGCGCTCAGTCGCGCAGATGCATATGGGCCATGATCTGGCCGTGGTCGGAGGCGAGTTTATTATAGGGGGCTTCGGCGTGGCTTCCGTCGGTGAGGTGGTCATTGAAGACCGAGAAATATTCCATGTCGCCGATACGGGCTTCATTGTCGGGGTGAAAATGGTGCGAGAGGTAGATTTCATCGAGGCTTTCGTAGACGCCGCCGAAAGCCGCCGTATAGACCATGTCGCGCAGGGACTTGCGCACGAAGAGGCGTTCGGCGCTTGTCAGGCGGTTGGCGATGACGGCGGATGTGATGGCGACATTCTCCTCCTTGGAGTAGCGGTCGTTATAGTCCTTGGCGTCGTGGCGCAGCATCCATGAATAATTGCGGAAGGGTTGCTCGCCGGAGATGATCTCGGACGAGACGGCGTGTTCGCCATCGTTGAAATCGCCAAGCACCATGACCGGGTGGCCTGCGTCCAGTTCGGCCACGATCTCGCGGCGCAAGACCCAGGCCTCGGCCATGCGGCGCAGGGCAGAGCGCAGAGAGCCGAGGGCACGGCCCACGGGGTCATAGTTGGTCAGGTCGGATTCCGGGGCATAGTCGGCGCCTTCGGGGGTGATGAATTCGCCGAGTTTCGATTTCAGATGGCAGTTGAAGACGGTGATCGTGCGGTTGCCGACGGGCACGCGCGCTTTGAGGATCGGGCGCGACAGGCGCGGCAGGCGGTAGCGTCCGGCGCCGTCGCCGGTCAGGTCGCGCAAGGGAATATCGAGCGGTTCATCAAGGTCTTGGATGATCTCGGGCGTGCCGACAAATCCGAAGCGCGACAGGATCGCGACACCGGGACGGCGTTGGCCGGGCAGGCCGGTGTCGTTGGCATTGGGGGCAAAGGCGAGGGCCGCGCCTGTATAGGGGGTGTACCCGAGTTTGCGGAAGATCGCCTTTTTGCGGTAGCTCTTGGATTTTGAGGGCAGCACGGCGTCGTTGCTCTCGAGGCCGATGCGGTCGGCCTCGGCGATGACATTGCGCAGGGCGTCCTCCTCGAAAATCTCCTGAAAGCCGATGATGTCGGCGTCCATGGAAAAGAGCTGTTGCGCCATCCAATCCTCTTTCCAGGCGTATTCCTCGGGGGTGTAGGACTGAAATTCATAGAACTCCTTGTCCGGGCCGATGAGGTTCTTGACGTTGAAAGAGGCGATGGTGAAGCGGGTCATGGTGCGTCCTTGGGCCGAGAGGATCAGGCGAAGCGGTCGAGGGCCTGTTTGAAGACCTCCGCGTCGACATTGCCGCCGGTTGTGACGGCGACCACGTCGTCGCCTTCGATTGCGTCACCGTGGAAAAGTGCTGCGGCAAGCGCCACGGCGCCGCCGGGCTCGACAACGATTTTGAGGCGTAGGAAGGCGAGCGCCATGGCGTGCAGTGCTTCGTCTTCGGTTACAACGATGCCGGGGCCGCAGAGGCGCGACAGGATCGGGAAGGTGATCTCGCCCGGCGCGGGGGTGATGATCGCATCGCAGAGACCGCCGGAGGTTTTGGCGTTATGTTCGATTTGGCCAGAGGTGAGCGAGCGTGCGACATCGTCGAAACCCTGCGGTTCTACGGGGCGCACCCGAAACGCGGGGGCGTCCGCCTCAAGCGCCAAGGCAATGCCCGAAGTCAGTCCGCCACCGCCGCAACAGACGAGGACATCGCCCGAAGTCACGCCCATCTCGGCGGCTTGGGCGGCGATTTCGAGACCACAGGTGCCCTGGCCGGCGATCACCTGCGGTTCGTCATAGGGGCGGATGATGGTGAGGCCGCGTTCCTCGGCAATGCGCCCGCCCACCTCTTCTCGCGCTTGGCCACCGGGGCGATCATATAGCACCACCTCGGCCCCGAGGGCGCGGGTGTTGTCGATCTTGAGGCGTGGCGCGTCATTGGGCATGACGATCACGGCAGGCGCGCCATGCTGGGCGGCGGCATAGGCAACACCTTGGGCATGGTTGCCGGAGGAATAGGCGATGACACCGCGTTTGCGTGTCGCCTCATCAAGCGCCGAGACCGCGGACCAACCGCCACGGAATTTGAACGAACCGGTATGTTGCAGGCATTCGGGTTTGACGATGACACGGCGGCCCGCGATCTCGTCAAGAAAGGGCGAGGTCAGGAGCGGGGTGCGGCGCGCGTGGCCTTCGAGGCGGGTCGCGGCGGCGCGGATCATGTCGATATTCATGGCATCTGGGCCTTGTCTAGGGCGGCGGTCCAGTCCTTGAGGACGGCGATGGACTCCGGTTCGTCGAGAAAGGGCACATGGCCCCGGTTGGGTACGGTGGCATGGATCAAGCCGGGCGCGCGGCGCGCCATATGGGCGAGGGTCTCGGAACTCAGGATGTCAGAGTTTGCCCCGCGGATCGCCGCGAGGGGACGGTCTGTGAGCGTCTCGTAGAGCGGCCAGAGATCGGGCGCTTCGGCCTCGGGGTCGAACCCGGCGGCGACGGCGTCGCGCAGTTTCGGATCATAGTTGATCTTGAGGCCATCCGGGGTCTCGACAAAGTGCTTCTCGACCTCCTCACGCCAACGGCTTTCGGGGACGCCATCGAACCCGGCCATGCGCGCGCCGAACACCGCGACGGCCTCATCATGGGTTTTCCAGGTCGGGTTGCGCCCGAGGAAGCCCATGATGACTTCGAGGCCCGAAAGCTCGATCACTGGCCCGATGTCCACGAAACACACGCCAAGCAGGCGCGAAGGCGCCATGGCGGCCAGCGTCAACGCGATGAGGCCTCCGCGCGAGGTGCCAAGGATGGCGGCCTTCTCGAGCCCAAGATGGTCCATAAGGGCGAGGATATCCTGCGCCTCCTGCGGGATGGTGTAGGTCATCGGATCGGCGGCCCAGTCGGATTGGCCGCGCCCACGATAATCGGGGCGGATCACCCGCACATCCGAAAGGGCGGGCAGGGCATAGTCGAAATCCGTGCCGTTGCGGGTCAGACCCGACAGGCAGAGGACCGGCAGGCCATTGCCCTCATCCGTGTAGTGGAGGGTGAGGCCGTCGGAGGAGGTATAGCTTGGCATTCAGGCTCCTGCGAGATCGGGGATTGTGGTCAGGTCCGAGAGGACATGCTCTGGTGTCCAGGGCAGGCGGTCCATCGGATCGCCTGCGCGATTGACCCAAGCCGTGGTAAAACCATAGCCCGAGGCTGCCGCTGCGTCCCAGCCGTTGGAGGAGACGAAGAGCACCTCGTGGGGGGCGCAGCCGAAGCGATCTCCGACAAGGTCGTATACGGCGCGGGCCGGTTTGAAGATGCCGACGCTTTCGACACTCAGAACATCGTCGAGCAACGCGCCGATCCCGGCGCTCTGCACTGCGCCATCGAGCATGGCGGGCGAGCCGTTGGAGAGGATCGCGGTATTGAAGCCAGCGGATTTCAGAGCGTCGAGCATGGCCGGCACCTCGGGGTAGGCGGACAGCTCCCAGTACAGTTGCAAGAGACGTTCGCGCAGGGGGGCGTCGCCCGCAAGGCCGCTTGCTTCGAGCGCCCAGTCAAGACCGTTCTGTGTCACTTCCCAGAAATCCGTATGTGCCCCGGTCACGGCGCGAAGCCAGCTATATTGGATCTGCTTCAGGCGCCAGTGATCTGCGACCTTTGGCCAATGTTCGGCAAAAGCCTCGCGTCCCGGCTCGGCAGCGGCTTCGCGGGCGGCGGCGGCCACATCGAAGAGCGTGCCATAGGCATCGAAGATACAGGTGGTGATAGTCATGCGCGGTCTCCCTTCGAGGGCATAGTGACAGGCGGGGCGGGGCTGTCAAACGGGAAGGGGTCTATTTGCAATTCGAAGCACGAATCACTAGGGTGCGCCCTTTACCATTCGACCGGGGCGCCCGGTCGAGAGCCAGACAGAATTGGACAGAACATGACGGCTGCAAAATCGGGCGACACCGTCCGTATCCACTACACCGGCACTCTTAGCGACGGATCGGTCTTTGACAGCTCTGAAGGCCGCGACCCGCTTGAGTTCACGCTGGGCTCTGGTCAGGTTATCCCCGGCTTTGATACGGGCGTGACCGGCATGGAAGTGGGTGAGAAGAAGACCATCGAGATTCCGAGCGATGAGGCCTATGGCCCGGTGCACGAGGAAGCCCGTCAGGACGTGCCGCGCGCGCAGATCCCGGACGAGATCCCGCTCGAGGTTGGTATTCAGCTTCAGATGCAGTCGCCCACGGGGCAGGTTGTGCCGGTGACCGTCGTGGCGATCACCGACGAAGCGGTGACGCTTGACGCGAACCACCCGCTTGCGGGCAAAGACCTCACATTTGCGCTCGAGCTTGTCTCGATCGGCTAAGCCCCGGCGCATCGTGTTTTGGATTGGCCCGCAGGTGCGCCCTGCGGGCTTTTCTTTTGCCTGTGTCGTTGGCTTGGGTCTAGGCTTTGGGATGCGGCCAGCCAGGTATTTGGGAGCGGAGACGCGAGATGATTGCTTATGTCACGGTGGGCGCGGACGATGTTTCGCGCGCGCGACGGTTTTACGACGCGATCCTGCCCGCGCTCGGCTATGCGCTGCGCGAGGGGCCGGAGGGGTTGAGCTATGCACTGCCCGTTGCGCCGGGGGAGCGTCCTCTCCTGCCGGATTTCTACGTCAAGCCGACCTATGATGGGCGACCGGCCTCTGCGGGCAACGGCGCGATGGTGGCATTTGAGCTGCGGGGGCAGGCACAGGTGCGCGCGCTTCATGCGGCAGGGCTTGCGGCCGGGGGCACCGACGAGGGCGCGCCGGGGTTTCGCGAGGCCTATGTCGGCTATCTGCGCGATCCACAGGGCAACAAGATCGCGCTTTTCTCAAGCGATCCGGATGAGCCGGGGCGCGACGGGTAGAGCGGCGGCGAAGGCTTTTCGAACCGCCTTCGCCGTTTGTCTCAGAGGTTTTCCGGCTGCGGCATGCCGAGGATGTGATAGCCGCCGTCGACGCGGATGATCTCGCCCGTGGTAAAGGCGCCGGAGTCCGAGGCAAGGTAGACGGCGGTGCCGCCCACGGCCTCGAGCGTCGCATTGGAGCGCATCGGGGCGTTTTCCTCGGTCTGACGGAAGGTCTTGCGCGCACCGCTGATAGCGGCCCCGGCGAGGGTCTTCATCGGGCCGGGGGAGATCGCGTTGACGCGAATGCCATCGGGGCCAAGATCGTTGGCGAGGTAGCGGGTCGCGGCCTCGAGTGCGGCTTTGGCGACACCCATGACGTTGTAATAGGGGGTCACGCGGTTGGAGCCCTGATAGGTCAGGGTCAGGATCGTGCCGCCATTGTCCTTCATCAGGGGGTGCGCCCGGCGGGCGACCTCGATCAGCGAATAGCAGGAGATGTCGAGGGAGTTCTTGAAGTTGGCGCGGGTCGTATCGACGAAACGCCCAGCAAGTTCGCTCTTGTCCGAATAGGCAATGGCGTGGACGAGGAAATCAATCGTGCCCCAGCGCTCTTGCAGCTTTGCGAAGGCCGCGTCGAGGGAGGCGTCGTCGGTGACGTCCACATCGACCATGAAATCGCTTCCGACGCTTTCAGCGAGCGGGGCGAGGCGCTTGCCAAAACCTTCGCCCTGATAGGTGAAGGCGAGTTCCGCCCCGGCCTCGGCCATGGCCTTTGCAATGCCCCAAGCGATAGAGCGTTCATTGGCGACACCCATGATCAGGCCGCGTTTTCCGGAAAGTTGCTGCATTTTCTGTCCCTCTACAGTCGGCTTCCAAATGGCCGTTTTCTTCCTCTAGGTCAAGTCGGGCCCTGATCGCGGCGCGCGTCAAGGAAATGGCTAAACCGGGTGAGCGACGTGAGAAAGGCGTCGAGCTCTTCTGGGGTCCAGTCGGCGAACCATCGGGGCAGGTCGGGGATCAGGGCCTTTTGCACCGCGCGCAGATGCGCGGCGCCGTCTTCCGTGATCTGGGCGGCGCGGGCGCGGCGGTCATGGGGTGTTGCGACGAGGCGCACCCAGTCGTGGGCCGCGAATTTGGCGATCATCTTGGTCACCGCCGGTTGGCGGACCTCGACCGCATGGGCGATTTCGGTGATGCGCTGGGCGTCGGGTGTGCCGTCGGGGCGGCGGCGGCGCGACAGGTGGGCGAGGACCGAAAGCTGTGCCGGGGTGAGGTCATGGGCAGCGAGGCGGCGAGCGAGCAGGCTCTGGTAGAGTTGCGAGGTGATGCCGAACCGGGTCGTGACCTCGAGAATCGTGTCGATGGAGTGGGGCATTTCGGGGGGCATGGGGTCTCGGCGCGGTTTTGGGATTGAATTATTCCCTGGAATGTAATTTATATTCCATGGAATATAAATGGAGATTCGCGATGTTGCGTTTGATTGATAAGACTTTTTCCCTTCGGCTTTGGATTCACCTTGGGCTCGTGGTTCTGAGCTTTGTCGGTTTTCAGGCGGTGAAGGCGCAGCTTGATGCCTCCTATGCCGCGAGCCAGCATCCCGTGGATTACGCCACGGGCCAGACCACGTTCAGCGGTCCGGCGATCAAGGGGTTTTACGCCCATATGCAGGAGGCGGGCACGCTCGATATCTATTTGCGTACACAGATCATCGACTTTGGGTTCATCCTTGCCGTGATGTGTCTTGGTTGGTGTCTTGCGACGCTTGTTGCGCGGGGCGCGCGCGCAGGGAGCCTTGCCCGCAAGGTCGGGATCGGCGCGGCGTGTCTTGCCGTCGCGGGGGCGGGGATGGACGCGCTCGAGAACGCGGTCTCCTTCGCGATGCTCGCCAACCCGCAGGGGTTTGCGGACTGGCTTGCCTATCCATATTCGGGCTTTGCCGTGGCCAAGTTCGCGCTTCTCACCCTTGCCATGCTGACGCTTCTGGTGAGCCTGCTTCTCAACGCAACAGGGCGCCTCATCGGGCGCCCTGCTCTTGGATAGGTGAAGCGGGCGATTAGCCCGTGTATTTCGACAGCAGCATCGAGCCGTTGGTGCCGCCAAAGCCGAAGCTGTTGGTCATCACGGTGTCGAGGCCCGCGTTCTCGACCAGCTTGGTCGCGATTTCGCCCTCGTTGATCGCCGGGTCGAGGGTTTCGACGTTGATCGACGGGGTGATGAAATCGTGTTTGAGCATCAGGAGGCAGAAGATCGCCTCGAGCGCACCGGCGGCGCCTTGGGCGTGGCCGGTCATCGACTTGGTTGAGGAGATCGGCGGCTGGGCCTTGCCGTCAAACACGCGGCGCACGGCTTCGACTTCGCCGACATCGCCCACCGGCGTCGAGGTGCCGTGGGCGTTGATGTAATCGACGCTGCGGCCCTCGGGAAGGGTTTCCATCGCGAGGCGCATGGCGCGTTCGCCGCCTTCGCCGGAAGGGGCGACCATGTCGTGACCATCCGAGGTCGCGGCAAAGCCAGTGACTTCGGCGTAGATCGTTGCGCCGCGGGCGAGGGCGTGGTCGAGCTCTTCGAGGACGACGATGCCGCCGCCGCCGGAGATCACGAAACCATCGCGGGTCTCGTCGAAGGCGCGCGAGGCGGCTTCGGGCGTGTCGTTATATTTCGAGGACATCGCGCCCATGGCGTCGAACAGGCAGGAGAGCGTCCAGTCGAGCTCTTCCCCGCCGCCTGCGAACATCACGTCCTGCTTGCCCATCATGATCTGTTCGGCGGCGTTGCCGATGCAGTGCAGCGAGGTCGAGCAGGCCGAGGTGATCGAGTAGTTGATGCCCTTGATCGAGAACGCGGTCGCGAGATTCGCGGAGATCGTCGAGGACATGCATTTCGGCACCGCGAAGGGGCCGATACGTTTGGTCGCACCGGATTTCAGCACCACCTGATGCGCGGCGAGCATGGCCGAGGTCGAAGGACCGCCGGAACCGGCGACGAGGCCGGTGCGGGTATTGACGATCTGGTCCTCGGTGAGGCCCGCATCGGCAATCGCCTGTTGCATGGCGATATGGGCATAGGCCGCACCCGGCCCCATGAAGCGCAGGGTGCGCTTGTCCACGTGCTCAGACGGGTCGATCTTGAGCGTGCCTGCGATTTGGCTGCGGAAACCATGCTCGGTCATTTCCGGGCTGGCTTCGATGCCGGATTTCCCGGCTTTGAGAGAGGCGAGAACCTCTTCGGCATTGTTGCCGATGGACGAGACGATGCCCAGTCCTGTGACGACGACGCGACGCATGTGCGACCTCCTGTTCAGCAATCCGCTCAGCTCTCGGAGAGCGCGACTTTCATGTCTTTGACTTGGTAGATGACTTCGCCATCTGCCTCGACGATACCGTCGGCGACGCCCATGGTCAGGCGGCGGGTTTGGATCGCTTTGGTGAAATCGATCTTGTATGTCAGCATCTTACGGTCGGGGCGCACCATGCCGGTCAATTTGACTTCGCCCACGCCGAGCGCATAGCCGCGCCCTTGCCAGCCGCGCCAGCCGAGGTTGAAGCCGGTCAGTTGCCAGAGGCCGTCGAGGCCGAGGCAGCCGGGCATGATCGGGTTGCCGGGAAAGTGGCAGTCGAAGAACCAGAGGTCCGGCGTGATATCAAACTCCGCCAGCACATGTCCCTTGCCATGCGCGCCGCCATCGCCGGAGATTTCGGTGATGCGGTCCATCATCAGCATCGGCGGGGCCGGAAGCTGTGCGTTACCTTCGCCAAAAAGCTCGCCGCGGGCGCATTTGAGCAGGTCTTCTTTGTCGAAGCTGGTGGGATAGTCGGCCATAGAGGCTGCCCCTTCTTGATAATCGTTCTTTCGCTCAAGCCCCCTTACCATTCCGCCGAAGGGTCCTGCAAGTGCGCGCGTCGGTCAACACAGGTCACGATGGGGCGAGAGGCCGCTGTCGGGGCGCTCTTGGTTTGCGACTGATTTTCAATTGAAAAACGGGTTTGATTTCATATATGTTGCCCTGTGAAGTGAAAGGCGCGATTGAATGACCACGACTGCTGTTGATAACGGATCGAAATGGCTTGCGAATGCGGGGCTGCGCCCGACGCGTCAGCGTCTGGCACTTGCGACGCTGCTTGTCGGCGATGGGCATGATCGGCACGTCACTGCCGAAAGCCTTTACGCGGATGCCAAGGCCGGAGGCGAGAGTGTCTCGCTCGCGACCGTTTACAACACGCTCCGCGCTTTTTGCGACGCGGGCCTGATGCAAGAGATCACGGTCGACGGCTCCAAGAGCTATTTCGACACCAACATGGACGATCACCCGCATTTCTTCTGGGAAGAAGAACGTAAGCTCACGGATGCGCCTGTTGATCAGCTTGAGATTCGCCGCCTGCCGGATGTGCCGGACGGGGCGGAGATTTCCAAGGTGGACGTGGTGATCCGTCTGCGCCACAAGTAAGGCGCGGCAGAAACGTTGACAGGAACGGGGGCCGGGTGGCCCCTTTTTCATGTCCGGTTGATGCGCGTGTGTGCGACAGGGAGGGGATATCGTGAAAGCAGTGATCTACCGTGCGTTCGGCGCGGCCAAGGATGTCTTGTCGGTCGAAGAGATCGCAACGCCTGCACCGGGGCCGGGAGAGGTTCTTGTGCGGGTGGCGTTTTCCGGAGTGAACCCGTCGGACGTTAAGGCTCGCGCGGGATCGCGACCGGGCGTGACCAAGCCGCCCTTCCCCGAAATCGCACCGCATAGTGACGGCGCGGGCGTGATTGAGGCCGTGGGCGCAGGTGTGGATCCGGCCCGCGTGGGCGAGCGGGTCTGGCTCTGGAATGGGCAATGGCAACGCGCGCTTGGCACCTGCGCGGAGTTTATCGCACTGCCCGAGGCACAGGCGGTGCGGCTGCCGGAGGCTGTGTCGCTTGAGGTCGGGGCGGTGCTCGGTATTCCGGGGCTGACGGCGGCGCAATGCGTGTTTGGCGGCGGTGATGTTGCGGGAAAGACGGTGTTGATTTCCGGCGGGGCCGGGACGGTTGGGCACCTTGCGGTGCAGCTTGCGAGCTGGGGCGGCGCGACGGTGATCGCCACGGGTTCGCCGAAGGATTTCGACAAGATGCGCAAAGCGGGAGCGGCGCAGGTGCTTGATTATCACAGCGAGAATCTTGCCGCGGATATCCTCGCCGCGAATGGCGGCACGCCTGTGGATGCGGCGGTCGAGGTCGAGTTCGGGACGAACATCGCGGTGCTGGCCGAGGTGATGGCGCCGAACGGGCGGGTGGCGATCTATGGCTCGGCCAAGGACATGGCCCCGACGATCCCGTTTGGCCCAATCCTGTTCAAGGCGCTGACGCTTGATGTGGTGCTGATCTATATCCTGCCAGAGGCGGAGCGCGCCGCGGCGATCGCACAGTTGCATGGCGCTTTGGACGAGGGGGCGCTTGAGGTGCCCGTGGGACAGGTCTTTGCCCCGGAAGACGCGGCGAAAGCGCATGAGGCGGTGGAGGCCGGGGGACGCGACGGGGCGGTTCTGATCGCGTTTTAAGGGCGGTGTCCTAGAACCACTGTCCTGGTTCCATTAGGCCGAGGTCCAGAAGCTGGCGCGAGTGCCATTCGAAGGGCACGGAATTGTGCCAACGGAAGGATTGGATATCGAAGGTCGAGCCGGGATTGGTCTTGAGCGCCTTGGCGGTGCGAAATGAACAGACCGCCGCCGTCAGGTTGTTGTGCCACTCGCAGCTATAGGTGTTCATCTCTTCGTCGTTGAACGTGAAATCCTCACGCAGTTCGAGGCCGGGCTTGGCCTGAAACAGGGCGATCCGGTCAATCTTACGTCGATGTCCCGGGATATGCTCTTCGTAGCGCCAGCGCAGGCCGCCGAAGAAATCGAGCTGGCGTTCCTTGGGGTGATTGTGGTTGCTCGGGTCGGGCCGGGCGAGGGCGTAGTAGCCGGATTTGTCGAGCATCGTGTCGTCGAGGGAGACGGCATTGGGATGCGCGGCAAGGTCACTTGCGTAGAGGTCCACCACATAGGCAAGCATCGCGAAGCGGCGCTCTTCCATGTGGAACACGGTCATCTCTCCGATGGTGCGGCTCTCGCAGAAGGGGAAGAAAAGATACTCGCCGTTGAAGCAATAATAGAACCACGTGCCGGGCGCTGCGGCGATGATCTTGTTTACGGTATCAATCATCGCCTGCCCGGTGGGGCGTTCCATGGTCACGCGGACCGTGGTGTCCTGTAGATCGTCAGGCAGGGGGAAGGCGGCGGGCATGAAGGCGATGACCTTCTTGAAGCCGAGCGCCTGATGGTGGCGGATGGTGGTGTCGATCTCGACCTCGTCCTCCACGAACACAAGCGCCACAGGCCCTTTGGCCAGATGGTCCGCACCATCGCGCAGGAAGGCTGTGAGGGTGTCGTAGGTCATGAGGGGCCTTGCGTGAAACCGAACTGCTCTTTCCTGTCAAATTCCGTCAATTCGCCGGGCATTGCAAGCGGCAGGGGTTTTCATGTAGAGACGCGGCCTGAAACCGCGACAGGACCGGGCACATGGACAACACCAAGGCCGATACGAAAAAGCTCTTCATCAAGACCTATGGCTGTCAGATGAACGTCTACGACAGCGAGCGCATGGCAGAGGCCATGGGCGGCGCGGGGTATGTCACCACCGACAGCCCCGATGACGCAGATATGATCCTGCTCAACACCTGTCACATTCGGGAGAAAGCAGCAGAGAAGGTCTATTCCGAGCTGGGCCGTTTCAAGGGGCTGAAGGCGGAGAAGCCGGACCTCAAGATCGGCGTCGCGGGCTGTGTCGCGCAGGCCGAAGGCGAGGAAATCATGCGCCGTCAGCCGCTTGTCGATCTCGTCGTGGGGCCGCAGGCCTATCACCGCCTGCCCGAGATGGAAGCCAAGGCGCAGGGCGGGGAAAAGGCGCTCGACACCGATTTCCCGGAAGAGGACAAGTTCGAGCGGCTTAAAAGCCGCCCCAAGGCCAAACGCGGCCCAACCGCGTTCCTCACGGTGCAGGAGGGATGTGACAAGTTCTGCGCCTTCTGCGTGGTGCCTTATACGCGTGGTGCCGAAGTCAGCCGCCCGGTCGAGCGGATCGTCACCGAGGCGCGCGATCTTGTGGAGCGCGGGGTGCGCGAGATCACGCTTCTTGGTCAGAACGTCAACGCCTATCACGGCGCTGGGCCAAGTGGCGATACGTGGTCGCTGGCCAAGCTGATCTGGGAACTCGACAAGGTAGATGGGCTTGAGCGCATCCGCTTTACCACGAGCCACCCGAACGACATGAGCGACGATCTCATTGAGGCGCATGGGGAATGTGCCAAGCTCATGCCGTATCTGCACCTGCCGGTGCAGTCAGGGAGCAACAAGATCCTCAAGCGGATGAACCGCAGCCATGACCGCGACAGCTACCTGCGCCTGATCGAGAAAATCCGCGCGGCGCGGCCCGATATTCTTATCTCGGGCGATTTCATCGTCGGCTTCCCCGAGGAGACGGCAGAGGATTTCGAGGACACGATGGACCTCATCCGTGAGGTGCAATACGGGCAGGCGTTCAGCTTTAAATACTCGTCACGCCCCGGCACCCCGGCGGCGGAACGTCCGCTTGTCGATGACGCGGAAGCGAGCGAGCGGCTCTACCGTTTGCAGGCCCTCATCACCGAGCAGCAGCGCGCCATTCAGGACAGCATGGTTGGCCGCGAGGTTGGGGTTCTGTTCGAAAAGCCGGGCCGTTTCGAAGGGCAGATGGTTGGCAAATCCGACTATCTCCACGCGGTGCATGTTGCGGATACGGATGCCGGGATCGGCGATCTGCGCCGGGTAAGAATCGTCGAGAGCGGGGCCAATTCTCTGGCCGGTGTCGTCGTCTCGGATTGATGCGGGGGCGGAAACAATTTCGCCGCCTTTCAATGTGTTGTCCTCAGGGTGGCTTTTAACCGGGCAGTTGGCGCCTGTGGTGCAGGGCAAAAAACACATTGTTGCCACAATTGACTACCAGATATTGTGAAACTCTCTTCACAGGGTGTCCAAATTTGCTAGAGTGACCGACATTACGAAATCGGTCACGCGATGTCTTTTGGCGTTCGCCTGACCGAAGGTTGGCAAAGGATATTGCTGTGGCGGATAAGAGAAAAAGCATGATCCGGGCCGTTTTCGGGGGAGCAGTGGCGGTTTGCCTGGCGCTTGTTACCCTCGCTCAGCCCGCAGCGGCACAGAACCAGCGAACTGTGCTTGGACAAGAATACATTCCGACCATTTGGGTCGATCCGGATGGATGCGAACACTGGGTCATGGATGACGGTGTCGAGGGCTACATGTCGCCCCACGTCAACCGCCAGGGCATCCCGGTCTGTCGGCGCGGCAATGTCTGCGGCGTGATGCCGTCGGACCAGTTCTTTGCCACGGACCGCTATTCGATCAACGCGGCGAACCGTCAGCGTCTTGCACAGTTCTTCAACAGCGCGACCGCATCGGCCTTTATCATTGCCGGCCACACCGACAGCCGCGCCAGCGACGAATACAACATGCGCCTGAGCTACAACCGCGCCAACGCGGTGGCCAAGGTCGCCCGCTCGGTGGGCGCGCGCGTGATCGACGTGCGCGGTTATGGCGAGCGGATGCCGCGTGCTTCGAACCGGTCGTCGTCCGGCATGGCGCAGAATCGCCGCGTCGAAATCATCTGCATTCGTTAAGGGGGAATGGATATGAAACTCTCTCGGGGACTCCTTCTCCTCGCCTTGGCCACATCGGTTGCGGGCTGCGTCGGCAACAAAGTCGACAAGACAGTCGACCGCGGCTTTGACAGCAAACACCTCAGCCAGCTCAAGGCCGGTATCTGGGTTGATCCGAACGGTTGTGACCACTGGATCATTGATGACGGCGTCGAGGGATACCTCTCGCAACGCCTTGATCCCTATGGCAAACCGGTCTGTTCCGGTGCGGCGCCTCCGGGCGTGGCGACGGGTCCGTTCAAGAAGGGATCGGCCTTCGGCGACGCGATCTGACGCCAGTCAAAACATTTCGGGAAAGGGCCGCGAGTTTCACCACGCGGCCCTTTTTTGTGACAGCTTCGCGAAATCTCTCCTGCTTTGCCTTGCGTATGGGCGCGCGACTTGGCACCCTCAACATATAGACTCGCATGTGCAGGAGAATTGATTGGCCACAGGTGTCCTGACCCCGCCGTCCCCGTCCGGCTCTCTCGGCGAAACCCTTGTCGAATTCCCGGATAACCGATTGCTCATCGACCTCTGCGGTGAATATGACCGCAACCTGGCCGACATCGAACAGAAACTCTCGGTTCAAATTCTGCGCCGCGGCAACCAGCTTGCCATTCACGGCGAAGAGGCCGCTCGTAAGGAAGCCGGAGAGGTGCTTGAGGCGCTTTATCATCGGCTCGAGACGGGCAAATCCGTTGAACATGGTGACATCGACCGCGAGATCCGCATGGGCGGATCGGAAGCAGATACCGGCGCGCGCGCGGGCGATCAGCTTGAGATGTTCAAGGGCGGTCCGGTCGAGATCAAGACGCGTAAGAAACTCGTGGAGCCGCGCACCGATGCGCAGAAGGCCTATGTGCTGTCGCTGTTCAATCACGAACTGGCCTTTGGCATTGGCCCGGCGGGCACGGGGAAGACCTATCTTGCCGTTGCCGTGGGTGTGTCGATGTTCATCGAGGGCCATGTGGACCGGATCATCCTGTCGCGTCCGGCGGTGGAAGCGGGCGAAAAGCTCGGCTACCTGCCCGGCGACATGAAAGACAAGGTCGATCCTTATATGCAGCCGCTTTATGATGCGTTGAACGATTTCCTGCCGGGCAAGCAGCTTGCCAAGTTGATCGAGGAAAAGCGTATCGAGATCGCGCCGCTTGCGTTCATGCGGGGCCGCACGCTGGCCAATGCCTTTGTGGTGCTCGACGAGGCGCAGAACGCGACCACGATGCAGATGAAGATGTTCCTGACGCGGCTTGGCGAAGGCTCGCGCATGGTCATCACCGGCGACCGGAGTCAGGTCGACCTGCCGCGCGGTGTGCCGTCGGGGCTTCGGGATGCGGAACGACTCCTGAAGGGGATCGACAATATCTCGTTCAATTATTTCACCGCGTCCGATGTGGTGCGCCACCCGCTTGTGGCGGCGATCATCAAAGCCTATGACGCCGACGCACAGGAAGAGATGATCAAGAAGGGCCGTGAATAGGCCCCTCTTCTTGGCGGAGTCGAAGGGCGGGGCATGCTAACCGATACGATCATTGAGGACGACCGTTGGCAGGCCCTTGGGTTTGAGGCTCTGGCAGAGGCGGCGGCACAGGCCGTGCTTGCGCATCTTGGGATCGCCTCGGGGGATTGGGAGATTGCGGTTCTGGCTTGCAATGATGCGCGGATTGCTGAACTGAACGCGGATTTCCGGGACAAGGCGGCGGCGACGAATGTGCTCTCTTGGCCCTCGGAAGAGAGGGGTGCGGAGCAAGACGGCGACGCGCCCGCACCACCTGAGCCGGGGTTCGACCCCGAGCTTGGCGACATCGCGATTGCCTTTGAAACCTGCGCCCGAGAGGCCGAAGAGGCGGGCAAACCGATGGCCGACCACGTGACGCATCTCGTGGTGCACGGGGTGCTGCATCTTCTTGGTTACGATCATATCCGTGACAAGGATGCCACGTTGATGGAGGGGCTGGAGACGGCGATACTTGGCAAAATGGGCATTGCTGACCCATATAGGGTATGAAACGGGGCATATCCCCTATGGAAAGGTGAAATGGGCGACAGTCAGGACGGGTCCTCTAACGCAGCGCTGAGCGCGCAGCCGTTGGGCCAGACACATAAGAGTAGCGGCTTCTTTGGCCGCATCGTTGAAGCACTCAGCCCCGGCGAGGCCGCGACCGGAACACCCTCCGGCGTGCAGCCTGCCCAGGCCCCCCGAAAACACGGCATGATGAACCTGCGCCGGATGCGGGTTGAGGATGTGGCCATTCCGATGGCCGATATCGTCGCCGTGCCGGGCAACATCAGCAAGGATGAGCTTGTCACGGTCTTTCATGACAGCGGCATGTCCCGCCTGCCGGTGTATGAAGGCACGCTTGATACGCCTCTTGGCTTTATTCACCTCAAGGACTTTGCGCTCAAGCACGGGTTTGCCGCCGAGAACGGCGATTTCGATCTCGCGGCGATGCTGCGTCCGCTTCTCTATGTTCCGCCGTCTATGCCGATTGGCGTTCTGTTGGCCAAGATGCAGGCCGGGCGGCGGCATATGGCGCTGGTGATCGACGAGTATGGCGGTGTGGACGGGCTTGTGACCATCGAAGACCTGATCGAACAGGTGATCGGGGAGATCGAAGACGAACATGACGTGGACGAGGACAAGCTTTGGGTGCAGGAGGCGCAGGGATGCTACCTTGCACAGGCCAAAGCGCCCCTGGACGAGTTTCAGGCCGAGGTTGGTCGCGACCTGACGAGCCATGCGTCGGTCGATACCGAGGAAGTTGATACGCTTGGCGGGTTGGTCTTCATGCTGTCAGGCAACGTGCCCGCGCGCGGCGAGGTGGTGAGCCACCCGGACGGGATCGAATTTGAGATCGTCGACGCCGATCCGCGCCGGATCAAACGGCTGCGCGTGCGTTTTGCCGATGCCGCCGCAGGCTGACGTCGCGCTCGGGCGCTGGTGGCAGGCGCGGCGGCGCTCTCATCAGCTGTTGCTCATGGCCGCATTGGGCGGCGAGGCGGCGCTTGGACAGGCGCCGTTTTCCATCCCGGCTCTGAGCCTGATCGGCTTTGCGCTCGCCTTTGCGTTTTTCCCTGCCATGAAAACAGCGCGCGCCGCAGCGGTGGCGGGGCTTTGTTTCGGATTCGGGTATTTCGCGGTGGCGCTGCATTGGATCGTGCAGCCCTTCCTTGTCGATAGTGCCCGCCACGGATGGATGGCGCCTTTTGCGCTGATCCTGATGGCGCTTGGGCTGGCGCTATTCTGGGCGCTGGCCTTTGGACTTGCACGGCGGGCCGGACGCGCGGCCTGGACGCTTGTGCCGCTTTTGGCGTTGGCCGAGTTCGGACGGGCCTATTTGTTCACCGGGTTTCCTTGGGCGATGCCGAGCTATGGCCTTGTGAATGGCCTCGGTGGGCAGGCGGCGGCGTGGATCGGGCCGCATGGTCTCAACCTTTTGTTCCTCGCGCTGGCGGTGGCGCTTTCGGTGCTGCCGATCCGGCCTTTTGTCGGGGCGTTTGGCGTGGCGGCGACGGTGGCGGCGCTTTGGCCCTTGGCCGCGCCCCCCGCGCAAGACCCGGAGGCCCCGGTACTGCGTCTTGTACAGCCCAACGCGCCTCAGCGCTTGAAATGGCATCCCGATCACGTCTGGAAGCACTTTGGCCGCGCCATTGACGCGACGCGGGCCGGTGAGACGCGCCCGGACCTCATCATCTGGCCCGAGACTTCGGTGCCGGTGCGTCTTGGCGATGCGCAGAACACACTCACCACGATTGCCACGGCGGCGGGCGGTGTGCCGGTGGTGCTTGGCATGAACCGGACCGAGGGGCGGCGCATCTACAATTCCGCTGTGGTGCTTGGTGCGGACGGGTTGGTTGCCGGGGTCTACGACAAACATCACCTCGTGCCGTTCGGGGAATACGTCCCCTTTGGCGATCTCATGGCGCAGGTTGGCATTCACGGCCTCGCGGCGCGGGACGGGGCGGGGTATTCTTCGGGGCCGGGGCCAAGACTT
>NZ_JAKVRD010000022.1 GCF_022814865.1 Shimia aestuarii | reverse complement strand
TTCCGAAACTCCCGAACCTCAGTCCGTCGCCCCGTCTGGCGTCCCGTTGTGCGCCTCAGCGCCGCCGGTGAGGGGGTATTTACGGATAACACCAAACACCCGCAACCCCTTTTTCGCAATTTCGTCAAAAAAATCGACAAAGGCATGAAAACAAGGTGTTTGGCACACGACTCTGCCTGTGGAATGGGCAGTCACTCTGACGTAGATGACTGACTTCCTATGAAACTTCGCTGATTTGGAACTGAATCGGGGCAGAATCCCCGGAATCGGTCCTCGAAAATCGGTCAAACGAGTCGCCTAGTACCCGGAATCACGAGTCGCGTCAGAAATCGCGACGATCCGATCCTGTGTATCGATCGCAAAAATGCGCGCACGCGCCTTTGGGCCCTGTTCCTTGATCTGTACTCCAAGGCGCAGAGCAGCCCCAATCGGTAGGGGGGCGAGATATCGCGTCCGCATCTCCTCCGCATCTATCCCTACAGATTTAAGCGCCACCTCACAAAGTCCCGCGATCAGCATTCCGGGAACCACAGCTTGCGCCAACCCAACAGCTTGGGCCGCGACATCATCTCTGTGAATTGGATTCGGATCATGAGACAGAGTGAGATAGCGCTCGACACGATCGCAAGAGATTGGTGCGGTCTTTCTCCACACCATGTCTGGCGTATTCATTGCCTGTCGAAATGCCGCCCCTTTAAGGGAGGCCATGACATCTGGGGTCACAAACCGAAGACGTGTTTCCATTTGTCCGAGACCACCCTGCTCGTCTTCCAGGGTGAAAGCGAAACTTCTAGCTGCGCCGCGCTCTTCTTCTGTTCCGCGAATGGTCAACGGGCGGGATGGCGTCAGGCATCGAGCGCGACGAAATACTTGGCTCTCATGAAGCACCGCCATGCCCGGAGGTGGCACCATGCGTCTACGCACGGGGTCAAGCCCCGAGGCACCCAGAAGCATTGCAGGAGCGATAAGGGGAGTCGCATCCCCCTCTTCGCTGTTGAACCGAAGCACCGCTGCAAGCAGGTCCCTAAGATCGTCAACGTCTTGCGCCTCGAGGCCTTTCGAAACGACCGTCGCAAACTCCGCCTCAACCATCAAAGGCCTTGAACACGAGAGAGGCATTTACCCCGCCAAAGGCGAGCGAGTTCGACATAACGGCCTTTGTTCGAAGTGGCCGGGCCTCATTCCCAACCGGATCAAACCCGATCTTCGGGTCGACCTCGTTAAAGTTGATGGTTGGCGGAGCCAACTGGTTCTTGAGGGCTTGAATCGAAACGATGGCTTCGATCGCACCAGCGGCGCCGAGCGTGTGGCCATGAATCGGTTTCGTCGAAGACACCTCAAGCCCCGCAAGCTCATCTCCAAAGACAGTCTTCAATGCAGTCGTTTCGGTCACGTCATTCGCAACCGTTCCGGTTCCGTGCGCGTTCACATACCCGATGTCGCGCGCTTCAAGCCCTGAGTCTGCAAGGGCTGCGCTCATACAAGCGGCCGCACGATCCGGGTTGGGGCGCAACAAGTCACCTGCATCAGAGTTGGTCGCATAGCCGGCGAGCTCACATATGATTGTTGCACCTCGCGCTTGCGCACTTTCAAAGCTCTCGAGCACCACGACCCCTGCGCCCTCCCCTAGGGTCATGCCGTTTCGGTCCTTGGAAAAGGGGCGGTTCTTCTCGGCCGTCATGACCCGGAGCAATTCCCAAACACGGAAAACCCCTCCAACCAGACAGGCCTCAGCCCCCCCGGCAAGGCAGCGCTTCACTGCGCCTGCCTTAATAAGTTGATATGCAAGCCCAATGCTCTGGCTGGCGGAGGAACAGGCGGTTGAGGGGCTATAAATCGGGCCACTTGCCCCGGTTTCCATCGATACCCAGGAAGCTGCCGCATTGTTCATGATCTTCGGTACGGCCATTGGATCAAGCCGCATGTTCTTGTCCACACCAAAGGCGATGTAGTTATCGTCAAGCGTTTGGGCGCCACCAAAGCCAGACCCAATCACGACGCCGCATTCGTCTCCGAAATCGTTCGGCCCCAAGCCTGCCTGTTCAATCGCCTCACGCGCTGCGACAAGGGCATATTGCGCAACGGGATCACGCATTCGGTGCCCCTCGCTTTCGGTCACGCGCGTCTTGTCCTCATCCGAGAGCCGCGCAGCGGTCCCAACACGCTGGTTCGGCAACGCCTCAAACGACAAGGGCCGGACACCGCTCTGCCCCTCGGCCACGCCTTTCCAAAGAAGGTCTGCACCAAGACCGCAGGCCGAAACAGCCCCCAGCCCTGTCACCACAACGCGTGTCATGCGGTGGCGTCTTTCTGACCTTCACGAATTTTCGTCTCGGCGAGGGTGAGGAGGTCTTGGACGGTTTGGACTTCGGTGAGTTCGTTGTCGACGGAGATGTAGACGCCGTATTCCTCTTCCAAGGCCATCAGGATCATGACGAAATCGGCCGATTGGATATCAAGATCCTCGAGCCGGCTTTCGGGGGAGATCTCGGACATATCAACCATGCCCTCACGGGCGACGAGTTCAAGAAGCTCTTGGGAAATATCGGTTTTTTCGGTGCTCATATCCTGCCTTCCATCCCTGGTCAGGGGCCTTGTCTTCATGCGTTGCCCCGAGTTTAGGGGCGCTTTGCGCAAGATGCCAGCAAGAAGCGCCCTGTGCAATAATTCACCGCACCCACGCTTTTTGCAGCCATACCCGGCAAAAAATCACATATGTATCACGTCGGTATTACGTCGGTATTGCGTATGTGCGGGTTCTGGCCCGCTCACACGGACCAGAATGACCTTACATACCACGGTCCACCGGTGCAGAGGCGGGTCCGCCGCCCTCGACCCAGTCTTTCAGGCCCCCGAGATTGTAGACCTCGGCAAAGCCCATGTCCTTGAGAAGCTTCGCCGCCAGAACGGCCCGCCCACCAGAGGCACAATAGAGAACGACCGGGCGATCGGTGCGGAACTCGGGATCGTGAAAAGGGCTTGCCGCATCGGCGCGGAACTCAAGCATGCCGCGCGGCACGTGATGCGCCCCCTGCGCACGGCCATGCATCTGCAATTCGGGCGCATCGCGCACATCCAAGAGCATCGCCCCCGCCTCAATCTTGGCCTGTGCTTCGGGCACAGAAATCGCGGGGACAACAGAACGCGCGGCTTCGAGCATGTCGGCGAGTGACTGGGGCATATAGGTTCCTCCGGTTTGCAGTCTGACCAGAGCCTAGGCCAGCCGGACCCCGTTTGAAAAGAACCTGAACATGAAACCTGCAAGACAGAGCGTGCCGCCTCCCCTTTCGACACAGGTTGCTCGCAGAAAAAGCAAACTCTTGCCGATCCCGCGCCGGTCGGTTGCAGCCGGTTCGCCCCCTGCCCTAGCCATGGAGGACGCGAACAGAAAGGAGACCGCAATGAAACAGTGTCTTGTGATTGGACTTGCCCTCGTCACGCTGGCCGCTTGCGAAACGGCCAAAGGGGCCGGTCAAGACCTCGAGAACGCCGGCGACGCGATCAGCGACACCGCCGAAGAGGTTCAGGACGACCTTTGAGGTGACGCCACAAGGTTCAGCAACAAGGCGGGGCATGTCCCCGCCTTTTTCATCTGCCCCGCGTCAGGTCTCTGGAGCGCGCAGTCGCAACCAGAAGATGGCCCGAAAAGCGCCGCGCAGGGCGGACCAACCCTTAAGGGGTTTGCCATTGGGAGATCTTGCATCCTGAAATTTGTACGCGGCCGAAAACAGGGTCTTTAGCCCGCCTGTACAGCACAGAAGGGCCCGATGATCGAATACACCATCCCAAGCGGAGATCGGCGTTTGCCACGTCGCGCCGTAGCATGCGATGAGATCTGCCTCGGCTCTCTTTGGTACGGAAAGAGACAGGTTTCTGAACACACGTTCTTCAACCCCATGGAAGGGGACGCGATACGTGAGGTAGCCGTCCTTGTAGATGATATGAAAGACAGCCGCACCAGCAGAGAAATCTGTGCCGTAGAGATCAACGGCAATGCCATCACGGGCAAGGCCAATGCTCGCGAGATGTCCTTTGACAGAGCTGCGTTTGAATAAGGTAAATCCCGCAGTTTGCAGGGCCAATACCAGATCGTCGGTCAGGGCCGAACGATCAACCCGAAAATCGATATCGTTGTCATCAGCGATGAAGCCACCTTCACGCACAATGCCAAGCAAGGTGCCATCGCAGACGTGATGGAGGGCGTGATGTGCGGTAAGAACCGAAGTGATGTCGTGCAGCGCATCGAGCGCTGCCGCTTCGTTTCTTGAAGGAGTGACCAGCCCCAATTCGGTCTCTGTCTGGTAGAACTCGCGATGACAAGGCCTACCCCATCGCCAAAGCAGTAGAAGCTTTTCCCGAAAGGGGGCTGCCCTAGTCATCCATCTTCAAGGCAGAGATGAACGCCTCTTGCGGGATGTCCACCCGGCCGAACTGGCGCATCTTCTTCTTACCGGCTTTCTGCTTGTCGAGCAGTTTGCGTTTCCGGGTCGCGTCGCCGCCGTAGCATTTGGCGGTCACGTCCTTGCGGAGCGCCGAAAGGGTTTCGCGCGCGATCACCTTGCCGCCGATGGCCGCCTGGATCGGGATCTTGAACATGTGGCGCGGGATCAGATCCTTGAGCTTTTCGCACATGGCACGGCCCCGCATCTCGGCGCGGTCGCGGTGCACCATGGTCGAGAGCGCATCCACGGGTTCATCGTTCACGAGGATCGACATCTTCACGAGGTTGTCCTCGCGGTAGCCTTCCATCTGATAATCAAACGAGGCGTAGCCCTTGGTCACGGATTTCAGACGGTCGTAGAAATCGAACACCACTTCGTTCAGCGGCAGATCATAGACCACCATAGCGCGCGAGCCTGCGTAGGTCAGGTCGAGCTGAATCCCGCGACGGTCCTGACAGAGTTTGAGCACGTCCCCAAGGAATTCATCCGGCACCATGATCGTCGCCTTGATGCGCGGTTCTTCAAGGTGGTCGATGGTCGAGGGATCGGGCATGTCGGCGGGGTTGTGCAACTCGAGCATCTCCCCGTCTTTCATGTAGATATGATAGACCACGCTCGGCGCGGTGGTGATCAGTTCGATATCGTATTCGCGTTCGATCCGGTCGCGGATCACCTCGAGGTGCAAGAGGCCGAGGAAGCCGCAGCGGAAGCCAAAGCCGAGCGCGGCAGAGGTTTCCATTTCGTAGGAGAAGGACGCGTCGTTGAGCGCGAGTTTCTCGATTGCGGAGCGCAGATCTTCGAACTCCGCGCTATCGACCGGGAAGAGACCACAGAACACCACCGGCACAGAGGGCTTAAAGCCCGGCAACGGGGTTTCGCAGCCTTTCTTGTCGGTGGTGATCGTGTCGCCCACCTTGGTATCGCGGACCTGTTTGATCGAGGCGGTCAGGAAGCCGATCTCGCCGGGGCCAAGCTCATCAACTGTGGTCATGGCCGGGCGGAAAACGCCGATCCGGTCAACGCCGTAGCGGGCACCGGTCTGCATCATGCGGATTTGGTCGCCCTTCTTGAGCACGCCATCCATGATCCGCACAAGGACCACAACACCGAGATAGGCGTCATACCAGCTATCCACCAGCATCGCCTTGAGCGGAGCATCGCGTTCCCCTTCCGGGGCGGGCAGGCGCGCGACGATGGCTTCGAGCGTGTCTTCGATGCCAATGCCGGATTTGGCAGAAACCTGAATCGCGTCGCTGGCGTCGATGCCAATCACGTCTTCGATCTGTTCCGCGACGCGGTCACAATCGGAGGCTGGGAGGTCGATCTTGTTGAGGACGGGGACGATCTCGTGGTCGGCCTCGATCGCCTGATAGACGTTGGCGAGGGTCTGGGCTTCGACGCCTTGGGTCGAGTCGACGACGAGCAGCGAGCCTTCGACCGCGCGCATGGAGCGGGAGACCTCATAGGCAAAGTCGACGTGACCGGGGGTGTCGATCAGGTTGAGCACATAGGTCTCGCCATCTTGCGCGGTATAATCGATGCGCACGGTATTGGCCTTGATCGTGATGCCACGTTCACGCTCAATATCCATCGCGTCGAGAAGCTGATCCTTCATGTCGCGCTCGGCCACCGTATTGGTGGATTGGATGAGCCGGTCGGCCAGGGTCGATTTCCCGTGGTCGATATGGGCGACGATGGAGAAGTTGCGGATTTTCGAAAGCTCAGTCATGGATCGGCATATGAGCGCAAATCAGGGTTTGGTCAAGCGGGATACGTGTTTGCCGTCACGGACCGGAGCCGGTTTGCCGCCAATGTCGAGGCCGCGGCCATGAGGGCGGCGGTCAGGAGGCAGAGGGGAAGCCCGCCGAGTTGGTAGGAGAGCCCCGACAAGAGCGTGCCGATCAGGCGGCCTGCGGCGTTGGACATGTAGTAGAACCCCACATCCATCGTCACCCGCTCGCCCGTGGTGAAGGCGAGGATAAGGTAGGAATGGACCGAGGAATTCACCGCAAAGACAAAGCCGAAGACGAGAAGCCCTGCGACGAGGATCGGTGTCAGGCCGGGCAGATTGGCATAGACGGCGGCGGCAAGCGCGAGCGGGATCAACGTCAGGACGGCGACCCAGAGGATCGCCTTGCGGGTGATCTCGGGCGTGGTGGCGGTCTTGGCCTTCAGGAGCTTCGGGGCGAGGCCCTGAACAAACCCATATAGGATGATCCAAGCGGCCATGAAAGTACCGATGATGAAGAAGGCGGCGCGGTTGCCCTCCTCGGAGCCATCCGAGAGGACGGCATAGAAATAGATCGGGATGCCGACCACGAACCACACATCGCGCGCCCCAAAGAGGAACATGCGGGCAAGCGAGAGCCGGTTGACGTTCTGGTCCTTGGAAAAGACATGGCTGAACTTGGCGGATTTCTTGCCCTGCGGCAGGCCCGGCGGCATGAAGGCGATGACACCGACGAGGATGACGGCAAGTACGGCAGCCATGACCCAGACCGAGGCCTGAAATCCCCAAACCGCGAGGATCACCGCACCGAGAAGAAAGCCAAGCCCCTTCACCGCGTTCTTCGATCCAGTCAGGACAGCGACCCATTTGAACAAGCCCCCCTCGCCTTCGGGTGCGAGGAGTTTCACGGCAGATTTGGCGGACATCTTGGCGAGATCCTTAGCCACGCCGGAGAGGCCTTGCACGACCATCACGAAGACAACGGAGGTGGTGAGCGACCATGTGGGATCGAGTTGCGCTAGTGCAATGAGCGCAATGATCTGAAGCCCGAGCCCGGCATAGAGCGTCGAGGTCAGTCCAAACCGCGCCGCGAGCCAACCTGCAGAGAGGTTCGTCACCACGCCCATCACCTCGTAGAGGATAAAGAGATAGGCGAGCTGCACCGGCGAAAAACCGAGTGTGTGGAAATGCAGCAGGACCAGCATCCGCAGCGCCCCGTCGGTGAGCATGAAGGCCCAATAGGCGGCGGTCACCGTGATATAGGCGGCAAGCCCTTCGGGGCGGTGCGGTGCGGCGGTCATGGCGAGAGTCCGATCAGAGCGTATCGACGACCATGCGGGTCACGTCAGCAAGACGCCACGCATAGCCCCATTCATTGTCATACCACGCGTAAATCTTGACGTGTTTGCCGCCAATCACACGGGTCGAGAGCGCATCGACAATCGTCGAGCGGTCGTCATTGGTATAGTCGCAGGAGACCAGCGGCCGCGTCTCGTAACCAAGGATGCCGTCAAGATCGCTATTCGCAGCCTCTTCGAGCATGGCATTGACCTCTTCCGCCGTTGTTTCGCGCGAGACGTTGAAAACGATATCGGTCAGCGAGGCATTGAGAAGCGGCACGCGCACGGCATGGCCGTCGATCTTGCCCTCAAGGTCGGGGAAAATCTGAATGATGGCCTTGGCCGAACCCGTGGTCGTCGGGATCAGGGAATTGAGCGCAGACCGGGCACGGCGCGGATCCTTGTGGGCGCGGTCCACGATGACCTGAGTATTGGTCACGTCATGGATCGTCGTAAAGGACGCCTCTTCGATGCCGAGTTTTTCACGGATCACCTTGACGATGGGCGCGATGCAGTTGGTGGTGCAGGAGGCGGCGGTGATGACATTGTGGGCCTCTGCGTCGTAAATCTCGTGGTTCACGCCATAGACGATATTGGCCACATCGTCCTCTTTCACAGGGGCCGACACCACGACCTTTTTCACACCCGCATCGAAATAGGGTTGAAGCTTTGCGTTGGTCTTGAACGCGCCAGTGCAATCCACGACGAGATCGACGCCGAGCTCTTTCAGCGGCAGCTCCGAGAGGTCGCGCGTCGAGGTGAAGCGCATCTTCTGGCCGTCGATCGTGATGCTTTCGTCGTCATGGGCGAAATCCGCGCGCCAGCGGCCATGCACCGTGTCGAATTCGAGAAGATGCGCGTGCAGTTCAGCATCGCCCATCCCATCGTTGAGAAGCACGATCTCGGCGTCGATGCCGACGTCAAAGAAGCTCCGGATCACGAGTTTGCCCATGCGGCCGAGGCCATTGATGGCGATTTTAGTCATTGAGTTCGTCCTTTAATTCGGGAACCAGCCGCGCGTCCGGTTGGCGAAGGCGACAAGCGAGAGCATCACGGGCACTTCGACGAGCACGCCGACCACCGTGGCCAATGCCGCCCCGGAGCCGAGGCCGAACAGCGAGATCGCCACGGCGACCGCCAGTTCAAAGAAGTTCGATGTGCCGATCAGAGCACAGGGCGCGGCGACATTAAACGGCACGCGCCAGAGTTTCGCCGCGCCATAGGCGACAAAGAAGATGCCATAAGACTGGATCAAAAGCGGGATCGCGATCAAGAGGATCACGAGCGGGCGGTCGAGGATCACCTGCCCCTGAAACCCGAAGAGGAGAACCACGGTCACCAGAAGGCCGGTGATCGAGAAGGGCGCTACGCGGGCCTTGAAGGCGTCCACGGCGGCCTCCCCGCCCTGTTTGACGAGGCTACGGCGCGTCAGCAGTCCTGCCGCGAGCGGCAAAAGCACGTAGAGGACGACCGAGAGGATCAGGGTTTCCCAAGGCACGGTGATGTCGCTTACGCCCAAGAGAAAGGCGACGATCGGGGCGAAGGCAAAGACCATCACCACGTCATTCACGCTCACCTGCACGAGCGTATAGGTCGCATCGCCGCGCGTCAGGTTGGACCAGACGAACACCATCGCCGTGCAAGGCGCGGCACCAAGGAGGATCACCCCGGCAAGATAGGCCTGCGCATCATCCGGCGGGATCAGGCCTGCAAAGACATAGTTGAAGAACAGGACGCCAAGCGCGGCCATGGTAAAGGGCTTGATGAGCCAGTTGACGACGAGCGTGATGACAAGGCCCTTGGGGCGTTCCCCGATATGAGAGAGCGCACCGAAATCGACGCCGACCATCATCGGGTAGACCATCGCCCAGATCAACACCGCCACGGGAAGGTTGACCGAGGCGACCTCCATCGCGGCCAGCGTCGCGAAAACGCCGGGGATCAGGCTCCCGAGGATCAGCCCCGCCGCGATGGCGAGGGCGACCCAGAGGGAGAGGAGGCGTTCAAAGGTGCCGAGCCCGGCGTCGACCTGATCAGAAGTGCTCATACGTCCTCCGAGAGTGCCGTGTCCTTGCCGATCTCGTCGAGACGCTCTTGCAGGGCGAAACGGTCGAGCGTGTCCAGCGGCAGGTTGGTGAAGATCGAGATGCGATTGCGCAGCATCCGGTAGGTTTCGGTAAAGGCGACGCGTTTTTCGGCCTCGCTGCCGATGGCCTGTGTCGGGTCCGGCACGCCCCAATGGGCGTTCATCGGTTGACCGGGCCAGACCGGGCAGGTTTCCGCGGCAGCCTTGTCACAAACGGTAAAGACGAAATCCATCTTCGGCGCGTCGGGCCTCGCGAATTCATCCCAGCTCTTGGAGCGGGCAAAGCCTGTGTCGTGGTTCAACCCTTTGAGGAGGTCGATTGTATAGGGGTGTGGTGCGCCGCGCGGGTTGGACCCGGCGGAAAAGGCGCGGAACCGGCCCGGTGCCTCACGCGCGAGGATGGCCTCGGCCATGAGGGAGCGGGCGGAGTTTCCGGTGCAGAGGAAAAGCACATTGTAGGTCGTGTCAGTCATCTTGAAGCCCTTTCAGCAGCTACAGGCGATGTCTTCGATGAGGGGGTCACAGATTTCGGGGCGCCCGCCACAGCAGTCGCGCAGGAGATAGCCCAGAAGGCCGCGCAGGCCGTCGGTATCGGCGAAATAGCGGATGCTGCGCCCTTCGCGCAGGTTGCGCACGAGCCCTGCATGCAGGAGCACCGAGAGGTTGGCCGAGAGCGTGTTCTGGCGCACGTCGAGGGCGGTGGCGATGTCACCTGCACTCATCCCTGCCTCACCGACTTCGACCAGCAGGCGAAACACGTCAAGGCGTGTGGGCTGGCTCAGGGCCGAGAAGGCTGCGAGGGCGTCGTTCTTTTCCATATTTCAGGAATTATTGATATGTTGTCCGATTCTCAAGCCCATATGTGGCTCTTGGCGGTGAATGTTTTGTGACAGGGCCTAGCCAAACACGTCGAGGGGGCGGTCCTCGAGCATGGTTTCCATCGAGAAGAAGCCGGTGACGGTTTCAAGTTCGATCCCCTTGGTAAGGCGCTTGTAGACGCTGTCATACCCGGACATGCCGCGGGTGACGACCTTGAGCATATAGTCCCAGTCGCCGCCGATCCGGTGCATCTCGGCCACTTCGGGGATGCGGGCGACATGGGCGCGGAAGGCCTCGATCCAGTCGTCGGAATGGTTGCGGGTGCGGACCATGACGAAGACCGTCAGATCGAGGCCAAGGCGCTCCGCATCGACCCGGCGGCGCGCGCCGAGAAGAAGGCCCGTCTCCTCAAGCCGATGCAACCTCCGCCAAAGGGCGTTTTGGGACAGGCCGATGCGCTCGGCCATCTCGCGTTGCGACAGCGCACCGTCGCGTTGGGCAAGGTCGAGAATGCGGCGGTCAATTTGATCGAGTTTTTCATCCATATAAGATCATATGACACAATATTTTGGAAAAAGCCAAAAACATCGGCATCAGTTTTGCATCTTTTCGGGACTAATCTCGGCAGAACATCATCAAGACCCAAAGGTATCTCATGTTCGATCTGCCCTCTCCCCTCGCCCGTTTCAAAGCCGGTCTCTGTGCGTCCCCTGACCCGGTTGCGGCGCTGCGGGAGGGGCAGATCGGCAAGGGGATGATGATCCCGACACCGACAGGGCCGAAGCCGTTGATCTACGCGGATTACATCGCGTCAGGGCGGGCGCTTCGGCAGGTGGAGGATTTCATCGCAGAGGAAGTGCTGCCCTTCTACGCCAACAGCCACACCGAAGACAGCTATTGCGGCGCGGTCATGACGCAGATGCGCGAAGAGGCGCGCGCAGTCATCGCGGCGCATTGTGGCGCGACACTTGAAGAACACGCGGTGATCTTCTCGGGGTCTGGCGCGACGGCGGCATTGAACCAACTCGTGCATCTCTTCGGCATCGGCGCGGCCTTGGCGCGCGGCGAAAAGGTGCGGGTGATCGTCGGGCCATATGAACATCACTCCAACCTGCTGCCGTGGCGTGAAAGCGGGGCGGAGGTTGTCGAGGTCGCGGAAGCGGCAGAAGGCGGGCCGGATATGACGGCGCTCGAGACCGCGCTCAGGACTCCGGCGGATCTTACGATTGCGGCCTTCTCGGCGGCCTCGAATGTCACCGGCGTCTGCACCGACGTCGCGCGCGTTACGGCTCTGGTCAAAGCGCATGGGGCCAAGATGGTCTGGGACTACGCGGGCGGCGGTCCCTACCTGCCCATTGCCATTGGCAAGGCGGACGCACTCGCACTTTCTCCGCATAAGTTCATGGGCGGCCCTGGCGCGAGCGGCGTCTTGATCCTGCGCCGCGACACCGTCGAGACCACACGGCCCAGCCGTCCGGGCGGCGGCACAGTGACCTTCGTCAACGCTTACCGGCACGACTATCACACGCGGCTCGAGGAGCGCGAGGAAGGTGGCACGCCGAATGTCATTGGAGACATTCGCGCAGCGCTTGCGATGATTGTGAAGGAGGTGATCGGGCAGGACCGGATCGGGGAGCGCAACAGGGTGCTGACACAGCACGCTTTCGAGGCGTGGCGCGATGTGCCGGGAATCGACATCCTTGCGCCCGAGAGAACCGAGCGCCTTCCTTTCTTCTCTTTCGTGCCGCGCGATGCGGAGGGACGGGCGATGGATCACCGCGTCTTTACCCGCGCGCTTTCAGAGCAATTCGGCATTCAGGCGCGCGGCGGCTGTGCCTGTGCAGGGCCCTATGTGCATCGTCTCTTGCAGATCGGGGACGCGCAATCGGACGCTCTGCGCGCAGAAATCCTCGCGGGCGACGAGAGTCATAAGCCGGGCTTTGTCCGCCTGAACCTCAGCGTGTTGATGGAGGACGATACGGTCGACACGATCCTTGGCGCCGTGGCCACCCTCGTATCGGAGGCGCGGGAGAGAGCGGCCTAAAGCGTCGTCTTGCGATACTTGAACGCGCCAGAGCCGCGCGCGATCAACTCGTCCGTTTCATCAAGCACGGTCGCCTCGGCAAAGAAGGTCGAAGCACCGCCGCCGACCTTGCGCCCTTCAGCAATGAGGACGTGCCCCTTGGGGCGTGACAGAAAGTTCACCGTCATCGAAAGGGTCAGGGCAAGGCGTTTGTGATCGGGATCACCGGTAAAACAGCCCGAGTAGCCCATCACCGTATCGAGAAGCGTCGCATAAATCCCGCCATGTGGCAGGCCGGCGCGATTGCCGAGGTAATGCTCAATCGGTAGCTCGATCCGGGCGAAATCCTCGCTCCAATGTGTCAGGCGAAAGCCAAGATGCTTTTGCAGCGGATAGGGGCTTTCGTCGAGGGCGGGATCAAGCGGTGTCATGCGGGTCTCTCCAATTGGCAGGCGTCAGACGGCAGTCAGGCCACCATCCAGTGCCACGGCCTGTCCGGTCATGAAAGTGTTTTCCGGCGAACAGATCCAGAGCATGGCCTGCACGATCTCGTCCGTGCTTGCCATGCGGCCCATCGGGATACGGGCTGTGATCTGGCGCGCGGCGCCTTCAGTGTCGAGGCCGGTGCGGGCGCTGACCATGTTCGTCATGTCATCGACAAGCGGCGTAGAGGCGAAGGACGGGCAAAGCGCGTTGACGCGGATATTCTTGCGCGCGTTCTCATCGGCGGCGGCACGCGTGAGGCCAACCACCGCATGTTTCGCCGCCGAGTAGGCCGAGAGGTTGCCAGAGCCGACGAGACCCGCCGCAGAGGCGACATTGAGGATCGCCCCCTGGCCCGCCGCGCGCATGAGCGGGATCTGGTATTTCATACCGAGGAACACGCCTCGGGCGTTGACGGCGGTGTTGCGGTCGAAATCCTCGGCGGTGAGCATATGGAGCGGGGCGGGCTCATGGCCCATCCCGGCGTTGTTGATCGCCACGTCGAGGCGGCCATAGGTCTCGGAAATACGGGCGATATGGGCCTTGAGCGGAGCCTCTTCGGAGACGTCGAAGGCGTCCGCAATGACCTCGGCGCCTTTGGCGCGCAGGGTTTCGGCATGGGCCTCGAGCGCTTCGGCGGAAATATCGGAGAGCGCGAGGCGTGCGCCCTCGGCGGCGAACATCTCGGCGGCGCGCTTGCCGAAACCGCTTGCGGCGCCGGTGATCATGACCACCTGATCCTTGTAGCGTTTATCCATTCTTGGCCGCCTCCAAACCGGCCCTGGCGAAAAGCGGGACATATTCCCCCATCTTGCGCCCGCGTTCGGGGTTCGAGGCGTTGCCGTCCAGAGCGCGCTTCAGGACGCCTTGGATGATCGCGGCCATGCGGAAGAAACAGAAGGCGAGGTAGAAGTTGAACCCTTCGATGCCGGGCGTTCCGGTGCGGCGGCAATAGGCCTCGATGAAGGCCTGATCCGAAGGAATACCGAGCGCGGCGCGATCCACGCCCTGCAAGCCCCTCCCCGAGCCACCGGGCGGCATTTGCCATTGCATGATGACCGCGGCGAGGTCGGCGTAGGGGTGGCCGATGGTTGACAACTCCCAATCCAGAACCGCGATGCAGTCAGTGCTATCTTTGGCGAATAGGAGGTTGTCGAGGCGATAGTCGCCATGCACCAGCGTCCGTTTGCCATCATCCTCGGGCATGTTCGCGGCGAGCCAGTCGATCAGGGCGTCCATATCCGCCACGGTCTCGGTCTCGGAGGCGCGGTATTGCTTGGTCCAGCGGCCGACCTGACGTTCGAAATAGTTGCCTTCGGGGCCATAGTCGGAAAGGCCCACAACGTCGATGTCGACCGTATGGATCGCGGCGAGGACGGTGTTCATCTGGTCGAAAACGGCGCTGCGCTCGGCGTTGGTCAGGTCCGGCAGGCGCGGGTCGTCGAAATTGCGGCCATTGACCCGGTCCATGACGTAGAACATCGAGCCGATCACATCATCGTCGTCGCACAGCACATGCATCTTGGCGACCGGCACGTCGGTGTCGGCAAGCGCAGTCTGAACGCGGAATTCACGATCTACCGCGTGGGCGGATTTGAGGAGCGTTCCGGGCGGTTTGCGGCGTAGCACATAGTCACGCGCAGGTGTCTTGAGGAGGAAGGTCGGATTGGACTGGCCGCCGGGGAATTTCTCGGCCTCGATGGGGCCTTCAAACCCATCAAGATGATCGGTGAGCCATGCCGCGACGGCTTTGGTGTCGAGTGTGTTCGTGGCCATGCGGGTCTCCTCAGCTATAGGTGAGCATTTCCGCCGCGTTGTCGGCGTTGATATGGGGGGTCTCGTTGAACCCGTGCAACCATGTGCCGGTCGAGGCGATCACGAACCGTGCCACAGCGCAGTTCTTGACCTGAAGTTGCAGGGCGATCATCTGGTCGGCGGGGGCGCCCATGACCGACGCGACGCTCTGGCCGATGGCACCACCGGAAGAAACAGCCACCGGGGTCTTCGCCCCGCTCGCAGCGACAATATCGCGGGCATCGCGGACGCGGGCGGCGAAATCGGCGAAACGCTCGGGCGGGTTGGTGATCTCGTCCCGCTGCCACATGAGGACCGTTTCGCGGAGTTTGCGAAAATGCGTGCGCCGGTCGCTATGGATTCCCTCTGGCGCAGGCTCTTCTGCAAAACGCGCGTCGAGCAGGCCTTTGAAGTCAAACTCGTTGAACCCCGGCAGGATCACAGGCTCGAGGTCACAGCCCATCCCTTTGGCCATGCCCTCCCAAGTCTGGCGATGGCGCTTCTGCGCGCCGATGAAGACCGCGTCAGGCACGACACCTTGCCGCGCCATAGCTGCGCCCAGCGCTTCGGACTGGCGGTGACCGAGGGGAGAGAGGTTGTCGTAGTCCGCTGCCCCGAAAGAGGCTTGGGCGTGGCGGACAAGATGAAAGACCATGCTCATGACATGCGGTCTTTCAGGCGATCAAAGGCGGCGTGGTATTCGCGTTCAATCCGGGCGACGAGATCGGCCGCCGGGCCAACAGATTTGACCGCGCCGATGCCCTGCCCCGATCCCCAGATATGTTTCCATGCCTTTGGCTTCTCACGGTCGCTGCCAAAGCTCATATCGGCCACATCACCAAGCGGCAGGTTATCGGGGTCCATGCCAGCGTTGCTGATAGAGCCTTTGAGGTAGTTGCCCCAGACGCCGGTGAAGAGCGAGGAATAGACGATATCTTCGGCACTGCTCTCGACGATCATGTCCTTGTAGCCCTGCACGGCGTTGGCCTCATCCGTGGCGATAAAGGGCGTGCCAATATAGCCAAGATCAGCCCCCATCGCCTGTGCTGCGAGGAGCGCGTCGCCCGTTGCGATGGAACCGGAAAGAAGAAGCGGACCCTCGAACCATTCACGGATTTCGCGCACGAGGGCAAAGGGCGATTGTGGCCCTGCGTGGCCACCTGCCCCTGCGGCCACGGCGATCAGACCGTCGGCGCCTTTCTCAATCGCTTTTTTGGCGAAGGTGTTGTTGATGATGTCGTGCAGCGCAATGCCACCACAGCTATGGGCGGCCTCATTGACCTCAACACGCGCACCGAGCGAGGTAATCCAGATCGGAACTTTCCAGCGGGCGCAAATCTCGAGATCGCGATCCAGTCGGGTATTGGAGCGGTGCACGATCTGGTTCACGGCAAACGGCGCCGCAGGCGTGTCGGGATTCGCCTGATTATGGCGGTCCAGCTCTTCGTTAATTTCCTTGAGCCATGCTTCGAGAAGCGGCGACTCGCCCTCGCCTTCGCGGGCGTTCAGGGCCGGGAAACTGCCAACGATGCCGGCCTTGCATTGGGCGATGACCAGCGCCGGGGTGGAAACGATGAACATCGGCGACGCCACGGCGGGAATCCGAAGCCCTTGCAGGGCCTTGGGCAAATGATGGTCTTTGGACATGCGCTCCTCCTCATGCACGTTTCAAGCAACGGTATAATCTGCCCCAATCAACGCAAGCCCCCGGCGGAGCGAAGAACCCTGCGTCACATTGGGAAACAAGCGAAGTAACGCGTCGTTATTCCGTCTCCGGCGCAGGCAGTTGATTCTCGCCATACATGCGGCGCAGGGTCAGCTTGGATACCTTGCCGGTTGCTGTCAGCGGCAGTTCCTCAACGAACACCACGCCATCGGGCAACTGCCATTTGGCGAAATGCTCGCCCAGCATATCCATCATCTCGGCGATCGGCGGTTTGCCATCGCTCCCCGGCACCACGACCAGAAGCGGGCGCTCATCCCATTTCGGATGGGGCACGGCGATCACCGCGCAATTTGCCACCTTGGGATGCGCCATAACCACGTTCTCGAGGTCAAGCGAGCTGATCCATTCGCCGCCAGACTTGATCAAGTCCTTGGCACGGTCAGTGATGGTCAGGAAGCCATGTTCGTCGATTGCGGCCACGTCACCGGTTCCGAACCAACCATCGCCGTCAAAGGCGTCCTTATTGGCCGCGTCATTGTTGTAATAGCCGGCCGTGATCGTATTGCCGCGCACGAACAATTCGCCCGTGGCCTTGCCATCATGCGGCAGGCGATTGCCGTCTTCATCAGAGATTTTGAGATCCACCCCGAAGACACGCCGCCCTTGTCCGCTTTTTTGGGCGATGCGTTCGTCCATCGGCAGATGCGCCAGATGTGGCGGCAGGTTGCCTTGCGTGCCAATCGGGCTCATCTCGGTCATGCCCCAGGCGTGGCAGACATTGACGTCTCGTTCTTCGAAGTAGCGGATCATGCTCGTCGGGGCGGCAGAGCCGCCGATGACCACATCTTCGAAGCCTTTTGGCAGGCGTCCTTGCTTGTCGATCTCACCCTGCAGCCCAAGCCAAACGGTTGGCACGCCCCAGGCGGAGAAGACCTCTTCGCTGTCCATGAGGCGGAACAGGCTTTCGCCGTCCAACGCGCCGCCGGGGAACACCAGCGAGGCCCCGGTCAGGGGGGCCGTGTAGGGGAGGCCCCATGCGTTGACGTGGAACAAAGGCACCACCGGCAGGATGCGCTTGCCCGGTTGCAACGCCTTGGGCAAGGACAGGCCCACCATCATGGCATGCAGCACAGTCGAGCGCTGGGTGTAGAGCGTGCCTTTGGGATTGCCCGTGGTGCCAGAGGTGTAGCAGAGACCAGAGGCCGTTTCCTCGGGCAGGTCCGGCCAATCACGGGCGTCGGGCTGCCCCTCGAGCAGGTCTTCGTAGCAGAGGTAGTCCCCAGCCGGCATGTGGGCGCGGTCGGTCATCACCACGATTTTGAGATCGGCGGGCCAGTCGTGGCGCTGTGCTTCGACAATCGGCACGAAGGTGGTGTCGACAAAGAGCACCCGATCTTCGGCGTGATTGACGATATAGGTCATCTGTTCGGCCGAGAGGCGAGGGTTGATCGTGTGGCAGATCGCGCCGATGCCGGAGATCGCGTAGTAGAGCTCGAAATGGCGATAGCCGTTCCACGCCAGCGTCGCGACCCGGTCCCCGATCTCGATGCCAAGCGCCTCGAGGGCGTGCGAGAGTTGCGACACGCGGCCAAGGGTTTCTGCATACGTCGTCTTGTGGATGTCGCCCTCGGTGCGCACGGAGACGATCTCTCCGGTTGGGTGCACTTCGGCGGCATATGTCAGGATGTCCGCGATTTTCAACGGACGCATCATCATGGAACCCAGCATGAACGGCCCTCCCCTGCCGATGATGTTGGTGAAATTTGGTTCGGGCACGTTAAACGCGTAAGCAATGGGACTCCAAGGGGGTTTTGTATTTGCCGTGGCGTCGAAACCGTTCATCGCCGCACAGTCGCCGTTCAGGGCGACACAGATCCCCCCATTGGCGTCGGCTCAGAACGGCTTAGATTGGTATCAGCGAACAGACGTCCATGAAAGGAGACACGTGATGTCGATCAGGCCGGTTCTCGAACAAAGACAAGCGGTGCCGACGATGGAAGGCGCCGGGGTGCATCTTCACCGGGCTTTCGGGTTCACGGACCCTGAAGAGCTCGATCCGTTCCTGATGATGGACCATTTCCGCAATGAAGACCCCGAAAAGTTCATGCGGGGGTTTCCGTGGCATCCGCACCGCGGGATCGAGACGATCACCTATGTGATCTCCGGCTCGGTCACCCATCAGGACAGCCTTGGCAACAGCGGCACGCTCGGTGCGGGGGATGTGCAGTGGATGACGGCCGGGTCGGGCATCCTGCATCAGGAAATGCCACAGCCGGACATGACGGGCGGCAACCACGGCTTTCAGCTTTGGGCGAATCTGCCGCGCGACCTGAAGATGACGACGCCGCGCTATCAGGACGTCGGATCGGGAGAAATCCCGGTTATCATGGAAGACGACGGCACGCAGGTGCGGGTCATTGTCGGCAGTTTCTGGGGCCAGACGGGGCCGGTCGACGGCATCGCGGCAGAACCGCTTTACCTCGACATCACGATCCCGGCGGGCGTCAAGAAGACCTTCCCGGTCGACACTTATCGTAAGGCGTTTGCCTATATCTTTGAAGGCGAAGGCGCCTTTGCGGATGCGTCCAAGCCGACGGGTGTCCTTCTTGAAAAGGAGGTTGCGGGCGAAGAGGTGCATATCCGTGACATGTCCGGCGACCGGACGCTGATCCGCTTTGGTACGGGCGATGAGGTCACGGTGCAGGCGGGGCCACGGGGAATTCGCTTTCTCCTGATCTCAGGCGCGCCGATCCGAGAGCCTGTGGCCTGGCATGGGCCGATCGTGATGAACACAAAAGACGAACTACGTCAGGCGTTTCGCGATCTGCAGAACGGCACCTTCATCAAGGAAGCGCCGTAGTCTCAAAGAAAAAACGGTGCGTCAGGCCGCGACGGCCTTGCGCACCATATCCCAATAGATTCGTTCCACCTCAACCAACGACAGGCGCCCGCCTTCGCGGAACCAAGTATTGACCCCAGTCAGCATAGCAATCACCGCCAGAGTCGCGATCTTTGTATCCGAGATGGCGAAAGCGCCTGAGGCGACACCGTCGTTGAGGATATTTTCCAGTTCGTCCTCATAACGGCGACGCAGGGATTCGATCTCGGCGAAGTTCTCGGGCGTGAGATTGCGCAGCTCCATATAGGCGATAAAGACCTCATCGAGGCGTTCGGAGTGGAACCGGATGTGAAAGCGAGTAAAGGCTTCGAGCCGCGCAAGCGCCGATCCACCCTCGTCCACGGCGGCACGCGCGTCGAGCAGGTCTTCCATGTGGCCGCGCATCAAATCGAAGAGCAGACTTTGTTTATCAGGCGTGTAATTGTAGAGCGCCCCGGCCTGAACCCCGACCTCGCGGGCGATCTGGCGCATGGAAACCGCGGCAAAGCCGTGGCGCGCAAAGAGCGAAAGGGCCGCCTCTCGCACGCGCGGGCCAGTGATATCGGAATGTGATCCAGCGGTTCTTGCCATGACGTGAGATTAACTGAACACATGTTCATTTGAAAGCCCTGCTTGCCCTTTGGGCCGCGCTCGGGCAGAAACAAGGCATACTGAATGAGCCGATGCCATGCGACCTGCCTTTGTTTTCTCTTTTTCGATGATCCTCGCCGCAGGTTGCGCGCAATTTCCAGAAGTGGAAGGTGCCACGGACCCGGCGCTTGCAGATGCGCCTTATCCGACACTTGTTCCGGTCGAAGACGTGCTTGATCAAGAACCTCCACGACTCGACGAAACCAGCGAAGCGTCGCTGCAAGGTCGGGTGAACCGACTGAAGCGACGCGCGGCGGATCTCAGCAACACACCAATCGAGTAATTCACAGGCAAGTGAGCCCGTGAAGACGCGTCCTGCGCAATGCTTGGCGACAAGCCGCGTTGCACCGTGCGAAGGAAGGCGCTACACGGCCTGAGAAAAGCGTTTGCAAAGGAGAATGCGATGTCCGCTCCCCTGCGTCTCGGCATTGCCGGATTGGGCACCGTTGGTATCGGTGTCGTGAAAATCGTGCGTCAGAAGGCGAACCTTCTGGCCGAACGCACAGGACGCCCGGTGGTCATCACAGCCGTCTCCGCCCGCACCCGCGATAAGGATCGCGGCGTGAGTCTTTCCAACTATGACTGGGAAGACGATCCCGTAAAGCTCGCGACGCGCGACGATGTAGATGTGTTTGTCGAACTCATGGGCGGATCGGACGGACCGGCGAAGGCCGCGACCGAAGCCGCCATCGCAGCCGGTAAGGACGTTGTCACTGCGAATAAGGCGATGCTCGCAATGCACGGTCAGGATCTTGCGCTTGCCGCCGAGGCCGCGGGTCGTGTGATCCGGTTTGAAGCTGCCGTCGCGGGCGGCATCCCGATCATCAAGGCGATGCTTGAGGGGCTTGCCGGGAATGACATCACCCGGGTGATGGGTGTGATGAATGGCACCTGCAACTATATCCTGACGCGGATGCAGGATGCGGGCCTTCCCTATGATGAGGTCTTTGCCGAAGCCGATGCGCTCGGCTATCTCGAAGCAGACCCCGAACTTGATGTGGGGGGGATCGATGCGGGCCACAAGCTCGCGCTTCTCTCCTCGATCGCCTTTGGCACCAAGGTCGACTTTGGTGGCGTCGAACTTGAGGGCATTCAGCGGATCTCAATCGAGGATATCCAACAGGCAGAAGATCTAGGCTACCGGATCAAGCTTCTTGGGGTGACGCAGATGACGGGGCGCGGTCTTGAACAACGCATGTCGCCCTGCCTCGTTCCGGCGGACAGCCCGCTTGGCCAATTGAAGGGTGGCACCAACATGGTTGTTGTCGAAGGCGATGCCGTGGAACAGATCGTACTGCGCGGTCCCGGCGCGGGCGAAGGCCCGACGGCAAGCGCGGTCATGGGCGATGTGTGTGACATTGCGCGAGGCATTCGTGTCCCGACTTTCGGTGCTCCCGCGAGCGGCCTTCAGGATGCGAAATCGGCAAAATCCAACTCGCCTGCACCGTATTACCTGCGCCTGACGCTCAAAGATCGCCCCGGTGCGCTTGCCAAGATCGCCACAGTTCTCGGAGATCATGGCATCAGCATCGACCGCATGCGCCAGACCCGCCACAATGACGAGAACGCTCCGGTTCTGATCGTGACGCATAAGACGCAGCGCGCGGCGCTCGACAGCGCGATTGAGGCGATGAAGGATACGGATGTGATGGCGGGGGAACCTGTCGCCCTGCGGATCGAATCTGTCTAAGGCGTCGTTTCGCGTCCGCGAGAACCATGATCTGACCGACACGGGGAAGCGGACCGCTCCCCCGCCGCAAATCATGACAATGATACCGCTCACGGGCGCCGCCAAGTGGGCTTCGATGCTTGTCTGTGGGGTTCACTGAGTCTAAACCCCATTGTTAAAGCCTCAATCCAAGGACAGTTTTCATGACCTCCCAAGCTGAATTTCACGACCGTATGCTCTCGCTCGGTCTTGCCCGCGTCGCGGAACAAGCCGCCATCGCGTCTGCGCGCCTCGTGGGCCGCGGCGACGAGAAAGCCGCCGACCAGGCCGCCGTCAACGCCATGCGCGACCAGCTCAACCTGCTCGACATTGCGGGTGTGGTCGTGATCGGTGAAGGCGAACGCGACGAAGCGCCGATGCTTTATATCGGTGAAGAAGTCGGCACCGGAAATGGTCCCGGCGTTGATATCGCGCTCGACCCGCTTGAGGGCACGACGCTGACCGCCAAGGACATGCCGAACGCGCTTACCGTGATCGCGATGGGGCCGCGCGGCTCGATGCTGCATGCGCCGGACGTCTATATGGAAAAGCTTGCCATTGGGCCGGGTTATGAAAAAGACGTGGTGTCCCTCGACATGAGCCCGAAGGAGCGTGTTGCGGCGCTGGCCAAGGCCAAGGGCTGCGATATGTCGGACATCACCGTCTGCATCCTTGAACGCCCGCGCCACCAAGACATGATTGACGAAGTCCGTGAAACGGGTGCCGCGATCCGTCTCATCACCGATGGCGACGTGGCCGGCGTGATGCATTGCGCCGAGGCCGAGATCACCGGGATCGACATGTACATGGGCGAAGGCGGCGCGCCGGAGGGTGTTCTCGCCGCGTCCGCGCTCAAATGCATGGGCGGCCAGATCTGGGGCAAGCTCTTGTTCCGCAATGACGACGAGAAAGGCCGCGCGGCCAAGGCAGGCATCACCGATCTCGACCGTGTCTATAGCCGCGACGAGATGGTCACGCAGGACGTGATCTTTGCCGCAACCGGCGTCACCAATGGGTCGCTGGTGAACGGTATCAAACGTGAGCCGGGTTGGTTCACCACCGAGACACTCATCATGCGCTCCAAGACGGGGTCCGTGCGCCGGATGCAATACCGCACCCCGGCCTAAGCCTCATGTCGCGCGCGCTCTTGCTCATTGATATCCAAGAGGGGATGGACAGTCCCCTCTGGGGTGCGCGCAACAACCCAGACGCAGAAGACAACGCGGCGCGGCTCCTCGCCGCGTTTCGCGACTCTGGTGCGCCGCTCTTTCACGTGCATCACTTTTCCAAGCGCCCCGCTTCACCGCTTCATCCAGACAATGGCGGCACTGCGATCAAATCCGTCGTCGCCCCGCGCGAGGGTGAGCCTGTTTATGCCAAAGACACCAACTCGGCCTTTATCGGAACGACACTTGAAGCGGATCTGCGCGCTGCGGGCGTGGACGGCGTCGTGGTCGCAGGGCTTTCGACGCCGCAATGCATTTCGACCTCGGTGCGCATGGCGGCCAATCTTGGCTTTGAGACATGGCTGGCCCATGACGCCTGCGCGGCGTTCGAGACCCATGCCGCATATGACTGGGCCGAGGGCCTGCCGCGCATGAGCGCCGACGATATTCACATCATGGAGGTCTCGATACTGCATGGCGAGTTTTGCCGTGCAATGTCTACCGATGCGATCCTTGAGGCGCTGGCATGAGCGATTTCCTTGACGTCTCCGCTTCCATAACCGGGCGGCGCTGGGTTGGCCCCTCCGTCGAGGTCAGCCGCGCAGCAGAAGCGCTGCAGCAAGCGACCCCCTTGCCCCCGGCGCTCTGCGCGGTCTTGGCGCGGCGAGGGGTCGAAGCGGCAGAGGCGGACGCGTTCCTTGACCCGAAGCTCGCCGACCTCCTGCCCGATCCGCGCAGCCTGCGCGATATGGAGGTAGCAACGGAACGGTTCCTTCGGGCCGTGAAGGCGCGCGAACGGATTGCCGTTTTTGCGGATTATGACGTGGATGGCGGGTCGTCAGCCGCGCTCTTGATTGTGTGGCTCCGGTCGATGGGACGCGAGGCGACGCTCTATATTCCCGACCGGATCGACGAGGGGTATGGCCCAAACGTGCCCGCGATGCAGAACTTGGCACGCGATCACGACCTGATCATCTGTGTGGACTGCGGCACCCTTAGCCACGAGCCGATTGCCGCCGCAGAGGGCGCGGATGTGATCGTTCTCGACCACCACCTCGGCGGCGAGACGCTGCCGCCCGCCTGTGCAGTGGTGAACCCGAACCGACAGGACGAGGATGGTGCGCTGGCGCATCTCTGTGCGGCGGGAGTCGTGTTTTTGATGCTGGTAGAGGCGAACCGGAGCTTGCGCGAGGCCGATGTGCGCGGGCCGGACCTTATGGGGCTCCTTGACCTCGTGGCGCTTGCCACGGTTGCGGACGTCGCGCCGCTGATCGGCATGAACCGCGCGTTGGTGCGGCAGGGCCTCAAGGTCATGGCGCGGCGGGATCGTCCGGGGCTTGTCGCCCTTGGCGACGTGTCGCGCATGGATTCGGCACCCAATAGCTATCACCTCGGCTTCCTCCTTGGCCCACGGGTCAACGCAGGCGGACGGATCGGCAAGGCCGATCTTGGCGCGCGCCTGCTTGCGACGGACAACGAACAGGAAGCCCGTGCGATCGCCGACCGTCTCGACGCGCTTAACACCGAGCGACGCGAGATCGAGGCCGCCGTACGTGCCGCAGCGCTGGCTCAGGCCGAGGAACGGGGTCTCGAGGCGCCGCTTGTCTGGGCTGCGGGCGAAGGCTGGCATCCAGGTGTGGTCGGTATTGTGGCGAGTCGCCTCAAGGAAGCCACCAACCGACCCGCGATCGTGATCGGCTTTGACGGCGACGAAGGCAAGGGATCGGGGCGTTCGATCTCGGGCGTGGACCTCGGCGCGTCGATCCAGAAACTCGCGGCGGAAGGGCTTCTCGTGAAGGGCGGCGGGCACAAGATGGCGGCGGGCCTCACAGTGATGCGTGATCAGCTTGAGCCGGCCATGGCGCGGCTCTCAGAGCTTCTCGACAAGCAAGGCGCGGGCGCGGCCGGTCCGGCGGATTTGCGGCTCGACGCGATGCTCATGCCGATGGCGGCGACGCCGGAACTTGTTGAGGATATCGAGAAGGCCGGCCCCTTCGGAGCAGGCGCCCCTGCCCCACGCTTCGTCTTTCCGGCGATGGAGATTCGTTTCGCCAAACGGGTCGGCGATAGCCACCTCAAACTGACCTTTGGGGACGAGAGCGGCACGCGGCTCGACGCGATTGCCTTTGGTGCGTTTGACACCGCACTTGGGCCGGCACTCATGGCGCATGGCGGGGCGCGGTTCCACCTTGCCGGGCGCATCGAGATCAATAGCTGGGGCGGGCGGCAATCGGTGCAACTCCGGCTTGAAGACGCGGCGCCTGCATGATCCGCACGGGCAGGGAAAAAATCCGTCCGAGTCCCAAATTTCCGCTTGCGCCCAGAAGGCCCATTGCCTAAATACCGCCTCACGCTTCGGCACGGCCCGTTCGTCTATCGGTTAGGACGCCAGGTTTTCAACCTGGAAAGAGGGGTTCGATTCCCCTACGGGCTGCCACCGAAGCAATGTTCTCCGGACAGTTGGATTGAATAAGACCAACCGTTCCTGTGGCCCGTTCGTCTATCGGTTAGGACGCCAGGTTTTCAACCTGGAAAGAGGGGTTCGATTCCCCTACGGGCTGCCACTTCCCCCAAACATCTGATCTATCGCTGTAAGCTTCGGGATTGAGGCTGTTGCGTTGCGCCTTGGGGCCGTGTCTCCAAAAGAAAAGGAGGCCGATCTCCCGGCCTCCTTTCCAGTCCAAATCCGTCAAGGGACGCAAAGCGACGGATCAGTCCTTGTCTTGATCGTTCATAAGGCGCTGGTCTTCGCGCATCTCGAGCCACATGGCGTTCAACACGGCGAACATCGCGGCGAGCGGAAGGCCCAGGAGCCAGGCAAAATACCACATCTTCGGTTCCTTTCCTTAATAGACAGAATGCGAGTTTTCGGTGACGTCGGCCTCTGTGACCTTGCCCCAGAGCACTTTGTAGACCCATGCCGTATAGGCGAGGATGAGCGGCATAAAGATCGCCGTCATCACGAGCATCACGAAGAGGGTCTGGTGCGACGAGGAGCTGTCCCAGACGGTCAACGAACTGTTGGGGTCTTTCGACGAGGGCAGGATGAAGGGGAACATTGTCAGGCCCACCGAGGAGATGATGCCCGTGATGCCCAGCTTCGACCATAGAAGCGTCGAAACCTCGCGCCCGGCGCGCAGGCCAAGGACGGCCATGGCGATCCCGGCAAAGCCCATAATCGGCGCGACGATGATCCATGGTCGCGCGCCATAGGCCGCCATCCAGGATCCGCCCTTGAACACCTCGCTATGGAGAGGGTTGGCGGGGCCATCGGTCACCGCTGCGTTCACGAAGCTATAGCCATCGACGCCGAGTGCGAGCCAGACACCGGCCAACGCGTAAGACGCGAAGGCGACGATCCCGGCGACGGTCCCGATGCGCGTTGCGCGGCCCTTGACCGGGTCTTCAGCCTTGAGGCTCAGCCACGCGGCACCATGCATCAGGAGCATGGAGAGCGAGACCACACCTGCCAGAAGCGCGAAGGGATTCAGGAGGCCAAGGAACTTGCCGTAGAACGTGCCATCATACATCGGCATCAGGCTGTCGGTGAGGTGGAAGGGCACGCCTTGCAGGACATTGCCCACGGCCACGCCAAAGATCAGCGCGGGCACCGCACCGCCGATGAAGAGCGCCCAATCCCAGCCGTTGCGCCAAGATTGGCTATCGCGCTTGGAGCGGTACTTGAAGCCCACGGGACGCAGGATCAGCGCCGCGAGGACGACGAACATGGCGAGGTAGAAGCCTGAGAAACTCACCGCGTAGAGCGGTGGCCAAGCGGCGAAGATCGCGCCGCCGCCAAGGATGAACCACACTTGGTTCCCTTCCCAGACTGGACCAATCGTGTTGATGGCGATGCGGCGTTCCACGTCGGTCTTGCCGACAAAGGGCAGCAGCGCACCAACGCCCATGTCAAACCCGTCGGTCAGGGCAAATCCGATCAGCAGGACACCCAGCAGCGCCCACCAGATCACGCGAAGGATTTCGATATCGATCAGTTCATGCAGGATCATGTCTCTTACTCCGCAGGGGTTGCGTTATCCGCCGACAGGCGGGCGGTATGCGCGGCTGTCCAAGCGTCGGTTTCTTCCACGTCCATATACGGGCCCTTCCGGATGTATTTCACCATCAGGCTCATCTCGATGACGAACAGGACAGAATAGAAGGTGACAAAGCCCGCGAGCGTAATGAGAAGATCCGCGATACTCAGGTGGCTTGCCGAGAGCGCCGTGGGCAGGATGCCGTCCACGGTCCAAGGCTGACGCCCGAATTCCGCCACGAACCAACCAAGCTCGGCCGCGATCCACGGCGCCGGGATCATGATGACCGCAAGGCGCAGGGCGGGACGCGGGAACTCCATCTTGCGGAACGAGGCCCGGTAGAAGAAGTAGAGCATCGTGCCGATAAAGCCGAAGCCAAGCGCGACCATAATGCGGAAGGCCCAGAAGAGCGGCCAGACAGTCGGCACCGTGTCATTGGAGGCCAGAGCGATCTGATGCTCGGTCGCTTCGCGCGGGTCGTCCACATAGCGTTTGAGTAGGAAGGCAAAACCGAGATCGGCGCTATGCGCTTCGAACTGCGCCTGAAGGTCTTCCGGGATCGGCGCGCCCTTGAGGGCTTGGATCTTCATCAGGGCGTCATAAGAGATAAGACCGGTGCGAATTCGCGCCTCGGCGTTCTCGACGAGTTCTGCGATGCCGGGGATTTCCTTGGTGAGCGACCGGGTGCCGATAAGGCCCATCACCGCAGGAATATGCACGGCGTAGTGGGTCTCACGGGCGAGATCGTCGGGGAAACCGAAGACGGTAAAGGAGGCCGGAGCCACTTCGGTGTGCCACATGCCTTCGATCGCCGCGAGCTTCATCTTTTGGCTGTGCGTTGCGGAGTAACCGGATTCGTCCCCAAGGATGACCACCGAAATCGCCGCCATCAGGCCGAAAGACGCAGCCACGGCGATGGACCGACGAGCAAGTTCGAGGTGACGACCTTTGAGCAGATACCAAGCCGAGACACCGAGAACGAAGACGCTCGCCGTGACGTAACCTGCCGAGACGGTGTGCACGAACTTGGCCTGTGCCACTTCGTTGAACACCACGTCGAAGAACGAGGTCATCTCCATACGCATCGAGAGCGGATTGAATTCAGCACCAACCGGGTTCTGCATCCAGCCGTTGGCAATCAGGATCCAGAGCGCCGAGAAGTTTGAACCGATCGCGACGAGCCACGTCACGATCAGGTGGCCAATATTGCTCAGCTTGTCCCAGCCGAAGAACATCAGGCCCACGAAAGTCGCTTCGAGGAAGAACGCCATCAGGCCCTCAACCGCGAGCGGCGCGCCGAAAATGTCACCGACGTAATGGGAGTAGTAGGACCAGTTCATGCCGAACTGAAATTCCATGGTGATCCCGGTCGCCACGCCCAGCACGAAGTTGATGCCAAACAGGGTTGCCCAGAATTTTGTCATCTGCCGCCAGATCGGGCGGTTGGTCATGACATAGACAGTCTCCATGATCGCGACGATGATCGAAAGACCAAGCGTCAGCGGCACGAAGAGGAAGTGATACATCGCTGTCATCGCGAATTGCAGCCGCGACAGCTCGACGAGATCCAACTCCATAACGAGCGCTCCTCAATAGATTGCAACACAAAGGTGCGTGAATAATTCACCTTTTCAGTGTTGGCATACTCCCGTCGGGCGCCAATGCCTTTGATCTAGGTCAAAAGATAAATCAAAGATAAATGTTTTTCGTTAAGAAAGGCGGAACACCCTGTCGGCACTCGAGATTTCGGCACGACGATGCGAGGCCATGAGGATCGCCGCTTCGGGCAACCAGGCTCGGATGCCCGCAAGAACCCTCTCCGCGGTCTGGGTATCAAGACCCTCTGTCGGCTCGTCGAGCAGCAGGACGTCCGGGTGGCGCAACAAGGCGCGGGCAAGGACGAGGCGGCGACTTTCGCCTCCGGAAAGCCCTGCCCCGCTTTCGCCAAGCGTTCCATCAAGCCCGCCCATCCGGGCGACAACCTTGGCAAGTTGCACGGCTTCGAGCACGGCGTCGGCCTCTTGCGTGGTGAGGTCCGGCTTGGCGAGGGCGAGGTTTTCAAACACCGTGCCACCCACAAGTGCGCTTCTCTGGGGCACCATGGTAAGCACGGCGCGCAACTCGCGTTCGCCAAAAGCGCGCAGGTCCTGACCAAGCACCTCGATCTCGCCGCGATAGCCCGGCTCGGTCCCGGCCAGAAGGGCAAGGAGCGTCGATTTACCGGACCCGCTTGGCCCCACAAGGGCGACGGTCTCGCCGGGGGCGATACGCAGGGAGAGGTCATGGATCAGGTCGGCAGAGGCTCCTTCCCGGCGGAATGAGAGCGCCTTGGCGGCGATCCCTGCCCCATGTGCTGCGCCACCAATGCGGGGTGCTTCGGTGCCTTGCTCGTCATGTTCGAGGATACGTTCAGCGGCATCGCGGATGCGCCCGATCTCGGCGATACCGCGGCGCAGGGGCATCACGGTTTCACCAAGCGCGAGGGCGACGAAAAAGCCGATCGCCGCGCGAGCGGGATCGAGCGCCTCGGTCGCCACGAGATGACCACCAAGCGCCAGCGCCGCGCCTGCGATCACGGTGACGAGAAGCGACAGGATGAGACCTGCTTCGCGGTCCACGTGGTCGAGGCGAGTCATGGCTTCGCGCATCGCGTCATCGGTTTCGCGCAGGGCGGCAAGGTGCGTTTGCAGGCGTCCTTGGACGAAGAGATCGGCACGGCCCCGCATCATGCCGATGGTGTCTTGCCGCAATGTCTGATTGGCACGTTCGGCGTCGCGGGAGGGGGCAAAGGTCACCCCCACAAGGCGCAGCATCACGAGCCCCCCACCAAGAAGGTAGCCAAGCGCAATCGTCAGCGCCATTTCCGGCGTTGTCAGCCAGCGCAGCACGAGGAAGACAAGCGCATGCGTCAAGAGCGCGGCAGCAACCGGCAGGCCCAGGCGCAACACGATCCCGTCAAGCGCATCCACATCCGCCGTGATCCGCGTCAGGGCGAGAGGGCCACGCAGGCGCTGCATCGCGGGCAGAGACAGGCGCGACAGGCGGCGCATGAGGCTCGTGCGCAGGGCCGAGAGCGCACGCAGCGTCGCATCATGAGTCAGGAGGCGTTCGCCATAGCGTGTGCCGGCCCGTCCAAGGGCGAGAAGGCGCACACCGGCGCTGGGGCGGAAGACATCAAAGGCGATACCGATCCCGGCGATGCCAGCGAGCCCCGTTGCGGTGATAAACCACCCCGAAAGGCCGAGAAGCGCGGCGCCCATGAGCAGCACGGCGACAAACATCAACGCCCCGCGCCACATCGCACCGGGCGCGGCGGACCAGATCAGACGAAAGGCGGTCCAGAGGAGTTTCATGCGCCGCTCTCCCCTTTTTGCGCAGGCGGCATATCGATATGTCGATCCATCGCCGCAATGACTTGGGGATCATGAGAGGCCACAAGCACTGTTGCGCCCGCCTGTGCGAGGTCTTTGAGGCTGGCGATCAGGGTCGCGGCTGTGTCGGGGTCGAGGTCAGCAGTTGGTTCGTCGGCAAGGACCACATCGGCCCCACGCAGGATCGCACGGGCCACGAGGAAGCGCCGCGCCTCCCCGCCTGAGACGCCTGCGCCGGTTTCACCCAGCCGGGTTTCGAGCCCGTCAGGCAGCGCAGCAACGATGCCGTCCGCATGGGCCGCTTTGAGGGCTGTGTCGAGGCCACCCCCGGTCGCGTCCGGATCGAGGAAGGCGCGCAAGGTCATGTCGGGCATGTGGACGGCCTGCGGGATGAGTGTCAGGCGCGTGCGCCATGCGTCGGCAGTGGCCTCGTCAAGATCGGTGCCCGCAACGACAATCCGCCCCTCCGCGAGCGGTACAAGACCTGCCAGCGCCAGAAGACAGCTTGTCTTGCCAGCACCGCTTGGGCCGCAGAGAGCCACGGTCTCGCCCTGTACGAGATCAATTTCGGGAAGCGCGACGGGTTGCCCGCCACGTAAGACCACTGCGCCGCGGGTCGACAGCGTGGCGATACCTGCCAGCGGCGCAGCTTTGCCGCCCTGCCCCGGCACGGTGTCGCTTTCGATGGCTTCGAGCGCGTCCATCTCCTCGGCCACGGCCAGCGCGGCGGCGCGGTCATGCCAAGCGGCGGCAAGATCGCGTAGGGGTTGGAAATATTCGGGCGCGAGCAGCAGGATGAAGATGCCGTAATAGAGCGTCAGTTCACCGCCCCACGTGCCGAACTGCATCTCGCCGAGAAGCGAAAAGCCGACATAGACGGCGACCATCGCCACCCCAAGCGCAGAGAAAAGCTCGAGCACGGTTGAGGAGAGGAACGCCACGCGCAGCACCGCCATGGTGCGATGGCGCAGGCCTTCGGCGCGGGCCTCGAAATCATCCTCGGCCTGTTTCGTCGCATCGAGAAGACGGATATCGGCGAGCGCCGAGAGGCGGTCAATCAGAAGGTCGTTCAAAGCGCCGATCTCGACCATCTGGCGTTCGCTCGCCTGCTTCGCCGCCATGCCGATCAGGGCCATGAAGACCGGGATCAGCGGACCGGCCACCAGCAGAACCAGCCCTGCCGCCCAGCTTATGTAGAAAGTCAGCGCAAGCAGGACGACCGGCACCACCTTCACGCGGGTCATCGCTGGGTAGTAGCGCGTCAGATATGGCGTAAGAAGCGGCAACTTCTGCGCCGCCAGCGCGGCCAAGGCAGCCGAACTCGCCGCTTGCTCGGCGCGCCCGGCCTCGCGGGCGAGCAATTCGTGACGCTCTTCCGAGATGAGGCCGTCCGCCATGCGAAATAGAACTCCACCAGCCCAATGATCAAGGAGCGCGCGCAGGGCACCGATCGCGACAAAAAGCAGTGCTGCCCAAAGAAGTCCATCGGGGTTGCCTTGGGCCCACGCTTGAATGGAAAGTGCGGCGGCACCTGCCTGAACCGGCCATAGCACCCCCGCCAACGTCAGCGCGTAAGAAGCGCGTTTGAGCGCCGGGCGCGCGGCGCGATCAATCCTAGCCAATGCGGCGGATTTTGCAGACGAGTTGCGGCTCATGGGATCTAGCGTTGGTTTTGTTCGCGTCTCGGGTCCCGCAAGCTTTACTGGATTTTTTCCCAGTTTGACCAGCGGCCAGCCGCGACAAAAGCGCCCTGCACCGCATGGTCAACCGAAGAGCGTCACCTCTTATCGCACCACGAAGACCGATTGGGTCGCATGGCGTGCAATACGCGAGGCATTGGGGCCGATCAGATAATCCTGAAGCTGGGACTTATGCGCACCGACCACGATCGCCTTGGCATCCACTTCACGCGCGACCTTCAAGACGCGATCATAGATCGTGCCCTGATCCACGTGTAGCGTCACCGGGCCGATGTCCTTGAACGTGTCACCGGCCCATGCCTCGAGCGCCTTTTTCGCGTCGGAGAGGATTGTCTTGTTGTGCGATTTGTCAAAGTAACTTCCGACGATAGACATGCCGAAGTCAGGCACGACGTTGACAACGTGCAACGTGGCGCCCTCGGTCTTGGCCATGCGCAATGCCGCCTGCGCCGGGCGTTCCGAGCCCTTGAGGTCGTTCAGGTCGACGGTCAGGAGAATGGTGTCAAACATCTCGTTCACTCCTCAAAAGGCCGGCTGGGTCGCACGGCGACGCTGGATCAGGACAATACCGGCCAAGAGCAGCAAGGCCGGGATGAAGAAGATTTCCTTGGGCAAGCGATCGTTCTCGACCTGCACCTCGGCGATGATCACCGGGCTGTCGCCATAGAAATCATACTCTGTGCCAAGCGTCTCGAAATGCGGCGTGCCTGGGAACGGCTCTTCCAGAAGAAGCGCCTCGCCCTCGGCAAAGGCCGTGAGTCCCTCGGCAGAGAGCGCACCGCTCGCATCGCCAGACAACGCCGGGATGACGACGGTGGTCGGGCGGACCTTCGCCGTGTCGAAATCCGGACCTTCGATCAGGAGGCGGATATCCTTACCGGTCTCTTGCGCCTCGATGAGCTCGAAGGCGGCGGGACCGGAGGCGCTCATGTATTTCTCTGACACTTGGTCGAGGAAATAGCCCGGTCGGAACAGGGTAAAGGCGATGACCAAGAGCACTGCGCTTTCCCAGCGGCGCGACTTGGCAATGAAATAGCCCTGTGTCGCCGCGGCGAAGAGCAACATCGCCAGAAGCGCCACGAAGAACACCACAACGGCCTTGAGCGGCCCTACGTCGATCAAGAGAAGATCGGTGTTGAAGATGAACAGGAACGGCAGGAGCGCGGTGCGGATGTCATAGGCAAAGCCCTGTACACCTGTCTTGATCGGGTCCCCGCGCGAAATCGCCGCCGCCGCATAGGCGGCGAGGCCCACAGGGGGCGTATCATCCGCTAGGATGCCGAAGTAGAACACGAACATATGCACCGCGATAAGCGGCACGACGAGGCCCGCCTGTGCGCCAACAGTGACAATCACCGGGGCCATCAGAGAAGAGACCACGATATAGTTCGCCGTGGTCGGCAAGCCCATCCCGAGGATCAGCGACAGGACCGCGACGAGGATCAAGAGGATCATCAGGTTCCCCCCCGAGATCACCTCGATCACTTGGCCAATGACCTGATGCGCGCCGGTGAGAGAGATGGTGCCGACGATGATCCCGGCCGCGCCGGTCGCGACGCCGATGCCGATCATGTTGCGCGCGCCCATGATGAGACCCTGCACAAAGTCTTGCCAGCCAGCGCGGGCTTCACTGCCGATATCGCCACTGCGGAAGAAGGCTTTCAGCGGGCGGTGCGTCAGGGCAATGATGACCATAAACACGGTCGCCCAGAAGGCCGAAAGCGCGGGCGACAAGCGTTCAAGCTCCTCCGTGCGCACCATGAGGTTCCAGACCAGGATGAAGATTGGCAGCGCGTAATATGCCCCACCGATGAGCGTCGGCGTCAGGCGCGGTGCCTGTGGCACGGGCGCGTTCGGATCGTCCACCTCGATATCCGGGTAACGCGCCGCCACCGCAACGAGGAAGACGTAGAGCACCGCCACCAGGATCAGAGCGGCATAGACGGTTTCCGCCATGAACGGGCCGAGAAGCATCCGCACCAACACCATCAGGTAGGTCGCGGCGCCAAGGAAGATGAACCCCGTCAGGAACAGGATCAGGATCATCAACACGCCGATCTTGCGACCGTCCTTCTTGAGGCCTTCGAGGCCCATCTTCAGGCTCTCGAGGTGCACAATATACAGAAGCGCGATGTAGGAGATCACCGCCGGAAGGAAAGCGTGCTTTACCACATCGATATAGGGGATGTTGACATACTCGACCATGAGGAAGGCCGCCGCGCCCATGACGGGCGGGGTGAGCTGACCATTGGTCGACGAGGCAACCTCGACCGCGCCCGCCTTCTCTGCCGGGAAGCCGATCCGTTTCATCAGCGGGATGGTGAACGTACCGGTGGTCACAGTGTTGGCAATGGACGAGCCGGAGATCATGCCGGTCATCATCGAGGATAGGACCGAGGCCTTGGCCGGCCCTCCACGCAGTGCGCCGAGGAGCGCAATGGCGACTTTGATGAACCAGTTGCCGCCGCCCGCGCGATCGAGAAGCGCACCAAAGAGGACGAAGAGAAAGATCATCGTTGTCGAAACGCCGAGCGCGACGCCGAAGACCCCTTCGGTCTGCATCCAGTAGTGGCCGAGTGCCTTCGTCAGCGACGCGCCGCCATAGTTGGTGATATTGCGGGCCCATTCAGAATAGCCACCGAAGAAGGCAAACATCACAAAGGCCGAGGCAATGATGACAAGCGGCAGGCCAAGCGAGCGATAGACGCTGATGAGAAGGACGATCATGCCGATCGCGGACATGATGACGTCAGTGTTCGTCCAGAGGCCGGGGCGATCCGCGATTTGGTAGCGGAAAACAACGAGGTAGAGACAGGCGCTTACCCCGAGGATGAGAAGGCCCCAGTCATAGGCGGGGATGCGATCACGCGGCGAGGATTTGAATAGGGGAAAGGCCAGCGTCGCCAGCGTTATGGCAAAAGCGAGGTGGATATAGCGCGCCTGCGCAACGACATTGGCGAAATCGGAAAGCCCTGTCAGCTGGGCCACGACACCCGGCACCTTGGAGGCTATATATAGCTGAAACAGCGACCACAGGATGCAGATGGCGATGATCGCCCGCCCCTGTATGCCGATTGGATTACGTGCGCCGGTATCGGCTTCTGCCACCATGGCGTCTGCGGCGGAGGTGCCATCGTTCTGATGATCTTGTGCCATGTGTCTGTCCCCGTTGAACTGATACGTGAATGCGCCCCTTCTTTGCGGGGGCGCATTCGTTTGTCATACGTCTCCGAGGAGAAGCTTACTTGAGACCAAGCTCCTTGTAGGCCTTCTCGGCACCCGGATGCAGCGGTGCGGAGAGACCGTCATTGACCATCTGGTTCGGGTCAAGATGCTTGAACGCCGGGTGCAGGTTGCGGAAATCGTCGATGTTCTCCATCACGGATTTCGCTACGACATAGACCACATCATCCGAGATTTTGGCCGAGGTCACAAAGGTCGCGCCGACACCGAAGGTCGTGGTGTCCTGATCATTGCCAGCATACATACCGCCCGGGATCGTTGCGACACGGTAGTAGGGGTTGTCGGCGACCAGCTTTTCGATCGGTGCACCGGCCACGTCAACGAGGGTCACGTCACAGGTTGTGGTGGCTTCTTTGATGGCAGCGGCCGGGTGACCGATGGTGTAGATCATCGCGTCGATGTTGCCATCGCAAAGCTGCTTGGCCATTTCCGAGCCTTTATACTCGGTCGCGAGAGCGAAGTCGTCCATCGCGATGCCGAAAGCGTCCATCACGACTTCCATGGTTGCGCGCTGGCCGGAACCGGGGTTGCCGACATTGACGCGCTTGCCCTTCAGGCCTTCGAAGTTCTCGATGCCGCTATCGGAGCGCACCAGAAGCGTGAAGGGTTCCGGGTGCACGGAGAACACCGCGCGGATATCCGGGAACGGGTTGTCGGCGAATTTCGAGGTGCCGTTATAGGCGTGGTACTGCCAGTCGGACTGGGCCACACCGAACTCGAGCTCTCCGGCCTTAATGGTGTTGATGTTGTAGACCGAGCCGCCCGTCGATTCTACGGCGCAGCGAATGCCGTGCTCTTTGCGCGACTTGTTCACGAGGCGACAGATTGCACCACCGGTCGGGTAGTACACGCCGGTCACACCGCCGGTCCCGATCGAAATGAACTCCTGAGCGGTGGCCGCCGTGGAGAAGGTCATGGATGCGACCAGTGCCGCACCTGCCAGTTTCAGTTTGGAAATCATCTTAAGCTCCCTTGTTGATGACTTTGTTGATTGCGAAATCGCTTATTCGAGCGCCCCGAATTCCCCGAGGCGACGGTTCCGGGCTTCTACATCCCGTATTCTTTGGCTGGCGCTTTCCCCTGACCGCGCCACAAGCATGGCGATCATCGTCTCCATCAGGACCAAGGTCGCCGCGTAGGAGGAGAAGAACTGCGGGCTCTCTGAGGGTACGATGAACGAGAAAGACGCATGTTGTAAAGCCGGACAGGTATGGCTGTCGGTCAATACGATGGTTTGCGCCCCCGCCGCACGGGCCATTTCAGCCGCAAAAATCGCGCGTGAGGCATAGGGTGTCTTGGTCACAACAAGAAGCGCATCGTTTTCGTCCAGTGACGAAAGGGAGGCCCCAAGCGAAGCCCCCATACGTCCGGCCAGCGTCCAGTTGGTGCAGAAATAGTTGGCGAGATAAGCCATGTATTCCGCGATTCCCGTCGAACTCAGCGCGCCAAAAAGCACCACGTTGCGCGCCTCCGCAAGAGCATCGACAGCAGCCTCGAGGCGCGCGCGGTCTACGGTTTCTGCCAGATCAGTGATGTTCCAGATGCAGGCTCCGGACTGACGCTGAAGGAAGGTGGCGCCCTCATCCTTGTCGAGCTTGAGGCGTTCCGCACGCTCCGAGAAAGACATCGCGCGTCCGCCCATCGCTCCGCGACACAGCTCGCGCATGTCCTCGTAGGTGTCGAACCCAAGGGTCCGCGCAAGGCGCGAGAGCGTTGCAGGGGAAACACCGCTTGCCGCCGAGACCGAGCGCAGAGACCGTGCCGCCACATCCATCTGGTTGGCCACGACATAGTCTGCCGCATCCTTCAGCTTGGCGCTGAGGTCGGCGTATGAATCAGCAATTCGGTCTTCGATCCGAGCAGACAGGTTCACGAATCCCTCCTATTGACTCGCATTTTCCATCCGTATTATTTCAAGTCAACAACAGAAACATTTGTTTCACGTGAGCAAACGGAGTTCGCGCGCCATGCTGGCAGCCGCAGATCGCCTCACCTATCCTGAAGAAAGAGACCTGTTTTTTCAACGGGTTGCCCAGATTTTCCTCGGTATTGCTTGTTACGCAAATCCTGCTCCGCCCCCCAAGCTCAACAAGGTTTTTGAGACATGAGCCACATTTTTCCCCGTCACTGCCACAAACATCCGCCCGTCGTTTCGCATGGTGAGGGTCCATTTCTCTACGACACGACCGGCAAAGCCTATTTCGACGGGTCCGGCGGCGCGGCGGTCTCTTGCCTTGGACATTCCGACGCTGAGGTGATCGCCGCCATCAAGGGACAGGTCGACCAAGTGGCATTTGCCCATACAAGTTTCTTTACCTCGGCTCCGGCAGAGGCACTTGCGGATAAGCTCATCGAGAATGCGCCGGAGGGGCTAGAACGGGTGTATCTCGTCTCTGGCGGATCGGAGGCGATGGAAAGCGCCCTTAAACTCGCCCGGCAATACATGCTCGAGAAGGGCGAACCGAACCGCCGTCATATCATCGCGCGGCGACAAAGCTATCACGGCAACACGCTCGGCGCGCTTGCGACCGGTGGCAATGCATGGCGGCGCGAACCCTTTGCGCCCCTCCTCATGGAAACACATCACATCGCCCCCTGCTTTGCCTATCGCGGACAAGAGCCGGGCGAGAGCCTCGAGGCCTATGGGCTACGGGTCGCCAACGAACTTGAAGCAAAGCTCGAGGAACTAGGCGCGGAAAATGTCCTCGCCTTCGTCGCCGAGCCGGTGGTCGGTGCGACGGCGGGCGCAGTGCCCCCTGCCCCGGGGTATTTCAAGCGTATCCGTGAGATTTGCGACCGCTATGGCATCCTTCTGATCCTTGACGAGGTGATGTGTGGGATGGGGCGCACTGGGACGCTCTTTGCCTGTGAACAGGACGACGTTGCGCCCGATATCTGCGCCATCGCGAAGGGGCTTGGCGCGGGGTATCAGGCGATTGGTGCGATGCTCTGCACCGGCGAAATCTATGATTGCATTCGCGACGGCAGCGGTTTTTTCCAGCATGGCCACACCTACCTAGGGCACCCCACTGCGGCGGCGGCGGGGCTGGCCGTGTTGAACCGTCTTGTTGATCAGGGCGTCGCCGAGCGCGTGGCCCCGATGGGCGAAAAACTCCGCACAGCCCTTGACGACGCTTTTGAGGATCATCCTCATGTGGGGGACATTCGCGGGCGCGGGCTCTTCATCGGAATCGAGCTCGTAGAAGATCGCGACAGCAAAGAACCCTTTGATCCAAACCTAAAGATCCAAGATGGGATCAAGGCGCGGACGTTCGACGCGGGGCTGATCTGTTATCCGATGGGGGGCACGCTTGATGGCAAACGGGGCAACCACATCCTCCTCGCGCCGCCCTTTATCATGGAAGAGGCGCATATCGGGCTGATTGTCGATGCGTTGAAAACGGCGATCGCGCCCGACGCGCTCCAAGGGTAACGCGTCTGGTGCGACGTGGGAAATCGCGCTAGGACGGGGGACACTCTGTCCTCACCTGGTTTCCATGCCCGTCAAGATCGCCTCTCTCTCCGACCTCACCGCCCTGCCTTTTGAGGACATCATAGATGTGCGCTCGCCCGCAGAGTTTGCAGAGGACCACGTACCGGGCGCGATCAGCCTGCCGGTTCTTTCCAACGAAGAACGCGCGAAGGTTGGCACGATCTATGTGCAAGAGGATCGGTTCCTTGCCCGCAAGATTGGCGCGGCGCTTGTCGCGCGCAACGCGGCGGCGCATTTACAGGGGCCGCTCGCGGATCGTTCGGGCGGCTGGCGGCCCTTGGTCTATTGCTGGCGCGGCGGTCAGCGGTCGGGGTCTTTCACCTCGATCCTGCAACAGGTCGGTTGGCGCGCGGATGTGTTGGAAGGTGGCTACAAAAGCTATCGCCGCCTCGTCGTGCGCGCGCTTTATGACGATCCGCTCCCGCATGAGGTTGTCCTCATTGATGGCGGCACGGGAACGGCGAAGACGCGCCTCTTGGGCCATATTGCAGAGCAAGGCGGCCAGGTTCTTGATCTTGAGGCAATGGCAGAGCATCGTGGGTCGCTTTTCGGCCCGATGGGGAAAACACAGCCGTCTCAAAAATCCTTTGAAAGCCATCTTGCCATGACGCTTGCCGGTCTCGATCCATCGAAGCCGGTCTACGTCGAGGCGGAAAGCTCAAAGATCGGGCGTCTCATCCTGCCGCCGAGCCTTTGGAAGCCGATGACCGAAGCGCGGTCGATCGCTCTTGCCGCGCCGGTCACAGCACGGGCAGCGCATTTGCTGAATGCCTACCCGGATATGATCGAGGATCACGAAAAGCTCGACGCTGTGCTTGGGATGCTGGTGCGGTATCATGGGCATGAGCAGGTTGATGCGTGGCGTGCGCTCGCCAAGGCGGGCGCTTTCGCGTCACTGGCGCAACAGCTTATTGAGGCGCATTATGACCCGAGGTATGCGCGCATCTCACGGCAAGAACCTTCTGAGACGATCGCACTTGAGAGCCTTTCGGAGGCCGAGCTTTCCAAGACGGCAGCGCGCATTATCACGTCTCACGGCAGATGATTTCGGGCGCGCCTTCGTCGATGGTCCCGATGATCGCGGCAGAATGACCTGCGGCCTGTAGAGACGCCAATGCCCTTTCGGCCACCTCGGGCGCAAGGGCCGCGAGCAGGCCGCCAGCGGTTTGAGGATCATGCAGAAAGACTGCGCGGGCGTCATGCGCGTTGATCACCGGTGCGGCGGCGAGATTGGCATCATAGATAGAGGAGCGGTGCCCCTCTTCCGCAAGGTCCAGCGCCCCTTCGTAAATCGGTAGATCATCAAGACCCACGCTCGCGCGTACCCCAGAGGCGCGGCACATCGCGAGAAGATGCCCTGCAAGGCCAAACCCAGTTACGTCAGTCATTGCGTGCGCCTCGGCCAAACACGCCGCGGCGTCGGCTTGGGGGGTAGCCAAGATGTCGAGAAGTGAGGCGATATCGCTCCCGTCCGCTTCGCCCTGCATCTCGGCCGCCAACAGCACGCCACTGCCGAGGGGGCGGGTCAGGAGAAGAACATCTCCGGGACGCGCGCCTGCATTGGTGATCGGGTCGCGGTTACAAAGACCGGTCAGGGTCAATCCGAGGGTCATCTCGGCCCCCATGGTCGAGTGACCACCGACGATCTCGGCCCCTTCACGACCAAGCACCTCCTGCGCGGCGCGCATGATCTCGGCCATGGTTCGGCTTTGTAGCGGCTCGGACATACGCGGCAAGGTGATAGAGAGGAGCGCGGCCTGCGGCTTGGCGCCCATCGCCCAGATATCGCCCAGCGCGTGTAGCGCCGCGATACGTGCAAAGAGGCCAGTATCCTCGGTAAAGGCGCGCAAGTGATCTGTTGTCAAGACTTGGCGCTTTCCTCCTATCGACAGGATCGCCGCATCATCGCCGGGGCCGGAAAGCACATCCGTGCGACTCGTTTGTGTGACCTGTTCCAAGGCAGCGCTCAGAGCGCCCGGTGCAACCTTCGCGCCACATCCCGCACAGAGGGGTTTTCCTGTTCCCTGCAATTCTTCTGCCACGCCGAGAGTCACGGGGGCGGGAAGCGCAGGTGGTTTCATCTTTGGCAGGCTGCGGAACTGCTCCATGAATTTCTGGTCGATGCGATTCTTCCAACCCCAGAGGCCAGGGCCAGAGATCGTCCGCCCCCATTTTTCGGCAAGGGCTTTCTTGCCGCCAAGCGAGATCAATTTGAGATAGTCCTTTTGCGGCTTGAAGGGCTTCAACGTCCCACCCGAAAGCGCCGCCACGAGGTTGTCGCGCAGAACAGGCGCAGCGCGCACTGCAAAGACCCCGGCCTTGGGGCGTGGCGCGTGCCTCATATGGGCGCAATCGCCGGTCGCAAAGAGGCCATCACAACCTTCCACACGCAAGGACGGCTCGACCAGTACAAAGCCATCCGCAGTCAGGGGCAAAGGGCTTTCGGAGAGCCAGCCGTGCGCGAAAGCCCCTGCCGCGCCAACGGTAAATCGGCTCGCGATCTCTGTACCATCGGCCAGCGAGACGGTCTTCGGCCCAATCCGGGATACTTCGGCATTGGTATGCAGCGCGATACCCGCCTTTTCGGCGGCTTTGGTCAAAAGCGCGGCAGCGGGCCGGTTCTTTCCGGCGATTTCGGTGCTGGCTTCGACGACAGAAACGCGCGCCTCACCAAGATCTTGTCGCAGCGCATGCGACATAGCAAGCGCGAGTTCCATTCCTGCGACGCCGCCTCCGATCACGGCGACCTCCGGGGCCACGTCGCCCGCCACCGCTTGGGCAAGGAAGGCCTGCCAGCGCGTCGCGTATTGATCGAGCGGCTTGGCCCCTGTGGCGTGGTTTGCAAAACCCGGCAAGCTCGCCATCTCGGCGTGGATGCCAACATCGATCGAGGCCACGTCATAGGCGATCTCGCCCCGGCCCTCGACATGTATGAGATTCTTAACAGGATCGATCGCCGTCGCCGCACCAAGGATCAGGCGAGCCCCAGCAAAGCGGGCAAGCTGCACCAGATCGATATCGAGTTCCTGACGGCTGTAGTGTCCCGCGATATGGCCCGGCAACATGCCAGAATAGGGCGCGGTCGGGCCGGGGTTGATGATCGTCACACGGGTGCCGGGAAGCGGTTTCATACCCCACATGCGCGCAACGAGCGCGTGGGTGTGGCCTCCGCCAATCAACACGAGATCACGGGTCAGGGGCAAAGGGGCCTGCATATGCATCGTGTCTCCCGGCGTTTGAACCCCTCGTGTTTACCCGATCCCACAACCCCATGCCAGCGGCCGTAGCGTCGCGCTTAGCCCTCTTGGGGCGTCTCGGTTCCCTGTCGCGTGGTGCGCCGCGTGAGCACTTGGCGGCGCATGAAGGCGATGATGAAGAGCACAGTAAGAATCAAAACAATGGTCGGTGCCGGTGCGCTATCGAGGAAGAAACTCAGATACGTGCCTGCGAGCATCGAGGACATACAGACCACGACTGCCACCCAGAGCATGGTCGAGAACTTGCGCACGAGCAGGAAGGCAATCGCGCCGGGCGCGATCAGGAGACCGATGGCGAGGATAAGTCCGACCGCGGAGAGAGTCGCGACAATGGTTAGGGACAGCGCAGCAAGCATGCCGTAGTGCAACCAATGGACCCAGAGACCGGAGGCCTGTGCCTGAGCCGGGTCGAAGCTATGCAGGAGCCAGTCCTTCCACTTCACCACCAGGATAAGGCCGACCGCGAGCGAGATCAGCCCGGCGGTCCAGAGATCGCCCGATCCGACACCTAGCATATTGCCAAAGAGGATATGATCGAGATGCGCATTGGTTTCGACCGAGACGAACAGAACGATGCCGATCCCGAACATGCCGGAAAAGACGACGCCCATCACGGTATCCTGTTTGATCCGGCTATTGCCCGCGAGGTAACCGGTCGCGACCGCGGTGAACATTCCGGCGGCAAAGGCGCCAACAATGAGCGGAATACCAAGTATATAGGCAAGGACGATGCCCGGCAGGACCGCGTGGCTCACTGCGTCGCCCATCAGTGCCCAGCCCTTGAGGACGAGGAAGCAGGACAGGAGCGCCGTTGGGATCGCCACGATCATCGAGATCAGGAAAGCGTTCTGCATAAAGGGAAATTTGAACGGCATGAGCGCCATGGCGAGATCGTATTCCATCACGATGCCTCCTGAGTGGTGTTCGGTCCACTGCGTAGCGCCTGTTCGGCCTTGCGTCGCGCGGCAAGGAGACCGTGCTTGGGAGCGAAGACGAAGGACGCAAGGAAGATCAGCGTCTGCAAGGTGACAATAATGCCCCCTGTCGCGCCATCGAGGAAGTAACTGATATAGGCGCCGAAGAAGCTTGTCAGGGTGCCGATCAAGACCGACAGGACGATCAAGCGCGGGAAGCGGTCACAGAAGAGATAGGCGGTCGCGCCCGGTGTGACGACCATCGCAATCACGAGAAAAGCGCCGACCGTTTGCATTGCCGCAACGACGCAGGCCGACAAGAGAATAAAAAATATGGCCTTGAGCAGCCCCGGACGTAAGCCAATCGCGCGCGCATGGCTTTCATCAAAGAACGTCACCATGAGGTCTTTCCATTTGGCCAAAAGCACAGCGAGGGAGACAAACCCGATCACCGCGAGCTGCAGGGTATCTTCTGGAGTGATGGCCAGGATATTGCCCATAGTGATCGTCTGAATTGAGATCGACATTGGGTTGATGGAGACAATGAAGAGACCAAGGCCAAAAAAGGACGTGAAGATCAGCCCGATGATCACGTCAACCTTGAGGCCCGAGCGCTCCGTGAGAAACAACATAGCCCCAGCGGCCAAACCGCCCGCGATAAACGCGCCGAGTGCGAAGGGAAGTCCGAGCATATAGGCCCCGGCCACCCCTGGCACGACGGAATGCGAGAGAGCGTCGCCGATCAAGGACCAGCCCTTGAGCATGAGATAGGCCGACAAGAAGGCACAAACCCCGCCGACAAGGGCAGAGACCCACATGGCGTTGGTCATGTAGCCGTAGGAAAACGGCTCGAGCATGAGGTCAATCATGCGCCGCCCTCCGGCTCGGTCGGGCCGTCTTCCTGAGTCCGGGTCTTGTCGCCATATTGGACGAAGGGGCGTTCGTCATCGGTCAGGATTGTGACCGAGCGCGCGTCTTCATCCTCGTGCAAGTCCGTGCCGCCAAGGGTGAAGTGACGCAGGACGCCGCCGAAGGCTTCCTCAAGATTTTCGCGTGTGAAGGTGGTTTCCGTCGGACCATAGCGCAACACTGTGCCTTTGACGAAGACCGTCCGATCACAGAACTCAGGCACGGAGCCGAGGTTGTGGGTCGAAACCAGCATGACACGACCTTCGTCGCGCAGCTCGCGCAGAAGCGCAACGATCTGATCTTCTGTTTTCACATCCACGCCTGTAAACGGCTCATCAAGCAGAATTACTTGCCCGTCCTGCGCGAGCGCACGGGCAAGGAAGACGCGCTTACGTTGGCCACCGGACAACTCGCCGATCTGGCGGTGGCGGAAATCCTGCATATTGACCCGCCCCAAGGCCTGATCGACCATTGCATGGTCTTTCGCGCTCGGACGGCGCAGAAAACCCATATGCCCATAGCGCCCCATCATCACCACATCTTCCACCAACACCGGAAAGGCCCAGTCGACCTCTTCGGCTTGCGGCACATAGGCAACAAGGTTCTTGCGCAGCGCGTCACGGACGCTCATGCCGAGGATGCGGATATCGCCTTTTGCGGCAGGCACAAAACCCATGATTGCCTTGAAGAGCGTAGATTTCCCGGACCCGTTCACCCCAACAAGCGCCGTGACCGTGCCACGCGGGATTTCAAAGCTTGCGTTCCACATGGCGGTGTGGCCGTTGCGATAGGTCACCGTCACGTCACGAGCGGATATCCCTGCCGCGTGGGTGCTGTCCTCCATCGGCTCAACGGAAGCGGTCTTGGCGTCTAGCATTTGGTCGTCCTGTCTTCGTATGTGCGCGGCGCCGTTTCATTATGGTACCGGTGCCGCGCAGGAGATTTAGTTCATGGCCGCCGCAAGCCCATCCGAGACTGTGCGCGAAGTGACGGTCAGAAGGTCCAGATAGGTTGGCACAGGGCCGTCGGCCTCGCTCAGGCTATCGACATAGAGCTCACCCCCATAGGCGACACCCGTCTCGCGCGCGACCTGCTTGGCCGGGGCCGTGTTGACCGTGCTTTCGCAAAAGACCACCGGGATCTCGTTGCTGCGCACCCCGTCGATCACCGCGCGCACCTGTTGCGGCGTACCGACCTGATCGGCGTTCATCGGCCAGAGATAGAGCTCTTTCATACCGAAGTCTCGCGCCAGATAGCTGAACGCGCCTTCACAGGTGACAAGCCAGCGTTGCTGGTCGGGGATGGCGCTGACAGATTCGCGAAGCGGTTCGATCGTGGCGCGGATCTTGTCTTTGTAGGCTTTGGCATTGGCTTGGTAGAGCTCCGCGTTCTGCGGATCCTGCTCTGCGAATGCAGTCGCGATGTTGTCGACATAGATCAGCGCATTGTCGAGCCCCATCCAAGCGTGTGGGTTGGGTTTGCCCTCGTAAGAGCCTTCGGCGATCGGAATTGGGTCGACCCCGTCGCTCAGCGTCGCAGAGGGAATATCACCAAGGTTTGCAAGGAACTGTTCGAACCAGAGCTCGAGGTTCATCCCGTTCCACAGGATCAGGTCTGCATCATAGGCGCGCACGATGTCGCGCGGTGTCGGCTCATAGCCGTGGATTTCGGCGCCTGGCTTGGTGATCGAGACCACCTCCGCCGCATCGCCCGCCACGTTGGCGGCCATATCAGCGAGTACCGTGAAGGTCGTAACCACCTTCATCTTGTCTTCCGCAACTGCAATGCCAGCCGTGGCTGTCAGAGCAGCAGCGAGCGTGGCTGCCTTTAAGAGAGATTGAGACATGCGCGTTTCCTTTCAGTCGAAATATAGACGATCTTTGCGCACTGTAAATGCAAATCACTCGCAACTGTCAAGCTAAATGCGAACGATTCTCAAAAACATCCACCCACCCTCATGATTGCTGTTTACTTGAGCACGAGCGACAACGCGGATTCTTCGAGCTCTTCGAGGCTCATCGCTCCATTCGGATCATACCAGTAGGCGGTCCAGACAACCGCGCCATGCAGCAACTGACGCAGCACGGTCGGCTCGACATCGACAAGGCCCTCGACCTTGGCCTCAATAAAAACTGCGTGCCAGCGCGCGAAGTAGCGATCCCGGCGCTTCAGAAGATCCGCCTGCCCCTCAGGCGAAAGCGCGTTCCATTCATGCACGAGCACCGCCGTCGCATCGGCGCGCGGGCCATGGGTAAAGTGCAACTGATTATGAACGAGTGCGCGGATACGCGCCTCGGAGGTCTCAGCACGCCCCAAGCCTTCTTCCAACGCACGATCCATCTCGAGGATGACCTCTTCCATGACAGCAAAGAGGATCTCGTCTTTGCTCCGGAAGTGGTGAAATAGGCTCCCCGACAGAATCCCCACCTCTTCAGCCAGTTCTCGCACCGTGCAGCGGGCAAACCCATGTTGTCGGAAGAGCCGCGCAGCCGCGTCGAGAATGCGGCGCTTCGCAGCGCTTGGCGCTGCGTGCGACGTCTTTGCATTCGCCTTTGACTGCTCCGCTTTCATAGACGCATCTCCATCCTGTGCCTGTCCCTCATAGAGAGAGTTGTTTCGCAATGATCTCGTTCATGATCTCGCGCGTGCCACCACCGATCGATAGAATGCGCGCATCGCGATAGAGCCGCTCGACCAGTGTCTCGCGCATATACCCCATGCCGCCAAGGATCTGCACAGCGTCATATGTCACCTTGTCGCACATATCTGTGGCGACGTTCTTGGCCATGGAAATTTCCTTGAAGATCACCTCTCCGGCCTCCATCCGAGCGGCGCAGCGGTAGGTAAACTCGCGACTCGCTTCGAGCAACGTCGCCATATCGGCAAGCTTGTGGCGGATGGTTTGATGCGCTGTCAGGGCTGCGCCAAAGGCCTTTCGTTCTTGTGCATACGCGCGCGCCGCCTCAAAGGCGAGTTCCCCGGTCATGTTCGCCATGACAGCAAGTGTCAGGCGCTCTGATTGGAAGTTGGATGTGATGATGCGGAAGCCTTGGTTCTCTTCCCCAATGAGGTTTTCGACCGGCACGACGCAGTTCTCAAAGCTCAACTCCGCAGTGTCGGACGCCCACCAACCCATCTTGCGAAGCGGTGCGCTTGCTGAAAACCCCGGTGTCTCGCGCGGCACAAGCAGGAGGCTCACACCACCATAGCCTTCCGCGCCCGTGCGCACCGCGACCGTGTAGAAATCCGCACGACAGCCGCTCGTGATAAAGGTCTTGGCACCATTGACGACGAAAACCTCTCGCCCATTGACCATCTCGCGGTGGGCTTTGGTCTGGAGGTTGGCGACATCCGAGCCGCCGCCAGGCTCGGTGATTGCAAGGGCCGCGATCTTCTCGCCCGAGAGTACCTGTGGCACGACCTTGCGCCGCAAATCCTCTGACCCAAAGCGCACCATCGGCGGCAAGCCGATATCGAGTGACCCAAGGCTCGCGGCAAGACCACCTGACCCCGCACGCATCAACTCTTCGATCCAAGCAACCTTCTGAAACACGTCGCCACCTGAGCCACCAATGTCTTCTGGATAACCAATGCCAAGAAGACCGAGCGCACCGGCCTTTTCATATAGGTCGCGCGGAAAGTGCCCGGCCTCTTCCCAATCATCTACGTAGGGTTTCACCTCGCGTTCGACAAAGCGCCGCGCGGCATCGCGCACCATCTCGTGGGTCTCGTTGAAATAGCTCAGGGACATCGGCCATCATTCCTTTCACACAAACCCGCACCCAGCTGTGACCCAACGTCATAGAAAGATTCCCAACCAAGCGCTTGCTTGGTATACTGTTTGAACTTTACCCTGATGGCAAGATCAACCGGGAATCGCCGTTGCGTCCTGCTGGTTCCGTGGGAGGGAAAGCAATGTCAGACAAAGTCGTTATCACCTGCGCCGTCACGGGCGTCCTTACCAACCCAAAGCAACACCCGGTCCCCGTCACTCCGGAGGAAATGGCGCAGGCGTCGCGCGAGGCCTATGATGCCGGGGCCTCCGTCATTCACATGCATTTCCGCCAGCAGGAACCGGGCAAGGGGCATCTCATGTCATGGGATCCGTCTGTCGCCACCGAGATCGCAGACGCGGTGCGCGCCGCCTGCCCCGGCGTGATCCTGAATTTCACCACCGGCACCATGGATAGCGACCAAAGCGGCCCGATCGCCTGCCTCAGGGCCGCGAAACCCGAAATCGCCGCCTGCAACGCCGGGAGCCTCAACTACCTCAAAGCCAAATCCGACGGAAGCTGGGCCTGGCCGCCAATGCTCTTCCAGAACCCGGTAGAGAAGATTGAGGAGCTGCTCGCTGTAATGCGCGAAACAGGCACGCGGCCCGAGTTCGAGTGCTTCGACCTTGGGATCGTGCGCTCGGTCGAGATGTTCCGGCAAGTTGACCTTGTCGATCAGGCCGATATCAACCTCGTGATGGGCGTCGCCTCGGGCATGCCCTGCGACGCGGAGCTCCTGCCGCTCCTGCGCAAATACATGGCCAAGGACGCGCGATGGCAGGCGACATTGATCGGGCGTCAGGAAATCTGGCCTGTGCACCGCCGGGTCGCCGAGTTGGGCGGCCACCTGCGCACAGGGGTTGAGGATACCTTCTACCTCCCCGACGGGAGCCGCACCTCAGGCAATGGACCCTTGATCGAGGCGCTTGCCAAGATCGCCGAAGAGTCCGGTCGTAGCATCGCCTCACCGGACGAGGCCCGCGCCCTGTTCCTCTGAACCGTTTTCAGGAGAGACCCACATGCCGAAACTCGAGAGCCTCCTTGACCCGCATTCGCCCGAGTTCCACGCCAACGCCGAGGCGATGCAGGCTCATGTCGATCACTTCCGCGCCATAGAAGCAAAGGTCGAAGAGGCCGCCGAGGCTGCACGCCCGAGATACGAGAAACGCGGCAACCTCATGCCGCGAGACCGGCTCAATCTTCTCTTGGATTCCGGGTCTCCCTTTCTCGAGTTAAGCGCACTCGCAGGCTACAAAATGTTCGACGATAAGGATGGCACCGGCGCGGGTGCAGGCTGTATCGCGGGGATCGGTTACATATCGGGGACGCGGGCCGTTGTCATCGTCGATAACTTTGCGATCAAAGGCGGCACGATCTCTCCCGTGGGCCTGCGCAAGAAACTCCGGCTTCAGGAGATCGCGCTCGAGAACAAGCTCCCCGTGGTGACACTTGCGCAATCGGGCGGTGCGAACCTTGCTCATGCGGCGGAAATGTTCGTAGAGGGCGGACGCGCCTTTGCCAATCAAGCGCGCATGTCGGCGGCGGGTCTGCCGCAAATCACGGTCGTGCATGGCTCGGCGACGGCGGGTGGCGCATACCAACCGGGCCTCTCGGATTACATCATCATGGTGAAGCAGCAGGCAACGACCTACCTCGCCGGCCCGCCCCTCCTCAAGGCCGCGACGGGCGAGGTTGCGACGGATGAAGAGCTTGGTGGTGCAGAGATGCATACGCAGATCTCGGGCGTCGGAGACTACCTTGCCGAGGACGATGCCGACGGCATCCGCATTGCACGCGACATTCTCGCCAATCTCGGCTGGCAATCGGCGCACAACACCAACACTGGTTTCAGCGAACCGAAGTTCTCCGCCGAAGAGCTTGTTGGCGTGGTGCCCGCCGATCCGAAACAACCTTATGATTGTCGCGAGATCATTGCGCGGATCGCGGACGGCTCGGACTTCCTCGATTTCAAACCCGAATATGACGCCCAGACAATCTGTGGCCATATTCGTATCGAGGGGCAGCCCTGTGGGGTGATTGCCAACAACGGACCGATCACCGCGCCGGGCGCGGCGAAGGGTGGGCAGTTCATCCAGCTTTGTGAACAGGCGGGTATCCCAATCCTGTTCTTGCACAATATCACCGGCTTTCTCGTCGGCACCGATCCCGAGAGGAACGGCATCATCAAACATGGCTCGAAGATGATCCAAGCGGTGGCCAACGCGAAAGTACCGAAGATCTCAATCAATGTTGGCGGCTCTTATGGCGCCGGGAACTATGCTATGTGCGGTCGCGGCTTTGATCCGCGCTTCCTGTTCTCATGGCCCAATAGCCGCACCGCGGTCATGGGCGGGGCGCAGGCTGGAATGGTCCTGCGTATCGTGGCCGAGGCAAAGATGGCCAAGGCAGGCGCAGTGGACGAGGCGAAGCTCACGGCGATGGAAGCCCAAACCCGCGACATGATGGAGGCCCAGACCTCCGCGCTCGCCTCTACCGCACGAATGGAAGACGACGGCCTGATTGATCCGCGCGATACGCGGCGCATCCTGGCCTACGTTCTCGACATCTGCCGCTGCGCCGAGCGGCGGGATCTCAACGCCAATAGTTTTGGCATCGCACGGTTCTGAGGGAGGACACCATGCTCGAGTCACAGGAACAGAAAGACCTGCGCGAAACGGTCCGACGTTTTGTCGAAACTGAAATCAACCCGCATTGCGAGGCTTGGGAAAAAGAAGGCGCGATGCCGCTACACGACATCTTTGCCAAGCTTGGCGCGCTCGGCCTTCTGGGTATTTCGCGTCCCGAGGCCAATGGCGGGCTGGCGCTCGACTATAGCTTTGAGACCATCTTTGCCGAGGAGATTGGCGGCGCGCGCGCTGGTGCCATCGGCATGGCGGTGGGGGCACATACCAACATGGCCACCCCGGCGCTTGCCCTGCACGGCAGCGACGCATTGCGCGATGAGTTCCTGACGCCTGCTATCAGCGGCGAGAAGATCGCTTCGATCGCCGTTTCGGAGCCACATGCGGGATCCGATGTCGCCGCTATCAAGACCCGTGCCGAGAGCGATGGGGACGACTACATCATCAACGGCCAAAAGATGTGGATTACCAATTCGACACAGGCGGATTTCTTCTGTGTGCTCGCCAATACCGGCGATGCGGATCGGCACAGGAACAAATCCCTCATTATTGTGCCTGCCGACACGCCAGGTGTGAGCACCGGCGCAAAGCTCAAGAAACTTGGTATGCGTGGATCAGACACAGCCCCGGTGTTCTTTGACAACGTGCGCGTGCCGAAACGGTTTCGCATCGGTGAGGAAGGCATGGGCTTTACCTACCAGATGCAGCAGTTCCAGGAGGAGCGCCTCTTCGGCGCCGCGATGACGATCAAGGGGCTCGAGCTCTGTGTAAGTTCAACCATCGAGTACACGCGAGACCGCAAAGCCTTTGGACGTTCGATCCTCGACAATCAGATGGTGCATTTCCAGCTCGCAGAGATGCAGACCGAGGTCGAGGCTCTACGTGCGCTCACGTACCGTGCGACCGAGGCGTATGTTGCCGGGCAGGATGTCACGCTTCTGGCGTCGATGGCAAAGCTCAAGGCTGGGCGCCTGACGCGCACGATCCCCGATCAATGCCTGCAGTTCTGGGGCGGGATGGGATATGTTGAGGACAGTCTCGTGAACCAGCTCTACCGCGATCTGCGCATCGTGCCGATTGGCGGCGGTGCGGATGAGATCATGCAAGGCATCATCTGCAAGCTGATGGGGATCGCGCCAGGGCGCGGCTAGGATCTAGGGAGCGCAAAATGACGAGGTTCGACAAGATCCTGATCGCCAATCGCGGCGAGATCGCTATGCGGGTGATCCGCACTGCCCATGATTTAGGGTTTCGCACGGTTGCAGTCTACTCAGAGGCCGACAAGGACGCACCACATGTGCAGGCTGCCGACGAAGCGGTGCTGATTGGTGCTGCCGCGGTCGGGGAGAGCTATCTGAACCCCGAGGCCATCCTCGACGCGGCGCGCAGCACTGGTGCCGAGGCTGTGCATCCCGGCTACGGGTTCCTGTCTGAGAACGCGGATTTCGCGCGTGCCTGCGGCGAGGCCGGGCTGGTCTTTATTGGCCCCTCCCCGGAAGCCATCGCGCTCATGGGGTCGAAACGCCTCTCCAAGCTCGCAATGCTTGAGGCGGGCGTGCCCTGTGTGCCGGGCTACCAAGGCGCGGATCAATCGGATGACACGCTTCTCGAAGAAGCCGCGCGTATCGGATTTCCCTTGATGATCAAGGCCTCCGCCGGAGGAGGCGGACGCGGCATGCGGATCGTAACGGAACCGTCTCAGGTTGCCGAGAACCTTGTGGCCGCCCGCTCAGAGGCGCTTTCTGCCTTCGGTTCGGACGAGTTGATCCTCGAACGCGCCGTGCTTAGCCCCCGCCATATCGAGATTCAGGTCTTTGCCGATGCCCAAGGCAATGTCGTGCATCTTGGCGAACGCGATTGCTCTATTCAACGCCGTCACCAGAAGGTCGTCGAAGAAGCGCCCTCTCCGTTCGTCACCCCGAAGTTGCGCGCGAAAATGGGGGCGGCGGCGGTTGATGCGGCGCGAGCCTGTGACTATCGCGGCGCAGGCACGGTGGAATTCCTCGTCGATACCGAGGGCGCGTTCTACTTCCTCGAGATGAATACACGCCTCCAGGTCGAACATCCTGTCACCGAAGCGATCACCGGTCTCGACCTTGTCGAGTGGCAACTTCGTGTGGCGCAGGGAGAGACCCTGCCCCTTGCACAAGACGAGATCACCTTCTCTGGCTGGGCCATGGAAGTACGCTTGTACGCGGAAGATCCACAGAACGGGTTCTTGCCGCAGACCGGGCCTATTTTGCATTGGCAGCCTGCCGAAGGACCGGGGCTGCGGATGGATAGCGGTATCGCGACCGGTCAAGCGGTCTCATCGCACTACGACCCGATGCTTGCCAAGCTCGTGGCATCGGGCGCGACCCGCGAGGACACCCGGCGCAAGCTTGCGCGCGCGGTCGAGGAGACATCTTTGCTTGGCGTGCGGAACAACCTCGCGTTCCTAGCGAAAGTCTTGCGTCACCCGACATTCGCCGAGGGCGAAGCGACCACCGACTTCCTAGGGTCCGTCTTTACGGAGGACACCACATTGCGCGCTGTTGCGCCGGATATGGAAAGCTGTGCTTTGGCCACAGCTCTCACCCATACTTCCACAAGGGCCGCTCATCAGGACTTGCAAGATTGGCGAAACACGCCAGCCACACCTTGGCGCTATCGTTTCCGGAGCGAGACTGGAGAGGTCGCGCTAAACCTCTCAGTTGTGCGCGAGAGGGACACGCTCTCATACGAAGTGCAAAGCGATGCGGGAAAAGTCAGCCTCGACCTTGTCGAGGTGGGAGACCACCAATGTATCTATATGTTGGACGGCGTGCGCCGTAAGCGCTCGTTCGTCCTAGATGGCGATATTCTACACCTTGAGACTCCTTCTGGGGCGGTCCACTTCGAGAACATCACCCATGCCCCGAAGGCCAGCGCGCGAGCCACGGGAAGCGGGCGCCTCTTGGCCCCCATGGATGGCGCAATCGTTGCATTGCGCGCCAAACCCGGTGAGCGGGTTGCAAGGGGTCAAACCCTCGCGGTTCTTGAAGCGATGAAGATGGAACATCCCATCAAAGCAGATATCGACGGCACTCTTTCAGAGCTACCAATCCGCGAAGGAGATCAAGTCCGGATGCGCCAGCTTCTTGCGACTGTTTCACCCGACGCCACAGATTCATCGGAGTCACACGTATGACCGTTACCCTATGGCATTGTCTGGATGCCCGTTCTTTTCGACCGCTCTGGGCCTTGGAGGAAATGGAACTGGACTATGACCTTGTGGTCCTTCCTTTCCCACCGCGCGCCTTTCACAAACCCTATTTTGATGTGAATCCACTGGGCACCGTGCCATTCCTCAAGGACGGAAAAACCAGTATGACCGAGAGCGCCGCGATGTGCCAATACCTCGCAGATCGCTATGCGCCAAATCTGTCCGTTGCCTCAAATCATCCCGACTATGGCGCCTATCTCAACTGGCTACATCAAAGCGACGCAACGCTTACATTTCCGCAAGCGCTCATGCTGCGCTACGGCGTCTTTGAGCCGGACGAGCGCAAACAGCCACAGGTCGCCGGGGACTATCGGGCATGGTACCTCGCGCGGCTAAGGTGGCTCGATCAGCATATTGACGGTCGGGAATGGCTTGTCGCGGATCGCTTCACGGTCGCAGATATCGCAGTGGGCTATGCGCTTTACCTTGGAGAGTTCACCGGGGCGGCCTCAGACTATGCGCCGCAAACACGCGCCTATCTTGACCGACTGAAGGATCGCGACGGGTTCAAGCGCGCGCAATCCCGGCAAGCGGAGGCGAATACCAGCGGTGCTGGCTCAGCACTGCCGAGCCCCGGATGAGCAGATCGCCGTAGGACACACTTTTAGGCTGCTTTCGGCTGCGAACGGCAATCGCGCCCAGTACCGCCAAATCTGTAACCTTCAAAGAAAAACCGGCAGCGTGTGATAGCGCGCTGCCGGTTCAAGATCGATGTAATCGGACGAAAAACCTTAGGCCGTCTGCGGCGGGCCTGTCATGGTCAGAAGCTCTTCATACTGTTCCTCGGTCAGAGGCTCGGTAATACGTACTTCCTTCTTGAGATCGCCCAGTTCGCGCGGGATCTTGAACGCGCTTTTCTCGAGAGAGATAGAGTTCTCAATAGCTTCTTTAACTTTGGTATACATTACTTTCCTCCTGATTATCTCTTGATCGGACAAAAGGGACAGCAAACCGCGCGCCATCAAGGCACGGAACAGCCCAGCGCCCCTTAGGCCGTCTGCGACGTACCGGTCATGGTCAGCAGTTCTTTGAACTGCTCTTTCGAAAGCGGCTCAGCAATACGCCGTCCCTTCTTGAGGTCTTCAATCTCGCTCGGCCATCTTGGTCTGCTTTGGATGAGGTCTTTGGCGCTCTCAGCCGCAGCGGTCATTTTGCTATACATTTTCGCTCTCCAATGAATTATCGTTGGCACTAGTCCATCTACCCTGCCCCAACTTCCTTCATTCTCAAAGCGTTTTTGATAGTCCTGTGACCAAACTCACCTACCTTAATGCCAATCCGAAAGAAAACCCGGCTGACTATGACCGCGATTTGGGCAGGCTTGCCCTATTGGCTGCGACGACGCCCTCTTTTGGCGCCTACCGGCTGGATCAGGCCATATCGATCCTGCACGCGGCTCTAATGACGGGGCAGTATCGTATCTATCTCGATCAGAACGAGCGCCCGTCTGCAGCGTTGATCTGGGCGTTCTTGAATGACGAGATGACAGAAGAATACCTCAGTCGAGGGCGCCTGCCCAATGTTGCAGCTTGGACTTCGGGGAAAGACTTGTGGCTGCTGAGCATGATCGCGAATGGCGGCCACTACCGGCAGGTCGTTGATGATATCAAGGGCGACCTGTTTAAGGATCATGACCCGATTCACGTGCTGCGCCCCTCCCGCCACGGAGACCGTCGGGTTGTTGCCTTTGGCCATGATGGGAAGGTGCGCGTTCTTCGACGATTGCCGTCAATCCGTGAAGACGATTAAGCCGCTTAGAACTCAACTTCTATGGCGCTTCCTGCTTCCGACGCGCGCAACACGACGCTGTTTGCGACGGCCAAATCCTGTAGTCCAACACCGGTGCCATCGAAGAGCGTGATCTCCTCCGCGGACTGGCGTCCTTTTGCGGTGCCATTGATGACCGCGCCCAATTCGGTGATCGCCCTCTCTTGAAGCAGGCCGTCGCGAATGGCGTGCTGGCATTCGCCTATACTCACCGCTTGCGCGTGCTCATCTGTGAAGACGCGTGCCGCCGCAACCAATCCGGCGTCCACCTCCTGCTTGCCTTTCGTATCCGTTCCCATACACGCCACATGCGTTCCTGGTCGCACCTGTGCGTCAGAGAGGATCGGGGCGTAGGACGATGTGATCGTGATAATCACATCCGACTGCGCGCCCAGAGCGTCAAGATCAACGGCCTCGAAGGGGAGACCCATCTCTTCTGCCGCCTCAGCCAAGCGCACCAGGCGTTCAGGACTGCGGTTCCAGCCCACGACCTTCTCGAAAGGGCGTTGTTCCGCAGCGGCACGGAGTTGGAACGCGGATTGGTGTCCGGCCCCGACGATGCCGAGAACCCGAGCATCCTCGCGCGCGAGATGCGCGATCGATACAGCGGAGGCGGCTGCAGTCCGCACTGCGGTGAGGTAGTTCCCGCCGACGACCGCTTTGACGCGCCCGGTGTCGGCATCGAACAGGAAGACGGTCGATTGGTGGTTGGTCAGGCCCCTAGCCTCATTGCCCGGCCAATAGCCGCCGGACTTCAACCCAAGCGCCAGTGACGATTTATCAAAGCCAGACTTGAAGCCATAGAGAGCCTCCGCATGACCGATTGCTTCTCGGATCACGGGGAAGTTCCCAGCCTCACGCGCAGCCATTGAGGCAAAGACCTGCTCGACGGCGCGAAAGGCATCTTCACGACCGACGAAACGCGCGACATCCTTTTCTGGGACGATGATCATCAGATTCTTCCTATTGAGATTTCACAAGCCCGATTTGACAACGTGCCTTGCGGATCAATACGCCTTGCCGCGTGCGGAGACCGGCCAAAGGGTTTCGACCTTGCCGTTGCGCACACCGACATACCAATCGTGAACATTGGCGGTCGGATCGCAATGTCCCGGCACAAGACGCAGCTTGTCATTGACCTTGAGAACGCCCTGCGGATCAGAGATCACACCATGCTCATCAGAGCATTTCGCATACGTCACGTCCTCACGTCCAAAGATGACAGGAAGTCCGCTATCGACAGATTGCGCCTTGAGACCCGCATCGCAGATCGCGATATCGGCTTTGGCATGGCTCATGACCGAGGTCAGAATGAAGAAGGCATTTTCCCATTCACCTTGATCGATGCGGTTGCCTTCTGCATCAAGGATCCGCCCGTAGTCTGCATCCATGAACGCGTAAGAACCGCATTGAAGCTCGTTATAGACACCAGAGTTCGCCTCGAAATAATACGACCCTGTGCCGCCGCCAGAAACGAGTTCACAGGTGATCCCCGCGTCTCTTAGCCCCTGAACCGCATCCTTCACCATGGCGATCGCAACGTCGAGCTTGGCCTGTCGATCCGCATAGCTGTCGAGATGTTGCATTGCACCCTGATAGGCCTGAATTCCGGTGAAATCGAGGCCAGGAGCAGCTTTGATCGCCTTGGCAATCGCGACGACATCCTCGGTCGTCGTCACACCACAACGCCCCGCCCCACAGTCGATCTCGACAAGGCATTCGATTGTCGTCTGATGGGCCTGCGCTGCTTCGGAGAGGTCACCGACGTTGGCCAGATCATCGACGCATACAATGGTTCGCGCGCCAAACGTCGGGAGTCGGGCAAGACGGTCAATCTTTGCCCGATCACGCACTTGGTTTGAGACGAGGACGTCCTTAATGCCACCGCGGGCGAAGACCTCAGCTTCGCTGACCTTCTGGCAACATACACCAACCGCGCCACCGAGCCGCTCTTGAAGCTTGGCCACGTCCACAGATTTGTGCATCTTGCCGTGCACGCGATGGCGCATCCCGTGCGCCTTGGCATAGTCGCCCATTTTCTTGATGTTGCGCTCCAACGCATCGAGATCAAGGACAAGGCACGGCGTTTGAATGTCCCCCTCCGCCATACCCGGAAGAGCAGGCACATCGTAGCCAACCTCGAGGTCAGTATAGATATCTGCGGTCATGTGAAGTCTCCTTGCTGAGGCATCCAAGGCAAGCGATCAAGATCGACATTGCCACCGGTAAGAATGACACCGACACGTTTGCCGGCAAAGGTATCTGGGGTCTTCAGAACTGTCGCTAGCGGTACAGCAGAAGATGGTTCGACGACGATCTTCAGATACTTCCAGAGCAGTTTCATGGCGTCGACGATCTCCTGTTCGGAGGCTGTCGGAATCGCCGAGACATGGTTCTTGACGAAATGCCATGTCAGGTCTTTCAGGGGCACCTTGAGACCATCAGCCACGGTCTCTGGTGCATCGTCAGCGATGATATGCCCCGCAGCGAAGCTACGTGCAGCATCGTCTGCCTGTGTAGGTTCGGCGGCATAAATCTCAACGTCTGGCGCAAGCGACGAAAGCGTCAGGCAGGTGCCGGAAATCATCCCACCACCTCCAATCGGCGCGACGACCGCATCAAGACCTTCTGTTTGCTCGAGTAGTTCCATCGAGCATGTCGCCTGTCCTGCAATAACGCGTGGATCGTTATAAGGATGGACAAAGTTCGCGCCGGTGTCGGCCTGCACCTCGGCAAACACGGCCTCACGCGAAGACGTCGACGGTTCGCACTCGGTGATGAGGCCACCGTATCCTCTAACCGCGTCTTTCTTCGCCTGCGGCGCAGTGCGTGGCATCACGACATGACAGGGAATGCCGCGTTGTCCTGCCGCATAGGAGAGGGACAAAGCGTGGTTGCCAGAGCTATGTGTCGCAACCCCTTTCGTAGCATCGCAATCCTTAAGGCCAAACACCGCATTGGACGCTCCGCGTACCTTGAATGCGCCCGCCTTCTGAAAGTTCTCGCATTTGAAGAACAGCTTTGCTCCGGCTGCGGCGTTTAATCTTTGCGACGTCAGAACGGGCGTGTGATGGATATAGGGCGCGATCCGCTCACGCGCGTCGAGCGCATCCTGAAAAGACGGTATCGTCATGCTTACGCTCCTTTGGACTTGCGGAAGTAGGACTGCGCAGCTGCCACGCCAGCCCCCGGCACAATTGGGACGTCGAAATCAGCCAAGGCCATTTCAGCGGTGGCAATCCCCGCAAGAGCCTGTACCTCTGTCAGTTTTCCAAGATGACCGATGCGGAACACTCGTCCCGCCACTTCGCCAAGCCCGGCACCAAAGGAAACGCCATAGGTTTCATCTGCATGGGCCACGAGCGCGTTGCCGTCGATCCCTTGGGGCAAGGCAATCGCCGTCACCGTGTCCGAGTAGAGGGCTGGGTCCGCCGCAAAGATCGGCAGTTCCCACGCCTGAACGGCGCGCCGCACCCCCTCGGCGAGACGCTTGTGTCGTGCGAAAACCTGCTCGAGCCCTTCGCTTAGCAACATCTCCGAAGACGCCTTCAGCCCGTTCAAAAGCCCAACAGCAGGGGTGTAGGGGTAACCCGCCGAAGGGTTCATCGTGAGCATATCTCTGAAATCGAAAAAGAACCGGGGCAGACGCGCGTGTTCCATTGCAGCGATCGCTTTCGGGCTCACACCGACAATCGCCAACCCGGCGGGCAGCATGAATCCTTTCTGGCTTCCGGTCACCGCCACATCGACGCCCCACTCATCCATGCGAAAATCCATGGAGGCGATGGAACTCACCCCATCCACGAGGAGCAGCGCAGGGTGTTTGGCCTCATTCAAAGCGGCCCGTAGCGAAGCGATGTCAGAGCGTACCCCGGTTGCGGTCTCATTGTGGGTTGCAAGTACGGCCTTGATCTCATGCGCGTGGTCCGCACGCAGGACATCGGCAAACGCTTCGACAGGAAGCCCCTGCCCCCAATCTGCATCGGCGCGGCGCACCTCGAGCCCGTGGCGCATGCACATGTCGATCCATTTTCGGGAAAACATGCCAAAATCGGAAGCAAGAACAACGTCGCCTGGCGACAGCGTGTTGCAGATCGCCGCCTCCCAACCGCCAGTCCCCGACGCCGGGAAGATCACGGCCTCGCCAGTCTCCGTCTTGAGCACCCGTTTAATGTTCTCCAAGACAGGAAAGAAGATATCGCGGAACAGGGTCGAGCGATGGTCCAAAGTCGGAATATCGCAAGCGCGACGGATGGCCTCGGGGATATTGGTCGGTCCGGGGATGAATATGGGGTTCTGATCTGACATGGGACAGCGGCCTTTTTGATGTTCATGCATCAGTAGCAAGCCCAGCCATCAGTCTTCAATTTTTTCGAAAAATTTTTTCGTTTTGGTAGACTCTAGGATTATTCATTTATTATCATTGCCTTGCATTTTTTCTTCTGCCGAAATAATTTTTCGAAAACATTGAGGATAGCGATCCAATGACAGATGAAACAAAAAAGCGGAACCGTGGGCGCCCACGTGCCTTCTATGAAAAGAGCGACGCGAACACGATACAATCGTTAGATCGCGCGCTGCATATTCTTGCCGCTTTGGCAGAAGAGGATGGCGCATCATTGACGGAATTGTCCGAGCGTACTGCGCAATCTCCAACGACCGCTTACCGAGTCCTGTCAACCTTCTTGCAACATGATATCGTGAGCTTTGATCAGAACTTGCAAATCTGGAACATCGGACCCGGCGCATTTCGCATTGGATCGACCTTCCTAAACCGTACCAATCTCTTCACCGCAACGCGTCCCATCATGCAACGGCTCATGAGGGAAACGGGGGAAACGGCCAACCTTGGCATCGAGCGAGACGGGCGCGTGATGTTCCTGAGCCAAGTCGAGACCCCGGAAACGATCCGCGCCTTCTTCGCGCCCGGAACTCTTAGCCTCATGCATGCATCCGGTATTGGAAAAGTGCTGTTGTCACGACTCTCGGCTGACCGGCTCGACGCAATCCTTTCGCTCCATGGGATGCCTGCCCTAACAAGCAAGACGATCGTTGAACGCGCCGCTCTCGACAAGGAGCTTTCGACGATTCAGGCGAAGGGATTTGCCGTTGATGACGAGGAAGCGAATGAGGGGATGCGTTGTATCGCAGCGCCAATCACCAATGCCTATGGTGAAGCGGTTGCAGGGCTCTCGGTTTCCGGGCCGGGATTTCGCCTGACCCGAGATCGCATTGATCAGGTTGGTGATATCGTCGCCACGCTGGCCCGAGAAGCCTCAAGCGCCTTGGGAGCATAGCATCCTGATCTGCCTGAAAGGGTGTCGCGCGCCTGTTGCCCCTTGGGCCACCAAACTCTAGAAACCGAAAACCATGCCTTTGCCGAAATTCACAATGCCATTCCTCAACCGGCATCGAAGCGTAGATGCCGCAACGCTCGGGCTTGCCGCCCTCATTGCCTGGCTGACTCTGACGCCTGTTTCAGGCCCGCCGCCGGCACTCTCACATATCGACAAGGTCTATCACCTGATTGCTTTTGGAACCTTGATCCTGCCCTGCGCGCTTTTCTCGAGGGAGCGGCTTACTTGGTTCATGGTTAGCGCCTTAATTTTCGCCGGAGCGATAGAATTGATCCAGCCCTATGTCGGACGATCTGGCGAGTGGCTTGATTTTGTCGCGGATGGCGTCGGGATTGGTCTTGGCGCCTGGGTCGGGAGAGCGATCCACCGGATCACGCGATAGCGCGGCAGGGTATCTCAGCCGAAACTATCGACGGACTCGTCTTTCCAGCCATCGAAGACGTACCGGAGAGTCGCGCTTCTGGAGACCTCACGGAAATGGCGAATAACCGCGCTTTTAATCGCGAAATATCCACACACACATAGCAATAAACAAAGAAGCGCCAACCTGTTGTCCTGCGCCGTCAAGACACCAAGACCGGCAGGGATCGCGACGAAAGGCAAGAGAATGAAGGTCGTGAGAGGGTTCGCGATCCGCTTGCTGACACCCAGTTGAGGACTCGCTTCGAGTCCGCGCATCACCACGTGATGGAAATGCAGTCTGTCAGCCTTGCTAATCGGTACACGCTTCAAGACACGTCGCTGGACTGCAGCCGTCGTATCAATGAAAGGCCAAAAGATCGTCAATAGAACGGCCCAACTCGAGACGTCCGGGTTCCGAGACAGCAACAAGACCCCGGTCCAAGCGACACTAAAGCCTAGTAGGTAGGCACCCGAGTCTCCGAGGAACACACGCCCATAGGGGAAATTCAGGAAGAACACGCCCAGCGCCGCGGACGCAATGGCCCCTGACATTGCTGCGACCTGAAAGTCCCCGACGCTGTATGCAATGGCCGCCAAAGCAAGAGCCGCAATCGACGCGACGCTGATCGCGAGACCATTCATCCCATCAACCAAGTTGAAAGAATGACAGACTGCGACAGTGGCAAGAACAGTAAAGAGAGCACCAACAGCGAAAACCTGAAGCAATTGATCGAGACCAGGCGCGAGACCTGAGTTCAGGGTCTGGCCGGTAAAGACAACCATCGTCAGACTACTCAGGATTGCCACATACAGTCTCGTCCGGGGGCTGGAATAGGATCCGATATCCTCTAGGAGACCCGCGCAAAATATAGGGATCGCCGCCACCAAGACCAGGCTAAGCAAGTTTCCATAGACCTCATAGAGCAAACAAGAGGCGACAAAGAGACCCGCCGCAACGGCAAGACCTCCGACACGTGGTGTCGGCTGCTGATGGACACTCTGGATTTCGAGATCGGCGTGCCCTTTGGCCGTGCGATGAATATGCGCGCTTCGTGTGAGGACGATCACCCCAGAGACGACCAGAGCCGCGAGAAACACGGGTAGGAATAGGGTTAAATGGGTCTCGCCAAACTCTGACATCACTATACTCTGAACCGCCTTACAAACCTGATCACTGACAATCACCCAGTGAACGAGAGCAGCTTAGCTCCTCTCAATGTCGTCTATGTGTCACCTTCGACACCCTTGGCCAAGATCACAACCCCACCTTGGATCATGAGCGTATTCCGGCCACGAGTCGGATCCGACTCAAATACATCTCAAGCGCGCACATGCTCAAGATACAGCCAAAGATTGCAAGACGCAAACATACGTCTATTCAGCACGGAGCACCAAAAACCCTGTATAGGATCTTCATACTTCGACCGAGAGACGCTGCGACGCCTCATTCCTTCCGGTTCGTGTAACTATACCTATAATTGTAGTAGTAATACTGACCACTCTTCGATTTCTTGGGATCAAAGGCGTTCAAAATTGCCCCGCTGACCTGAAGCCCTGCAACTTCAAAGGCTTGCTTCAGAGCTTCGACT
>NZ_JAKVRD010000021.1 GCF_022814865.1 Shimia aestuarii | reverse complement strand
ACGACCACGAGGTATCGTAGGGCATCCGCGTGCGCGTAACCGGCTTGATCGCTTGTGTGTAGTTCTTGATGTTCTTGGTGCTCAGACGAACAACATCGAGATCTTGCTCTAGGTTGTCCTGCCCCTCCTCATCGACGGGGAAAGCCGTAAAACCATCAGTGCAGGAAGCAAGGAAGAAAGAACAGAGAAAACAGACCAGAAGTTTCTTCAAGGGAGTATCACCTATTTTCTCGCCATTCATATTGGCCATTGACACGTTTCCAGCCAAATCAGTGACAAGGAGATTTCTCTACAAGGAAGCTCCCATAGAAATGCACTGCCAGCGCATCGATGGTCGAAAGGTCCGCTCTCGTACCGGCTCCTACACACTCGACTTCCGACGGCGTATGGCGCGTAGAACGCGCAACGTCCAAGACTTCATACTTTGAACGCCATCTATAGAAAGTAGTTTCACTGATGCTATACCTCCGGCACAACTCCTTTGCCCGACACCCAGCCTGGTGTTTCTTCAATATGTGAAAGATCTGCTTCTCGCTGAAACGGCCTCTCTTCATCGTCTGTCTCCTCTGTTGATGAACAAACTGACTGAACTGTGGATTCTCTGGCAAATAGGTCATCCTCACCTGCCCACCTATGTAGTACAAGTTTCCCTCGCCTCCCAACGTGTATGCATCTTTGGTATCTCGCGTTCTCGCCAAAGCACGTCGTTTGTCCCTCCTGATGTCGGACGATAATCCACCGGTAATTCATTCAGGATCGCAAATATCTCAGGAAGGTCAGAACGCTCGCAGACCGCGAAGAGGCGGTCAAGCATGACCTCCAGTTCCTCCATCTTCAATGATATCTCTGACGCGGTCATGATCCGCGGATGACGTGTCGGCGCGGGGTCATTGCCAATCAAGAGCTCTTCGTAGAGTTTCTCGCCCTTGCGCAGCCCCGTGACACAGATCGGAATATCGCCTTTCTCATGCGATATCTGCTCCGGGTCATCCACGAGATAGGGCGCCAGCCCGTGCAGCTTCACCATGCTCATCGCAAGGTCGAGGATCTTCACCGGCTCGCCCATGTCGAGCACGAACACATCCCCGCCCTTGGCCATCGCGCCCGCCTGGATCACAAGCTGCGAAGCTTCCGGGATCGTCATGAAGTAGCGCGTAATATCCAGATGGGTGAGCGTCACCGGCCCGCCACGCTCGATCTGGGCGCTGAAACGCGGGATCACAGACCCGGAAGACCCGAGGACATTGCCGAAACGCACCATCGAGAACACCGTGGCGCAATCCTCGCGCGCCTGCGCCTGACAGATCAGTTCCGCAATCCGCTTCGTGGTGCCCATGATATTCGTTGGACGCACGGCCTTGTCCGTCGAAATCAGGATGAAGTTCTCAACTCCGTGCCGGTGCGCCGCCTTCGTTATCTCGAGCGTGCCGAAGACGTTGTTGCGGATACCTTCTATGACGTTCTCCTCGACGAGGGGCACATGTTTATACGCCGCCGCATGATAGATCGTCTGCACGCCAAAGGCCTTGATCGTCACATCGAGGCGCCGCGCGTGCTGGACCGAGCCAAGAACCGGCGCAATGCGGGTCACGTATCCCCGATGCTTGGCGGTCTCCAATAGCTCGCTCTCGATCGCGTAGAGCGCGAACTCCGACATCTCGAAAAGCACGAGCGCCTTCGGCTCCTGCGACAGGATCTGGCGACAAAGCTCACTGCCTATAGAACCACCCGCCCCGGACACCATCACCACCTTACCCGCGATATTCTCGCTCAGGAGGTCAGGATCCGGTGCGACCGGATCACGTCCTAGAAGGTCTTCGGGCGACACGGCGCGCAGCTCGGAAATTTTTGCTTTGCCGCTAATGATTTCAGAAATCCCCGGGATCGTCTTGATCTCGAGATGCAGATCTTCCAGAGACTCGATGATCTCCTTTCTGCGTTGGCGGCCTATGCTTGGAAGCGCGAGCAATACGATTTGCACTGAGTGTTCTTGGGCAAGATACTCAAGTTCATATGGTGAGTGGACAGGCAGTCCACTGATCGTCAGGTTCTGAAGGGTCTTATCGTCATCGACGAGCGCAACAGGTTGGTAGTCACGGCCATGATACAAGGCATTCAGAAGTTGCAAACCTGCCTCTCCGGCCCCGAAGATGATCACAGGGCGTTTGCCGACCTGATCGGGCTTACGAAACACCTGTCGCGCGAAAAAGCGGAGACCGCCCACGGTCAGGAAAACCAAAATCGCATGGAGGAGCGGCACGGAACGAGGAAGACCTACGTCGAGCAAAAGGCTACTCGCGTAGACCAGGAGTACTGAGATCAGGGCCCCCTTCCCCACTGCGAGCAATACTCTACCTGTCACACAGCGCACCAAGTTCCTGTATAACCCGAGTCCCCAAAAGAGCCAGACCGTCAAGATCGCGGTGAGAAATGCCGTCCCAAGTACATTGACATTCAGGAGGAATTGAACGCTCTCAAGGCGTAAAGTCATCGCCGCTAGGAAGGACGCCGCGATAAGAAAGGTATCAGCCGCGACTTGTAGCTGAACTTTGCTGCGACGATTGCGGCCTTCAAGGTAGCTCATAAATTTTGTCATCAAAAAACTCTTACTCTACAAGTCGTCACATGCGGGTGTATGTCACAGACAGAATTCAGAACGCAAGAAAGAAAAGATGTCTGACTTGCTATAGCAGCTTTCTATCAAATAGATTCTTCTGCACCTTTTCATATCCATTGTATGGCCGCCTCCGATCAGCTTATGGGCGAACATAGATCAATCTCCATAGCGCCCGCACATCAAGGCCCAAGCTCAACAGGCTCAAAGTGTTGGGTGTCTCCTGGATCATTCGAGAAAATTGGGGTCGCTTGAAGGTGGGGCGAGGACAGCCAGAAGCCAACGAGACGGTCCGAAAATTGGATCGTAGATTGAACAGCTTCGGTGAGAACGGAGAAAGGCACTCCTTCAAAATGGCTAACCTCCAATCAAGCGTAATCTCGAAAACCTAGTACAATAGAAATACGTAAGAGAATCCTGAGGACACCCAACATGTACTTTAGTAGTATACCTTTGACCGTTTCTCAATAGGTAAGAGTTGGCTCTGGATTCTCGAAAAGTTTGCAGCCTGTTTAATGTGGATCCAGGTTTCATTCAGGCTGCCATACTCAAGGGTTCAGTTCTGTTTTCAAAGGCTTAGTCGCGTTTCAATATACCATGGGTCGGATGGGGGCGCTTGGAGTAGTAGATTGCCATCCACTGGCTGATCCCGGCTCTGGCTTTAGAGCCAGACACGATCGCCCAGAAATAGTAGCACTCGTATTTAAGCACCCCCCACAGAAGCACGCCCCTACGGTGAATGTTGACACTGATGTGAGCCGCCCCTCAAAGCCGGCTTCTTCTTCAAGACTTGTTGCTCCTCCGCGAAATAATAGGGAGATCTGCTCCCGACGAAATCTCCGCGGTCGCACAGTAATGGGTGTGAAATCAGTGCGGTGATCAACTTGGATGGGTATCCTTCCTTGTATGCAGTGCTACTAAGTGCTACCTTGTTGCAAAAGGAGAACTGGCATGACTGTGAAATCATCGATCTCTTTGTCGGACCCGCAAGACCGGTTTGCTCGTGGCCTCGTTGAATCTGGGAAATATGCCAGCCTGAGTTCCGTCCTCCAGCATGGGCTTGAATTGCTTCGGCAAAAGACCGATGCCGAGGACTTGGAACTGGCTGCGTTGCGGCAACTTGTCGACCGGCGCCTGTCGGGGCCAAGGGTTTCGTCCGCAGACATGGATACCCGTATCGAACAGATGATTGCGCGTAAACTGCAATCAGATAATGTGGGATCTTGAGTTCTCCGCAGAAGCGGAATGGGACTTTGAGCTGATCTTTGACCTTCTTGCGAGCTCGTATGTCGAGTTGGGCGATGAGCCAGATGCCGCACTAATACGTGCGGCCAGTCGGATTCGCCGAATAAGAACTTCGGTGAATGTGTTGGCGCAATCGCCCCACATGGGAACGTTGCGATCTGATATTCAGGCGGGCCTTCGCTTCGTGCGTGTGGAAAAGACCGCCATCTGGTTCTTGCCGGATGAAGAACGAACCTGCGTTGTCGTCATTGCTCTGTTCTTCGGTGCGCAGGATCACATCCGTCACATGCTGGCACGAATGCTCGCTGGGAAAATCTGAAAGAGCGCGCGTCATGCGTTGATAGATGCCTTCAAGGAGGGTGAGAGCATCTGGAATTTCGCTGAGATCAACATTTACCGTAGGGGCGTGCCACAGAAGTGGTTCGCTTTTGTATCTTGAATACGATGGAGTACTGACAAAGCTCAAGACCAGGGGGAGGCACCCGAACGTTCTCCCCCAGACACTCTCCGAAATCGAAATTGCCCGGTTATCCCCGCCAGACATGTCAGCCCTCTCCCGTGTCGTTACGCATCATACGTTCCCGCCAAGCCCCCAATAGCTCATCCAGCAGCGACAGGTCATCCAGCGGCCGATACCCAGGAACGTCGGTCTGCACGAATCCGGAAGATGCCTTTTCCATTCCGAGGCTCTTGGCGATCTTCGCCTCATAGTCGGAGAAGGGTTGAGACAGAACATACCATCGCGAGGCTGTGCGTGCCCAGCCGATGTTGGCATCAATCGCGACAAGCTGCGAGGTGACATGCCCCCATACTTCGACTTGTATTTGTAAAAGGTGCCCTGGCTGAGGCCGTGCTTGCGGCACACCTCCGCTGTCGGCATGCCTGCTTCCTGTTCTTTGATCATCCCAATGATGTCAACGGCTGAGTAAAACCCGGCCACTGTGGCGGAGCAAAAGTAGGCCATCTGGGCGCGAGCGCCTTGGAACGTGCTTGCTAAATGAGAGCCGCACGCTCCAAGGCGCATTGGCCGTCAGGCCAATTCTATGAGGATCATGTTCCGGCGGTTGCGATGCGGGCGCGGCTTTGGTTGAGCCGATAGCTTTCGCCGTTCATTTCCAGGATATTGACGTGGTGGGTCAGCCGCACGGCCCATGCTGGCTTCGTGCTTGATGCGCTAGAACAGGCCGTTCATCAGCGACAGCCAGGAGCAGGCCTGATCCATCATAGCGACCGCGGATCACAATATCTGTCGATCAAATACACCGAACGCTTGGCCGAGGCCGGGATCGAGCCCTCGGTCGGCAGCGTCGGTGACAGCTATGACAACGCGTTGGCCGAGACAATCAATGGTCTCTACAAGGCGGAGGTCATCCACCGCCGTGGCCCATGGCGCAGTCTGGATGCCGTGGAATATGCAACGCTGGAATGGGTCGACTGGTTCAACAATCGCCGTCTCCTCGAGCCGATCGGAAACATCCCACCAGCGGAAGCAGAGGCAAACTTCTACGCAGCTCTGGAAACTGAAACCATGGCCGCATAACTTAAACCAAACAGCCTCCGGCAAACCCGGGGCGGTTCACTCGAACAAGATGTCAATGGCGACGCAAAACCTTGCAACTGTTGACAATTGTCACGACATCCAACTCCATAGACGACCCAACCCGAAGCGCGCACTCCTTTGACCAAACCACCCGCAGTTGATCCGCCCCGACGGCCACACGCGTCTGCGTTCCCATGATCTCCATCAGGACCCAGACGCGCAGATTTGGTGTGATCGTCTCAAACTCGGCGACGAAGTTGGCAACGTGTTCAGCCCCACCTGAGTGGTCCGATTTGAGTGTTAGTTCAGAAAAAGCATCGATAGAGCGGACCGAATAGTTCATCCCCTGCCCTTCTAATTCAGAGGATTTTCCTTACGGAACGGCGATATTGACGAGAAACTTGTTACATAGATAGACGTAAAATGTATGTGTTGATTCCAAGCACAGAACTCTAAGAACCGCTCATGCAGTAAATTTTCGTTGTATCACATTTCCCCTTGTTTGCGAGCACAGCATTTGATATCGCTCACATGTGAACGATTTGGGAAATGTTTCGAAGTCGCATCGTATTCAGCAAGGCGCCCCGCAGGCAGTCCTTGTGCGGTAGCCTGAGAGAAACTCACCATGACAAGTAAGCGCAGCAAGCTTCAGGAGGACACGCATTTTCGCGTGCTTCGTCTCCTGCAAGAGAACCCGGAAATGTCCCAGCGCGAGTTGGCAAAGGTGGTCGGCGTGAGCGTCGGCGGGATGCACTACGTCTTGAATGCGCTGATCGACAAAGGCCTAGTGAAGCTCGGAAATTTCACGGCAGCTGAGGACAAGCGGCGCTATGCCTATGTCCTGACACCGAAGGGGCTCGCCCGGAAAGCGGCGCTCACGCGTGCGTTCCTGATCCGGAAGATGGAAGAATACGAGCTATTGAGACAGGAGATCGAGGCGTTAAGCTCAGAATTGGGCATCATACCCGAAACACAAGTCGATTGTAGCAATGTACACACACTTAATGAGGGCTGAATAAGACAGTTCCTTTAGCTTTTTCGGTGGTTTGGTTGAATATTCTCATTTTCGCTCATGACTGCGGCCTCCGTGGTGCGGAGAAGGTCGCAGCAGATCAGGCCGAGGCGCTCACAAGGCGTGGTTGGAAGGCAACCGTGGTTGTCCCTTGCCAGGCCGGAGGCCTAGCAGAATGCCTGCGCCGCAGGGAAATTGACTGCGTACATGTACGCTACTGTCACTGGTTCGGCACAGGAAGCCTCAGGGGGCGCGCCTACCGGACTCTCTCGAATATCGTGGCGCTCCCCCGCATGCTCCGCATAATCCGGTCGGTCCAGCCTGACGTGATCCTTGTCCACTCGATCGCCTGCGGCGTCGGCGCCATCGCAGCCCGACTGTCGGGAACGCCTCGAATCTGGCAATTTCACGAGACAGGCCCATACGGCACGTCTTCCGACCGCGGGTACTTCGACCTTGGTGAGCGATTGACGGTCCGAGCGATTCGCTGGACTAATTGCCGTCTGCTGGCAGTCTCGACCAGAATTGCCGATCTGTACGAGCGGAAGCTCGGTGTGGCGCCGGTGCGCGTCGTCTATCAGGCCGTCGAGCTGGACGATGCGCACCCGGCATCAGATGCAATGGCTCTTGCGCGACTGTCATCTTGGCCAGGGCCAAAGCTGATGATCATCGGCTCATTGTCGCCGCTAAAGGACCAATCCGCTGCTGTGCGTGCAATGCCTCAGATATTGGAGGTCTGGCCCGATGCAGGGCTATTCCTAGTCGGTGACGACCCGCTCGGAACGGGCACCGAGATCAACACTTTGGCACACGACCTAGGCATCTCGGACAAGGTAGTTTACCTTGGGACACTCGCCAACGCCGGTGCCGCAATCGCGCATGCGGATTGTTGCATTGTCACTTCAATCGACGAGGGCTTCGGTCGGGTCACTATAGAAGCCATGCTGAGTGAGTCGTCAGTTGTGGCCGCAGACGTCGAGATCAATCGTGAGGTAGCCGGTGAGGGCAACGCCGACTTCTTTACTCCTTCCGATTCTCGTTCACTGGCCGCAGCGATCAATACAGTGCTCGCACGCCCCGAACCGAACCGCCGCGCCAAGCTTACCCGTGCCAACTCGTTCGCCCGCCAGAAGTTTAGCTCAACGGTCGCTACGGATGCGCTCGAAGCCGAGCTGCTAGCCTGTCTCGACCGCTCGGCACCAAATGACACCGGATTTGAAATTTCATGACTCGAGGCAGCCAATGAAGAAACTGTGCATAGTGATACTCAATTGGAAAGGCGCGCAGGATACGATCGACTGCCTTAGCTCATTTCACGCGCAGTCCATGCCCGAAGGGTTGCACCTTGTGGTGGTCGACAATGCGTCGCCTGACGACTCGGTCGAACGCATTCTGTCCTGGACGGAAGGAAGCGGCATGCCGACCGATATACTCGACCACAATGCACAGGACGATCGGCTGATTGAGGTGGCTCCTCCTGTTTGGACCGACGCACCGAGGCTCACCTTGGTTCGCAGCAACATAAACAGCGGGTTTTGCGTCGGAAACAATCTCGGGGCTCGGATCGGGTTCGAGGCAGGCGCCGATTATGTACTGGTACTCAACAATGACACCGTAGTTCATCAGGACTTCAACGCAGCGCTGCAGCAGGCGCTCTTAGGTGACGAAGGTAGGACCCTCTACAGCCCGCAGATTGCCTATGCCTCGGATCCTGATACGATCTGGTGGTTCGGCGGCCGCTTCTCTCGTCTCCTCTCCCCCACGTATGTCGCGCAAGGAACACCCGTCCACGCCGACGACCGATCCCGACCAAAGACTCAATGGGTTTCAGGGTGCGCAACGTTAATATCACGCGAGGTGTACGATCAGCTGGGGCTCTATGATCCGGTGTTCTTCATCTGGTGCGAGGAATGGGACCTGTCGCTTCGGGCAGGTAACGCGGGCGTACCGATGCGGGTCCTGCCGGACACCCTTGTCTACCACAAAGTCGGCAAATCGCTCGGGATCACGTCACCCCTCACTTTCTTCTATGCCATGCGCAACATGCTGATCCTGCGCAGGCGCTACCTCCCGTGGTTCCTACGACTTCCGTTTAATGTGGTCTATTTGCCGCATAAGCTTGTGCAGGCATTCCGGTTAGCTCTGCGCCAACGTGACCCGAACTATCTTCTGGGCTACGTCGACGCGCTCACATCGACCCGCACCGGCGGGAAATGGCAGCGACAGGGCTGAGCGAGCATGGAAGGGAATGCGATGAATTCTCACCACCCCTGGGCAGATACGGACAAGGCGCAGCACAAATACTGGCTGGACCTGAACGGCCCGCCCGAGGCCAGTGCTTACGACGTTATCGTCCTGACCGTGGTACATGACGCATTCCGCGCGGCAGGACCGGACGCTTTGCGCAACCATGGCCGCGGCGGGGCCCTGTTCGGCGAAGTCAAAAGCGTGTTCGCGCGCGACGACAGAGATTTGAGGCTGTGATGGTTCCCGAAAACCTCGCCCGGGTCGAAGGGCCAAACCTGAATCTTCGCCTGATCTGTCCCGATGATGCGGACTATGTCCATGCTCTGCGCACCGATCCGGCCTACAACCGGCATCTCTCGGAAGTACGCGGCACGGTAGAGGATCAGCGCCGCTGGATCGAAGGCTACAAGGTGCGTGAGGCCGAGTTACGCGAGCTATACTATGTGATCAAGCGCAAGGACGACACCCGCTGCGGGCTGGTCCGGCTCTATGACATCGTCGCCGACGGTTTTACTTGGGGGAGCTGGATTCTCGATCACAACAAAACACCCAAAGCCGCGCTGGAGAGTGCGGTTTTATCCTTTGGTGTCGGATTCGATTGCCTAGGGGTGTCGCAAGCACTGGTCGATGTGCGAATCGGCAACGATAAGGCGCTTGCCATTTACCAGAGGCTCGGAATGACCATACTACGTCGCGACGATCATGACATCTATTTAACATATTCGCGCAACCGTTTCGAGGCTGACCGAGACGAATATCTGGCGATCCTTGAAGATGAGCGTGCGAGATGACCAACCAACCCGTTGACTGTATCATCCCCCACAGCGCGCAGATTGCCACAGGGGTGACACTCGGCCCAAGAGTCGTGCTAGCCGGTAACGGAATCGTCCTTCGCCAGAATGCACGGCTGGACGCTGCCGCCGTGATCGGGGCCGATGTAACGATCGGCCAGGGTGCATGGGTCAGGGCAGGCGCCGTTGTGCTTCGGTCAGTCCCACCGAATGCCATCGTCGAAGGCAATCCAGCCCAGGTCGTAGGCTATCTTGACGGTGATGGTTCCCGACGGAAACCCGATCCCAAGCACATCGACATTCACGCCTTTGGCCATCTGCCGCGTCCATCGAAGTTCGACCTTGACGTCGGAAAAAGTGCCTTGTTCCTCATGCGGCGTATCACCGATGCGCGGGGTGCCCTGACCGTGGGGGAAGTCCCGACCGAAGTCCCTTTCTCGCCTGCGCGATATTTCGTTGTGTTCGACGTCCCATCCATGGAATTGCGCGGCGAACACGCGCACAAGCAGTGCCAGCAGTTCCTGATCTGCCTGCATGGCTCCTGTCGTGTCCTCCTCGATGACGGTCAGTCCCGCTGCGAAGTGACCCTGGATCGACCCGACATGGGGGTGTTCATGCCGGAAATGATCTGGGGCACACAGTACCGATACAGTCCCGACGCCGTCCTGCTAGTTTTCGCTTCTCGCACATACGAAGCCGAGGATTATCTGAGAACCTATGACGAATTCCTTGCAGAACTGGAAAGCCGCAGACCATGAACGTCCCCTTCCTTGACCTTGGCGCCGCCTATCGCGAACTCAAGACCGAGATTGATTCGGCCATACAACGCGTTCTCGACTCCGGCTGGTACATCCTTGGGCCCGAGGTCGAAGCGTTCGAGGCCGAATGGGCGGCATATTGCGAAGCTGATCATGCGGTGGGTTTGGCCAACGGGCTTGATGCGCTGATCCTCGCACTACGGGCGCTTGACATCGGCTCGGGGGACGAGGTGATCGTACCCTCCAACACTTATATCGCGACATGGCTGGCGGTCACGGCAGTCGGAGCGCGGCCAGTGCCGGTGGAACCCGACCCCGCCACGCACAACATCGACCCGGCCCGCATCGCCGATGCGATCACCCCGGCCACTCGAGCGCTGTTGCCAGTCCACCTTTATGGCCAGCCAGCCGACCTTGACCCGCTCCTTGCGCTGGCCCGCCAGCACGGCCTTCCGGTGATCGAGGATGCCGCCCAAGCCCATGGCGCGCGCTACAAGGGTCGGCGCATTGGTGCGCTTGGCGATGTGGTGTGTTGGAGCTTTTACCCCGGCAAGAACCTGGGTGCCCTGGGCGATGGCGGTGCTGTCACCACGAACTGCCCCGATCTGGCCGACCGCATCCGCGTGCTGCGCAATTATGGTAGCCGGGTGAAGTATAAGAACGAGGTCCTGGGCGAGAATTCCCGCCTCGATCCGATCCAGGCGGCGGTGCTGCGGGTCAAGCTGCCGCATCTGGATGCCTGGACCGACCGCCGCCGCGCGATTGCGGGCGCCTATGCCGAAGGGCTGCGGGACACCGAGCTGATCCTGCCGCATGTTCCGGAATGGGCTGACCCGGTCTGGCACCTGTATGTCGTCCGCTCGCCCGACCGCGACGGGTTGCAGCAGCGGCTGACCGCAGCGGGGGTGGGCACGCTGATCCACTACCCGATCCCGCCGCATATGCAGGCGGCCTATGCGCGTTTGGGCCTCGCGCCCGAGGCCCTGCCGTTGGCACGCGATCTGGCGGGCGAAGTGCTAAGCCTTCCGATGGGACCGCAATTGTTGCTGGCAGATGCGGTGCGGGTTGCCGCAAATGTTTAGGCTCTTGCTTTCCCGGATAGCAAGGCGATTGCGTTTCGGTTTCTGCCGGCTGTTGCAATTTGTGAGAATTGCGGCGTACAGCATGGCCTCAACTAACAGACTGCATGGCAGAGGCCTGCGAATATTTCAACCCGTACATGCAATTGGGCAAGGCAAGATCAAGATCGGAAGTAATGTTGTTATCGGAGTACTTCAATCTCCGGGTTACCTCAGCGACTCGTGCCATATTGAAGCACGGACAGAAATTGCCGAAATCATAATTGGTGATGATACTTTCGTGAACAATGCCTTCACGGCAATTGCGGAAACTACTAAGATCGAAATCGGCTGCCGTTGTCTTATCGGCCCTCGCGTCACCGTTTTTGATAGTGACTTTCATGGACTTCAGGTTGCGGATCGAATGAACGCGAATGCAACTATTCAGAAACCCGTGAAGATTGGCGATGACGTTTTTATCGGAGCGGGTGCGTTTATTCTTAAAGGGGTGTCGATTGGATCGGGTACAGTGATAGGTGCCGGCGCTGTTGTTGTCTCTGACATACCCGAGGCTGTGATTGCCGCTGGTAACCCCGCAAGAATATTGAGAGCACTGTGAGCGGAGCAAAGCAGCTTTTGCCTAGAAGACATTCACCCGAGACCGGTCAGAACTCGTCTGCCTCGCGCGGCCTGATCAGATCCATGCTCGTAATCGGCTCTGCGCAAGCCGTGAACATCCTGATTTCGATTTTCCGCATGAAATTACTTGCCATTTTACTTGGCCCAAGTGGTGTTGGGCTATTTAACATCTACAATACTCTGCTGCAGATGATGCAGCAGGCTGCCAGCCTTGGGATGGCTCAAAGCGGCGTGCGGGAAATCGCAGCGTCGCGCGGGGAAGAAGAAACGTTGAGCCTTATGCGCCGCGTCCTCTTTGCAGCGCATCTCGTGCAGGGCATGCTCGCTATGCTGGCGGTATGGCTCTTGCGCGTGCAGATTTCCACCTGGCTCTTCAGTGATGCATCCCGGGCGACAGAAGTCGGGCTGATCGGGATAGCGATCCTGCTGGCACTTCTAGGTACGGCGCAGATCGCGATCCTGCAAGGGATGCGTCGAATCACAGACCTCGGGCGTGTCACGGTGTTTGGGGCCTTTGTCGCCACTCTGGTTGGCCTCGCCGCCGTCTGGATGCAGGGCGAAAACGGACTAGTGTGGTTCATTCTCGTTCAACCACTTGCTACGGTTGTGATCGCGCAGTTCTACACACGCCGGCTGCCCAGAACTTCAGCAAGACACATGTCTCTGGCGGACACTTGGGCTGCATGGAAGACCATGGCGAAACTCGGGATCGCGTTCATGCTGGGAGCCTTGGCAACCACAGCAACGGTTCTGCTGGTGCAAGGGCGGATTTCGCAGGAATTGGGGCTTGACGCCGCTGGGCATTTCGGCGCTGCGTGGGGTATCACAATGACCTATGTGGGGTTCCTGCTCGGGGCAATGGGTGCCGATTACTATCCCCGTCTGGTCGAGGTAATTCACGACCGCACAGCGGCAATGCGCCTGATGAACATCCAGTCACAGCTCGGGCTTGCTATCGGAGGGCCAGTGCTTTTGCTGCTGATCGGCGTGGCCCCTTGGGTGATCACCCTGCTTTATTCCTCAGAATTCGCGCCTGCCGTCACGTTGCTGCAATGGCAAAGCTTGGGAAATGTATTTAAGTTGGCCAGTTGGGCGTTAGGATTCTCCATAGCGGCATCAGCACGCAGCAAGACTTTCCTGATCGTCCAGGTGAACTTCAACGTTCTCTTCCTTCTGATACTTTGGCCGACCCTCGCACATTCCGGCATCATCGCTGCAGGCCCGGCGTTCACATTCGCATATATCTTGCATTTTCTTGTTTTGAGCATTCTTGTCCGCCGCATCCATGGCTTCCGCTGGGAGGCGCTTTCTCTAGGCCTGCTCGGCTTGCACGTCGTCTTGGCTGTGGCTCTTTTGGCACTGGCGCTGACAGCCCCCTACGTGGCAGCGGTCACTTCGGTAATTCTAGCAGCGGTAACCGGGATGATTGGGCTACGTGTTGTGCTGATCAAGATCGGCTCAGAGAGCCGCCTTGCCACTCGCCTGACCTCGTTTTTCGCCAGAATCGGCTGGCCCATCCGGAGCACAGCATGACAGTCGCCACCCCGGGCCGCCCGCTGGTCACTTTCGCACTCTTCGCATACAATCAGGAGCAATATGTCCGCGAGGCAGTGGAGGCTGCGCTTTCCCAAACCTATTCGCCGCTCGAAATCATCCTGTCGGATGATTGCTCTTCTGATCGCACGTTTGAGATCATGGAAGAGATGGCGCGGGAGTATCGAGGACCGCATCAAATAAAGATACGGAGAGGGGAAAAAAATATCGGATTGCTCGCCCATGTATTGACCGTGGCACAGATCGCCAAAGGTGAAATTTTCGTCGTTGCAGCTGGCGATGATATCTCGTTGCCGAGTAGATCCGCAAGAATTGTTCAGGCGCTCTCGGGAACGGAATATCTCGCCTTCTCAAGCGATGACACGATTATCGACGAAAATGGTGTTGAGCGCGATTGGGACAAGGAAAGGTTTGACCGTAGACGATCTTGGCATTCTGCCAATCAAGCGTGGCTCCATGGAGCAACTGCGGCTTACACCACAGAGTTTCTCAAGGAATTACCGATCCCTGATGTCCCTATCTTCTACGAAGACATGGTGTTCATCGATCTAATCAACATCTTTGGCGGAAGGTCATTTAGATCAAACGACAACTTGTTGAAATATCGGCATCACTCTAGGAATCTGTCGAACCGGAGTCAGATAACGTCTTCGATCGGAGAGATCGAGGAGCAGACTGTACTGCGCTGGCGTCGAGAAAGAGATGCAAAGAAGTACTGCATTGACTGTATTAAAGAAACTTCCGGCAGGTGCTGGATCAATAACGAAATCACAGAACGCATCGACCTTGAGCATGCCTATCTTAGCCGCATTGCCGATTGGAGAACAGCGAAGCCCATAGATCGACTTGAGTTGCTTTTTTTTGCGATCCACACCGGAAATGCCAAATCCGCCTTGCCGCGTATCTTTGGCGAAAGAGTATTTTTTTTCCTTAAGCGGTTCAGGAGTGTTTAAAGAAGAGTGTGTATTATGAAGTTCAGACGTGCATTTACATTTTCCTTCCCAATCCGCCAGGCGACAGGTGTTGATTCCAGAGTTTGTCATTACTGGTGCTGCGATTGCCGTCCGACCTACCGTGCTCGTACGTTACATGCGGCGCGCCAGCTTCATCAATCACCGCACCGATGCGACAATTACAGCTCCTCATGCCTGGCGGACAACGTGATATGACAGGCTCGCCCTCTTTTTTCATAGTTGGCGCACCGAAGGCGGGAACAACCTCGCTGAACGAATATCTTGCCCAGTATCCGGACATCTTCATTCCGGCGGCGAAGGAGATGCACTTCTTCGCCGCCGATCTGGAGCAGAAAAAACGCAAGGAGGCCGCGCTGACGCGCGCGGCTTATTTGTCGCATTTCGACGCGATGACTGATGAAAAAATCGCTGGTGAAGCGTCGGTTCTCTACCTGAAATCAGAGACAGCGGCGGAGGAAATCCGTAATTTCTGCCCCGAAGCGCGGATCATCGTGATGTTGCGCCAGCCAGCCGAATTGATCCATTCGCTGCATGCCCAACTGATCTCGCAGGGGGACGAAGACGTCAAAGACTTCGCTGCAGCACTTGATCTGGAGCCGGATCGAAAGGCCGGCCGCAGGCTTCCCAAGGGCGTGAAGGTGCCCGACGACGGGCTGTTTTACCGGGAGGTCGCGCGCCTCGGCAGCCAACTTGAGCGGTACCTGACAATTTTTCCGGCCGAACAGGTTCACGTGATATTCTTCGAGGATTTTTCCGCAGATCCACAAGGCGAAGTCGACAAGGTGCGCGCCTTCCTTGGGTTGCCACCCGTAATCACGCCCATCGACACATCAGTCCGCAATCCGGCCTCACGCCCGCGCTCGCGGCTTCTCACCCGGTTCCTCTATCACCCGCCGCGCTGGGCGATAGTACTGGTCAAACGCCTCGCGCCGCGCGCGGCACTAGTGGCTCTGCGCGACCGGATTCGTCGGTTAAACGACGCGAAGGCCCAACGTGCCCCGCTTGCGCCAGGGCTGCGCGACGCGCTTACTAGAGAATTCGAACCCGAGATCGCGAAACTGGAATCTCTGACAGGGCGCAACCTTCGCGACTGGCGACCGACCGAAAGGGCCGTGCATCCCCGCATCAGCGCCGTCATTCCCTGCTACAACTGCGCCGCCACCATCGAGCGCGCGGTCCAATCGATACTCGGCCAGACCGCGCCTGTAGCCGAGATTATCCTAGTTGACGACGCAAGCACGGACGACAGCGCCGAAATTCTATGGCGGCTTGCACAGGCGCACGATTGTGTCCGCGTGATCACCCTGCCGCAAAACGCTGGCCCGTCTCATGCCCGCAACGCCGGTTGGGATGCGGCTCAAGGGGACTGGATCGCTTTCCTCGATGCCGATGACGCGTGGCACCCCGAGAAGATCGCACTGCAGGTCCGGACGATCCGCCAACGGCGCGGGCTCGCGCTTGTGGGCCATGGCTGCGAGGTCGGGGAGCCGGGGCAACCCTGGGCAGATCTCGCGTCGCTGGACGAGGACGCCCTGTCACAGAAGGTCCGTCTGCTCGGCAAATGGCGACTGATGGTCTCCAACCCTTGGCCCACACCTTCGGTAGTGATCAGGCGAGATATCGCGGAACGGTTCGATGAAGATATGCGACGCGCTGAAGACTACCTGCTGTGGTCGCGGATCGTGATGAGAGGTGGTGCCGGTGCGCGTATCAACCTCGACCTTGCGCGACTCTACAAACCAAAATTCGGTGCAGCAGGGTTGAGTGCCGATCTGTACGCATCTGAGGTGGCCGAATTGAAGGCGATCGGTCGCTTGAGGCAGGCGAGGCTCCTATCGTTCCCCGTGGCTGTTGGTTGGAGTGCATTCTCCCTGGCCAAATACCTGCGCAGGCTCGTGAGATCGAGATGATCTACACGTTCTCGTATATGGTGTTAGGCTTATCCGCCCTAGTATCAGTCTCGCGGCAATGGAGACTGGCCAAAGCTCTCGCTTTTATTGTTCTGGCCCTTTGCACAATCCTTGCTTTCGCGCGCGGCGATGTTGGGACAGATACGCTCGCCTATGAGTCACTCGTAACTGTGTTTGTGCAAAGTACCGGTTGGATCGGAATCGAGCCAGGCTTTATTGCCTATGTACGTTTGGCAGAAAACATCAGTGACAATACCGTTCTGATCACGCGCGGTATTTCTCTGATCTTTGGCGGGTTAACCCTAATCTTCTGCATACGCGCAAGCCGAGACGAGTTGTTCGTTATGCTTGCTTATTTTGCGCCGAACTACTTTTTCCAGATGAGCATGAACGGTCTCAGAATCGGGATTGCAACGGTTGCTTTTCTTTGTGCCGTGCAGTTGATCCGCCGCGGCCGCAAAATGCACGCGATGGTTTACCTAGGGGTGGCCGTCGCATTCCATGTGTCCATCGTGTTCGCGATCGTGCTGATGTCGTTCACGCTCATCAAGGTGTCTCGGGCAAGAAGCCTGATGATGCCGGTCATGGCTCTTGTGCTTACCCTCGGTCTTGTAGCCGTGGCGCAGGAATATATCGGCGACAAGGTCGGTGCATATACCGAAATCGTTTCCCCTGGCCTGTTTTCAGGATTGTCCCCGATCGCGCGCATCTTTGTGATTGTGATGGCGGCTTTGTCCCTCCCGCTGGCTGCTGCGGAAAAGAAATGGGCCTTTGCCACGATCCTTCTGGCAACCCTGCTGTCGTATGCGATGTCGACCCAGAGCTACGCGGGCCTGCGTTTCCTTGAGATCATCGCATCGGTGGTACCGTTTCTCTTCCTGATGAAGCTAGACCAGTCGACTCCGCTTAACCGTCGTTTCTGCCTGGGACTGACGATTGCAGGTATTCTGGGCGGTCTTAATACGCTGCGCGGTTTCTATGCCTCACAAGGCCTTGGTGGGGCGCCGTTCATTCCATATCACTTCTTTAACGAAACGATTATCAACCGTGGATAAGCATTTTAAAGGTACTTTGATGAACGATCACCAGAACATGGCAAGCCCGATGATATCCCAGCCGCGCATTGTGATTGTTATGCACTCGGTACTCAATCTTAAGTTCTTTTGGGTTCCGATCCTAGAATCTATGGCGACCGAATTCGACGTCGTGCTTTATATACGCAACGATGCGCCGGAAATCTTGAAGCAGCTAGACCTGCCCTGCAGGGTCGTGTTCATACCCATCGAGCGACAAATTGCACCCTGGAAAGACCTGCGTGCCTTGTTCGCAATTTGGCGCCAACTGCGCCTAGACCAGCCAGATTTGTTGCAGACCGTAACACCGAAAGCCGGCCTTCTCGGGATGCTGGCAGGGCGGGCAGCAGGGGTTCCGATTCGTGTTCATACCTTTCAGGGGCAAGTCTGGGCCACTGCGTCGGGACTTAAGCGGACGATCTTTCGTCTCATCGACACGTTCATCGCTCAACTGTCCACGACCATTCTTGCCGACAGTCGAACCCAACTGGACTTTCTACGCGAGGAGGGCGTCTTGCGCTCCAGCAAGTGCCGGGTCCTGGGGTCTGGGTCGATCTCTGGCGTGGATCTTGAGCGGTTCAATCACAACATGCCCGAAGACCCCGCGTTGCGCGCCGATCTCGGCCTGACAGACGATGCCTTCGTTTTCCTCTACGTGGGGCGGCTGCAGCGCGACAAGGGGCTCCATGTGCTGGCTGACGCTTACGCCGACGTACTCGCCCGTGCAACGCGCCCCACTCGCTTGGTCGTGGTCGGACCGGACGAGGAAAACATCGGTCCGGCGCTGGAGGAGAAGCTCGGGGACGCTTTGGTGCTTCGACCATACACAAGCAGACCCCAGGACTACCTCCGGCTTGCGGATGCTGCCGTGCTCCCGAGCTTCCGCGAAGGCTTCGGCTCGTCCCTCATCGAAGCGGCGGCCATGCGGCTTCCCTCGGTGGCTTCGCGGATCTACGGCATCAATTGCGCGGTGATTGAGGGCGAGACTGGGCTTCTGTTCGAAGCGGGAAATGCCGGGGAAATGGCCAGTGCGATGCTTCGCCTGATCAATGATCCAACCGAGTATGACCGCCTCGCGGACAAGGCCCTGGACCGGGTGAAACGGGAGTTCGACCAAAGGGTGGTCGTCTCCAACCTGATGGATTTTTACCTTGGCGAGCTCGCCGGTAGGGGGAAAGTGACATGACTCCGCTAAAGCGGTTGACCGACATCTTATTCGCAGCGGCCCTTGCCATCGTTCTAGCGCCTGTTCTTCTTGTGACCGGGCTTGCGATCTTGGGAATGGATGGCCGACCAATCTTCTACATCTCGGATAGGGCAAAGGGAATGGGTCGCACCTTTCGGCTCGTGAAGTTCCGCACCATGCGTCCAGATCCAACGGATTCGGGTGCTTCCGGGGGACACAAGGCGTCGCGGATCACCCGAAGCGGGTCCTTCCTGCGCAAGTCTCGCCTCGACGAAGTGCCCCAACTCTGGAACATCATTAAGGGTGACATGAGTTTCGTTGGCCCTCGCCCACCGCTAGCAGTGTACGTCGAGAGATTCCCAGATATATATAGCAACGTGCTAAAATCTCGCCCTGGCGTGACGGGTCTGGCGTCGATCTATTTTCATGCCCACGAAGAGTTCTTATTGGCGAATTGTAAGACACCAGCGGAGAACGAGCACATCTACCAGACACGCTGCATCCCGCGAAAAGCGCATCTTGACTTGCTTTATGCGAGAAATCGGAATTTCTGCTTTGATGTGTGGTTGATGCTCGCGACGGTATTCAAAAGCCTGCGATGACCGATGTTATTGATTGATGAGCCAAGTAAATGATCAAGGGACAAAGTTATGCTTCAATCTGAAGATCTTGCCTTGAATGGCGTCTTAAAAACCGTGGCCCATAGGTTTGGCGACCATCGCGGTTTTTTTCAAGAAACCTACAGCCATCGCGCCTATGCAGCCATGGGTATCGATGTCACTTTCGTGCAGGACAATCACTCGCTGTCTGCGGCCACGGGCACCATTCGGGGGTTGCATTTTCAGACGCCGCCGCATGCACAGGCCAAGTTAGTACGCTGTGGGCGCGGCGCGATTTTTGATGTGGCGGTCGATATCCGGCTGGGCAGCCCAACCTATGGCCGCTGGGCGGGCTATACCTTGAGCGCGGAAAACGGTGTGCAGCTTTATATTCCGGTGGGCTTTGCCCATGGCTTTGCCACGCTCGAACCCGACAGCGAGATTATCTACAAATGTAGCGATTATTACGCTCCGGAAACCGAGGGCGCGCTGCGCTGGGATGACCCGGATATTGGCATCGCATGGCCCCTCACCAGCGCGCCGGTGCTAAGCGAGAAAGACGCCGCCGCCCCGCTGCTTGCCGGTTTTAACAGCCCATTCACATTTGAGGGATAAGAGATGAAGCTACTGATCACAGGGGGGGCGGGGTTTATCGGCTCGGCCGTGGTGCGCCTGGCGGTGGCGCGCGGGCATCAGGTGGTCAACCTAGATGCGCTGACCTATGCCGCCGATCTGGCCAATGTAGCGTCGGTGGCGGATAGCCCGCTTTACGCCTTTCAACAAGCCGATATCCGCGATCGTGCGGCGCTGAATGCAGCCTTTGCCACGCACCAGCCCGATATCGTGCTGCATCTGGCGGCCGAATCCCATGTCGATCGCTCTATCGATGGGCCCGCCGATTTTATCGACACCAATATCACCGGCACGTTCAATATGTTGGAGGCGGCGTGCAAATATTGGCGGGCGGCGGGGCGGCCCGATGGGTTTCGCTTTCATCACGTCTCGACAGACGAGGTGTTTGGCTCGCTGCCCGCAGACCCGGCCGTGCAATTCACCGAGACCACAGCATACGACCCACGCAGCCCCTATTCCGCCTCGAAAGCCGCGTCGGACCATCTGGTGCGCGCCTGGTTTGAAACCTACGGCCTGCCCGTGGTGCTGAGCAACTGTTCCAATAATTACGGGCCCTATCACTTTCCGGAAAAGCTGATCCCGGTGATTATTCTGAACGCGCTCGCGGGACGGGCGCTGCCGATTTACGGCGATGGCAGCAATATCCGCGATTGGCTTTACGTCGAAGATCACGCCGATGCGCTCTTGTTGGTGGCCACCAAGGGCGCGCTGGGGCGCAGCTATAACATCGGCGGCGAAAACGAGCGCACAAACCTGCAGCTGGTGCAAACGATCTGCGCCATCCTCGACCGTTTGCGCCCGCGTGAAACCGGCACATACGCCGATCTGATCACCTTCGTCGCTGACAGGCCCGGCCATGACGCTCGCTATGCCATCGACCCCACGCGCATTCGCCGCGAGCTGGGCTGGCGCCCCAGCGTGACGGTGGAAGAGGGGTTGGAACGCACAGTGAGCTGGTATCTCGAAAACGACGCATGGTGGCGGCCACTGCTAAACCGCCACGGCGTGGGCCAGCGGCTTGGAACCGGCGCGACATGAGCAAGCTGCTGGTTTTTGGCCGCACGGGTCAAGTGGCGCACGAGCTGCAGCATTTGGCATCAGGTCAGGCGCTGGATCTGCTGGCCTTGGGGCGCGATGCGGCCGATCTGGCACAGCCCGGCGCATGTGCTGCGGCCATCCACTCCCACCGCCCCCGCGCGGTGATCAATGCCGCGGCCTACACGGCCGTTGACCGGGCCGAGGAGGAAGAGCCATTGGCCACCGCCATCAACGGTGCGGCGCCGGCGGAAATGGCCCTGGCTTGTGTGGCGCTGAAGATTCCCTTGGTGCATATCTCCACCGATTACGTGTTTCCCGGCACCGGCCACCACCCTTGGGAGCCCGGTGATATCACACTGCCCGCCAATGCCTATGGCCGCAGCAAATGGGCGGGCGAAGAGGACATTCGCGTCAGCGGCGTCACCCACGCCATTCTGCGCACCTCTTGGGTGTTTTCCGCCCATGGCGCGAACTTTATCAAAACCATGCTGCGCCTTTCTGACACCCGCGACCAGATCAGCGTAGTCGATGACCAAATCGGCGGCCCCACGCCCGCGCGGGCTATTGCTGCCGCCTGTCTGGCCATCGCCGGGCAGCTGCAGGAGGCGCCGGAAAAAACTGGCACCTATCATTTTAGCGGCGCGCCCGATGCCAGCTGGTGCAGCTTTGCCCGCGCGATATTCAGCCTAACGGGCCGGCCCACCCGCGTGCAGGCAATTCCCACCAGCACCTATCCCACGACAGCCGCGCGCCCGCTGAACAGCCGCCTTGATTGCAACACCACCACCTCCGTTTTTGGTTTGGCGCGCCCAGATTGGCACGCGGGCCTGAAGGAATGTTTAACAGAGTTAGGAGTATCCACATGACCAACCGAAAAGGCATTATTCTGGCTGGTGGCTCGGGCACGCGGCTTTACCCCATCACCATGGGTGTGTCGAAACAACTGCTACCGATTTATGACAAGCCAATGGTGTATTATCCCTTAACTGTGCTGATGCTCGCGGGCATCCGCCAGATCATGATCATCACCACACCGCACGACCAAGAGCAGTTCATCCGCACCTTGGGAGACGGAAGCCAATGGGGTATCTCATTGGAATACAAGATACAGCCCAGCCCCGATGGGCTGGCACAGGCCTTTATTCTGGCCGAAGAGTTTTTGGCAGGTGCCCCCGCGGCTATGGTGCTGGGCGACAATATCTTCTTCGGCCACGGTCTACCAGAGTTGCTGCAAGAGGCGGGAAATACCACCACCGGCGCCACGGTGTTTGGTTATCGCGTCTCCGACCCCGAGAGGTATGGCGTTGTAGATTTTGACCGCAGCGGCATGGTCAATAGTATCATCGAAAAGCCAACCGTACCGGCCTCCAACTATGCCGTTACGGGGCTGTATTTTGTCGATAGCAGCGCCCCAGAACGTGCAAAAGCCGTGCGACCTTCGGCCCGTGGCGAGTTGGAGATCACCACGCTCTTGGAAAGCTACTTGCGCGATGGCCAATTGACAGTGCAGAAAATGGGCCGTGGCTATGCGTGGCTTGATACTGGCACCCATGACAGTCTGCTCGACGCCGGCAACTTCGTGCGCACACTCACAAAACGACAAGGTCAGCAAGTTGGAGCCCCTGATGAGGTAGCCTTCGAAATGGACTGGATCAATATATCTCAACTGCAGTCCCGCGCGCATAAGTTCGGCAAGAATGACTACGGGGACTATTTGTTAAGTCTAACAAAAAAATAGTTGGTCTTATTGGTCGCAGGGTCTTCCAGAAGAAGAAGTTTTAAATACTAGGGCGGTCAGATCAGTGTTTTGGTAAGGCCCGAAGAATAAGTTTCCGTTCGTTAACACGTTCTGTCCAGCGCCATCTGTTACCGGCGCAACGAAGCTACTCAAGCGTTCAAATAAGTTGCGGAGTCTGGGATTGTTCGATGGTTTTGCCATGAGGGTAGAAATTGCGGTCAATGTGAAACTATAGCGTTCCATGTGACCAATATGACGAAAAGCATTTATTGAATCTTGCGGGTTCTGGGGCATATTTCCAAGTGGTGCAAATCCAAGTAGAGCCAGCATCAACGCAACGGCGGCGGCATCAATCTCGCGGTCGAAATCGCAACGATGATATATTTCGCACAACTCACTAATAATTTCTGCCTGCATTTCGTTAATTTGACGTGACATATTTTACACAACTCTTATTTGCACGCTTAAAGTCCAATTTCTCTAATTACTTGTATAGTTATGCGCCCCGAAACATTGATCCTTCTCCGCGAATGCAGACAAATCTACACTAACTATCACGATTTAATCAATCTCAGATACACCTGAGCTTTAGAGTCGGGATTGGCTTTGATGACTGCTATGATGGACGGGGCGCCGAGACGTTAGCAAGGGAACTCCTAAAAGAAGGCGATGCGCTTGATGAGCCAGCACATCTAGTGCTGGGAAGTGTGTGTGCCCTACAAGATAAGGTGATCGAGCGGCTTAAGTAGCAGCTTAATCATAGAGCTAAAAATTAGCGGTCGTTCCAGCCGCGATACCAATCGACGAAAGATTTGACGCCATCGCGTATATCAGTGCGCGGCAACGCGCCCACAAGCGCCTCGATCAACCGCGCATCGGCCCATGTCGCATGCACATCCCCTGGCTGCATCGGCATGAGGTTGCGTTCCGCCGTGCGCCCGGTTGCCGCCTCGATTGCCTCAATGAACGCGCCAAGAATCTCTTGGAGGTAGCAAATGTGCATTCCCCGCTGTTCTTTTTCCTCGACCGGCTAGGAAGACACTCCTAGAGTAATCTGGGAACATTTTGAGAACGGTTTCACCTCCGTCTCACAGATGTCTCACAAATCAGGAAATACGCCATCGCCAACCCAAAAGAAAATGACGTAAATTCAATAGCTTATGCAACCTGTGTGAAATTAGCTCCGATCCCTACCGCCGGAGCCATAAAAAGCCCTTAAGTCTTAATGACTTGAGGGCTTTTTTATTTCGAAACACGGCTTTTCATTGAACACTGATCTCTTCGTGTAAACTGGCCATTTTCGGCATGGTTTCGGCAAGGTGTTTCCACCATTCCGGCAAGAGAACGGCGCAAAGGTCTGCTCAACTGAAGTGAGAGGCAACCAATGGAGAGAGCAGTGCCCTACACCAAACCGCACCCGCAAGCCCCGCAGAACCAGCCCCCTTCTGGCCCGACCGGGACCAAACCAATTCCTGCACAGAAACCGATCTTTAGTGATTGGGCTATGATCTAATCGCTTCGCGCCGACCTGTGGGAGTTTTCAGGCTTTAGAAGTCACGCAACCTGTGCCAGAACGCAGAGAACCTGCTTTGGAGGACGGATGCATGGGGATTTTGAACCGGCTATTTTATAAGAACCGAAAATTCTACGACGACGATTTTGACTGGGACAATTACACAGCCGACTCATACGAACGCAGAGTCAAAGGCGACATCGAGACCAAGCACCATGCGAACGCAGGACAAGATGAGCTAAGCTATGACACGGTCACGGGAAAAGTGACGGTACGATCTGGATCGTTGCACGCAAATCATCTCCTGATCCTTGAAGCGATCGGTCAGCTTCAACCGGACTCCGTACATGAAGTCGGCTGTGGCGGAGGTGATCACGTCGCGCATGCCGACAAGCTCTATCCAAGTATCCGTGTCACCGGAAGCGACCGGGGCGCCAGTCAGTTGGATCTGGCCAAACGGCGTCACCCGGATTTGGAAGGCAAACTCGGTCTTCAAGACATTACCATGCCCTTTTCGTCGCAATGGCCCCAAGCCGAGTTGGTCTATAGCCAGGCGGTGTTGATGCATATCCACACCGCTGTCAGTCATCTGGTCGGGCTTTCCAACATGACGCGCATGGCATCGAAATACGTGCTCCTGATGGAGAACTATCAATGCCATAACTTCATCGGCGACATTCAGGCACTTTGGAATGGCGGGCATATCCCTTGGGAAAGCCTCAACATTCATCGTTTCAACGGAAGTACCGGTGCGCGCGCGATCCTGTTGTCGAAACAGAAACTCGACATGCCAGTTGTCACGAGCGACGAAGAGATCCGCGACGGCCTCGTGCCTTCACAACGGCGCCTCAAACGGTCTGACGAAGACAGCAGCCGCGGTATCTTTGGCTACTAATCGCACCTTGGTGCCAGAAGCGGGATCACTTATTATGCTCTGCCCATGACAGATCCCGTTTCAAGCATAAGGAACCTCGGCCCGGCTGTAGAAGACGCTTGCAAACGCGCGGGTATTCATTCGGCTGAGGATCTTCGGGAACTTGGTGCAGAAGAGGCCTACCGGCGCCTGATCCAAACCGGCACGCGGCCACATTTTATCGGCTTTTATGCGCTTGTCATGGGGCTTCAAGGTCGTCCTTGGAATGATTGCCAAGGGAAAGAAAAAGATGCGTTGCGCGCAGTTTTCGATCGCCTGAAGGCTGAGGAAAAAGAAAAAGGCCGCTCCGAAATCGAAGCGGCCCTGAACGAGATCGGGGTTATCCCCCGAAATCAAACCAAAGCTTAACCGACCAGTTCGAGGCCCGAGAAGAAGTAGGCAATCTCGACAGCTGCGGTTTCCGGCGCATCAGAGCCGTGAACCGAGTTTTCGCCAACAGATTCTGCGAACTCGGCACGGATGGTCCCTGCCGCGGCGTCTGCCGGGTTGGTTGCCCCCATCACTTCACGGTTCTTTGCGATAGCGCCTTCACCTTCGAGAACCTGAACGACAACCGGCTCGGACGCCATGAACTCGCACAGTTCGTCATAGAACGGACGTTCGGCGTGTACGGCATAGAAGACGCCGGCCTGTTCCTTGGTGAGATGAATGCGCTTTTGGGCGACGATGCGAAGGCCTGCATCCTCGAACTTGGCATTGATCTTGCCGGTAAGGTTGCGCTTGGTGGCATCGGGTTTGATGATCGACAGCGTGCGTTCGGTAGCCATGAGTGTTGCTCCTTTTGACGGTGCGGGCGACATGCCCGACCCCATGTTCGAATTGGCGCTCCGATAGCATGCTGCACCCGACTTGAAAAGCAGTGATTGACGCGCCTGCGCCGATGGGCGAAACCGCCATTCATGCTGCGAATAGACTCCATAACCTACGCCGTTGCGGGCCGAACGCTCCTCTCCGAGGCCTCTGCAACCATACCCACTGGGCACAAGGTTGGTGTGGTCGGTCGAAACGGAACAGGCAAGACGACGCTGTTTCGCCTGATACGGGGGGAGTTGGCGCTTGAAGGTGGCTCCATCAGTCTGCCGTCTCGCGCACGGATCGGGGGCGTAGCACAGGAAGTGCCCTCCTCCGAGACATCGCTGCTCGACACCGTTCTGGCGGCAGACACCGAACGCAGCGCCCTGATGGCAGAGGCCGAGACAGCCGAGGATCCCCATCGCATCGCAGACATTCAGACGCGTCTCGCGGATATTGATGCCTGGAGCGCCGAAGCGCGCGCGTCCTCAATTCTCAAGGGGTTGGGCTTTGATATCGAGCAACAGGCAGAGCCTTGTTCTGCGTTCTCGGGTGGCTGGCGGATGCGTGTTGCTCTTGCCGCGGTTCTGTTTTCCCAACCAGACCTGCTCTTGCTCGACGAGCCGACAAACTACCTCGATCTGGAAGGTGCGCTCTGGCTCGAAAGCTATCTCGCGAAATATCCTCATACGGTCTTGATCATTAGTCATGACCGGGGGCTACTCAATCGCGCGGTCGGTGCCATCTTGCATCTCGAGGATCAGAAGTTGACGCTCTATCAAGGTCCTTACGATCAGTTCGCGCTCCAACGCGCAGAACGGCTTGCACAAGCCGAGGCGCAAGCCAAAAAGCAAGAGGCGCGGCGCGCGCATCTGCAGTCCTACGTGGACCGGTTCCGCTATAAAGCCGATAAGGCCAAGCAGGCACAATCTCGTCTGAAAGCACTCGAAAAGATGCAGCCGATTTCCTCGCCGCAGGAGGCCGCACTGCGCCGTTTCGCGTTTCCATCGCCAGAAGAACTCTCACCGCCGATCATACGCATCGAATCGGGATCCACGGGCTATGGTGAGACCGCGGTCCTAAACCGTCTAGATCTGCGCATCGACCAGGATGACCGGATCGCGCTTCTCGGGAAGAACGGTCAGGGCAAGTCGACTCTTTCCAAGTTGCTTTCGGATCGTTTGCCGCTCATGGACGGCAAAATGACCCGCTCGACGAAACTCCGGATTGGATATTTCGCGCAGCATCAGGTCGATGAACTCTATGTTGATGAGACACCTCTGGACCATCTTCGTCGAGAACGACCTTCTCACACACCGGGGCAGCTTCGCGGAATCCTTGCTGGGTTTGGCCTTGGTGCAGATCAGGCAGAAACCGAAGTTTCGCGTCTGTCCGGCGGGCAGAAAGCACGCCTTTCTCTCCTGCTTGCGACGCTCGACTCGCCGCACCTTCTCATTCTCGACGAACCCACGAACCACCTCGACATCGAGAGCCGCGAAGCCCTCGTCGATGCCTTGACCGACTACACCGGTGCAGTGATCCTCGTGAGCCACGACATGCACCTTCTCTCCATGACGGCCGACCGCCTTTGGCTTGTCTCAGATGGAACTGTGCGTCCTTATTCTGGCGATCTTGAGGCCTACCGTTCAGACCTGCTTTCAACAGAGAAACCTGCCTCGAAAGAAAAACCCAAGGCCCCCGTTCCTAAACGTGCCTCTCGCGATACCGTGCTCGCGCTACGCGCAGATGTGCGCAAATGCGAAGACAGAGTCGAGAAGCTTACGGAGATGCGCGAAAAGCTCGACGAAAAACTCGCCGATCCAGCCCTCTACGAGGGCAACAAAGCGGCTGAGATCGCCAAATGGCAGCGTAAACACACTGAAGTCATCGAGGGACTTGAGAAAGCAGAGACGCTCTGGATGGCGGCCTTGGAAAAGCTTGAAACAGCAGAAGCCTGACGGTTAGGCTCCTGAGATGGATAGCGCCGCACTCATTACCTCATTCGTGACACTCTTCGTGATCATCGATCCAATCGGACTTGCGCCGCTCTTCGTCGCGATGACCCATGACATGGATCGCCCGCAAATGCGCTCGATCGCGTTTAGGGCCTGTGCCATCGCCTTTGGCATCCTTGCGCTATTTGCATTCTTCGGAGAGGCCGTCCTTGGATTTGTCGGTATCTCCATGCCTGCTTTTCGGATAGCTGGAGGCATCCTTCTGTTTCTGACTGCGCTTGATATGTTGTTCGAACGCCGCACCAAGCGCCGTGAAGATCAGGCTGATGAACGCCCGGATCCTTCGGTCTTCCCGCTTGCCATACCCCTAATTGCCGGCCCAGGGTCTATCGCCACGGTGATCCTGCTTGCAGGTCAACATCCGGGCGTCGACGCAACCTTTCTCGTTCTAGGTGTCGCGCTGGCGGTTCTCTTCGTGGTGCTCGGTCTGTTTCTGACGAGCGGCCTTCTTGCGAAAGCACTTGGAAAGACCGGCGTGACAGTGGCAACGCGGCTACTTGGCATGTTGTTGGCTGCGCTGGCCGTGCAATTCGTACTTGAAGGGCTGCGCGATTTTGGATTTGTCGCATAACCCCTTTGGAATGCGTTTTCCTTTGCCTATATGACTGTCTGAGGATGGTGACATGAGCAGCTGGCAAACCGGACAACTTACTTATCTTGTTATACTCGGCGCAGCCGTGTTGTTCTGGTTCGTGACCAATCACCGACAGAGCTTTCGCAAGACCATCCAGCAAGCCATGGCTTGGGGACTGATCTTTATCGGAGCCATCGCGGCCTATGGCATGTGGGGCGATATCCGTTCGACGATCATCCCTCAGGCCACCGTTTTTTCGGAAGAAGGCCGCGTCGTGATCCCAAAGAGCCCAGATGGGCACTTTCGCCTAGAACTCGCCATCAACGGTGCAGCGGTGACCTTCATTGTTGATACCGGGGCGAGCAATATAGTGCTGAGCCAGGAAGACGCATCAAAGGCTGGGTTCGAGCCGGAGTCCCTACCCTATTTCGGACGCGCTCTGACGGCCAATGGCGAAGTCAAGACTGCGCCCGTTGTGCTTGAAGAAGTACGCCTCGGAAACCTCGTCGACAAACGCGTCCCGGCACAGGTCAATGGTGGCGAGCTCGATCAGTCGCTTCTCGGCATGAGCTATCTCAGCCATTGGCGAGAAATCACAATCAGCAACGGGACATTGATCTTGCAACGCTAAGGTACTGACGGCACCGCTAGGTTTCGGCTTTTTTCTCCCAGCGTCCGCTTTCCTCCGACCAATACTGTGCCGCGCAGCCCGCCCCGGTTAACGATTTCCATTGATCACGCGCGTGCTGGACAGCCGCGTCATCATGCCCATCAAACAGGATACACGCCCGTTCGCAGCCATTGATCTCGTCTGGGGACAAGTCCGCCCCGTCGATGCTCATCAAACAAGACGCCGCATTGCTGTTCTCAGGATTGGTGCAAAGGAGCACTGGCTGATCCGCGTCGTACGGACTGCCAGCCTTCCCATGCGCAAGAAAGCTCTCATCGCCGCCTGATAGCCAGAGTTTCTGATCGAGCCAATCGAGCCGTTGGTCGTCGTTACCTCGCACAAGAACACGCCACCCTTGCTCGCGAGCCTTCCCAATCAGGCTGACAAGGGTCACATCCGCAGGATTGCGGGTCAGGTGATAGAAATAGACCGCGCCCAACTTTACTCCGTCTCGTATCTATCTGCGATCAGCCGATTGAGTGCCAAGACGCCCCAACCGGTTGCCCCTTTGGGCGCATATGCCGTATCGCTTTTCACACTCGCGACTCCTGCGATATCAAGGTGAATCCAAGGCATGTCGTCCTTGATAAACCGGTGCAGAAACTCTGCCGCGGTAATCGAGCCCGCAGGCCGTCCACCGACGTTTTTCAGATCGGCAATACGCGATTTGAGTTGATCGGCGTAGCCTTTCCCAAGCGGAAGGCGCCACGCGCCTTCGCCCTCTCCTTCTGCGGCGTTGAGAAAGGCATTGCAGAATTTAGTATCGTTCGAGAATACGCCCGCGTTCTCATGTCCAAGACCGATGATGACCGCACCGGTCAAGGTCGCAAGATCGACGATCCCGGCAGGATTAAAACGCTCTTGCGCGTAGTGGAGAACGTCGCAAAGAACGAGGCGTCCTTCTGCATCGGTATTAATAACCTCGATCGTATCGCCTTTCATCGATGTTACGACATCCCCGGGGCGCGTCGCGCTCCCTGACGGCATGTTCTCGACTAGGCCGACGAGGCCGACCACATTCGCTTTTGCTTTGCGTAGCGCGATGGCACGCATCACACCAGACACGACGCCAGCACCGCCCATGTCCATTGTCATGTCTTCCATGCCCGCCGCAGGCTTGAGAGAAATGCCACCTGTGTCAAAGACAACACCTTTGCCAACAAGAGCGAGAGGCTGCGAGTCTTTCGCACCGCCATTCCATGTCATCACGACGACTTTAGAAGGACTTACCGATCCTTCGCCTACTGAAAGCAATGCGCCCATTCCAAGCGCCTGAAGCGCGTCTTCTTCCAACACCTCGACCTCAAGCCCGAGTGTTTCCATATCTTTCAGACGTTTCGCAAACTCGGTTGTCGTCAAGACATTCGCGGGTTCATTGACCAGATCTCGGGTAAAGAAGACGCCTTCGGCAACTGCAAGTGCCGGTTCGGCAGCAGCGGCAACCTCTGCGGGTTTACTCACCATCACTTGCACCGCACCGCCGGTTCGGCCCGCGTCGCTCTTGTGGTCTTCAAACGCGTAGTCCCGCAAGGCAACGCCTAATGCGATTTCAGAGGCTTTCCGATGCCCGCCTGCACAGAGCAGAACATCTGATGTTCCACGCACCCGCCCAAGAGAAACACCTGCTTTGCGCGCCTCGAGCGCGGAAGCACGACGCGAAAGGAACACCACGTCGAGCGCTTCTGCCGACATCCCGACCGGGAAAGAAATCACATGCGCATCTGCCACTTTGGCCGCCGCTCCCTTCGCTTCGATCAGGCGCGCCAGAGCCCCTTTTGTAAGCCGGTTGATCCGACGCGCCGCGACATCCATACGGCCTTCAGGATCGACGATGATCGCGACGCGCCCTTGCGCGTCGGCGATCGTGGAGGTGTCAACTTCAATGAACGTAATGGGAACCGGTTTCGACAAGGTGCTACTCCTTCATTCTGACCGAGTCCTACCTTGGGCTCGGGCGGTTGACCAGATAGCAGTTTTCCCGGCTCACCAAATCCTCTAGTGTCCGCGTGGAATTTAAGAAGGTAAGGAGATCAGGCGTGAGCAGATTCGACAGATACATGCTGTCGCAGCTTCTCGTTCTGTTTGGCTTCTTTGCGTTGGTTCTTGTGCTCGTCTACTGGGTCAATCGCGCTGTGGTGTTGTTCGATCAGCTGATCGTGAACGGCCAATCTGCGGGCGTTTTCCTTGAGTTCACCTTTCTGAGCCTGCCGAATGTCATCCGACTTGTTTTGCCGATGTCAGTCTTTGCGGCAGCGGTCTACGTCACCAACCGGCTGAGTAGTGAGAGCGAACTCACAGTGATGCAAGCCACAGGCTTTAGCCCTTGGCGACTCGCCCGTCCGGTCTTTGTGTTTGGTGTGCTTGTTGCTCTGATGATGAGCATGTTGATGCATGTGCTCGTGCCTCGCAGTACTGCGCAACTCAATTTCCGCCAGAACCAGATCACAGAGAACGTAACCGCGAGGTTGTTGAGTGAAGGCACGTTCTTGCATCCGACCGAGGGCATTACCTTCTACATTCGCGATATTACTCCGGACGGCGTCCTACGCGATGTCTTCCTCTCGGATCGCCGAAAGCCCGGCGAAGTCTCGACCTATACCGCTGCCGAAGCCTATCTTCTGAATTCGGAGACCGGGGCAAAGCTGGTCATGGTGGATGGATTGTCGCAGATTCATGTTGAGGCTGACGACCGCCTATTTACCACGAACTTCTCTGACTTCACTTATGACATCAGTCGGTTGATTGTAGACAAGACCAAGCGAAAACGCGCTCTTGAGCATATCGGGACGGCCGAGCTTCTTCTACATAGCGAAGCTGTCTCCGAAGAATTGAACACGTCGCGCGGTTGGATCCTTGAAGAAGCGCACGGACGCTTCAATCGTCCGTTGATGGTTCTTTCTGCCGCAATCGTCGGCTTCGCGACCCTGCTTCTCGGCGGATTTAGCCGGTTTGGCGTTTGGCGGCAGATCATTGTGGCGTTTGTCTTGCTGATTTCTCTGGAGATCATCCGAAGCGCCACGCTTGATCCCGTTCGATCGGACGGACAGCTCTGGCCCCTGATTTACTTGCCGTCACTCCTCGGCTTTGCTTTGAGTTTCGGTCTCCTGTGGTTTTCCGCGCATCCGCTGCGGCTACGAGCGGGGGCCACAGCATGACGATCCACTATTATTTCGCACGCAAGTTCCTTTGGACGGTCGCAGGTATCGGCGCCATTTTCTTTGCCCTATTGGCGCTTGTTGACCTGATGGAGCAACTCCGGCGTTTCAACGTCGATGAGATTGGTTTTGGTGCGATTTTGAGGCTCACGCTTCTCAAGTCACCCGAAGGCCTCTATCAAATCCTTCCGCTGATCGTCATTCTTGCTGCGATCGCACTTTTCATCGCCCTCGCCCGATCGAGTGAACTGGTTGTGGTCCGTGCAAGCGGACGCTCGGCGATGATCACGTTGCTCTCTCCTATCATCGTCGCGCTTCTCTTGGGACTTGTGTCTGTCTCAACATTCAACCCAATCGTAGCCGCGACAACGGACCGGTATCATCAACTTGCTGAGCGATACCGTTCTGGCGAAGCCGCTGCCCTCTCGATTTCAAGCGAGGGCCTCTGGATGCGCCAAGGCGGCGCCAACGGCCAAGCGGTGATACATGCCACTTCGACAAATCCAGACGCAAGCGTGTTCTTTGACGTTTCAATCGTTACCTACGATCCAAGCGGTCGGGTCTCGACACGAATCGAGGCCGAGAACGCACGCCTCTCCGATGGCGCATGGCGCCTAGAGAATGCCAGTGCCTGGCCGTTGACGCCTGGGCTCAACCCAGAAACTGGCAAGCGCACGCATGATGTCCTGATGCTTGACAGCACGCTAACGCTCGACCGGATTCGGGACAGTTTCGGAACACCATCCGTGATTTCCGTCTGGGATTTGCCGGAGTTCATTCAAGACCTTGAAGACGCTGGGTTTTCTGCCCGACGGCATGCGGTTTGGTTGCAGATGGAACTGGCGCAGCCACTCTTCTTGGCCGCCATGGTTCTTGTCGCGGCGGCCTTCACAATGCGACATGCGCGCTTCGGGCGCACCGGATTGGCGGTTCTGATTGCTGTCATGACAGGGTTTGCCTTGTATTACGTGCGTAATTTCGCGCAAATACTCGGGGAAAATGGACAAATCCCGGTCGCATTGGCCGCGTGGGCGCCGCCTGTCGCAAGTGTCTTATTGGCACTGGGACTTTTGTTGCATATGGAGGACGGATGAAGGCTGCCCTTCGAACACTTTCGCTGGCCGCATTGGTTGGCATCACGGCTCCGGCATCGGCTCAGACGGGCGATACCGGGGGCAATATGGTCTTGGTTGCCGATACCGTCTACGTGACCGGCGCGGATCGCCTTGTTGCGCAGGGCCGAGTCGAAGCTCTTCAAGGCGATGTGCGGATACGTGCCTCCAAAATCGAATATGACGGCGCCCGCAACAAGGTCACAGTGACCGGCCCGATCTACATCGAGCAAGGCGAGATCGTCCGCGTTCTTGCTGATTACGCCGAGCTCGACACTGGGTTTCAGAACGCCCTTTTGAAGAGTGCCCGTGTCGTTCTCGACCAACAACTTCAGATGGCGACGACACAGATGAGCCGCGTTGAAGGCCGCTACAACGTCCTTCACAAAGCCAAAGTGAGTTCATGCCGGGTCTGCGAAGACGGCGAAGCTCCCCTTTGGCAGATTCGAGCGCAGCGCATTGTGCACGACCAAGAAGAGCGCCAAATCTATTTTGACAACGCGCAGTTCCGCGTTCTTGATGTTCCAATCTTCTATTTCCCGCAGCTGCGTCTGCCTGATCCGACGCTGAAACGCGCGAGCGGATTTCTGATCCCAGAGTTCCACCAGAACAGCAAACTCGGGTTCGGCATCAAAGTGCCGTACTTCCTAACTCTCGGGCCACACCGCGATCTGACTTTGACGCCCTATCTCGGGAAGAACACCAAGACGCTCGAGTATCGCTACCGCCAAGCGTTTCGAAACGGTGGTATCGAAGTCAACGGGGCGTTCTCAGATGACTCGATCCATCCGAACCAACCGCGCTACTTCCTGTTTGCGGACGGGTATTTCACCTTGCCCAATGACTACCGCCTAAGTTTCGATGTCAAATATGCGTCGGATGATGCTTATCTGCTCGACTACGACTACTCGGACTACGACCGTCTGAATAGCAACGTTACGGTCGAACGCACTCGCCGTGACGAGTACACGCGCTATGCTGTCCTCCACGTACAGTCGCTGCGCGCAAGCGAAGACAACAATACCATTCCGACGATTATGGCCGTCGCAGAAACCGAACGGCGGTTCTTTCCCGAAGCGCTTGGCGGGGAAGCCCGGCTAAATCTCGAGTTACGAAGCCATCAACGACAATCCACCCTCCCGATAGACGGGCCGGATACCGATCCGATTTCAGGACCGATTGTTGATGGTCGCGATGTTCAGCGCGCCACGGCAAGCCTGTGGTGGAGACGCAACTGGACCCACTCGAGCGGCCTGCGCACAGGGATGACGGGTGAGCTTGTCTTCGATGGCATCAAGACATCGCAAGATACAGCCCTCGAGGGGACGGAATCCCAACTGACACCCAGCTTTGCCGCCCATATGCGTTACCCTATGGCACGTGTTTCGGCGAACGGTGTCACGCAAGTTCTCGAACCTGTGGCCCAAATCGGCTGGAGCGGTGGCGATCCGCTGATTGCGACCGTGGCCAATGATGAAAGCACGCGGGTAGAATTCGATGAAGGCAACCTGCTTTCTCTGTCGCGTTTCCCGGCCGGGGATCGGCGCGAACGCGGAGCCACCGCAGCAGTCGGCGTGAACTGGTCGCGATTTGATCCAGAAGGGTGGCAAGCGCATTTCTCGCTTGGTCAGGTCTACCATAGGACCGCGCATCCCGACTTTACGCAAAGCTCCGGTCTCTCAGGCACACGCTCCAATCTGCTCGTCGCGGGCCAACTGACGACGCAAGATGGCCTTTCGCTGATGGCGCGCGGGCTGTTTGACTGGTCGGGCGGGTTGAGCAAAGCCTCAGCGCGCCTCGGATGGTCCAACCGCAAGCTCTGGCTTGATGCCAGTGTGATTTGGCTCGAAACTGACGTTGCCGAAAACCGCGCATCCCGCCTTTCGGAGTGGGTCTTGGATAGCCGCTACCGCCTTCACCGAAACTGGACGGCCCTCGCTGACTGGCGTTATGATGTCGCCTCAAGCCAATCCGCCGCAGCGGGGATCGGCCTCGAATATCGCAACGAATGCGTCAAGATCGGCCTTTCCATCTCGCGCAACTTCACAACATCCGCTACCGTGCGACCGAGCACCGATATCGGACTGACTGTTGCCCTCCTTGGCTTCAGCGCCCGATCGGCAGATAAAAGCTATAACCGCACGTGCCGTAACTAACGCAGGACCAGAATTCTCATGAAAGCGCCCCGCGCCCTCTCCCGCCTGTCCGCCCTCATGTCCACGCTGGCCCTGTGTATCGGCCTCTCAACACCGGCCTATGCGCAAAGTGCCTTCTCGCCAGCTGTCTTTGTCGGTGAGAAAGTCGTTACCTATTTCGAGATTGAACAGCGCACGCTGCTTCTGGCCCTTATGAAGTTCCCCGGCGATCCTCGTAAAGAAGCGCGCAAACAACTCGTCGATGAACGCCTTCAACTCATGGCTGCTGAACGTATGGGGATCGCTCCAAGCGAAGGCGGCATGGACGCGGCGCTGAAATCATTTGCCGAACGTCTCAACATGGAGCCGGCGCAATTGATCGAAGCGCTTGCGAACGAGGGCGTCGAAGAAGAAACTCTCCGCGCATTTCTTTATGCGCGCATCTCGTGGCAAGGCGTGGTGCAGACCCGGTTCGGGAGCAGCGTCGCCGTCACAGAAGATGAAATCAACCGAGCGATTGCCTCAAACACCGGCGCTGGCGGTGTGAACGTTCTGCTTTCGGAGATCGTGATTCCCGTGACTCCGCAGACCGCCGAACAGGTCCAGTCTCTCGCGCTTCAACTTAGCCAAATCAACAACCAAGGTGACTTCGAAGAAGCCGCGAAAACCTATTCACAAGCGGCAACCCGCGAAGATGGGGGCCGCCTGAACTGGATCTCGATCACCAAACTGCCGCCTCAACTGCGCCCTGTTCTCATGGCGCTTGGTCCAGGCGATGTGACGGACCCGATCCCGCTTCCGAATGCAATGGCTGTGTTCATGATGCGTGGCAAGCGTGAGACTAGCATGCCCGCGCCAAATTACTCTGCGATCGAATACGCCGCCTATATGATCCCCGGTGGCTATAGCGAAGACGCGCTTAAGACTGCGGCCGAGATGAAAGACCGCGTGGATACCTGCGATGACCTTTATGGGGAGGCCTATGGCAAACCCGAAAACGTGCTTGTCCGTGAAGCCCTCGCGCCTGGAAAACTTCCCCGCGACTATGCCCTCGAGCTTGCCAAGCTTGACGAAGGCGAAGTCTCGACGGCACTGACCCGCCCGACGAGTGATGGTGGACAAGCTCTCGTCTTCCTGATGATGTGTGGTCGCACGGCAGAACTCAAAGAGGAAACCGTCTCTCGCGAAGATGTCGCGCAATCGCTTCGGGGTCAGCGCCTGATGTCTTTCGCGGATGGCTACCTCGAGCAGCTTCGGGCCGAGACGACGATCGTACAGAAATGACCGCCGCCCCGATCGCCCTAAGTTGCGGCGAACCGGCAGGGATCGGTCCGGAGCTCGCCGAGAAAGCGTGGGACGTCCTGCGTGACGACGTGCCGTTCTTCTTGATTGGCGACCCGCGCCACCTCCCCGGCACCGTGGCGCACCGACTGATTTCCGAACCTTCCAAAGCACGGAAGGTGTCCGCAAAGGCGCTTCCGGTTTTACCGCTCGCCTTCGAAGGGGATGCGGTGCCTGGCGAACCGGATCCTCTGAACGCGTCAGGTGTCATTGATGCGATCGCATGCGCGGTTGATCTTGCAAAGGAAGGGCTTGCATCCGCCATATGCACGGCGCCAATCCACAAGAAGGCGCTTAAGGACGGGGCGGCATTCGCCTTTCCCGGTCATACAGAATTCCTCGCGCACCTTGCGGGCGTTGATCGGGTTGTGATGATGCTTGCCTCTGACCAACTCAGGGTGGTCCCGACGACGATCCATATTCCCTTGTCGGATGTACCGCACGCCCTTACGGCCTCCCTCCTCGAAGAAACGCTGCGGATCACAGCCACGGGTTTGACAGACCAATTTGGGATCGACGCACCCCTTATTGCGGTCTCGGGCCTGAACCCGCATGCTGGTGAAGGTGGCGCAATGGGCACAGAAGAGATTGAATTGATCGCGCCAGTTGTGGAACGCCTCAAGACAGAAGGTATGAACCTGACCGGCCCTCTCCCGGCCGACACCATGTTTCACGCCGCTGCGCGTGCGCGCTATGACGCCGCGGTGTGCATGTATCACGATCAGGCCCTCGTGCCGATTAAGACCCTCGACTTTGACAAGGGCGTCAATGTTACGCTCGGGCTCCCCTTTATTCGCACCTCTCCCGATCATGGCACCGCCTTCGACATCGCCGGAATGGGAAAGGCCAATCCATCGAGCCTCATCGAAGCGTTGCGTATGGCACAGCGTATGGCGCAATCGCGAGCAGGAGCCTGATCTATGAGCGCGATCGACACCCTGCCCCCATTGCGCCAAGTGATTGCCGATCACGGCCTCTCCGCGCGTAAATCGCTAGGCCAGAACTTCCTTCTCGACCTGAACCTGACAGCCAAGATCGCCCGACAAGCTGGTGACCTGAGCGAATGTGATGTGCTTGAGATCGGACCCGGACCAGGGGGGCTGACGCGCGGGCTTCTTTCTGAAGGTGCGCGCAAAGTCCTTGCCATCGAGAAAGACACACGCTGTATTCCAGCGCTCGAAGAGATCGCGGCAGCCTACCCTGGTCGTCTCGAGGTCTTGAATGGAGACGCGCTCGAGATCGACCCACTTGCCCATCTAAGAGCGCCGGTGCGCGTCGCGGCGAACCTTCCGTATAATGTAGGGACGGAGCTTCTCGTGCGTTGGCTGACACCACCCGAATGGCCACCCTTCTGGCAAAGCCTCACCCTGATGTTCCAGCGTGAAGTGGCAGACCGGATCGTGGCGCAGCCGGGTTCAAAAGCCTACGGACGTCTCGCGATCCTGTCGCAATGGCGCGCAGATGCGAAAATCGTTCTGTCTCTGCCGCCCGGTGCCTTCACGCCACCGCCAAAAGTCAGTAGTGCGGTCGTCCATCTCAACGCCCTACCCGCTCCCCGCTACCCGGCGAACGCGGCAACATTGAGCCGCGTTGTCGCCGCTGCCTTCAACCAAAGACGGAAGATGCTGCGCGCCGCGCTGAAGGGGACGGCTCCGGACATCGAAGACAGGCTCATTGCAGCGGGAATCAAACCTACAGAACGCGCGGAACAGGTCTCAATCGAGGCTTTCTGCGCACTCGCACGCGAAGTCGACAAATCATAGATGACAAAAAGCCCGGACAGATCGTCCGGGCTTTCTCTCTGGCGGCGAAATGACCGGCTTACTCAGCCGCTTTCGTATCGCCGTCATTATCAGCGCTCTGCGTCGCTTCCGAAGCCTTTTTCTTGGAAGAACTTCTTGGCTTACGCGCAGGTTTCGGTTTCTCCGCAACCTTAGTCTCGGGGGTCTCGACAAGACCGCCATCTGCGGACACGTCAATCACTTCAGGTTGCGGTGTCTCGCCGGGATCTTGCGCCTTTTGGCCGCCGTTGTTGGACTCGCGTTCTTGGCGGTCCATCCGTTCTTGGCGCTCGCGGTCACGCTCTGCCTGACGCTCACGATTCTGACGCTCCTGTTCCTCGCGGCGCGCGTCCATTTCGCGCTGTGCTTCGGAAAGAAGACGTAAGTAATGTTCCGCGTGCTGCTGAAAGTTCTCGGTCGCAACACGGTCATTGGCCAACTGCGCGTCCCGGGCAAGCTGGTTGTACTTGTCGATAATCTGCTGCGGGGTGCCTCGCACCTTGCCCTCAGGGCCTGAGCTGTCAAACACGCGGTTGACGATATTGCCCGAAGGACGGTTGCGGTTATTCTTGTTCCGCGAACGGGATTTGGAAGATCTCATGTGTTTTGCTATCCAGCCTTGAGTCTATGACGGTCGATCAGCCCGTTTCGCGCCTCTTGCGCTCAGTGGTTCCGGACGACGACTTTCTGGCTTGGTGTTCGCAGGGACAGGAGCAAAGTCCGTCGCCTTGTGAACACCCCCTGAGTAATGGCATGACCCTGTATACACAAGGGCTTTCTTACGAGTTTACTGGCAAACAGTGGGCTTTTTGCCGCAGTTTATGCCCCTTCGGCGACAATCACCCGATCCCGCCCATCCATATCGGGCAAGCAGGAAACAGTCCTGAAACCGGCCTTTTGGAAAATCTCGGTGACGGCGTCGCCCTGCTGCCAACCGATCTCAACCAAAACCCGCCCATCAGGACGCAGATAGGACCACGCCGAAGACGCGATCTTACGATAGGGATCCATCCCGTCGCCGCCGGGTGACAGCGCAATATGAGGATCGTGCTCAAGAACCTCGCGCGACAGTTCCGCCATCTCGTCCTCGGAAATATATGGCGGGTTCGATAGGATTAGATCGCAAGGCGCAAGACTCTCCGGAAACCAACAATCTTGCGACGACAGTTGAACAAACCGAAGACGATCAAGCACCCCGTGCCGTGACGCGTTCTCTTGTGCAACGGCGATGGCCTCTGGGCTGACATCGGTTGCGACCGCGTGGGTTTCGGGCCATTCCGCAAGAAGGGTCACGGCGATGATCCCGCTACCAGTTCCAAGATCTACGAACCGCTCAACCGGCCCCGTCTCAAGCGCCGCTGCGATCAAGGTTTCTGTTTCCGGGCGCGGATCAAGCGTATCGCGCGTGATCGTAAAGGACCGGCCCCAGAACAACCGCTCGCCAATGATTTTCGCGACAGGTTCTCCTTTGACCCGACGTGCGATCATCTCGTCAAAAAGGTTTGGGTCTGACAGCACCATATCGCCCTCGAGAAAAATACGATCCGGCGCAATATGAGATGCCGCCGCAAGGAGCGCGCGAGCGTCCCTCGGGGCGCCTGCAATTCCTGCCTCCAAGAGCCGCCGAACACCCTCGGCCAGCGCGTCCCGAAGTGTCGTCACCCTTCCATCTCCGCAAGCATCCGCGCTTGATCATCTGCTGTGAGGGCGTCGATTACTTCGTCCAGATCGCCCCCCATGACCGCATCCAGCTTGTAGAGCGTCAGATTGATCCTGTGGTCCGTCATTCGTCCCTGCGGAAAATTATATGTCCGGATACGTTCCGAACGGTCCCCGGAACCGACCTGGCTCTTGCGGTCGGCAGACCGTTCACTGTCGATCCGCTGGCGTTCTACATCGTAGAGACGTGTTTTTAGAACTTGCATCGCGATCTCTCGATTGCGGTGCTGGGACTTCTCAGAAGAGGTCACGACAATCCCTGTCGGCAGGTGGGTGATCCGCACAGCGGAATCCGTCGTGTTGACGTGCTGCCCGCCCGCACCGGAAGAACGCATCGTATCAATACGAAGGTCGTTTGGGTCGATTTGGATATCGACATCCTCCGCCTCGGGCAGAACCGCAACCGTCGCTGCGGAGGTATGAATACGCCCGCCGCTTTCGGTCTCAGGTACCCGCTGGACCCGGTGTACGCCGGACTCATACTTCAACCGTGCAAAGACGTTCTCGCCCTTTATGTGGCCAACGACCTCCTTGATCCCGCCAAGCTCTGTCTGTTGCTCTTCGATTATTTCGAACTTCCAACCACGGGCTTCGGCATAGCGTTGGTACATCCGAAGCAAATCCCCCGCAAAGAGCGCAGCTTCATCCCCTCCCGTGCCAGGTCGGATTTCGATCATCGCGGGCCGAACATCTGCCGCATCCCGAGGCAGAAGTGCGAGCTGAAGCGCATGCTCGGCTTCGGGTAGCTTTGAACGTAACTCTGGAAGCTCCTCCTCGGCCAGTTCCCGCATGTCCGGATCCTCGAGCATAAGCTCAGCCTCCTCTAGGTCAGACTGAAGGCGTTGGTACGCGGCAATCTGCTCGACCACGGGCTTGAGGTCGGAATATTCTTTGGCCAACGCGGCGATATCCTCGCCCGCTGCCCCTTCTGCCATCTTTGCCTCGAGATACTCGAAGCGCTGGCTGATCTGTTGAAGACGTTCTATCGGAACCATGAGGTTAAGTGGGCCAATCCCGCAACTTGGTCAAGAGGCGCATTTCGTGTAACATGGCAAGATGAGATCGCTCGTTTTCATATGCTCTCTTCTCGCCGCACCGGCCTTCGCCGATTACAACATGAACGGCAAGACCGTCGAGTGCTATTGCACCGATACGGGCGGTGCGCGGATCGAACTCGGCGAAACCATCTGCCTTCAGGTCGACGGCCGCATGTTCACGGCGCAATGCCAAATGTCGCTCAATGTCCCGATGTGGCGAGAAATATCCCCCGGATGCCTATCCTCGCGCCTTCGGTCAATAGGCGGTCAGAGCGTCGATCCATCGCTCAACACGTACGGCATTGACGCCGAAATCCCGGCGACCAAATCTTGATCTCGCATGGATCAATAGCTCTTCACCGGCCTGCAACACCGTCGTGTAATCTGGAAATCCAATCATACGTGACCGCGTGATATAGGTGATCATTCCCTGCTCCACAGTACCGGCAAGGCGCTTGGTCCGCGGATCTGAGTCGACGATCCGGTCAAACCGCCGCAAACCAGATCCACCGGTTATCACACAACGAAACACGCCATTGTTAAAATCCCGGTCTTCACGCATCTCCGGAGCAACATGCCACCGCTCCACCGCGGATGGGGCGAGGCGGATGTGGGCTAGGAGGATGAGGGGGAGGAGGCAGACTCCGATCCAGAGCATCTGGGCACCACGTGACAATAAATTCGATCAAAATAACCGGGTCGGGCACTCGTTAACACACAGACTGATACGATCGACCCGTACAGATAAACTTAACCGTGGATTTTGCGGTTGAGAAGACAGGAACAGGGCAAATTGATGTTAATTAGCGTCTACCCGCCGCCCAGAGGCTCAGCAACTCGGTCGCGACATGGGCGCCGGCGATGGCCGTAGCGCCTGTGGTGTCGAAGGGCGGGGACACCTCGACGATATCACCGCCCACCATGTTGATCCCAGCCAGATCGCGCAGCATCATCGCCACCTGCCCAGAGGTCAGGCCGCCCCAGACGGGCGTCCCGGTTCCAGGCGCGAAGGCCGGGTCCAGAGCATCAATATCGAAGGTGAGGTAGGTCGCAGAATCGCCCAGTATCTCTTTGATCTTGTTCACAGTTTCCACCGGGCCTCGCTCATGCACCTCGCGGGCGTCGATGATGTTGACGCCGAGTGTGTCTTCGTTGGTGGTGCGGATGCCGACCTGCACAGAGCGGGCGGGATCGACTAGGCCGAGCTTCACGGCCTTGTAGAACATCGTGCCATGGTCAATGCGCTCCATGTCGTCATCGGCCCAGGTATCCGTGTGGGCATCGAACTGTAGAAGCGACAGCGGTCCGTATTTCTCGGCGTAAGCCTTGAGGATCGGGAAGGTAATGTAGTGATCCCCGCCAAGCGTCACGCTTGCCGCACCGGCATCAAGAATGCCGCGAATATGCGCGGTGAGCGTATCGGGAAAGTCAGACACCTTGGCATAGTCAAAGGCCACATCGCCGTAATCGACAATAGAGCAGTCCTCTAACACGTTGAAATTCCAACCATAAGGCGCATCCGGGCTTTGCAGCGCGGACGCTTCACGGATGGCGCGGGGTCCAAGGCGGGTGCCGGGGCGATTGGTCACGGCTTGATCGAAGGGCACGCCGGTGACAGCGATATCCACCCCCGTCAGATCCTTGGTATAGCGGCGACGCAGGAAGGATGTCGCACCGCCAAAAGTGTTCTCAAAACTGCATCCGCGCAGATCCGAACGGGTAAACGCCTCGTCAACTTTGGTTTTCGCGTCTTCGAGTGCCATGATCTGATCCCCCTATTTGATCAAATTTTTGACCTGCCTCACGCCCAAGTCAAGCGGCAAAAACCAACGTCGGTATTACGTCGGTATTGCGTCTGTATCGCGGTGGTGCGCGTTTTACCCCTCGAGCGGCAAGGCCCGTTCAACAAGGCGGGCAAAGAACGACGCGCCGATGGGTGAGACCTCATCGTTGAAATCGTATTTCGGGTGATGCAGGCCGGCACTTTCGCCCTGACCGATGAAGAGATAGGCGCCCGGACGCTTCTCGAGCATGTAAGAGAAATCCTCGGCACCCATTTCCATCGGGCGGTTGGCCTCGACGGCTTCGGTCCCGGAAATCTCGGCGGCCACAGCGGCGGCGAAGCCCACCTTGCCGGCGTCATTGATCGTCGCCGGATAGTGCATCTCGTAGCGCAGAGTCGCCTCGACTCCAAAGGACGCCCCCTGCCCGGCAACGATCTCTTGCATACGGCGGCGGATCATCTCCTGCACCTTGGGATCGAAGGTCCTAACGGTGCCGTTCAGATAGGCGGTATCGGGAATCACGTTATCGGTCGATCCTGTGTGAATCTGGGTCAGGGAGACCACGGCCTCTTGGCGCGTGTCATGATTGCGGCTCAGGATCGTCTGCAATGCCTGCGCGATTGCGACGGCAGCGGCCACGGGGTCGATACAATCCTGCGGAAAGGCCGCGTGACCACCTTTGCCGCGAATGTCGATGTGAAATTCGTCCACGGCGGCCATGATCGGCCCCGGGGTCGTCTCGAAATGACCGACCGGCAGATCGGGCAGGTTATGGAGCGCATAGACCTCGTCGATGGCAAAGCGTTCCATGATCCCCTCCTCGACCATCACGCCCGCACCACCGCCGCCTTCTTCGGCGGGTTGAAAGATCAGCGCGACACGGCCCGCGAAATTGCGCGTCTCGCAGAGGTACTTCGCAGCCCCCAAAAGCATGGTCGTATGTCCATCGTGGCCACAGGCATGCATCGCACCTTCGTTGGTCGAGGCATAGTCGAGACCAGTGGTTTCGGGCATTGGGAGCGCATCCATATCAGCGCGCAGACCGATGGTGCCGCCCTGCCCTTTGCCTTCAATGATGGCAACAAGGCCGGAGGTTGCGATTCCATCGTGGATCGCGTCGACACCAAACTCCCGCAGGCGATCCATGACAAAGGCGGCTGTCTGATGACAGTCAAACTCGATCTCGGGATTCGCGTGCAAGTGCCGCCGCCACCCCTGCATTTCCTCGGCATTGGCTGCGATACTGTTAATCACGGGCATGGGGTGGACTCCGGTTGGGGGATCAATTGATATGCACTCAACATCGGATCGGAGAAACGTGCAATGGCCGAAGACCCCCTCATCCTCAACCCGAACGGCGGAATGCCGCGCCTCCTTGAGATCATGCGGCGCTTGCGCGATCCGGAAACGGGATGCCCGTGGGATATCGAGCAGGATTTTGCCACCATCGCCCCCTACACGATCGAAGAAGCCTATGAGGTGGCCGATGCAATCGAGCGTGAGGCCTGGGACGAGTTGAAGGGGGAGCTTGGGGATCTCCTGTTCCAATCGGTGTTTCATGCACAGATGGCGACAGAGCGCGGGCTGTTCACCTTTGACGAGGTGGCCGACACGATGTCGGACAAGATGGTGGCGCGTCACCCGCATGTCTTTGGCGACGAGGACCGGGAGAAATCCGCAGAGCAGCAGACCCGCGATTGGGAGACCGTCAAGGCGGCAGAGCGTGCCGCGAAAGCGCAGCATGGGACGCTGGATGGCGTTGCGGTTGGTTTGCCCGCGCTATTGCGGGCCTTAAAGCTTCAGAAACGCGCGGCGCGAGTCGGGTTCGACTGGCCCGATGCGGGGCATGTGATCGACAAGATCGCGGAAGAAGCCGGCGAGCTTGTCGAGGCACGCGACAGCCTGAGCCAGGCGGAAATCGAAGAAGAGATGGGCGACCTTCTGTTCGTGATGGCCAACCTCGCCCGGCATTTGGGGGTCGAACCGGAAGGCGCGTTGCGCGCCGCCAATGCGAAATTCACCCGCCGGTTTGAGGGGATCGAGGCGCGACTTGCGGAGATGGGCAAGCGGCCCGAGGACAGCACTCTTGAGGAGATGGACGCGCTTTGGAACGCGGTGAAGGCCGAGGAGAAGCGCGCCAAGGCAGATATCGAAATACCTGAATAAAACATTCAGTTATTGATCCTGACAAAAATACTCTGTATCGAGGCGCGGAATGAAACTCGCGAGCGAATTGAGGAGTCCCATGTTTCAGACATTCAAAACCGCATGGTTTGCAGTTGCCGCCGCATCCGTCGCAGCACCGGTGCTGGCCGAAGAGGTCAACGTCTATTCCTACCGTCAACCGCACCTGATTGCCCCGCTCACCGATGCCTTTACCGAGGAAACCGGGATCACGGTCAATGTCGCCTACCTCAAGAAAGGTATGGTGGAGCGGATGCAGGCCGAGGGCAAACGCTCTCCCGCCGATCTTGTGTTTACCGTCGATATCTCGCGCTTGTCGGCCGTTGTCGGTGCTGGGTTGACCCAACCGGTCGCTTCCGACGTGCTGACCGAGAACGTTCCGGCGCAGTATCGCGATCCGGACGGTCATTGGTTTGGCCTGACGACACGGGCGCGGATCGTCTATGCCTCGAAAGACCGCGTCGCGGCGGATGAGGTGACAACCTACGAAGACCTTGCCGATCCGAAATGGAAGGGCCGTATCTGTACGCGTTCGGGCATGCATGCCTATAACATCGCGCTGACGTCGGCCGTGGTGCATCACCATGGTGAGGATGGGGCCAAGACGTGGCTCGAAGGCATCAAGGCCAACCTCGCGCGCAAGCCGCAGGGCAATGACCGCGCGCAGGTCAAGGCAATCTGGGCGGGCGAATGCGACATTGCCATCGGCAACACCTATTACATGGGCAAGATGCTCAACGACGAGGAACAGAAGGCCTGGGCCGAGAGCGTCAACGTGTTGTTCCCGACCTTTGAGGGTGCGGGCACCCATGTGAACATCTCGGGTGTGGCGATGGCGAAGAACGCGCCGAACCCGGAGAACGCGCTCAAGCTGATGGAGTTCCTCTCTTCCCCGACGGCGCAGGAAATCTATGCCAAGGCCAACTTCGAATACCCGATCGCACCGGGCACCGAGGCAGATCCGCTTGTGCAAAGCTGGGGCACGTTTGAGGCCGATGACGTCAACCTGATGACGCTTGCGGCGCAACGGCCGGCGGCACTTCGGATCACTGAAGAAGTCGACTTCGACGGCTGATCGGCCATAGATCGGGAATAGAACGAGGCGGCGTCCGAGAGGGGGCCGCCTTTTCCTTGCGCGACGATCCGGGCGATTCTTTGCCTTTTCGCCGGGGCTTGCGTTTACTTCTGTGCCCTGCCCTGCCAGTTTCGCCCCGCACGCAACCTTGCGGTGCCTGATGACCTCCCAGACGCGCCGAAAGGGCCCACCATGACGACAGCCCTGCATCTCGCACGCCCCGAGCATATCGAAGCCCTCTTGCCGCTTGTCGCCGCCTTTCACGAAGAGGCCGCGATCGTGCAAAGCGAAGAGATGCGCCGTGCGGCGATCCAGCCGCTTTTGGACGGCTCACCACTTGGGGCGGTCTACCTTATCGGGCCGAGACGGGCGCCGATTGGATATATCGTGGTGACCTTCGGCTGGAGCGTGGAGTTTGGTGGTATGGATGCGTTCGTCGATGAACTTTATATTCGGCGCGCCGTGCGCGGGCGTGGAATCGCTACTGAGGTTCTAAGCGCGCTGCCGCTTGCGCTTGGTCAAGCGGGGGTGCGCGCGATTCACCTCGAGGTCGATCAGGACAACACCGCGGCACAGAAACTCTATACACGCAGTGGGTTTCGCGCACGCGACCGCTATATGCTGATGACACGGAAACTGTGACCCATGACCCTGACCATTCCCTTTGACAACAGCTATGCCCGCCTGCCCGACCGTCTTTTTGCACGGGTCAAACCGGAACCGGTACGTGGGCCAGAGCTGCTTGCCTTTAACCATCCGCTGGCAGCAAGCCTTGGCATGACCGGGGATGACGATATTGAAGAGTTGGCGCAGGTGTTTGGCGGCAATCTGATCCCCACGGGCGCAGAGCCGATTGCACAGCTATACGCCGGGCACCAATTTGGCCATTGGAATCAGCAGCTTGGCGATGGGCGCGCAGTTCTTCTTGGCGAAGTGGACGGTCAAGACCTCCAACTCAAGGGATCAGGCCGCACCCCGTTTTCGCGCAATGGCGACGGACGCGCATGGCTTGGTCCGGTGTTGCGCGAATTCGTGGTGAGCGAAGCAATGCACGCGCTTGGCATTCCGACAACGCGGGCACTTGCCGCCGTGGCAACCGGTGAAATCGTCCAGCGCGAGCGCGGCCTGCCCGGTGCGGTTCTCGCCCGCGTCGCGGCAAGCCATATCCGCGTCGGCACCTTTCAGGCACTGGCCGGGCGGCAAGATCTTGAGGGCTTGCGCGCGCTTTATGAGCACGCGGTCGCGCGCCACTACCCCAAGGCCGATGGGCCGCTCGCCTTTCTTGAAGCGGTCATCGAAGCCCAGGCCCAACTTGTTACGCAGTGGATGTCGGTCGGCTTTATCCATGGGGTGATGAACACCGACAATTGCGCGATCTCTGGCGAAACAATTGACTATGGGCCATGTGCATTTATGGATGAATATCATCCTCTTATGGTCTTTTCTTCAATCGACCAACAAGGCCGATATGCCTATGCGCGTCAAGCCGAGATCATCGTCTGGAACATGGCGCAACTGGCTTCGTCCCTCGTACCGCTGATGCCGGATGCGGATGCGGCGGTGGCAGATTTCACCAAGGCCGTGCATGCCATGCCTGCCCGACTCGAGGCGCTTTGGACCGCAGCGCTTGGGCGCAAGCTCGGGATTGCCGAGGCGCGTGCCGAAGATCTTGAGCTTGCCGCGCGCCTCTTGAAGCTCATGACGGATCAGAGTGCGGATTTCACCAATAGCTTCGCGGCTCTCGCCGATGGCACCGCACGCGATCAGTTCACAGACCGTGCGGCGTTTGACGCATGGGCGCAGGACTGGCAGGCACGTATTGCAGAAGAGGACGATCCGGAAGGCGTCATGCGGGCGGCGAACCCGGTTCTCATCCCTCGCAATCACCGTATCGAAGAGATGATTTCGGCCGCCGTCGAGGGCGATCTCGACCCGTTTTCGCGACTCATGCAAGCCTACGCGGCACCGTTCACCGCAGACCCCGAATTTGACGATCTGCGCCGCCCACCAGCAGAGTCCGAGCGCGTGCACCGGACCTTCTGTGGCACCTGAGGCTAGCGACGGTTGATGAAGACGAGACCAAGCGCCACAAGGCCAAGCGCGATCCAGATCGACGGGCCAACGCGTTCTCCGAGCAGGAGCCAGCCGAGCAGCACGCTGAAAACCGGCGACAGGAAGCTAAACGAGGCAACGCCCGAAGCCGGATAGATCGACATCAGCCAAAACCAGATCAGGAAGGCGATGGCGACGACTCCTATGCCTTGGAACAGCAGGCCCGCCACATGCAAAGGTTCGACCTCGCGCAGGAGCGGACCAAAGAGGGGCGCGACGGCGAGAAGCATCACGGCAGAGACCAAGAGTTGCCAGAAAAGCTGGGTCTCGGGTCTCTCCTGCGCGAGCGGTGTCAGGCGCACGGTCAACACGATCCCGCCCCAGCCAAGCGCTGCGCCGAGCGCCAGGAGATCACCGAGGAGCGAGGCTTGCCCGCCATTGCGATCCGCGAGCGCCACAGCCACACCTGCCATGGCGAGACACAACCCCACAAGCCGCGTCGGCGTCAGGCTTTCGCCGGGTAGCACGAAATGCCCGACAAGGGCGAGCCAGACCGGCATGGAATAGAAGATCACGCTTGCGCGCGCGACGGTCGTAAGATCAAGAGCGAGGAACAGGCATATGAATTCAAACGTAAAAAATCCACCGACCAGAAGACCCGACTGTACCAGATCGCGCGAAAGGCGCAGCGGTTTACGCCTCAGGGTGATCCAGAGAACGATACAGGTCAGCCCGATCAGGGACCGTATCCCGGCGGCAAAGATCGGGCCGAACCCTCCGTTCGTCACCTTGATGACCACCTGATTGAAAGACAGGATGATGGCAAAGCTGAACAGGGAGATCGCGCCGAACGTGTCGATATGTGATTTGCGCTCCATGCGCGCAGTCGCTCTAAATTTGACCACTAAGTCAAGCGAAACCGCGCGTCTTTTTCCCGGCGTCTGGTCTCTGTCGGCGCGGCGTGGCATGAAAAGCCATGACCACCCTTCGGATCGCCTCATACAACCTTCAGAAATGCGTCGGGCTCGACATGCGGCGGCGCCCGGATCGCGCGCTTGGGATCATCGATGCGCTTGGGGCCGAGATCGTGGTGCTGCAGGAGGCCGACAAGCGGTTGCCGCCCCGACCTGCCGCGCTGCCCGATGAGATGGTTGCTGCACATGGTTGGCGGGTGCTGCCCTTCGGTCAGCCCGGTGGATCGCTTGGCTGGCATGGCAATGCGATGCTGGTGCGCGGCGAGGTCGAGGTTGTGGACACGGCGCATATCGACCTACCGGGGCTGGAGCCGCGTGGTGCGATCCTTGCCGATCTCAAGACGCCGATCGGGCCGCTGCGGATCGTCGGCTCGCATCTCGGGCTGCTCCGGCGCTATCGGTTGATGCAGCTTGGGGCGATTTCGCGGGCATTGCGCACGCGTGGGGCGTGGCCAACGGTGCTTGCCGGGGATCTGAATGAATGGGGTGCGACCTCAGCGCTTGATGCCGCCCTGCCTCAGCTCAAATTCCTCGAACCGGCGGCGCATAGCTTCCCTGCCCCGCGTCCCATCGCGGCACTGGATCGGTTTGCCCTCAGTCCGGAGCTTACGGCGGTTGGACATGGCGCCTATCGCAAGCGGCCTGCGGCGATGGCCTCGGATCACCTGCCGGTCTGGGCCGACATCGCGCCACGCCACGCTTGAGCGTCCCGAGCGGCGCGTGGTAAGCGGGAGGGGCGGTTTTTCAAAGGCGTTCCCGATATGAGTTTTCTTCAGATCACCTCGCTCCTGATCGTCCTCGCCGGGGCGTTCGGCGCGGTCAATTACCTGTTCCTGCGACTTCCGGCTGCCATCGGGATCCTTGTCGTCGCCCTTCTGGCGAGTTTCGCGCTTCTCGGTGTGGACCTTGCGGCGCCATCGCTTGGTATTGCCGACAACATGCGCGCGGTGATCCTTGGTATCGACTTTTCCGAGGCGCTCTTGGAGGGGATGCTCGGCCTCCTGCTCTTTGCCGGGGCGCTGCATGTGAAGCTCTCGGACCTGCGCGCGCAGTGGGTCCCTGTTGCCCTCATGGCCACGCTGGGTGTTGGCCTCTCGACCGCAATCGTCGGCTTTGGATTCAGCTGGATCACCGGCATGCCGCTTCTCGTCGCGCTCACGTTCGGGGCGCTTATTTCACCGACCGATCCGGTTGCCGTACTTGGCGTGTTGCGTGAGGCTGAGCTACGTAAGTCTCTGGAAACAAAGATCGCCGGCGAGAGCCTGTTCAACGATGGTGTGGGCTATGTGGTGTTTCTCGTGATTTCGGGCCTCGCCTTCTCCGGCATGGGCCATGGCGATCACGGCGGTGAGCATGACGCTCTTGAAGGTGCCGCGATCCTGTTCGCGCAAGAAGCCCTTGGTGGCGCGGTGCTTGGGATCGTCCTTGGTTGGCTGACCTTCCGCGTGATGCGTCTCATCGACGATTATTCGCTTGAGGTTCTGCTAACCCTTGGGCTTGCCTTTGGCGGCTATGAGCTTGCCGTGGCGCTCCATGTCTCGGCGCCAATCATGGCGGTCTGCGCCGGGCTTCTCATAGGCGATATCGGCGCGACCCATGGCATGAGCGCGCAAACACGGGAATATGTTGATGCATTTTGGAAACTCATCGACGAAATCCTGAACGCGGTCCTCTTCCTGCTTATTGGTCTGGAGGTCTTTGCCGTGGCCTTTGATGCCTCCTACCTCGTGGCCGGCGTGCTTGCCATTGGCCTTGCCCTCGTCGCGCGGCTTGCTGCCGTCGCGGTTCCGGTGTTGACCCTCAAACCCTTCCGCGACTTTAGCCAAGGCGTTGTGCCGATCATGACATGGGGCGGCCTCAAGGGCGGGATTTCCGTGGCCCTTGCCCTGTCGCTTCCCGACAGCGAATGGAAGCCCCTTATCCTCACCGCGACCTACATCGTGGTGGTGTTCTCGATCATTGTTCAGGGACTGACCGTTGCCCCCCTTGCCAAGCGCGTCGGACGCGCCCCGGAGTTGATGTGATGCACGATTATCTCGTCTATGACGTCTTTACCGAAACACCCTTTGGCGGCAATCAGCTCGCGGTGTTTCCCGAGGCAAGCACTTTGCCGGAAGACGCGCTTCAGAAGATCACACAGGAGTTCAATTTCTCCGAGGTGACCTTTGTCTATCCGCCCGAAGACCCAGCCCATACCGCGCGTGTCCGGATCTTCACGCCGACCATGGAGGTTCCTTTTGCGGGCCATCCGACGATTGGCACGGCGGTCGCCCTTGCCAATATGGGACATGGGCCGGAGATGGTTCTTGAGCTTGGGATCGGGCCGATTGCCTGTCACGCAACGACAGATGGCGCGCGGTTCACCACAGAAGCACCACTTGAAACCATCGCGCATCCAAAGCCGGACCTTATTGCCCGTGCCCTTGGCTGTGCACAGGACGCGATCCTGACCGAGACACATCCGCCTGTCATGGCGTCGCTCGGTCTTGCGTTTACGATCACGGAACTCGATTGCCGCGACACGTTGGCCGCGCTTGATACGGATATTGGAGCGTTTCGCGAAGGCAACGCCGCCTATCCATCCGGCCTTGATTTCGCACAGTTCGCCTATGTGCGCGAAGGCGATATCGTCCACGCCCGCATGTTCGCGCCGCTCGACAACATCCCCGAAGACCCGGCAACGGGAAGCGCCTGCGCCACGCTCGGCGCGCTTTTGGCGGAACGCGAGGGCCAGGACATGACCCTGCGCATTCATCAGGGCGACGACATGGGCCGCCCCTCGGTGATCGGGGTCACAACGCTGGGCCGTTCGGTGACGATCAGCGGGGGCGCCTGCAAGGTGATGCAGGGCCAGCTGATCCTCTGAGGCTTACGCGGCGCTCTTGCCGCGTCCACGCCCTGCACCGCCACCACCACCGCGACGACGACCACCGCCCCCGCCGGGTTTGCTGCCACCGGGCTTGCCGCCGCCATTCCAGACGCGGCGCGGCCCTTTGCTTTTGGGCTTGGGCCCATCCGCGTTCTGGCCTTGCTTCTGGCCCTGCGCCTGACGCTGGCCTTGTTTCCGGCCCTGCTTCTGGCCCTGTTTCTGACCGGGCTTTTCCTCAAGGCCCATCCAAGGCCGCCCCGACAGAACCGGGATCGACATCTTCAGAACCTTCTGAATCGCCTTCAACTCGTCGATTTCGTCCGGTGCACAGAAGGCCACGGCGGCCCCATCCATCCCGGCGCGCGCGGTGCGGCCGATCCGGTGCACATAGTTCTCCGGCACATTCGGCAGATCGTAGTTATAGACATGGCGCACCTGCGGAATATCGAGGCCGCGCGCGGCCACATCGGTCGCGACAAGCACCATCGTCTCGCCCTCGCGGAACGCCTTGATCGCGCGTTCACGCTGGCCTTGCGATTTGTTGCCATGCACCGCCGCCGCCGCGTAGCCTGCCTTGACCAGCGCCTTCATGAGCCGGTCGGAACCGTGTTTCGTGCGCGCAAACACAATTGCAGCCTCGTCGCGATGTCCGTCGAGCAACTCGATCAGAAGGCCGGTTTTCTCGGCCTTGGCGATATAGTGAATACCTTGCGTGACCTTGTCGGCGGTCTTGCCCGGAGGGGCGACCTGCACCCGCTCGGGGTTGTCGAGATAGGTGCCTGCGATCTCTGCCATCTGTTTCGGCATGGTGGCCGAGAACAGCATGGTCTGACGCTTTTTGGGAAGCCATTCGGAGATCTTGCGCAGCGCATGGATGAAGCCGAGGTCGAGCATCTGGTCCGCCTCGTCCAGGACAAGGAAATCCGTCGCCGACAGGTCCAGAGCATCGCGCTCCATCAGGTCGATGAGGCGGCCCGGCGTCGCGACGATGATATCGGTGCCTTTTGCCACGCGGGAAATCTGCGGGTTGATCGAGACGCCGCCCACCACGAGGCCAACTTTCATCGGCGTGCCTTCAACGAGGACCATGAGGCTATCACGGATCTGGTTGGCCAATTCACGGGTCGGTGCGAGGATCAGCCCGCGCGCGGTCTTCGGCTCGGGCTTGCGGCCATAGGACAGGAGGCGCGCGACGAGCGGCAGCCCAAAGGCAAAGGTCTTTCCGGTGCCAGTCTGGGCGAGGCCCATCACGTCGCGCCCTTCAAGCGCATGAGGGATTGCGCGCGCCTGAATCGGCGTCGGCGCGGAAATCCCGGCCTTCTCAAGGCGCGAGATCAGGGTCTTGGGCAGGCCAAGATCGGTAAATTCGGTCATAGGTTCAGCTTTCCGGCGCATCGCACGCGCGATACGCCCATGCCCCCGGTAAGGGGGTGTTTTCGGTGGATGGACAGGAGCCGCCCTTGCACCCGCATGGCACAACGCGTCCCGCCCTCGCCCCACGCGTGATATTGGGATCGGATGGATTTCGCCTTTGGTCGCGGCCTATGGCCCGACGGCTGCTCACGCGGCAGAAGGCGTCTTGCTGCCTCACATGGGGCTTGGACGCGCAGCTGTCAAGCGTGAAAAAGGCTGGCACGCCCCGGCGTGGGACGCTAGAAATCAAACGCAAAGACCAACCGCCCCGGGATCCGCCCATGCCTGACACGATCATCTCCCGCTGCGAAGCTCAGGGCTTGCGCATGACAGAACAGCGTCGGGTGATCGCCACGGTCCTGCAAGAAAGCAAGGACCACCCGGACGTGGAAGAGCTCTATGCCCGCGCATCGGCGCGTGATGCGGGGATCTCTCTCGCCACGGTCTATCGCACGGTGAAGCTTTTCGAGGAGGAAGGCATCCTTGAAAAGCTCGAGTTCGGAGACGGGCGTGCGCGCTATGAAGACGCCGAGCGCGCCCATCATGACCACCTGATCGACCTCACCACCGGCAAGGTTATCGAATTCTGCGACCCCGAGATCGAGGCGCTTCAGGAAAAGATCGCCGAGAAGCTCGGCTATGATCTCAAAGGCCACCGGCTCGAACTTTATGGCGTACCGCGCAAGCCGCGCCCCTGATCTTCTTCTTTGTGTAAATACTCCGGAGCGCGAGGCAGCGCCTCGCCAGGTCGCGTTGTCTGAGCCTGCTTTGCAGGGTCAGGACGTTGCGACCATCGCAGGCCCCGAAGGGCCTGCAAGACCTGCGCGCGCCCTTGGGCGCGCTCAACCTGATACCAGCACTTAGGCGCGCAGACGTTCGCCCTTGGGATCAAACGGCGGCTCATCCAAGATCACCGCCTTGTGCGGCTTGCCAAGCACCATGACTTCAACCGCATCGCCCGGTGCGCCCTCTTTCACGAAACCAAGCGCGAGGGACATGCCGACCGTATAGCCATAGGTGCCCGAGGTGACGCGGCCAATGCCGACGCCATCCTTGAAGATCGGCTCGCCCCCGGTCGCATCGGCGTTGGAGGCGGTCACATCGCCCTCATCGAGATGCAAGAGCACAAGCCGCTCTCGCGCGGGTTTGGCCAAGGTTTCGGCCACGGCGTCTTTGTGAAGAAAGTCTTTCTCCATTTTGCAGAGCCTCTCAAGGCCAACTTCCTGCGGGAAATATTCAGGGCTGTATTCGCGGCTCCAGGAGCCATAACCCTTCTCGACCCGCAGCGACATGAGCGCACGCCCACCAACCGGGCCAGCCCCGAACTCCGCGCCCGCCTCAAGCAGCGCGCTGTAGAGACGTAGCTGATCCTCGGTCGCGCAATGCAGCTCCCAGCCAAGATCGCCGGTAAAGGAGACCCGGATTGCCAAGGCGCGCACGCCCGCGATCTCGATCCACTTCGAGCGCATGAAGGGGAAATCCTCGGTCGCAAGCGAGGCATTGGTCATCCGTTGCAGGATCTCGCGCGACTTTGGCCCAGCGACGTTGAAGCCGCACATGTCTTCGGTCAGACAGTCAAATGTCGTCCCCTCCGGCAACGGCACCATGTCGAAGAATCGCTTGTGATAGCGTTCCGCCATACCCGAGCTCACCACATAGAATTCGTCCTCGGCGGTGCGGGTCACGGTGGCGTCGCCCGCAATCCCGCCACGCACCCCGATCAGCGGGGTGAGACAGGACCGGCCCACGGCTTTGGGCATGGTGTTGGCAAAGACCGCGTTGAGCCAATCCTCGGCCCCCGGCCCCTTGACGCGATACTTGGCAAAGTTCGAGATATCGATGATCCCCGCCTTCTCGCGCAGCATCCGGCATTCCGCGCCCACCGGTTCCCACCAGTTCTGGCGGGTGAAGCCATTGGTGTCCTTGGTGCCTTGCGTGTCCGAGAACCAGAGCGGATGTTCCCATCCGTAGTTCAAGCCAAAGACCGCGCCCCTCTCTTTCTGGGTCTCATAGGCGGGACGGGTGCGCAGCGGCCGGCCCGCCTCGCGTTCCTCGTTCGGGAAATGGATTGCGAAGCGATGCGCGTAGACGTCGCGCACCTTGGCTTTGACGAAATCGGGGTTGTTCGCCCAATGGCCGAACCGCGCCACGTCCCACGGGAACATGTCGTATTGCATCTCGCCCTCGATGATCCACTGCGCCGCCATGAGACCCATGCCCGCCGATTGCGAAAAGCCGGGGATGATACCGCCGCACATGAAGTAATTGCGCAATTCCGGCACCGGCCCAAGGATCACGTTGCTATCGGGCGACCAGATCATCGGCCCGTTGATGACCCGCTTGATCCCCGCTTCACCGACGAGCGGCACCCGGTCAATCGCGCGCATCATGTTTTCTTCGATGCGTTCAAGGTCATCGGGGAAGAGATCATGGGCAAAGTCGAGCGGCGTGCCCTCCTCGGCCCAGAACCGCATATCCTTTTCATAGGCCCCTATCAGAAGCCCCTTGCCCTCTTGGCGCAGGTAATACTCCCCGTCCCGATCCGCCACAGACGGCAGACGGCGATCCATCGCGGCAATCTCGGCAATGGTCTCGGTGACGAAATACTGGTGTTCCGTCGGCTGAAGCGGCACCTCGATTCCCGCCAGCCTCGCAACTTCTCGCCCCCAGAGGCCAGCGGCATTGATGACCCAGTCCGTGCGGATATCGCCTTTGGGCGTCTTCACGATCCAGCTTCCATCCGGCTGTTGCTCGGTCGCTGTCACGGGGGTGAAACGGTTGATCTCTGCCCCACGCTGGCGCGCGCCCACGGCATAGGCGTTGGTGACGCCCGACGGGTCCACATTGCCGCCATCGGGTTCCCACATGATGGTGCGGATGCCGTCGAAATTGACCAGCGGGTGCAGCCGCTCGGCCTCGTCGCGGCTGATCTCGTGGAAATTCATGCCATAGAGTTTGGCCTTGGCCGCTTGCAGGCGCAGCTGATGTTCGCGGTTCTCGGTCTGGGCGAGGTAGAGCGAGCCGGGACGAAACACGCCGCAGGACTGGCCCGTTTCGGCCTCAAGCTCGTCATAGAGGCGCATGGTGTAGTGCTGAATGCGGCTGATATTGGCGCTGTCGTGCAGCCCGTGGATATTGGCCGCCGCGTGCCAAGTCGATCCCGACGTGAGCTCGTCGCGTTCAAGCAAGACAACATCCGACCAGCCGAGTTTTGTCAGGTGATAAAGGATCGAGCAACCGATCACGCCGCCGCCGATCACGACAGCCCGGGCTTCTGTGCGCATGGGACCTTCCTTTGGGTCTTGTCCGAGGTTTCAAGGAAAGGTGCCGCTCTGTGTCTGTCGTTAATTGCCCCAAAGCGACGGATTCAGTCGTTTTTCAGCAAAGATCGCAGAAACCGGGCTTCATCGCCTGTGCGCGTGGTGCTGTCGCCCCCATCATTCTACAAGCGACACTCTCTGTCGTTTTCCGACTTGCGCCCCGCCCCCCGGCGCGAACAGGATGGCGGCAACCAACAAGGAGGCGCCCCCATGAAAACCACCACACGCGTAGTCGTCATCGGCGGCGGTGTCGTCGGCTGTTCCGTACTCTACCACCTGACCAAGCTTGGCTGGTCGGATGTCATGCTTCTGGAACGCTCGGAACTCACCTCAGGCTCCACATGGCACGCGGCGGGCGGGTTTCATACGCTCAACGGCGACACCAACATGGCCGCGCTTCAGGGCTATACGATCCGGCTCTATAAAGAGCTTGAAGAGATCACCGGAATGTCTTGCGGTCTGCACCATGTGGGCGGCGTGACTCTGGCGGATAACAAGGAACGCTTTGACATGCTCGTCGCGGAACGGGCCAAGCATCGCTTCATGGGGCTTGAGACCGAGATCGTGACCCCCGAAGAGATCGCCAAGATCGCCCCGGTGACCAATATCGACGGCATCATTGGCGGTCTTTACGATCCGCTCGATGGTCACCTCGACCCGTCCGGGACGACCCATGCCTATGCCAAGGCCGCGCGTATGGGCGGGGCGACCATCGAGACCCATTGCAAGGTGGTTGAGACCAACCAGCGCCCGGACGGCACTTGGGACATTGTGACCGACAAGGGCACGATCCATACCGAGCACGTGGTCAACGCCGGTGGTCTCTGGGCGCGCGAAGTTGGCGCGATGGCAGGTGTCTATTTCCCGCTGCACCCGATGGAGCACCAATATATCGTCACCGACGAAGTGCCGATGATCGCCGAGATCATCGACGGCGGCGGAGAACATCCGCATGTCATGGACCCGGCGGGCGAAAGCTATCTGCGTCAGGAAGGGCGCGGCCTCTGCATCGGATTCTATGAACAGCCCTGCAAGCCTTGGGCGGTCGATGGCACGCCTTGGAATTTCGGACACGAGCTTCTGCCGGATGATTTCGACAAGATCGAAGAGTCGATCGACTTTGCCTATCGCCGCTTCCCGGCGCTGGCCGAGGTCGGCGTCAAATCCGTGATCCATGGCCCCTTCACCTTTGCCCCCGATGGCAACCCGCTTGTCGGGCCGGTGCCGGGGATGCGCAATTACTGGTCCGCCTGCGCCGTGATGGCCGGTTTCTCGCAAGGCGGCGGCGTTGGCCTGATGCTCGCACAGTGGATGGTCGAGGGTGAATGCGAGCGCGACACTTTCGCGATGGATTGTGCGCGCTATGGCGACTGGATTACGCCGGGCTACACGCGGCCCAAGGTGATCGAAAACTACCAGAAACGCTTTTCCGTTTCCTACCCGAACGAGGAACTTCCCGCCGCGCGCCCATTCCGCACCACGCCGATGTACGATGTCTTTGACCAGATGGGGGCCGTCTGGGGCGCGCAGTATGGGCTCGAGGTTGTGAACTATTTCGCGCTGGGCGATGAGCCGCGCTATGAGACGCCCTCCTTCCGCCGCTCCAACGCCTTCGCGGCGACTGCCCGCGAGGTCAAGGCCGTGCGCGAGGCGGTGGGGATCAACGAGACCCACAATTTCGGCAAATATCGCATCACTGGCCCCGGCGCGCGCGATTGGCTCGACCGGATCATGGCGGGGCGCGTGCCGAAACCGGGGCGCCTGTCGCTCACGCCGATGTTGTCGCCCAAGGGCCGTCTGATCGGGGATTTCACGATTTCCTGCCTCTCTGAAGAGGTGTTCCAACTGACCGCGTCCTACGGATCGCAGGCCTATCACATGCGCTGGTTCGAGCGGAACGCGACCGACGGGGTGCAGATCGAGAACATCTCGGATCGCGTTACCGGGTTCCAGATCGCCGGGCCAAAGGCGCGCGACGTGCTTCAGGCCTGCACGCGTCAGGACATTTCCGACATGCGCTTCATGGATGTGCGCCGGATGAGCGTCGGCATGGCCGATTGCGTGGTGCAGCGCGTATCCTATACCGGCGATCTTGGGTTTGAGATTTTCTGTGACCTGCCCTCGCAGCGCGCGCTCTGGCAGGTGCTTTGGGCCGCAGGGCAAGAGCATGGGATGCGCCCCTTCGGGATGCGCGCGATGATGTCGCTGCGCCTCGACAAGTTCTTTGGCTCGTGGCTCTCGGAATTCTCGCCCGACTACACAGCGGCGGAAACCGGGCTTGATCGTTTCATCGCCTTCAAGAAAGACGCCGATTTCATCGGTCGTGCGGCGGCAGAGGCCGAACGCGAGAGCGGCCCCGCGCGCAAGCTCTGCGCCTTCGAGGTCGATGCCTCGGATGCCGATGTCCACGCCTATGAGCCGATCTGGCTCGATGGCGCGGTCGTGGGCTTCTGCACTTCGGGCGGCTATTCGCACCATGCGGAAAAATCCATCGCGCTCGGATTCGTGCCGATCGAACGCGCACAGACCGGCCTCGAAGTCGAGATCGAAATCCTTGGCGAGATGCGTCCCGCCCGTCTTCTCGAAGCGCCGCTCTTCGATGCCGATGGCGCAAGGATGCGGGGCTAGGCCTTCCCCCGCATCTTCTTCTCTGCAAAAATACTCCCGCCGGAGGCGTCCTGACCGCGCCTCCGGCGGTTTTCTATCTATTGAGGCGCCATGCTTTCCATCCTGATCCTCGCTGCCGGAGCGTCCTCACGCATGGAGGGCCGTGACAAGCTTACCCTACCGATCGACGGCGTGCCGATGCTCGCAACGATGATCCTGCGTGCGGAGCGGACACGCGCGCCAGTGCTGGTCGCCCTGCCCCCCGACAAACCGGCGCGCGCGGCGATTGTGGCCGATTGCGACGCTGCGCCCGTGACAGTGCGCGATGCACATCTCGGCATGGGGGCGAGCATTGCAACCGGCACCGCGCTGCGGCCAAGGCAGGCGACCGCGTTGATGATCCTGCCCGCCGATATGCCCGGCCTGAGCACAGACGACCTGATCGCGATGAAGGACGCTTGGGCCGCTGCGCCTGCCAACGCGATCTTGCGCGGCACGGGTGCAGATGGCGCTCCGGGCCACCCCGTGATCTTTCCCGCCGCCTGTTTCAACGCGCTCGAGTCATTGACCGGCGATCAGGGCGCGCGGGCGGTCATTGCGGGTCATGACGGGCCGGTCCTCGACATTCCCTTGCCAGGCGATCATGCACAGCTTGATATCGACACGCCCGAGGAATGGAGCGCCTTCCTCAGCCGCTCTCAAGGTTGAAACCCGCGCTCTTTCGTCGTTTTCGACGATTTTGCGCTTGGAATATCCGCCCCCAGCGCGAAAGATGGCCCGGAATGACAAGACAAAGACACGACAGGGAGACAGACATGAAGAAACTACTGCTCGCAACCGCCTCTGCGGCCTTAATGGCCAGTGCGGCCATGGCCGAGGTCAAGGTTGGTATGATCACCACGCTTTCGGGCGGCGGTGCTGGCCTTGGCATCGACGTGCGCGATGGGTTCATGCTCGCCATTGAGCAATCAGGGCGCGACGATATCGAGGTGGTGATCGAAGACGATCAGCGCAAACCCGATATCGCGGTGCAGCTCGCCGACAAGATGATCCAATCCGAAAAGGTCGACGTGCTGACGGGCATTATCTGGTCCAACCTTGCCATGGCAGTGGTCCCGGCCTCGGTGGCACAGGGCAAGTTCTATCTTTCTCCCAATGCCGGGCCCTCCGCGCTCGCGGGCAAGGGCTGCCACGAGAACTACTTCAACGTCGCATGGCAGAACGACAACCTGCACGAAGCCGCGGGTGCCTATGCCAATACGGCAGGCTACAAGAACAGCTTCATCCTCGCGCCGAACTACCCGGCGGGCAAGGATGCGCTCACCGGCTATAAACGCTTCTTTGGCGGGGATCTCGCGGGCGAGGTGTATACCAAGCTCGGCCAGACAGATTACGCCGCGGAGATCGCCCAGATCCGCGCAAGCGGCGCCGACAGCGTGTTTTTCTTCCTGCCCGGCGGCATGGGGATTTCCTTCCTCAAGCAATATGCTGATTCCGGTGTGGACCTTCCGGTGGTTGGTCCGGCCTTCTCGTTTGATCAGGGCATCCTTCAGGCCGTGGGCGATGCGGCGCTCGGCGTTGTGAACACATCGCAGTGGAATAAGGACATCGACAACCCGACCAATGCTGCCTTTGTTGAGAGCTTTTCGGCCAAGTATGGCCGCCTGCCCTCGCTCTATGCGAGCCAGGGGTTCGATACCGCGAACCTGCTGATCTCCGCCGTGGACAAGGCCGATGTGTCCGATGCCGACGCCTTCCGCGCAGCACTTGAGGCGGCGGAGTTCGACAGCACGCGTGGCGCGTTCAAGTTCGGCCCGAACCACCACCCGGTTCAGACGATTTATGCCCGCGAGGTCATCAAGGAGGGCGAGGTCTATACCAACAAGATCCTCGGCCCTGCGCTTGAGGATCATGCCGACGCCTATGCGGGCGCGTGCAAAATGTAAGATTGTCTTGGGGCCAGCCTGAAACTGTCAGACTGGCCTCGGACCCAAACGACGCATTACCATGTCTTTCCTACTTATCGCGGAACAGGTCCTCAACGGCCTGCAATTCGGTGTCATGCTCTTTCTCATGGCGGCGGGCCTGACGCTCATCTTCGGCGTGATGGGGCTGATCAACCTTGCGCATGGCTCGCTCTATATGGTCGGGGCCTTTGCTGCGGCGGCCGTGGCCGGGGCGACGGGGTCGTTCCTCCTTGCGCTCATCGCGGCGCTTGCGGCGGCGGCGCTGGCAGGCGCGATTGTCGAAATGGTCGTGATCCGCAGGCTTTATGCCGCGCCGCATCTCGATCAAGTGCTCGCGACCTTCGCGCTGATCCTGATCTTCTCGGAAGGCACGCGTTTCGTCTTCGGTTCCTTTCCCCTGTTCCTTGATATTCCCGACGCGCTTTCCGGCCCGGTGACGCTTCCGGGCGGCATCGAATACCCGCTCTATCGCCTCAGCCTCATCGGTGCCGGGCTTGCGGTGGCTGCGGGGCTTTGGTTTCTCACCGCACGCACCCGTATCGGCATCCAGATCCGGGCAGGCGAGAACGACCGCGAGATGATCGCCGCGCTGGGCGTCGATATTTCCAAGCTCTACACGCTGGTCTTTGCCCTCGGCGCGGGGCTTGCGGGGCTTGCGGGCGCGCTTGTCGGCGCGATCCAGTCGGTGCAGGTCGGCATGGGCGAACCGGTCCTGATCCTTGCCTTCGTGGTGATCGTGATCGGCGGCATCGGCTCCATCAAGGGCGCCTTCATCGGCGCGCTTCTTGTCGGACTCACAGATACGCTCGGCGGGGTGTTCCTGCCGGAGTTGTTCAAACTTTTCATGGCCCCTGACACCGCGACGCAGACCGGCTCGGCGCTGGCCTCGATGGCAATCTACATCCTGATGAGCCTTGTCCTGATCTGGAGGCCTTCGGGCCTATTCGGGGTGCGCCTATGATCGCAGAACGCCCCCTCGCCGTCCTCGTGCTTACCGCACTGCTCGCGGTGCCGCTTTGGGCGCTCGCCGTGGACGAGCCCTTCACCATCACGCTTGCGACCCGCGCCGCGATCCTCGCGCTTGCCGCCGTGGGCCTCAACATCGCGCTCGGCATGGGCGGCCTCGTGAGCCTTGGCCACGCGGTGTTCTTTGGGATTGGTGGCTATGCGATGGGCATCCTCGCCTATCATGCCCAGACCTATACGCCGCTCGAGATTTTTGGCCTGTCAATCGAAGGCACGAAATCCATGCCAGTGATCTGGCTCGTTGCGACGCTCGTCTCGGCGCTCGCGGCTTGGGGAATTGGGCTCCTGAGCCTGCGCACGAGCGGCGTTTACTTCATCATGATCACCCTCGCCTTTGGGCAGATGTTCTATTATTTCGCCATCTCCTGGAGCGCCTATGGCGGCGAGGACGGGCTTTCGATCTATGTCCGCAATGGGTTTCCGGGGGTGAACACACTCGTCCCGATCCAGTTCTTCGCTCTCTGCTTTGCCCTTCTGTGCGCTGCGCTTTTCCTCAACGCACGGCTTCAGGCCGCACCCTTTGGCCTTGCGCTCAACGCCGCGCGACAGGTGCCCGCGCGGGTTGAGACCGTGGGGCTGAACCCGGTGCGGCTCAAACTCGTGGCCTTTGTCGTCTCTGGCGCGATCACCGGGCTTGCAGGCGCGCTCTTTGCCGACCTTAACCGCTTCGTCAGCCCGACCATGTTTTCCTGGCAGCTTTCGGGCGAATTGATCGTCTTGATCGTGATCGGCGGCGTCGGGCGCCTGATGGGGCCAGTGATCGGCGCCTGCCTTTTCGTGACGCTTGAGCATTGGCTCGGTGGGATTACGGAATTCTGGCATGTGTTCCTTGGTGTGATCCTTCTCCTGATCGTGCTTTTCGCACGTGGCGGGCTTGTCGGCCTGCTTACTGGCAAGGAGGGGCCGCATGTCTGACCCGATCCTTGCCACACACAGTCTTTCGCGATCATTCGGCGCCCTCAAGGCGACCGATAATGTGTCTATCGACCTGCGCGCGGGTGAGATTCACGCGATCATCGGCCCCAATGGTGCCGGGAAGTCCACACTCATCCAGCAAATCAGCGGCGTGCTCGCCCCAGATCAGGGGCGCATCGAGCTATTGGGAGAGGACATTACACGCCTTTCGACCGTGACGCGGGCACGGGCCGGGCTTGGCCGCACGTTCCAGATTTCTGCGCTCGCGATGGAAGACACGGTGTTTGAGAACGCCATGCTCGGCGCCCTTGGCGCACGCGGCAATCCGTGGTCGTTCTGGCGTGCCGCGAAACGCGACACTGCCCTTTCCGAGACGGCGCTTGCCGCGCTTGAACAGGTCGGCCTTGCAGAGGCGCGCGATATGCGCACCGCGGACCTCAGCCATGGCCAGCGTCGCCAGCTCGAGGTGGCTGTCGCCCTCACCCTTGCGCCACGCGCGTTCCTCATGGACGAACCCATGGCCGGCCTCGGTGCAAGCGGCTCGAAACAGATGACCGGTTTCCTCGACGGCCTGCGCGCAGAGGCACCGATCCTCCTTGTGGAGCATGATATGGATGCCGTTTTCGCACTTGCCGACAGGATCAGCGTCCTCGTCTATGGCCAGATTATCGCGACCGGCACGGTTGACGACATCCGCAAGGACGCCGCCGTGCGTGCGGCCTATCTGGGGGAAGACCTATGAGCCTTCTCAATGTGTCCGGCCTTTCGCTCCGCTACGGCAGCTCGCAGGCGCTCTTTGACATCAACCTCTCCATTGACGCTGGCGAGGTTGTCGCGCTCATGGGGCGCAATGGCATGGGCAAGACGACCACAGTCAAGGCGATTTGCAGAATGCTGCCCTCGACCGGCGGGCTGACCTTCGATGGTCGCGACTTGCAACGCCTGCCGAGCCACAAGGTTGCGCGGCTGGGTGTCGGGCTGGTGCCGGAAGGTCGGCGCTGTTTTCGCGATTTGACGGTGCGCGAGAACCTCCTTGCCACGGCGCGTCCCGGTCCGTGGTCCCTCGAAGAAGTCGCCTCGCTTTTCCCGAGGCTCGGAGAACGCAGCACCCAACGCGCGGCCTCGCTTTCGGGTGGAGAACAACAGATGCTCGCAATCGGACGCGCTCTGATGACAAACCCGCGCCTGTTGATCCTTGACGAGGCGACAGAAGGCCTTGCCCCCATTATCCGACAGGAGATCTGGGCCGCGATCGCCCGGTTGAAACGCGAGACGGGCATGGCGATTTTGCTTATCGACAAGACCCTGCGCGAGTTGAAACAGGTCTCGGACAGGGCCGTGATCGTCGAGCGCGGCGCCACTGTCTGGAGTGGCGCTATGGGCACCCTGCCCCATGAGGTCACCGAACGATACGTCGGCGTCTGACCGGCCATTTGACCGCGCTTTTCCTCGAGATCAGGAAACCTGTGCGCCTCGCGGCGGAAACTGGCTGCAAGGCACGATTTGGCACCGGAATCGCAAATAATGTTGCGCGCGGGCCACGGTTCTTGAACTATTCGTCGAGATCGTGAACATCATTGCTTGAGTCCTGCGCCAACGAAAGCGCATTACTTGCAAGGCTTCGCGTCTTGTCAGGCTTCCGCTTGGGGGTCTGGAAAAACCAAGAACTGAGGCGGACTGCCTGAGCGAGTGGAAAATGACTCAATCAGCCCGCCCCAAGCCGACAGGGCAATTCAGACGAACCGCCCTGCCTAAAGGAAAAGCTGATCCGCCCCACTTGAGTGGTCCAATTTGATTGTTAGTGCATGATCGGCCTTTGGTCCATCTGGATGATGGTTTCGGGGGCCGGTGGGCGATAGCCCAGAGCACTGTGGGGTCGTTTCGTATTGA
>NZ_JAKVRD010000020.1 GCF_022814865.1 Shimia aestuarii | reverse complement strand
TCAATACGAAACGACCCCACAGTGCTCTGGGCTATCGCCCACCGGCCCCCGAAACCATCATCCAGATGGACCAAAGGCCGATCATGCACTAACAATCAAATTGGACCACTCAAGTGGGGCGGATCAGTGATTGCCGGAAACCACGATTCAGGACAGCGGCTTGGAACGGCATCGAAGCTCTTTGACCGGAACCGCATCTTAGTGCGCGGTCCTGTCTCGAGCGATGAGTTGCCACTCGTGCTCGAGGACGGTGCTGGTCCAGTTGCTATCTCTGCGCTTCCATATGCGGAGATTTATGCCGCTCGTCGTGCCTTCGGAGACGAAAGCATCCGCTCGCCAGAAGACGTCTTGCACGCACAGATCGCTGCAGCCAAGGCGCACGTCCCAGAGACCGCCCGCTGGATTGTCGTCGCCCACGCCTTTGTGACGAATTGCCAACCATCCGAAAGCGAACGGACGCTTTCCGTAGGCACAGTCGAAACCGTGCCAAGCTCCATCTTCGACGGCGCGAACTACGTCGCGCTTGGTCATCTGCATCGCCCGCAGATCGCGGGTCGTGACTCGATCCGATACAGCGGATCGCCTTTAGCCTTCGGGTTTGACGAGGCCGGAACCACAAAATCCATGACGATCTTCGATCTCGATCCGGATGGACAGATTGTTGACCTTAGGACTGTCGCCTTCGAACCCCTGCGGCACGTGCGAGAGGTGAAAGGACATCTGGCCGATTTGGTCACCGACGCGGCTAAGCACCCCAGCGACGACTACATCCGTGCAATCTTGCTTGATGAAGGTGCCTTGATCGAGCCGGCCGCTCAACTTCGACCCTACTACCCCAACATCCTGCAGACCCTTCGAGAGAAAGCCCGTGAGCTCGTGATGAGCAGTGCGGGTCGCGCCCAATCCAAGTTGGATGATCCTATCGGCGTGATCGGCGAATTCCTCGAATACGTTCGCGGAGAGGGATCGACGGACCAGGAACTCGAAGTAACCAAGGAAGTGCTGGATCAACCCATTCTGGAGGACACCGAATGAAACCGATCCGTCTGACAATGACCGCGTTCGGGCCTTACGCGGGCACCGAGGTCGTCGACTTTTCAGCTCTCGAAGCGAGTATTTTCGGCATTTATGGGGAAACCGGTGCCGGCAAGACCACGGTGTTTGACGGAATCTCTTTCGCTCTTTTTGGCCAGTCTTCTGGGGCAGAAAGAGCGCCTGAAGATATGGTGTGTCATCATGATCATGCGAAAGATATCACTAAAGTAGAACTGGTCTTTGATCTGGGAGAGGACCGCTACGTCATCCGGCGTATTCCCGTCCAGCAACGCGCTGCGCTTCGCGGTTCCGGCACCACAACGCAGGCACACGAGGCTTATCTCTTCCGGGCGACGGGAATGAAACTCGAGGAAATCTCCGAGGACAATCCAGGTGAAGTACTTGCGGAAAAGAAAGTCGGCCTTGTTGACGCACGGGTCGAAGAGCTTCTCGGATACAACGCGAAACAGTTTCGGCAGATCATCTTGCTGCCGCAAGGGGATTTCCGTCGCATCCTGACTGCCAGTTCAGACGAGCGCTCACCAATCCTGAAACAGCTCTTTGATGTCGGGCTTTACGAGACATTCGCCGCCCAGATTAAGGCCAGGGCAGCCACGCTTTATCGTCAGATCAGCGACGAAAAAATCCGACGCTCAACTCTTCTTGACGATCAGAGCGAAGACCAGCTCTCGCAAGCGATCCAATCAATGATCGATGAGATCGCCGTGCTCGATACGACCATCGAAACTGAAACAAGGGTACTTGAGAAACGTCAAAAAGGCTTGTCTGCGGGCGAGGGACTTGCCGAGAAATTCAAAGCCCTTGCAACCGCACGAGAGGAAGACTTGGAGTTGCAGGCAGAATGCAAAACGATCGATGCCGTGCGCATCCGGCTAAAGCAGGCGCGTGCCGCCCAACACGTTCTAGTTTCCGAGGCGGCACTGCAGACTACCCGCGACGAAAGCGCCACAGCGGCGGCCCGCGAACACGAAGCAAGAGACAACCTAAAGAGCGCAACCGATGCCATCACGCGGGCACGGGAAACGCTGTCGCGTACCCATATGCAGAAAGAGGAGCGGGAAGACGCACAGGCCAGGGTGTCAGAACTTCAACGTCAGCAGGTGACACTCGATCAATCCAAAGCACTGCTGGAAGAGTTGAATGCTGCGAAATTGACCTCACAAACGGCTGAGGAAGCCAAAGCCGCCGCCGACCAGAAGAACGTAGAAGCCCAACAAGCATTGTCGGCCCTGCGCGACCTGCAAAAGCAGCACCCCCAACACGTACGCGCGCTTCAGGAAGCAACAACCGCAATGAGCGCGCTTGACGCAGAGTCGCAAGCCCTGGATCAGTTTGAGACTGCCGTTCTCAAGCGGGACCGTCAGTCAAAGGAGGTGGATCGCCTCTCGATCCAGCATGACGAGGCGCTTAAACAACTTGAGGCAGCCAAAGCGGCCTTTGAGCATGCGGAACAGGACTTAACCGAAATTCAGGCGCTTCACATCGCCCGAAAACTGAAGCCAGGCGAGCCCTGCCCAGCCTGCGGAGCCCTAAACCACCCCGATCCCGCCAGCGGGGATCCGGAGCGTCGTGGTCGGCATGATGAATTCGAGCGAGCAGGTAAGATACTGCGCTCCGCCGAGAACGACGAGCTTGAAGCCAGAACCACGTTGGCGGCGGCGAAAGCTACGCTTGTCGAGCGGCAAAATGAGGTGGATGCGCTTGAACGCCCCAAGAGAGATCGCGTGGCACTGGCCCCGATCCTCTTGGCGGCACGCGAGGAGAAAACTGCGCTCGAAGCTGATAACAGATTTGCGGATCTCGAGGGTGAGATTTCTTCCGCCGAAGCTTTCGCCAGCAATGCAGCCCAAGCACTAGAAAACGCAAAGTCGGCCGTATCGGATGCCAAAGGTGTCGAGGTCCGGGCACAGACCGCCTATGACACGACGCTCAAAGGCGTACCCGATGAGCTGCGCCCCGTGAACGCGCTTTCTGAAGCGCTCTCGGCAGCTATTGCAAAGCACGACCAACTGGCCGCCGATCATGAAGCTGCCGTTGCCGACGAAAAGGATGCGGCCGTTGTCTTCAGCGCAGCCGAGGAAGCCGCAAAGATCGCGCAGAACGGTGTCGCAAAAACATCCGAGGGCTTGAAGAAAGCACAAGGTGAATTCTTCGGCCAACTCGAAAAAGTCGGGCTGAACGAGGAGGCTTTCCAGGCAGCAAAAGACGATGTTGCCCAGTACTCCGTTCTAGAGGCACAGATAAGCGACTACGAAAATCGTGTTGCAGCAATTACCGCACGGCTTCGTGGATTGACGGAAGACATCGGGGATCAGCCCACTCCTGATCTCGCCTTGCTGACCAAGGCTCGAAATGAAGCGCGGGCAGCGTTGGAACAGAGCCGGGATGCCCAGTCTCGCCTGAAAAACGAACTCGACGGACGGCAACAGGTGCTAGGTCAAGTTCAGCGCCTGACCACGCAAATCAACGACCTTGAGAAAGAGTATGGACCCGTTGGTGGGCTTTCGGACCTGGTCAACGGAAATAACGACCGGAAAGTACGTCTCCCGGATTTTGCCATCGCTGCAATGTTTGACGAAGTGCTTTTGGCTGCCAATCACCGTCTCGGGCCAATGACTGATGGGCGATATCAATTGATGCGACCCGAAGTCACCGGTGGCGGCCGCCAAAAACAAGGGTTGGAAATCTCTGTTTTCGACGGGAACACCGAAAAATCGAGACCCACAAAGACCCTATCGGGAGGGGAGGGGTTCCAGGCATCGCTCGCACTTGCCCTTGGACTTTCAGACGTTGTTCAGCGCAACAGCGGTGGCATCAAGCTAGATGCGATTTTCATCGACGAGGGCTTCGGAACACTCGACGAGGACACGCTGAATACCGCTCTTGAGACGCTTTATGACCTCACCAACCACATGCGTTCGGTCGGTTTGATCTCTCACACCGAACAGGTGAAGACCATGATCACCGAAGGCTTCGATATCGAGATCACGCCGACCGGCTCCCACATTCACCCACGAAGAAACGCTGCCTAACGAAAGGAAAACGAATGCCCTATTTAACCAACTGGAAAGCTCAGCACGCATGGGCCAAGGCGCCCCGCGTCAAGGGAAAAAACCCAAATCTCTATCGTAGGGATAGCCAGGGTAACGTAATCTACAAACCGGCCTATGGCAGAAACAGCCCCATGGGTTGGCAGGTCGACCACATCTGGCCGAAGTCCAAGGGCGGAACCAATGCGCGCAGAAACCTCCAGGCGCTACAAACTCGTGCCAACCAGCGAAAGTCTAACAAGACAACTACACGCACAAAGTCACCCTATCGGAAACGTAGTTGGTAAGCCCACGGAAACTGGCGAAGGCTAACCCGGCACCGGAACAAACGCGAAAAGCTTGATCAGAAATTTAGCCATTTTGGGCTGGGATTGTTGCACCCCATAACCAAGGTGAAATTCCGGATTGTCCGGCCCGCAATCTGCACGCCCACTGGTCACTAGCTATTGTGGCGTCTTGCAAAAAGCAACGAAGCGATGGCCGGCATCCGTTAATCGGTCGCCAAGAAGGTCTAATCCCTGCGACGCTGTCATTGTGTTGAACATTGATTTGTCCGTGTTGAGGAAACCAAATTGGTAAAGGTCTCCGAATGCACTCTTGATTGCCTCAAGATCCACCCCTGGGATCGCAACCGGCATGAAGTTAGGAAACCCGCCACGGATTCGTTCTTCTGGTATTTGATGGCTTTGCAAATATGACTTCGGATCGGATAGAAAGGACAAAATGCGCAAATGCAGTGCCGACAGCCTTTCAACCACGTTGAGGTAATACTCCCCTTCATCCGCTGCGACGCCGGATCCAACCGCTGAATTCATAAGAATGCCTCGAAAGGCCGTTAGCTTCTCTGATTGGTAATGTTCTGCCGCTCCGCGTAAGCACCTTTCCAGAACGAAAGCAAACTCGTCCGTCTGAATCAATTCTTCGTCGATGCGATCTTGAAGAGACTTCAAGTCAGCCGCGATTTCTCGGACGAATTTTTCCAGTCGCTTTTCCTTCATTGACGGGATGTAATCTGTCATCAGGGAGGCGATGCCACCGCCGAACGGTGCGGTTGAAAGTGCAGCCTTGATGATGTTCAGGATGTGATCCCTAGGTCTCTTGTGGTTTTCAAGTCTTTGGGGTGGCGAGTGCTGCTCTTTGTCGCTCATTTGCCTTCCATCCTGTTGGCTTCTTCAAGTAACCTAAACCAGAGCGCTGCACCTACGGAACTCACTTTCTACAGCGCGACCAAAGATGCGCGAACAAGGGTTTCGATGGAACTGCGCCGCAGCATTCGTATAAGAATTGGATGGCTGCAAAGGGTCGAAAGCCAAATACTTAACATAATAAACCTTATCAGCCCAGTTGGAGTGTAGGGGCACATTCTAAACTGGCTTGCGACAAATCCCCTATCTTGCTGACAAGCAAGGAGAACGGACATGGCCCACACAGAACTGGATTTGCGTGAGCGGCGCGCAATCGAGGATATGTTGAATGCAAAGATCCCGGTGAGCAAGATCGCGGCAGTGATCGGCAGACATCGCTCGACTGTCTATCGCGAGATCAAGCGCAACGGATTCCAAGACGAAGAGCTGTCGTATCTGAATGGGTACTACGGCGTAAATGCACAGCGGACGGCAGATACCAGGCGTGCGCGACGGCGGAAGCTGATCCGCTTGAAGGGTTTGCGCGCGCATGTGATTGACCGCCTGAAGACAGGATGGACACCGGAACAGATTGCGGGCCGACTTGGATATGATGCGTAGCCGATTCGGGTGAGCCATGAAACCATCTACGCCTATGTCTACAGCCGCGAAGGTCAATCCGAGCGGCTGGCGCGCCATCTGCCCAGCCGTCGAAAGAAACGACGGCCGCGCTATGCCAGACGCCCCAGAGGCCAGATGTTTCCACCAGATCGGTCCATTCATCAGCGGCCCGAGATCATGAACACCGACAGTCATACGATTGGTGCCAGTTCTCGGGCGGTTTGACTCAAACACCGATCGACCATTCGCTGGGTTGGTACCGCATGGCTTCTCGATGGATGGCAAGGGGCGCTTCCTCGACAACATCTTTGTCGAACGGCTCTGGCGGAGCCTAAAATACGAGTGTATCTACCTGCACGCTTGGGAGACCGGATCAGAGGCGAACGCCGGTGTCGAAAAGTGGATCGAGTCCACAACCGCAGAAGCGCCCTTCCGCCCTTGTCGGCAAGCCGCCAGCCGTGGTCTATTGACTGAGAAGAAACGAAAACCAAACCGATCAGCAGGAGCCGAGAGTAGCTAAAGTTACGTGGAATCCTGTCCAAGGATTGGGGAGTAGCTCACGAATTCGTCCAGTGAAGTGAGTCTCGTTTTCTCTCTCGTAAGTTTGGGTCAGCGCTCAAACAGCGGCCGTGACCATAATTTCAATCTTGAGTGTAGGATCCAGCAGTTCAGCTTTTACCGTAGCCCGCGCTGGTAGGTTTTGGGTGTCGATCCAACCGTCATAAGTCTCGTTGAATACTCCATAGTCGGCAAAATCAGCGATCCAGCAGGTCATAGTCAGCAGCCTGGACTTATTCGTTCCAGCTTTTGCCAGAAGTTCGTCTATCTGATTGAAGACTTCTTGGGATTGGATCGCGATGTCTGCGTCCCATGTCTCGGCAATTAGCCCAGCTAGATAAACGATGTCGCCACGCTTCACGATTTTTGAGTACCGTGGGGTTAGGTCCAAACGTTCAATGATCAAAACATCCTCCTATTCTAGAAGTTTTTTTACTCGTCCAGCCGCGATCGCAACTTCTGCTACAGTTACCTTCATCACATTTATGACAATCGCCTATTTTGTCATATCATAGCGGCCTTTTTGACATGTCACTTAATGTGTGTCAATTGACTTCCATCATACCAAGGGACCATCGAACGACACCCAAGCCCGAAACCCGCCGTTGAGATTTCGAGCTCCTGTCACGCCCATTTCTTGAGCAAGCTTTGCTGACAAAAGCCCACGACCGCCGCCACCGCAAAAGAAAATCGGCCTAACTGCATCGAAGACTTCAGGCCGGTGATTGGGATCGCCGCAGTCTAATTTCCACTCCAGAAGAGATCGCGGCAAATGGACTGCCCCCGGGATCGTTCCGGACCCCGCTCTTTCGTGATCCTCACGGACGTCGACAAAAACAGTGTTCCCCTCCTTGAACAAGGATAGGGCTTCCTTCGTCGAAACCTGCTCAACATCCTTAGAGGCTTCTTCGCTCAACGATTTCAGTGTCTTAGTCATTTGAATCTTCTCCCACCTTTGTTTTTTTTGCGTCATCATTTGCGCTAGACTCCGCCACCGCAAAGCCAAGGTCTTCGAGTTTGGACAGGATTGCCTGAGCGGCTTGTTCTGGAGACATCGCCCTAGCCTTCGGCGCCACGTCGACTGATCCGATGACCGAGCGCACCCGCTCCCATGCTCGATTTCCAACTGGCACGGTCAAAGGCTTGGCTCGAAACCTACGTCTCGCGACATTAGGCACTTGTTTGGAAACGGAAATTGATGTGTCAGTCTCGCGCACAATCCTCCCCGAGCGCTGCCATGATTGAACGACCTGTCCCGGATCCGGTGCGAGAGGAGATACGGTTGCGATCGCCGGCAACTCAGCGGCGATCAACCGGCGTGTCCTATCAGGTGCGGGGCAAACACCCGTAATTCTGGAGCTTTCTAGGTCGACTGAAACTACTCCTGGCAGCAACAGGCGCGACAGTTTGGAAGCAAGCTTATACGGCAAGAGACCCTGCGAGGCCATTGAACTCGAGGCGGCTCCTGTCAAAATCAAATCCGCTTCGATGGCTTCTAAATGCTTAGAAAGTGTAGACGACAAAGACGCGTCTGCTTCCAACGTCCAAACTTCAATTTCAGGGCAACCCAAACCAAGATACAGCCTTAGAGACGGCTCGTCCGCCGATCCAATGTGCGCGTAGGTCACATCTGCATTTTTCAGGTTCAAAGCCATTTTGACCGCACGCGCGTCTGAGGCCGACGGCACGGCTTTGCCCGAAAACTCATCTCTTCCAGCCGACAACAGAACCAAGACTTTAACCATGGCCGTGCTCCTTAGTAACCGAAGCCTCTAACAGGTGCTGAACAACGGCGTTTGCATCGGCGACGATGGGCAAGACCGCTCGAGAGTGAATCGGAGCACCTGGGTCTGAGTTGACCGAAATCACGAATTCAACGTCGTGAATTCCGTCAAGATGTTGCACAGCCCCAGAGATACCCAAAGCAATGTAGACGCGGCTGGAAACGAGCGTACCCGAACTGCCTACTTGTCGGTCCCGCGGTAGAAATCCCCGATCACATACGACTCGGCTGGCGCCCACGGTAGCGCCAAGCGCTTTTGCCAGTTCACCAAAACTGTTCCAGTCGGTAACCCCGTTACCGGCTGCAATAATGAAACGGGCACTTTCTAGTGGGGCTGTTGTCACGTCGCCGAGTTGCTCGCAACCCATCTCAATGAACTCAACACTGCAAGTCGAAACAGACGCGAAGCCAATCTCTTGGGTTGGCGCTGCTCTTGCGTCCGCACCTACGAATTGTTCAGACAATGTTAGTAGTTCGCATGGCGCAACAAGCAGTTCATGGTCCTGCCCGATATGTTGCACGAAGCCGTGTTCGGTAACAAAACCAACACAAGATGCAAAGGCTTTGTTTCCACTTACCGAGAGCCGCCGAACGAGATCTTCACCCCATTCCGAACTTGGAAAAACAACGGTGTGAAAACCATATTGCTTCACTAAGGCTTCAATCACACCATGCAAAGCATCAGCTTGGAACACGCCCGGAGGCAGGTCGCAACCAATAAGCAGGCTTGCAGTCTTACCGAGATCCTCAAGGAAAGATCTCGGCGCGAGCATCGAGAATTCCGCCCCCACGGTAGCACAGAAGCTAGCCACCGCATTGATGAAAAGGTTGTCTTCCCTGGCGATTGACCCACTGGCAAAGTCCGGCACTGCCAGAACGTGTTTTAGGTTGTCACTTTTTTCAAGAGTCATGACGGTCGCGTTGCCTCCCAAAGTATTTCTGCAATGTCGCGAACTTGTGGACCGTCGCCAGTCACACCTTCCAACATCACTGCACAATTGGGGCAAGAAACAGCCACGCAGTCGGCACCAGTCGAAGCAAGCTCGGCCATACGAATGTCTGGAACACGCGCTTCCCCAGCGATGTCAGACAACGCTGCACCACCACCAGCACCGCAACAGAATGTCGCTTCCTGGGTACGAGGTGGATCAACAAGTTCCCTGCTTGACTTTTCGACCACCGCTCTCGGCGCATCGGTTTCGCCGATGTAGCGCGCCAGATAACATGGGTCATGATAGGTAATCCGGCCCATAGTATCCTGATTTGGTTTCAAGCGACCGTTGTCGACCAATTCGGAAAGCAGTTGTGAATGGTGAATGCAGTCAAAAGCCCCGCCACACCGGCGATACTCGTTCTTGAGTGCGTGCACCGCGTGAGGATCTGGCGCCACGATACGATTGAAACGCCGCGCTGAGAGAGCCTCGATGTTGGCCCGAGCCAATTCCTGGAAAGTGGCTTCATCCCCTGCGCGGCAAGCCCAGTCACCACAGTCCCATTCATCTTCTCCGAGGATACCAAAATCGACGCCCGCCTCGGCCATCATTTCGATCAGACGCCGCAGAACACGCCTGTGCCTTGGATTGAAAGCGTGATCGCCAAGCCAGAGCAGGACATCCGTTTTCCCACCAACTGGTAGTACAGGTACGCCCATCTCCTCGACCCAATTCCAACGTTTGTTGGGATCTTGGGCAGTCGTGTTGCCACGATCGCGTGTGTTTTCGATGGCTCGAGTCAGCTCGCGGGGCGCTTGAGCACTTGTTTGAATAACAGAACGCCGAACGTCAGTGATTGCATCCACGTGCTCGATCAGCATCGGGCAAGCCTGCACGCAAGCGCCACAGGTCGTGCACGACCACAATGTGTCATTTGCCAGAATGACGCTCCCTTGGGTTAAGATCAAGGGACCCGGGTCATTGCCTTCATACGTCACTAGCGCGCCCGATTGTTGCGCGAGCCCAACGATTAAACCACGGGGGTTCAGGGGTTGCCCCGCTGCGTTGGCCGGGCACACTTCCTCGCATCGACCACATTGAACGCAAGCATCGAAGGACAGCAGCTGAGTCCAGGTGAATTCCGTAGGATCAGCGACTCCGTACGATGCCTCCCGCTGTGGCAACAATGACCCGACGGACGCTTTGCTGTCAAACCGGTCTGGGCGCGTATGTAAGGAAACATGCAAGGCTCCAAGCACTGCATGTCTGAACGGGCCGTGAAAGCAGCCAACGAACAACATTGCATGAACTGCGATGCCAAAGGCCAAAACCGCAAGGCCAAACGGGCTTTTCCAAGACGAAAGAGAAGAAATCTGAAGCTCAGGCAGAATAGCGACAGCGTGAAAGACACTATAAGCGATCAACAGATACGGCATTTGAGCGTATCCGCCTCCAGCCAAGCGCCGTTTCTCAGCGGCGCGACGCAAAATGTCCAATATCGCACCGATCATGCAGATGCATAGAAAAGACAGCAAGATCATGACACTTGGCAATCCATGCAATCCCATGTGCACCGCGATCGCAGCGGGAACCGAACCTAGAAATCCCCCTGCCCCCATCGCGTGCATTCGCGCTGCTATTGGTCGCCGTGCAACCACATGGTGTACATCTACAAGATACCGGCGCGGAAAGGCCACGAAACCGCGCAGTAGGCTAAATAGGCTAGGATAGTGGGGATCCGACCTCCCGCGCAACCATACGCGCGAACGCCACAATACACCCACAACTGCGACGGTGGTAAAAAAACCAAACAACAGAAGAACAGGCATTTACAAGTCCTTGCACAGACGAAGAGCGTCAAAGATAGCTGCGTGAATATTGCGGCCACTTACTGCATCCCCGATGCGAAATAGTTTGAACTCGCCCTTCTCGTTGACCGCGATGTTCTGCGGAGTACCCTGAACCAGCGCACCGAGATCAACGGCGCCCAAATTGGTCGAACTTGACTTCAAATCAAAATACAATTGGTCGTTGGGCCGGGTTCCGTAATCAACGACAACACCAGACAACTGCTGTGTTTCTAGCGAACCATTGTATTCGTTCTCGATTGTCACTTTGAGGGCGTTACCCTGTGATACAATGCGCTTCAGGCGTTGGTTGGTATGGAACTCAACTCCGTGATCATACAACCTCCGGAAAAAGGTCGGTCTGGTAGTCCGCTCCAATCGGACTCCAGGCGTGGGATCTGCGGTCACGAAATGCACCTTAGCGCCTGACTTGGCCAGAGCCTCAGCCGCAGACAGCGCTTGTTCGCCACCGTTGTCATCGAATACCATCACCGGATCAGACCCGAAATCCGTGGCACCATTCATCAGGATATCCCACGGAGTCGTCGCCAAGGATACACCTGGAATTGGAGCTTCATCGTTGTCACGACCGCCAGTGGCTACGATAACTAGATCCGGGTTCAGAGATAAAATCTCTTCGACGGTTGCAGTCGTGCTCAATCGAATGTCGATTCCAATTTCCCTGACCCGGGCCTCGAGCCAGTCCGTAATCGCGAGCAAAGGCGAGCGCCACGAAAGCGCGGCGGCAAGACGCACTTGTCCCCCTGTTTGATCCTTTTTTTCAAAGAGCGTGACATTGTGACCGCGTAACCCAAGAACCCGCGCCGCTTCCAAGCCGGCTGGCCCTGCCCCAACAACAACTGCTCTCAAAACAGTGACCGCCTTGGAAATGTCATGCGGCATGGATTGTTCGCGCCCGGTGGCTGGGCTATGCAAGCAAAGCGCCTGGCCACCTGCGTAGAGTCGATCGATGCAGTAATTTGCCCCAACGCAGGGCCGAATCTGATCTTCTCTACCGTCTTGCAGCTTTCGAACGATGTGGGGATCGGCTATGTGCGGTCTCGTCATCGCCGCCATGTCGATGTGCCCCTCCTCGATAGCGCGTGCCGCTGTTGCAACGTCTGCCAACCTCTGGGCGTGAAAGACCGGCAAACCTGTATGGTGCTTAACCGCCGCTGCCAGCGAAAGGAACGGAGCCGCAGGCATTTCCATTCCAGGGAAAATAATGGAATGCGAAGGCAAATTTTCAGCACTTCCTCCCAATACTCCAAGATAATCGAGTTGACCGTGTTCCGCCAAGGCCGACGCGACGCGCAGCAAATCTTCGTGCGTCATTCCCCCATCGAGGAGTTCATCACCGGACATACGTAGTCCAAGGGGGAAATCATCTCCAACTTCGACGCGGATGGCATCGATAACCTCAAATGTGAATCGCATGCGGTTTTCGAAAGAGCCTCCGTACGCATCCTCTCGCAAGTTCGTTTTCGGAGACCAGAACTGATCGAATAGCTGGTTGTGGGTTGCCGACAACTCTAGGCCATCCATCCCACCCGCTTGAACTCGGCGCGCGGACTGGGCAAAAGCTTTGACGACGCGCTGTATGTCCCAGTCTTCCATAACTTTCGGAAAGGACCTATGCGCAGCTTCCCGAATGCCTGAAGGGCTGATCGGAGGAAGCCATTTGTCGTTATCCCAGTTAGCACGCCGTCCCATGTGCGCAATCTGTGCAAAAACGGTGGCCCCGTGTTTGTGAATGCGATCAGCTAGCTGGTCGTAATATGGGATGATATCGTCTGATGAGGCGTCAAGGTGCAGCATGTCCGCACCAGGACTGTCCGGGGCTACTGCGGTCGACCCTCCGATGATCGTTAAACCGATCCCTCCGCGCGCCTTCTCTTCTTGGTAAGCTTGGTATTTCTCCTTCGGTTTTCCATCTTCGCTCGCCCCAGACGTGTGGGCCGTAGACATGACCCTGTTTCTGATCGTTACGCTCTTTATTTTGAACGGGCGGAATAGTGGTTCGTAGTTTGGCAATGGTCTCGACCCTTGGTCAGCAATTGCTGACCAATTTGCCAAGGCGCTTTTAACATGTCAATTTTATATTTTGGAATGTCATTTTCTCTAAGACAAATTTACCTGCCGTAGTACCGATGAGTGCTTAAGTATCTGATTAACGATATCCTGTCCGTTGGTCAGATGAACCAGTGCCTCCTTATAGGCACGGTCTCCATCACCAGCGATCAGTGCTTCAATGATTTCGAGATGCCCCTCACTCCAGACGATCGAACGGTTGCTAACCCGAAGGGACACCCACAGAATACGCATAGCAATGTCTTGCAGTCGCTCAATGAATTGCGCCTGCAGATCATTCCCCGAGGCGCGAACGATTGCCAAATGAAACTCCTTATTGGCTAAGAGAAGTTCATATTCTTCGTCTGCGTTTCCGGCAGTGTAATTTTTTGCACAAGCTTCATTCAGCCGATGCAGTTCTTCAGCATCGACTTTGCCTGCTGCCTGACGCGCGGCGTCCGGTTCGAGAATGTTCCTCAAATGGAAAACTTCTTCACATCTCGCAAGGTTCAGAGGGGCAACGAGTTGAGTTTTACTCGTTTGCAAATAAACGAACCCCTCTGACTGAAGTCGCGCCAGTGCAGACCTGATTGGCGCGCGTGATAGACCCATCGAATCCACTAGACGCCCCTCTGAAATCTTGCTTTGTGGAGGCAGGCGGTGCGTAATTATGTCTTTCTTTATAGCATCGTAAGCCACGTCTGATAAACGTTCTTTCGCCTTCGGTCCCGTCTCCAGGGTCGTGGATGGTTGACGCACTACGGATTTTCCTTTTTTCTCGACCTCTACTGCGATCCTATTGCACTTTTTTGATATGTCAAAAATCCAAAAACCTCGAATGATCGCTCTACCCCCAGAATTTTTCTGCTATAGGTGGGTAGTTTTCCCCCAAGACTGAGCTACTCTCCAATGTTTAAACAGGTTTCCGCGTAGTTTAAGCTATCTTTGCTTCTGCTGATCGAGTTGGGTTTCGTCTTCTCTTAGCCAATAGAACACGGCTGGGAGATTACAGCCAAGGGTGGAATGTGAGCGCTTGCGATTGTAGATCTCGATCCGTCTTCCGACACCCGCCGAGTGTTCCAAGAAAAGATGATGGAAGAGATGGGCCAAGCCCCCTACCCTCGGAGGCAATAGCAGTCGCGGTTCGGGTTCGATTCCGGATGGACCGTGTAACAGATGCGCCTGTGTGCCGAAACAGTGGCGTTTCTAATGGGTCGGTCAGCGACGACTGCGGCCTCAATCGCGCTCTGCGGCAAGAGCGGCTCGGTTGAGATATCTGCGTAGGGCACCCCGCGCCCAAAGGCGGCGTAGATCATGATCAGAAGGTCAACAATTAGCACCACAACAAACACGCCGAGGCGTAAGAGCAATTTCAAAATCGTTTAATCTCCGTGACCTGCCCGCGCTGGTCTCTCACCCATGACGAGAGACAGTGGGTTTGTGCTCTGCCCTCCACGGCGGAGCGCAGGCGGATGTTCGCCGTGAGTTCACAAAGGATGTGCGCTACTTAAGAAGGGCTTTCCCAAGTAGCGCGGCATTTCGCGGATTCTCGCCTATCCGACGCACGGCATGTGGCCACCAGTCTTTGCCAAATGGAACATAGAGGCGGACACGTTGACCACGCAGGGCAAGGTTTTTGGCGAGGTCTTCTCTAACGCCAAGAAGCATTTCGAATTCATATGAATCATCCGGCCAATCATTCGCCTTTGCCAATCTAATCGTGTACTCATGAAGCCTAGTGTCGTGCGTGGCCACAATTGGATAGAAGCCGTTTTCCTTGGCCCTTCGAGAGAACATGAGATCAATAATCTTTCGGGAATTTGCCTTAATTTCTGCTTGAGTTTGGAATGCGATTTCCGGTCCCGCAGCGAACGCCCCCTTCACCAAACGGACCCTACTCCCGCGAGAAATTTGGTCTTTCATATCGTCATATGTACGTCGTAGATACGCTTGCAAAGTTAAGGCAACCGGATAGCCCGAATCCTGCAAGGAATTATGGAGGGAGATAGTGGGAGCGAGAAGTGTTGCGTCCTCCATATCAAACATCAGGCAGTTAAGACCGACTCCATTGCCTTTCGCCGTTGCTATCTTCTCAGCAATCTGACCAGCAAATTCTGGTAGCATATTTGGATCAACCTGATAGCCGATTTGTGTCGGATCTACGGAGACATGAATATCTAACCCGGCCAGCCTCAGGTCCTCGACAACACCCAACTTCTGCAGGACATTCTCCTTAACCAAATCGAAATTATCCACGTACTCACCCATGTAAAACAAAGAGCTGTGAATGCCGTCGTGCTTCAAGAGATGCTGCGCACGCTGAACGCCTGCGGAGGCGTCGTCGCCAGCAACGAACTTTCTACGCAGAAAAGACGTCGCCCTCGAAGTTTGCATGAACGCTTTGACACGATCGGACCGGGCAAGCGCGATCATTGAGCTTTGCCACGCACGCCTAATCATTTCTTGCTCCACTCCATTTTTTCATCCATTTCTCTTTGCATTAGTGGCAAGCCTTGCATCTCATTGCGTGTAAGTCCCATTTGCGCTTCGAACCCACCGGTTAAACCCGTGCTATTGGCAAAAGCTGCCGAATCTTTGTTGTCCTGGAGGAATGAGTTCGAAGAACTCATCGCAGGACATGTCATCTTCAAAACTGACACTGAGTTGGAGTCAGCATATTTCTCTGAACCTGTTGCTTTTGTCAGTATTACGTAAGTTACTAAGCACGTGATCGGAGGCGCGAGAAAGTCAATGTCGCATCGGCGCACAACTGATTGTCACCAATCTCATCAAGATAAATTTTCGCAGCGCAGAACAGGGTTCTGTTACCGCCGTGGACAAGATTGGAAACACAGATGAGCTCCTTAGCAGCGCCAGGTCGAAAGAAACTAGTTTTAAATTCGATCGTTGCCATATCATCGTACATCGCCTCAACATCAAGCGAGGCTAGCGCCGTGTAGCCGGCTGTAGCATCAGCGATCATTGCGATGATACCACCTTGGACCGCTCCACGATGGTGATGCAGATCATTGGATACTGTCGTCACCGTCGCGCAAAATCCTCTGCGAAGATCACGAAGCTTGAGCCCAATATAACGGTAAGCAGGTTCTCGCGCGAATTGTGCACTGAGGTGCTGAAACTGCTTCTCTGGCAAATGTTCATAGAGCGTTAGATTGTCGAGCATACATACAGATCCTTCTGTTGGTTACGCAGGATGAGATTGGGAGTTTTCCGCGATCCAATTGGCCTATTACACGCGGGGCATTGACCTCCACTTCCTCAACGAAGGAGCTTTAAAGAACCAGTCAACGACTTAACGGCTTTTACTGGACCACACAGGCCAACTCCGCTCAGAGCTTCGTTAGACAGGGAGCGTTGTGGAAACTCATCCTTGTAATCTTTGAAAGAATGGAGTTTTCGAGCAAACTCTGGGAAGGCCACCAGCGTCAGGCCGGTTGAATGCTTGTGAGCGCTTTCCGCTATGGTCAGCATCTGAGCGGAGTCCGCTTGCAAAATTGGAACTGGACGGTCCGCAGAATTCATTATCGAAACGCCCTCACTGTCCGTAAGCGTTACATTTCCTATGCCAGGATGCACCGCCCCTATCCCAGCAGCAATTGTCGCAACTGTGTTTGCGAGATAACCGATTGATTGATCGGGTGAAACGACAATGGCCAATCGAAGATCACCCTCACCATGCAGGGGAGCATTGTGAACATTTGTCGTAGGAGAGGTTACGTTTTCTGTTGGCATAAGTTCTTCCAGGATTCCGCAAGCATGTGTGTATCTTGAAGTGAACTAAGCACATTTCACTCGAACGAATTGGTTCTATTTTGCTTGAATTTCCCAATTTCAAGGCATATTCTTCCTCACAAATTTGGGATTCAGGTAGATCATACCCAAGCGGTGAAATATGAAAAGTGTTGAAACCAAACTCCTTGATGAAGCGGATCGCCGTATTCTGCTGGCCCTTCAGTCCAATGGCCGACTTAGCAATGCGGAACTCGCCGAAGCAACCGGCATGTCCACATCCCCATGCTGGCGGCGCACTCGCCGCCTAGAAGAAGATGGCTACATTCAAGGCTATCGGGCCGTGATTGATCGCAATCGGCTCGGTTTAGGCGTTTTGGTGTATGTTTCTGTCCAAATCGATACTCATTCAGCAGAAGAGGCCAACTCCTTTGAAAAGGCTGTCGCTGACTACCCACAAATCGTCTCCTGCCATTCCGTCGGCGGCAGCGCCGACTTTCTCCTACAAGTTGTATGTCGCGATCTCGACGATTACGCAGAATTCTCAATGAATCGTCTGCGGCGGATGCCGGGAATCAAAGCAATGACAAGCAGCTTTGCACTCAAGGAAATCAAACCGTTTGAAGGATGGCCAATTCTCTAGACATCAATCAGAGCGGTTAGCGCCTAACGGTTCTTGAACTCATTTTGTTGAATTTGGGTAAGCGTATCGTTTTCGAGCTTCATGCTAGCATCCGAAATTTGCCCGGGGTTAGTCCAGTAGCTTTTCGGAAAGAACGGCTAAAGTGACTTTGATCTGAAAACCCGCAATCCAGTGCGACCACTTTCAGAGGAACATCTCCTTGTCGCAACATTTCTTTCGCTCTTGAAATGCGTCTGCGCAACACATAGGCGTGCGGTGCGTATCCGAACTCTGTCTTGAACTGTCGCGAAAAGTGGAACTGACTGAGACCAACAGTGTCGGCCATATCCTTGATGTTCAAGTTTTCATCAAGAGAGCTTTCCACCAAATCGATGATGCGTCGCCGCTGGCTGGGATTAAATTTACAGGTGGCGTCACTGTCCAAGGTAACTTGGGCATATTGGCGAAGCAAATGAACAGCGATCTGGTTGCGCAAAGCGTCTATCATTAACTTTTGACCAAGCCCACCATTCTTCAATTCGCCCTCCAAGAGGCGAACGCAGTTCACTATCACCGGATCCTCGGAAGATAGTCGGTCATTAATCTCAATGGATTGCGGATCACGATCAAAAACAGACAGTGCCGTTGTTTCGATCTCATCATGAGTGAGGTAGACGTGTCTGACGGAAATCGGATCAACCCAACGCCATGTCGACTTCTCTCCACGCGTCAGCAAAGACACTCGGCCTTTGCCCACGCGCGCGTGCTCCCAAGAGCCCCCGTCAGATCGGGACATCGTTGTTGCCGCGCAATCGTAGGCAACAATCATGTAATCACGCATAGGTGGGATATCAGCATCTTGCCCATCGTAGTTGTAACCCTTTAGGGTCAGGCCTCGCCATCCACTACCAGAACTGTCAAGCGTAGTCTCACCTGGAATCCATTCAGGTATACCGTTCGGCGTAATGAGTGCGTTATTCATCTTCACCTCCCCAAGCTGTATTCTGCTTGTCCTCTTCTAGCACAACTCCAATCTAAGCCAGCCCTCCGACTTATTGTTCAGCGCGAACGATATCCTTGCTAACCAGCTCGCCTATTTCGTCTTCCGTCAGTTTGGCTTCGCGCAGTAGCTCTATCGAGTGTTGCCCGAAACGAGGTGGCGCCGAACGTACTGTTCCAGGGGTACGCGACAATCGCGCTGGCACACCTGTGCCTCGGTACCCTTCTTTAGAAACAACCATATCGCGGTGCCGTGTGTGCGGATGGGCAAGGGCTTCATTGACATCACGGACAACACCCGCAGGAACGCCTGCATTTAATAGCACGGGTTCCAATTCGAAGGCATCATGACACCGTAAACACTCAGAGAGAAGATGCGTAATCTCTGCCCGATGGGTCAAACGGGCAGCATTGTCGACAAACCGAACGTCTCTAGGCACTTCTGGAATTCCGAGCACATCACAGAGAACCGCAAATTGCCGGTTGTTCCCAACTGCCAAATATAGTTTGCCGGTGCTTGTCTCAAACATGTCATATGGCACGATATTAGGGTGTCCATTGCCCGTCGCCTTCGGGATCTGCCCAGACATCAAGGAATTGGCCGCTTGCGGGTGCATCATGCTGATTGCGGAATCATAGAGCGGCACCTCAATGGCTTGCCCCAATCCGGATCGACCACGTTCCAGAAGGGAGGCGAGAATGGCATTACAGGCAATCATGCCAGTCCCAATGTCCACGATTGGTGTACCCATCCGAGTTGGGCCATTAGCTGGATTACCATTGATACTCATTAGCCCAGTCATGGCCTGCACAACAGCGTCATACCCCGGAAATCCGCCAAGCGGCCCATCTGCGCCAAAGCCGGTGACGTGGCAAAACACAAGCTTTGGGAACTTGATTGACAACACTTCCTCATAACCAAGCCCCCATTTTTCCAGTGCGCCAGGTTTGAAATTGTGAACCAAAACGTCCGCATCTTCTAACAGCCTCAAGACCAGGTTACGCCCTTCCGGTTGGCGCAGGTCAATGGCTATGGATCTTTTGTTGCGATTTGCTCCTGAAAAATACGCGCTAAGCTCGTCTTTGAAGGGCGGCCCCCAGCCTCGTGTTTCATCACCCTGAGGCGGCTCAACTTTGATCACCTCCGCGCCGTGGTCGGCAAGCATCTGCGTGCAATACGGCCCCCCAAGCACACGACTTAGATCGACCACCTTGATTCCTTCCAATGCTCCACTCATCAGAGCACCTCATGGTAAAGACGAGAGACATCTTCGGCCGTCATATCACGCGGGTTAGTCTCAAGCAGTCGCTTGATGCCAGTGACGACCTCATTCGCCATGCTCGGAATCGCGTCCTTGGTGACACCCAATGCAGACAGCCGTGTTTCCAACCCGCTGTCAGACAAGATTTGTTCCATCTCATCGATCAAAGCATTGGCGGCGGCAGCATTTGATTTGAAGGGCCGCGCTGGCAGAAGCAACCGTGACAGGCGGGCATATTCTTTTTCTGCGGCAGGCAAATTGTAACGCATCACAGGGCCTGCAACCAATGCGTTTCCGTGCCCATGAGGTACGTGAAATCCGGTTCCCAGCGGATAAGACAAAGCATGAATTGCTCCCACGCTGGCATTGATGAACGCCATTCCAGCCAGCGTTGCCCCCAATAACATTGCTTCGCGCGCTGCAAGGTCCGAAGGCATGTCCAAAACTCTCCTGAGATTTTGACCCAGTAGAGTAAGAGCTTTGTCGGCAAGCGCATCCGAGACTGGGTTCTTGCGCGTCCGGCTGGTTGCGGCCTCTATGGCGTGCACCATGGCGTCCAATCCCGTTGCCGCCGTTATGGACCGCGGCATGCCCAATGTGAGCTTAGCGTCGAGCAAGGCAATATCAGGCAGTAGCTGTGGAGCGTAGACCGCTTGTTTCTCATGCGTTTCCGAAGTCAAAACTGACACCCAAGTGACCTCGGAGCCGGTTCCTGCGGTTGTCGGCACTTGAACGAGCGGCAAACGTTTTCCAGTGACGCGGTCAACACCAATCATTTCCGCGACAGGTTGTTTGTTGGGCAACGCCGCTGCAACGACCTTTGCGGTATCCAGCGAACTGCCGCCCCCTAGTCCAATTACCCCATCTGCTCCAAAATCTCGAGCACATTCGATAGCGGTCTCAACAACAGAAATCGGTGGATCGGCGGCGACCTGATCAAAAACTTTGGCCTCAAGACCCTCAGCCTTGAGCGCATTGACCGTATCCCCAGAAAAACCACAAGCAACAATGCCAGGATCAGTCACGATCAACACGCGTGTGCAGGACAACCCCTGCATGAGATTTCCGATCTGCGAGAGCCCGCCGCTTTTGCAAACAATCTTTGGTGTGGAAAGAAAATTGAAGTCCATTGTATTCCCCAATTCTTTTAAGCCGCAGCGTCGCGGATCATGTTTCGCGCGATCAGTACTTGTTGAATTTGAGTTGTGCCCTCGTAAATACGGAAGAGACGCACATCACGATAAAAGCGTTCGACAGAGTATTCGGCCATATAGCCCGCTCCACCGTGAATCTGCACCGCGCGATCCGCCACTCGGCCCACCATTTCGCTTGCATACATTTTGCAGCAGGCTGCGTCGGTTGATACGTTCTGGCCGGCGTCCTTGCGGCGCGCGGTTTCTTCGATCATGCAGCGCGCAGCGAAGGACTCGGCCCTGCTATCAGCTAGCATCGCTTGGATCAGTTGCTTATCTGCAATTGGAGCACCGAATTGCTTACGCTCTGTTGCGAAATTCAGGCTCTCCTTGATCAGACGCTCAGCGGCACCCACACAAACGGCGGAAATATGCAGTCGCCCCCGGTCTAGAACTTTCATTGCCGTTTTGAAGCCCTTGTTCAGCCGCTCCGGGCCGCCGATAATGCTGGCTGCTGGAACCCGAACGTTGTCCAGAATAACGTCACAGGTGTGAGAACCTTTCTGCCCCATTTTGCGGTCAGGCGGACCTAGCGTTAACCCGGGAGTCCCCGCTTCGATGAGGAAAGCGCTAACGCCAGCAGCTCCCTTTTCGTCAGGGTTGGTGCGAGCAAAAACCGTGAAAAGGTCTGCGCGAGGAGCGTTGGTAATGTAGCGTTTTGTACCGTTTAGGATGAAATCGCTTCCGTCACGGCGAGCAGTAGTACGCACACTACCCGCATCCGATCCTGCATCGGGTTCGGTCAACGCAAAGGAGGCAATCATCTCGCCGGAGGCAAGCGAAGGCAGATATCGGTCCTTCTGCGCATCGGTTCCATCAATAATTATCCCCTGTGAACCAATTCCGTTATTGGTACCAACAAGAGACCGAAATGCCGGAGAAGTTTGGCCCAATACAAAAGCCGCCTTCACTTCCTCCGCCATTGAAAGGCCAAGACCGCCAAATTCCTCGGGGATCGACATGCCGAACAAGCCCATCATGCGAATTTCGTCCACCAACTCAGATGGAATCATATCCTCAACGGCTATTTGCTCTTCTTTGGGTATCAGCCGTTCTTTGACGAAGCGATCGAGCGCGTCGAGAAATTGCGAAAGGGTGTCTGTATCTAGGGCCATGGTGCTCTCAGCGTAGTTAAGGGGCGACCGTCGAAAGGCGACGGACAAGTTCGACAAGACGGGGGGCGACGTCGTTTTCAATCCAGTCGCGCGTCAATGTTTGAGAAGGGCCACCGCAGTTGAACGCAATGACGGGTGAGCCATCTTTGGGAATATAGGGCACGGCTACTGCATTCACGTTGTTCTTCCACTCCGTGAACGAAGTGCAGTATCCGAGCCTCTCGTAGCTTTCGATGGCGGTTTCAATGCCGGGCAGTACTTTCGACCAGTTGTCGCCTTCATGTTCCTTCAAGACGGAGAGGATTTTTGCTTGCTCTTCCGGCTCTTGCGACGCGATGTATGCGCGGCCCACAGCCGATGTCGCCAGTTTGATATGGGCACCGACTTCTATTGCCAGCGTCACAGCATTGGTTCCTTTGCAGCGTTCCAGGTAAACCATCGAATGCCTGTCACGACTGGCCATAGCCACGGGCATGCCGGTGTAGTCCGCCAGTTCTTGCATATAAGGTCTCGCCAACTGCCGTACTGGCATCCCGGCGAGGCAAGAATAACCCAGCGACAGCACAGGCGGTGCCAAGCGATAGCGAGCAGTATCCGGGTCGTAGCTAAGGTACTCGAGTTTATTCAACGTGTAGACCAGCCTTGAGATCGTCGATTTGCTAAGACCTGTCCGTTTGGCCAAATCACCATTCCCGAGAGCCTCGCCTTCGCGTCGGAATGCCCGCAGTACTTCAAGGCCACGCGCCAGCGCTGTCACGAAATCTCGATCTGGTCCTTCCGTGTCATCAGTGCGGTTCTTTCTTGGCCTCAATGCACCCCTCCTACCTCTAACGATGCTTCTTGAAACGCATCTAAACGTTCGTTATCGTCCTAGTCAATAGTGCGGTAAAGTTTTCCGCTATGCGGAATATATACAAACCCAGCACTTCGCCTCCGTGTTTGAACGCACAAAAAAATCCAGAGACAGAAAGGGCTCAACACAGTGAATTCTTTGAAATATCCCGTAATACAACACCTGATAGGACGAGAGTGGAGCGGCGCTCAAACACAGGAAGACCGCGTTGTCCTGAATCCAGCGAATGGTGAAAAAATTGGACAGATACCCCAGGCAAGCGCTGCGGATTTGGATCGCGCCGTTCGTTCCGCCGAATCAGCTTTTCAACTCTGGAGAAACACGTCGCCCATGGATCGAAGCGGAATTCTACGGAAGTTCGCAGACCTTCTGAGGGCCAATGACACGCTGATATCTGGCTGGATCACGCTTGATGAAGGAAAACCCCTGGCCGAAGCCTTAGCCGAGGTACATTCCTCCGCCGATCACGTGGATTGGCACGCTGAAGAGTGCAGACGCATCTATGGTCGAATCGTGCCCTCGCGTAGCCCACAGGTTCAACAGCTTGTCGTTCGCGAACCCATTGGCGTGTGCCTTGCCATTACTCCCTGGAATTTCCCGCTGAGCCAGGCAGTTCGAAAAGTGGCGGCGGCGCTAGCTTCAGGCTGCACCATGATCCTCAAAGCGCCGGCGGAGGCGCCGGCGGGCTGTATGGCAATAGCACGATTCCTCCAAGAAGCGGGCCTGCCAGAAGGTTGCCTTAATTTGGTTTGGGGTAATTCGGGTTTCATCTCGGAGACGCTTATTGAACGCCCCGAAGTGCGCAAAATCACATTCACTGGATCGGTGGGAGTGGGCAAGCACCTAGCCGAACTGGCCGGACGCCACATGAAGCGCGCGACAATGGAACTTGGTGGCCACGCCCCAGTCTTGGTATTTGACGATGCCGACGCTGAAGCAGCGGCACGAGCCCTTGCGACCAACAAATTGCGCAACGCTGGCCAAGTTTGCATCGCACCAACCCGCTTTTTTGTTCAGCAAGGGATCTACGACCACTTCATGGCGGAACTGGTTTCGGCCTTTGAACGCGTAAAGGTAGGTGATGGGTTGCACGACCGCATTGATATGGGGCCGCTGTGTCACCCCGGCCGCGTTAACGCGATGGAGCAGCTTGTTGAGGATGCGCGACAGAATGGCGCGCATATCCTGACCGGAGGCAGTCGCATCGGCAATGTTGGAAACTTCTTTGCGCCAACCATTGTTGACACGCCCGACGACAGCATTGCTTTGATGCGAGAGGAGCCATTCGGTCCTATTGCGGCGGTATCTCCATTCAAAAGCATCGAAGATGGCCTATCGCGCGCGAATGGATTGCCATTCGGTCTCGCATCCTACGTGTTCACCAATTCCTTGGAACGAGCGGACCAAGCCGCCCAAAATCTGCATGCGGGAATGGTCAGCATCAACCAATTCGGCCTCGCTTTACCGGAGACCCCGTTCGGCGGCGTCAGAGACAGCGGTTATGGAAGCGAAGGGGGAACAGAGACCTTTGATGGTTACCTCATGACCAAATTCATTTCGCGTAACCGCGCTCCTGTAGAATGAGATTGCAGATGCCTGTCGAATTTAGCATCGTGAATGGTTCCGCCATCCTAACTATCAACAACCCGCCCCTTAACCTGATCAATGCGGAGGTTCGAGCCGGTATCGAACGCGGAATTAGCCGAGCACACGATTCTGGCGCTAGTCGCCTGATTATCACCGGTGCGGGGACAACTTTCGTTGCGGGTGCGGACGCAAATGAATTCGGAAAGCCTCCGCATGATCCTCAGCTGAACGATGTGCTGTTAAAGCTGGCACAACTTTCGATCCCAACCATCGCGGCGATCAACGGCGTAGCACTTGGCGGAGGATTGGAAATAGCCCTAGCGTGCCGCTTCCGTATCGCTGCTCCGGCAGCCAGATTGGGTCTGCCCGAAGTCATCCTGGGAATGGTGCCCGGAGCTGGCGGGACACAGCGATTGCCTCGGCTTATCGGCATAGAATCCGCACTTGATATGATTGTCAGCGGACAGGCAGTTTCCGCCACTCGGGCCATAAACTTGGGGATGATCCAACAATTGGCCGAAGATCCATTGGAGGCAGCTCTAGCGCTTGACGCTGCTGATCTAGCGAAGGCAAGGGCTCCAGACCATCTGCCAGCACCTTTGCCGGATGACGCGGCATTGGCCGCCGCGCACACGCGTGCCAAGCGACGGATGGCGGGCCAGGATGCTCCACAGATCGCAGCGGACCTGATAAAAGCCAGTGCCTCAATGCAATTCGCCGAAGCGTTGCAAAACGAACGATCTGCTTTTCTGACCCTGCGCAAATCGGATCAAGCTCGCTCCCTTCGCCACGTCTTCTTTTCCGAGCGTGCGGCGGCAAACAAGGCACGCATTTTCCCATGTTCTTCAAAGAAAATTGAAACCGCGGTTGTAGTTGGTGGCGGCAATATGGGGGCCGCCATTGCCTATACACTAGCATCCGCAGGGATTTCTGTGACGGTCGTAGAACGCGATACTGCATCGGCTGAATGGGCTTCCAACAACCTTCATGAGCTCGTAAACCAAGGCGTCAAGCGAGGGGTGTTGCAGGATGAGGCCGCACAGGCCATTGTCTCTCGTCTGGCCACAGCAGTTGGCTATGCAAATCTTCCTCAGGCCACTCTAGCTATTGAGGCCGCATTCGAAAACTTCGATGTAAAATGCGCAATTCTGAACGAACTGGAAGCCGTGTTGCCACATGATGCCGTGCTTGCGACCAATACATCTTACCTTGATGTCAATCGACTAGCGGAAGGCCTCAAGAATCCTGATCGTTTCGTCGGTCTACATTTCTTTAGCCCCGCTCACATTATGAAGCTTTTGGAAATTGTCCGGGGCAATCAAACCTCGGACAACACCTTAGGCATTGCATTTGACCTGGCTAGCCGACTTAATAAAGTCCCCGTTCTATCCGGCGTATGCGACGGCTTTATCGGGAACCGGATCTTATCGAGCTACCGGCAAGCCGCCATTCGCCTTCTAGTAGAAGGCGCCTCGGTCGAACAAATTGATACCGCAATGCGTGACTTTGGCATGGCAATGGGTCCATTTTCAGCGCAGGACATGTCAGGCTTGGACATTGCCTATGCGAATATTCAGAGGAGGTCCGCCAACAAAGGACTAGACGAGGATCACGTTCCACTGGTTGAACAGATGGTTGAGGAACATAATCGCCTAGGACGCAAATCTGGCGCAGGGTGGTATGACTATGACGCAGAAGGTCGGTCTTCAGCTTCAAGCACAGTCGCAGCGGAAATTTCCCAAATTTCAGAAGACCTGACCATTCCACTTCAGACATTTCGCTCTGAGGAGATTGTTGACCGGCTTGTGCTAACAATGCTGACAGAAGCTTGCGACATCCTTGAGGAAGGCATTGCAGAGCAACCACGGGACATCGATCTGGTGATGATCCACGGCTACGGTTTCCCTCGCTGGCGAGGTGGTTTGATGCACTACGCTCAGAACGTCGGCGAGGCTCGAGTAAGGGCGCTTTATGATGCGTGCGCAGAAAAGACCACGTTCAGTTGGAAAACGCCACGCAACCTAGATCTGGTTTTCGCTTCCGCCTAACTCATAAACACTTCTCATCAAAACTGAAGGCAGGCAATTTAGCCCGTTATCACACTGTGTTTGCCTGCCTTTGCATCGACTGAGCAAGAAATGACAATACCCAAAGCACGACTGTTCAATACATAAGACTCCTGCCCGTTTACTCAGAAACTCGAGGCAATCTCAGCTGTTCGTGCAGCCAGGTTGGACTTGAAAGACAACAGGCGGCGTCTGAGCCGCATGAGTAAACTGGGAGGAAGACAATGCAAGTCAGCAAAGAAGCAGACACGCTCCGAGCGCTTTATCAGAACTGGACAGACCAGATGGTCGAGAACCCAGACCTGACGATCGCAAATCTGCGCAGCATGTTCGACGAATGGGGTCAGCCCGCGCTTGAGCCCGAAAATGTAAGCTACAAAAGCGACCATGTGGGAGGGGTCGAAGCTATTTGGGCGCTACCTGAAGGCGCTGATAAATCTCGCGTGATCGTTTATACGCATGGTGGCGGCTTTGCCGTAGGATCTGCGGACAGCCACAGAAAAATGGCAGGTCACCTTGCCAAGGAACTGGGCGTAATTTCCGTGATCTTGCATTATCGCCGAGCGCCTGAACATCCGTTCCCGGCTCAGCTTGAAGACGCAGTCGCAGCGTACAAGGCACTTTTGGAGCAAGGCTATGAACCAGCAAAGATTCTGACGGCAGGTGACAGTGCGGGTGGCAATCTTGCCGTCGCAAGCGTACTCAAGATGCGTGAACTTGGCCTGCCGCTGCCTGGGGGTGTTATCGCGTACTCGCCTTGGCTCGACATGGCGATGCGTGGCCCATCACTGGAAACTAACGCCGAAACCGACGCCCTGGTTGGAAAGCCAATCCTTGAAGCAATGGCGGGCATGTTCCTGGGAGAAGAGACAAACCCGTTGAACCCACTCGCCAACCCGTTGGAGAATGATTTCTCGGGCTACCCACCACTCTATATCAATGCTGGCGGCGCAGAAACTTTGCTCAGCGACTCTGAGCGCCTTTACAAAAAGGCAAAAGAACAGGGTGTTAATGCGACGCTCTCTGTTGTTGACGGTATGCAGCACGTTTTCCCCGCCCTGTCGGGACGCGCACCAGAAGCGACAGAGGAACTTGGTCGGATCGCGGCCTGGTACAAGGGCCTCTGACCATTTTTGGCCCGCCTGATATGCAGCGCGGGCCAGTTTCCAAAAACAATCATCAACCGACTTGTCACTCGCATAGCGCGAGATCGAGAGGTCATGCTCTGGGAGGAGTGAAATGAACGTACAGACAGAGATTACCAAAACAACAGGCGCCGACTACGATGCGGTTGTAATTGGTGCAGGTTTCGGCGGGCTTTATGCCGTCCACAAGCTTCGCAACGAACAAGGAATGAACGTACGAGGTTTTGACAGCGCCAGCGATGTTGGTGGCACATGGTGGCACAACCGCTATCCAGGCGCACTTTCAGACACGGAAAGCTATGTCTACCGATACTCCTTTGACAAAGAACTTCTGAAACGTGGTCGCTGGAAAACCCGCTACCTGACGCAACCCGAAATTTTGGACTACATGAATGAAGTGGCAGACCATCTGGATCTGCGACGCAGCTATAAGTTCAACACGAAGGTTGACGGTGCGCAATACAATGAAGAAACGGGGCTGTGGAGCATCACGACAGACTCCGGCGAGACTGTCACCGCAAAATATCTGGTGACCGGCCTCGGTCTGCTGTCCGCAACAAACGTTCCAGCCTTCAAAGGTGTTGATGATTTCAAGGGGCGCATTTTGCACACAGGCGCCTGGCCGGAAGATGTCGATTTGTCGAACAAACGTGTCGGCATCATCGGCACTGGTTCGACTGGCGTTCAGGTCATCACTGCGACGGCCCCTGTTGCGAAACACCTGACGGTTTTCCAACGGTCTGCTCAATATGTAGTCCCTATCGGCAACACGCCCCAGGACGAAGCAACTATTTCCGAGCAAAAGGCAAACTACGACCAAATCTGGGATCAAGTAAAGAACTCAGCCGTGGCATTTGGCTTCGAAGAAAGCACTATCCCAGCGGAAACGGCGACTCAGGAAGAGCGTGAGCGCGTGTTTGAAGCTGCATGGCAGCGCGGTGGCGGCTTTTACTTCATGTTCGGGACCTTCTGCGACATTGCAACGAGTCAGGTTGCCAATGACGCAGCAGCCGACTTCATCAAAGGCAAGATCCGCAAGATCGTAAAAGATCCTCAGATTGCTGAAATGCTAATCCCAAATGACCTCTATGCCAAACGCCCGCTCTGCGGAAATGACTATTTCGACGTCTACAACCGGGACAATGTGACACTCGCAGATGTAAAGTCCGATCCGATTACAGAGTTCACCCCGAACGGTATTCGCTTGGAGAGCGGAGAGGAGCATGAACTTGACGTCGTAATCTTCGCCACCGGTTTTGACGCTGTTGACGGCAACTACGTGAAAATGGATCTCCGAGGCCGCGGCGGTGTGACCATGCGCGACACATGGAAGGAAGGCCCCCTGGGTTATCTTGGAATGATGGAAGTCGACTTCCCGAACTTCTTTATGATCCTTGGCCCAAATGGCCCATTCACAAACCTACCCCCAAGTATTGAAACCCAAGTCGAGTGGATCTCTGAGACGATCAGCACGATGGAAGAATCGGGCGTCAAGAGTGTCGAGCCAACCGTGGAAGCACGGGATGCCTGGGTTGGCACGTGTCGAGAAATCGCTGATATGACCCTCTTCCCTAAGGCAGAAAGCTGGATCTTCGGCGCGAACATCCCCGGCAAAAAGAACGCGGTCATGTTCTACATGGCTGGGATCGGGAACTATCGCGCGGCCATCGGTGCGGTAAAGGAGGAAGGCTATCCGTCTCTGATCCGCGACCGAGAAACCGCCGAAGCATAAGTAAATTGCCGGGGCTTCTTCGATGCCCCGGCAATCGCTGATTAGCAATCAAAAAAGGGAGAAAGAGAATGGGACGTATTTCAGGTAAAATTGCCCTGGTAACAGGTGGTGCGATGGGCATGGGCAAAGCCCACAGCGAATTGCTAGCTCGCGAAGGCGCTCAGGTCTTTGTAACTGACCGTGATGCGGAAGCGGGTGAAACCGTAGTTAAGAATATTGTAGCGTCCGGTGGCCAAGCCGAATTCATCCAACATGACGTAACACAGGAAGCCGAGTGGGCCAAAGTCATTTCCGCGGTACAATCCAAAACAGGTCGTTTGGATATTCTAGTGAACAACGCAGGCATTCTCATTCTGAAGCCTCTTCACGAGACTACACCTGAAGAGTTTGACATGACCTTCGACGTTAATGTTCGCGGTGTATATCTGGGCATTCGCGCCGCTGTGCCGTTGATGAAAAAATCTGGAAACGCTTCGATTATCAACATTTCATCAATTTATGGAATTGTCGGCGCCGCATCCGCAGGAGCTTACATTGGCTCAAAAGGCGCGGTTCGGTTACTGACCAAATCCTGTGCCGTCGATCTGGCAGACAGTGGGATTCGTGTGAACTCTATCCACCCCGGCGTTATCGACACCCCGATGACCAAGGATCTGCTGCACAGCGACGAAGCAACGCGTGAAGCTATTCTTGGTGCAACCCTACTGAAACGTCCAAGCAAGCCGGAAGAGGTTTCTAACGCCGTGCTGTTCCTAGCGTCTGATGACTCATCCTTCGTTCACGGCGCAGAAATTGTCGTCGATGGCGGATACACAGCGAATTGAATTCACTGTTGCTTTCCCCCGCAAGGCTTGGTCCTTGCGGGGGCACTTGTGCAACCCTGCAAAAAAAAGAAGCCGAAGAATTTCGATGAACCACACCGCAGGTGCTTTCAGCTAGTTCAAGGCAGATCAGGAAGTCCACAAATGACTGATGCTTTCATTTGCGATTACATCCGCACACCAATTGGCCGGTATGGTGGTACTCTTTCGTCTGTACGCGCAGATGACTTGGGCGCAATTCCGCTTAAGGCGCTGGCCAATCGTAACTCTTACCTTGATTTAGAGGCCATCGACGAGGTGATCTACGGTTGCGCCAATCAGGCGGGCGAAGACAATCGCAACGTGGCGCGCATGTCGCTTTTGTTGGCGGGCTACCCGGAAACCGTTCCTGGAACAACGATGAATCGTCTATGCGGATCAGGTATGGATGCGGTGATCACTGCGGCGCGAGCAATCAAATCTGGCGAAGCCGAAATGATAATTGCTGGCGGCGTCGAAAGCATGTCTCGCGCGCCGTTCGTGATTCCAAAGGCACCTGCCGCCTTTACAAGGGCAAACGAGGTGCATGACACAACCATCGGGTGGCGTTTCGTCAACAAGCTTATGAAAGACCAATACGGCGTCGACAGTATGCCCGAAACCGCCGAGAACGTGGCGGAAGACTTCAACGTCAATCGCGCGGATCAAGACAAGTTTGCGCTTTACTCGCAGCAGAAGGCAGCAAAAGCGCAAGCCAATGGTCGCCTCGCCAAAGAAATTGTACCAGTAACTATTCCTCAACGCAAAGGCGATCCGATTGTCGTTAATACCGATGAGCACCCGAGAGCTTCAACCACATTTGAAGGACTACAGAAGTTGGGTGCCATTGCAAAGGCGGGAGGAACTGTAACAGCGGGCAATGCTTCTGGAGTCAACGACGGTGCAGCTGCACTGATCCTCGCCAGCAAAGAAGCCGCAAAGAAGCACGGCCTCAGGCCCATTGCGAAGGTGCTCGGCGGAGCGACCGCGGGCGTGCCACCACGCATAATGGGTTATGGCCCGGCGCCAGCGTCGATCAAACTCATGGATAGCTTGGGTTTGAACCAAACCGACTTCGCGAGAATCGAATTAAACGAAGCATTTGCCTCTCAAAGTTTGGCAGCGCTGCGCGCGCTCGGAATTACAGATAACGACCCCCGCATCAACCCACACGGTGGCGCAATCGCTTTGGGCCACCCGCTCGGCATGTCAGGAGCGCGAATAACAGGAACTGCCAGCTTGGATCTTAAGGCCGGGGAAAGAGCATTGTCGGCTATGTGCATCGGTGTGGGTCAGGGCATAGCCATAGCTTTAGAGGGCATTTGAACGAAAGATGAAAAGACAGATTTGTCAGCGTTTGGAACTACAATTAGTTGGTTTGAAACATGTTATCTAACAGAGATCGCCCACCCACCTCCCCACGGGCGATCAACTCGCGGCACCAGCAGTGCTGGTGCCGCTCTTATGACCAAGACTTGAGAACACACTGAGAGCTCAACGGCCTACAACCCCAACACCATCGGCCTCAAGATCGATGTCATCGATTTCATTGCAGCCTCTACAGGATAGAATTTGGTTAAGCGCGACCTCATCCTCAACAATTTGGACAATGACAATGGAAACCTGCATCCAGATTTCGCTCTACACCAAGGGCCAAGCCATCGACGCCTCATTGGGAAGCCGGACCAACGCAAAGAACGTATTCGTCGAACTGGATAGAAAATGAAAATGGAAGAGGAGTCCAACGCCCATGAAGGTGCTCGTACCTGTCAAGCGCGTGATTGACTATAACGTGAAAGTCCGCGTGAAAGCGGATGGCAGCGGAGTTGATCTCGCCAACGTGAAAATGTCGATGAACCCGTTTGACGAGATTGCGGTCGAACAGGCCATCCGTCTGAAAGAAGCAGGTCAGGCGGACGAAGTCGTCGCCGTTTCGATCGGCGTCAAGCAGGCGCAGGAAACCCTGCGCACCGCTCTTGCGATGGGCGCCGACCGCGCGATCCTGGTGGTTGCGGCGGACGATGTGCACACCGACATCGAGCCTCTGGCCGTCGCCAAGATCCTGGCGAAAGTCGTCGAAGAAGAGCAGCCCGGCATCGTTCTGGCCGGCAAGCAGGCCATCGACAACGACATGAACGCCACCGGTCAGATGCTGTCGGCGCTCTTGGGCTGGTCGCAAGGCACCTTTGCGTCGGAACTGGAAATCGAAGGCGACAACGCCAAGGTGACCCGCGAAGTCGACGGCGGCCTGCAAACCATCAACGTGAAGATGCCCGCCATCATCACCGTTGACCTGCGCCTGAACGAGCCGCGCTATGCCTCGCTGCCGAACATCATGAAGGCCAAGAAAAAGCCGCTGGACGAGAAAACCGCCGCCGACTACGGCGTCGACGTCGCTCCGCGTCTTGAAATCGTCGAAACCAAAGAGCCCGAAGCCCGCGCCGCCGGCATCGTGGTGGGGTCGGTCGACGAGCTGGTAGAGAAACTCAAAGAAGCGGGGGCTGTGTAATGGCTGTTCTTCTTCTCGCAGAAGTTACCAACGGCGAACTGGCGCTGGACGCCACCGCCAAGGCTGTCACCGCCGCCAAGGCGCTGGGTGACGTGACCGTTCTGGCCGCAGGCGGTTCCGCCGCAGCCGCTGGCGAAGCCGCCGCGAAAATCGACGGCGTCGCCAAAGTTCTGGTCGCCGAAGACGCGTCCTTGGGCCACCGTCTGGCGGAATCGACCGCAGCGCTGATCGTGTCGCTGGCCGATGGCTTCGAGCACATCGTCGCTCCGGCCACCACCGACGCGAAAAACGTGATGCCGCGCGTCGCAGCCCTGCTGGACGTGATGGTGATCTCGGACGCGACCGCAGTGGTTGACGGCAACACCTTCGAACGCCCGATCTACGCCGGCAACGCCAACCAGGTTGTGCGTTCGTCGGATGCGAAAAAGGTCATCACCTTCCGCACCTCGACCTTCGACGCCGCTGGCGAAGGTGGCTCTGCCTCGGTCGAAACCGTGTCGGCAGCCGCCGATCCCGGCCTGTCGAGCTGGGTTGAAGACAAGGTTGCCGAAAGCGACCGCCCCGAGCTGACCTCGGCTGGCGTTGTTGTGTCGGGTGGCCGTGGCGTTGGCTCGGAAGAGGACTTCGCCCTGATCGAGAAACTGGCCGACAAGCTGGGCGCCGCCGTTGGTGCGTCGCGCGCAGCTGTTGACTCGGGCTATGCCCCGAACGACCTGCAAGTTGGTCAGACCGGCAAGGTTGTTGCCCCGGAACTGTATATCGCCGTGGGCATCTCGGGTGCCATCCAGCACTTGGCTGGCATGAAGGACTCGAAGGTCATCGTTGCGATCAACAAAGACGAAGAGGCTCCGATCTTCCAGGTTGCCGATTTCGGTTTGGTCGCCGACCTGTTCCAGGCTGTACCGGAACTCACCGAGAAACTGTGAATCCTCCCTGACTGGGTCGGCCAGCCGAAATGTTGTGCCGACCCGCTTTTTTGGAGACATTGGACTGACAGAGCGATTCAAACACCAATTTGCATTTCTTATCAAAGTTGCCTTCGCTCCAGAATGTATAGTATATCGCGTGGTTAAATACTGCTCTTCATGTCCGTTTTCTGGGCATGAAGCTACGCGACCGAGTTGCCCTCAACATCCAGGATTTACGCCGCGCGCGTGGGCTGAGCCAAGAAGAACTCGCCCTGCGCGCGGGTGTGAATCGAGGCTACATGGGCAAGCTCGAAAACGCCAAATACGCGGCATCTTTGGACATGTTGGAAAAGATTGCTGCAGCTCTCTCTGTCGACCCATCAGCGCTGGTCGCCCCGCGACGCTGATCCTGTCAATAGCGTTCGATCCAACCTTCAGATAGTTCATTAATTCATTCACGGGAGTTTTCCCCAATGCCCCCTCCTCGCCTCGCTGCACAACCTATAGCCGAAGGCTTCTTGCAAACTTCGTCCGGGTCAAAACTGGTCTGGCGCGAATTCCAGTGGAATACCGGCAAGACAAGCAAGATGTGGTTTGTCGATCCCGAAGCTGTGGACGAGGACCAAATCGAAATCCGCCAGCTTGACAGGACTACAAGACCGGCAAAAGAGACCTAATATCGATACCACTCCGAGTGATCCATGTTGCCTTCGTAGTCGCCGAATTCGACCATCACAGCTCGGTGGAAGAAGTTGAAGCGACCTCCACCGCCGGGAAACGATATTGACTGGCCATTTTCGCTGACAAAGTTCGCGGGCCAAGGCGAATGTGATCCGTAGACGCGGACATGATATCGACAGTTCCGGTTCTCATGATCGCAGGAGCGTACATACCAATCCCACTGGCGAGGATCGTCTCGTGGCTCATAGGACCTTCCGTAAAACCAGAGAACCCGCGTTTTTCTCAGCCATGCGTATTCCGGGATGGATATGTCCAACTCCCCTTCCCCGCCCGGTCCTCCAAGCTCTACTGGCACGGCAGCGAAGGTGCAGATCCCGAAGGGTGGCCTCACCGGCCAGGGGGTTATGCGTCGAATCATTTCCGCATAGGCGGCGGCGCACACCGCGCTCGATGGAAACCCACCGGCCATACACAGCATGATTGCACAATCCATGTCGTAAGCACGCGCAGGTTTTGTGCCAAACGCTCCAAAACCAAGCACAATGATCAAGCCCATCAGTAACCGGTGCATAAGGTTCTCCAATAATTTGTGCAATCTATCATTTACTTAGCAGGTATTCAGCGGGAATCTATCTTTTTTCTATTTTCTACGTTTTATATATATTGACTCTATCTGCGGTTTTCGTGTCATTTGCATGATGTATGAAGGTCTCTCGAAGGGAGAGACCATGCCGATAGCAAGACATCTAAGCCTGATCACGCTCGATGGAGTGAAGGATCTGATCGCCAGAGGCGTTGAGTTCACATGTCGGTACGAACTCGTGAGAGGCACAGGTGACGGCAAGCCGCTTTACCATTGCATCTACACGGTCGGGGATGAGGAACTCATCCTGGTCGCGGCAAAGGTGCAGAAGCACGGGCCCAAGGTGCGCGAGTTCGCGCTTTGGCCGGGGCTCGTCAATCACCACGTCAATTTTGGCGATGGCCACCCTGTCAGCATTGATCTCGATATCCGCAACGCCGAGGACGGCGATGGCGGACCTGATGGTGATCGGATCTGACGGCAGCGTCAGAACTTCCGGCTGGAATTATCACGGACGAGAGACCGCAGAGCCTGCTGTCGCGCGTGTAGACGGCTCCGTTCTTAAAGGTCGCCACTCGATCCTCACTGCCATCCGTGCGACCTCCGAACGGCATACGCAAAACCGCAGCCTGCATTCCGTTGGCCTGTCACCAGCTGAATGGCATATCCTGTTCCAAGCCCTTGTCGAGGCTGAGAGCGCCTACAACCCGACAGCCGTCAGCCCAAAAGGTGCCTATGGGCTTGGTCAGTTGATGCCTGCGACGGCGCGAAGCCTAGGGATCGACAGAAGTGATTCTGGTCAGAACCTCGAAGGGGCTGCCCGCTATCTGCTCGCTCAGCTTTCGGAATTCCGTGACATCGACCTGGCGCTAGCCGCCTATAATGCCGGTCCACACCGTGTCCGAGAACATGGCGGCATCCCGCCGTTCAAAGAGACGCGGAATTACATTGCACGCATTCATCGCATCCGCGCACGTCTTTCCGGGCAACCCGCAGAGCAGCCCGTCATCCGCGTTTCCACTCGAGGAAAAACGCGGACCTCGGTCGTTATCGACTTGAACTGATCTCTTTAAAGGAATTCCAAATGAAAAAGCCTCGTCTCCGACATCTATTGTCTGCCGCCACAACCCTGGCGTTTCTGTCGAACCCTGCCTTCGCGCAAGACCTCTCTCCAATCCAGACCATGCTGGAAACAGTCGAGGCAGCACTAACAGGGCCGATCGGCATCGCTGTTGCGACGCTCGCTGTCATCGGCACTGGCTTCATGTGCATGATGGGACGTCTGAACTGGGGGTGGTTCGCGTCGGTGATCATCGGCATCGTGTTGATCTTCTCGGCCGGCACCATCGTCGACGGCTTTACCTAAGGCGCGGATAGAGCAGTGGTAGAACGATCCCCCCTTTTCCTAGGCCTCGCACGCCCGCCGAAATATCTCGGCCTCCCCGTCGGCTACCTCATGGTGCTGGCCATGGGGGTCGTTCTGCCCTTCATCTGGACCAAGTCGCTGGTGTTCTTCCTGATCGGGATCATCGGCTACCCAGTCCTCTGGTTCGTGGCCGATAAGGAGCCCCATTTCTTCGAGGTTCTGCGGGTTTCCTATGGAACGGTGCGCTCGACGAAAAACCGCGCATTGCATGGGGGTGACAGCTTTGGCGCCTGATGGATCGACCTCTGTCTCCCCTGCCCTGCAGGCGGCTGACGGCGAGAGTTTTTCGCGGGAGAGCTTCCTGGCGGAACACTTGCCGTGTTTCTCGCGCGTTGCAGATGACGTGCTGATCACACGCGACGGTGATCTGATGGCGACCCTGCGCCTCGATGGTCTCAATCCCATGACCACACCCGATGCGGAACTCGATGCCTTGCGCCGGGCCGTTGCCGCTATAGTCGCCCAAACCGGCGATCTCTTCGGCTTCTACGTGCACCGGATTTCCGTTCCGCAGGATCTGGCATTGCAACCCATAGACGGCGACAGCTTTGCGGCCGAGATCGATCGGCGCTGGCAACACCATGTCACAGGTCTTCAACCCAAGAAGAAACAACTCTACCTCACCATCCTGCGCCGCCCCGAGCTGACCTCGCGCCTGCCCCTCCTGCGTGGCCTCGCCCGCAATGGTTGGATCAAGGATCGCGCGGCGCGGAAGCAGGAGCTCAACGAGGTTGTCGGGTTTTTCGAGGTCGCGCTCTCGGCGGCAAAACCGGTGCGTATGACGTCGCAGGGCGGAGAATGGCTCGGATTTCTGAACACGCTCAACTCCGGCAGCTTTGCCCCCATCGCCTTCGGGCAAGCCGCCTTGCCCCTTTCGCATTCCCTTTCGAATGTCCGCACAACGTTTCAGGGCGATACAGTTCAGGTAACCGATGGCGTTACGGGCGAGACCCGCTATGGCGCGTTGTTTAGCATCAAGTCTTATCCGGCGCTCACCGATGTCACCCTGCTCGACGGTCTGGACCTTCCACTCGACATCGTGCTGACGAATTCTTTTACGCCGATCCCGACCAATATCATGGCCGAACGCATCCAGCGGATCATCCGCCAGATGCATGCCTCCGACGACGCCGCCGTCTCATTACGGGAACAGCTCGCCATCGCCGCCGATGACCAGGAAGCCGGGCGCATAGCGTTCGGCAATCATCACCTGTCGGTCGCGGTCTATGCTGAGAGCCGCGACATGCTCGAGCGCGCAGCCGCCCAGATCAAACGCGCAGGCCAGGAGATCATGGCCGTGATCGTGCGCGAGAACATGGCGCTCAAAGCCACCTATTTTGCACAGCACCCGGGCAACTTCGGCTACCGGGCACGGCGCACACCGATCTCTTCGGTCAACTTCGCGGATTTTGCCGCCCTGCATGGCTCGGTTGAAGGACGTGATGGCAAAGACAGCCCCTGGGGCGAGCCCGTTACCGTGCTGCCCAGCGTTGGCATCTCTGGCTACAGGTTCAATTTCCACGAGGCAGGTAAAATCACGAAAGAACCGACAGTCGGCCATACGCTGGTTCTGGGCCGCACTGGCTCCGGTAAAACCCTGACCACCGCTTTTCTGGCAGCACAATCTCAACGCCTCGGCACCCGGCTCTTCTTCTTTGACAAGGATCATGGGCTGGAAATGGCGGTGCGAGCTCTTGGTGGAAAATACCACGAGGTCCGGGCTGGCGTGCCGACGGGCTTGAATCCCTTAAAAACCGAGACCGACGAACGTGGACAGGCCTGGCTCTCTGACTGGCTCGGCACGCTTCTTTCCGCGCACGGCCCCCTTTCGGGGGAACAATCCCGCCACATCCAGAGCGCGGTGCGCCAGAACGCGGAGGCCGGGGCTTCTCTGCAATCTTTCGTGAGCTTCGAGACGCTCTTTCGGTCCCTCGACGATGGTGGCGAGTTGCAATCCCGCGTGGGTGAATGGGGTCCGGGTGGGCGTTATGGCTGGGTCTTTGCCGACGGTAATACTGGAAACGAGGATGAACCCGCTCTGGCGCTGGATGGTGACATTGTCGGGTTCGACATGACCGAGATTCTCGACATGGCCACCGAACGCATGGCGGTGCTCTCATATATCTTCCGCCAGATCGAACGGGTCGTCGAAGACCGCCGCCCCACCATCATTGTCCTCGATGAAGCATGGAAGCTGCTGGATGACGCCTATTTCGGGGCACGGCTGGAAAATTGGCTGGTGACGCTCAGGAAGATGAACTGCGTTGTGATCATGATGACGCAATACCCCAGCCAACTGCGTGACGCCCGGGTCGGAAAAACCATTGTCGAAACCGTCCCGACCCAGATCCTCTTCCCCAACGATCGCGCCACACCGGCCGATTACGACTTCCTGCGTGTCTCGGAAAAGGAGGCCGCCCTGCTCACTCAACCGACCGCTGGCCAACGGATCGCGCTGGTCAGATCGGCGGGCGACAGCCTCTTTGTCGATACCGATCTGTCGGCTCTTGGGGATCTGCTCCCAATCCTCGGCGGCGGGCGCACCGGTGAGGCACATGTCGGGTCCGATTGGCGCAATACCTCTGATTTCTGGAGATCAAAATGCGAGTAACTTTGTTAATGATGGGCCTTCTCAGCGTGGCAGCTTGCGAGCGCTACACCGAGAAAACCTCACCGTGTTTCGGGAAGACTGGCGAGCCGGTTGTTTCCCGCAATGCGACGCCGCCGCTCGCACTTTCCCTTTCGACGACGTCACCGGACCAACCCAAGGACTGTATATTTGAGCCGGTGAACGGCATCTGATGCATCGCGCACTCCTCATATGCGTGGGACTGAGCTGCACTCCCTCGATTGGTTTCGCACAGGGCGTTCCGACCCAAGACAATTCCGGGATTGGCCGACTTGTGACGATCCTGGGCAGTCTTGGCGAGGACATGTCGATCCAACGCGAAACGGCATCCACCCAGGACCAACTGGCCGAGGTTCAGGCCGAGCAGTTGCGCTTGCTTGAAGAGATGACAGCCACCATGACGGGTTCCGGGTTTGATGTGGCCAGTCTTGAAACCGGCGGCAGCTTTCCGGCCTCAAGCATCTATCCTGCGTTCAGCAATCACCCGATGGACGCCCGCCTTTTCGGAGAGGGGCGTGAGACGATCGAGATGATGATCGTGCGCGTCGCAGGTGAATTCGTCAGCGCGCCGGGTGTGGCCCGGGCGGGGCTGTCACCCACCCAATGGCGCTGCCTTTTCCAGGCACTGATCAAGCAGGAGAGTCGGTTCAGTGTGGCCGCCGAAAGCCCGGTCGGCGCCTATGGGCTTACCCAGCTCATGCCCGGCACCGCCGCCGATATGGGCGTCGATCGCTATGACGTCATGGACAATCTGCGCGGTGGTGCGCGCTATATCACAACCCAGCTCAACCGCTTTGGCACAATTCCGAATGCGTTGGCCGCCTACAATGCTGGCCCGGGACGCGTCATCGAATATGGTGGCGTGCCACCCTTCAAGGAAACCCAGGGCTACGTCCGCAACATCTCGAAATTCTACAATGAGTACCTTGCCGTGATTGGTGGGACCGACGCGCTTGGCACCCTCACGCCGGCCGACATGGCGCTGGCCGAGTATTCCAACATCTCGGATGCGAGCCTTTACTACGCGGCAGATGCGCACGCGACGACCGAACAGGTCGTCAACCGCCTCGCTGCCATCATTCGCCAGATCGATGCGCAGCCCAACGTCAAAGCGGCGATGGAACTCAACACCTACGCGCGGGCGGAGATCGCCCGCATCCTCTCACTCCGGACGCGCCTGATGGCCGCGAACCAGACCCGCGAGGCAGCGCATGCCCAGCATCTGATGGTGGACCGGTTGGAGGAGCGCAAATTCATGGCCATGGAGGTATCTGAATGAAACGCTTTCTACTTGGTGCGAGCGCAGCGGTTGCGCTCTCCACATCCCCTGCTTTCGTCATCCCGGCCCTCGCCCAAGGCGTGCCGACCTTCGACGGCCAGCAGCTTCGCCAACTGGTCCTGCAGATCGAACACATGGCCGAGGACCTGAATGTCCAGCTCGAACAACTCGCCACCATGCGCCAGGAGCTGGAAACCCAACTCTCCCAGCTTCTGAATCTCGAGGCCCAGCTCCGATCTCTGATCGAGGGCTCCGGAGTCGGAGAACTGTTTGCCACCATCGAGGAATTCGAGCGCCTCAAGGGCAAGCTTGTCGCCCCCTTGACCACGCTGCAATCGCTGGCGGAAGGCGATTTCCTGTCCGGCTTTGTCGATGGTGCCGATCTCTCAGGACAGGTTGAATCGGTTCTGCGCGGCTCAGGCCTGACGTCGGAAAGCCTCGCCACCCTGTCATCATCATCCGAGCCCGCAGACACGCGCCTCGCCACATCCGCTGGGGCCAGCGCCATGCTGTCGGTTGCCGCCCAGGAAAGCCATGAAGAAGCCGGCGCCAGCCTGGAACGTATCGAAACCATGGTCGGTCTCATTGACGATCAGGACGGGCTTCGGGCCGCCGTTGATCTCAACACCCGTGTCACGGCGGAGCTCGGGATCATCATGACCCAGATATGGCGTCTGGAAGCGGCACAGGGCGTGAGCGCGGGCCAGCTCGGCGTTGTTGATGCCGCCACCCTCGCCGCCGAGCGCAAATTCCGCTCCATGGAGGTCCCCGAATGAAACGGTGCGCCGTTAGCGGGTGGAACGTCCACATCAGTCTAAGCGCGGCAGCCGCCATTGGATGCCTTTTGGCCTTCACGACGCCTCTCGCCGCGCAAACCTCAGATGGGTTTGATTCCATGGCACAGCCCCAAGAGTCAGCTCAGGCGTGTGACGCGCCACGCCTGCCCCGCGACCTGCATTCCTTCGCCTATATCCGGAACGGGTACCGGGAGATCTTGCGGATCATCGCCGTCGAACACGCAATTAAGGCGCAATTCTGTGGCTGCCAATTTGACTTGGTTGATTGGGAAGATGCGGTTCTCGCGATCGACCGGTTTCAAACGTCTGACAACCCGAAACTCCCTTTCGATGTCATCGCGCTCCGCAGGCAAGCCGATGCAGCTGAAACCACGCTGAAAGAGGCCTGCACCGAGTAATGGGAATCATTCGCGACATATTGGGTGAGGTCGACACTGCCATCGATACCGTCGCCGAAGCAGGGTTTATCCAAGCTGCGGGTCAAGTTGGTGATGTGATATCCGTGGGATCCGGTGTGCTACTGATCCTGCTCGGCATCAATGTGGTCATGCAACTTCGACCGATGACATTCGGAAGCGCTTTCGCCTTCGGCATCAAACTGGCCCTGGTCGGGATGTTCGCCCAGAGTTGGGACAATTTTTCCGTCATCTATGGCATCGTCACCGATGTACCGGACGCAATTGGCGCGCGCATTCTGTCGCTCACGGCCTCCGGTGACGAGGCGGGTGTTTACGAAAGCCTCGATTCCATGGTGAACCGCATCACCGCCTATGGCGACGCGATCGGAGACAATGCGGGCTGGGTCTTCGGTGCAGTGCTTGGCGCAATCTTCTTCGTGCTTTCTGCCATCTTCGCCGCCGTCACCGCCGGGATCATTGCCTTCGCCAAGATCGTCTTCACGCTGATGATCGTCATCGCGCCGTTCATGATCCTGGCGTCTCTGTTTAAACCCACCCAGTCACTTTTCGAAGCCTGGTCCCGCGCCACCATCGGTTACGCGCTCATGCCCGTGGCGGCGGCGGGCGCGGCTGGGATCATCGTCGCGATTGCCGAAAGCATCGGGGCCTCTTCTGCCGACCCTGACAATGTCGCCACGATCAGCCTGATCCTGCCCTTCCTCGTCATCCTGATTCTGAGCGCGGGCATTATGGCCTCGGTGCCCTACATCGCCTCAAACCTGACCGGTGTGGTCGGCATCGCCTCGAATGCCATCGGCCTTACCGGTCTGGCACGGCAAGGCGTCGTGAACGCTGGTGAATATGGAACCGGTGGGGCCGCCCGCATGGCCACGGGTAAAACGCCCCATGAGTTGCGCCACGCTACCAGCGACGGCCTCGTCAAAACCGGCCAGGTCATCCGGCAAACCCCCGGTTCGATGCTGGCGCGCGCCAAGTCTTTCCGCAATTCCAACGAGGCCACCTGATCCATGAGCAAAGCACGCGACGCCTTCGAGGCGGATTTCATCTTTGGACCACGACGACGAGAACGGTTTGCGTATTTCATCGCTGCAGCAGGCGTGATCGTCGGGCTGGCAGGATTTCTGGGAGCGGTCTCCCTCTTCCCGCTGAAGTCGGTCGAGACCTTCGTCGTGGTGGTCGACAAGGAAACCGGCGAGATGGACCGCGTCTCGCAGGTCGCCGCCCTCACCCTCGATGAAAGCGACGCCATCATCCAGGCCAATCTGGTCGCTTACGTCGATGACAGGGAAACCTATGACCTCACTGATGGCGAACAGCGTATCAACTCGGTGCTTGATCGCTCTGACAGTGACGCAGCGCGCACTCTACGCGATCTCTGGTCTTCCACCAACGAGGATTACCCGATCACAGTCTACGGTCGTGAAGCCAAGATCGACGTGGTCATTCGTTCGGTAAACCAGATCGAGCCGGGCGTTGCACAGGTCCGTTTCACCCGCACGCTTCGGCGCGAGCGCGACACCCGCACTGTAACCCGACCTTACGTCGCCACGCTGGCTTACGAGTTCCGCCCGGAAACCCGCCAGCGTCTGCAGGATGTCTGGGCCAATCCCCTTGGCTTTGTCGTCACCTCCTACCGCGTCGATGCTGAAACCCTCGAGAATTGATCATCATGAATTTGCTGCCCCCGCTTCTATTGGCAATCGCCTTGCCAGTCACCGCCCTCGCCGAGGCCACGCCCCAAGGTGGACCGCTCGATATCCGTATCCGTTACGCTACCTACAGTGAAAACCAGGTGTTCCGGATCGAAACCGATCTGCGCCACTCAACCACGATTCATTTCGGGCGCGGAGAACGGTTCGAAGCGGTCATTGTCGGCGACACGGAAAGTTTCCAGGTCGATCCGATCCCCGAGCTTGGCAATGTGCTGACCATCAAACCGCATGTGGCCAAGGCTTCGACGAATATGACGGTGATCACAAACCGGCGCAGCTATTCCTTCCATCTGCGCGAGGGATCGATCCCGAACCGGACGGGCATGTTTTTCGAGGTGCGGTTCAAATACCCCGAAGAGGCTCGCCGTTCGCGTCCCAGTTTAGCAAAAGGTTTTGAGGCGCCACGCAACTATGCCTATCTTGTCTCGGGCGAGAGTGATTTTCGACCGGCATTGGTCTACGACGATGGGCGCTACACCTATTTCACCTTCCCGGAAAACACCCGACAGCCAGCCATCTTCAAAGCGGACGACCAAGGCCGCGAGCGTACCGTCAACTGGACACAGGATGGCAACACCGTCCGCGTGCTCGGCGTGAACGACTACTGGACCCTGCGGATTGGTGACGAAGCGCTCTGCATCGCGCGGGATTCCGCCGCCATCTACGTGAGCAATTGATCATGGCTGACGATCCTGATCTGCAAAAACGCCTCAACACGTTCAAGGATGGCAAAACGAAACCCCGATCCGGTGGTCTCGGCGTAGGGGCATTGGCCATTGCGCTCGGACTTGGTGGTGCTGGTGTGGCCTATTGGCTGGCCACCGCAGCACAGGACGGCCCTGCCCCGCTCGAAACCTCCGAAGTGACACCGTTCCAGGACGGGCGACCCGGATCAGGGCGCTTGGAGTTCCCGCCAGATGAAACCGACCAACGCGTCAATGACGCGTTGATTGCAGTGGAAGAAGCCCTCGACGTGCCTGCGGCCCCTGCCCCGGAAACGAGCCAGGAGGTCCTGAACGAACTGGCCCAACTGCGTGAGGCATTGGCGGCCAGTCAATCAGCCCGCAACGCGGAAATCCAGGCCGCCGTTGGGGATTTACGCGAGGCCTTTGATGCCCAGACCAAGGCACTGGAGGAACAGATCGCGGAACGGGAGCGTGAATTGACAGCTCTCGAGCGCGAAAGCGATACAAAGCTTTCTGGACTGCAAAGCCTGCTTGATGCCGAGCGCGCACAACGAGAGGCACTGGAAACCGAGCTTCTGCAGGATGCTCTGATCGCTGATCAACGGTTGTTGGAAGAACGACGACGGCAAGAAGAGGAACAGCGCCGCCGTGAAGCCGAACGCGCGGCCGCGGAGTTGCTCACGGCTCAGATACGATCGCCCGCAGTCGTGTATTCGGATGGTCAGGGGAGTTCCGCAGCTTCTGGTGCAGCGGTTTCCAGCACGGCGGACGCAAGTGCGCCCCTGAATGAAAACGAGGCCTACTTGCAGACCGCCGCACGCCCTCTTGAGATCGAAGAGGCCGCGCGTATGGAAATCCCGGATCGGACCCTCGCGCAAGGCTCCGTGATCCAGGCCGCGCTGCAAACCGCTATCAATAGTGACCTGCCAGGCAATGTGGTGGCAGTCGTCTCAGAACCTGTTCCGGCCTTTTCCGGAGACCGGATCCTGATCCCACGTGGGTCGCGTCTCTTCGGACAATACCGCTCTGGCATCGAAGTCGGCCAGAAGCGAATTCTGATCCTCTGGACCCGTCTCCTCACACCCGACGGAACCTCAATCAATATCGCCTCTGTCGGCGCTGATCGGCTTGGCCGCTCCGGCATGACCGGCCTCGTCGACACCAAATTCCTTGAACGCTTCGGTGGCGCCGCGCTGATCTCGATCATCGGGGCTGCCCCCTCCGTAGCCGCAGATCGGGTCAGCGATGAAACCGCATCCGATGTTCTGGCAGACATTGGCTCGGACCTGTCTGACGCCACCAGTTCCGTCATCGCCGATCAGGTCTCGATGTCGCCGACAATCTATGTGGATCAGGGTGCGGGTGTGACCGTACTCGTAGACAGGGATGTTGTTATTCATTGAATATAGAAGCTCTCCCTTCCTCTTATCTCGAACGCTATCTTGCGCCCTTCGAACACTGGTTAGCCGATGAAGAAGTTATCGAGCTGGCCATCAATCCGGACGGTCGGGTGTGGGTCGAGCGACGTGGCTCCATTGCGATGGAATGTGGTGACACGGCCGTGAACCCGGCTGATGCAATCAACCTCGGCACCACCATGGTTGGCGACGCAAAGGCTAAAGTCTCCGAAAAGAACCCGCTGGTGTCCGGGAAAGTCGAGTTCCGGGGGCGACCACTGCGTGTACAAGTTGTGGTTTCGCCCGCCGTGGAGCAAGGGGCCGCGATCACCATCCGGCTGTTTGGGCAAACCAACATTCGCAGCTATGAGCCCACCTACCTTCAGGGCAAAGCAGTTTCCTTGACCGATATTCGGGCGGAGAAGCTAAAAGCAATTTCGAAACAGGCAGAAACCGATCTGACCGGAGCACTGCAGCAGCTTGTTGAAAACCGCCTGAATATCCTTGTGAGTGGCGGAACTTCGACAGGTAAGACCACCTTTGCCCGCCATCTCCTGACATATGTTCCCGACAGTGAACGGCTCATCACAATTGAGGATGCGTTCGAGCTGTTTCCGCGTCAGCCAAATTCAGTCTGCCTGCTTGCGGATCGGGCCAAGGACAGCCCGCGCTCAGCTGGGGCATTATTACAAGCTTCGCTCAGGATGCGACCTGATCGGATCGTGGTCGGCGAATTACGAGGGTCTGAAGCGCTCACCTATCTCGAGGCGATCAACACCGGGCATGGCGGGTCCGTCTCGACGATTCATGCCGAAACAGCAGAGCTCGCCATTGATCGGCTGGCGATCATGGTGTTGCAGGCTGGAACACCGCTGACCTTTGCAGAAGTGCAGACCTATATTCGAAAATCGATCGATGTGATTGTGCAGTTGGGGCGGGTCGAGGGGAATCGTGGAATTGCCGAACTGTTGGTATTGGGGTGAAACAGCTATTCCCCCAACAAATCCTCAATGAAACTCTCCTGCCGATCCAACACTTGCTCCCACTCCGGCGGCACCCCGTCGTCACGGTCCATATCCTCCGGCTGCAAATCATCGGCATTGGATTTCGCAGCCACCGCCCGCATCGCGCGCGCCTGTCGCCGCCGCGACCTCAGAGTGCTGGCTGCTTCCTGTTCTTCATCAACGTCGCCGTCATCGCCACCATCGGCCCAAGGCCCCACCCCTTCCACACTCGGGGGATAAGGGTAGCCCCTGCCCTCCTGCTGCTCGACCATCCCTTTGAACATCGGATCATCATAATACTTGATCCGCTGCGCCTTGATCGGGTGCTGCGGCGAGGCAAGGATGATAACTTCATCCGGATCCAAAAGCCGCGCCTCCGTTTCCGAGAGCAGCGGTCGTTCTTCCAGCCGCGCGCTGGTCGACGTCGCCCCGAGGATCCCTTTATTACGCCCATACATGCGCGTGACGGCCTCGCGGGTTGTGCTGCCAACCGCCGCCGATACTTCTCGCACAGTCCGCTGATCCCGCGGCGTGATGTAGAGCTTGAGCCCTGCCCCGTTTTCCAGACTCTCACGGCCCTCAGAGCCATAGATGCGGTCCAGCGCCGCCAGGGACTGTGCAATCATCGCCACACGCCCGCCATAGCTTGCCAGAGAATGGATCGCCCGCTCCAGATAAGGCATCGCCCCCATCTGCTGGAATTCATCGATCATCATCATGACCGGCCAGGGCTCGTCGGTACCCGGCTCGTTCAAACGCAGGCTGGCGATGAGGTCGGCGAACATGAGCCGCAGAAGCGGCGCCAGTGTTGCGATGTGATCCTCGGAGACCACGATGTAGAGCGAATGCGGTTTGCGCCGGAACTGGCCAAAGTCGAAGTCACTCGCCTCGGTCGCAGAGCGCACCGCCGGGTTGTCCCACTGCTTGAGACCTGCCGTCATCAGGGCCTGGATGTTCGAGGTCAAAAGCCGGGACGAGGCGCTGGCCGCGTTGGTCCAGAGCTCGCGCACCACCTCTTCCTTCGCCTCTTCGGCATAGGCGCTGTACTGGGCGTTCTTGTAGTCCCCTGCCGAGACGATCTTGTTCACCTCGCCCAAGGTGGGCGTGCCGCGCTGGATTGCCAGCAGACAGGCGGCCACAAAGATCGACTTACCGGCCTCGGAGAAGGTATCGAGGGTCTTGTTGTCTTTGTCGAGGAAGAGATCGGCCAGGATAGACACTTCCGTGAACTGCTGCGCAAAATTGGGATAGGCTGCAATGCGGGCCAGCGGGTTGTAGCGATGGGTGCTGTTGGCCCAGTCAAACGGGTTGAACCGAAACACCTCGTCGCCATTGAGCGCCCTCAACCGTGAGGTCTTGTCGAAGTTCTCGCCTTTCACGTCGAGCACCACGACCGAGCCCGCGAAAGACAGCAGGTTCGGGATCACGAATCCCACGCCCTTACCGGCCCGGGTCGGCGCCACCATCATCACATGCGGGATTTCGGTGGAGGAGATGAACTCGGATTTGGATTTCGGCTTGCCGAGTTTGCCACAGACAAAACCTGTACCGGGACCTTGCAGCATACCGTTCTTTCGAAGCTCCGCCTTGGTCTGCCAATGAGCCGAGCCATAGTCGTCCTGTTCCCGTTTCCAGGTCCAGGCGGCGGCGAGAACGCCAAGACCGAGTGCCCCGAACCCGACAGCCCCAAACGCCACCTTGAAGGCGTCTGGATGCGCGAGGCGCAATCCTGCACCGGCACGCCAGACGGCAAACATGTCGAACTGGCCAAAACCAGTGCGTAGCGCCAGCGCCAGGTAGATGCTGGCAACAATGGTGCCCAGCAACGTGCCACAGATCAGACCGAAGGGCACCGCGGCCCAGAGAGGGATGGGTTTCATGGGTAGTGCTCCGATCAGAAGGACATTTCGTCGTCGAGATCGCGGCCCATATGTTGACTGTGATCACGGGATTTGGCCTGCTCGGCTTCCATCTGCCGGGCCACCTCCGTCACCTTGTCCTTCTGCAGGGCGGCAGCACGGTCAGTGAAGACCTGATCGCCGGTTTCCTCGTGGGTCATCTCGAGGAACTCCTGCGTAACCGTGATCTGGTCGATCTTGCCGGGCAGCGCCTCTTCTAGCACCGTGTAGTTGCCGCGCCGCAGCTCGGCCAAGCCTTCCTCTCCCAACTCCTTGAAGAGCTCTGCCTGCAAAGTCCGCTCGACCACCTCTTCCTGCTCCTCGGTGAGTGTGCCTTCTTTCAGCATATCCGCCAATTCCTGCAGGTAAGCATTCGGTCCTCTGTCGGCATCGTCCACGAGAGAGAGGTCATGCCCATCCTCAGCATTGAGCCCCGCCCCGATCGGTACACCCAGTCCCCGTGCCCTCTCCATGAGGCGGTCCATCACGCCATCAACCTGTCCGAGCGCCGCATCGAGTTGGTTATCATTGGCGGTTTCAACCGTAAGGCCGTCCTTCGCCAGCACGGCGCCCATGTCCCGCTCGACCCAATCTTGGGCCAGCCCGTAATTCGTGGTGCCGCCTGAGACGATGCGGGCGGTGAGATCATCACCGTCGATCCCCGCATCCCGCGCATCTGACAGGATGCCCTCCAGAGCTTCATCCCGCCCGGATTGCAGTGCTTCGATCAGGCGCGCATCTCCTGCCCCCGGCGGATAGGGCTCGGCCAGGTCACGGCCGAACCTCGACCGCAGATCGGGGTCCGGCACCATCTGTGACAGGTCGCGGATGATCGGTGCCGCTTTCACCTCGAAGCTGGCACGTGCCTCACCGTCCAGTTCCTCGGCCTTGAGCCGCAGGGCCTCGATGGTGCGTTCGGAATACTCGATCGCATCCCCGACGGTCTGGATATCCTTCATATCAATCTCTCCTGCGGTGAACTGGTGAACGGTATTGGTGCCAAGCCCCTTGGCCATAGCCCGCACGGCGCGGGCAAGGTGACGCTGATCCATACGATCCAGAAGATCGGCGAGCTTGGCATAGTCCTTGGCAAAGCCCACAACCTGAGCCTGGGCGATGGCGGACTCCTCCGGCGTCATTGCGATCTCGCGCGGCAGGCGCGCCTCTTCCTTGGCCCGGTAGATTTCTTCGATGCCAGGGGCCTTGGCGAAGATGCCGCGCTCGAGCCGGGTGGTGGCGTCCAGCATCACGCCATAGCCCTCTGCGATCTCCGCCTGCTTCTCGCGCATGAGCTGGGGCGACATTACCCCCTCAGCCCAGCAGGAGAACCAGGTCCCCTGCTCTCGGCCGCGATTGTTCAGAACGATATGGGCGTGGCGGTGTGCGCGGTCGTCATGGACCGCCAACACGTAATCCCACTGGTCGCCATATTCGCCGCTCTCGAAGAAATGCTCCGCCCAGTCGAGCGCGATGTCACGGACTTTCTCGGTGCCGACATCTGTCGGGAAGGACAGAAGCATATGCGAGGTGAAGCCAAGCTTGGTGGTGCCGCGCCAGGTCTCAGACCAGCCCTCGATGATTTCGTCCTTCTGCTCGCCCGTCAGAACCGCTGCATTGTCCAGCGGGTTGGTCATGGTCGAATAGGTAAAGACCGCCTTGTCGTTGATGTAGGAGAGCTGGTTGCCGAGCGAGGCGCGCGTTTTGCACCCCCCTGCCCTGATCCGCTTGAACACTGCCGCCCGGCTCTGACCCGATGCCGCCTTGGCGATGTTGCGCACCGAAAGCCGTCCGACACGCGCGTAGCTGCGGCCCTGCCGACGCCCTGCCAGCCGCGCGTCGATCCGCGCCTGGGCCTTGCCCCGGATGCGCTCGTCTTCCCAGAGACGCCCCATGACCGACGTGTAAAGGGAGAGCGGATCAGCCATTGGCTACGACCTCCCCACCACTACCTGCCACGCCTGACTCGACAAGATTCGGCAGCCCGGCCCCGCGCTGCACCTGTGCCAGATCCTTCATCGCGCCAAGCTCGCGGGTCATCTTCTGTGCCAACTCGACAAGCTCGGAAACCAGCGCCCGATCCTCGTCCGTGAGCACCAGCCGCCCCCGCCGCACCTCCTTGGCGAGAGCCATTCCTGCATCGGTCAGATCGCGCGATTGACGCCAGGCTCCGACAAACCCATCGATCCGGTCCGCTGTCACATCCATGAATCCGCAGCGTGCCCGCACCACCGCCTTCAGCGCCTGACTGCGATTGGCGAAACCTCGCGCCTGCCACTCCGCATCGAAGGCCTGAAGATCGGATTGGGAGGCGCGAAAGGTGACAACCTCAGAAGGGTCGCGGACCGCAACACCCTCACCGATCTCCTCTTTCGCCAGCCGCGAGATGTGCCGCACTGACACACCGAACTCCGCCGACAAATCCCGCGCTGCCTCGCCCGTCTGGAAGCGCCGTGCGATCTCGATGCGCTGTTCGATCGTCAGGTTTTTGCGCGAACGCTTCACTTCAGACCCCTCGGACAAAATGTGTATACATTTGCCATATCCTGCCAATGTCTCCCTTTGCTACGGTTTATATATTTCATACCTTCATGTCAATTCGTCTTTAGCTGAAACAGGGTGAGTCTGGGAGTCGAATGAGCGTTTCAGAATACCCTCAAGGTCCAATCCTCGCTGACCGGATTGGCCTTAGTTCACTTGGGAACGAAGCGCATTAAGAAGCCACCAGCTCTGTCTGAGGCACGTGTAAAACTGGGGGCAACAGGCATAGAAAAGGCCACCCGCAATGGGGTGACCTTATAGGTTTCATGACAAACTTCAGGGGTCAGTCAGGCGGCGGTTCCGTCGTGATCCGTGAGCACTATGCCTTCCGTGACACCGACAAAGAGCGGTGTGACCTGGTACTCGCCGTCCTCGATTTCCGGCGGCGTCACGGCAACAATCGCAACCGCTGGTTCGCCGTCAAGGAAGCAGGAGAACAACGCGAAATTGTCGTGCTCTCCCGAAGTCAGCGCCTCGAAGGCGCTGATGTGTTCGGGGTGGATGTTGGTGCTCATGTGACGATCCCTCCGACCTCGCGGGCGCGCTCGGCATAGGTGCTGAGCGGCGCATCGGCTTCGAAGTGGAGGTCCCGCTCGATCGGCAGCCCGAGGCGACCGCAATGTGCCTTCAGGACGCTGAGCCGAACGGAGCCCAGTTCGGGATGGCCCAGGCCGAGATCGGCGAGTCCGAAAGCGATGTCGGGATCCTCTGGGTCGGTTTCGCTCAGGAGCCAGGTAGCACCGCCATCGGGCGTGAAAAGCTTGACCACAGGATGGTGGTCGATGGTGTCCTCGCCAGCTTCGATGCGCTGTTGGTTGGTGCGGCCATTGGCGGCAAGTTGGTCCAGGATGGGTTGCGGCAGAAGTTCCATTGTGTCTGTCCTTCGTATGAGGTGTCGGTGATGTCGGCGGGAGGAGCACGAGGCCCCTTCCCGGCAGGTCATTCGGTGACCTGGTTGTCGTCGGCGTCAGCTTTCGGCTCGAAGAGGACGAGCTCGCCATTCACCGGGTTTGCGAAGAGCTGCATGGTCATGAAGGACTTGGCGCCTTCGTTCTGCGGGAAGGCGACACCCACCTTGTGGAAGCGGGTCTTGCCATCCTTGCCGGTGTCGGGGGTGGTGACGGTGTAGTACTTGGTCATATCGGTTCTCCTTCGTTTTCGATGCAAACGGGAGACCGTGACCGCCCGGACCGGCTGTCAGGCTGAACTTTGGCGCGCGAGGAATGACTGCGAAGTAGGCAGGGGAAAGTTCTGCTTGAAGGGGGTGGCTGAAGGCTGCGCCCGGCAGCCGGGCCAGGTCACGGAGATTGCATCAGGAAGAAAACGAGAGGGAGCCGAGGTGGCCGGGCTGCGTGACGATCACACCAGACTGCAAGAGAATTGGATACGTCCACGATGGATGACGTCTGAACTTGGATGAAGCGGTAACGGCCGGAATGACCTGTCCCTGCGCAACCTGATTTGGCGGGGCACGATCAAGCTTCGGCCCATTGCTGATGACGACCCGGTGCTGGACCAGTCCCGGCTGCTTCAGGCCATGGAGCTCACCTTCGCCTATGCCGACATACACGGCGGGATCAGGCTGACACAGACGAAAGCTCTCAACAGGAAATTCGGTCAGTTCAATTCGGCCGTTGCCTTCCGGCTGGGGCTCAGCCAAGTTCATCTAAAACAATGAAATAATGCCTGAACGCACGTAACGGTTTAAGAAATTGGTTAAACATCATGCCTGAAATCATCAGCTTTCAACATGCGATAGAAGCCACAAAAGGCGAAGATAAGGCTCTTCTGATCGGCAACGGCTTTTCTGCGCAGTATTTCAATTACGCGAACCTTCTGACGGAGGCGCAGCTGGAAGACGGCAGCCCCGTAAAAGGGCTGTTTGAACGACTTGGCACAGTAGATTTCGAAGCGGTTATCAGGGCTCTCGAGGACGCATCCATTGTCGAGCGGGCCTATGGCAACGAAGTTCATGCCAATGAACTCGAGGCCGACGCTCAAAAGGTAAGGGAGGCCCTCGTCAATGCCGTCAACGCGACACATCCCGCCCATAGGGAAGACCTCGAATTCCAGTATGAAAGCGCGGCAGCGTTTCTGAAGCACTTTAGCAAAGGCCGAGTCTTCACGTTAAACTATGACCTACTGCTCTATTGGGTGAATTTGGAAAAAAGTCTGCTAACTGACGGGTTTGGCCTTGGCGAAGACGTAGACGATGGCCGTTTCAAAGGCCCTTTCCAAGAAGGTGCATACTGCCGAACTTTCAACCTACATGGCGGTTTACACCTTTTTCAAGACGGAGTCGGAGATGTCTACAAAGCTCTGAACGATGGCGATGGAGTCATAGCGAACATTACGCACGAGATTGCAAAAAACGAGCGGCTTCCTCTTTATGTAGCTGAGGGCACTTCGACATCGAAACTGCGCAAGATCAACTCCGTCGAATATCTCCGCCATTGCTATCGCGCATTGCAGGAAACCACTGCCGCCGTTTTCGTGTTCGGGCACAGCGCAGATTCGAACGACGCCCATATTTATCATGCAATTTTCGGATCAAAGGCTAAGCACGTCTATTTCGGCGTCTTCCAACCAAACGACGAAAAGGTCACGGCTTTGGATGCCGAACTGGCAAAATACAAGAAGCTCGGAGGGGATGGCGTCCACTACAGCTTCTTTGACTCTGAGACCGCGCAGGTCTGGGATGGACCGCCAGAGGTAGAAGATGCAGACTGACGATCATGCTGTCGAAGAATTCCTGGCGGACGGACGCTGGTTCTTGCGCACCCAGACAGGGCGCCCAGATTGGTGTGACTCCATCGTTGCGCATGCCGACGTTGGACATCATTGCTGCTAGTGTTTGCAGTCTGTGCGCCACACAATGCCTAACCACCTCGAATTGAGGCCGCCTATGCGGCGACCTCATCCGTGTTTGGTTGAAGCCCGTGCAGGTAATCAACAGCTTTCTGCGCATGTGCGGCAGCCTGGAAGATGAACCGCTTGTCATTTCGCAAACCACGCAACCAATGCGCAATGTAGGACGCGTGCTCATCACGCGGTTCAGGTGAAAGGCCCAAATCAGCTGCCAGAAACGCAGCCCCAAGCTCGGCAACCAGTTCTTCCTGGGCATAGCCTTCGTCGCCCCAGCGTTTGCGACCGAAGCTGCGGTCAAGGCGCTTCGGGTGACGAGTCCAGTGTGTGATCTCATGCCCGAGGGTTGCAAAATACGCCTCTTGGGATTCAAAGGTCTCGAAGGGCGGCATCTGAACGTAGTCGGGATGAACTGCATAGAAGGCTTGGTTCCCACCATGGCGAATTTCGGCTTCGGTAGCAGCAAAAAATGCCTCCGCTGCTGCGTCACGCTCAGCTGTCTCGAGCATCGGCTCAGCCACCTCGTAGTAGGTCTCGGGCAGTCCCTCGATCTGATCGACGTTGAAGACGGTGTAGCCCTTCATGAAGGGGATCTCGATCTCGCGGTCCTCTCCGGCGTCATCGATCTCGGTCTTGCGGAGCTTGTCAGCGTAGATGACAAGTTGACCCTTGGACCCTTTGCGGACTTGCCCGCCGAGTTCGAGTGCTTGGCGATAGGTCATCCAGGTGGGTGCGGTGTAACCGTGGGCGACGGAGGCTGCCCAGAGCAGGATGATGTTGAGGCCGCGGTAGGCAATGCCGTTGTGGCGTAGGGGTCGGGTGATCTGACCGGCGAGGTGCTCTGCGTTCCAGGGCTTGTGCCAGGGCCGGGTACTAGCTTCGAGATCGGCGATGACCTTTTCGGTGATACGGGTGTAGATGTCGGGCTTTGCCATGTGATCCTCCATTGTCTCGTCCCCGTGCGGGACGCGGGAGGAAATGGCGGACGCGACTAGCCGCCCGGGCATGGTCAACACGGGAGCGTCAGCGAATGGAGCGGGCAGACCATTGCGCGGGCGGCGGCGTCCGCCAGACGCGCGATCCCCTTGCTCGCACGGGGATGAGACGAGGGAGGTTTGGCATCAGAACGATCTACGCCGTCCCCACCGAGAAAGTGATGACTTTGGAGTGACGGCGCAAAGGGGATTCAGCCGGACAGCGCTCTCACGGTCTGTATTGGCATGAACAGGCGCAGCGGCTGATCAGGCAGCGGTATGAACCCGAAGGACTCGTAGTAGGTTTTCCGCCGCGCGACGGTTTCGGGATTGCCGCAGTCGAAGACATCAAGCAGAACTGCGCAGGTCCCGATCTCGTCTGAAACACGCCCGATGCGACTGAGCGCATCAGCAAGTAATGCACTCCCTAGACCCTGCCCCTGCATTGATTTGTCAACGCCGATCATCGAAATGAATGCGGTCGGCAAAGCTCCGTGTCGGGGTGCCTTTTTGGCTAAGGCTTCCGGCATTTCGTCCGCGGCAACGGAATGCATGTTGATGCCATAGAACCCAACGATATGGCGCTCATCGTCCAGCACGACCCAGACGCGGATTACATCCGCCTTGGAGCCCTTTTTTGCTGTGAGCTTGAGGTAATTGTCGATCTGTAGCACGCCACAAGAGAAAGCCGCTCGGTCCTGTGTCTTGGGATCGAACGGCTCGATTGTGTATTTGGCTTCGACGGCGGCGTCAGTCGGCATTCGTGATTAGCTTCTCACGCAACGCAAAAGCCTGCTTCAGCCGGTCATTCGGCTGCGGCGGATTCTCGAGAGCACCAAAGAAAGCGGCACGATCCGCTTCACTCTCCAAAACTGTCACCTTGTGCGCTTCGATTGTCGTCTGCGCGGCCTTGTATGCGGCACTCACAACAAAGGAACTCACCTCTACGCCGCTCAAGGTCGCAGCACGGCTGATCGCGTCCTTCACCGAAGGCTGCGTGCGCGCTTCAAGCCGAGCGCTCTTGGGCTCGTCGATAGCGACAGTGCTATCCTCAAATGCCAACATGACGACCTCCTTAGTTTAGCATTGCTCGTTTGCAACTGCGTTGCGAGAGAGCTTCCCAAATGCATGTACGGCATATAGGCGTACATGTCAAGTGTACGGCAATCTACCGTACGCCCCCTCAAGCCCTGCATCATTGTTGCAACGAAGAAGGAAGTCATTTTTCCCTTACCGTGGTGTGCGGGCTGGCCTTGCCATGTTTCGCGGTCACGAAGCGACCGGTGATGGCACTACGATAACTACCGCCAGTGGACCCGCTTTTACCGGGTGCTTCTTTCACGGTCGTGCGCGGATGCGATTTCCCATAGGCCCTGGTCACGTAGCGCCCTGATTTCGCACTGCGGTAGCTCCCGCCCTTGCCTTTGCCTGCCATCTGAATTCTCCTTCTCAAGTCTGGCGTATTGTCTGTCCCCTCCGATTTGGAGGGCTGGTTGGGTTCCATACAAAGCGAATGACCTCTACGGGGGGCCTTCTGGTGTTCATCGCGAAATTCAGCAGGTCGGAGCCGGTGGTGTTTTCCTGATCAGACGGCTTGCAACACCGGGCATAAGTTCCGAGCGGATATTCACATCCACAAAATTCGTCATCACAGAGCTCGAGCAGTCGTTCGGCTGCAATGGGAACCGACTGTCGACCCGGCCATTTTCCGTATTTTTCGAGATACAGATGCCGCACCGCCCACAAGCTGTAGAGATCAAGCAAAGTGATCAGTGACTGGCCCGGTACCCACGTGCGGTCCCTCGGTTCAAATGCGCAAATCGAACCGTCTGGAAAATTCGTGTGCCGCGGTCCGATCCAAGATTTACTGACTGCGGTCGTCCAAAATCCCCAGGCTCGAACCGGCTTCTTGGTAGTATAGGGAAGTTGAACAGCAAATGCGGCTCTCCGACCGAAACCTTCGATCAGATCGCTCTCAGCGAAGAGCCACATTTGCTTCTCTTGAGGAAAGGAAAGGAGACCCGGGTAAGCATCCCGGCATTCCCCTACGCCTTCCGCATAGCGAAACCGTAGTCCTGGCTGGACGAACGGTGCTCCGGAATCGGACGCCCCGGATTGTCCGGGCGTCCCTTGCCCTCCGGCGGTCCGTTCCCACGGTCGGGTTGTGGATCGTGTCGATTGTTGCCCTGCATAGGCTTTCTCCTGGCCCGAAGATTTCAAGGCAACCGTAGAGGTCTCGGGCCGTATGACCCCTCGGTTGAACACAGTCGGCAGAACACCAACGTCAAGCCCCGCGCCGATGGCCTTCAGATCGTCTTCGATGCTCTTCCTCATTTTGACGCGTTCCTTTTTGCCGCAGCGTCTTGCCTTTACGGACTCGCAACAGCGTTGCTATAATGAAATTCTCAAACCACACGAAGGGAGTCAACATGAAAATTGCAAGAGTCGAACATTATGCCTAATGTGCAATTCGACGGGAGCAGCTTCTATTCCGCGTTGGACGCGGTAAGGGAGGAAAGGAAGCTCACCTGGAGAAAGGTCGCGGAGCAGTCGAGCGTGAGCGCTTCATCACTCACCCGTATCTCACAAGGAAAGCGGCCGGACGTCGATAGTTTGGCGTCGCTCTGCGCTTGGGCGAAACTTAGCGCTGATGACTTTATGCGAGAACCTGGCGCCAACACCGATGACGAAGCATCTTCCTTGACCAAGGCACTCATGCTTTTCCGAGCGGATCCCAATCTCGGGAAGGAACAGGCGGATGCCTTGGAGCGGATCATTCAGTCCGCCTATGAAGGACTGAGAGCTCACTAATGGCACTACGGCGAGGCTTCAAAACCGATGCAGAGTGGTTCGCACAGGATGTTCGTCAAGAACTCAATCTGGCGAAAACGGATCCTCTGTGCCCTTGGAGTCTCGCCCAAAAAATGGATCACAAGGTAGTTGATCTCTCTGCCTTTGAGGAAGAGCACCCGCTAGAAGTTGCGCGTCTTCGGCGTTGCACAGGGGCAAACGGCTTCTCGGCTGTGACAATCCACAAAAGCGGCGCCAGGCTCGTCATACTCAACGACGGTCACGAAAAGCCGCGACAAACAGCCGATCTAGCTCATGAACTAGCACATGGCCTTCTGCATCACATCCCTTTGCCCCTCGAAGACAGTTCCGGTGTCAGAACCTTCAATGCCCGAGACGAAGAGGAAGCGCATTGGCTGGGACCAACACTACTTGTGCCACAGCCAGCGGCGGTAATTATTGCGCGCCAGCGCATGCCCCTTGGTGTTGCGGCAACGAGATACGGTGTAAGCGAACAACTCATGCGGATGCGGCTCAACATGACTGGGGCGTTGAAAAGAGCAAAAGCGGCAGCATGGCGATAACACCGCGTCGCGTCGCACATGTCGTGTACCTCACTACGCTGCCGAGACTCCCGCATCCTCAAGCTGTTCCCGATCCGGTAGGTCACGCAAGCTCTCCAGTCCGAAGGCGACTAGAAACTGCTCAGTGGTCACGAAAGTGTAGGGCGCGCCACGTTTGGGCGCGCGGGGCCCGGTGCTGATCAGACCACGTGCGTGCAAACGTCCGATCAGGTCGCGGCTGATTTCCTTGCCGAAGATGTCTTTCAAACCATCCCGTGTGATCGGCTGGTGATAAGCGATGGCCGCAAGCACCGCGACGTCGAACTCATTCAGGTCCAGAACCTGCTCTCCCACATCCGCCGCCGCGCGGATCGCAGGAGCATACGCGGCCCGCGTCCGAAACATCCAGCCGCCCGTCACCTCGGCGATTTCGAAGGCCCGGCCCTCTAGATCGGCAGCGAGGTCATCGACCAGCAGGTCGATCGAGGCGCCCTGCCCCACCACGAGGGCCAGGTCTTCGCGCGGAACTGGTGAGGCAGAGGCAAAGAGAACCGCTTCGATCCTGCGCATCCATTCGCGCCAGCGTAGATCGCGTGGCAGGTCCTCGAGCTCTCTATCCAGATCGGGTTCGGAGCAATCCTTGGCCATAGTTCAGACCCCGTAGAACCGGAAGGTGTCGCGCCCGGTCAACTCACGTACCGCACCCAATTCGACCAAGCGGTCGCAGAACCTACGCGCGGCCCGATCTGAATTCAACGAGGTGAGCGCTGTCGGCGTCACCGCGTCACGGCTCATAAATATCTCGACAGCCTCCCCCGCCCCCTTAGCCCGTAGTTTTGGTGCAACCGCAGTCAACCGCCCCGCCCTGCGGGCAAGATCCGTGGCCAGTCGCGACGACTCTTTAGTCGAAGAGACTACGGCACGATGACAAGCCAACCGCAAAACCTCGCCCCGCTTGCGCAGATCGGCACGTTTCAGACCCGCGGCCAGAAGCGGTACCAGATGATCCCAACCCAACGCGTGGGCCAAGGCAGCATCCGCAAGGACCAACGCCGGCAATTCCCGACGCGGGGCCTCGGTCAGAACGGTGTCCAGCACCTCAGCGGCCCAAATGACCGGCGCGCCCTGCCCCGCATCCAGCCATCCGGCAATTTGCCCGGCCTCAAAGTTGGGCAGCGCCCGATGCAACGCCTTGACCGAGGCCGGCCGCTCCACCGCGCGTCGCCAAGCCAAGTAGCTCTCCCCGGCCGGACCAGGCAAATCCCCGGGGCGCAGCAAATGAACTGCATCCCGCAAATCCGCGGCCCTTTCAGGGCGTCCGGAATGCGCAACGCAGGCCTCCGCGGCACGCAGCGCCAGCCTCTCACGAAACAAGCTCTGGGGCACCTCTTCACGCTCCACCACAAGATGCAGGTGGCTCAACGCCGCCCCTGACAAAAAGGCCACATCTTCAAGGGCTTCGGCCCGCGCCGAGGTGACCCAGGAGGGCATTCTGGGTAGGGTATCGAAGTCGCCGCGGGCATATGTCATGCCACAACACTAATCCCTCACGGCGCTTTTGGCCACTACATAGTGTAGAAACCGCCCCGCTTTGCTGGTTCTAGTTATGTCCAATAAGTTTGCATTATCGGACATCAAGTAATATGCTCAACGACATGTCGGAAAACCACGAGAAATCGAGCTCAGAGCCACCAAACGGGTCTTCCATCGACGAGGACAACGAGCGAGATCGCCCAGACAGAGAGGAGATCACCCTTCCCTCTCATGTGCCCGGTTCCGGGACCTTGGATCGGCTGGTTGATACAGCTCGCGACTATGCGAGAGCTTCGACGGCCGAGAACACCAACAAGGCCTATGCCGCCGATTGGAAACACTTCACCCGCTGGTGCCGCCTGAAAGGAACAGAGCCCCTCCCCCCGTCACCTGAGTTGATCGGGCTATATCTCGCGGACCTGGCCTCAGGATCGGGCCCTTTCCCTTCGAAGTCCGCGTTCGGACCCCAGTCGGCGTCCCGGCCCCTGTCGGTCAGCACCATAGATCGCCGCCTGTCCGGTCTCGCCTGGAACTACGCACAACGTGGGTTCGCACTCGACCGCAAAGATCGTCACATCGCCACCGTGCTGGCCGGAATCAAGCGCAAGCATGGGCGTCCGCCGGTGCAGAAACACGCCATCCTGCCCGAGGATATCCTCGCCATGGTCGGCACCCTGGGGTTCGACCTGCGTGGGCTACGCGACAGAGCGATTCTACTTCTGGGATATGCCGGTGGTCTCAGGCGCTCGGAAATCGTCAGCCTTGATGTCGGTAAGGATGATATCGAACACGGCGTCCGTGCGCCAGACAGCGGTGGTTGGATCGAGATCTTCGACGATGGCGCGGTGCTGACGCTGAACGCAAAGACCGGTTGGCGAGAGGTCGAAATCGGGCGTGGGTCCACTGACCAGACCTGCCCTGTCCATGCCCTCGAACAATGGCTGCGCTTTGCCAAAATCGACTTTGGTCCGGTCTTTGTGCGCACCTCGCGAGATGGCAATCGCGCGCTTGAAAACCGGCTGTGCGACAAACATGTCGCCCGCCTGGTCAAGCGTACCGTCCTGGATGCGGGCATCCGATCCGACCTGCCCAAGAAGGCCCGCCTGGCGCTGTTCTCGGGCCATTCCTTGCGTGCCGGACTGGCCAGCGCGGCCCAGGTGGACGAGCGTTTCGTACAAAAGCATCTGGGCCACGCCAGCGCCGAAATGACCCGCCGCTACCAGCGTCGCCGCGACAGGTTCCGCGTGAACCTGACCAGGGCCGCAGGGTTGTAGATATCTAAACCAGCAAAATGCAAAAGACCTTCCCCGCGGGGAAGGTCTGTTCAGTTCAGGCAGAGGGCGGGTTTAGTCAAGATTGTCCAGCATCTGCTGCACCGCCTGTTCCAGCTTACGCCGGTCGATGGTGGTGAAATCGCGATTCAGGCGGATTTCCAACCGACCCGAGGCCGCGGTGCATTTCGCCCTGCCCTCGCGTCGCTCCAGCTGAAAACTGGTCTTGGCCTTGCCTGCGGCGGGGGCTTTGGGCTTGGGCGCGGCGGTCTGCACCCCCTGCCCGTCCTGGACCGCGCCCAGCCCCGCCGCACGACGCAGCACGCCCAGCTCATCCATAACCGAGCGGTTCTCCCAGCCCTCGAGATCACTGCGAATATGACCAGCCAGCGCGGGGTCCTGATCAAGTTGTTGGGCCAGCGCTAACCCGAGGGCACGGGGGATCTCGTGCGGGTAGATCAGCGCCCCACCGATCCGCCCGATCACCTTGATGAAGGTGCGGATATACGAGCGTTTCTGATAACCCGCCGACTTGAACAGAACGGCCACAGCCTTGTCCGGGTCGGTTTCCTGTGTGCCAGGTTCGGCGGCATAGTCCACGGCCAGCTTGGCCATCTCGGCAAAGGAGATGTCCTTGCGGACCATGTTTTCGTCGACCATGCGGCGATAGAGCGATTCCAGGCTATCCCCGCGCGGCGTGATCGCCGCCGGGATGCGGGCCCAGAGATCATCGTCTGTTTCCTCGTACAGCGCGCGATAGGCCGAGAGCCGCCGAAAGCCCTGGATCAGCTCGAACTTGCCATCCTCGCGCGGTTCGACCCGGATAGGGTTGGACAGACCGATGTCCTGAATCGACTGCTTCAGCTCGTCCAGTTCGGGGTCGGGGCCGGGGGCCCGGTCGCGCGTCAGCTTGTAGGTTTCCACGGCGTCCAGCGGCAGCACCTCGAGCACGAGGCCCAGCTTTTTCAACCGGACATGCTCGTGCGCAAGGGCGTCGTTCTCGGCGCGGATCTGCGCCTCCACCTGTTGACGCTCACGCGCAGCGCCAGCGGTTTCGCTGATCGCGGTGGCCATCGGGCCGCGCCGGGCAGGGCGGTCCTCCTTCCCCGCGGGGAAGGTTTCGGTGGCTGGCTCGGCGCTGGGATCGGGCAAGTCGTCGGGCAGGTCATCGGGCATCGAGATATCGAACATGCGGCGTTTGCGGCTCATGAATGTCTCCTTAAATCTTGTCCCAGGCCTGCACGACCGAGGCTTTGAATTCGTCGTACCCCCGATCAAAGGTCGCACGTGCACGGCGCCAGGTTTCGCGGGTCATGTCGCGATAGTCGATCTCATACACCGACGAAAGGAAGCGGCCGGACTGTTCGACCGCGCGAGTCATCTCGATCGGGTGCTCTGTTACATGATCGCCAAAGACCTTACGAAACGCCTCGAGCATCGCGCGGTGCAATTCGTTGCCCGGCTCGAACCGGGTCATGACAAACCGAATGTCGGCAAAGGCCTTAGGCAGGCCAATCTTCCCCGCGGGGAAGGTCGCGTCGAACCCGTGGCTCAGATCCTCCAGCGCTTCGGACAGCTGACCGATAAAGCTGGTGGTCGAGTCATACTCCCAATAACCAGGGCCCGACGGCACATACAGCATGTCCGCAGCAAAGACCGCATTCATCGACTGATACCCAATCGCCGGCGGGCAGTCGAACAGGATCAGATCATAGTCGTCATCGTTCAGCGTATCGAGATAGCGCGACACCGCTGCAAAGAACGACCATTCCGGGTTCAGGTGGCGGTACTGGGCGCTGGCAAACTCGACAAAGGCGGCGTTGGCACAGCTGGGAATGATGTCGATCGTGGACCAGGCGGTCGGCTTGATGAAGTCCGGCGTGCGCAGGTTCTCTAGCCCCATGTCCCGGATCGAGGTGGGGATGCGGCGCTGGGGCAGGGCGGCCCCGCTGGCGGCCCCGGTTACGGCGGCGTTCATGCGGTCGGTTTCCCGGATCAGGTCACGCGCCATGATGCCCCAGACGGTATAGTCTTCGGCCACGTCGGATAGCCCCATCGAGTGGGACAGCGTCGCTTGCGGATCAAAGTCAACCACCAGCACACGATAGCCATCCAGCGCGGCGGCATGTGCCAGGTGCAAGGCGACGGTGGACTTGCCAGAGCCGCCCTTGAAGTTGGCAACGGCCGCACGAAAGGCGCGCTTGCCAGCGGGGCGCGGCGGCATCAGCGACTTGCGGTTGACCTTCATCCGGCGGCGCAACTCGTTGATCTCCTCCAGGCTGAACCAACGCTGGCGACCATCGGGTTCGACTTCCCCGCCAGGAAGGTTCGGCTCGGCCGCCAGTCGCCCACGAAAGGTGGACTGGTTGATGCCCAGGATCAGCTCGGACACCTCCCAGCTGGAGAACCGCCGCAGCCGCTTGGTGTTCTCTGGGCTGAAGGTCTGCTGCCTTATCCAGCTTTGCATCTTGAGCGACTGCGCCTGCAACCGCGCGAGGTCTTCGTGGGTGTACATGAGTGCCTCCTTAGAACTGAACGTAAAAACTGCCTCATTCCGCAAATACGACGGATTTGCCGAAATGGCAAAGAAAAGATTTAATGTCCTTAACCTTCCCCGCGGGGAAGCTGTATCCCTGGGAACAAGGGATTTGGGCGCGAATCGGCTGCGCAGCGTCGACAGAGGGGCAGGGGGCCTGAAACGTCGGTGAGGCCGCAAAGTTTAGGGGACATGCCAAAGCGCCCTACAGTATTTAGAGTGACATTCTTGACCAAATGGGGGACACCCTGTATGTCCCCCATAACCATAGAACCTCTTCTTTCTTTCGAAATAAGGATTAGAGAAACACCCCGCCCCGGAACCGCCCTTGACAGAATCGAAGTTCTGGACGCAAATTGGCGAAGATTGGTAAAGAGCGTTGGAAGCGCGCGCCGTTTACTGATTTTGAGGCAGATACACCGTCGGTAACATCCACGGATATACGGACCCGGAACGCATCACCAAGATGCGACGGGCAGGCAAAGGAGAATGCGATGCAGATCGCAAAGCCAGTGGGACGCGAGGCGGCCAGTCGCAAATACGACATCTTGTCTGCGCTAATGGCCTTTGCGCTGTCTGAGGACCGGACGATTCAGCGGCAGGTCATGCGAATGATGGCCCTGATCACGACCCGCTACAACTGGCAACGAGACGAGCTGTCCATGGGTCAAGAGGACATCGCCCGTCTATGGTCCGTCGACACCCGTACCGTCAAACGCGAAATGGCCAAGCTGCGCGCCAAAGGCTGGCTGGTTCTGAAGCGCCAGGGCGCGCGGGGCAGGGTCAGTGTCTATGGACTGGACCTGGAACTGATGCTTGAGGATACGCGGCACGTCTGGAGCCATATCGGCCCGGATTTCATTGACCGGTTGACGCCTGACCAGCCGTCTCAGAACCCGACCCCTGACAACGTGGTGCCGCTGCATACACCTGCGCGCAGCCCTGTGGCCGATGGCTCGCTTTGGTCCGAGGTGCAAAAGGAGCTGCATCAGATCGACCCGGCGGTTTATGGCGCCTGGTTCCATGGGCTGAGCGAGGCTGGCGTTGGGGCAGGGCGGCTGCATCTGATGGCGCCGTCACGGTTCCACGCGTCATATGTGAAAACCCACCTGATGAGCCGCGTGTTGGCCGTGGTGCGCCGGATCGATCCGAGCATTCATGACGTGGTGATCGAATGCTAGACTCAACTGCTCTGTCGCAAATACTGTTTGGACGCACTCCGCCTTGAGGACTTGATGGCGCTGCTAGAGCATTCTGTCCGTCTTTCAGCAAGACATACGCCGGAGAGCCGTTTTTCAAGTTTGTGCTGCGTCGGCTTGTCTAACGTCAGCGCCAATGGGACAGTTTAGGGTGATTTGATAAGAGAGGGTTTCTGGCACATCGTAACCACCGAGGAGTGAAGATGAGACAGAAACCCGGAACCCGCAAAAGCCACGGCGAGAAGGTCAGCAGGTCACGGACGTCGCGGCACGACAGCGGGTAGCGACAGTACCAGCGCACCGCCAGAAGGATGATCTTACACGGGAACCGATGACGTTTGAACGGGTTCTTGCGTTGCGCCATTGGCTACTCCACCATCATAGACACAAAGCCTGCTGCGACAGGCGCGGTAATGCAACTGACCCGATTCAGGGACCAGATCTATACGTTTCAGGAACTTAACTTGACTGGGGCAGGGGTGGCGGTACGGGCCTTCACATTGCACGAGATCATTGCTGAGAAGCTCCGGGCTTTGCTTCGGCAGCCCATAAGAAACCGAAACCGTCGTCAGGACGTGTATGACATTGCCTATTTGATCGAAGAAAACGAGCTGAGCGGTGAAGACCGACGGGTCATCCTACAAACGCTGATCGAGAGTTGCCGTACCCGCGGCATTGAAGCTAGCGCGGATTCCATCGGCAACCCCAGAGTTCGCCAGAGAGCCGAGGCTGATTGGAACACACTTGCTCTTGAAATCGGTGATCTCCCACCTTTCGAGGAACGATTTGCGACGATGCAGGCGTTGTATGTGTCCCTACCTTGGTAGGTGGCACACCTATGAAACCGGTCACTAGCCAGCACATTTCGGAGTCCGCCAACAACCTAACCAACGGTCAATCACATGAAATGATCTGCTGCACGATAGGATGCATCCAGGCTGGCACATGTCTGCTTTGCTTAGCAAGTAGCATTCGGTCTATGTCATCCAGAGCACGGGCTAGTTCTTCGATCACCTGATCATCGACCCGGTCCTTGCCGACATAACGCAGTGCCTGAAACACGACACCGGTTTTCTGGCCCGCGCCAACAAGCGTCTTGGAAGACGCATTTCTGAAACGGACCACCTGCCGACCGAATGTCTTGGTCTGTGTCGGGCCATCGGTCATGTAAGTGGGCTTGGATGGAACCTGTGACGAAAGCCCAAGTTGGTTGGCCGCCATTGCAGGAGAGGGCTGCAAAACCTGGTTGTTCTTGCGGGTTACCGCTAGCGCAATATCGTGGACTGACAGTGGCAGATAGCCAAAGCGCGGGCTTTTCTTGGGATAGTCGTAGAGACCGCGCGTTAAGCGACGGATCGTCCCCTGATCGGCCAGACGGGACAACGCCTTGTCCACACTTGTTCGAGACCCAATGTCCAAAAAGTCCGATGGTACAAAGATTGCGCCACGTCCCCTCCCAATGATGCGTTTTTTGATCTTCAATGTGATCATGATTCACCTCCTCGCCAGAAGTTATGGTGTGTTCTTCTGAAACCCAATGTTGAATGGTGCACATACAATGCTGTCTTGCGGCGGGAAGGTGACCTTTGGCAATTTCTGCACTGAGATCCGCTATGCGGGACAAAATCGCCATCCGATTTCTGCAAACGAATGGCAGCTTTGTCGCTTTTCGCCTTCGGGACGCTATGTGCGCGACCCTTGATATGCGCTCAGGGGTTCAGGCGGTTGCCTCCCTTTCGTCGGGCTGGTGCATTCCGGCAACAGCCAGAACAGTCAATCCAAGGACCATGTAGTACCAGACTCCGAGGCCGGAGAAGCCAAGGGCAATTGGGGCGACAACAAAGGCGATGCCGACCAGACCATCAACGGCTAAGTGAAATCTGTACGGAACACGCGGATCGAACCCAGATGGTGGTCGGTCAGGATGGTGAGCGCCAATGCCGCCGCGCCAGTAGTGATGGAGAGCCAGAGCGCCAGGTTGTTTTTGCACCCAAACCTATCAGGAACGGTATTGCGAGAAGACCGAGCGCAACCGGATAGTCGAGGTAGGCATGCAACACCATCCTGATCGACGGCACGCCAGAGCCAGAATGACCGGCCCGCGATCTTCACCACGACTTCATCCAGATGCCAGACATCGCCAGGGCGCGCCTGCCGGCGGCGCAGGTTCCTCGCGATCTGCGGCCTGAATTTGGTTGTCCAGCGCCGAACGGTTTCATAGGACACGTCGATACCAGGGGTCTGATGCCGGAGAGTGCAGAATCCTACGCTAAGGCTATTTGGTCATCTTTTGGGCCACCTGTATTCGCCGGTGAGAAGGATGTGCGCCCACCCGAGGGGTGAGATATGCGCTAGCAGGTCTGCTGAG
>NZ_JAKVRD010000019.1 GCF_022814865.1 Shimia aestuarii | reverse complement strand
CAATACGAAACGACCCCACAGTGCTCTGGGCTATCGCCCACCGGCCCCCGAAACCATCATCCAGATGGACCAAAGGCCGATCATGCACTAACAATCAAATTGGACCACTCAAGTGGGGCGGATCATAGCGTCATACTTTTGGCCGTATTCGAAATGTGCATTTCCCTCGTTCCTTCTGTTGAGTGCACGGATAGGTCCGCTGCACGGCGCAGCGGGCATCACCCCGACGGAGTGATTGGGTGGATTGGGAAGCAAGCAGGCGTTCAGTCTGAGCCGCTCACGAAATGATGCGCGATCAGTGCGTGGGCAGGTTTGAGAATGCACGAACTGGAACGAACTGATACGAACCAGTACGAACTGGAAGTGCGCAACTTCTTGTTTTCGCTAAAAAAGAAGTTTTGAGAAATCTATCGGTTTTGCGAGAAGAACGTCATGAACTCGCCTAAGATATCCCCGCACAGGTCATCACGCTCGGAAAGCAGGTCGTGCTTGGCTCCCTCAAGGATTCGTAGCTGCCCTTTGAGCCAATCTGCCATGCGGGTTTTGATTGCCATGTTGTCGACAACGACGTCTTCGGTTCCGCTGATCGTATAGGCTGGGCAATCTGGTGAGGGCATTCGTGACAAACGGCGACATTCATTCATAGCCTCAAAAACCCACCCCGCGCTCGGGGCGCCAGTTTGATGGTTGGGGAGTGAATACGCCTCGCGGACCAGCGCCTGAAACCGATCGCGGTCTTGGGTGAGTCTGTTGTCCTCGAAACGGACGCTGTGCACATAGCACTGGCCCTTCTGTGGAGCGTTGCCGGGCGCATATACTTGTGAAAGTCCAAGCGCCCGTGCGGCACCCATCAGCGGCCAGGCGGCGATGCGTTCGAGGGGGGACATTTCAATACCCCACATGGGGGCAGTGAAAGCGCAAGCCTTGACAGGCAGACCCTTCTCTAGGGCGCGGAGCCCAATGGTGCCACCCATCGAGTGCGCCAATAGATACCAGGGTCTTGGTAGATCCAGCCGCTTCGCCGCCGCGATCATCGCCGCGACATCCATTTGGTAATCAGAGAACCGGTTCACATGGCTAACCATGCTGTCTTTCGTGAGCCTGTCCGAAAGGCCCTGTCCTCTCCAGTCAATGACCAGACAGGAAAACCCCGCGGATATCAGTCTCGTGACCGTGTGATGATACTTTTCCGCATACTCTGTTCGCCCTGGAAACACGAGGATAGTACCCTGCTCAGCTGCCGGTGCCTTCCAGGCCGCCACGCGTAGGCGAACATCATCTTGGGTGTGAAGCCAGTATGCCGCGCAACTGGCCGCGGCCCTGTCCGGCTCATGGTGATAGGGTGCTTCGTTCATGCAACTTTGGTCTCATGGGCTCAAAGGCGGGATCATAAAGGCTCATCGCCGCCACGAAGGTACTGAGACCGACAAGACAGGAAAAGCCGTTGACGAGCCCGATCGAGAGCAGTGCCAAAGACATGAGCACTATCACAGCGATCATGGCGCCCCAAGGGATGTTCGGGCCGTCGGGAAGATGGATTTGGCGCAGTTTTCTATACCAAGGTCTCGCCACTGCCGGTGAGGCAGTCCCTTGAAGCGAAAGGGCGACATGGCGCGAGCAGACGAAAAATACTGCGCAACTCACGAGCAATAGCAAGGCCGTTGTGAACTGTGGAATGCCACGCGTGTTCAGGCGGTAGGGCGCCTGCTCACTGAGCCCGAGGAAAAAGGCGGTATCGTTAGCGAGCCAGTGGTAAATCGTTTCGCCACTCGACATCAGGTAGGTCGATTGAAGCTTGATAAGGGTTGCAAATAAGATCGACAGCACGACGCAACGATAGACCGATTTGATCAACTCAACAGCCGAGGCGTTCGCCGCATCTCGTCCTGCCGCACTGGCAGAAAGTTCTTTGGATGAACAGATGTCGTGGAACGCGCTGGTCACAACGATGAGGAACACGAGACCCCCGAATAAGAGCCACATCAAGGTGGAAAAGAAGGCATAGGCGAGTAGCGAAACAAAGATCTCTGCAGAATTCGACACGACATCGGGGCGCATGAGCGAGATAATGTTCCAATCAATCATGTAACCTGAAGCCTCACCGCTCAGGAGGGCGCGAAGATGGATCCCTGTCCACTGCAATAAGAACAGAAGGCCGTAGCTCAGAACGAAGATGCTCCAGAATGTGTGCTTGAATGCTAGAAGTTTGCGCGGCCATTGCTGGTCGGGATGATCGTCGTTTGCGACTTGGGAAAGCCTTGGCTGGTGCCTTTGATGCCAAGCATTCACCACACCGGTGACAATGTATAAGAACAGAGGCAAGATCACGATTGGCAAAATGGTCCAACTTGGCGCCCACAAGAAACCAACTTGCTTGTTCAATCCTTCGCGCGCTTCGTAGGTCACGCTATCTACGCCAAAAATGAAGGTTACGATGGCAAGAGCCGCACACCCTGTCCAAACAACGACAGGGAGCGTCAGGGGATGCTGGCGAGCAAACAGCGAATCCATCAGCCTGGGCATAAGGAAGTTGCACTGCGGCGCGCTTTCCTGCCTTTCCTTGGTTGTTGCAGTGGTTCGGCAGCTCGCGCGTCGTTTCGTTTTGAGCCGGTGTTGCGCTGCTAGCAGCGCACGACGCACATCTACTGTTAGGACTGGGTCGTCACATCCGAATATTCGTGAGAGAAGATGAATATTTGCTGTGCTGATGCTGCGATCATTGTCGTGAAACCAGTGTTGTACAGTCCTGAGCTCTGGGCTTTCCGCATCAGCAGAAGACGTTGATATTGCTTCAAGTAGGAGGTCTGGTGTCCAGGCGCTTTCGGCCGAACCGCTAGCATTCGCAGGGCGCCCGGTTCCCGTGTCGCAGAAATGCCTGAACAGCTCTTTGAGGCCCATATTGCGCTCTGGCAATGGGTGAAAATACTTTCCATTCTTGATCATAGAACGAAACCTGATGATCGAGGGAGTGATGAGGATGGACTGGATTCTGATCTGATCTGCTGTAGCATCGAAGTCTTCATTGCCACGTCGAGGGTTGAGGGGAGACCGTGCTGCGCCATACCGACGTTGTCGCCGACGAGGAGAGGCTGAGTTGTGAGGCGGATTGGATCATGTCATTCCTTCGGAGACAGGCTTGCCAGGGGACACCCGATCGGCATCATTCTTTAGACGCAGCACAATGTTTCTGCATATTTAGGTGTGAATAGGTCATATCTGTGCGCAGTGGATTGCCGGTTCAGAAGTCTAGTGCGAGATCTAGGACCTGCGCCGAATGGGTCAGCGCACCCGAGGAGATATAGTCGACACCTGTTGCAGCGACTTCGGCTATGCGGTCCAGCTTCATGTTGCCCGAAGCCTCCAACACCATGCGCCCTGCGGACATTTCCACAGCTTTCACGAGAGTATGCGTGTCCATGTTGTCCAGCAGCACGACATCCGCCCCACCTTCGTCCAGAACCTCGGAGAGTTGGTCAAGGCGATCAACCTCTATCTCGCAGCGGATCATGTGCGAAGCCTGCGCCTTGACCGATTGTAGCACCGGCCGGATACCTCCGGCGGCGGCGATGTGGTTGTCCTTGATCAGGATGGCGTCGGACAGACTGAAGCGGTGGTTGAATCCGCCGCCGTGCAGCACGGCCTGTTTTTCGACGATCCGCAGCCCCGGCGTGGTCTTGCGGGTGCAGGTCACGCGGGTGTCGGTGTCGCGTGTCTCGGCCACGAAGGCGGCGGTCAGCGTGGCGATCCCGGACATGCGCCCAGCAAAGTTCAGCGCGACCCGTTCGCCCGACAGGATCGAGGCCGCGTCGCCCGTGATCTCCATCAGCAGGTCGCCCGGCGCGATCACGTCGCCGTCGGCCTTATGTGCGGTGATCTTCAGTGCCGGATCCACCAGTCGGAATGCCATCGCGGCGATCTGAAGGCCCGACACGACGCCCAGCTCGCGCGCATTCAGCCGCGCAGAGTAGGTGGTGCCGGCGGGAATGACCGTGCGGGTGGTGATGTCGCCATAGGTGCCCAGATCCTCCATCAGCGCGGCGCGGACGAGCGGTTCAAGGATCAGGTCGGGCAGTGGTGTATGGCTCATGCCAGTTCCTTTCGGGTCGTGGTCGCGCGGATCGCCAGCGCGTCGTTCAGGGTCATCAGCGACCGTATGCCGGTTGCGCCGTCCGCTTCGGGAAAGTCCGACCGGAAATGCGCGCCGCGGCTTTCGCGGCGCATCAGTGCGGCGGCGGCGATCAAGGTAGCGGTGGCGGTCATGTTCTTCAGCGTCTCGCAACCGGGTTGCGCGGCTTCGATCCGGGAGATTTCGGCCAGAGTGCGGGTCAGCCCCTCTGCCGTGCGGATCACCCCTGCGCCATCGGTCATGACCTGCCGCAGCCGGGTGACAAGCGCAGGATTGGGTGTCTCCGCCGGGGGAAGATCGGGCAAAGTGACCGTCGCGGCATCCTTGGGAGCGGGCAGGGCGGCGTCTATTGCCAGCGCGCAGCGTCGGCCATAGACCAACGCTTCGAGTAGCCCGTTCGAAGCGAGACGGTTTGCGCCATGCAATCCGGTTGAGGCGACCTCGCCACAGGCCCAGAGGCCGCGCAGCGTGCTGGCGCCGTCGGCATCCGTCGCCACGCCGCCCATGAGGTAATGCGCGGCGGCGGCCACAGGGATCACCTGTGTCAACGGGTCCAGCCCCGTCTGCTGGCAGGCGGCAGCGACGGCGGGGAAATCACTCAGGATCCTTGCACCCAATGCCGCGCGGGTGTCCAGTGCCGGGGCCAGCCCTGCCTGCGTCTGGGCATAGACAGCGCGGGCCACGATGTCGCGCGGGGCCAGTTCGGCATCCGGGTGCGCGTCCAGCATGAAGCGGTCGCCCTGACGGTTGACCAGCACGGCCCCTTCGCCGCGCAGCGCCTCGGTCGCCAGGGGGGCGGGGTCGATGCCGCAGGCCATGGCCGTCGGGTGGAATTGCACGAATTCTGCGTCGGCGATCTGCGCGCCGGCGCGGGCGGCCATGCCGATCACCTGACCCCGGATGCGCGGCGGGTTGGTCGTCAGCGCATAAAGCCCGCCCGATCCGCCCCCGGCCAGAAGAACTGCGGTGCCGCACAGGGTGATGCTGGCACTTTGCCCCTGATCGCAGCGGGCAACGGCCACGCCGGTGACATGGCCGCCCGAAACCTCAAGTCCCGTGGCCATCACGCCTTCGAGCACCTGAATATGATCTGCCTCGCGCACCTGCGCCGTCAGGGCGCGCATGATCTCTGCCCCGGCCTGATCGCCTTGCACCCGGGCGACGCGGGCAAAGCTGTGCGCCGCCTCACGCGACAGCACATAAGATCCGTCAGTATTACGATCGAAGGGCGTTCCTAGCCTGGTCAGGTCAAGGATATGTTCGCGCGCCTCGGCGGTGACAGATATGGCCACGTCCAGATCTACCGTGCCCGCCCCGGCGGTGACGGTATCGCGGGCATGGGCATTGGCGCTGTCCGCCGGGTCCATCGCTGCCGCCACACCACCCTGGGCCCAGGCTGAGGACGCACCGGTCCCTAGTGCTTCGGGCGAGATCATCAGCACCGGACGCGGGGCCAGTTTCAGCGCGGCATATTGCGCCGCCAGCCCTGCGCCCACGATAATCACGCGGTCCGTGTCGATTGTCGTCATTGCCCTAGCCGGCCATCTTGGCAGAAAGGTCAATCATGCGCTGAACGGCGACGCGAGCCTTGTCGGCGACCTGGGGGTCGACCTCGACCGCGCCTTCCATCGTGTGGAGCGACCACAGTACCTTTTCCAGCGTAATCTTCTTCATATAGGGGCACATGTTGCACGGCCCGACGAAATCCACTTCCGGCAGCGCGTCCGAAATGTTGGAGGCCATCGAGCATTCTGTCACCAGCATCGCCTTATCCGGGCGCTGCCGCGTGACATAATCGATAATCGCGCTGGTCGAGCCGGAAAAATCAGCTTCGGCCACCACGTCGGGTGGACATTCGGGATGCGCGATGATTCTTGTGCTGGGGTTCCATTCACGGAAGTCCCGCAGGTCCTGCGCGCTGTATTGTTCGTGCACTATGCAAGCACCGTCCCACCACACGATGTTTTTCTCCGGCACCAGATTGGCGATGTTCTGCGCCAAATACTTGTCCGGTGTCATAATGACTGTGTCGCTATCCAGCCCGCGTACGATCTGCGCAGCGTTGGACGATGTGCAGCAGATGTCGGACGCCGCCTTCACCTCTGCTGTGGTGTTCACATAGGAAACGACCGGCGCGCCGGGATACTTGGCGCGCATCTCAGCTATGCCTTCGGCGGCAATACTCTCAGCCAGCGAGCAGCCTGCCGCCATATCGGGCATCAGCACTGTCTTGGATGGGTTCAGGATTTTCGAGGTCTCGGCCATGAAATGTACGCCACACTGAACAATGACGTTCGCCTCGACCTTGGTCGCCTCGATGGCGAGCTGGAGACTGTCGCCGACTACGTCGGCGATGCCGTGATAGATCTCGGGCGTCATGTAGTTGTGCGCCAGGATTACTGCATTGCGTTCTTTCTTGAGCTTGTTGATCGCCGCCACGTAGGGCGCATAGATAGCCCAGTCGGGTGGCGTCACAACACGATCCATCCGGGCGAAAATGTCAGCATTTGCTTCAGCAATTTCGATGGAAGGACAGAGATCGTAGTGATCGGCGAGTTCGGCGCGTAGCGCAATCTGGTCGAGCAAGGGGAGAAATCCTCGAGTCTATTGGGGCCGCTGCAAAGGGTGCGACCGCACTTGGATCGTGTCGATTGAGACGTTTCTACGGGCTGAGTGACGTAAGGGCAAGTTTGAGAGAACGGAATATTTTGATGTCACTCGCCAACATGTATCGAAATCCGCCGGAACATGGTTCCGGACTCGGGCGTCAGTGCGCGGAAAAAACTTCAGGCCGAAGCGGGCCTTCAGTAGGAATTCTCGCGTTTTGAGAGGACATCGGAATCGAACATGATGCATGCCGACTTCTGCGTCGAAGCATTGAAGGAGGCTGTGGCCAAACTCGGCTCGCCCGAGATCATGAATACGGATAGTCATATGATAGGAACTAGTTCTCGGATGGTTTGACTCAAACACTGATCGACCGTTCGATGAGGTGGTGCCGCATGGCTTTCCGGCTTGGTTTGACCCAAACAACGACCGACCTGACACGTGTCTTTTCCATGGACCTCTCGATCATCCGGGAACGCCTTGCGGCGAGCTTGTCTCAGAGATGCTGCCGTGACCCGAGAAGGGCCTGACCATCCGGTCTCATGACTGTCCTGTCCCTGCATTCATCGAGGCGACGCTCGTTCACTTGCCGCAGGAAAGAATCGTCAATTGGCTAAACAACCAGACACATCTCACGTCGTCGGAGGCGTCGATACCCACAAAGATTTACATGTTGCTGCCGTCGTCGACCAATACGACCGTGTGCTCGGCACCGAGAACTTCACAACCATACGGCATGGACATCGCATGATGTTGGAGTGGATTCGTTCATTCTGTGATCTGCAACGCGTCGGCATCGAATGTTCGTGCAGTTATGGTGCAGGGTTGTTGCGCTATCTACAAACTGCGGACGTCAAAGTGCTGGAAGTGGTCACATCCCCTGACCAACATGCCCGCCGCCGTCGCGGTAAGAACGACAACTTCGATGCGGAAAGTGCAGCCCATGCTGCTTCTTCCGGACAGCACACGGTCACACCAATGAGCCGCGACGGTATGGACGAAAGTCTTCGCGTTTTAAAGGTTTGTCGAAAGACAGCCGTTCAGGCGCGCCGCATTGCTTTACAGATGATCCAGACCACGATTGTCTGGGCACCTGACAGATTGAACGAGCCTCTGCGCCAGATGACAAGAATGCAGCTGATCCGCACGCTGGCGGCCTGGCGGCCCGATCTCCGGCGTATCGGGAGGTAGAAGAGGCCTATCGCATAGCCCTAAAATCCCTGGCGCGGCGTTATCTTGAGCTGCATGACGAGATTGCCGATCTGGACGATATGATCGAAGCGATCGTCAAAGATCTTGCCCCCGAGCTTCTGGAGCAAACTGCGATTGGCCTGAACAGTGCGGCACAGCTGTTGTTGACAGCCGGAGACAATCCCGAGCGATTGAAGTCCGAGGCAAGCTTTGCGGCTCTGTGCGGCGTTAGTCCCGTTCCTGCTTCATCAGGGAAAACGGTTCGACATAGGCTGAACAGAGGCGGTGATCGCGCCGCCAACAGCGCGATCCACATCATCGCGATAGGACGTTTACGGCTGGACCCTCGGACCCAAGACTATGTTGCCAAGCGCATTGCGGCCGGAAACTCGAAAATGGAAGCCATTCGCAGCCTGAAACGCTATATCGCGCGAGAAGTCTTCGGCATCATCATTCGGCGGCATAAAGAAATTAATCAGACACAAATCGCCGCTTGTCTCTTGGAAGGGCGTCGAAGGGTTCTGTCGCAAGGTCTGTAGTTCCGTTGCGGAGTGATGGTCGTTATGCGATTGCACAAAAAAGCGGGCAGGTAGAATGGCGATGAGTTTCAAAGGGGCGCGCTACCCCAAGAGCGCGATCCTTTACGCGGTGTACTTCTATGTCAGATACGCGGTTTCTCATCGAGATTTGGAGGAGATCATGGCAGAGCGTGGTGTCGACGTCGACCATGCGACACTGAACAGGTGGGTGGTGAAGTTTTCGACAGCTCTCGCGGCCAAGGCACAAAAGCAAAAGCGCCAGACAGCCAGCGCGTGGCGGATGGATGAAACCTATGTCCAGGTTAAAGGTCAGTGGGCTTATCTTTATCGCGCCGTTGATCGGGATGGCCAAACCCTTGATTTCATGCACTCAGCGCAGCGGGACAAGGCTGCCGCTCGCCGTTTTTTTAAACGTGCGATTTCAGCGAATGGCACGCCTGATCGCTTTGCTATCGACAAGAGCAGCGCCAATCTGGCGGGGCTTCATGCCGTGAACGTGATCCAGAAATTTACAGGCAGCGGGTGGTTGATTCGGATCACTCAGAGCAAATATCTGAACAATATGGTCGAGCAGGATCACAGATTTATCAAGCGGATTACCCGCCCGACACTTGGCTTCAAAGCGTTCCACTCAGCAGCCGCAACGCTGGCTGGGATCGAAACCGCGCACATGATCCGCAAGGGTCAAATTGCCGTCTCCGAAGGAACTGGCTTCGAGCAATTCGCCGCCCTCGCAGCATAGGTGTGCCCAGCGGATAGCTGATCTCTAACCTCTATTATACTTTGCGACAGAACCCGATAAGGCGCGCAGCCTGGCAGGCCGCGTGGAGCCCGCCCGGACCGTGGATATCGCCTTTCAGGTTTCGGGTCTGCTTTCCGACCTCACGGTAGATGCCGGGACTCGGGTTGAGAAAGGCGATCTAATTGCCGCGCTCGACCCAGTCGATTTCGAATTGGCCGTGGAGCGGGCACAGGCCTCTTTCGACCTCGCAAAATCCGAATACGATCGTGCGTTGAGTCTGACCGAGAGGGGGGTGGCGACCGACGCTCGACTTGAAACGAACCGCGCGCAGCTTGCACAGGCAGAAGTCGCCCTGCGTGAAGCGGAGCGACGCTTGGCTCAAAGCCACGGTCACCGCGCCCTTCGACGCCATTGTCGCGCGCATCTTTCTGGAGGAGTTTTCGAACGTCACCCCTGCGGCTCCGATTGCAGGTTGCAGGACATCAGTGAAATGCGGGTGCGGATTTCGCTGCCCGAGGAACTCACCGCGATGGCACGGGCCCAGCCCGATGCATTCAGGGTAGCCGCCACTTTCCCCGCGGTGCCGAAATATGAGGCAACCCTTTATCCGCGGACATTCGTGACCGATGCGGACACCACGGCCCAAACCTACGACGTCGAGTTCGTGGTAGAGGGCGCCATCGACCCGAGATTGCTGCCCGAAATGACGGCGAATGTGCGCGTAGCCGCCGCCGCGGAGGGTGCGCAATCGCGGTTGGTAGTCGTCCCGGTCTCGGTGATCGACACGACGAGCCGGAGCGAGCCGTCCATCTGGCTGTATGACGAGGGGACCGGCCGGGTGTCCCGTAAGACCATCCGCCTGGGGCTGCCGAACGACGACGAAATCGTCGTGCTTGAGGGGCTCTCCGGAGACGAACTGGTTGTGTCCGGCGGGTGGTGGCGCCCGAAGGAAAACGAAACAGTCGCGGTTCGCGGCCTCTGAACGATCCTGGACCGGAACACCGAAACCATGACATTGAGTATTTCCCGCGCAAGCATCAGACGTCCGGTCGCCGTTTGGCTGGCAATTATCTTTTGCCTTCTCGGCGGTTTGTGGGGGCTGAACACGGTCGGTCGCCTCGAAGACCCGAGTTTCACGCTCAAGACGGCGCTCGTTTTCGTGCCCTATCCGGGCGCGACGGCGATGGAGGTGGAAGAGGAAGTCACCGATGTCGTGGAAAGCGCACTCCAACAGATGAAGCAGCTCGACCGGGTGGAATCGAAATCCATGCCGGGCATGGCCCAGATCACGGTCGAGATCGAGATGACCTATGGGCCCGACGAGATCCCGCAGGTCTGGGACGAAATGCGCCGCCGCATCCGCGACATCGAAAGAGTGCTCCCCTCCGGTGCGCAGTCTCCGATCATCAATGACGATTTCGGCGACGTCTACGGCATGTTCTACGCTGTGACGGCCGATGGGTTGAACGCCTTTGAACAGCGAGACCTCGCGACTAAACTGCGGCGCGGCCTGGTCATCGTCGACGGGGTGGCCAAGTTCGAGGTTCAGGGGCTGGCTGAAGAAGAGATCATCATTTCGGTCCCTTCGGCGCGCCTGACCGAACTGGGGCTGCCACCGGACCAGATCCTCGGTATCATCGCCGACGAAAACCAGATTTTCTCCAACGGCGAGATCAGCGAACGGCTGTCTCGGCTGGGCGTGTCCGTTCCGCCGGGTTATGTCAGCGTCCAGGGCATTGAGGCGCTGCGGCTCGGCGCCCCCGGAGAGGTCGGGCAGATTGCGCTCTACGACATCGCTCGCGTGGTCCGCGAGGAGCCAGTGCGGCCGAGCCAGATCGTGCGTCACAATGGCACGCGGGCCTTCACCCTCGGGGTCTCTGCGCTCGTGGACCGCAACGTTGTCGAGGTCGGCAGATCGGTCGAGGCACGGCTGGACCAGCTGAAGACCGAATTGCCGGACGGCGTCGAGATCGTACCGATCTATAAACAGCATAAGGTCGTCGACGAAGCGGTCTCGAGCTTTCTCGTCGGCCTCGGTCATCCGTGGCCATCGTCATCGGGGCGCAGATGCTGACCATGGGTTGGCGCGCGGGTTTGGTTGTGGGTGCCACGCTGGGCCTCACGGTGTTTTCCACGCTGTTTTTCATGTCTGTCTTCGGCATCGAGATGGAACGGATCAGTCTCGGGGCACTGATCATCGCTATGGGTATGCTGGTCGACAACGCCATCGTGATCGCCGAAGGCATGCTGATTGGCATGGCGCGGGGCAAGTCCGCCGAAGACGCCGCCGCCGATACCGAGACCGCGACATCGCTTCCTCTGTTTGGGGCCACCGTGATCGGGATCATGGCGTTCTCTGGAATTGGACTGTCGCCAGATGCCACCGGCGAATTTCTGTTTTCGCTCTTCGCGGTTATCGCGATTTCTTTGCTGATGAGCTGGATTCTCGCCGTAACCGTTACACCCTATCTTGGGAAGCTCCTTCTGAAGGCACCAAAAGACACCTCCAAAGACCCCTATCGTGGCTTCGTCTATTTGGCCTACCGCGGTTTCCTCAGGCTGGCGCTGCGCGCCCGCGTGCTCGTCGTCCTGACGATCGTCGGAATCACGGTCTGGTCGGTCATGGCCTTTGGTCAGGTCAAGCAGGCTTTTTTCCGGCGTCGAACACCCCGATATTCTACGTCGAATTCCAGATGCCGCAAGGCACGGACATTCGAGTCACGAATGAAGAAATCGCTCGGCTGGAGGCGATCATCTTAGGCGAGGAGATCGTGACGGACGTGACGACGCTTGTCGGACGAGGGGCCAGCCGCTTCATGCTGACCTACAACCCTGAGCAGGCCGATGCGAGCTACGGTCAGCTGATCGTGCGTGCGACCGATGCCACACTCATCCCCGATGTTGCGGCGCGTCTCAATCGCAAACTGCCGGCGTAATTCCCCAATGCTCTTATCCGCGTCGAGGAGATCGTCTTCGGTCCGCCTGCCGGGGCCGATGTCGCCATCCGGTTTTCCGGACCCGATTCAGTTGTCCTTCGGCAGCTATCGGATAACGCGCTTGCGATCTTCGACGAGGCCGGCACGATCACAAACCCGCGCACAGACTGGCGGCAGCGCGAAATTCTCGTCGAACCCATCGTCGACGAGGCTCGCATGCGGTTGGCCGGTGCGACTCGCGCTTCGATCGCCGACACCGTGCAATACGGCACCTCGGGCCTGCGGGTCGGCACCCTGCGCGAAGGCGATGCCGAAATCCCGATGTATCTGCGGCGTCCCGAGGTCGAGCGCGACGGGCTGGATCGTTTGCGCGATCTCTCCGTCTGGTCGCCGGGTGCAAATGCCTTATTTTCTGAAAAACTCTTCCTTGATCGAGAGCTGCACTGCTGATTCAATTCTTCCCATCGGGAGGGATTGAACGATGTTGGGACCAAGGCAGGAGGCGCAAGCGGCGCTGTTTTATGAGTTCTCTCTGGAAGATCACGTTCCCCAGGATCACCTGCTACGGTCGATTGATCGGTTCGTCGATCTGAGCAGTATTCGAACGCATCTGGCAGACTTCTACAGCCACACCGGGCGTCCTTCGGTCGACCCGGAGCTTCTGATCCGCATGCTTCTGGTGGGCTATTGTTTCGGGATCCGTTCGGAGCGGCGGCTCTGCGAAGAGGTGCATTTGAACCTCGCGTATCGCTGGTTCTGCCGTCTCGATCTGAGCGACCGCGTCCCCGACCATTCCACCTTTTCCAAGAACCGGCATGGCCGGTTTCGCGACGGCGAACTGCTACGCCACCTGTTCGAGACGACTGTCGCGCGTTGCATCGAAGAAGGATTTGCTAGCGGCCAGCGTATGGCAGTGGACGCCAGCCTGATCGAGGCCGATGCCAACAAACAGAACTCCACGCCGAAGGAAGACTGGGATGCGACGCACATCGATCCGGCTGATGCGCCCCGCGCCGTGCGCGAATATCTCGACACGCTGGATGAGGCCGCCTTCGGTGCGGCCAGCGAGGTGCAGCCCAAGTTACCTCGCATTCCGATCCCGCCAGTCAGTGGACAGCAGCCCGCAAAGGTCCCGCTTTCTTTAGTTATTCCGACAATTACCTCATCGACACGGATCACGGTGTCATCTTGGATGTGGAACCCACCCGATCCATCCGGCAAGTCGAGGTTGGATCGACAAAAACCATGCTGACACGGGTGAAGGACAAGTTCGGCCTGGTCCCTGACTGGATGATTGCCGACACCGCATATGGCTCAGGCCCGATGCTCGGCTGGCTCGTGGATCGCAAGATCGATCCTTACATCCCGGTGATCGACAAATCTGGTCGCAACGATGGCACCTGGACACGGGTCGACTTCGATTGGGATGCGCAGAACGACCAATACATCTGCCCCGAAGGTCACGCGCTCAAGCAGTTCCGCCGGAATTATTCCGATCCGAACCGGGGCCCGACAGGCAAGGCTACCGCGAAGTATCGTGCGATGAAGCTGAACTGTCAGGTTTGCCCATCCAAGCCGAAGTGCTGTCCCAATGCCGATGCCAGATCGATCACCCGTGAAGAACACGAAGATGCCCGTCAAGTTGCCAGGGATCTGGCTAGAACGGTTGAATACGCGATTGCGATGAAGCTCAGGAAGAAGGTCGAAATGCTCTTCGCCTACCTTAAACGCATTCTCGGCCTCGGTCGGCTCCGACTACGTGGTCCATGCGGTGCAAATGACGAATTTCTGCTCGCCGCCACCGCCCAAAACCTCCGCAAACTGGCCAAAAAATTTTTCCTGCACCGCAGCAAATGCGAAAAGCCTGATCAGAAAGGCGCTCGCGCCGGATTGGAAAGTGCCATTTCTGCACTCGCAAACAATATTTTTTCAACTGAATCGGCTATGTGCCGATGGCCAACCTCGTCTCCGGCTTTGAGCCCCGCCTCGTCGAGGCCCTTATCCACCGCCGCGACCGTGAGCGTACGATAACGGTCCTCGGCGGTGCAGGCGGCGACCTGACAGCAGATGAGGCCTTTCGCAGTGTCCGCTCTGATATCGAAGCCATTCGGCTTCCCGAAGGCTACACGATGGAATGGGGTGGCGAGTTCGAAAGCGCGGGAGAAGCGCAGGCAAGTCTCGGCAAACAGCTTCCCTTGGGTTTTCTGGTAATGCTGACAATTTCGATCCTGATGTTCAACAAAGTGCGCCAGCCACTGATCCTGTGGCTCGTGGTTCCGATGTCGGTCACGGGGATGGTTCTCGATCTGCTGTTCACTGGGCTACCGTTCACGGCCCTTCTCGGCTTCTTGTCCCTTTCCGGGATGCTGATGAAGAATGCCATTGTGCTGGTGGAAGAAATCGATCAGCAACGCGCCGAAGGTGTCGAGGACTATCAGGCGGTAATCGATGGCTCGGTCAGCCGTTTGAGGCCCGTCGTGCTGGCTGCGGGCACAACGATTTTCGGTATGACTCCGCTCATATCAGACGCCTTCTTCGCATCGATGGCTGTCACAATCATGGGTGGCCTCGCGTTCGCCTCGATCCTGACACTGGTCGCGGTGCCGGTATTGTATGCGCTGTTCTTCTTGATCAAGCCGCCTAAACAAGAAAACGCTCCTTCAGGTTCCCCAGCGACAGCCTGAACGTAGATGCAGTTATAAGCGTTTCTCTGAGCGCCCTCGACCCGTCTTAAGGACGGTGTAGGCATGTTCCGTCGCCTCAAGCGCGCCTTCGAGAAAACCGCCGAATGTCGGAGCCACTTCGGTGCCGCCAAAGACGAGCGCTTCGTCCCACAGGCCTGAAAGAACGCACGGCAGGCCATAGTTCGGGTGGGCAAGAAAGACAGCGAAACTGCGGCTGGCAGCACGCCAGGCGCACTCCCGCTCCATGGTCTAGGCCTTCAAGGCATGGACCGAGGCCCAACTGCTACGCATTCCCGGCAAGGACGATCTCGCGAAGGCCTTCCGCTATGGTCTCAGCTGCTGGCCGTCATTCGAGCTCTTCCTTGGAGATGGCCGCGTCGGCATCGACGACACCACCGCCGAGCGCGTCATGCGCCCGATCAGCATCGGGCGAAAAAACTGACTTTCTGCAGGCTCCGACAGCGGTGGCGAAACGCTGTCCCGGGCGATGTCCCTTGTCGAGACAGCCAAGATGAACGGCCACGATCGGCAAGCCTGGCTGGCCGAAATCCTCGACCGCATCCACAATCACATGACCAACCCGCTCAACGAACTGCTTTCATGGAACTGGACGCCGATGAACTGATCCGCGGTAACAACCGGGCGGTTACGTTTTTGGGGAAGTGATTACCTTTGAATCTTGAGGTCCGACTTCGCCTTTGCTAGGAATCGAACAACCATTAGAAAATTAGCAAAGTCGAAAGTGCAGATGTCTGGACCCCTTGATCAACTGAAGATTATAGAACTTGGTCACGTAATTGCCGGACCACTTGCGGCAGCTTTACTCTCGGATTTTGGTGCAGATGTCATCAAGATCGAAGCCCCCAACCGGACGGATATGATGCGCGACCTTGGACCCAAGGCAGAGGATGGGGTGGGCGTCTGGTGGAAGACTTTGGGCCGTAACAAGAAAACACTAGGCCTGGACTGGAAGTCCGACGAGGGCCGGGACATCCTGCGAAAGTTGGTCGAAGATGCCGACGTGCTGATCGAAAATTTCCGTCCGGGTGTGCTAGAACGTGCTGGTGTTGGACCAGACGTCTTGCACGATTGGAACCCGGACTTGGTTGTTTTGCGGGTTTCAGGTTACGGACAGGACGGTCCGATGCGCGACGTGCCAGCGTTTGGACGTGCTGCAGAGGCCATGAGTGGTTTGGCACATCTGACCGGTTTTCCCGAAGGGCCGCCGATGCACCCCGGCTTTCCGGCGGCCGACAGCACGACAGGGCTAGTGGGCGCTTTGGGAATCATGATCGCGCTATTTGCTCGCGAAAAGGGGATAGCACGCGGTCAGGTCGTCGATCTTGCAGTGTTCGAGGCCCTGCTTCGGTTAATGGATTATCCGGTTCCCGCATTGACGGGCGCGAACCTCTCGCCGCGGCGCAATGGGCTTCGCCAGCCGATGGACTTTGCTCCGGGGGGGATGTTCCGAACGTCCGATGGGGTGTGGCTGACCGTTTCAGCAGGGAGCGCGGAAACCGCGCAACGACTGTTGCGGGCAGTCGGCGGGGACGCCCTTGCCGATGATCCGCGGTTTGCGACACTCGGCGAGATGTCGCAGCACATGGCTGTGGTCTTCGATGCGATCAATGATTTTGTCATGCAGCACACGGCTAAGGAAGTGGAGGCGGTATTCGCCCGCCATGATGCCGTTGCCTCGCGTGTGTTGAGTGTCGAGGAAATCGCGACGAACGAGCAGATACGCCATCGCGGGGATATCGTGTCGGTCGCTGGCGAACAGACTCAGGTCATTGGTCCGGTCCCTCATCTCAGCGCGACGCCCGGTCAGCTTCGTTGGCTGGGACGACCGCCTGGCGCAGACAGCCAAAGCATTCTGCGTGATCTTGGTTTTGACGATGAGCGGATCGCTGCCCTATGTGAGGCTGGGCTCGTAAGATTGGAAAGAGGGCGCGCGCTATGACATTTCGATTGACCGCCGACCAACAAGAGATTCGCGACCAGGTTCTGCGGATTTGCGCAAGGTTCGACGACGACTACTGGCTGGATCGGGATCGCAACGGTGGTTTTCCCCATGAACTGCACAGGGCAATGGCCGATGGCGGCTGGCTAGGTATCGCCATGCCAGAAGCTGTCGGCGGCGCGGGTCTGGGGATCACCGAGGCGACCATAATGATGCAGGCAATCGCCGAGTCGGGGGCCGGCGCAAGCGGAGCCTCGGCCATCCACATGAACATTTTCGGGCTCAACCCGGTGGTGAAGTTTGGGACCGATGAGCAGCGCGCGCGTATGCTTGGCCCTCTAATAGCAGGCGATGAAAAGGCCTGTTTCGCCGTGACCGAACCGACGACGGGGCTGGATACCACAAAGCTGAAGACCATGGCGGTGCGGCGGGGGGACAGATATGTCGTGCACGGACAAAAAGTCTGGATTTCTACCGCGCAGGTGGCAGACAAGATGTTGCTTCTGGCCAGAACAACGCGGCTTGAGGATGTGAGCAGCCCGACCGAAGGGCTGAGCCTGTTCTATACAGATCTCGACCGAAATTTCGTTGACGTGCGAGAGATCGAAAAGATGGGTCGAAAGGCTGTCGATTCGAACGAAGTCTTCATCGATGGATTGCCGATTCCGGCTGAGGACCTGATCGGGGAGGAGGGCAAAGGCTTTAGGCAAATTTTGCACGGGTTGAATCCCGAACGCATCCTGGTGGCCGGTGAATGCATCGGTATTGCGCGCAACGCACTGGCGCGAGCGGCACATTATGCAAACGAACGTGTGATTTTTGACCGCCCGATCGGCCAAAATCAGGGTGTTCAGCATCCACTCGCCAAAGCCTGGGCGCGAGTGGAATCTGCCAATCTCATGGTGATGCACGCCGCCACCCTTTACGATGCGGGAGAGCCCTGCGGCGTCGAAGCGAACGCCGCCAAACTTTTGGCCGCCGACGCCGCGGTTGAGGCGACCGAAGCCGCACAAATTACATTTGGCGGATTCGGATATGCCAAGGAATATCACGTGGAGCGGTTAGTGCGGGAGGCTCTGCTTTTCCGCATCGTACCGGTGACACCGCAGATGCTTTTGTCGTTCATAGCAGAAAAAGCCCTTGGGCTTCCAAAGTCTTACTGATCGGAGATGACAGGCGGGGCTGGTGGGAAAAGGTGACTTGACCAGTTTTCTAACATACGTTAGATTAATGGCAGATACCCCTAGTGGGGAATGGGAGGAGGCGTCATGAATAAGACGCAGTTTGGGTCTTCGAGGGGGGATCTGTCAAAACGTGCAACCGTTTACACAAGCGGTTTATTCACCGGCAAGATCGTTGTGGTGACTGGGGCCGGAGGCGGATTGGGGCTGGCAATTGCGACCCTGTTCGCAAGGCTTGGGGCCAATCTGGCGATCAATGGACGCAACGAAGAGAAACTGGCTTTGGCCAAGGAGTTCCTTGAAAGTTTCGGGGGCGAAGTTTTTGCTGTGCCTATGACCATCCGGGAGCCTGAGCAGGTCGAGGATTTTGTCGCCAAGACGAACCAGGAGTTCGGGGCGATTGACGTATTGGTGAACAATGCTGGGGGTCAGTTTCCGCAAGCAGCGTTGGAGTTTAGTCCAAAGGGCTGGAATGCGGTCATAGACACCAACCTGAACGGCACGTGGTGGATGATGCAATCCACGGCGCGCCACTGGGTGGCCAACAAGCAATCGGGCTCCATCGTCAACATCGTGGCCGATATCTGGCGCGGCATGCCCGGCATCGCGCATACCTGTGCGGCCCGGGCAGGGGTAGTTTACCTGTCCAAGTCGGTTGCGGTGGAGTGGGCCCCGCACGGTATCCGAGTGAACTGCGTGGCGCCGGGTTGCTGCGAAAGCAACGGTTTCGGGAACTACCCTCCGGAGGGTTCTGCGACCTTTCAGGACTCCAACCCGATGCGGCACGCCGGGGACGAATGGGATGTCGCTGAAGGGGTTGTCTATATGGCAGCGAATTCAGGGAAATTCGTAACCGGTGAAGTTCTGAACATCGACGGTGGGCAGCAATTGTGGGGGGATCCATGGCCAACGGGGCGGCCGGACTACTTCCGGATTACCTGATGTTGGCCGTGAACCTTAGGGGGACAATGATATCTAGATGACGACAAAGATTAAAACAGCAATCGGAGCCGATGATGGGGCGATACTGGAGTGCAGCGGGGTTGAACGACGGTTCGGCGGCATCGTCGCTGTCACCGGTGTTGACCTCGTTATTCGACAAGGGGAAATCTTTGGACTTGTCGGTCCGAATGGCAGCGGCAAGACAACGCTAACAAACGCAGTTACCGGATTTTATCCGCCAAACGAGGGCAAAGTCCGGCTGGCAGGAAAAGACATCACGGGCACAGCGCCTCACAAGGTTGCCAAGCTTGGGGTTGCCAGGACGTTCCAAAATCTTGCCCTGTTCAACGGGATGAGTGTTCTGGACAACATCCTGCTCGGGCGGCACATCCACATGAGCCCAGGCGTTTTGCGCACGGCGCTATATTGGTGGGCAGCACAGCGTGAAGAAATCGAGAACCGTAAAATCGTCGAGGAGGTGATCGAGTTTCTACAACTCGAGAGCATCCGGCATGAGTTGGTCGATGGTCTTCCGATCGGGTTGAAAAAGCGGGTCGAGCTGGCGCGGGCATTGGTGGCCGAGCCACAGATGCTGATTCTCGATGAACCGATGGCTGGCATGAACCAGGAAGAGAAAGGGTATATGTCCCGTTTCATTCTGGATGCCCGTGCCGAACGCGGCGTCAGCGTTCTGCTGATCGAACACCATATGGATGTCATCACCGGCATTTGTGATCGGATGCTGGCCCTGAATTACGGTGAAATGATCGCCAGTGGCATCCCCAAGGAGGTTGTGAAGGACCCGCGGGTCATCGAGGCATATATCGGAGGGTCGCATGACTGATTTTACGAAGAACCGGTCTTCAGGCGGCGAAACGATTGGTGCACTTCTGGCGAAGAACGCGTCGCTCCACGGAAAAGATATCGCCCGTCGCGAAAAAGAGCGTGGGATATGGAAAGAAACCACCTGGGCGGAATACGCCCAAGAGGTGGTGGCCTGTGCGGCTGGGCTTGAAAAATTCGGCGTGAAGCCTGGCAAAGCAGTGCTTGTTCTGGGCGATAACCGTGCGCGGCTCTATGGCGGCATGCTGGCTGTTTCGTTGCTGGGTGCCTACGCCATGCCCGCTTATCCGGGCGCAACTCTTGAGGAACTACGGCACTTTCTTGGCGAAGTCGAGATCGTCGCGGCTATTGCGGAAGATCAGGAACAGGTTGACAAGATCCTGGAACTGAAGGACGCGGGCGCCGAGGGCATCGACCACATCATTTATGATGAAGCGCGCGGTCTTGGCTTCTACGAGGTTGAAGGGCTGATGTCCTGGGATCACCTGATCGAAGTTGGTCAGCACGATCTGAACGAAACCCCGGGTCTGCGTGAGGAACTGCTTAGTCGTGCGAAGCCGGAAGATCCGGCCATTTTTCTGCACTCCTCCGGAACGACGGGCGCGCCGAAGGGCATCGTACTGAGTCAGAAGAACGTTCTTGCTGCTGCTCGGAATGGACATGCGGCGGGTGCCTTCGACGAAAATGAGGAGATCCTCGCGTACTTGCCGATGGCCTGGGTGGGAGACTTCGCCATAACCGTTGCCGCGGCACTCCTTTGGCGTTTCACCGTGAATGTGCCTGAGCGCCAGGAAACGGTCGTGCGCGACATGCGCGAGATCGCTCCGACCTTCTATCTGGCGGCGCCGAGAAGCTGGGACCAAATGCTGACGACAATCCAGGTGGGTATCGAGAATTCGACCCCTTTCAAGAAATGGCTGTACCATTTCTTCATGGATCGGGCCATCGCAGCTGAGACACGCAAGCTGAACGGAAAAAGCGGTGGTATATTGGAGCCTTTGGGCCGACTTTTGGGTGAGGCAATCATTTTCGGTCCGATCAAGGACCAGTTCGGAATGAACCGCCTCAAGAACGCGTTCACCGGCGGTGAAGCGATCGGCGAAGACACCTTTGTTTTCTACCGAGCCTTGGGAATCAAATTGCGCCAACTCTATGGCCAAACCGAAAACAGCGCGATCAATGCAATTCAGTCTCCGGGTGAAGTGCGCCTTCATACCGTTGGCAAACCCGCGCCCGGCGTCGAGGTGACCATCGCCGAGGACGGGGAGATCCTGGTACGCTCGGACAGCGTATTCGAAGGGTACTTCAACAAACCCGAAGCGACCGCCGAAGCCCTTGAGGGCGGGTGGCTGCATACAGGTGATGCCGGGTATTTGGAGGAAGATGGACACTTGGTTGTTCTGGGGCGCGTCTCCGAGGTCATGCATACGGCCGGAGGCGAGCGGTTTGTGCCAAACTACATCGAGAACCGGTTGAAATTCAGCCCGTATATTAAGGATGCTGCCGTAATCGGCGCCGGGCTGAAGGAACTGACGGCGATGGTCTGCGTGGATTTCGAGGCCGTGGGGCACTGGGCCGAAGTGAACGGCGTACCTTACGTGTCATATGCCGATCTTTCTCAGCGTGAAGAGGTCGCGACGTTGCTTCGCGAGGCCTTCCAACGGGTCAACAAGGCCGTCACCGAACCATTGCGCCTGCAACGCTTTGTCAGTCTGCCGAAAGAATTCGACCCGGACGATGGTGAAATCACACGGACACGAAAACTACGGCGCAAGGTCGTTCAGGAACGCTATGCTGACGTGATCGCGGCGCTCTACGACGGTTCAAAAGAGGTCCATGTAAGCGCGCAGGTGACTTACGAGACCGGGGAAGTAGGGAAGGTCGAAAGAAGCCTTCCCATCAGGGAGGTATAAATGGACTGGGTCTTTCTATCAGAGCTTGCGATCAACGGAGCCTTGACGGGTCTGCTGTACTCGCTATTCGCCATCGGCCTTGTGCTGATCTACAAGGCATCTTCGGTGCCCAATCTGGCGCAGGGCGGGTTGACCATGGTCGGGGCCTATGTGGTCTTGGCGCTGGCACGCGACGTGGGTTTACCCTTGTGGCTGGCCATCCCTCTGGCTGCGGTTGTCATGTTCGGCCTTGGGTTCGGCATTGAGCGTGTTGCTTTGCGCCGTCTCGCAGGTCGGCCGGTTGTCATGATCTTGATGCTGACACTCGGCCTCGACATTTTCCTTCGGGGTACAACGCTTGCGATCTGGGGCGGGACGTCGCGTTCGATGGAACTGGGCGTCAGCTATGATCCGCTGTTCCTGGGCGACATCTTCATCAGCCGCATCCATCTGGTTGGTGCCGGTGTTGCGCTCGCCTTGTTTGTCGCATTCATGCTGTTTTTCCGAACCCGGACCGGGATCAAGTTGCGGGCGATCGCGGATGATTACATGGCTTCATGGTCGGTAGGTATCTCGGTTGAGCGCGGCGTTGGGTTGTCCTGGGCATTGGCATCAGTTGTTGCCGTCGCCGCTGGCGTCATCTGGGGTGAGATTCAGGGTGTCGATCAGGCGCTGTCGCTGTTGCTTCTCAAAGGTCTGACGGTTGCCGTTCTCGGTGGTCTCGACAGTATCCTTGGCGCCGTGATCGCAGGCATCATCCTAGGTGTCGTCGAAAACGTTGGCGCTGATTTCCTCGATCCGCTTGTCGGAGGCGGAAGCCGTGAGCTTATCGTCGCTGCTGTGCTCATTCTTACCGTCATGATCCGTCCGCACGGGCTGTTCGGTCGTCACGACATCGAAAGGGTGTAAGGCATGTTTTACAGACTTTCTGGCGTCCATCACGCCAACTACGTTTCGGATAGCCGAATCTTCAAGGTGCCTGCTGACCGGAATCTGACAGCATTCATCTTCTTGATTGGCCTTGCCGCGCCATTCATCATCCCGTCGCTTTATCTGAACAGCTACATGCTTCCCTGGCTGATCTGGACGGCCGCCGCGCTTGGATTGAATCTGGTGACAGGTTGGGCAGGCCAACTTCACTTGGGTTATGCTGCGGTCATGGCCGTCGGCGCCTATTCGGCGATCCATGCCGCGCGTTTCGGGGTGCCGTGGGAATTCGCCCTTATCATCGGCGGATTGACGTCAGCGGTAATCGGCAGCCTATTTGCTTTTGCCGCTTTGCGGGTCAAGGGACTGTATCTCGCCCTTACCACTCTTGCGATGCAATTCGTGATGGACTGGGTTCTGACCCACTCTCCGGCGATCTCGGGGGGCTCACACGCGTCGCTCCAGTCACCGACATTGGCGCTGCTCGGGCAAGAGATTACCACTGATACTGGCTTCTACTATGTCGCCTTCGGCTGGTGTGTGTTGGTGACGATCTTCATGCTTAATCTCAAGCGTACTGGACTCGGTCGCGCCTTGGTCGCTGTCCGGGAAAAAGACTTTGCGGCCGCGATCCTGGGTGTGAACAGTTTCTACTACAAAATCCTCGCATTCGCGACTTCTTCGTTCATCGCAGGCGTCAGCGGTGCGTTGCTTGTTGCCACCTTTTTCTTTCTCGCCGCACCCGAGCAATTCTCGGTTGCCGTTTCGATCCAGGTTCTTGCGATGGTGATTGTTGGCGGCCTTGGCAGCATTATCGGTTCCTATTTCGGTGTTGCCCTGATCCTTCTTGTTCCGGGTATCGTGAACGGTCTCGTCGTCACGCTGAGTGACGGGCTTGGCATGCAGATCGATGTTGAAACACTCGCTCACATCCCGAACGCAGTCTATGGCGCACTGATCGTCATTATCCTTCTGATCGAACCACTCGGTTTGGGAAAACTCTACGGCAACATCAGAGACTATCTGATGGTCTGGCCCTTCGATCAGTTCAAGAAATAGGGGAATGCCGATGCAAGAAAAAGTTGAAGCCCAGAACATTCTATCCATGAACAGCGTCGAAGTACTGTACGACAATGTAATACTGGCGATCAAAGGTGTTTCGGTCCAAGTCCCAAAGGGCGAGATGATCGCACTCTTGGGATCGAACGGAGCTGGGAAAAGTACCACGTTGAAAGCGATCAGCGGTCTTTTGAAGGCCGAGCGCGGACGCATCAGCCGAGGTGAGATAACGTTCCAGGGAACGGACATTACCGAAGCGCTCGCGCAAAAACGCGTCGAGATGGGCATCTGTCATGTCATCGAAGGGCGGCGGGTCTTCGAACACCTGACCCCCGACGAGAACCTGACCGCCGCCGCGCCACGCGGAATGTCCCGATCAACGCTGAATGCGGAAAAGGAAAAGATCTACGGATATTTTCCGCGGCTTGCCGAACGCAAAAATTCGCAAGCAGGCTATTTGTCGGGTGGTGAGCAACAGATGCTTGCCATTGGGCGGGCCCTCGTGACCCAGCCGAAGCTGTTGATGCTTGATGAACCAAGTCTCGGGCTTGCTCCGTTCCTGGTCGAGGAAATCTTCGGCATCCTGCAAAAGATCAATAAGGATGAGGGCCTGTCCGTACTGCTGGTGGAACAGAACGCCCTGGCGGCTCTGGAGATCGTTTCGCAAGGGTATCTTATCGAGAACGGCCGCGTTGTTATGCACGGCACGGCCGAGGCGCTCAAATCTAACTCCGATATTCAGGAGTTCTATCTAGGCGGCGGAGAGACTGATTTTCACAACGTCAAGCACTACAGCCGACGCAAACGTTGGCTGAGCTAACGTACTATTCGGAAACTGTTCAGGGAGGAACAAATGAAGAAACTTACCAAAGCGTTGGCCGTATTATCAATGTTCGGCGGAGCAATGTTCGGCACCCAGACGCTGGCAGAGCCATTCAAGATCGGCATCTGCTACGATCTCAGCAAGGCCTATACCTTTGCCACGCCGCAGGTTTCGCAGGCCGCGATGGACCTTGCCAAGCTCATCAACATGAAGGGCGGCATCGGTGGGGAACCGGTCGAAGTCAACGTGCGTGACCACGGGAACGAACCGCAGCGCGGAATCGAGTGCTACTCCAAGCTCAGCCGCGAGGGTGTATTCGTCTTCGATACCCTGTCCACTCCGGTCTCTCTGGCTATCCTGCCGCGGGCCATGGAAGACGGGCGTATCCTGATGCAGTCGCTTGTCGGCCGAGGCGATGCCGTTGACGGCACCGTTTTCGAATGGGTCTATCCGGTCGGACCGACCTATTGGGGACAGGCGGCCAATGATGTTGCCTACATAAAGCAATTGCATGATGGCGACTTGTCGGACGTGAAGGTGGGGTTTGTGTATTTCGATTATCCTTTCGGACAGGAGCCGATCGAGATCCTGGAAACCTTGTCCGAAAAAGAGGGTTTCGAGCTTGAGCTGTACCCCGTGCCGCTTCCGGGCAGTGACCAGGCCGGTGTGTGGTCCAAGGTGCGCCGCGACAAGCCCGATCATGTAATCGTCTGGATGTTGGGCGGTGCGCATGTGGTTGCGTCGAAGGAGATGCAGCGCAATCGCATTCCGATGGACAAGTACATATCGGTCAACTGGTTGAACGAAGTCGATATCGCCAACATCGGTGAAGAGGCCGCCAAGGGTATCAAGCGCGGTACCAATGTCGTGGGCGGTCAGGATATTGCCCTGTATCAGGAAATCATGTCCGAGCTTTATGACAAGGGCGAGGGGTCCGGCCCGATCGAGAAGACGCAGGACGTTTTCTACAACACCGGTCTGGCGATGTATTCAATCATGTTCGAAGCCGCGCGCAGGGCGGCAGAACAGGAAGGCCTTCCGATAACCGCGGAGTCCTACAAAGCCGGACTGGAATCTCTTGAGGGATACGACGCGAACGGGCTGATGGCCCCCATTACGGTGACGGCCGAAGATCATGGCGGCGGCGGTAAGACCCGGATCGAGATGTGGGACGGGGAGACTTGGGTGCCGCAAACCGACTGGATCTCTGAGTACACGGACGTCGTGTGGGACGTGGTGAAAGAAAGTTCCTCAAAATACGAGCAGTGAAAGACAGGTAGCAGGAAGGGTGACGCTACGCAGGGCGGCAGCGGCGCTTACGAAACGGTATCATCGCCCTAAACCCTAGAAACGGGAGAGAGAAAACATGAAAGTCAAACAGCACATTAAGGCAGTGGTCCTTGCTACTGCGCTGGCAGCAAGCGCGACTGTGGCCTCAGCGCAGGACAAGGAGCCGATCCGCTTCGGACTCTGCTTCGACCTCAGTAAATCCTACACGTTCATTTCGCCGCAGGTGGCCCAGGCCGCGCAGGATCTCGCGATGTACACCAACGAAAACGGTGGTATTGAAGGGCATCCGGTTGAAGTCATCATTCGCGATCACGGCAACGAACCGCAGCGTGGCGTGGAATGCTATGAGCAGCTCAAGCGCGAAGGCGTTTTCCTTTTCAATTTTCTGTCCACGCCGGTCACGAACGCGGTTTTGCCGCGTGCCATGAAGGACGGTAACGTACTGATGCAGTCTTTCGTTGGCCGCGGTGACGCGGTGGACGGCGAAGTGTTCGAATGGGTTTTCCCGGTCGGTCCGACGTACTGGCAGCAGGCGGCAAATGACGTTGCCTTCATCAAGGGTCAGATGGGCGGTGACTTGAGCAAGGCGAAGATCGGGTTCATCTATCTGGATTATCCCTTTGGCCAGGAACCGATCGAGATCCTGAAAACGCTTTCCGAAAAGGAAGGGTTCGAGTTGGAGCTGTATCCCGTACCGCTTCCCGGGTCGGATCAAGCCGGCGCATGGAGCAAAATCCGCCGCGACAAGCCCGACTATGTGATCAGCTGGCTACTGGCGGGCGGACATGTGGTCGCCTCGAAGGAAATGCGCCGCAACCGTTTCCCGATCGACCGCTATCTGTCGGTGAACTGGCTGAACGAAGTCGATATCGCCAATATCGGCGCGGAAGAGGCGAAAGGCATCCTGCGCGGGACGAACGTGGCCGGTGGCCAGGAAGTTCCGATCGTCAAGACGATGCTGGACACCTACTATGCCAATGGCAAGGGCAGCGGACCCGAGAGCCTCGTGCGCGACGTGTACTACAATACGGGCATGGCGATCTACTCGGCCGGTTTCGAAGCTGCGCGTATTGCGATTACCGAAAACGGTTGGCCGATCACACCGGAAACCATGAAGAATGCCTTTGAATCGATCGAGAACTTCGATGGAAACGGCATCATGGCCCCGGTTACAGTGACCGACAAAGACCACGGAGGTGGTGGCAAGACCCGGGTCGAACAGTGGAATGGCGAAACCTGGGTTCCGCTGACCGACTGGAGCGCCGACTATCTCGACGTTGTTTGGGATGTCATCAAGCACAGCTCGGCGACTTTCACCGTCGAATAAGACTGGGCTTCCCCGCGGCAGACACGTCGCGGGGAAGCTTTCCGCAGTTAGATTGTCCCGAGAAAGCGAAGCAGGTATCATGAGCCCCATTGACGTGAAGATCGAAGACGGAATTGCAACCGTCTGTATTAACCGGCCCGAACGCAAAAACGCACTTTCCGTGGCGGCTACGAACGGGCTGACCGATGCTTGGGAAAAGATCGAGGCGGATGACAGCGTTCGTGTGGCCATTCTGACTTCGGCCGATTGTGGCGTGTTCAGCGCCGGACTGGATCTGAAGGAAGCCACAAAAATCGCACGCGACGAGGGCGTCGATATTCTGACCAAGATGCGCGACCCGTTTCACGAGACAATGCGCGCCTGCAAGAAACCGATCATCGCGGCGATGACGGGGTCGCTGATGGCGGGCGGAATGATGCTGACTTTGAATTGCGATCTGCGGGTCGGTCTCAAGGGGACCAAGGTCGGTATCACCGAAGTAAAGATCGGTCGTGGATCGCCTTGGGCATCGCCAGCATTGTCCATGCTGCCGCAGCCCATCCTTATGGAAATAGTTCTGACCGGCGACTTGATGCCGATCGAGCGCCTGCACGAATACGGGTTCACCAACTATATCGAAGACACTCCCGATGCTGTCCGCGCACGGGCCTTCGACCTTGCCAAACGCATTGCCAGCGCGGCCCCGCTGTCGGTTGTTGCCGCGAAAGGCAGTGTTCGCGCAACCATGGATCTTGGCTGTGCCGGTGGTCTGGAAGAGGGCAAGCGCCTGCACGAGGTGGTTTACGCCAGCAACGACGCGATTGAAGGCCCAAAGGCCTTTGCTGAAAAGCGAGCACCCGTCTGGACCGGGACCTGATGGAGGCTTGAATGACTGAGCTTATTCGCCTGGACAGGGATGGCCCTGTCGGAATCCTGCGGTTTCTTCAGCCGACAAAACGCAACCCTTACAGCATCGGGTTCGTCGAAGAACTAGTGGCGCTCCTGCGCGAAGCCGAACGGGACGCTACGATCCGTGTCGTTGTTATGACCGGTGGCGATCATTTCAGCAGCGGCGGCGATCTTGTCGGGTTTCAGTCTGAGATCGCGAAAGGCGCAAAGGCGACATCGGAAATGGTGGAGCTGGTTCACGATGGCGGACGCGCGGCCTATCTGTTTCGCAAACCTCTGATTTCCGCGGTATGCGGCGTGGCTTTTGGCGCGGGTTTAAGCCTGGCCTTGTCGGCGGACATTGTCGTTGCTGCCGAAGATGCCCGGCTGTGCGAAGTTTTTGCGCGCGTCGGCGGCTGTCCTGACACGGGATCAAGCTGGCTGCTTCAACAGCGTGCCGGTGCGGGGGTGGCGCGGATGCTGGTGCTCACGGGCCGCGAGATCGACGGACGCACCGCTAGGGACCTGCGCGTTGTCGAAGAATGCGTGCCGGCCAACCAGGTCGAGGTACGGGCGTTGGAAATTGCCCGCGAGATTGCAACGCACCCGATGTTTGGCGTTCAGACCGCCAAGCGTGTGATGCGCGCCGCAGCCGAGTGCAGCTATCTCGAGGCGCTGGATATCGAGCGCGATGCCCAAAGCGTTTTGCTGTGCGCGCATGACTTTCCCGAGGCGATGAAAGCGTTCTCGGAAAAAAGAACTCCAGAATTCAAAGACCGTTAGCTCGGTTGAAACCTTATCGCAAAACTCAAGGAGCCCACGCCAATGAAGGTACTCGTGCCTGTGAAACGCGTGATCGACTACAACGTGAAGGTCCGCGTCAAGGCGGATGGCAGCGGTGTCGATCTCGCCAACGTTAAGATGTCGATGAACCCGTTCGACGAAATCGCCGTTGAAGAGGCGATCCGCCTGAAAGAGGCGGGAAAAGCCGAAGAGGTCGTCGCGGTATCCATCGGCGTCAAACAGGCGCAGGAAACCCTGCGCACCGCACTGGCCATGGGCGCCGACCGCGCCATCCTGGTCGTCGCAGCGGATGACGTGCACCAGGATATCGAGCCGCTGGCAGTGGCCAAGATCCTTGCCAAGGTCGTGGAAGAGGAACAGCCCGGTCTGGTTCTCTGCGGCAAGCAGGCGATCGACAACGACATGAATGCCACCGGCCAGATGCTGTCGGCGATCCTCGGTTGGAGCCAGGCGACCTTTGCCTCGGAAGTGGGCATCGATGGCGACAGCGCCGTCGTCACCCGCGAGGTCGATGGCGGCCTGCAGACCATCAAGGTCAAGATGCCGACCGTCGTTTCCGTCGACCTGCGCCTGAACGAACCGCGCTATGCGTCGCTGCCCAACATCATGAAGGCCAAGAAAAAGCCGCTGGATGAAAAGACCGCCGCCGATTACGGCGTCGACGTCACCCCGCGCCTGACCGTGGTCAAGACGTCCGAGCCGGCCGAACGCGCCGCCGGTGAAATGGTTGGCTCGGTCGACGAGCTGGTTGCGAAACTCAAGGAAAAGGGAGCGGTGTGATGGCTGTTCTTCTTCTTGCCGAAGTCAACAATGGTGAACTGTCGATGGACGCGACCGCAAAGGCGGTCACCGCGTCCAAGGCCCTGGGCGACGTGACGGTTCTGTGCGCCGGCGCATCCGCCGCCGACGCCGCGAAAGAAGCCGCGACAATCGACGGCGTGGCCAAGGTGCTGGTCGCCGAAGACCCCGCGCTGGGTCATCGCCTGGCGGAATCGACCGCCGACCTGATCGTGTCGCTGGCAGGCGATTACGATCACATCGTGGCGCCCGCCACCACCGACGCCAAGAACGTGCTGCCCCGCGTGGCCGCGCTGCTGGACGTGATGATGCTGACCGACGTCTCGGGCGTGGTCGATGCCGACACGTTCGAGCGCCCGATCTATGCAGGTAACGCGATCCAGACGGTGAAATCGGGCGACGCGAAAAAGGTCGTGTCCTTCCGCGCCGCCAGCTTCGACGCGGCCGGCACCGGAGGCTCGGCCACTGTGGAAACCGTGGGCGGCGCATCCGCTTCGGGCCTGTCGGAATGGGTCGAAGACAAGGTCGCCGAAAGCGACCGTCCCGAGCTGACCTCGGCCGGCGTGGTCGTGTCGGGTGGCCGTGGCGTGGGCTCGGAAGACGATTTCGCGCTGATCGAGAAGCTGGCCGACAAGCTGGGCGCCGCCGTTGGTGCGTCGCGCGCCGCCGTCGACTCGGGCTTTGCCCCGAACGACTGGCAGGTGGGACAGACTGGCAAGGTGGTCGCCCCTGATCTCTACATCGCCGTTGGCATTTCGGGTGCGATCCAGCACCTGGCCGGCATGAAGGATTCCAAGATCATCGTCGCCATCAACAAGGACGAAGAGGCGCCGATCTTCCAGGTGGCCGATTACGGTCTGGTCGCCGACCTGTTCGAAGCTGTGCCTGAATTGACCGACAAGCTGTAAGTCCATTGCAAAAATTACAAAAAGGCCCGCCTGTTTTGTCGGGCCTTTTTGTACGAGCCGAATGGGCGGCGCGTTGATTGGAAAAATCCGGATGCGCACGGTCCGAAGCCGTGTGACGCTCCGTCAGAACGGCTCGGGTTCATTGTCGAGAAAAAAACTCTTGTTAGATTTCCTCAATGCAAGCATGACTCGATAGGAATAAAACATGTCTCTGATCAAGAACTCCCCGAGTTGGGCAGTGGATGAGCACAAGATGTTCGCCGATAGTACACGCAGGCTTTTCGATGCAGAGATGGCTCCGAAGATTGAAAAATGGGCGGAGCAGGGAGTTGTTGACCGCGACTTCTGGAAAACAGTCGGTCAGCAGGGTGTCATGGGTGGCTCGATTGCCGAAGAATATGGTGGGTTCGGTGGCGGCATCGGGTTCGACGCGATTACCGTCTACGAGCAGGGGCGCACCGGTGATACGGGTTGGGGCTATGGGATTCAGTCCATCGTAATCCATTATCTCAACGCATATGGCAGTGAGGAACAGAAGAAAAAGTGGTTGCCGAAACTGGTCAGCGGCGACAGCGTTGCGGCGATTGCCATGACCGAGCCTGGAACGGGCTCTGACCTCCAGAACGTACAAACCTATGCGGAAAAGGATGGCAACCACTACAAGATCAACGGTTCGAAGATCTTTATCACAAACGGGCACACGGCGGATCTCGTTGTTATCGTGGCAAAGACCGATCGCAACGCCGGCGCCAAGGGCGTTTCGTTGATCGTTCTGGAAACCGAGGGCGCCGAAGGCTTTCGCCGGGGACGGAACCTGAAGAAACTGGGTATGAAAGGTTCGGATACTGCTGAGCTGTTCTTCGAGGATGTGCGCGTGCCCACGGCGAACCTGCTTGGTCCGGAAGAGGGGCAGGGGTTCTACCAGCTGATGAAGCAGCTGCCTTGGGAGCGGCTGATGATCGGCATTACCGCGCTCGGTTTTATTGATTTTGCGATCGATGAAACGGTGAAATATGTTCAGGACCGCAAGGCATTTGGAAGCCGGATCATGGACTTCCAGAATACACGCTTCAAACTGGCGGAATGCAAAACCAAGGCCGAATTGCTACGTTCTTTCGTAAATGACGGGCTCGCGCGTCTTGAAGCGGGCGAACTTGATGCGGCCACGGCTTCGATGGCGAAATGGTGGGGCAGCCAGACGCAGAACGAGGTCATGCATGAATGCCTGCAACTGCACGGCGGTTACGGTTTCATGATGGAATACCCCATCGCGCGACTTTATGCCGACAGCAGGGTCCAGATGATCTATGGCGGCACCAACGAGATCATGAAGGAACTGATCGCACGCTCGATGGATGTTTGATCCGTCCGGTGCCGGGTGGGGCTATTCCCTGCCCGGTCCCAGAATTTCGTCGCTGTGTTCCCCAAGTCGCGGGGCCGGGCGATGATCATGTCGCGCAGGGGTCGCCGAAAAGCGAACCGGCGGGCGTGTCGTCCAGATCGCACCTTCGGTCGGGTGATCAATCCGTTGAAAGAACCCGGTTGCGGCAAGATGGGGATCGTTCGGCAAATCTGACAGGTGGCGCACTGGCATGGCGGGTATGTCGGCCTGCTCCATGAGGTCAAGCCACTCATCTGTGGTCCGGGTCAGCGCAATGTGCGCCACTATATCGTATACTGCGCCGATGTTGCGGCTACGGGCGTCCATGTCCGTGACCCAGACATGGTCGATCATGTCATTGCGCCCAACCGTCTTGAAGAACCGCGCCCATTGTACGTTGGTGTAAGGCAGAATTGTGATGTAGCCATCAGCGGTCTGAACTGGACGCCGGTGCGGAACCAGCATGCGGGCATAGCCGAAATCCTGCGGAAGCTCTTCAAAGGTGGCACCATCCATATGTTCGGCCAACAGGAAGGCGGCCAGCGTCTCAAACATCGGAACCTCGACATGCTGGGCCTCTCCAGTACGTTCGCGGTGGAATAGTGCACCCATCACGGCATAGGCAGCGGTGACCCCGCCAAGCTTGTCGGCGAGAATTGTCGGGGCATAAGCGGGCGGTGCCTCGGGGTCGCGAAGGGTCGCCAGGCTGGCCAATCCCGACACCGACTGGACGGAATCGTCGAATGCAGGCTTGGCGGCATAGGGCCCGTCCTGCCCGAAACCGGTGGCGGATACCGTGATCAGGTTCGGGTTTTCCTGGCGTAGAGTTTCGGGATCCAAAGACAATCTGGCCAGCGCCGCAGGTCGAATGCTCGAAATCATCACATCGGCATCGATGAGCAGTTTGCGCAACTGATCGCGTCCGGTTTGCGTTTTTAGGTCCAGTACGACACTGCGCTTGTTACGGTTGGCCCCCAGAAAAGCGGCACCCATCAGCTTGTTGCGCGATGGCTGGACCTGGCGAAGAAGATCGCCCTCGGGGCCTTCCACCTTGATCACATCGGCCCCCAGATCGCCCAGCATCTGCGTCGCCAAAGGTCCGAAAACTACAGAAGTCAGATCGACGATCTTCACGTCTTGAAGGATCGCCGGATTGTTCTCATCGGTCATTTGATTGTCCACTTAGTTGCCTACCGTTTTTTATGAACAACGGCCGAACTCGGCGCGAAGGGCCTTGCCTTGCGCATCGAAGGCCGGGCAGGGGCCCAGTGCCGTTTCGCCGAGGCTGCGCCGGATCGGGGGGGTCGGGACGTTGATTTCACCGGAAGGCGTGCGAATTACGGACCGGTCAAGCTGGGGGTGACCGGACAGGGTCGCCACGTCGTTCACCGCGCCCGAGGCAATGCCCGCAGCGTCAAGCCGCTTCAGCATCTCGGCGCGGTCATGCGAGGCGAACACGGCCTTGATGAAAACTTCGAGCGCGGGTTTGTTTTCAGTTCGCGACGTGTTGTCATGGAACCGGGGGTCGGTTGCCAAAGCCGCATCGCCCAGTATGTGTTCACAGAACCGTTGCCATTCGCCGTTGTGTTGCACGGTAATGACGACAAGCTGACCGTCCTTGCATTCATAGGCCCCGTAGGGGCAAATGACCGTGTGGTTCAGTCCGACACGAGGTGTCGGCTTGCCAAGGTAATCGTGATACAGCAGTGGAACCGACATCCAGTCGGCCATCACATCAAACATTGCCACGGAAACGCCGCTGCCCTTGCCGGTGCGATCACGCCCGACAAGTGCTTCGCAGATTCCAGCATGGGCTGTCATACCGGTGGCGATATCGCAGGCCGACACGCCCACCCGTCCTGGTCCGTCGGGTGTACCGGTCACTGATGCCAGACCGCTCTCGCATTGCACCAGAAGGTCATAGGCCTTGGCGTTGCGCATCGGGCCGTCTTCGCCATATCCGGTGATGTCGCAGGTCACTAGACGCGGGAAGCTCTCTCGCAGACTCGCGGAATCGAGCCCCAGCTTGGCCAGCGCGCCCGGCAGCAGGTTCTGAATAAACACATCTGCGTTTTCCAGCATCCTGAGCAGGATTTCACGGTCTTCGTCGGCTTTAATGTCCAAGGCGACCGATTCTTTGCCTCGGTTCAGCCATGTGAAATAGGCGCTTTCACCGTTGGCGGCGGTATCGTAGGCGCGGGCGAAATCGCCTGCGCCCTTGCGTTCGATCTTGATCACGCGCGCGCCGGCGTCGGCCAGCCGCGAGGAGCAAAAAGGCGCAGCGACTGCCTGTTCCAGCGCAACGACGAGTTTGCCGGAAAGGGGGGCTAAGTCTGAACCTGACATGAGTTTCTCTCAATTGATCCTGAAAGGTTGACTAAATCTAACAATTGTTAGAAAGATTATCAATACGCTTGAACAAAGACTGGGTCGCTTGAAGGAGAACGCCTATGCAGGATGCCAAAGGACCAGACCAGCTTTTCCAACGCGCGCTGGCAGAGGGAGAGATCCTGCTGCCCAAGTGCGACGACTGCGGGGCCTATCACTTTTTCCCGCGAGTCCTGTGTCCACATTGTCATGGCGCCGCGATTTCGTGGAAGCAGGCCACCGGCAAGGGACGGGTCTACACCACAACCGTCGTGCGCCGCAGCCAAAACCGCGGTGGCGACTACAACGTGTGCATGGTCGAGCTTCAAGAGGGCGTTCGAATGATGAGCCGGGTCGAAGACATTGCACCGGGTGAGGTCGCCATCGACATGGCTGTAACCGCTTTCGTGGGCGAGGCCGAGGGTGTTCCGGCCGTGCTCTTCAAGCCGTCGGAGGTATAAGTCATGACCACAGAACTTCGGGGGAAATCCGCCATCGTGGGAACCGGTCATGCCGGTTTCGGAGAAGCCCATGGCCTGACGGCCTATGATGTCATGGCGCAATCTGCGCTTGCGGCGCTTGGCGATGCCGGGCTGAAACTGTCCGACGTCGACGGGCTGTTCTGCACCATGATGGAAGACAGCATGCCGGCGCTTATGGCGGCGGAGTATCTGGGCATCCAGCCCCGTTTCATTGATGGCACGATGTCGGGCGGTTCGTCCTTCGTAAACTACCTGAAGTCCGCGACCATGGCGCTGGACGCCGGTCTGTGTGATGTCGCGCTGATTGTTTATGGCTCCAACCAGCGCACCGCATCGGGCAGACTCGTGACCGCTTCACGTCCGCCGGCCTACGAGGCGCCATATAATCCGCGCTATCCGATCTCGGCCTATGCGATGGCCGCAGCCCGGCACATGCATGAATATGGCACCACCCGAGAGCAGCTGGCCGACGTGGCCGTTGCTGCGCGGGCATGGGCACAACACAACCCCGAAGCGTTCGAGCGCGGCCCGCTGACCCGAGAAGACGTGTTGGGCGCGCGCATGGTGGGCGATCCATTGACCGTGCGCGACTGTTGTCTTGTCACCGACGGCGGTGGCGCGATCGTGATGGTCCGCGCGGACCGCGCACGGGATTTCCCCAAGGTGCCTGTCTATGTGCTGGGCAGTGCGACGGCAAGCTCGCACCGGCAGATTTCCCAGATGAAGGATTTCACCGTGACCGCGGCCCGTGACTCGGGCGCGCGCGCCTTTGCGGCGGCCGGAGTGACCCCTGCGGATATCCAGGCGGTCGAGCTCTATGATGCCTTCACCATCAACACGATTTTGTTTCTCGAAGATCTTGGGTTCTGCGCCAAGGGCGAGGGAGGGGCCTTTGTCGAGGGCGGACGCATCGCGCCTGGCGGCGTCTTGCCGGTGAACACGAATGGCGGCGGCCTGTCCTGTGTGCACCCCGGGATGTACGGCATCTTCACAGTGATCGAGGCTGCCCGTCAGATCCGTGGCGACGCGCCGGGCATTCAGTTGAAGGATATCGATCTGGCGCTGGCGCATGGCAACGGCGGTGTGCTGTCCAGTCAGGTCACGGCCATACTTGGATCGCAAAACACGCTTTGACGGCAACTAAGGGAGGAAAGTAAATGCCATTGGATTTCGATGCACTGTTGAACTGGGACTTTGAGGAAATCGAACAGACGCTGACCGAGCGGGATACCATCCTGTATGCACTCGGCCTTGGGTTCGGCGAGGATCCGACCGACAGAAAGGAGCTGGCCTATGTCTATGAGGACGGGCTCAAGGCAGTTCCCTCTATGGCGGTCATTTTGGGGTATCCCGGCTTCTGGCTGCGCGATCCCAAGACCGGCGTAAACTGGCAAAAAGTGCTGCACGGAGAACAGTGGCTCGACATCTACAAGCCGCTGCCGACACATGGCCGGATTGTCGGCCGCAGTAAGATCGACTTCATCGCCGACAAGGGCGAGGGCAAGGGAGCCGTCATTTACCAAAGCCGTGATATTATCGACGCGGACAGCGGTGAAAAACTGGCGCGCGTGGCGATGTCGGCTTTCTGTCGCGGTGATGGGGGGTTTGGCGGTGAAAACCAGGCGGGTCCGGCACCCGCAGTGCTGCCTGATCGGGCGCCTGATCATGTATGTGATATCGATACCCTGCCGCGCCAAGCCCTTATTTATCGTCTCAGCGGTGATTTCAATCCGCTTCATGCTGACCCGGATGTTGCCCGTTCTGTCGGGTTTGACCGCCCGATCCTGCATGGTCTGGCGACCTATGGGCTGGCGGCCCGGGCGATTCTCAAGACGTTGCTGGACTATGATTCTGCCCGGCTTGTCGGTCTGGATGTTCGGTTCTCGGCGCCGGTCTATCCCGGCGAAACCGTGCGGTTCGAAATCTGGGAAGAGGACGGCGAGGCCCGGTTTCGAGCGTCTATACCGGCACGCGACGTGGTTGTTCTGAACAACGGCGCGGCGCGCTTCGCCTGAGGCAGTGAAGATGGCTCAACCGCTCAAGGATATCCTGGTGCTGGATTTCAGCACACTTCTTCCCGGTCCGATGGCGACGCTCATGCTGTCCGAGGCCGGCGCCGAAGTGATCAAGTTCGAACGGCCCGGAGTCGGCGAGGACGCGCGCCAAACCGAGCCCAAGATCGACGGAGAGAGCATCGGATTTGCCGTGTTGAACCACGGCAAGCGATCGGTGGCCATCGACCTCAAGTCAAGGGGCGCAGCGGAACGTCTGCGCCCCTTGATCGAGAGGGCCGATGTTCTGGTAGAGCAGTTCCGTCCCGGCGTGATGGACCGGCTGGGGCTTGGTTATGAAGCGGTGCGCAAGATCAATCCCGGTCTCATCTATTGTTCGATCACCGGCTATGGCCAGACCGGACCAAAGGCCAGCGCCGCCGGCCACGACCTCAACTACGTCGGTGATGCGGGTATCCTGTCGCTCAGTCGTGGACCGGATGACCAGCCAACGGCCCCGTTCGGGCTGGTCGCCGATATCGGCGGCGGAACCTATCCTGCGGTGATGAATATCCTGCTGGCCCTGATTGCACGGCAGGCAAGCGGGCAGGGGACGCATCTGGATATCGCAATGGCCGAGGGGGCGTTCGCCTTTGCCTATTGGGCCCATGCCGAAGGTGTGATTGCCGGGCAGAACATCGAAAGCGGTGGCAGCCGTCTGACGGGTGGCCTTGCCCGGTATCGGCTTTATTCGGCTGCGGACGGGCGTCAGATCGCCGTCGGCGCATTGGAAGAAAAGTTCTGGCAGTCGTTCTGCGATGTCATTGGTTTGCCGGTGGCCCTTCGCGATGACTGGTCCGATCCAAATGCCTGTGCCGCGGAGGTTGCACGTCGTCTGAGGAAACATCCCTCGACCCATTGGGAGGCTTTGCTGGCAGCGGCAGGTTGCTGCTGTTCGGTCGTGAAAACGCCCGCCGAGGCGGCACATGACCCGCATTTCAAAGCGCGTGACGTGTTCGGGCGGACAGTAAAAATCTCCGGCCGGGACGCGCCTGCTTTGCCGCTGCCAATTGCGCCGGAGTTCCGTTCTTCGGGAAATTCGGTCGGAGTTGCAGCCACTCTGGGCGAAGACAATACGCGTTATGGCGTAGACCAACCGAAGACAGAGTAAATCCCGTTGACGGGCAGGTTTTGAATCGGTAATCTAACAATTGTTAGAAAAAGGGAGGGGCCAATGAACAAGTCTGACAATGACCTGCCGACTGAAGCTGAGCGTTATGTCATGCCATCGCGCTTTGTGGAAAGCGATAGCTTGGAAGTGCAGGGTTTCGTGACATCGGCTTTGCGTGATCTTCCTGTGGACGCAACCAATCGAGACAAGGCGATCCGCCTGTTCGAAGCGGTGCGCGACGATATTCGCTATGATCCCTATTGTTTTGCGCTGGATGAGGACTCTTACCGTGCCAGCCGTATCGCTGGGGCGGAAGCGGCGTTTTGCGTTCCCAAGGCAATTCTTCTGGCGGCTTGTTTGCGTGCTGTGGGTATCCCCGCCGCTCTGGGGTTCGCGGATGTGCGCAACCACCTGAATACACCCAAGTTGCAGGAGTTGATGGGGACCGATCTCTTTATCTACCACGGCTATGTTCAGCTGTGGTTGGGGAATGAGGCCTACAAAGTGACACCTGCATTCAACATGGAACTGTGTGAAAGATTCGGGGTCAAACCCCTGGTCTTCGACGGCTATAACGACGCGCTCTTTCACGAGTTCGACCAACAGAATCACCGGCACATGGAATATGTGAACGACCGTGGTCTCTATTTCGACGCGCCGATGGGTGAGTTCCTGGTGGCGTTCAAGCAAACCTATCCGAAGCTGGAAGAATTCAACCGCATCCGGATATCCAAGGATGCGAGCGGATACGATGACGGTTTCGCAAAGGAGGGTGCCTCTTGAGGTATCTGGAAGACTTCTCGCCGGGCCAAGTCTATCGCTTTCGCAGCGCTCCGATGAGCGCGGATTCAATAAAGGCCTTTGCCAAGGAATGGGATCCGCAGCGGCTGCACACCGATGAAGACTATGCAACCGCCATACATGGCAGCCTGATCGCCTCGGGCTTTCAGACCATGCTTGAGGTGTTCAAGCCGGTCATGACCGAGATGATGGTCGATGTTGCCAATATCGGCGGCATGGGCTTTGATAATTTGCGCTGGCTGCGGCCTGTGCACCCGAACGAACCCCTTGATGTCGAACTGACGGTCAACTCGGTCACACCGTCAAAAAGCAAGCCCGACAGAGGTGTTTTGCACTATACGCTCAGCGCCAGAAACCCCGAGGGCGAGGTCGTTTTTTCGACCGACACCCCCGTGATGATCCAGCGAAAACAAAATGACACAAACTGATATCCTTTCCAGCGAACAAGAAGACCTTCGCCTGTTGCGCGAGAGCGTGCGCACGTTGTTTGAACGGGCGGGCGGAAGTGACAGAGCCCGACAACTCCGTGATGCCGGGGGCGGTTTCGATCCGGAGATGGTCCGGGAACTGGCCGAGGCCGGTGTTTTCGGCGTGGCGGTGCCCGAAGATCAGGGCGGGCTTGGCATGGGCCTAGCCGCCGGGGGTGTCATCGCCGAGGAAGTCGGCCGTGTGATTGCCCCGGAACCGGTCGTGTCGACGATCGGTCTGAGCCTCGGCCTTCTGCGCCGCCTTTGTCCGGATCATCCGAAGATGGCACAGCTCATCGGCGGCGAAATTTCATTGGCGGTTGCCTGGCAGGAACGCGGCCCCGACGGGGCGCCTGCCGATGCGACCTGCCGATACGCGGACGGAAAGCTGACCGGTAGCAAGGCCTGGGTCGTCGGTGCGATCGGTTCGCACGGGTTCCTTGTCGTGGCCGAACAGGATGATGGTCCGGTTCTGGTTCTGGCTGAGGCAGACGCGCAGGGGCTTGTCATCGACAAGCGGACGCAGGCCGATGGCAGCTCTCTGGGCGAGCTTTCGTTTTCGGGAACTCCGGCTGCGGAATTGGCCAGCAGCGGTGCGGTTCTCACTGCACTGGCCGAGGCTGTCGCCGATGCAACGGCGCTTGCCGCGGCCGAGCTTGTCGGCCTGAGCGAGCGCGCCTTCGAGATCACGCTCGACTACATCAAGACGCGGGAGCAGTTCGACAAGCCGATCGGATCATTCCAGGTCATCCAGCACCGTGCCGTCGACCTCAACGTGATGTGCGAGGTCGCGCAGGCCGGAGTGCGGGAGGCGCTTGCGCAGATGGACAGCGAAACCGATCCAAAAGTCCGGGCGCGGCTTGCCAGCCGGGCCAAGGCTCGCGCGGTCACCGCCGCCAAGAAAATCACCCGCGACGCCATCCAGCTGCACGGGGCCGTCGGGTACACGGATGAGTTCGATATCGGGCTCTACCTGAACCGGGCGCTGGTGCTGTCGGCCTGGTTGGGCGACGATGCCTATCACAGGCGGATATGGTTCGAGGCACGCGAAGCAGAGGGGGCAGCACAATGACCGACTGGAACGCTATGACCGATGCAGAGTTCCGCAAAGAAGTGCGCCAGTTCTTCGAGGCGGAATATCCCGAGGAGCTGCGTCACCTGCCGCACCGACCGAAGTTCGCCGAGATCGAACATTGGCACCGCAAGCTTCACGCCAAGGGCTGGGTCGCGCCAGCCTGGCCCGCTGAATTCGGCGGTATGGGGCTGAACGCCGCCAAGTTGCTGATCTTTTACGAAGAGCAGCAGCGCTGGGGCGTCAATCGCGGCCGCGACATGGGCGTGCAGATGGTCGGGCCGCTGATCATCAAATTCGGCACCCAGGAACAAAAAGATTACTGGCTGCCGCGTATCCTGAGTTGCGAAGATATCTGGTGTCAGGGCTATTCGGAACCCGGCGCCGGGTCCGATCTGGCGAACCTGCGCACACGCGCAGAGATTGACGGCGACGACTTTGTCATCAACGGACAGAAGATCTGGACCACGATGGCGCATGACGCCACGCATATTTTCATGCTGGTGCGCACCGATCCCGATGCGCCGAAGAAACAGCAGGGCATCAGTTTCCTGCTCGCTCCGATGGATCAACCCGGAGTCGAGGTGCGCACCATCACGACCCTGTCGGGCGAGACCGAGTTTTGCGAGGTCTTCTTTGACAATGCACGGACGCCCCGCGAGAACCTCGTGGGCGAGCTGAACAAGGGTTGGACGATGGCCAAGGCTCTCTTGAGCTTCGAACGCATTTTCATCGGTTCGCCAAGTCTGGCCCAGAACGCTCTGGGACAGCTTGAAAGCTTTGCCCGTGGCCGTGGCGCGTTTGACGATCCGGTGTTCCGTGACCGCTTTGCCCAGGCGGCACTGGATGTGGAAGATCATGCCGCGCTTTATGCCCGTTTTGCAGATCAGCTCAAACGTGGCGAGACGCTCGGTGCGGATGTGTCCATGCTGAAGATTTGGGTGACTGAATGCTTCCAGCGCATCACCGAGCTGATGATCGAAGCAGCCGGTCCCGATGGCGGCTCCATCGGGCCGCTTCAGGTCGGCAACGTAAGTGTCGATGTTCTGGCGAGTTTCTACAAGGCCAGACCTACCACGATCTACGGTGGATCGAACGAAATCCAAAGAAACATCCTGTCCAAGGCCGTCCTGGGACTGCCTGGCTGACTCAATACCCCACGGAGGAAATAGAACCATGTCGGATCGTTATGCAAAATACGATAAACTGAAATTTGACTACCCGGCGGATCGCGTCCTGCGCATCACGTTCGACCGGCCCGAGACATTCAACTCGGTCGATGCCGAAACCCACACTCAGATGACGGACATGTGGATCGATATCGACCGTGACCCAGACATCAATTCGGTCATCGTGACCGGTGCGGGCAAGGCATTTTCCGCCGGGGGTGATTTCAGCCTGATCGAAAACATGATTGGCAATTCGCACGAGATCATGAAGACGTGGAAAGAAGCCAAGGATCTCGTCTATAACATCATCAACTGCAACAAGCCGATCATTTCCGCGATCAATGGCCCTGCGGCCGGCGCAGGCCTTGTGGTTGCCATCCTGGCCGACATCTCGATCGCCGGAAAGAAGGCCAAGATTGTCGATGGTCATCCCCGCCTTGGTGTTGCCGCCGGTGACGTCGCGGCGATTATCTGGCCGCTGCTGACCTCGATGGCCAAGGCGAAATACTATCTGATGACCTGCAAGCCGGTGTCGGGCGAAGAGGCCGAGCGTATCGGTCTGGTATCAATGTGCGTCGAGGATGACGAGCTGCAGCAGATCGCGCTGGATACAGCCGTCGAACTGGCCAACGGCTCGCAAAGCGCGATTCGCTGGACCAAGTATTCGCTGAACAACTGGCTGCGCCAGGCCGGGCCGATCTTTGATGCGTCGACCGCGCTGGAGATGCTTGGCTTCATGAGCGAGGACGTCAAGGAAGGTGTGTTGTCGCACCGCGAGAAGCGCGCGCCGAACTTCCGTAAGGACTGCCCGCTTTAACGCCCGATTGGACGAGGAGGCATGGAAATGTCTGATGATATCTACAAAGATATAGCTCAAGCCTATGCGGCTGCGGCCGAAAAAGCTCCTGGCCTGAAATCGCGATTTACGGCTGCCGGATTCGATCCGGCAGCTGTCACATCGGTGGCGGACCTCTCGCGTCTTCCAGTGATGAAAAAAGAAGAGCTTCTGAAGATCCAGCGCGAGAACCCGCCCTTTGGCGGGTTCCTGGCCTCGGATCTGAAGGATGTCGGGCGGATCTACGTGTCCCCCGGCCCGATTTTCGAACCGGCCCTTTCGGACGGTGGCGGCCACGGCCTTGACCGGCTGTTCAAGGCGGCAGGCGTGGGGCCGGGGGATATCATCCTGAACACCTGGATGTATCATCTGGTGCCCGCGGGGCTTTTGTTCGACGAAGCGGCACAGGCCGCAGGCGCCACGGTGATCCCCGGAGGCGTCGGCAATACGGAGCTTCAGGCACAGATCATCGCCGAAACCGGCGTGACTTCGATCTGCGCTTCGACTGCGTTTTTCCTGACGCTGGCGGACAAGGTGATCGAAACCTATGGCCGCGACGCATGGAAGGTGAAGACAGCCTTCCTCGGCGGTGAGATGGGCGACTGGATGGCCAAGCGCCGCCGGATCGAGGCCGAATACGGCGTGTCCACCTGGGCCGCCTATGCCACCGCCGATCTGGGCCTTGTCGCCTATGAGGATGGCGGCGAAGGCTACCTGGTTCATCCCGACCGCGTGGTGCAGATCTGCGATCCGGTCAGCGGCGAACAGGTCGCTCATGGCGAACCTGGCGAGGTTGTCGTGACCGCGCGCGATGCCACCTGGCCGATGATCCGGTTCGGCACCGGCGACAGCGCCTTTGCCCTGGAAAGCAACGCGGATGGCACCGTCAGCCGGATTTCAGCATTGCAGGGACGGGTCGGGGCAGCGGTCAAAGTGCGCGAGATTTTCGTTTATCCGCGCGTGGTTGAAGAAGTTGTCATCGGCACGCCGGGCGCAAAGGCCGCGCAGGCCGTGGTAACGCGCGAGAACGATCGCGACATGATCCGCCTCTCGCTTGTGCTGGAAGACGGTGCCGACGCTTCCGCCGCAGAAGCAGCCGCCGCTGATACCTTCAAACTGCATGCACGAATTCGTGCTGACGAGGTGAACATTGTTTCGGAACTACCCGAAAATGCAGAACTGATCGTCAACCAAAAAGACCGCTGAGATCGGGTTCTGTGCGCTTTGCCTGAATCCGACCTTTTAGCCGACACTGGCACGCGGGTTTTCGTGGACCCAAGACTTTCAACTTGGCGAAGGTCTTGGGGATCCCGGCCCCGCGCGCCCGTGGGGTGTCGCGGAAAGCGGCACAGGTCAAACGTGGTCGAAATCGACTGTCAGTTTTTTGGTTTTCGGACGGGCCTGGCAGGTCAGGACAAAGTTCTCCTTCAACTACCAAGGCTCCAAAGCATAGTTCAGCGTCATCTCTGCCTCGCCTTCGATAACTTTGGCGCGGCAGGTGGAACACATTGCGCCCTTGCAGCAATAGGGTAGTTCGATACCTGCTGCGGCGGCGGAGACCACGCTTTCCTGATCAGGTGTCATCACAAAGCTGCGGGCGGTGCCATCATGGATCGCCGTGACCTGAACTCCTTTTCCAGTGGCGGCTTCCGCCGTAAGCGGCGCAAGCGTGACGGTGGCGGTATTGTCAGCATCGGCGGGAGCGAACAGCTCGTCATGAAAACGGTTCTCTTCAACGCCTAGGTCGCGGAGCGCGGTCTTGAGTTCCTGAATCATCTCGGCGGGGCCGCAAAGAAAAGCATCTTCTATTTCTGCCGGAGCGAACAGGGCACCGGAGAACTTGCGCAGCTTTTCCGCATCAAGCCGGCCCGAGAATAGTGGGGAATCGGTGCCTTCGCGCGTCAGTGTATGAAAAAGAGAGAACCGTCCGGGATAGGTATCCTTGAGATCGTTCAATTCGTCGCGGAAGATGATGGAACTTAGCGTTCGACTGCCGTAAAAAAGGATGAAGTTGGCCCCGGCCTCGGTGGCAAGCACCGAGCGGATGATCGAAATGATTGGAGTAGTTCCACTGCCCGGGGCCAGGGCGAGATAGGTGCGTGGTCCGCCTTGTCGTATCTTTGATCCGAATGTGCCTTCGGGCGTCATGACATCAAGTTCGGTGCCCGGTGGCAGTTCGCTATGAACGAAAGAGGAAAACGCTCCGCCTTCCAGCAGCTTGACCAGAACGCGCAACTCGCCATCGTCTCGGCCGGAGCTGACCGAATAGCATCGCCGCACACCATCGATATCATCGGCACGGCGCAGCGTGACGTACTGGCCCGGGATGAATTGATAGTCGTCCGCCAGATCTTCGGGATTGGGCGAGCATTTCGCCGAACTGCTGGCGGGGCAGGATGTCGACGTCACATTGGCCGCCCGCCGCGTCGCCCGCTTGTCTGAGCTTTCCGCAAAGATAGCGGCGGAAGGGGGGCAGGCCGATGTGATAGAGATGGACGTGGCGGACCCGAAGTCGGTGGAAGCCGCGCTGAAGGGACGGGTCTTTGACACTGTCATCAACAATGCCGGAACGACGGCATCTCTTCCCGCATTGGAACACGGGCCGGCCGAAATCGACGCGATCATAGACACAAATCTCAAGGGCGCATTTCATGTCGCACGTATCGCCGCCAAAGCGATGATTGATGCCGGACGCGGGGGCTGTATCGTCAATGTCGCCTCGTTTCTGGGCACACGGGTGGCCAGCCATGTGTCCGCCTATGCCGCGTCCAAGGAAGGGCTGATTCAACTGACCCGGTCTCTGGCGCTTGAATGGGCGCGGCATGGCATCCGGGTGAATGCCATCTGCCCCGGTTATATCGAAACCGACCTGAACCGTGAGTTTTTTGCCACTGACGCGGGACAGGCATTGATCAAACGCGTCCCGCAGCGCCGGTTGGGGCATGATCCGTTGGCCGCCCCCCCCCGGACCGGGGGCCTACGATAAGGCGACCGGGAATCCCCGGCCGCAATTCTTAGAGTCACGATTTCAGAACGCGTTAAGCCCGGTCAGGTTGCGCCCGATGACCAGTTTTTGGATTTCGGTGGTGCCATCGGGAATCGGCATGACCTTTGCATTGCGGAAGTGCCGTTCAACGTCGAACTCTTTGGTGATGCCGTTGCCGCCGTGGATCTGCACCGCTTTGCCGGCGATTTCGACGGCCATTTCGGTTGCATACCATTTCGCCATCGAGGTCTGGGTGTCACAGCGCACGCCCAGGTCCAGAAGTTGCAGCCCGCGCTGGCACAACAGGCGCGCGGCATCCAGGTGCGTGGCCATGTCGGCCAGGTAGCCTTGAATCAACTGGTGCCCGCCAATCGGCTTGCCATGCTGCTCGCGTTCCTGGGCATATTTGACCGCACATTCCAATGCCGCCTGACCAATGCCGATGCTGGTCAGGCCAACAAACACACGCGCGCTCTCAAACAGTTTCAACGTCTGGAACAGGCCGCCGCCTGCATTACCCAGAACATGCTCGGCGGTGGTTTCCGCCCGGTCGAAAAACAATTCACAGGTCGATGCACCGACAAGTCCCATCTTGCGCAATTCGCGGCTCTCATAGTTGCCGGTGTCGCGGTCGACGATGACCATGGAAATACCGTCGTCCAGATTGCAGACAACGATGGCGAAATCCGACTGGGCCCCATTGGAAATCCAGAGCTTCTGGCCAGTGACGAAAATCTTATCGCCCTCTCGGTCCGCACGTGTCTTGACCTCGCGTACGTTCGAACCGACCTCTGGTTCGGAAATACAGGTGGCACAGATCCGTTCGCTGCGCAGGAGCGGCTTCAGATAGGCCTCTTTCTGCGCCACATTTCCCAAGAGGTTGACCGCGAACACGGCATGACCCTGAATCAGCACCGCGATTGCCAGATCGGCCCATATCCGGGCCAGTTCCTCGTATAGGATGCCATAGGTCATGCGGTCGATTCCGGCACCGCCTTCCTCTTCGGGGATCAGGCCGCTGATCAGCCCGAATTCCTCGACCTTGGCGAACAGGGACTTCAGGGTTTTCGCATCGGGGGGGTGGCCGAGGTTCTCGTATTTCTCGGCCAGCGGCGCGAACTCTGCCTCGGCCATCTTGCGGAAGTTTTCCAGCAACATGCGTTGCTCATCTGTATAGATTGCCTGAGCGGCGGCGATCACGTTTTCCATGGTTCGTCTCCTTGTTTCAACGGCCCAGAATGATGACGCAGGCGGCCGCTTCTTCTACCCCGTGCAACCCCCCGCCGTTTTCGGCGATGGCATTCTTTGCCCCTTCGACCTGGCGCGCGCCAGCTTCGCCGCGCAGTTGCGTGACCAGTTCGAAAACCTGCCCTATTCCTGTGGCACCGACCGGGTGGCCCTTGGATTCCAACCCGCCCGAGGGGTTCACCGGAATGCGTCCGCCGATCTTTGTCTCGCCGCGCAGACTGGCGGGACCGCCCTCGCCGAATTCGACAAATCCGAGGTTCTCGATCTGGATCACTTCGCCCACGGCCGTGGCGTCATGCACTTCGGCCACCGATATATCCTCGGGGCCGATCCCGGCCTGTTCATAGGCCTCAAGCGCGGCAAGCCGGGTCAGGTGGTTCTTGTAATCTTCCGGCGGACGATCGGTGCCCGAGCGCAGGATCGCGGCCTTGACCTTGATCGCGCGCGCGGGATCTAGGCCCAGACGTTTTATCCCCTCGCCGGTGCATAAAACGGCCGCAGCGGCCCCGTCCGAGATCGGGGCGCACATCGGCAGGGTCAGCGGATAGGTGATCGGCGGCGCGGCCAATACCTGATCGACGCTCATGGCTTCTCGGTATTGCGCCAGTGGATTATGCACGGAATGCGCATGGTTCTTGGCGGCGACGGCGGCGAACTGTTCCTGAGTTGTGCCAAAGGTCTTCATGTGCAGCCGGGCGAAGCCTGCGTAGACATCCATGAACACGCTGTAGGGCTTGGGCGATTTCGATCCTTCGGGTTCCTCGACCCCTGCACCCAGATCGGCCAGCCGTTGCGCGACCTCTTCGCTGTTGCTGACGTCCCAGCCGCTGTCGAAGGCCGAAAACATCAACGCACGGTCGTCAGAATACATCTTTTCGGCGCCCACGGCGAGACAGCAGTCGCCATTGCCGGCCTTGAGGAAATCGACTGCCAGTTTGAACCCGGTCGAGGCGCTGGCGCAGGCGTTTTCGACATTCACCACCGGAATGCCCTGAATGCCCATTTCACGCAGCGCGATTTCGCCGCGGATCATGTGCTGGCCCTCCATGTGGCCCTGCACCGCGTTCGAGAAGAATGCGCCGTCGATGCGATCTGCCGTCACTCGGGCATCGGAAAGCGCGGCGGCGACGGCCTCGCCGGTCATGTCCTTGATGGTTTTGTCCCGGAACTTTCCGAACGGCGTCATCCCGACGCCAACGATGTAAATGTCCTGCATCGTTTGTCCTCCTGACCTAGTATCCGCGAAACTGCGGTTTTCGTTTTTCATTGAACGCCGACAGACCCTCGTGCATGTCCCAGGATCGCATGTGCGCGCGCAGGTTCAGCATCTCTTCGGAAAGCGCGGCGGTTTCGTCCACGTCCAGCGACCGATTGGCAACCGTCTTCATGCGGCGTAAGACCGCCGGGCTTTTTTCTGCCAGCCTGTCGGTAAAGACCTGCACCGCTTGTCGCAGGTCTTCGTCCGCGACGACCTTGTTCACCAGTCCCCAGTCCATCATGTCCCGTGCCGAAACGTTCTCGCCCGAGAACAGCAGGTATTTCGCGCGGTTCAGGCCAATCCTACGCGGCAGGATCGCCGCACCGCCGGCCCCGGGAAAGACGCCAAAGTTGGAATGTGCGTCGCCCAGTTGCGCGCTTTCGGCGGCAAAGACCAGATCGCAGGCCATCACCATTTCCAAACCGCCCGCCATCGCCAGCCCGTTCACTGCGGCGATCACCGGTTTCGGGCCATGTCGCATCAGCCCAAACGTGTGATCGACAAGATCCAGAAGATCCGGCTCGCCTGGTGCATGTTTGGCGCCAGCAACTTCTTTCAGATCGGCACCGGCGCAGAATGCCCGGCCAGAGCCGGTCAGGACAATTGTACGCACCCCATCGTCGGCCAGCGCCGATTCCAGTGCTGCCGCCATCTCGCGCAGCATCTGCGTTGACATTGCGTTGAGCTGTTCGGTGCGCTGGAAGGTAATCCATTCAGTTTTTTCGACCCGCTCAACGAATAGCGTCTGCTTTGCTTCACTCATGCTAAGCTCCTGATAATTATACATATTATTGGTTTTTCGCCTTGTCTTTTGCGGCGATTTGCGCTGCACTCGGGCGGACCCGCACGTGGAAAACAAAAGAGCTGGAGATTGATATGAGCACTACACCCCTGGCCGGCCTGAAAATTCTCAGCCTTGCCGAACAGTTTCCCGGTCCCTATGCCACAATGCTGTTGTCCGACATGGGAGCCGAGGTGATCATGATCGAACGACCGGGTGTCGGCGATCCGGCCCGGCAATTTCCGCCCTTGTTCCGGGCACTGAACCGAGGCAAGCGCAGCGTTGCGTTGGATCTGAAATCGGCCGAGGGGCTGGCACGGTTTCGCGAACTGGCCAAGGAATCGGATGTCATCGTCGAAGGGTTCCGCCCTGGCAAGCTTGCGGCCTTGGGTGCCGGTTTCGAGGACATGCGTCGTGTCAACTCGCGGCTGGTTTATGTATCGATTTCGGGTTACGGGCAGGACGGCCCCTATCGTGACAGGGCTGGCCATGACCTGAGCTATGAAGGGGTTGGCGGTTTGCTGGCCGATCAGGCCGATGCAAAGCAGCCCGGCCCTGTGCCGCCGATCCCCCTTGCGGATGTTGGCGCGGCGTTGTTCGCGGCGATCGCAATCCTGTCGGCGGTGGTGTCGAGCCAGCGCACAGGGCAGGGGCGTTACGTGGACGTGTCCATGTCGGATGCGGTGGTTTCGATGTTGACCGCATTCCTCGTTCCCGCCGCCAATGGAACACCGCTGGGCGAATTTATCGCCGAGCCGGGCTATGGCGTGTTCACCTGCAAAGACGGCAAGCTCTTGACCTTGTCCATCGCGCATGAGGACTGGTTCTGGAAACCGTTCTGCGATGTGATCAACAGGGCGGATCTTGCGCCGTTGACAGGCCGCGACCGTGTCGCCGGCAAGGCCGCGCTGCGCGAAGAAATCGCGGCGATTTTGGTCAACAAGACGCGCGCCGAATGGGGCGACCTTCTGGATAAGGCGGGGGTGCCATGGGGTCCGGTCAATTCCCTGGTCGAAACGTTGGACGACCCCCATGTGCGTGCGCGCCAGCTGCTGCGCAAGATTACGCATGACGGCGGCAAGGCCGAGACTTTTATTGTCCAGCCGTTGAAATTCGATGGTTTCGAAACCGCGATACCGGATCTGCCCCCCGAGCTCGGGGCAGATAATGACAGCGTTTTTTCGGACAGCTCCAACTAGAGGCGGCAGCCGTCCGATGGCGGCTCTAGCAGGCAAAAGAATACCCGCCATTCACCGGATAGGTTTGACCGGTGATCCAGCTGGCAGCATCCGAGCAGAGGAACAGGATCATTCCGGCGGGGTCTTCCGGCTCGCCCAGACGGCGGATCACGTACTGCGACAATGCCCGCTTCTCGGTCTCTGCATCCGGGATCAGGTCGGCGACAGCCGGAGTTCTTGTGCCCCCCAAGGCGACGCAATTCGCGGTGATCCCGAACCGGCCGCCGGCCTTTGCAATTGCCCGCATGAAGCCGGCCGCACCGGCCTTGGCCCCGGAATAAACCGCCAGATGCGGTTCACCGACACGGCCGGCGTCGGAAATGACGGTCACAATGCGCCCATAGCCACTGTTAACCATCAACGGCATGGCGTGACGGGTGCAGTTCAGCACCCCATCGAAATTGGTGGCCATCCAGCGGCGCCATTCGTCGGGATCGGATTCCCAAAAAGGGACCAGATCGTCGAGCCGCGATGTCGGCCCGGCGTTGCCCGCATTGTTGACCAGAATATCCACGCCGCCAAATGTGGTCTGCGTTTCGGCAAACGCCGCGCCAACCGCGTCGAAATCCGAGACGTCGAAGGCGAGCGGCAGAGCCTTTGCACCCGCTGCCTCCACTTCCGCGGCAACGCTTTCGGCCCGTTCGGCGTGAAAATCGTTGACAACGATGGCACCGGCTCCGTGTTCCGCCAGATAAAGCGCGGCTTGCCGACCAACGCCTTGCCCCGCTCCGGTTACAAATGCGGTACGACCTTTGATGGAAAGCAGGTTACTCATCTTCGTTCCTTTCTATCCCAGCCATCTCTTCCGGCGGCGATAGTGTTTGATATCTCGATAGCTTTTGCGCTCGCCCGATGCGGTGACGCCGAGATAGAATTCCTTGATGTCCTCGTTGTCAGCAAGCTTGTCGGCAGGGCCGTCCATCACGATCCGGCCGTTCTCCATCACATAGGCATAGTCGGCGATCGATAGCGCCGCAGCGCTGTTTTGTTCGACCAGGAAGAAGGTCGTGCCTTCTGACTTGAGCTGCTTGAGCACTTCATAAACATCCCGGATCATCATCGGGGCCAATCCCAACGACGGTTCGTCGATCGCGATGATCTTGGGGCTGGCCATCATGGCCCGGCCGATCAGCAGCAGTTGTTGTTCGCCACCAGACATGAAGCCAGAGGTGCGGTTGCGCAGGTCCGCAAGCCGGGGCATCAAGGTGTAAACATGGTCCAGGCGCTTTTTCAGCTCGGCGGAGTTGGGCACCATGTGCCCGCCGACGATCAGGTTTTGCTCTGACGTCAGATGCCGCAAAACGCGCCGCCCTTCCATCACATGGATGAGACCGTTCTTCACGACTTCCGAGGCTTCCATGTTCTGAATGGGAGTTCCGTCCAGAACGATGGACCCCGCCGAAACGGTTCCATCCTCGGATTTGAGCGTTCCCGAGATGGCTTTAAGCGTCGTGCTTTTTCCTGCGCCATTGCCACCGAGCAGAGCAACACATTGTCCCGCACGGACTGTCATGGACACGCCTTTGAGCGCCAGGATGACGTCGGAATATGTCACCTCTACGTTGTTGAGTTCCAGCATGGTCATATTGCCCGGGGCTAAGGATCAGAACGGGCGCCGCGACTGCGGCGCCCGGATTAATTCACCATTTCTCAACTTGCGGAACGTCGACACCCGTTGCCGCGATGGTGATTTTCCCATCTTTGACGGTGCCCACATTCACTTTGAGGCCTTCCAATGGGAACGGTGCTTCTGGCGTAAAGGACAAGGTCGGCAGGAACCCATGGGTTTCTTCGGTGGTGATCGGTTTGGCAAAAAGCGCCTCACGTACCATCTCTCCGGTCAGGCCCTCGGCGCCGTTCGCCTCGATCGCGTGATCGATCACGGTCACGGTATAGAGACCCTGAGATACGCCCATTGCGGTCACGACGTTCCAATGTGCTTCGAGTCCGTAATCGGCAACCAATGTCTCGTAGAATTGTCGCGCGGGAGTGTCCTCATCGGCCGCAATCGCCATGCCGTAGGCTTCAAAGTCCCCCTCCATTTGCTCAAGCCCGCCAAGCGCGCCACCCGAGGCTGGAAGCCCGTTATGCGAACTCATCATGATCGGGATGTTCGCCCCGTTGGCCTGCAGCCCACGTTTCGCGGCAATCACGATAGAGGTGTTAGTTTGGATTACCAGCGCCTCGGCCCCGGCTCGTACAACGCGGCGCATTTGCCCCGTCAGATCGGTGGGTTGAACTTCGGTATAGATGACCTCGACGAGGTCGATCTCCTCGGGGTGCTCTTCGGCATAGAGTTCAAGGCCCTTTGCCATGTCGACATAGGCAGGCGATGCTTCGGAGGCGAGGATCGCAACCTTGAGCGGTTCGTCTCCTCCGCGCTGTTCACGCATCCAGTTCAGAAAGCCGACACTTTCGTGCGAATAGGTCGGGCGTGGGTTGAAAATCCAGGCATCCGGTTGCCAGGCAAAACCGTAGGCCGCTGTGGCCATGAACATCGGGATTTTGTCTTCCGGCAGGCGTTCGGAAAGGGCCGCGACGTCAGGCCCGCCGAGGCCGACAACCGCAATCGGGTCCAGTTCCGATTTGATCCCGGGCCAGAGACTTGCCACCTGTGCCGCGTCATAGCGGGTTTCGTAGTTTTTGTAGTTCAGCGTGACGCCAAGTTCCTTGCCGCGGGTTTCATTCCACCAGGTGAACACAGCTTCGCGTCCGCCTGCCAGGATGGGCATGATGTCAGCATAAGGGCCGGAAAAGTCCGACAGCAGGGCGAGATTATAGGTCTCTTCGGCCTGCGCCTTCAAAGGCATGGTCGCCGCGGCCGCCAAGGCAGCCGCTGCCAGTAAGCCGCGAAGACCTCGATTCGATTGGTAAGTCATATTCTTCCTCCCAGGTTTAGAGCCGCTCTATTTCTCAGTAAGGAAACGGCCAGATACGGTATGACGACTTCAGGATGTTCCAGCGGTGCATCAGCCCCTTGGGTTCGAGGATCATAAACAATGCGATCACGCCGCCAAGAACGACATTCATGCCAGCGAACACGATGTCACCGCCAAGGAATGATACCGAGTCGGCGATATTGGGGCCGACCGTCGCGATAATTTCCTGGATGATGCGGATAATGAAGACGCCGATCAGGGCCCCCACGATTGAACCCATCCCGCCGACGATGATCATCGCGACGAAGAAGATCGAGTGAAACAGGGTGAACTGGTCTACCCCCACGAAGCGGATCAGATAGGCCCAAAGCGCCCCGCCGACGCCCGCATAGAAAGCGCCGATCAGGAAGGCATTTGCCTTTGTGGCCGCGACATTGATCCCCATTATACCCGCGGCCACGTCATCATCCCTGACCGCCACGAAGGCACGGCCGAAGCGTGACCGAACGATCCCGAACGCGCCCGCCACCATGATCGCGGTCACGGCGAAATTCAGATAGAACTGCGAAGATTCGCTGACAAATCGCAGCCCGAAAAGCTCGGCCGGGGGCACGGTGATACCGTTCGATCCACCCAGCCAGGTTGACGGCAGGTTCAATACGGCAAAGTGGAACAGGAACTGAGCTGCAATCGTGGTCAGTGCCAGATAGAACCCCTTGATCCGCGCCGCGGTCAAGCCAAAGAGAAAGCCGAACAGCGCAGCCGAGAGCCCGGCCAGAGGAATGGTCAGCAGAAACGTAAGGCCGGTCTTCGAGGCCAGTATCGAGGCCGTATAGGCGCCGACCCCCATGAACGCCGCCTGACCCAGGTTGATCTGGCCCGCATAGCCGGTGCAGATCTGAAGCCCGACGGCGATGACGGCGCTGATCATCATCATATTCAGGATAGCGATGATACGGCTGCTCACCAGGTAAGGCGCCAACAGCAGTAGAGCCATGAATACGACGAGGGCCAGAAACTGCCAGCGCGTTCGGATCAAACGTCTGTCACTGCGATAGCTTGTCGGGAATACGCCAGAAGGATCCATGGATTACACCCGTTCGATTGTGCGCCAGCCGAACAGGCCGGTCGGCCGGATCAGCAGAATGGCAAGCATTATGATATATGGAACGACACTGCCGAGCGAGCCACCGATCAACGGATCAAGGTAGTTGGTGGTCAAGCTCTGCGCGATGCCGATGATTATTCCTGCCAAGATAAGCCCGCCGATGGATTCCAGCCCGGCAAAGAGCGCCACCGGCAGGGCCGCGAACCCGATATCCGAGGCTAGGAAGGTCAGCGATTTGCCGCTGAGAAAGATCATCGCACCAATTGTGGACAGGATTGCCCCGAGAACCCAGGCAACGGCAATCGAGCCTTTCACCGAAATGCCCATCGAGGAAGCTACGACGTGGTCCTCCGCCACAGCGGTCATACGGAGGCCGGACCGGGTCCGGTTGAAGAACCACGACAGGCCGACGGCCGCGACAATGGTGATGATCCCACCTATCAGGAGGTTCATCGGGATCAACATATCGCCGAGGAACAAGGGTTTCAGCGGAAAAATGATCGGGAAGGGTCTTACCGCGGGACCGAACACAAGCAGCACCAAACCGCGCAGCAGGATCAAAAGGCCGACGGTGACCATGACCATCGAGAAAACCGATTCACCGATCAGCTTTGTCAGGAAAATCCGTTCGATTGCGTACCCGACCAGCCCGGCCAGAACCAGCGAAAGGGGTATCGACAACCAAAGGCTAAGCCCCGCTTGCATCGTTGTGAACCAGACGATGAACCCGCCGATGATCACAAGCTCGCCCTGCGCGAAGTTGAACACCTTGCTGGCGCGGTAAATCACAACAAAGCCCATGGCCACCAGCGAATACAGAAGGCCGATCAAAGCCCCGGTAATGATGTCATTGATGAAATAGACCATTGTCGCCGACCTCCTTTAAGATTTGGACTGCCGCTTGGCAGCCTTCGATGCGTTTTCAACATCCGACACGCGAACCGTGGTCTTGAGAACGCCTTGACGGCCGTCCTGATAGGTCACAGCGATTTCGAGATCTGTCTCGTCATCGCCAGCATAGATCGCCTCGACGAGCTTGGCATACCGTTCCTCCAGAAAGGCCCGGCGAAGCTTTCGGCTGCGGGTCAACTCGCCTTCATCCGGGTCGAGTTCCTTGGGAAAATTCGCAAAACGTGCCACGCGCGAGCCTTCGGGCAGGAGCGCATTGATGCGCGCCACTTCGCCTTTGATAAGGTCCAGAACTTCGGGTTTCTGCGAGAGATCGGTGTAGGTCGAAAAGCTGATCTTGTTCTCTTCCGCCCAACGCCCGAGAACTTCCATATCGATATTGATAAGCGCGCTGACGAAGCTCCGGGTTTCGTCGCCCAAGGTCATGAGATCCTTGATGAAGGGGCTATACCGCAACCGCGTTTCGATGAATTGCGGCGGATAGCTGTGCCCATTTGCCAGGCGGCGCATATCCTTGACACGGTCAAAGAACAAAAGCTCGCCGTCGTCGGTCATCGACACCGCGTCACCGGTCTTGTACCAACCGTCTTCGGTCAATTCCTCTGCGGTCTTTTCGGGCTTGCCGTGATAGCCACCGAAGCCCGATCCGCCACGCACCTGAAGCTCCCCTTCGTCCGAGACCCTGTATTCCAGCGGTTCGCCGTAGTTCGTGTTGCTTTGCATCCAGCTGCCGCTGGTTTCCAGCTGATAGCTTTCGCCGACATGCGCGGTCAGAAGGCCGATTTCGGTCGCGCCATACACGTTGCGCAGCTTAACCCCCATCGCGTGGAACATACGAAAGACGTCAGGTGCCATCAGGGCGCCGCCGCTCATTGCGTTTTTGGCCTTACCAAGGCCAAGATTGTCGCGCAGGTGATGCAGCACCAGAGCTTCGGCAAAGGGAAGCTGCAGGCGTGCGGCAAGGCTGGGGCTACGCCCCTCCAGCCGTTCCACATAAACGTCGTGGCCGACCTTCATGCCCCAGTTGTACATCGCATTGCGGATTTTGCCCGCCCCCAGCATCCGGGCCTGAACGATGGAGGCGAGATTTTCCCACTGGCGCGGGCTGAACACCAGTGCGTCGACCGCCAGTTCGCGAATGTTGGTCAGTACGTCTTCAGGGCCTTCGGGGAAATTGACGACCATGGGCGCGATCAAACCGATCGACAGGCCGAAAATCTGTTCCGTGACCCAGGCCGGCGAAATGTAGGTCAGGTATTCGGTGCCCGGCGCGATTTCGATTGCCCCCATCACCCGCGAGCAATTGTCGAACAGGTAGCGATGGCTGATGACAACGCCCTTGGGTTTTCCCGTGGTACCCGAGGTATAGGACAGCAAGGCGGTATCGTCCGCCCGTCCACGTTTTACGTGTTCTTCAAATCTGGCGGGTTCCTTGGCGTGGATCTGACGCCCTGCCGCGCTCACACTTTCAAACGAATGCAACAGGGGATGATCATAGCCCCACAGACCGGAATCGTCCCAGTAAACGACCGCCAGGGCGCCCGAGTACTTGCCCGCAATCTCGATGCATTTATCGACCTGCTCCTGATCCTGCGCCAGAAGAATCCGCGTTTGCGAGTCTTCGGCCAGATACAGAATCTCTTCAGCGTTTTGATCCGGATAGACAGACAGGACTTTGCCGCCTAACGACTGGACGGCGTATTCAGCCCAGAAATGTTCGGGTTCGTTTTCGCCAATCATCATGACGGATTCGCCAGCCGACAAGCCCAGGTTCTCCAACCCGAGAGCCAGGGCGCGAACCCTGTCAAGAACATCGGCCCAGGTGAATTCACGCCAGATGCCCAGGCGCTTGTGCCGTTCGGCGAGGTTGGTCGGTGTGGATGTCGCTCGCGCGAGCAAAACCTGCGGCAGGGTTTCGCTATGTGTCACTGCTGGGTCCGAAAAGACCATTGCTGTCCGTTGTTTGACCATGCCGCTACCCCAGATATGCCTTTATGACAGCCGGGTCCTTCTGGATTTCTTCCGGGGTGCCTTCGGCGATGACCCGCCCGAAATCCAGCACCACGATCCGGTCGGCAAGGTCCATCACGACGCCCATGTCGTGCTCCACCAGAACTACCGGAATCTTGCGCGCCTCGCGCACATCGAGAATGAAGCGCGCCAGGTCTTCTTTTTCCTCCGAGTTCATGCCGGCCATCGGTTCATCCATCAGCAGGATCGACGGTTCCTGCGCCAATGCACGGCCCAGATCGACACGCTTGCGCAACCCATACCCCAACGTGCCCACGGGCCGGTTGCGGATTGCCTCGATCTCGAGAAAATCGATGATCTCCTCTGCGGCTTCACGATGTTCCGATTCCTCGCGCATCACGGGACCGAACTGGAAAAAGGCCTGGACTACATTCGATTTCATCAGCATGTGGCGGCCGATCATAATGTTTTCCACCACCGTCTGCCCGGCAAAAAGATGGGTGCCCTGAAACGTCCGCGCCAGACCGCGCCGGGCGATCTGGTCAACACGCAGGCCGGTCACGTCCTGCCCGGACAATTCGACACGGCCCTTCTGCGGACGGTAGAAGCCCGCAGTCACGTTCAGAAGTGATGTTTTTCCGGCTCCGTTCGGTCCGATAATTGCAAGCAATTCATCGTCGGCCACAGAAATGCTCACATCGTCGAGCGCGGTCACACCGCCAAATTTCAAAGTTGCACCACGCACCGCAAGCGGTGAGGATACGTGCCCGTTATTCGTGGTCATGTTGCGGCCCGTGCTTTTGCCCCACACCTCATGGAGGCGCGCATAGCCTGACCGCACGGTTTTTCGTTGGTTACGAGTTTTCCTCGCATTGTTCCTCCTCCCACCTCTAAATTCAGAGGTTTGCCTGGTTTATTTACCAAGTTTCTCCGTCATTCCTAACAGATGTTAGAAAATTTGGTCAACAATTGAATTCGCTACCGAAGAAAAACGATCAGACAGCCGCGTACTCTGCGGAAAAGCTTCGAAGACCGTTTTGATCCTGACACCAGACTGTCCCGGAGGTGCCGGTCTCTTCATTGTGCAGTTGCAATTCGCAGGGCAGGGTGAGTGGCGCGAGTCCGCGAAAAGAAAACCGGTGAGGCGATGTTTTCAACGCATCCGCCGCCAGATTCAGAAGTAGCGTGGCTTGCAAGGGGCCATGGACAACAAGCCCGGAATAGGCTTCGGTTTCGGTGGCGTAGATGTGGTCATAGTGAATGCGATGGGCATTGAACGTCAGCGCCGAATAGCTAAACAGCAGAACAGGATCCGGTGTCAGGGTCGATCTGAGCGTGGTGGGGTCACCCGCGTCAGGTGCGCTCTCGCCCGTGCGGGGGGCGGAAATCTCACGATAAACGATCGTTTGCTGCTCCCGGATACAAAGCCGGTTGCCACTCAGATACTCATGTTCGACGGTCACAAAGACCAATGGTCCACTACGGCCCTGCTTGGCCACAATATCCCTGATCGAAGAGCGTCGGGTGATGGTTTCGCCGATTTTCAGCGGCGCGATATGCGCAACATCGCCGCCAGCCCACATGCGGGCGGGCAGCGGAACAGGGGGCAGAAATCCACCCCTCGCGGCATGGCCGTCTTCTGACAGGGCGGTCGCTGGCACGGTATCAAGGGCAAGGCACCAATGAATTCCCAGCGGGACATCGCCCGCTCCGTCCCAAAGATGCGGACCGAGCGTGGCGCGGAATTTGTCGATCAGCCCGTGCGTCAGAACATCTTCCTTAGTCTCGGTGCGTCCCAGCCAGGGCGCCAGCGCGTCAAGGTCGATCTCACCCATAATCCTAGCCTTCAGAACGATCTTGGCATGCCGAGGATATGTTCTCCGACATATGACAGGATCAGGTTGGTCGAGATCGGGGCGACCTGATAGAGGCGCGCCTCGCGGAACTTGCGCTCGACATCGTATTCCCGTGCGAAACCGAAGCCGCCGTGGGTCTGGATGCAGGCATTGGCCGCTTCCCAGCTGGCTTCCGAAGCCAGCAACTTGGCCATGTTCGCCTGTGCACCACAATCCAGTCCGGCATCGAACCGCCTGCAGGCTTCAAAGCGCATCAGATTGGCGGCCTCGATGTTCACATAGGACCTGGCGATAGGGAATTGCACACCTTGGTTCTGGCCGATGGGACGGTCAAAGACCACGCGGTCGCCGGCATAGGCGCGGGCCTTGTCAACGAACCAGTATCCATCACCGATGCATTCCGCCGCAATCAGGGTCCGTTCGGCGTTCAGCCCGTCAAGAATATGGTAAAACCCGCGCCCCTCGGTGCCGATCAGGTTCTCGGCGGGGATTTCCAGGTTGTCGAAAAACACTTCATTGGTTTCGTGGCCGGGCATGTTGGCGATGGGGCGGACCTCCATCCCGTTGCCGATTGCCTCTTTCAGATCGACCATAAAGATCGACAGGCCCTGCGACTTTTTCTTGACCTCGCTCAGCGGCGTAGTGCGGGCCAGCAAGATCATCAGGTCAGAATGCTGGATACGGCTGATCCAGACCTTCTGGCCATTGATCTCATACCGGTCACCCTTCTTGACTGCGATGGTCTTCAGTTTGGTGGTGTCGGTCCCGGTTGTCGGTTCGGTCACGGCCATGGATTGCAGGCGCAACGCGCCGCTGGCAATACCGGGCAGGTATGTCTGCTTTTGCTCATCCGAACCATGCCGCAGCAGCGTGCCCATGTTATACATCTGCCCGTGGCAATGGCCCGCGTTTCCGCCGCAGCGGTTCACCTCCTCCATGATGATCGAGGCTTCGGTCAACCCCAGACCCGAGCCACCGTATTCCTCTGGGATCATCGCGGCAAGCCAGCCCTCGCGGGTCAGCGCATCGACGAATTCCTCGGGGTAGGTTTCGTCTTCGCCGAACTTGCGATGATACTCTGGCGGAAACTGCGCGCAAAGTGCGCGCAAGGCGTCGCGCAGATCGGTGTGAGTGTCTGGGGCTGACGTCTGCATCGGTTACTTCGCTCCCGGACCCGACGTTTCAAGAATTTCCTGCTCGGCACGCTGCCAAAGCTCATAGGAAATCGGGTTTTCGCTCTCTTCGAGGATATGACCGACCAGACCGATGGCGCGTGCCATGACGCCAAAGCCCCGCACGATCTTCCAGGGGAAGCCAAATTCACAGCAGATCGCTCCGATCGCCCCGGTGGCGTTGATCGGCAGCATCTTACCCGATTCTTCTTCGGCAACGGCCTGAATTTTCTGGATCAACTCGATGTATTCACCGGACTTGCCGTTCTCGGCAGCGATCTGGAACAGGCGAGGTGTGCGCGGATCGACCGGCTTGTGCACCGGATGGCCCAGCCCCGGCACGATCATCTTGCGGGCGCGGAATTTTTCCACCGTCTCGACGGCCAGCGCATCCAGATCGACACCGGTGCCCAACTTGTCCTGCGGCAGTGCCTCGTAAAGCATCTTCGAGGCACCCTCCATAGAACCGACAAAGACGGTGCCCAGCCCGCACAAGCCAGCCGCCACAGCCGCCTGAAGCGATTCCGGCGCCCCCATATAGGTCATCCGCGCCGCCAGGGCCGAGGGCGTGATACCATGTTCGACCAAGGTAATGACGATGGCGTTAAAGACGCGGCTTTCCTCGGGCGTGGCCTTGCGACCCGTCAACTGCAGAAACGCCAGATCGCCGAGGTTCATGTGGCCCAGGATCTCGTTGGGCAGATCGAGCCCACGCACGCTGATCTTGTCAGAGGTGCTCCAGGCAATGTCGGAGCTGATTTTTTCTTTGCGTTTTCCCATCAAACCGGATCCCACGAAAAGACATCCGCCGAAACTTCGAGCGGCGTGAACTGTGATTTGAGCGCGGGAATGGCGCGCTCGGCGATTTCATCGGCGGTCCAGCCATCATCGGAATGAACCGACCGCACCGGGCGGGGCTGGTTGAACAGGAAGATCTCGTTCTTGCGAACCGCAAAGATTTGTCCTGACACGTCAGCCGCGCGGTCGCTCATCAGGAAACAGGCCATCGGTGCAACCTTGGCCGGTGTCATCTCCTTGATCTTTTCGACCCGTGCCACCTGTTCCGGGGTGTCTGTCTTGATCGACGAGATCATCCGGCTCCAGGCGAAGGGCGCGATGCAGTTTGACCGCACGTTCCAGCGTTTCAGGTCGAGCGCGACCGATTTCGAGAAGGCCGCAATGCCCAGCTTTGCCGCCGCGTAATTCGCCTGCGCCAGATTGCCGATCAGCCCCGAGGTCGAGGTCATGTGCACCAGAGAACCGCCCTCTTGTCCGCGGAAATAATCGGCCGCTGCACGGCTGGTGTTGAAGGCGCCATAGAGATGGACCTTCACAACCGCGTCGAAATCCTCGTAGGTCATTTTGTGGAAGAACCCGTCGCGCAGGATGCCGGCGTTGTTCACCACCGCGTCGATGCGGCCGAATTCCTTGACACCCGCCTCGATCATCGCGCGCGCGGCGTCCGGATCGGTGACGTTGCCGCCATCGGCGATCGCATCGCCGCCCGCCGCCTTGATCTCTTCGACGACTTTCTGCGCCGCAGTTTCTGTCTGACCGGTGCCTTTCAGGGATGCGCCCAGATCATTGACCACCACGGCGGCGCCTTCTGCGGCTGCCATCAAGGCGATATCACGCCCGATCCCACCGCCGGCCCCGGTGACCAGAACCACCTTTCCGTCAAGTGCTTTTGTCATCTTCTTGCTCCCTCAGCGTGACTTGCGGTATTTGTCCAACCCGCCGGTATGCATGACCCGGCCCATCAGCGGCACGCCGATGATTTCTTCGGCCTTGAGCGCCGCCGCGATCAGCTTGTCCAGATCAATGCCGGTTTCGATGCCCAGTTCGTGACACAGGAACACTGCATCCTCGGTGCAGACGTTGCCGGCGGCGCGGGCGTGGCCGTGGCCCGCGAAAGGACAGCCGCCAAGACCGGCGACCGAGCTTTCGAACATGTCCACGCCCATCGACAGGGCGGCATAAACGTTGGCGATCCCCAGCCCACGTGTGTCATGGATGTGCATACCGATGCGCGCCTCGGGCGCCAATTCGCGCAGGGCGCCGATCATGCGTTTGACCGCCTCGGGGTTTCCCCAGCCCATTGTGTCGGCGATCACAAGGATCGGCACGGGGATGTCCTCTTCCTCGCACAGCTGAAGAATGAAGCGGAAATCGTCCAAGATGCGTTCTTGGGGGATGGGGCCTTCGAGGTTGCAGCCGAAGGCAGTCATCACATAGGCCGCGTCGACCGTATATCCTTCTTCCTTGTAAAGACGGACCCAGTCACGTTGTTTTTCCCGCATCTCCGCCGAGGAACAATTGTTGTTCGATTGGGCGAATGCCTCGGAGGGATAGAACAGCAGACGCGGGTCGATATCGACCTCATGCGCGGTCAGGGCCTTGCGAAACCCTTTGTCGTTCAGCCACAGCGATGTGTAATTCACGCCCGGTTCGCGCTTGATACGCTGGAACAACTCGCCGGTGTCGGCCATTTGCGGCACGTATTTCGGGCTGACGAAACTGCCAACCTGAATGCGCTTCAGACCGGTTTCGCTGAGCATGTCGATCAGTTCGATCCGCTCTTCGATCGGATAAATCTTCTTTTCGATCTGAAAACCCTCACGCGGGCCTTCTTCGCGAAACTCGACGAATTTGGGAAAGTCGCTCATTTCATCACTCCTCGGATGGCAGAATCTCGGCGATGACTTGGCCACGATCGACCATGTCTCCATTCGAGACGGATATATTGCTGGCGATCCCGGCCGCGGCCGCCCGGATCGAGATTTCGAGTTTCATGGATTCCATGACCGCGACCACTTCGCCTTCGGCCACGCTCTGACCATCGGAGACCTTGATTTCGACAATCATTCCGGTCAGCGGAGAGGTCACGGCGCGATCCGCCGCGGCATCGCCGCCGGCAAAAGCAAGGGGCGCGGCGGGGCGGAAGACCAGGCGACCTTCGGGCGTGTCCAGTTCGATCACGCCCGCGTGCAGGCGCGCGTCGATCAGATGGACGGTGTCGCCTTCGCCGACACGCCAACGGCCCGGGGTCAGTTCACATGCCGACAGTGTCAGCGCCTCGCCGTTTTCCGAATGGACGGTGTACTTGGCGCCCGGTTTGACAGGGCCGATGCGCAGTTCTTCGGATACCTCGTCAGAATCGGTAAGCGTCACGCGCTGCCCCGCTTCAATCGCATCACCGCCCAAGCCAAGCCGCCAGCCGGTAAAGGCATCACGGTTGGTCCAGGGATTGGCGTTTGTGTCGCTGCGCGACTGGGTCACGAAGAGAATGGCAGCGGTCGCTTTCCACAGATCGGGGCGGGTCAGTCCGGGTGCTTGTGTCAGCTCATCCAGCCTGCCGTCGATCCAGCGGGTATGCACCTGCATCCGTTCGAATTCATGGTTTCGCGCCAGCGCCGTTAGAAAGGCGCGATTGGTCTCGACACCTTCGACCGCGACATGATCAAGCGCCGTGGCCAGACGTGCCAATGCGGTTTCCCGGTCGGGCGCGTGCACGATCAGCTTGGCGATCATCGGATCGTAATAGGGCGTGACGGCATCGCCTTCCTCGACGCCGCTGTCGATGCGCAGGCCCGATGGCAGGCTGAGCGTGGAGAGCGTGCCCGTCGACGGGGCGAATTGCATCGCCGGATCTTCGGCGTAAAGCCGCGCCTCGACCGCGTGGCCGTTGATCGTCAGATCGTCCTGCACCAGTCCAAGGCCCGCGCCTTCGGCAATCCGCAGGTGAAGCGCGACAAGGTCCAGCCCGGTGATCGCTTCGGTGACGGGATGTTCCACCTGAATGCGCGGGTTCACCTCAAGGAAGAAATACTCGTCCCCCGCGACCAGAAATTCGACCGTGCCCAGACCGCGATAGTCCAGCGTTTCACCAAGGCGCACCGCGTCGCGCGCGATGTCGTCCATAAGCGTCCGGGGCAGACCCCAGGCCGGGGCTTCCTCGATGACCTTCTGGTGGCGGCGCTGAAGCGTGCAATCGCGTTCGAACAGATGCACCACATGGCCCTTGCCGTCACCTGCGATCTGCACTTCAACATGGCGCGCCTCGGGCAGGAAACGCTCCAACAGCAGCCCTTCGGAGCCGAAGGTGGATTTTGCTTCGCGCAGCGCGCCTTCGATGTCCTCGACCAGCGTGGTTTCGTCGGTGACGAGCCGTTGCCCTCGCCCACCACCGCCGCCGACAGCCTTGAGCAGCACCGGCAGGCCCATTTGGCGCACCTCCTCGGCAATCTGCTCGGGATCGGACCGCGCACCTTCGGCGCCCGAAATCACCGGGACGCTGGCCGCCACGGCGGCCTCTTTGGCGCTGGCCTTGTCGCCGAAACGTTCAAGCGTTTCCGGCGTCGGCCCCATGAAGATCATGCCGGCGGCTTCGACCGCGCGGGCAAAATCGGGGTTTTCGGCCAGAAAGCCGTAACCGGGATGGATCGCATCCGCGCCCACCGATTGCGCAGCGGCAATCACCGCGTCGATTTTCAGATAGCTCTCGGATGCAGGCCCGGCACCGATACAGACAGATTTGCCGATCTCGCGGACATGCAGGGCATTGGCATCGGCCTGCGAATGCACGCCGACAGGGGTGATACCGCTGGCCCGCGCGGTGCGCGCGATCCGGCAGGCAATTTCGCCGCGGTTGGCGATCAGAAGCGTTTTGATTTTCACGGTTCGCTCCTCACATCCTGAACACGCCGAAGTTGGTATCGACCTTGGGTCTGCGCGATGTCACATCCAGCATCAGCGCCATGACGTCACGGGTCTCACAGGGCTCGATCACGCTGTCGATCCAAAGGTTGGAAGCAAAATTATAGGCTCCCTGAAAATCTTCGTATTCCTTGCGGATCGGTGCCTTGAAGGCTTCCTCCTCCTCGGGGGTCCAGCTTTTGCCTTCGCGTTCGTTGATCTGTGCGCGGACCTGAGCCAGCACGCTGGCGGCCTGTTCCGGCCCCATGATTGCCGACCGTCCCGTCGGCCAGGCGAACATTGCGTCCGGCTGGAACGGGCGGCCCAGCATCGCCAGGTATCCGGCCCCGTAAGAGCCACCGGTGATGATTGTGAATTTCGGCACCCGGGCCGAAGACATGGCCGTGATCATCTTGGCGCCAGCCTTGGCAATGCCCATCTGCTCGACCTCGCGGCCCACCATGAAGCCGTTCACATCGGCCAGGAACAGCAGCGGAATATCACGCTGGACGCAGAGATTGATGAAATGCGTCGCCTTCAGCGCGGCTTCGACGAAAAGCACGCCTGTATTGGCGATGATCCCGACCTCGTGGCCGTGGATGCGCCCCCAGCCGGTCATGATCGTGTCGCCATAAAGCGGCTTGAATTCGTGAAAATCGCTCTCATCGACCAACCGAGCCACGATTTCGCGGTTGTCGGTCGGCACCTTGGGGTCGCGGCTGATGAGCCCATAAATCTCTTCGACCGGGTAGGCGGGCGCACGGGGCGTTTCGGGCGTCTTGCGGGGTTGGGGTTTTTCGCCAAGATGGCTGACAATTTCGCGCGTGATGGCCAGAGCGTGGGCGTCATCTTCGGCCAAATGGTCGGTCACACCGGAAACGGACGAATGCATCTTGCCGCCACCCAGTTCTTCGGCTTCGACCTTTTCGCCGGTTGCGGCAAAGGTCAATTCTGGTCCGCCCAGATACATAAAGCCCTGACCGCGCACGATCACCACTTCGTCACAGAGCGCGGGGATATAGGCACCACCCGCGGTGCAGGGCCCCATGACCACGGCGATTTGCGGCACACCATCGCCAGACATGCCGATCTGTTGGTGAAAGATGGAGCCGAACTGGCCTTCGTCGGGGAAAAGGTTGGCCTGGTCGGGCAGGAAGGCACCGCCGGAGTCCACGAGGGTGATGACGGGCAGGCGGTTTTTCCAGGCAATTTTCTGTGCCCGGACGTGTTTGCGGCAGGTGATCCCGAAATAGGTGCCGCCCTTTACGGTGGCATCATTGGCGATGATCATGCACTGACGGCCTTCGATCACGCCAATACCGGTAATGATGCCGGCGCCGGGTGGAACTCCCTTGTGCATATTCAGTCCGGCCAACTCGCCGAGTTCCAGAAATGGTGTGCCCGGGTCGATCAGCCGTTCGATCCGTTCGCGCGGCAGGATTTTGCCTTTGTCCACATGACGTTTGCGCGCCATTTCGGGGCCGCCGACGCGCTGTGAGAGCCGGAGGGCATGTAGTTCATCGACCTTTTCGCGGTAAGACACGTCGTTGGCGCGGAAGTCGTCCGACCCGCTGTCGAGAAGGGATTTCATTCTAGTCATGGCAGGTCTGGATATTTCCTGAGAACGAAGGCGACCTTGGCGGCGCCAGGTTTTTCGAAAGTGTCGGCCGCAACCAGGTGAACGTCGGCCTTGAAGACCAAGGAATCGCGAAGCCGCTGCTCAATTTTCTTTTTGAGGGTGACGTCATCGGCCGGATCGCGATCGGGGCCCCGTTCGACAATCACCGTCAGCGCGCCCTGCGTGGTATGGCCCTCGAAATCGGCCACGATGCGCATGACGCCGTTGGTGTCCGGCACCATTTCGGTAATGATGCTGTTGATCGCCGACGGGAAGACATTGGCCCCGCGCACGATCAGCATGTCGTCGGTGCGGCCGGTGCAGCGGATCTTCGGTCCGGTGCGGCCGCAGGAGCATTCGGTATCGATCACTTCGATATAATCGCCTGACCGGAACCGCACGAGCGGGCTCGCCTGGCGGCCGAGCGCGGTATAGACCATCTCGCCTTCTGCGCCTTTTTTCCAGGGAATGATCCTGCCGCTCTCCGGGTCGAGCAGCTCGGTCAGGACATAATCCATGTTGACCATGTGCATACCCGACTGGGCGTCGCACTCGGCCCAGTATGTCACGCCCAGATCGGTGCCGCCCAGCATCTCGGTGCATTTCGCACCCCAGGCCTTTTCGATCTTTGCCCGAATTGCGGGAATGCCGCCGCCGGGTTCGCCGCCGACGATCACGCGCTCGATACCCAGTTCGCTGGCCTTGCAGCCAAGTACCTCGGGCGCCTTTTCGGCCAGGTGCAGCACAAAGTTCGGGGCGCCGACCACGCAACGCGGGCGGGTGTCGGCGCAGGCGCGCAGCAGCCGTTCCGCACCGCCATCGGCGCCCACCGGCACATCGATCGTGCCCATGTACTGCAATCCCTGCATCACGGGGATGCCGCCGACAAAGCCCTTGGCGAGCGAAAACGCGTGCAGCACCATGTCGCCCGGCCGCACGCCATTGGCAAAGAAACAGCGTGCCGTCATCTCGTGCCACATTTCGGCGTCGGATTCGGTCAGGGCCACATATGAGGGGCTGCCGGTGGTGCCCGACGATGCCTGCATTTGGATGATCTCGTACATGGGCGCGGCGCGGTGTTTGCCGAAGGGCGGATCGGCGGCCAGGCTTTCGCGGATCTCGGTCTTGTAGGTATAGGGCAGTTTCTGCAGGTCTTCGATGGTGCGGATATCGTCGAATTCCACACCGGCTTTCGCGAACTTCTCCTGATAGAAAGTCGAGTTTGCCTTGAGATAGGCCATCTGATCGCGCAGTCGCTCTTCCTGAATACGGCGCACCTCGTCGAGCGGCGTGCCCTCGATCGCGTGCCAGAAGCGATCATTTACCTTGTCGGCGGCATCTTCCCGCCGGAAGCGCATTCCAAATTGCATGTCGTTCTCCGTTCCAAGCCGTGGCGATCAATAGGATCGTGGCAGGCCCATGACCTTTTCGCCGATAAAGCTCAGGCACAGTTCGCGGTTCACCGGCGCTGTGCGCAGCAGGCGGACCAGCGGGTACATTTCGTAAAGTCCCGTATCTTCGGTAAAGCCCGATCCACCATGCGCCTGAAGCGCCGCGTCTACCGCTTCGATCCCGGCTTCGGCGGCGGCATATTTCGCCATGTTCGACGACGCACCGGCAGGCAGCTTGTTGTCGAACTCCCATGCCGCGCGCCGGGTCATCAGACTGGCCATTTCGACTGCCGTATGCGCCTTGGCCATAGGATGCTGCACGCCCTGGTGCGCACCGATGGGTTGGCCGAACACATTGCGCTCGGAGGCATAGGCCACGCCCTTGTTCAGGGCGAACCGGCCGATGCCGCAGCACAAGGCGGCCAGGATGATACGCTCGGGGTTGAGGCTGTCGAACAGGATCGAGAACCCTTCGTCCACCTCGCCGACCACATCCTCGGGGCCGAGATCCACATCGTCGAAGAACAGTGTCCACTGCTCCTCGGGCAGGGGGATCGAGATCTTCACCCGCTGCTTGTCGACGCCTTTTTTCTTCAGATCCACGGCGAACAGGGTAAAGCCGTCGGTCTTGCGGCTGACCTCGGTATGCGGTTTGGTCCGCGCCACCACGAGGCAGTAGTCGGCCACTTCGGCCCCGGTGATGAAGGTCTTTTCGCCCGACAGGCTGAACCGGTTGCCTCGACGCTTGGCCAGCGTAGTGGCCTTCATCGTGTTCGACCCGGCCCCCGGTTCGGTGATCGCGAAACAGAACTGAATATCACCGCGGCAGGCGGCCGGCAGCAGTTCTTTCTTGTGGAACTCGCTCCCGTGGCTGGCGATATGGGCCAGCGACATGGTCGGCCCGACCACCATCATCAAAAGCGGAATGCCGTGATTGGCGGTGCCCTCCATGAACAGGGCCATTTCGGTCATACCAAGGCCCGCGCCGCCATATTCCTCGGGCACCATGATGCCGAGGAAGCCGTCATCGGCGATCTGGCGGAACATTTCGTGCGGAAACTCGTGCTTGCGTGCGTGTCTCAGCCAGTAATCGTTGTCGAACTTCTGCGCCAGCTGGCCGCCATAGTCGTAAATCTGGCGTTGTTCGTCGTTCAAAATGAAATCCATGTTTCGTCCTCAAGCCTTGAATTCGGGGGCGCGCCGGTTCTCGAATGCATCGAGGCCCTCCGCCACGTCATCGCTGGGCAGTGCGCGCACGGCGGCATCGCGCTCAAGCCGCATCTGCTGGTCGATACCAAGGTCCGCGCCTTCGCGCGCCAACCGCTTCATCTCGGCGATGCCGGGACGTGAACGGGTGGCGATTTTCTCGCAGTATTCCAGCGCAGACTTGTGCAGGTCCGCATCCGGCACGATGTAGTTGACCAATCCGGCCTCTTTGGCCTCGTCCGACTTGAGCCAGCGGGCCGAGAACATCAGGTCGAGCGCCCTGCGCTGCCCCATCAACCGTGTCAACCGCTGCGAGCCACCCCAACCGGGAATCAGCCCGAATTGCGCGTGCTGATCGCCAAACTGGGCGCTTTCGGCCGCGAAACACACATCGCATGCCAGCATCAGTTCGATCCCGCCGGCCAGACACAACCCCTGCACTGCCACCACGACAGGGAGGGAGGAGGTTTCGAGTGCACGCAGGTTGTTCATGCCAAAGGCGATGAAATGGTCCAGCGCGGCGGGATCGTTCAATTTACCTTTCACTTCCACCAGATCGGCACCGGTGCAAAAGTGCTTGCCCTGCGCCCGGATGAGGATCGCCCGAATAGCGGGGTTCGCCTCGAATTCCGCACGCGCGACAGAAATACGCTCATGCACCTTAAGTGATAGGCAATTGAATTTCTCGGGGCGGGCCAGTTCGATGATGCCGGTGTTGCCCTCGGAAGTGACGAGGATGGGGTCGCTCATTTCGAGGCTCCCTTCGCCTTCTTGTCATACTGCAGCGCCATGCGACCGACCTTCTCGCGGGCGATCACCAGCTTCTGGATCTGCGCGGTGCCGTCACCGATCTGCAAGCCGAGCACATCGTTGTAGCGCTGGTGGTGGGGCAGGTCGGTGGTGTAGCCGTAATGTCCGTGCAGGATCAGGCACTGGTGCAGGATCTCGCAGGCGGTTTTGGGCAGGTACCATTTGCACATGGCGGCCTGAGAGGTGTGGGGCAGGCCACGGTCGCGCAGGTCCAGCGTGTAATAGCAAAGCTGGCGCATCATGGTCAGTTGGGTCTCGGCCTCGGCCAAGGGAAAACTGACACCCTGATACTGCACGATCGGGGCCCCGAATGCCTCGCGTTCCTGAACGTAGGCCCAGGTTTCATCCACCGACGCTTGCGCGGCCCCCAGGCACTCCAGCCCGATCAGTGCGCGGGAATAGTCGAAGCCCGCCATGATCGTGCCAAAGGCACGGTCCTGTTCCGCCATCATGTTTTCAGCCGGCACGAAAACATCGTCAAAGAAAACCGAGCCGCGCCCGACAGGCTTGGTGCCGATGTCGTCAAAATGGGTGCGCTTGATGCCTTCCTGGTTCAGATCGACGAAAAAGGCGCTGACCCCGCGTGAGCCGCCGTTAGGATCGCCGGTACGGGCAAAGACGACCGCCGCATCCGCCTGACTGGCAAAACTCATGGATGTCTTTTCACCGTTCAGCCGCCAGCCTTTGCTGGATTTCTCGGCCCTCAGAATCAGGTTCGCCGCATCCGAACCGCCACGCGGCTCTGTCAGGCCCAGACCAATGACGGCATCACCCGAAACAACCTTGGGCACCCATTCCGACGCGATGTTCTTGGAGGCATGTTTGGCAACCATTCCGCCCATGAGAGAGCCCAGAAGCTGGACGTAACTTGCATTGAAATCGGCATAGGCGATCTCTTCGACGATCAGCCCTGACGTGACAGAGCTTTCGCCGAGTCCCCCGAATTCCTCGGGCAGATCGGCTCCGATCAGCCCCAGTGCGCCCATCTCCTTGATCAGCGCACGGTCGAATGTATGGCCGCTGGCGCGTTCTTGATATGTGGGCGCAAGCCTTTCAGTTGCGAAGCGCTTTGCGGTATCGCGAAACGCCTTCTGATCGTCTGTAGGCTGGAATTGCATCGGTGCTCCTCCCCATGAGCGAAAATCTTCTTTCCAAAAAAATCTAACAAATGTTAGAATGTAGATCAAGTGCAGTTTTGAGGAGGAGAACCAAAGTGAAAAATAGACCAGATGGAAGCTTTGAAACCATGCTCTCGCCCATCCGCGCAGGCCAGCATACATTGCGAAATCGTGTCATCATGGGGTCGATGCACACGCGGTTGGAAACCGAGCCTGACGGCATAGCCAAACAGATCGCGTTTTACGCTGAGCGTGCGCGGGGGGAGGCGGCGATTCTGGTCACCGGCGGGTTTTCGCCCAATGCCGAGGGCATATTCGATCCAGAAGGTCCGAGAATCGATGACCCGGAAGAAGCGCTTGACCTGCGCCCGATCTGCGAGGCGGTGCAGGCCGAAGGCAGCCTGATCTGCGCGCAACTCCTCCACGCCGGGCGCTATGCCAAGATCGAAGGGTGTGTGGCCCCGTCGCCGATCCGCGCCCCGATCAATCGTTTCATCCCGCGTGAAATGACCGAAGCCGACATTCTCCGTACCATCGAGGATTTTGCCGTGGCGGCCGCCAATGCGCTGGCCGCAGGCTTTGATGGCGTCGAGATCATGGGGTCCGAGGGATACCTGATCAACGAATTCACCGTCACCCACACCAACAAGCGCCAAGACGACTGGGGCGGCAGCGCCGCGAACCGCCACCGATTCCCGGTCGAGATCGTGCGAGCGGTGCGCGAACGTTGCGGCCCCGACTTTCTGGTCATCTACCGGATTTCGGCGGCCGATCTGGTCGAGGGCGGCGCGCCCGCCGATGAAATTGCCGCACTGGCGCGCAAGATCGAGGCCGCAGGTGCGGATATTCTGAACACCGGCATCGGCTGGCACGAGGCCCGCGTGCCGACGATCGCCTATCCGGTGCCGCGCGGTGCCTGGCGCAAGGCGGCAGCCAACGTGAAAGCGGCGGTGTCGATCCCGGTGGTCGCCTCGAACCGGATCAACACACCCCAGCTCTCCGAGGACATACTTGCCTCTGGCGATGCGGACATGATCTCGATGGCGCGCCCGTTTCTGGCCGATCCGCATTTCGTGAAAAAGGCGCGAGAGGGCCGCGCGGACGAGATCAACACCTGCATCGCCTGCAACCAGGCCTGTCTGGATTTCATCTTTTCGGACCGGCCGGTCGGATGTCTGGTCAATCCAAGGGCCGGGCGTGAAACGGAATTCCGGAATACGCCAGCCGACACGCCAAAGAAAGTGGCCGTCGTTGGCGGTGGTGCCGCGGGCATGGCCACAGCCGCCGAGGCGGCGCGGCTGGGCCATGCTGTCACGCTGTTCGAGGCGCAGGACAAGCTGGGCGGTCAACTGAATCTGGCCCGCGTCGCACCGGGCAAGGACGAATTCGACGAAACCCTTCGGTATTATGCCGGTCAGATGCAGAAACACGGGGTCACGCAGCGTCTGGGACAGCGGGCAGAGGCGAGCGATCTTGAGGGATTTGACCATGTGGTCATCGCCACCGGGGTCACGCCGCGCATTCCCGACCTGCCGGGTATCGACCATCCCAGCGTCGCGACCTACGCCGAAATTCTGTCCGGTGACCGCGAGGCGGGCGACCGTGTCGTGGTGATGGGGGCGGGGGGCATCGGTCATGATGTGGCCGAGTTCCTAGTGACCAAACCCGCCGAGACCGCGAATTCCGACGTCTTTTGCGAAACCTGGGGAGTGGACCCCGAATTTGTCTCATCGGGTGCCCTGGCGGGCGACCCTCTGGCACCGAAGCCGTCGCGCCGCAAGGTCGTCATGCTGCAGCGCAAGACCGCTAAACCGGGCGCGAGGCTTGGTGTTTCGACAGGGTGGATCCTGCGCAACGCGCTGCGCAAACATGGGGTCGAGGCAATGGGCGGCGTGACCTATGAACATATCGACGATGCGGGGCTGCATATCGTCGCGGACGGAATGCCAAAGGTCATCGCAGCCGATACTATTGTGCTGTGCACCGGTCAGGAACCGGAACGGGCTCTGGCCCAAGAGCTTGCCGCGCGCAGCGTCCCGGTTACGATGATCGGCGGGGCAAAGGAGGCCGCCGAACTGGATGCGCTGCGCGCCATTGATGAGGGCGTGCGCCTGGCGCAGGATCTCTGAACCGAGGCTCGGGCAAGGGGGAAACTATGCTGACCGACGTCATCCGCGCGGGGCGCGCTGATCTGTATTCGATCTTTCGAACCCGCGCACATGACTGCGCCCGCGCCCTCGCCATCGAGGACGGCAGCAGGAAACTGACCTATGCAGAACTGCTGGAGCGGGTCGATCGTCTGGCGGCTGTCTTTCTGGCACGAGGCGTGGCGCCCGGAGACAGGATCGCGATCCTGTCGCATAACCGCTCAGAATACCTGGAGGTCGAACTTGCAGCTGAGGTGCCCCTAGTTTCCTAGACACCTGCCTTTTCCAGTTTGCGCTGTCTTTCTTCGAAGTCAACGGGCGACAGCATGCCGTTGTTCGTGTGCTTGCGTTTTGGGTTGTAGAACAGCTCGATGTAT
>NZ_JAKVRD010000018.1 GCF_022814865.1 Shimia aestuarii | reverse complement strand
GAATAGTTGATGAAATGGTCCGCCCCGGCCTGTTTCGCGGCCTCCAATTTCTCAGCCGAAGAGGCCGCCGCGATGACCGTTGCGCCCATCGCCTTGCCGATCTCGACAGCCGCCAAACCGACCCCGCCCCCGGCTCCAAGCACGAGCAGAACTTCGCCTTCCTGAAGGTGCGCACGCTGTTTGAGCGCGTGCATCGACGTGCCGTAAGTCATTGTAAAACCAGCTGCGATTTCGGATTTCATCGCCTCGGGGCGCGACATGATCGCGTCTTGGTCGACGATGATCTGTTCGGCATATCCACCGGTCAGCGCCATTGCCATGACCGCATCACCGCGCTTGAACGCTGTCACGCCCTCGCCCACCGCATCGACCACACCCGCGACTTCGCCGCCCGGTGCAAAGGGAAGCTCCGCCTTGAACTGGTATTTGTTCTGAATAATGAGCGATTCCGGGAAATTCACCCCGCAGGCTTCAACCCGTATCCGAACTTGCCCCGCGCCCGGTTCAGGCGTTGCAACCTCGCGCAGTTTCAAGAGTTCTGGCGGCCCAAATTCCTCGCACAACATGGCTTTCATGGCTTTTCCTCCCCTAAGTCCTTGCGGCCAATCGCTGCGTTAACCTTATCACCATGGATCGGAATTATGATGCGGATCAGCCTTCGGGACACTGCGTCACAAAAAAATAATCTCTTTTCTCCGCCGAAGGATTCGCGCCAAGGTGAGGCAAATCCGGAGGAGAGACCCGTATGAAGACTATCAAAGCCGCCGTGTGCCACGAATACGGTGCGCCGCTCGTTATTGAAGACATCCAAATCGCCCCTCCCGCCACGAACGAGGTCGAGGTGACGCTGGATGCCGTATCCATTTGCCATTCCGATATCTCCTTCTGGGAAGGGAAATTCGGCGGCACTTTGCCCGCGGTCTACGGTCACGAGGCGGCCGGGCGCGTCACCGGGGTCGGCCCCGGCGTCGTGGGTTTCGAAGAAGGCGACAGCGTGATCGTAACCCTGATCCGCGCCTGTGGCAGCTGCCCCAACTGTGGCTCCGGCAAACCGACAATCTGCACCACCCCGCATGACCAAACAGCCCATCCACTCACGACCATGGGCGGCGACAAGATCATGCAGGCGATGGATTGCGGCGCCTTTGCAGAGAAAGTCGTCGTCGACACGAGCCAGATCGTGAAGATCCCCGCCGACATGCCAAAAGATTGCGCGGCTCTGATCAGCTGCGGCGTCATTACCGGGGTCGGCGCCGTGGTGAATGCTGCGAAACTGCGCGCGGGTGAAGATGTCGTGGTGATCGGTGCGGGCGGCATCGGCCTCAACGCCATCCAAGGCGCGCGCCTTGCCGGGGCACGTCGTATCGTTGCCATCGACATGGTGCCGGAGAAGCTTGAAATCGCTAAAGAGTTCGGAGCAACTGACGCCGTTCTCGCAAGCGATCCAAAGCCCTGGCGCCATGCGATCCGTTCTTTGGGCAAAAAGGCTGACGCGGTTATCGTGACCGTCGGTGCGATCCCTGCCTACAACTCCGCGCCCCGCTACCTCGCGGAAGGGGGCCGAATTGTGATGGTCGGAATGCCCGCCTTCGGCCAAAGCGCCGAATATGAACCGCTCATCATGTCCGACGCGGGCCAGAGCATCGTGGGCTCCAAGATGGGTGATACTGTCATCAAGCGGGATATCCCCTGGATGGTCGACCTCTATCAACAGGGACGACTCAAGCTCGATGAACTGATCTCCGGCCGCTGGGAACTTGGCCAAATCAACGACGCCATCGCCGACACCAAGACCGGCGCCGCCAAGCGGAACGTGATTCTCTTCTGAGCCACAGCACAAGCTGGACACCAACGCCCCGTCAAATGACGGGGCGTTTTACGTTCCGGAAATGCGGAAATTATTTCCACATACTTGACAGAATGTTTTTTAGAGCCTTCACTGCGCCGCACACTATGCGAAATTATTTTTCGCATTGCAGAATTTAAACCGGGAGCACAGCTCCCCTAGCTATGGATGGAACTGTCATGATTGCTGTTGTTCAGGATCTCAAAGACAGCGTCGGCGTCGAAATCGGTCTCTCTTCCTGGATCACGATTGACCAGCAGATGATTGACGCCTTCGCAGCCGTCACCGGCGACTACCAATTCATTCACACCGATCCCGAGGCCGCCGGGCAAACCGCCTTTGGCGGGACAATTGCGCATGGGTTCCTGACCCTGTCTCTGTTGCCCAAGATGATCGAGGAATGCGTGACTCGTCCCGGAACGCAAAGCACCGGTGTCAACTATGGCCTCGACGATGTGCGCTTTGTGACGCCCGTCCCGGTCGGCGCGCGCATCCGTGGGCGTTTCGTGCTGAATGACTATATCGAACCGCGCCCCGGCGTGCGCAAGCTCTGCTGGGATGTGACCGTCGAGATCGACGGTCAGGATAAACCGGCACTTGTCGCAAAGTGGCGCTCTTTGCGCGTTGAGCGCAAAAGCTGATGGACGCGGGCCGCGCGAGGCCCGACACTAAACCAGATTCATAAGGGAGGAGGACCCCATGCGGGAAGCCGTTATCGTTTCAACCGCGCGCACGCCGATTGGCAAAGCCTTTCGCGGTGCATTCAACAACACTCAGGCACAGGCCCTGATTGGTCACGCCGTAAGCCACGCTGTCTCTCGGGCCGGGCTGGACGGTTCGGAGGTGCAGGACTGTGTCATTGGCAGCGCCCTGCAACAAGGGTCAACCGGCGGCAATATTGGGCGTCAGGCCGTGATCCGCGCTGGGCTTCCGGTCTCCATCGCGGGCATGTCGCTCGATCGTCAGTGTGCAAGCGGCATGATGGCGATTGCCACTGCCGCGAAACAAGTCGTGCATGACGGGATGGATGTTGCGATCGGTGGAGGCGTGGAATCGATCTCTCTCGTCCAGAACCAGAACATGCGCGCCGACCGCGCACGCGACCCGTGGATCAACGAGCATAAGCCTTCGCTCTATATGTCCATGCTCGAAACCGCCGAGATCGTGGCAGAGCGCTACGGCGTCTCGCGCGAGGATCAGGACGCCTATGCCCTGCAATCGCAACAACGCACCGCCGCCGCGCAGGACGCAGGCAAGTTTGACGATGAGATCGTGCCGCTGACGACGTCGATGGGCGTCATGGACAAGGAAACCAAGGAGATTTCCTTCCACGACGTGACGCTCGAGAAGGATGAGGGCAACCGTCCCTCGACCACGCTTGAAAGCCTCTCGGGACTGCAACCGGTATTCAAGGACGGCCAGAGCGTAAAGGAAGGCCAGAACATCACCGCGGGCAACGCATCGCAGCTCTCGGATGGTGCCTCGGCCAGTGTCATCATGGAAGCCTCGCTTGCCGAGAAACGCGGGCTGGAACCGCTTGGACGCTATGTTGGCGTCATGGCCGCCGGTCTGGAACCTGACGAGATGGGCATCGGCCCAATCTATGCGGTGCCGAAACTCCTCGAGGCCCATGGGCTCAAGATGGACGATATCGGCCTTTGGGAGCTTAATGAGGCCTTTGCCTGTCAGGTGCTGCAATCGGCGCGGGTTCTGGGCATCCCGAACGACATCCTGAACGTCAACGGCGGGGCGATCTCTGTCGGCCACCCCTATGGCATGTCCGGAGCTCGCATGGTGGGTCACGCCCTGATCGAAGGCAAACGACGCGGCGCGAAATACGTGGTCTGCACCATGTGCGTCGGCGGCGGCATGGGGGCTGCGGGGCTTTTCGAAGTCCTCTAAGCTGCCATGTTGAAAACCAAAACGCCCCCGCGAAACCGCGGGGGCGTTTCTTTGCCTAGGGCCCAGATCAGGCCGCGTAACTTTGCATGACCTCCGTCAGGCATTGGTCCGTATCGCCAAGCTGCGCGTCCAGCATGACAAGGCGCTTGCCGTAGTGCGAGGCGGCATATTCCCATGTCATCGCGATCCCGCCATGCATTTGGATGGACTCCTCGGCCACAAGACGTGCTGCACGTCCAACGAGGTTCTTGGCCATCGCGGCCTTGAGCGACGCGTCCTCATCCCCAAGGCTTGCCGCCGCGCTAATCGTGATCGAACGTGCCTGCTCGATCTCTGTCAGCAGATCCACAGTTCTGTGCTGCAGAACCTGAAAGCTCCCGATCGGGCGCCCGAACTGTTTGCGGGTCTTGAGGTACTCGAGAAGGATCTCATAGTTCGCTTCCATGGCACCGACAGCCTCGGCACAAAGCGCCAACCGTCCCGCTGCGACGGCGTCGGCCACTGCGGCTTCTGCGCCTTCGACCAACAAAGTCGCCGCGGTTTCCTCGAGCAGAACCTCGGCAGCACCGCCACCGTCAATCATGCCGTAGCCGACCACGTTGGCCGCGCTGGCCTCGACCGAAAAAATCGCGGCCTTGCCATCAAGTTTGGCAAGGACAAGAAGCACATCCGCGTCCTGCCCGCCGTAAACCGCGCTCTTGCGTCCGTTGAGCACATAACCATCGCCCGACGCCTTGGCTGCCGTCTCGATCAGGTCGAGATCATAGGCGGCGTCAATCTCGCCAAGCCCAACGGCATAGCGTGTTTCACCGCTGACCAGCGCCTCCATATCCGCGCCAGCAGCCCCAAGAAGGCGCGCCGCGAGAAGTGTTCCGAGGAACGGTTCCGGACAAAGCGCCCGGCCCAAAGCCTCAAACACCACGGCGATATCGAATCCCGCGCCGCCAAAGCCACCCTGCTCTTCCGGCACGAGCGCACCAGCAATGCCAAGTTCGACCATCTCGGTCCATTTCGACGGATCGTGAAACGGCGCTTCATAAGCAGCCGCATTGCGAGCTTCGATCCCATATTGGTTCGCGAGATAGCGGTTTAGTGTATCAGCCAGCATCTGCCGGTCTTCTGTCAGATCAAAATGCATCTCAAAGCTCCAACATGGTCTTGGTCAGGATATTGCGCTGAATCTCGTTCGAACCACCGAAGATCGAGGTCTTGCGGTTGTTGAAATAGCGCGCCGCGTTATTGGCGGTATCCGGCGGCGAAAGCGCGAGATTGCCATCGGTGATCGCACCGGGGAACGGCGCCGCCGACGGACCAAGCGCCCGGCGGGCGAGGTCGCGCAATTCCTGATTGATGACGGTGCCCTTGATCTTAAGGATTGAGGTTTCCGGCCCCGGATAGCCCTGTTTCTGCGCTTGGTAGAGCATCCGCAGGTTGGTGATCTTCATCGCCTCGAGGTCGATCTCTGCCTGGGCGACCCGTGATGCAAAGAGAGGATCCTCGATCAGCGGGCGCCCATTCCGGCGCGTCTTGCGTGCCAAGGCCTTGACCTCCTCAAGCGCCTGCATCGAAACACCGATACCCGCGATATTGGTGCGCTCATGGGTGAGCAGGAACTTGGCGATGGTCCAGCCTTGGTTTTCTTCGCCAACGAGGTTCTCGGCCGGCACACGCACATCGGTAAAGAACACCTCGTTGACCTCATAACCGCCTTCGATCAGGCGGATCGGGCGCATCTCGATGCCCGGCGTATCAAGGTCGACGAGAATAAAGCTGATGCCTTCCTGCGGTTTGCCTTCGAACTTCGTCCGTACAAGACAGAAGATCTTGTTGGCGAACTGACCAAGGGTCGTCCAGGTTTTCTGGCCGTTGATGACATAGTCATCGCCATCGCGCTCGGCCCGCGTCTTGAGCGAGGCAAGGTCTGACCCGGCGCCCGGCTCGGAATAGCCCTGACACCACCAATCTTCGGCAGAGAGGATGCCCGGAAGCACCTCTGCCTTTTGGCGGTCATTCCCGAATTTCTGGATCACCGGGCCAAGCATCGCGAGACCGAACGGCACGATACGCGGTGCGTGGAACCGATTGCACTCCACCTCAAAGATATGGCGCTGCACCGGCGTCCAACCGGGACCGCCGTATTTTTCGGGCCAGGTTGTCGCGAGCCAACCTTTCGCCGACAGAATGCGATGCCATTCCTGCATCATCTCGCCGGTGAGTTCGCCCCCAGAACGCACAGCTGCCGCGATGTGATCCGGCAAGTTGTTTTCGAGGAAGTCGCGCACTTCCGCTTCGAAGGCGCGCTCTTCCGATGAGTAAGACAGATCCATATCAACCTCCCTTGTTGATGTCGTCAAAGCTCTTGCCAGTCTCCGCCATTTTACGAAGGATTTCCGGCACTTGCCAATAGTGGGCGTCTTCCTTGGCGTAGGTCTCGATGCGGCGCACGAGCTCTTTGGCGCCGATGGTGTCGGCATAGTGCAGCGGACCGCCGCGGAAACGCGGGAAACCATAGCCAGACAGGAAGACCACATCCACATCCACAGGACGCAGTGCGATGCCGTCTTCGACAACGCGGGCTGCCTCGCTGATCATCGCAGTCATATACCGGTCGACGATCTCCTCGTCGGTAAAGCTGCGCGGCGTTACACCGGCCTCGGCTCGCTCCTCGTCGATGATCTTTGCAACCTCCGGGTTCGGATGCATGTCGCCCTCGTCATAGACATAGTAGCCCCGTCCGGTCTTGCGGCCATACCATCCGTTTTCACAGATGCGATCCGCGACCGCCCCGGCATAGCGTTCCTCCGCCGAACGCGTCGCCGCCTTCCGCTTGCGGGTCATCCAACCGATGTCGAGCCCCGCCAGATCGCCGACCTTGTGCGGCCCCATGGCAAATCCGAACGCCTCAAGCGCATCATCCACCTGCTGTGGCGTCGCCCCGTCGAGGACGAGATAGGAGGCCGTTTTTGAGTAGTGGCCAAGAATCCGATTGCCGATGAACCCGTCACAGACCCCCGCACGCACACCGATCTTCTTGAGCCGTTTGGCGAGGGCAAAGCCGCTCGCTACAACTTCTGGTGCCGTCTTTTCGCCAACAACGATCTCGAGAAGCTTCATGATGTGGGCCGGTGAAAAGAAATGCAGACCGATCACATCCTCGGGGCGCGACGTCTGCGCGGCGATCTCGTTGATATCGAGATAGGACGTATTGGACGCAAGAATTGCGCCTTTCTTGCAGACCGCGTCGAGCTTGGTGAAGATCTCTTTCTTGATCTCCATCTGTTCGAACACGGCCTCGATCACGAGGTCCACATCGGACAAGGCGGCAAGGTCCGTTGCACCGGTCAACTGTGCTAGCATTTGATCGCGCTGGTCTGCGCTGAGTTTGCCGCGTTTCACGCCGCCCTCAAGGTTCTTGGTGATCGTCGCGATGCCACGCTCAAGCGCATCTTCCTTCACCTCGACAAGCGTGACCGAAAGCCCCGACATGAGCGCAGAGGTCGCGATACCCGACCCCATCGTGCCGCCCCCGATCACGCCGACCGCATTGATATCGCGCGGCGTGGCCTTTTTCTCAGGGATGTTGGCGACGGCGCGTTCGCCGAAGAAAGCATGGATGAGGCCCGCGCGTTGCGGCGTGTCGAGGCAATCCATGAAGGCCTTCCGCTCGATCTTGAGACCCTCCGAAATCGGACCAGTCGACGCGGCGATGGCCTCGATGCAACGCTGCGGTGAGACAAGGTTGGGGAACTTGCGTGCCACCATCTTGCGCGCCTCTTCAAGCGCGGCGTCATCCGGCGTCGTATCGATCAGGTCAGTGCGACGTGTCTTGATCTTTCCATCAAGCGCATCTTGCCCGGCGCGGAGCGCGACATCGCGCGGCTCGCCGTCTTCGAGCGCATCCAGTAGCCCCATGCCAAGCGCTTCTTTCGCGGCAACTTGTCGACCCGAGAGGGACATGTCGAGTGCGACGGGGATTCCCGCGAGGCGTGGCACGCGTTGCGTCCCACCTGCCCCCGGCAGCAGTCCGATCAGCACCTCGGGAAGACCGATCCGAAGCCCCTTAATCCCGACGCGCGCATGGCTTGCCAACGCCACCTCAAGACCACCGCCAAGCGCAGTGCCGTGCAACACACAGACCACCGGGATCTTGCTTTGCTCCATTTCGTTGAGAAGATCCGGCAGCGCGGGCGGCATCGGCGGTTTGCCGAACTCAGTGATATCGGCCCCGGCAATGAAGGTGCGGCCAGCGGCATATAGCACGATGACCTTGGCTGATTGCGCGGCGTTTATTTCTGCCACGGCGTCCTGAATCCCGCGGCGCACATGTACGCTCAGCGCATTGACTGGCGGATTGTCCACACAGACAAGGGCGATATCTCCAACGATTTCCGTGGTGACGGATATGATGTCCTGATCCTGCATCTCTCTGGATGTCCTCTCTTACTTGTTCGTTCCATGATCCGCCTCAGCGGATCGTTTCTCCACCGTCGGCCACAATGGTCTGGCCGGTCACATATGCCGAAGCGTCGCTCGCCAGGAATAGCGCAGTACCTGCGATCTCTTCCGGCTTACCGATGCGGCGCAACGGTGTTTGCTCTTCTACCTTCGCAAGCCGCTCTGGATCCTCCCAAAGCGCGCGGGCAAAATCCGTCTTGATGAGGCCGGGCGCAAGGGCATTGACGCGAATGTTCTTTGGTCCCCACTCTACAGCGAGGTTCCGCGCAAGGGCAGCCTCTGCCGCTTTCGACATCCCGTAAGCCCCGATCACGGGGTTACCCCGGATCCCTGCGATAGACGACAGGATGACCACAGCGCCCCCGCCCTGCGCCTCCATGTGCGGCAAAGCGAAGTTGCAGAGCTGAAAGGTCGATCGCACGTTGGTCGCCATGATCTTGTCAAAGGCTTCATCCGATAGGGATGACATGGGTCCGTAGACGGGATTGATTGCGGCGTTGCAGACAAGGATATCGACACGTCCATACGCCTCGATCGTTTTGGCCACCAAAGCCTCAAGCGCCTCCCTATGTCCGATATGGCACGGAATCACCGTTACCTCGCCGCCACCGGCGCGAATGGCCTCGGCGACCGGGGCACAAGCTTCCTCCGACCTGCTCGAGACGACAACCTTGGCGCCCGCCTCGGCGAAGGTCTCTGCGATGGCGCGGCCGATCCCACGGCTCGAGCCTGTGATGATTGCCACCTTGCCTTTCAAATCGAACATAGAGCCCCTCCCTTGGCGTCCATCGCGCCCGCCTCCAGACGAGCATCAAACATCTTGATTGTGTGTTTTGCAGTGTGGACAAAGCGAGTCAACTTTTGCAGAATTTTTTTTCGCAAAGCGAAATAAGGACGCGACGTCCTTTTCGCAGAGCGGAAAATTGCTGGCGAAGGAACGCGTAAACCACTAGGAAGCGCCGACAACGCGAGCCGGTGAATCGAAGTGCACAATGTAAGGAGTGCGTCCATGCGGAAAAGAACCGGAGACAGCGGCGAGTCGGATGCGGCCACGGGCGACCGTCAGTTTATCACCTCTCTGCATCGTGGTCTTGAAGTCCTGCGTGCCTTTCGCCCCGAAGATCGTGTAGGACTGAGCAATGGAGATATCGCAGATCGAACTGGCCTGCCGAACTCCACGATCTCGCGCCTGACATACACACTGCTCAAAACCGGCTACCTGCTCTACGACAAAGAAACTGGCCGGTATCGCATGGGGGTTCCGGTTCTGAGCCTTGGCTACGCCTGCCTCAGTGGCGTGCCCGTACGCGATGCCGCGCAAGGATACATGCAGGAGCTTGCCAACGAATGCGGAGAGGGGGTTCAGGTCGCGCTAGGTGGTCGTGTCGACTACACCATGACCTATATCGCCGCAGCGCGCTCCCGCTCGGTCATTTCACTGCAGCTCGATGTCGGATCGCGCATTTCCCTTGCCCGTTCAGCCATGGGGCGGGCCTATATTGCGGCGGCGCCTGAAGAGGAGAAGACAGAACTCCTTGAAGGGATTCAGAAACGCTATGACCCTGCACTCTGGCCCGCCATTCACGACGGGATCAAACGCGCAGAAGACGAGATCGCGACACGCGGATTCTATGCCAATATCGGTGAATGGCAGTCCGGCGTGAACGCCGTCGCCGTGCCGTTCCAAAGCAAACAGAGCAATGCGCCCCTGCTTTCCTTCAACCTCGGCGGACCAACGACCTATCTTGACGAGAAAGATATGCTCGACTCATTTGGTCCTATGCTGGTTGAAATGGTGGCCACACTACGCCAAAGCGCCATTTGAACACGCGGCTAAGGCTGGGCGAGGTCCGAACGGGCCTTGGCAAGGATAGTCGCGATTTCTTCAAAGAGCGCTTTTCGTGCCGAGGACGACCGCCACACAAGAACGACGGTTCGTGGGCAGGCATCCGGCAGGGGCAACAAGGCCACACCGGTATTCCGTGCAACGCCCCCATCCAACGAAAGATCCGGCAACAGCGTGATACCAAGCCCTTCCGACACCATCGCGATTAGGGTGGGCAAGCTGGTTGCGGCAAAACTCTCATCTTGCTGCAGGTCGCGATCGGGAAAGGCCGCGAGGGCATGGCGCTGAAGACAATGCCCCTTTTCCAGCAACATTAGCTTTCCACCTTCAAGTTCGTCCGACGCCGAGGCAGCGCGCTCTTCGGCCCATGACCGTGGCACCGCGAGGTGATAGCCGTCCTCGAATAGTGGTCGCACCTCCAAGGTTCCCACATCGAAGGGCAATGCGATCAACGCCAGGTCGAGGCGCCCCGAGACCACGCCTTCGATCAAACTCTCAGTCATTTCTTCGCGCAGGTAGATGTTGAGCTTTGGAAATTGGCTGCGCAGCACCGGCAGGGCCGACGGGATCAGGTAGGGGCCGATTGTCGGGATCGCCCCCATGCGTAGATCGCCTTCGTCCACATTGAGGTGCGCTTCTGCGATACGCTCAATATCCTTCGCACCTAGCAAAAGCGCCCTGCCCCGCTCAACGATCTCTTCCCCCACTGGAGTCAACATCACGCTACGGCGTGTGCGCTCCACGAGCACAACCCCGAGCCGTTCCTCAAGCTCCTTAATGCCTGCACTCAACGTCGGCTGAGTCACGAAACATAACTCCGCCGCGCGGGAGAAGTTAAGCGTGTCAGCGACGGCTACCAGAAAACGAAGTTGTCGAAGGGTAATCATTATAGACTTTCTCTATTATTAATATCTTTTTAATCGATTTCACCAAACGCCGACAAGCATCTATCTCTTCTTCATCGAAACGCACATAGATGGAGACACACCGATGACTGACGTTATCCAAGCACAGGGGCCGCGCCTGAATGAAGCTGCCCCGGCCTTCAACGCACCGACCACCGCGGGCCAGAAGACCCTCGAAGACTACAAGGGCAAATGGCTCATCCTGTTCTCGCATCCGGCCGACTTCACCCCGGTTTGCACCACAGAGTTCATCGCTTTCGCCAAGAAGCAGGATGATTTCAACGCCCGTAACACCGAGTTGCTTGGCCTGTCGATTGACAGTCACTACAGCCACATCGCCTGGATGCTGAATATCAAAGAAAAGTTCGGCGTTGAGATCAATTTCCCGATCATCGCCGACCTGAACATGGCGGTGGCGCAGGCCTACGGCATGATCCAGCCCGGTGCATCCGATACCGCCGCCGTGCGCGCGACCTTCATCATCGACCCTGAGGGCGTGCTGCGCGCCATGGTCTACTACCCGATGAACGCGGGCCGCTCGGTTGACGAGATCCACCGCCTTCTGGTCGCTCTGCAAACCGCGGACGAGAACAAATGCGCGATGCCGGAGAACTGGAAGCCCGGCGACGAGGTGATCGTGCCGACACCCGCGACGCCCGAGGCCGCTCTGGCCCGTGCGGACGAAGGCTATAACACGGTCGACTGGTATTTCTCGACCCGCGCACTCTGAGCCATCTGGGTGGCCTCCACGGGCCACCCACCCTTCCCCACATCTTTCGGAGACACGATCATGACCACCAAAGTTCAAAGCAATATCAACAGCCTGAAGACCATTCTTGGCGAAACCTTCCGCCTTTACGTCCAAACGCACGGCTATCACTGGAACGTGGAAGGACCGGAGTTCCGCCAGCTTCATACCCTGTTCGAAGAGCACTACACCAACCTCTGGGGCGCACTTGACGAGATCGCGGAACGCATCCGGGTTCAGGGCGCTTATGCGCCGGGGTCGGTGGCGGAGTTGATGGCGTTGGCCGGGGCTGAGGCGGAGCCCGCGCAATCGGCGGCGGACATGATCGACAAGATGATCTCGGCCCACGAGGCGATTGCAGACAGCATTCGTGCGGGCATTGAGACCGCCGGAGAGGTCGGAGACGAGGTCTCAGCCGGGCTCCTGACGGACCGCCTTGAATGGCATGAGAAAGAGCTCTGGATGATGAAGGCCAGCAGCCGCTGATACCCATGCCTGAACGGCCGCAACGCCGTTCGGGCCTTCCGCCGGAAGATAAGAAAGGACACCCCATGAGTACCCCCATCGTCAAACCGTTTTGGGATCAGGCGACCGGAAGCTGGCAATATGTCTTCCATGATCCCGTCACCATGAAAGGCGCTATTATCGATCCCGTGCTGGACTTTGACCCGCTTGCCGGAGCGACCGCAACGACGAACGCAGAACGCCTTCTTGCCTATGTCAGGAGCGAAGGGATCGAGATCGTCTGGATCCTCGACACCCACCCCCACGCCGACCATTTCTCGGCCGCGCCGTGGCTCAAGAAGAAGCTGGGCGCGCCGACGGGGATCGGTGAACGGGTCACAGGTGTTCAGAGTCTCTGGCAAGAAATTTACAATCTTCCCAAAGACTTCCCGACCGACGGCACGCAATGGGATCACCTTTTCAAGGACGGCGAGCGCTTCATGGTGGGCGAGGTGCCGGTGACGGTCATGTTTTCACCGGGCCACACGCTGGCCTCAATCACCTATGTCGCGGGGGATGCGGCCTTCGTGCATGACACGCTGATGATGCCCGATAGCGGATCGAGCCGGGCGGACTTTCCGGGCGGAGATTCCAAGGCGCTCTATAGCAGCATTCAGGCCATTCTCGCGCTACCTGAGGAAACCCGAATTTTCGTTGGCCACGACTACGCCCCGAAAGGGCGGGCGGCGGCGTGCGAGGCAACCGTGGCAGAGCATAAAGCGGCGAATATCCACTTCTGTGAGGCCCCGTCAGAGGCGGCCTACCGTGCGGTGCGAGATGCACGGGATTCAACGCTGCCTTTGCCAAAACTGATGCTTGCGGCGTTGCAGGTCAACATTCGCGGCGGGCGTGTGCCGGAACCGGAAGACAACGGGCGATCTTATCTGAAGCTGCCACTCAACTACTTCCACTCACGGAACAATTGTTGAGGCAGGGAGGGCCGGTTGTGTGGGGCAACCGGCCCTTTCTTTTTGCCCGAAAACGGGGGTCTGTATCACGTCGGTATTGCGTCGGTATTGCGGTGGTGCGGAAATCGGCCCTCCCGATCTAGCCGCGCATGACCTCACGCAGCAGTTTCGGCAAATCACGGAGGCTCGGGCGGTGTTGAAACCGGGTCAGGGCCTTGCCGATGCGGCGCTGGTTCTTGTTGGTGATGAAGAAAGGTGGGCGCGGCATGAGACTAAGCTCGCGACTGAAAAAGCCGCGCGGGAACGGCGCCCACGGCATACGGACCACGGTGCGCTCGGTCTCTTCGAGCATGAAGGCATTGTGGACGACGCCCGTGCCGGATTGGATGTCCTCCGGCGTATGGCCGGGGAAAGCGCCCCACGGGGCGGTCGCGATGAAGAAGCCGAAGCCGCACCAGCCGTTGATGGCGATGGTCCCGTAGCGTAGCTCGGCGATGATATCTTCGAACCTCCGCTGACCGATCTGGCGCAGCGTGGTGGGGTGGATCAGGATATTCGCCCCGAGCGTGCCCCAGAGTTCGTCATTGGCATAGGCGATCGCCGCGCGAAGAAAGGTTTCAGTATCCGGCGCAGGCAATTCCTTGATCCCAAGCGCGGGGCCGAAGACCTCGGCGCGGTGGTTGTAATCGTCATCGCCGAGCGTCCCGAGGACCACCGGTGGGGCATTGCTACCTCGCTCGACCTTTTCGACAGTGTCGAGATGGGCGGCATATAGTGCGATCCTGTCCTCCGTGCCGGGATACCATGCCGGGCGGCGCGAGGTCGCGAGGACAGATTTGACCGCGTCGAGCAATGCCGCGCCCTTGTCCCAGCCTTCCGGCATCACGAGGGTCTGGCACGCAATGCAGTTATGACCCGAATTATGGAGCTTCATCGAGGCGATGCTCTCGGCCTGATAGGCGACATCGGCGGCGGACCACGGCCCCGGCACTACGAGGGTCGGGCTGACGCAGCCAAGCTCGGAAGAAAAGCGTTTGGTGTTTTTCGGAGTGCCGGCGGCGCGGTTCTTCGCGCCCTCCTCGCCCATGCCCCAGACAATCGCATCGTGGGTCTTGTCAGAGCCAGTGATGTGCAACTCCTCGACCAAGGGGTGATCGCAGAGGTAGGCTCCGACGTCCGCCCCGCCCCGGACGATCCGCAGAGCGCCTTTGTCGATCAGGGGTTTCATCGCGGTCTCGAAGAACGGGGTCAGGTCGTCGTTGACCGGATTCATCTTGAGGATGACGACCTGATTTTCCACGAGAAGCTTGTAGAGCACATCGAGCGGTGTGATCGAGGAGACGTTGCCTGCGCCAAGAACGAGGGCCACGGCCCCCTCGCGTTCCGTTTCAGGCGTCTCGTAGAGGCGGGCAGCTTTGGCGCGGATGGTGTCGGGCGTCTCTCCGGGGCGCATCCAGACCTCGGCACGCACCCCCGGCAGGAGCAGTTTGTCGCGGGCGGAGGTCGGCATGACCTGCACCGCCGTTTGTCCGTTCGGAAGGCTGCGCATCCTCAGGCGAGAGAAGAAGCCCTTGCCCGGCATCTCGCGCAGGGTTCGGATATAGGCGTTCAGGCCTTCCATGGTGGCATAGGGGCCGATGATCCAATCCTCGCCCGCAATTGGCGTTTCGGGATCGAGACCCTTTTCGCGCGCCGAGGTTTCGGCCCAATCGGCGGCGACACTCATGACACCGTCTTTCACCGCCCGCAGGAGGCGCAGGCGGTCAGATATCGAGCATTGCGCCCAGTCGGTCTTGGCGCGGTCGAGCTCTGCAAGCGCCGTATCCAGCGCAACGCGGGTCTTTTCGGGGAGCGGTTGAGCGGTCATCTTGGGCTCCTGGGGTGCGGGGACAGCCACAGGAAACCTCTTTCAGAGTAGATTGTCCAAGGCTCTGCGCCCTGCCGTGACGGAAGGGCGCAGAGACGGGCTTGAGATCAGGCGTCGGTCGCTTTCTTGGGCCAAAGAAGCGACTCCACCGTGTAGACGAGGATGGCCGCGCCGACCGCGCCGGCAACCGCGACGCCGAGGAGCACAATGACATCCACCGGCCCACCAATGTCGGCAAAGGAGGAATGGGTCATCGCCTGCACGAAGAGCACGGCAGCAATTGCGCCAAAGGGCATCGAAAGCTGTGCCCAGAGGAATTTGTGCCAACTCACGGAGCGGTCGCGGATCAGCACGTAGAGATAGGCCAGCGTGATGATCACGGCGGCCCCGACCATGACCCAGAACAGGCCACGGCCAAAGATTTCTTCGAAGACGGCGATCAGAGTGCCGAAGGTGAGATCTTTCATGGTTCTGTCTCCTTATGCCCGGCCACGCAGCATGGCGTTGTAGGTGGCCTTGAGCGCCACCTCTTTCATCAGCCAGCTGATCCACAGCTCTTCCAGCGGCGCGATGACGCCTGGGAAGGAGGGGGTCAGATCGTTGTTGTAGTCGAACTCGATCAGCATGGCGCGCCCGATCCGCGTAATCAGCGGGCAAGAGGTGTAGCCATTGTAGGAGGCGGTCGAAGATGTGCCCGCGATGTCGGCGACGAGATGCTCTTCGACGACGGGCACCTGCCATTTGACCGAGGCCGCGGTTTTGCCCTTGGGCACACCCGCCACATCGCCGACGGCAAAGATATCGGGATAGCGGTTGTGACGCAGAGAGTGCTTGTCGACATCGACCCAGCCCTGATCCGTCCATTTATCAGCCCAGGCAAGGCCCGAGTTGCGCACCACATCCGGGGCGCGTTGCGGCGGGATGATATGGACATAGTCATAGTCCCGCTCCACAGGGCCGTCCGGGGTCGCAAAAGTCACGCGTTTGGCGCCTGCGTCTATGGATTGGACGACGTGGTTATAGGCGTGGTTGATGCCGCGATCGCCAAAGACCATGCGGATCTTCTCGGACACGATGGGCACACCGAAGAGCGACGCGTTATTGGCGAAATAGGTGATCTCGGCTTTGCCGCGTGCACCGTTGCGGCGCGCGATATCATCGATCAGAAAGGTGTGTTTGATCGGCGCACCGGCGCATTTCATTTCAGTGTTGGGGCGGGTGAAGAGACCGACACCGCCTTCTTCGGCGAATTTGCCCGCTGCGGCCCATGTCTTCGCAGCATAATCAGGACCAGCGTAGAGAGAGCCGACACCATCCTTGCCGATCATGTCCATCTCGAAGCCGTCGATGGAGTCATAGTCGAGCACGAGGCCAGTGGCGATAATGAGATAGTCGTAGCGCAGCACCTCGCCATTGCCGAGGGCGACGGTCTTGGCTTCTGGGTCGATATTGGCGGCCATCTCGGTCTTGAGTTCGACACCGCGCGGTAGCCAGTCCGTGGTTTGCGACACTGAGTAGTTCGCCGGTTTCAAACCCGCAGCAATCAGCGAGAAACCGGGCTGATACCAGTGCTCCTTGCGGCCATCAACAATGGTGATGCGGGCGCCGTCGAGGCGGCCCACAAGCCGATTTGCGAGCGCCGCCCCGGCCGCTCCTGCGCCGAGAATGACGATATGGGCCGTCGTGGCGATCTGCGCCTCGGCCTTCTGCCCGGCCCCGGCGGCGGCGAGCACGCCCGCGCCCGCAGCAAGCCCGAGAAAGCCCCGGCGCGTTGGTGTGAATTGCGTTTCCTTGGTCATGTGGTCCTCTCGAGAACAATCCAAAAGTCCCCCAGTTTAGGGAGGCATGTGCCTAAGCGCACACGCCGTGCCTTTCAGGCCGTCTGGGTGTTTACGGCCTTTTCCAAGGTCGGTCGCCTCCTCCGCAGGACGGCTGACCGGATAACATACATTCAATAATCACTATTTGTATACAATGGAAGACTTAACATGTTGACAAATTGGCACAGGGCAGCGCCTCGATGCCGCGCTGCAGCACCAAGGCGCAACACCCAAGACCCGCCTCACCCGTGGCCACCGCTTCCAGTGAACCACAGGCGCAAGAAAATTACGTGACGAATCCAATCTGCACAAAAAATGCCGTAATAAATTCAGAACCTTGAAGATGATGCGTTGTTAGCGCTCAAACTCGGCCAAACAGGTGTTTTTTTGCGCTTTGACGGTAGCCAATGGGTGTCAACTTGTCTATGCCACCCCCTGACTCGCAACGGCATCCCGCTTGCGCTCTCGCGGCCATTTCCGCATCCCCCGGACCGCCGCGCCTACGTGGCCCGGATGTCCGATATGCGATACATTGGCGTCAGCTATAGGGTCGAAGAGGCTAAAGAGAAAACTCAGGATATGCGGCAATTCAAATTGAAACGGGGTCTGGACCTGCCCGTCACGGGTGCTCCGGACCAGACCATTCACACCGGCCCCGCGATCACGCGGGTGGCGGTTCTCGGCAGAGACATCAACGGTCTCAAGCCCCGGATGAACGTGAACGAAGGCGACACCGTGCGCCGGGGTGATCCCCTCTTCGTACATAAAGACGCGGAAGACGCTCAGATCGTGGCGCCGATGAGTGGCAAAGTGGTCGAGATTAACCGCGGTGCGCGGCGCGTGTTGCAAAGCGTTGTGATCGAAATCAGCGATGCGGACGATACCGGCGTGGATTTCAGCGGTGTTGGCAATGCCGACAGCGCAGAGGGCATCACCGAGAAGCTCTGTGCCGCAGGTCTCTGGACCAGTTTCCGCACCCGCCCCTATTCCAAGCTCCCGGTTCCCGGCACCGCGCCGCAGGCGATCTTTGTCACCGCGATGGATAGCGAGCCGCTTGCAGCGGATGCCGCCGTCATCATCAACGAGGCCAAAGATGCTTTTGACGCAGGCCTTGCCGCCGTTGCCAAGCTGACCGAGGGCACGACTTATGTCTGTCAGGCGCCGGGCGCGGAGCTGACCGCGGTCCCAGGTGTCGAACTGGCCGCCTTCGAAGGGCCGCATCCGGCGGGCCTTGCGGGGACGCACATTCATTTCCTGCACCCGGTGACGGCCAACAGCATGGTCTGGACCATCGGGTATCAGGACGTGATCGCGATTGGCCGCCTGATGCTCACCGGGCATCTTGATCCGTCGCGCGTTGTCGCGCTTTGCGGGCCAGAAGCGACCAACCCGCGCCTTGTGCGCACCGTCATGGGCGCTTCGACCGAGGAACTCACCCGCGGAGAGATCGGCACCGATACACCGCGCGTCATTTCCGGCTCTATCCTTTCGGGCGACCAAGCAGAGGGGCCGTTTGCCTATCTTGGTCGTTTCGCGCGTCAGGTCACGCTCATCCGTGAGGACAAAGACAAGCACCCGCTGGGCTGGATCCGTCCGATGGGCAAGAAATACGCAGTGCAGCCGGTTCTGGCCTCTGCGTTTTCCAAGCGGCTCTTCCCGCTGACGTCGAACCTCAATGGCGGGCGCCGCGCGATGGTGCCGACCGGCACGTTCGAGACGCTCATGCCGCAGGACTTCCTGCCGACGCAGCTCCTTCGGGCGCTTCTCGTCATGGACACCGACACGGCGCAGGCACTTGGCGCGATGGAGCTCGATGAGGAAGACCTCGGGCTCGTGGGCTTTGCCTGCCCGGCCAAGTATGAATACGGGCTCGCGCTTCGCGACAGCCTGACCAAGATCGAAAAGGAGGGCTGAGCCATGGGATTGCGCAGCTTCTTTGAGCGGATCGAGCCGCATTTCGAAAAGGGGGGCAAGTACGAGAAGTATTTCCCGCTCTACGAAATGGTGGAATCGCTGGTCTATACGCCAAAGACCGTGACCACGGTCGCCCCGCACGCCCGTTCCTACGTGGATATGAAACGGATCATGACCTATGTCGTGATCGCGACCATTCCTTGTATCCTCTGGGGCATGTTCAACACCGGCCTTCAGGCCAACAGCGCCATTGCCGCGCTTGGCGAAGGCTCGGCCTCGGGCTGGCGGATTGCCATCTTGCAGATGCTCGGCATTTCGCTCGACGCCTCCAATCCGCTGGCGAATTTCGCGCATGGGCTTCTCTATTTCCTGCCGATCTACATCACGACGCTTGTCGTGGGCGGTATCTGGGAAGTGCTTTTCGCCACGGTGCGCGGGCATGAGGTCAACGAGGGCTTTCTTGTCACCTCGATGCTCTACACGCTCATCATGCCGGCCACTGCGCCGCTCTGGCAGGTGGCGCTTGGGATTTCCTTTGGCGTCGTGATCGGCAAGGAAGTCTTTGGCGGCACGGGCAAGAACTTTCTCAACCCCGCGCTTGTGGGCCGGGCGTTCCTCTACTTCGCCTACCCTGCCAACATGTCGGGCGACTCGGTCTGGACCCCGGTGGACGGGTTCTCAGGCGCGACCGCGCTTGGTGTGACCGCGCGTGACGGCGTGGACGCGCTGGCGGTCGAAGGGATCACTTGGTTGGATGCCTTCTATGGCACGATCCAAGGGTCATTCGGGGAGACTTCGACTCTGGCCTGTGCCATCGGCCTCGCCTTCCTGCTCATCACCAAGATTGCGAACTGGCGTCTGATCGTGGGCTGCCTCGGCGGGATGATCGCCTTCTCGGCCCTGCTCAACGTGATCGGGTCGGACAGCAATCCAATGTTCGCGATGCCTTGGCATTGGCATCTGGTCCTCGGCGGCTATGCCTTTGGCCTTGCCTTTATGGTCACCGAGCCGGTCTCGGCCAGCCACACCAACATGGGCCGCTTCATCTATGGCGCGCTGATCGGGGTCATGGTCGTCCTGATCCGGGTCATCAACCCGGCTTTCCCGGAAGGCATGATGCTCGCGATCCTGTTCGGCAACGTCTTTGCGCCGCTGATCGACTATTTTGTCGTGCAGGCCAACATCAAACGGAGGGCGCGTCGCCATGTCTGATACGCAAACGCCTGATACGCCGAAGGGGCCGATTGGTCGCTTTCTAGCCGCATCGCCGGATTCTGTCGGCAAGACCATCTTCGTCGCCGTCGCGATCTGTCTCGTCGCCTCGATGATCGTCTCGGTCGCCGCCGTGAGCCTGCGCCCGGTGCAGGAGGCTAACAAGCTACGCGACAAGCAACTCAACGTGTTGCAGGTTGCGGGCGTCTATGAGCCGGGGATGGATGTCGCCGCTGCCTTTGCCGACTTTGAGCCGAAAGTGCTCGAGCTGGCCTCTGGCGACTTCTCGGACCAGTTCGACGCGGCGACTTTCGATGATGCCGCCGCGGTGGATGACCCCGAGCTGAGCATCGCGCTCGAGAATGACCCGGCCGCGATTGGCCGCCAGTCGAAATTCCGCACCATCTATCTTCTCAAGGATGAGAGCGGCGCGCTCGATAAGGTGATCCTGCCGATCCGGGGCTATGGCCTGTGGTCGACGCTCTATGGCTTTATCGCCATCGAGGAGAACGGCAACGATATCTTCGGCCTGCAATTCTACCAGCACGGCGAGACCCCCGGTCTTGGTGCCGAGGTGGACAATCCGAAATGGAAGGCGGTCTGGAACGGCAAGAAGCTCTTTGACGAGAGCGGCGAGCTGCAAATCTCGGTCGCCAAGGCACAAGGGCCCGCCGGTCCCGAGCACCATATCGATGCGCTGGCCGGTGCGACCCTGACTTCGGTCGGTGTCGATAACCTCGTGAACTTCTGGATGGGCGATCAGGGATACGCCCCGTTCCTCGAGAAACTCAAAGCGGGAGAGCTCTGATGGCCCAGAAACGCAAAGAACTTCTCGTCGACCCGCTGGTCGACAACAACCCGATCACGCTTCAGGTTCTGGGGATCTGTTCGGCGCTGGCTGTGACGTCCTCGCTCAAGGTCGCCTTCGTGATGGCGCTTGCGGTGACCTTTGTGACCGCCTTCTCGTCGCTCTTCATCTCGATCCTGCGTAGCCAGATCCCGAGCTCGATCCGGATCATCGTGCAGATGGTCATCATCGCCTCGCTCGTGATCCTCGTGGACCAGATCCTCAAGGCCTATGCCTTTGAGATCTCCAAGACGCTTTCGGTCTTTGTCGGTCTTATCATCACCAACTGTATCGTGATGGGCCGCGCCGAGGCCTTTGCGATGTCGAACCCGCCGGGCGCGGCGTTCCTCGACGGGATCGGCAACGGGCTTGGCTATGGTCTGATCCTGATGCTTGTCGGTGTCATCCGCGAGCTGTTCGGGTCGGGCAGCTTGTTTGGCGTGACCATCCTTCAGACGGTGAACAATGGCGGCTGGTACGTGCCCAACGGTATGCTTCTTCTGCCGCCTTCGGCGTTCTTCGCGATCGGTCTTCTTATCTGGGGCTTCCGCACGTGGAAACCCAAACAGGTCGAAGAGCGTGAATTCAAAATTCAGACGGTGGAGGGGCACTGATGGAAGGGCTCATTTCGCTGGCCGTTAAGGCCGTCTTTGTAGAAAACCTCGCGCTTAGCTTCTTCCTCGGGATGTGTACCTTCATCGCCGTCTCCAAGAAGATTTCGACCGCGCTTGGCCTTGGTATCTCGGTCATGGTCGTGCAGGCCATCACGGTGCCGACCAACAACCTGCTTCTCACCTACCTCCTGAAACCCGGTGCGCTTGCCTGGGCTGGGTTCCCGGATGTAGACCTGACCTTCCTCGGTCTGATCTCGTATATCGGGGTGATCGCGGCGATGGTGCAGATCCTTGAGATGACACTCGATAAGTATTTCCCACCGCTCTACAACGCGCTGGGGATCTTCCTGCCGCTCATCACGGTGAACTGCGCAATCCTCGGTGGCTCGCTCTTCATGGTGGAGCGCGACTACAACTTTGCCGAAGCAGCGACTTATGGTGTCTCTTCCGGCTTTGGTTGGGCGTTGGCCATCGTGGCCATGGCAGGCGTGCGCGAGAAGCTCAAATATTCGGACGTGCCGGACGGGCTTCAGGGCCTTGGCATCACCTTCATCACTGCGGGACTGATGGCGATGGCCTTCATGTCCTTCTCTGGCGTGAAACTCTAAGGGGGCGTTGAACGATGGAAACCTTCACTCTCGGCGTTGCCCTATTCACGCTGATCGTTCTGGCGCTGGTGACGATCATCCTCGCCGCGCGCTCGCGTCTGGTCTCGTCTGGTAATGTCAACATCACCATCAATGGCGAAAAGACCATCTCGGTTCCCGCCGGTGGCAAGCTTCTGCAAACGCTCGCGGCGGAAAAGATGTTCGTCCCCTCGGCCTGTGGCGGCGGCGGCACCTGTGCCCAGTGCCGGGTCAAAGTGCATTCGGGAGGCGGGTCGATCCTGCCGACCGAGGAAAGCCACATCACCAAGCGCGAGGCGTCCTGTGGCGACCGCCTGTCCTGTCAGGTCGCGGTCAAGCAGGACATGGATATCGAAGTTCCCGAAGAGGTCTTTGGCGTCAAGAAATGGGAGTGCACCGTGCGCTCCAATGAAAACGTCGCGACTTTCATCAAGAACCTTGTTCTCGAACTGCCGGAAGGCGAAAACGTCAACTTCCGGGCCGGTGGCTATATCCAGATCGAAGCGCCGGCGCACAAGCTCTCCTACAAGGATTTCGACGTTGAGGAAGAGTATCGCCCGGACTGGGACAAGTTCAATCTCTGGCAATATGAGTCGACGGTAAGCGAGCCGATCGAGCGCGCCTATTCCATGGCGAACTACCCGGAAGAAAAAGGGCTTATCATGCTCAACGTCCGCGTGGCCTCGCCGCCGCCGGGCTCGACCGGGATTCCTCCGGGGCAGATGTCGTCCTACATCTTCAACCTCAAACCCGGTGACAAGGTCACGATTTCCGGCCCGTTCGGCGAGTTCTTTGCCCGCGATACGCAAAAGGAAATGGTCTTTATCGGCGGTGGTGCGGGTATGGCGCCGATGCGCAGCCACATCTTCGACCAGCTCAAGCGTCTTGAGAACCGGGATCGCAAGATCACCTTCTGGTATGGCGCCCGCTCCAAGCGCGAGATGTTCTTTGTCGAGGACTTTGACCAACTCGCCGAGGAGTTCGACAACTTCGAATGGCACGTGGCGCTTTCGGATGCGCTGCCGGAGGATGACTGGAAAGGCTATACCGGCTTCATCCACAATGTTCTTTTCGAGGAATACCTCAAGAACCACCCGGCGCCGGAAGACTGCGAATTCTACATGTGCGGCCCGCCGATCATGAACCAATCGGTCATCAACATGCTCCTTGATCTGGGCGTGGACCGGGAAGACATCATGCTCGACGATTTCGGCGGCTAACAAAAAACAAGGGCGGGGATTTCCCCGCCCTATTCATTTCGTAACCTTGATTGCCGGATCAGCCGACAATCATCTGTTTCATCTTAAGTGCCTCGTATTCCAATTCGTTGAGGCGGAAGTTCACCACGTCACCGATGGTGATCATGCCGCAGAGGCCGCTCTCGTCGATCACGGGAAGGTGGCGGAAACGGCCTTCGCTCATGCGTTTGAGGATATCGGTCAAGGCTTCGTCCGGGCGGCAGGTCTGCACATCGGACGTCATGAGGTCACTCACGGATTGCGGCAGGGTCTGCCCCGGCGTGTCGGCCATGCGGCGCACGATATCCCGCTCGGAGAGGATGCCGACAAGGCCACCATTCTGGTCTGTGACGAGCACCGCGCCGATCCGCTTGTCGCGCAGCACCTCGACCACGGTGCCAATGGTATCGTTCGGGCGCACAGAGACCACATCGCCCCCCTTGGCCTCGAGAACCTTGGAAACGGTGGTCAGGGAATGGGCAAGGTTGGAGCCACTGGTTTGGCTATAGGTCGTGCTATCGGCCTTGTCGCCGCGCATGGGGGGCTGATAAGAGCTTGGTGCCATGAGTCTAGTTCCTTTCCTCCGCTAGACCTCCATTGTACCCCGGCGCCGATATGGTGCCAGTCTTGACTTTCAACATGCGAGGCCCCTACCCTTGCCAGCTTTCCTTGCCTCTCTGCACCTGACACCGCTTTCGGGCACGATCCTCGTCGTGATTGTGGTGTTGGCTGGGCATCGGTTCCGCAAGGCTTGGAAAGAGCGCGAGACGGATTCGGGCTGGAAGACCCGTGCATGGCTCTTTGGACTCGTGGCGTTCGTCGGGTTGCTCGTGCTGGCCTTTGTGCCGTTAAAGGGCTGAGCGATGCGGCGGCTTCTGGTTCTTCTCCTGCTGCCGCTTGCGGCCTGCCTGCCGGGCGGAGAGCGCGAGGTGTTGCGCCTTTCGGGGCAGACGATGGGCACGCAATACCACATCATCGCCATTGGCGAAGATCTTGATGAGGTGGCGCTTGGGGTGCAGCTCGAGACCGTACTAGCCGACGTAGACTCCAAGATGTCGAACTGGAATCCGGAGTCAGAGATCTCCCGTTTCTCCGCATCGCAGGACACCTCTCCACAGCCGATTTCGCCTGAATTGGCGCATGTCATACAAGGCGCAGCGGAGGTACATACGCAAAGCGAGGGTATGTTTGACGTGACCCTTGGGCCGCTGATCGAACTTTGGGGGTTTGGAACGCGGCAGGCAGAAGACCCGGTGCCGTCAGAGGCCGAGATTGCCAAAGCGTTGACGCGCGTTGGTCAGTCCCGGCTCCTTCGCCTCGATCCGGAATTCCCCAGTCTTGCCAAGGAGATGCAAGAGGTCGAGGTCAACGTTGCGGCGATTGCCAAGGGCTACGGGATCGACGCGGTGGCCGCGATTCTTCACGACGCCGGGATCGAGAACTACATGGTCGAAATCGGCGGCGATCTTGTCACGCGCGGGCAGAACGACAAGGGACAGCCGTGGCGGATTGGCATTGAAACACCGGAGCCGGGCAGCCAGAACAACGTACAGCGCGTCATCGCGCTAAGCGGGCTCGGGATGGCGAGCTCTGGCGACTATCGAAATTTCTTTGAGCGTGATGGGCGGCGCTATTCACATCTGCTTGACCCTACCACAGGCCGTCCCGTCACCCACGCCACGACCTCAGCGACCGTCTTGGCGGAAAATGCCATGATGGCAGATGCTTGGGCGACGGCGATGCTCGTTCTTGGGCGCCAGCGGGGTCTTGCCGTTGCAGAACGGCACGGGGTTGCAGTCTTCTTCATTTCCCGCGATAGACAGGCGGACGGACAGTCCTATATCCTAGATGAGAGCAGCGCCTTTACCGCGCTGACCAAGACAGACTAAAGGCACCGCAATGGCCCTCAGCACCTTCTTCCTGGCATTCTTTTTCTTGTTGATCATTGTCGTCGGCATGAGCATTGGCGTCATTGCCAAAGGCCGGACGATCAAGGGAAGCTGCGGCGGTCTCAATGCCATTGAAGGCACGGACAAGTGCGTGGTCTGCAAGAAGGATATCGACCCCGATAGCCCTCTGCGCGACAAGCTTCAGTGCAAGCGCCAGCGCCAGATTGTTGAGCAGATGATGGCGGAGTGATCCGTCAACGGATGCGGGGCTCTTCTCAGAACCGCCCGTCTTCTGTCGGCACGAGCTTTTCTTCGAATGCATCCTCAAGACGGTAGAGGAACGATTCAAGCTGCCCACGCACGGCGTCGATCGAGGCGGCGTCATAGGGTTCCTGCACGATCTCACCAAACGCGATATCGAGCCGACCAGCTTCTTCTCCGAGTTTCGGAAAGCCGACGCTGCCAGCGATGCCACTGATCTTGTGCACAATGCCCTGCAACCCGACAATCGCCGGTAGCGCATAGTCGGGATCATCGAGGTATTTGCAGAACTCTTCCATCTGACCGATCTGGTTCACGAGATCGTTGAGAAAGCTCTCACGGATGTCCTTGAGAGCATCATAGAGTTCTTTGGTCATTGCCATCGTCATTGCTGGTCTCTTTATACTTGGTACTTGTGACTACACGCTTGGTTAGATGGCCATAAGACGTGTCGACACGCGGCTCGGCACGAAGGCATGGCGCTTCTGAACGGACTCCAGTGCCTGATCAATAATCTTAAGCGGGCTCGACCCGAAAAGGCTACCATTGATCTGTTCGCCGACAAGAACCCGGACTTCGTCCTCTGCATCGAACCCTTCTTCGGTACGGTAGTTGACGAGATGGGTGGTGATGAGGTCTTCGAGGTCTTCGCTCGAGAAATTGGGGCTGCGGGGCACAATCGCAATGAAGCAACCGCTTCCGAGGTAGGAAATCACCGGATTGACCGCGCGGGTCGCCTCGAAGATGCAGTCAGCGACATCCGTGAGTATTTCGCGGAACTCATCGCAGCCTTCGTGTGCGTAGAGACCATTCGCATTGCGGATCTGAAAGCCGATAGTCCCAAGCTTGAACATCCCGAGACGTCCAAGCTGTAGCAGGTAGTTCTCCATCGCCAGAGAATTCACCACGCGCGGCACATCTTCGATTTGGATCGCATCGCTGAAATCGAACTTCTCGCCCTCGCGCGCCGGCAGGGCGCCAACGCTCGGCTGTTGGTTGGTATTGGCCTCACAGAGAAGACGCGCCACACGCAACCGCGCCAGAAGCTCTGTCGCATCAAGCGGTTTCGTGAGGTAGTCCGTCGCCCCGTTGGCAAAGGACTCGTCAATATAAGACTTCTCCGAGAGCGCCGTCAGCATGATCACCGGCGTCGACCGGTAAGACGGAAGCTGGCGAATTTGCTTGAGGAGGTCGATACCAGACAGGTTGGGCATGCGAATGTCGAGGAGGATGCAGTCGAAAGGCTCCGGTGCTGCATTGAGGCACTTCAGAGCTTCGGCGCCGGACTCGGCAAACGTATTTTCGGAGTAGCCGAGCCCTTTCAGAGTCGTCTCCAAAAGCCGCAGGATTAGGGGCTCATCGTCAACGGCCAAAATCTTCATGTATCTACTCTCCAGCCATACGGTCTTATTCGGTCAACCGATTTCGGTTTTCTGCCTATGTGGTTCAGCCTAAAGGCGAATTAGGGCGAAAATCAGGCGAAGTTAAAAATTCCTTACGACGCGACATCTTTTCCGAAAATTCCACAAGCCATTATAATTAAACGACTTTATATAGGTAAATCGATCAAACGTCCGGTTTTTCTATGGCAACTGTGACACGCCGGAAGGTATTTGGGATTTTCGCCTTCACACGTTGCTTTGTTTCCGTCTACGATATATGCGAGCGGGCTTTCATCCTCCTATGGTTGTGATTTATGACGAATAAAAAGACACTGCGACCTGCGGGAAAACTCACGGTAGTCGCGACAAATGTTGTCTTGCTCTGTCTGATTGCAGCGTTCCTTTGGATGAAGACCCGGATCGACACGAGCGACCAGCGCGAGCAAGAACAGCTTACCGCGCATGCCGCGATTGCCGAATATGCAGAGAACGTCTCCAACGCAGTGACCAATGCGCTTTTGGTTGGCAGCGCCTTCAAAGGGGCGATCACGCTTGACCCCGATCTCACGCAAGAGAGTTTTACGCGCTTCGCAAAGGAGATCGTCAAAGGCCATGATGCGCTGGTGAATGTTGCGACGATCCGCGACTACACTGTCGAATATGTCCACCCCTTCGACGAGAATGCCCATGTCATCGGTCGCAAGCTCGACGATATTCCGGCGCAGCGCAGGCTCGCCGAAGCCGCCTTACGTGAGAACCGGAATATCCTTCAGGGGCCTGTGCCGCTCTTGCAGGGGTATCCGGGATTCATCCTTCGGGTGCCTGTGATCCTAGATTCCGCTGAGAACGCGCACCCCTGGGGCCTTATTTCCATCGTGTTCTCGGCCGAAGCCCTTCTGGCCGATCTTGAGCGCGACGCCATTCCCGCACCTCTTGTCGTCGCCATGCGCAAGACGGAGGATGGCACGCCGATCCTCGGGGATCAGCGCCTGTTTGAAACAGACGGCATTCGCCGGACGATCGACGTTCCGGACGGGCGTTGGACGCTTGTCGTGCGGCCCAAGGACGGATGGACAAGCGGAACTCTTAGCGCAAAGACAGTGATTATCTTCCTCCTGCTCGCGACCGCCGCGTTGGCCACCACGAACATGCTCTTCTGGTTGCGTCAGGAAGCGTCGATCAAGGCCGAACAGCTCCGCGCGGCGATTGATGTGCTGGGGGATGGGTTCGTGCTCTATGATTCCTCGGATCGGCTCGTGATCTGCAACGAGCGGTATCGCGAAATCTACAAGGACAGCGCCCCCGCGATCAAACCCGGCGTCACGTTCCGCGAAATCCTTCAGTACGGGCTCACGAACGGCCAGTATAAGGAAGCGATCGGGCGCGAGGAGGAGTGGCTCGAGGAGCGGCTCGATGCGCACCGTCAGGCCGATTTCACGCTCGAGCAGCAACTTGGTAGTGGCAAATGGCTCCGCGTGCGCGAGATGGAAACGCCGGACGGCGGGCGCGTTGGCATTCGGGTCGACATTACGGAGCAGGTCGAGAGCCGTAAGCGTGCTGAGATCGCGGAAACCCGGCTGCGCGACGCGATTGATACCGTTCCGGCGGCATTTCTTTTGTTCGACGCGGAGGGCGAGCTTGAAATCGTCAACGCCCGCGCAATGCAGTTCCTGCCGGATGCCCGAGCGCGTCTCAAGACCGGCACGCCGATCCGCAAATTGCTCGAGCGGCTTGTGTTCCTTGAGCTTCCGCATGCATCGCGCGATGAGCGTGAAGCGCGGATCGAGGCTCTCCTCGTGCAACTGCGCCGCAAGGGATCGCAATTCGACCTGCACCTTGGCAATGACCGTTTCTACAAGATCTTCAGCCACCGCACCCAAGAAGGCGGTGTGGTGTGCTTCGGAGTCGATATCTCGGACCTTATGGCCCAGGAACGTTGGCTCGAGCGCACCAACGACCGTTTGCGCGCGGCGATCAAGGAACGCGACACGGCTGAGGCCCGGTTCGCCGATGTCGCCGATATCGCGACGGAATGGTTCTGGGAGCAAGATGCCGAAATGCGGATCACCTACCTCTCGCCCGGTTTCGAAAAGGCGACGGGGACTCCGCGGGAGAACGTCATCGGACACACACGCGCCGAGATCATGCATGAAGGCGCGTATATGAACTACGAAGAGCACCTGCATCAAATGCAAGCGCACGAGCCTTTCCATAATGTTGTCTACCGCAGCAACCTCAATGAGGCACAGGAGACGTGGTTCCGCACCAGCGGTAAACCTGTCTTCGATGAAGCCGGTGTGTTTACAGGCTATATCGGCACCGCCGCCAACGTGACGGAGTTCTATGTCGCGCTTCAAAAGGCGAAGCGGGCCGATGAGGCCAAGACCCAGTTCCTCAATATGGTCAGCCATGAGTTGCGGACGCCGATGACGGTCGTGCTTGGGTTCAATGCTTTCCTGCGCAATCCGGAAGCGCTTCCGGCGACGCGAGCTTTGCGGGAAGTGGTGCAGGCAACCGGCGAAACAGCGCTGGAAGATGGCTATACGGCGATGGTCGACGAAGTGAGCACCATGGCGGGCAAGATCGAGTCCGCAGGCAAGCAGCTTCAGGCGCTGATCGGGGACGTGCTCGATCTATCCCGGATTGAGGCCAACAGCTTGCATATCGACATTGCACCTGTCGATCTGCAGCCGGTTGTGGAGTCGACCATTTCGCAGATGCAGTCTCTTGCGAAGGGCAAGGATATCGAGCTCGTGGCCGAGATCGAAAACGCGACTCTGAAATGCGACGAGACCCGCCTGCGCCAAGTGCTCATCAACCTCATCAGCAATGCGATCAAGTTTACCGACAAAGGCAGCATCACCGTGCGTTCGGATATCAAGGACAGCATGATGCAAATCTCGGTCCTTGATACCGGGATCGGCATCCCCAAGAACGCGCTTGAGGATATCTTTGACCGTTTCACCCAAGCCGATGCCTCGAGCACACGCAACGAAGGCGGAGCGGGTCTAGGCCTTGCCATTTCCAAAGACATTGTCGCCCTCCACGGTGGCGAAATCGACGTTGTCAGCACCTCAAACGACGGCACAACAATCACCTTCACGATCCCCCTTTGGGAGGAGGACGTCGCCGCATAGGGCCGCAAATCCGGTACAAACAGACCCCCGAACCGCCCTTCCCTGTTCACATTTCAGCCCGAATTCCCTGTCAGTGTATCCCGCAATGCGATGACACCTGGAAGAACCGGGGATCGCGTGCCGACATTCATTTTCTTGTCGGCAGGGAGAGCAAGAAAGATATGAAATGTTTGATTTGTGGAACATATCTCTAGCGCTGAACGCGCTGCTGGTCGGGATCATTATCGTCCTCAGCGGTATTGCCTTTGCGCGCAAGAACAAGATTACAGGCCTGCAGGAACAGAAACTCCGCGACAAGGAGCTTGAACTCGCGTTTCAGAAGAAGGCTCTGTTCGAGCACGGATTGGTCAGTGTGACCGACACCGATGGCGAAATCCTCGAAGTGAACTCGAAATTCCTCGGGGCATTCGGATACTCGCGAGACGAGCTTATCGGGACATCGATTCACGAGCTTTACCCGGACGAGGAGAAGCACATCTCGGACGCCATTCGTGCGCAGACCAAGACCGGGCGCATGTGGTCTGGAGAAACCCAGCTCCTGCGCGCGGATGGAAGTCGCGCGATGACCCAGAACACGGTTGTGCCGCTCATGGATGACGACAAGAAGCACGTCAAGAACCTGTCCTTGCGCATCGACATCTCCCGCCAGAAAATCAAGGAAAACCAGAAACTTGTCACAGCCGCCTTTGACAAGATGACGGATGCGGTCGTGCTTTATGATCCGAAGAATTTCAAGATTTTCTACATGAACGCCTTTGCCCTTGCCGAGCAGGGCTGGGACGCGAACGAGATTGAGGGTAAGACCCTTTGGGACACGCGCTATGTCTCCGATCGCGACGCCATGGTCGAAACCTGTCAGAACACGGCGACGCAAGGCAAATGGACCGCACGCATGGAAAACGCGATCAGCGGCGAGATCTACGAGGCGCATTCCTACCGCGTTGTCGTCACAAGCGATGCGCCGCGTATCCTCACGATGTTCCGCGAAGTAACCCGCAACGTCGAGCTTGAGCGCGAGCGCAATCGCCTGATTTCAATCATCACCCATGAATTGCGCACCCCGCTGACAAGTATCAAAGGCGCGATGGGGCTATTGGATTCCTGCGCTATGGGACCGATGCCTTCAGAGGCCAAGAACCTTGTTGGGATTGCCCTGCGCAACAGTGACCGGATGCTCGATCTCATTGCGCAAATCCTTGAGGCCGAGAAGGCCGAGCATGAGGCCCGCCACGAAGTTCTCGTGCCGATCAACATGGCCGAGGCCGTTGCGGCGGCGATTGCGTCCAACCAGGGCTACGGCACGGAGCTCGGGATCACCTACCGCGACCCGGTCGGGACCGAGGAGGTCTGGATCAATGGCAGCGAGCGGATGCTCGAACAGATCCTTGCAAACCTGATGTCAAACGCGGCGAAGTTCTCGCCCGAAGACAGCACGGTCGATGTCTGGGCCGAGCGGAAGGGGCGTCGCGTGGTGCTCTTTGTGCGCGACCATGGCATGGGGGTTCCGAAAGACCTGCAACCCCAGTTGTTCAGCCGGTTCGTCAAGACAGACCAACAGGTGCGCAGCAACGTACATGGCTCTGGGCTTGGGCTCTCGATTGTCAAATCGCAGGTAGACCGCCTTGGTGGCACCATCGACTTTGACACGGCAGAGAACGTGGGCACCTGTTTCCGTATTTCCCTGCCACTTCTCGAAGTCGATCCCGAAGCGATGAAGCCGGGAGCAGTCGGCAACCGGATCGGTGCCTAAGGGTTGAACATGCTGGACAGCATACAGTTCAAAGGGTAGCGTTGATACAAACCTTCCCCTAGCAGAATGAAGCCAGATGCCTGATCTCAAACGCGTTGTGCATATTGACGACGAACCCGACATCCGCGAGATCGTGCGCATGTCTCTTGCGCTTGTCGGTGGTCTTGAAGTCGAACAATACCCGTCGGGAGAAGAGGCGCTCAGCCATATTGCCGACGTCAATCCCGACCTTGTCCTGCTCGACGTGATGATGCCGAATATGGACGGCGAAGAGACCTACCAACACATCCGCGAGATCGACAGCCTCAAGGATATTCCTATCGTATTCATGACGGCCAAGGCGTCGAACGCAGATCTTGCCAAGCTGCGCGATCTTGGCGCAATTGATGTCTTGATCAAGCCATTCGACCCGATGACCCTCGCCGATCAGGTCAAGGCGATTTACCGCGACGCGAAGGCGGCCTAGGCGCGGGGTGCCGCCAGCAGGGCGTTGATCTTTGACAATGTAGCCACGCTGACCGCGACTCCTTCCGAGGCCGCGCAAGCACGTTTGGCACGGCGCCCATCCCCTGGCAAATGCGCTCCCTCTTGCGCATGGATCGCAGCGGCGAGGGCTGCAAGGCGATCCCCAAAAGCGCCACCGGAGGTCACGCCGGGATCGACCGCGACAAAGAACTGTCCGGTCTTGGGCGGACCACCCATCGTTCCCGAGAAAGGCGACGCGTCGATACCAAGAGTGGCTCCCGTCATTGCGGCCGCCATCAATTCCGTCAGTAGCGCAATGCCAACGCCTTTGTAGCCTCCGGACGGCGCCATGGAGCCTTTGAGGCCGATCTCGGGGTCGGTTGTCGGGGTTCCGTCCGGCGCAAGCGCCCAGCCTTCCGGGATCGGTTTGCCTTCGCGGGCGTGTTTCATGACTTCGGACTTGGCAATGGTGCTTGCCGATTGATCGATCAGGATCGTCGGGGCACCGTTTGGACCGGGCGCCGCGATTGAGAACGGGTTGGTCCCGACCACGGGCTTGGCCCCTCCCGAAGGCGCGATAGAAGCCGGTGCATTGGTGAATCCAAGTCCGAGCAACCCCGCCTGTGCAAGACGATAAGTATGATAGCCCAGCACGCCGCAGTTATAGCTGTTTCGAATGGCGAGCGCCGCGATACCTTGCTCTTTCGCGAAGGGCATGAGGCGTTCAAATCCGGCGTCGATCGCAGGGTGCGCAAAGCCCGTTGCAGCATCGACCACCACGACTCCGGGGCGCGGCAGGGACACCTGCGGCATGGCCTGACCGTCTACCTTTCCACATAGGACATGTTCACAGTAGATCGGGATATACGCCAGACCATGGCTTGCGACGCCATCCGCTTCGGTGGCCGCGGTCGCGATGGCGAGGGGGCGGGCATTGGCTTCGGATGTGCCTGCGGCAACGAGGGCGCGCAAGGCGAGATCCTCGATCTCGGCGAGGGTCAGTATTTGCGTGTTGGTCATGGGCACCTCGGATCAGTCATTGTCGGAAAGCCCCGCACCAGCACCGCGCAGGCGGCTATCTTCGGTCGCAGGGGCATAGGTTCTATGGGCATAACCTGTGAGGGTCTCCCAGTCGGCCGCGTCGGGCTGAGCGCGAGACTGATGCGGGCGTGGCGCCGAGAGCACCCCATCGACACAGATCTCGACGTAAGTGGCCTTGGGCACAAAGGGTCTTGTCATCGCAAGCCCCCGCCCGTCCGTGACCGCATGGGCCCCATCACATTCGACCCAAAGCGTTTGCGATGTTTGGCGCGCGGCCATCGCGATGAACGGCAAAAGGAGAACTGGCTGGGCCACCCCTTCTAGCCGCATCGGCTCCTTGAGAAGGTGGGCCGCCCGATCTGAGAGCGCACAGCCCAGCAAGAGCGGGCAGTCTGTGTCTGGATGCGCCCGCCCGAGCACAGAGCAGAGCGCCGCTACCCCATCAATCCCCTGCACGCAGAGCCAGCGCACAGCGCGGCCCGCGTCTTCGGCCACGCCCCAGTCAAACCCCGCACCGCGCGCGGCTTTGCGCGCCATGGCCTCCACCTCGTTCAAGGAAAAGCTCATTGCGAGACCTCCGGGTAGACCCAATCATCCGCATTTGCGATGCAAAGATCTGACGGATAGGGCGCGCCTGCATACATCGAAACCCGCACCCAGCGATCCGAACGGGGATCGAAATGCGTCACGCCGAAAAAAGAAAGCTTGGCGCGGAGCATGTCTATGGGCAGCAAATCCGCCCCGATCGTATTGGAGCGGATTTCGCCATAGGGGGCGAATTTGGTGATCTGGGCGCGGCGGATGGCATTGCGGTGCGCGGGATGTGTGGCAAGGACGTCGGCCACCGGCGCATCGGCGTCCCAACCACGCAGCAACGCATGGGCCGCGGCGGCATCACGCGCGGGAGCGAGAGGTTGTTCAAAGGGCGCAATCGGTTCTTCAAACCGCTCGCCAAGGCGCGGTTCAAGTTTTTCCTCAGAGACGTACCACGCCCGCGCGCAATTCTCCGGCGCGGCCCAGTCCACCTTGAGCGCCCAACCAAAACTGTCCTCTAGGCATTGCATCGCCGCGCGGACGGTCATGGCACCGTCGATGACATATGCATCTGTCGCTGCATCGGCCATGCAAGCGCCGAGGCCATCCACAAGGGCGCCATAGGGTTCAAGGATCAGTGACGCGAGCCATTCCTGCCCCTCGAGGCTCAGATGCGTCTCTGCCCAGCGCATGAGGCGGTCCCAAGCTGCAGCGCTTTGCAGGTCGGCGCTGTCGAGATGGGTGCGCAAGGATTCGACATCGCGGCGCAGGTCGGCCAGTTTGGCGATTTGGATCGGGTGCTCGGTCTTCCATGCCGCCACAGACAAAGCGGCGCGGGAAAAGAAGGCCCGGAACTGGTCACCCTCGGCGACACTGGCATCGCGAAGGCTACGGACGCGCGCAATGGCCTCTTCGCGCGCCATGATCCAGTTATTGAAAAGCACCGGATGGGTCACGAGGAAAGGCGCCATGCCAAGGCCGGTGGAATTGCCGATGCCAAGGCGTTGGGCCGATTGCGGCGCGAGCGGCACCGCGATCTTGCCGCCACGAGCGCGCGCCATGTGCTCGATCAGGTCGCGCACGAACCAACGTGTAAGGTAGACCGATAGCATCTCGGCTTGGAATGGGGCCTGCATCTCGGGGCGATCCGCGATCACTTCGCGATCCGCCGCGCCGAGTTTGCCCGATCCGTAGACAGCGGTTGTGCGCATGAGATAGCCGACCTCGGCAAGGCGCGCGGGGTCGGGCTGTTGCCCGCGCGAGAGCGCATCGACGATATGATCCCAAAGGCGCACCGACCGATTGGCGCGACTGACAGAAATCTCGCGTTCGCTAACGCGCCCGGCCTCTTGCAGGGGGACGTTGCGGGACAGACGGTCGATATCGTCTTGGGTTGGGATGCCGTCGAAAAGCGCGAATGTCGCGTCCCACGCCGTCGCGATCACCCTGTCAGAGCGCATCTCAGGCGGCAGGTCATGGGCGAAGGCGACAAGGGAATAGGCGCGCGCGGGGCCGTGAGCGGTAAAGACGGCGTGGCCAACACCGCCGTCGTCAATGTCAAACACCCTGCGATCAAAGCGCCATCCTTCGTTTGCCATACAGCGGGTCAACTGACGCATGAATGACAGGCGGGACTGATGCAACGAGCCGAGACGGGCCAGTGTCATGACCGTGTCAGGTGCGCGCCGTGCCACCATTACTCTTGCCCTTTCGGTTGGAAGTTCTCGGCGAAAAAACGGTACCAGTTGCCGCCCATGATGCCTGCGACCTCATCCGCATTCATGCCCACCGCGCGCAGTCCATCTTCGAGGTTTCCAAAATCCCGGTTGTCGCGAAACCAGTCTGGCATGGGAGGAAAGCCCGGCGCGGCGGCAGAGCCTTCGCCATAGTCGATCTCCTTGCTCCAGCGTCCAACACGCATCCATTCGACAACGCTATCAGGTTGATCCTGACAGAGGTCCGACCCGATCCCGAGATGGTCTACGCCATAGCGATCCGCGCTGCGTGCGATCATCTCGCAGAAGCCCTGCAAGGTGCAGGCGGATTTGTCGCGAAGATGGTGCGGGTAAAGCGAGAAGCCGAGCATCCCGCCGTTTTCCGTCACCGCCCGGATCACCGTGTCGCGCTTGTTGCGCAGCGCAGGCGCCCAGTCGTGCGGGTTGGCGTGGGTGATGGCGATGGGGCGTTCGGAGACTTCGGCGGCTTCGATCGTGGAGCGATCGCCGGAATGGCTCATGTCGATGACGAGGCCGACGCGGTTCATCTCCTTGATGACCTGCCGCCCCATACGCGTGAGGCCGCCATCCTCGGCCTCGTAACACCCCGTCGCGAGAAGCGATTGGTTGTTATAGGTGAGCTGCATAAACCGCGCGCCAAGCGTGTGCACGATCTCGACAAGGCCAATATCGTCCTCGATGGGCGACGGGTTTTGAAACCCGAAGAACACCGCCGTGCGTCCTGTCTCGCGCGCCCTGTCGATATCTGAAGCCCAAAGACCCTTCATGATGAGGTCCGGGTATTGTTCGAACCAACGGTTCCATTGCTCGAAGTTGAGAACCGTTTCGCGGAAATTCTCATGATAGGCGATGGTGACGTGGATCGCGTCCACGCCGCCTTGACGCAGTTGCCGGAAGATCTTTTCCGACCAATTGGCATATTGCAGCCCATCTATCCGCATCAGACGGGGCCTGCGCTGATATAGGCGGTCTTGACCGTGGTGTAGAACTCCGCTGCGGCCCAGCCCTGTTCGCGGGGGCCGTAGGAACTGTCACCACGCCCGCCGAAGGGGACGTGATAGTCGGTCCCGGCGGTCGGCAGGTTGACCGTCACGACACCGGTACGGACATTGCGGCGGAAATGGGTCGCCTTGGCGAGACTCTTGGTGACGATACCCGAGGTCAGACCGAACGCGGTATCGTTGACCACCGAGAGCGCCTCGTCATAGCCCGCGACCTTGATGACCGAAGTCAGCGGCGCGAACATCTCTTCGCGGTTGATGCGCATGTCATTGCGGGTATTCAGGAACACGCCGGGCGACATGTAGTAGCCCTCATGTGCGAGGGCCAGGCGTTCTCCACCACAGGCCAGTTCAGCCCCTTCCGATTTGCCGAGCTCGACATAGGCGAGGTTTTCCTCAAGCTGCTGCGCGCTGACGACCGGGCCCATCTGCATGCCCTCCTCGAGCGCGTGACCGACCTTCATCGCCTTGGCCCCGGCAACGAGCTTCTCGACAAAGGCATCGTGGATAGCCTCATGCACAACAAGGCGCGAGGACGCGGTGCATTTCTGTCCCGTGCCACCAAAGGCACCACCAAGCGCGAGAGTGACCGCAAGGTCGAGATCGGCATCCTCCATCACCGCCAGCGCGTTCTTGGAGCCCATCTCCATCTGCACCTTGGTGAAATTCTGGATCGCCGAGGCGGCGATGCCCTTGCCGACGGGCACCGACCCCGTGAAGGAAATCGCGTCGATCTTCGGGCTTTCGACAAGACGCTGGCCGATGTTGCTACCCGATCCCATGACGAGGCTGAAGAGCCCCTTCGGGATGTCTTGCCGCGCGATGATTTCGGTCAAGGCACAAGCGGACGCGGGGGTCATGTTAGCCGGTTTCCAGACCACGGCGTTGCCGTAGCAAAGCGCGGGCGCGATCTTCCAAGAGGCGGTCGCGGTGGGGAAGTTCCAAGGGCTGATGACGGCAACGACGCCAATGGGCTCGCGGCGCACATCAACCTCGATATCGGGGCGCACGGAGTCCGCATTCTCACCGATCTGGCGCAGACATTCAGCGGCGTAATAGGTAAAGAACTGCCCGGCGCGATAGACCTCGCCTTTGCCCTCGGCGAAGGGTTTGCCCTCTTCACGACTTAGAAGCGTGCCAAGTTCTTCGGCGCGCGCCATCAGCTCGTTGCCGATACTCATCAGAACGGCCTGTTTGCGCTCAAGCCCGTAGGCGGCCCATTCGCGCTGTGCCTGCCGGGCCTGATCGAGCGTTGCCTCAAGCTGATCGCGGGAGGCCTGCGCATAGACGCCAATCAGGTCCGAAAGGTCGGACGGGTTGCGGTTTTCGATTTCGCTTTCGCCAGCCAGCCAATCGCCGGCGATCAGGTTCATATGGAGCAAGAGAGCCCTCTTTATCTGATAGGTGGTATTGGCTCAGGATGGACAAGGCAGACCGCATCAGTCAAACTCAAACAATTGAAAGAAATTTCAGGAAACCTTAAGTGATGGCAATCAAGATCGAAATGCTGCGCAGTTTCTGTGCTGTGGCACAGGCGGGCAATCTCGCGGATGCGGCAGACCGGCTTGGCCGCACGCAATCCGCCGTCTCAATGACCTTGAAACAGCTTGAAATGCACCTTGGCAGCCCGCTTTTTGAGGGTGAGCGAAAGAACCGTCTCACACCACTTGGCGAACAAGTTTTGCGTCTCGGACAAAGCCAGATCAGCCAGTTCGACAGCACCGTTTCTGCCATCGAGCTTTCGGCGCGGGCACCGCAGGGTCTATTGCGGGTGTCGGCGGTGCCATCCGTCGCGTCTTTGGCCTTTCCGCACTTGGTTCGGCGCATGTCGGCACAGCACCCGGGCCTGCGCATCGAACTGCGCGACGCAGACACGAAGCAGGTTCTAGAAGCCTTGGTTCAGGGCTGGGCCGACATCGGGATTGCCTCGTCAGAACATATGCTGAACGGTGTCGCCACTTCGCTCTTGTTTCGTGATCCCTTCGGGATCGTGCTGGCGGACAGGCATCCGCTTGCAATGCGGACCACCCCCCTCACCATCGCGGATGTGTTTAGCGCGCCGTTTCTGCGCAATGCGCTATGCGACCAGATCGAGACCCCGGCCTTTCGTGCCGCGCTCGCCGGGGTCGATATCACGGTGCACAATACGCAATCCCTTCTCGCCATGGTACGCGAGGGGGATTGGATCACGGTGCTGCCGCAGCTTGTCACCGAGCTTGCCCCGGAGGGATTGGTGTTTCGCCCGGTCGCCGACCTGCCGGACATGCGGCAGGTCTTTCTCTACGCGCGAGAGCAAACCTCATCAGAAGAGATCCTCTCGGACGCCAAGCGCTGTCTTCATGACGCGACCAGTGCCCTAGCCCATACGCTCGCTTGAATAGCTGCCGGGCGAAGCTTGGAATACGACGGTCTTGTTGCCGTCAAGAAAGACGCGATGGTTGGCATGCGCGTGGATCGCGCGGGCAAGGACTTGGCTTTCGACATCGCGACCAAGCGAGACATAGTCCTCGGGGCTTTGCGCATGGGTCACGCGCACGATGTCCTGTTCAATGATCGGTCCTTCGTCGAGGTCCGCCGTCACGTAGTGCGAGGTCGCCCCAATGAGTTTCACGCCGCGCGCATAGGCTTGTTTATAGGGGTTTGCACCTTTGAAGGACGGCAAGAAGGAGTGGTGGATGTTGATGATCCGTCCCGACATCTTCTGACACATCTCATCCGAGAGGATTTGCATATAGCGCGCAAGGACGATCAACTCGGCCCCGGCCTCCTCCACAACTTGCATGATAGCGGATTCGGCCTGAGGTTTATTTTCCTTGGTGACGCGAATGCAATGGAATGGGATGTCGTTGTTCACCACGACCTTCTGGTAGTCCATATGGTTTGAAATCACTGCAACGATCTCAATGGGCAGCGCCCCGATGCGGACGCGATACAGAAGATCGTTGAGACAGTGGCCAAAGCGCGAGACCATGATCACGACCTTCATCTTGCTGGCAAGGTCATGGAAGGCGTAACGCATCTCGAACTCTTGCGCGATGGCGTCGAAAGCGGCGTCAAGTTGCTCCTGCGTGGCGCCCTTCTCAGAGGTAAAGCTGATCCGCATGAAGAAATTGCCGGTCTCCATGTCATCATATTGCGAAGAGTCGGTGATGTTGCAGCCGTGCTCGGCAAGGAAGGTCGCAATTGCGGCGACGATACCCCGGCGACTTGCACAGGCAACGGTCAGGCAATGTTTGGTCATGTCGGTCTCCAAGTGGTCATGGTCCCGCCGGGCGCGGTAAGGAAAAGAGAGAGGGATGTAGCATCCCGAAAGCGGGTCAGTTCGAGGATATTAGGCCGTCTGATCAATGCGCGCCGCAGCCGTCACGAGCGCATGCCAGAGCGCCGCTGCAAAGCTGCGCATCCCCATCACTGCTAGGTGTGTCTCCGACCTGCGAATAAGGTAAACACTCATGTGTTCCAAGCCCGTTCGCGCAGCGTGTCCCGGTGCTATTTGCGCGGGATCGAGATTGACCAATTTCTGCATCAACGCCTCAAGCGCCGCCGAATTTTTCGCCGTGATCTCGATGGCGGTCCAGGCATCGGTTTGCTCGGAGATGGAGCCCCCCGGAACCTCTTCTTCTAGACGTGCGGCAAAATCCTCGTTGGCACGGCCCGGCGCCTCGATCATCCATTGGCCGGGGGCGGTCCAGAACGCTGCGACCGAGCCTTTGTCTGCGCAGTGTCCGGGGTCCGGAAGGCGCAGACCGAAAGGTGATGGCGGGGTTTGATCGCGGCGCAGGGCAAGCGAGGCCAAGGCAAGCTCGGGGTTTTCGGAGAGTGTGAGCGCGTCGTAGGTTTCCTTGCGCGCGGTCTTGGCCCCGAGGGCGGTGATCGGTGTCAGGTCAGTCACGGAGACGCTCTCCTTCCGGGTCGATGAAATGGGCAGAGACGACCTTGAGTCGGGTCTCTTGTCCTTCGAGGGGGTTCGCGGCGACAAGGATTTCGCCCATGCGGGTCTCTCCATCTTCGAGAAACCCGAGGCCTATGGACGATCCCAGATGCGGCGAGAAGGCCGCGGAGGTGATCCAGCCCTGATCCGTCGCCATGGAACGCGCCGCACCTTCCGCGAAGAGATGCGCGCCGGGGGTGACGGTGGCGGCAGGGTCGACAGGAGTCAGACCGACAAGACGGCGACGGTCGGCGGCAAGGCCCTCGCGACGCGACATGATCGCGCCGATCGAGTCCTTCTTCTGCGACACCATGCGCCCAAGACCAAGCATTTGCGCCGTGGTTTGACCGTTCAACTCGGCCCCGGCGGCATGGCCCTTCTCGATCCGCAAGACGCCAAGCGCCTCGGTGCCGTAGGGGGTCACACCGAGGTCCGCGCCCGCCTCCATGAGCCGCGCCATGAGGGCTTGGCCATAGCGCGCAGGCACCGCGATCTCATAGGCAAGTTCACCCGAGAAAGAGATACGGAACAGCCGCGCACGCAGGCCCTTGCAGACGGTCATCTCGGCGCATGCCATGAAGGGGAAAGCCGCGTTCGAGAGGTCGAATTCATCGACGATACGTTCGAGCAGCGCCCGCGATTTCGGTCCGGCGACAGCGATCTGCGCCCAGGCATCCGTGGTCGAGATGACCTGCACGTCAAGGTCCGGCCAGAGGCATTGGCGCGCGAATTCCATATTGCGATAGACCGGCCCGGCATTGGCTGTCGTCGTGGTGACAACGTAGTGATCCTCGGACAGGCGCGCGCAGGTGCCATCATCATAGGCATGTCCGTCTTCGCGCAACATCAACCCATAGCGGACTTTGCCAACAGCGAGCGTGCCCATCATGTTGGAATAGAGGCGGTTGAGGAATTCTCCGGCATCCGCCCCCTGCACATCAACCTTGCCGAGCGTCGTGACATCGCAGAGCCCCACACCGGCACGCACGGCCTTGGCCTCGCGATCGACGGTTTCGCGCCAGTGGGTTTCGCCGGGGCGCGGGAAATACTGTGCCCGCATCCATGCGCCGACCTCGACGAACACCGCGCCCTGTTCCTCGGCCCAATGATGGGTCGGGGTGAGGCGTTTGGGACGGAAATGCGCACCGGTATCGCCACCGCCAAGCACCGAGAGCGACACACCGGTATAGGGCGGGCGGAAGATCGTCGTGCCGGTTTCCGGGATCGTCTTGTCGGTCAGTTCCGCCATCACGGCGAGCGCGGAGATATTGGCCGTCTTGCCCTGATCCGTCGCCATGCCAAGGGTGGTCCAACGTTTGAGATGTTCGACCGGACGCATGTTTTCCTTATGCGCCAGGGCAATGTCCTTGACGGTCACGTCATTCTGGAAATCGACCCATGCGCGACGCTTGCCTGGCACATGCCAGAAGGCAGCTTGCCGGATCGGCGCGTCCTCTGCGTCGGGCAAAGACAACGCAGTCGCGGCAATGCCGATCTCCGCGAGCGCTTTTCGTGCTGCCTCCATGCCGCTTTGCAAGGCGGCGGCGGTGCTGCCCTTACCAGCTGCGGCCCCGGCGGGGAACAGGCCGGACGGCCCGCCCGTGCCCGGCACGAAGGCAAGAAGCGTCTCTTCCCAGACTGGGCGCCCGCGATGGTGCGAGGCAAGGTGGACATTGGGGTTCCAGCCCCCGGCGACACCGAGCGCGCCACAACGGTGCCACGAGGAGCGGCCGTCCTGCGTGATGCGAATTGCGGAGAGGCCAAGCCGCCCCTTGGTGCCATCGATCACGCCGCCCGCGAAAAGGTCATAGTCTCCAAGGCGGGGCGCGTCCGGGCGCGGATCGATCACGCCGAGGACCGGCACGCCCTTGGCCATGAGGTCGAGCGCGGTGCGGTGGCCGTCATCGTTGTTCGCAAAGACCGCGACCGGATCAGCAGCGTTGCGCGTCGGGGCGGTCGCCCAGCGGTTGGCATAGGCGCGCATCGCCCCTGCGAGCATGATCCCGGGGCGGTCATTGTCCGCGAAAGGGATATGCCGCTCGGTCGCGCCCGCCGCGAGGACAGCGCGTTTCGCGGTGATCCGCCAGAGCGACTGACGCACGCGAGGACCGGGGGTTGCGAGATGATCCGCGACCCGCTCCACTGCGCCATAGACGCCATGGTCGTAGACGCCGAACACCGTCGTGCGCGTCATCAGGCGCACATTCGGCAGACTGGCGAGTTCCTGCGCCACGCTTGCGGCCCAACCGGTCGCGGGCGCATCATCAAGCGTATGGCTCTCTGCGAGAAGCCGCCCACCAAGGCGGAAATCTTCGTCCGCGAGGATGACCTGCGCGCCCGCACGGCCCGCCGTCAGCGCCGCAGCAAGCCCCGCCGCGCCGCCACCGATCACAAGGAGATCGCAATGCAGGAAGCCTTTGTCATAAGCATCCGGGTCGGCCTGCTTCGACAGGCGGCCAAGCCCCGCCGCGCCCCGGATCATCGGCTCGTAGAGCTTTTCCCAGAAGGCGCGCGGCCACATGAAGGTCTTATAGTAAAACCCCGCCGCGAAGAAGGGCGCGAAATAGTCGTTCATCGCGAGAAGATCACGGTTGAGCGGGCCAAGGTGGTTCTGGCTCCGGGCGATGAGGCCATCGTAGAGTTCAGTGACCGTCGCGCGGGTATTCGGCTCCTGCCGCGCGCCTTCGCGCAGTTCGACCATGGCGTTCGGTTCTTCCGATCCGGCCGAGAAAACGCCGCGCGGGCGGTGATATTTAAAGCTCCGCCCCATGAGCTGCACACCGTTGGCAAGAAGTGCGGAGGCGAGCGTATCGCCGGGGTGGCCTGCGTAGCTTTTGCCGTTGAAGGCAAACGAGAGCGTCGTGCCGCGATCGACAAGACCGCCATTGAGCCGGGTCATTGCGCGCCCTCCTCGTTAAGTTTCACATCGCGCGCCAGTTCCGCGCCGAGGATTTCATGGGTCACGGTATCGCGCGTCACGACGAGCCAGGAACGGTCGCCCTGTTCATGGAACCAAAGCTCGCGATGGACACCTGCCGGGTTGTCACGCAGGAAGACATAGTCGGTGAACGCCGCTTCGGCATTGCCGCCTGCGGGATCGGGGCGATCCATGAGCGCAGCATCGCCAAGGTAGGTAAACTCCTGTGAGTCACGTAGACCGAGAAGGGGATGGGGGATCAGCATACCGTCACCTCAATGCAGGTTGGGTTGGGCGCCAACGCCCTTTTCGTCGATGACATAGCCGCGCGCGAAACGATCAAAGCGATAGGCTTCGGCTGTTTCGTGCGGGCGGTCGGTGGCGAGGAGATGGGCAAAGGCATATCCCGAGGCCGGGGTTGCCTTGAACCCACCATAACACCAGCCGCCATTGAAATAGAGCCCGTCGATCTCGGTTCGGTCGATGATGGGAGAGCCGTCCATCGACATGTCCATGATGCCACCCCAAGAGCGCAGGAGGCGCGCGCGCCCGATCATCGGCATGAGCGCCATGCCGCCCTCAATCACATCCTCGACCACGGGCAGGTTGCCGCGTTGAGCATAGGAGTTGTAGCCGTCAATATCACCGCCAAAGACAAGCCCGCCCTTGTCGGACTGGCTCACATAGAAATGGCCCGCGCCGAAGGTGATGACGCCGGGAATCGTCGGTTTGAGACCTTCGGACACGAAGGCCTGTAGCACATGGCTCTCGATCGGCAGGCGCATGCCCGCCATCGCCATAACACGGCTCGAATTTCCCGCGACTGCGACGCCGACCTTGCCCGCTCCGATATAGCCGCGCGAGGTCTCGACGCCCTGCACCTTGCCGCCCTCGATGCGAAAGCCCGTCACCTCGCAATTCTGGATGATATCGACGCCGCGCATATCGGCGCCGCGCGCATAGCCCCAGGCGACACCATCATGGCGCGCGGTGCCGGCGCGGGGCTGCATCAGGCCGCCCTTGATCGGGAAACGCGCATTGTCGAAATTGAGGAAGGGCGCGATCTCGCGCACCTCGTCCTGCCCAAGAAGTCGCGCATCCGCCCCCGCCAGAAGCATCGCATTGCCGCGCCGTCGGTAGGCATCGCGCTGGCCATCGGTGTGGTAGAGGTTAATGATCCCGCGCTGCGAGACCATCGAGTTGAAATTCGTCTCCTGCTCAAGGTTCTCCCAGAGTTTCATGGAAAACTCGTAAAACGGCTCGTTGCCCGGCAAGAGATAGTTGGACCGGATGATCGTCGTGTTGCGCCCGATATTGCCCGACCCGAGCCAGCCCTTTTCGAGCACCGCAACCCGCGCCTGTTTGAAGGTCTTGGCGAGATAGAAGGCGGTGGCGAGACCATGCCCACCGCCGCCGACAATCACAATGTCATAGGCGGGTTTGGGATCGGGATTGCGCCATAGCATCCCCCAGCCCTTGTGCCCTGTCAGGGCCTCCTTGACGACCCGGAAACCGGAAAACCGCATCCATTCGCTCCTTTGTATCTAAAGACTTTTCTAGCGGGAGCATGGTCGCTATACTTATATTCACAGGACTTTTGGTTTCTTTTTTGGGACAATTTTTGACACCATGCCAATCCGACGCCTCGCCTTTGTTCTTGTGGACGGATTCGCCCTTCTTTCGACGGCGGCGGCGCTAGAGCCGTTGCGGGCTGCGAACCAGTTCTCGAAACAGCCGCGCTATGAGGTGACGCTTCTTTCGCTTGCGGGACATGTCGCGACATCCTCGCTCGGATCGCCCTTCGAGACCCGACCCTTCGACTCTGTACCGCTTGATTTCGACCTGATCTTCGTGGTGGCGGGCGGCGATCCGAAACGGCTCAACCACCCCGCGCTCATGGCGTGGTTGCGCCGCGCGGGGCATGCGGGGATCGCGCTTGGCGGGATTTCGGGCGGCTCGGTGATCCTTGCCAAGGCGGGTCTCTTGGGGGAGCGGCGCTTTACAGTCCATTGGCATCACTACGCGGATTTCGAGACCTTGCCCGGCACCTGGCTCCTAGAACGACGGCTCTTCGTCATCGACCGGGATCGCTATACCTGCGCCGGGGGCTCTGCGCCGCTCGACATGATGCACGCATTGATCGCGCGCGACCATGGGACGCCCTTTGCACAAAGGATTTCGGATTGGTTCATCCAGACGGAAATTCGCGCCGCCGACGCGCCCCAAACCGCCCCCCTGTCGCCGCGCTATGACGCCCTGCCCCGTGCGGTCACTGCGGCCATCGAGTTGATGCAGACCCATATCGCCGATCCGCTCGATCAGGATCAGATCGCACGCCTTGCAGGCCTCTCGACGCGGCAGCTTCAGCGCCAGTTTCGCGACAGCCTCGGCACCTCGATCATGCAAGAATACCGTCAAATCCGCCTTGAGACAGGCAAAGACCTCTTGTCGACAACGCATCTGCCGCTTGGCGATATCGCTGAGATGACCGGTTTTTCGAGCCAGGCGCACTTCTCGACCTGTTTTCAGGCCGCTTTTGGCGAAACGCCCTCACGCTGGCGCAAAAAAGCGGGCCCAAACACGTCCGGACCCGCCGCTTCAAGAATGGCCTGAGCCTCAGATATCGAGCGTGTGCTGCTTTTCCCAATTCGAGAAATGCGACACGAAGGAATTCCATTCCTGGTGCTTCATCTTCACGTAGGAGGCCGAAAACCCTTCGCCAAGCATCGCCTTAAGCGCCTCATCCGCGTCATAAGCACGGATCGCATCAAGCATGTTGAGCGGGAGTCTCGGGGCGTCCGTCACGGTATGCCCCTCGGCATACATATCGATATCATAGCGCGGCCCCGGATCAGCCTTGCTTCGGATCCCCGAAAGCCCCGCCGCGATGATGACGGCCTGCAGCAGATAGGGGTTCACCGCCCCATCGGGCAGGCGCAGTTCAAACCGCGCCGGCCCCGGCACGCGGACCATATGGGTGCGGTTGTTGCCCGTCCATGTCACGGTATTGGGCGCCCAAGTCGCCCCCGACATGGTGCGTGGCGCGTTGATCCGCTTGTAGGAGTTGACGGTCGGGTTGGTGATCGCCGCCAGCGCCTCGGCATGTTTCATGATCCCACCAAGGAAAAAGCCGCCCTGCTCTGAAAGGCCGACCTCACCGATCTGCCCGCCCGCATCGCCTGCAAAAGCATTGGTCTTGCCGCTCGTATCCCAGACCGAGATATGCGCGTGACAGCCGTTGCCTGTCAGACCCTCGACGGGCTTGGGCATAAAGGTCGCGCGGAAGCCATGTTTCTCGGCCACGGATTTCACCATGAATTTGAAGAAGGAATGGCGGTCTGCCGTCACAAGCGCATCGTCGAATTCCCAGTTCATCTCGAACTGGCCGTTGGCGTCTTCGTGATCGTTCTGATACGGGCCCCATCCGAGGTCGAGCATGTAGTCGCAAATCTCGGCAACGACATCATAGCGGCGCATCACCGCCTGTTGATCGTAGCAAGGCTTCTCTGCCGTATCATAAGGATCGGAGATCTGATCGCCTTCCGGGGTCAGCAGGAAGAACTCCGCCTCGATCCCCGTCTTGACGCGAAGCCCCGCCTCGGCGGCCTCCTTCACGAGCTTCTTCAAGACCTGACGCGGCGCTTGTCCGACGGCCTCGCCTTCCATCACACAATCGGCGGGCACCCATGCGACCTCGGGCTTCCACGGAAGCTGGATGGCGGCGTCTGGGTCTGGCACGGCGAGCATATCGGGATGCGCCGGGGTCATGTCGAACCATGTCGCAAAGCCGGCAAAGCCCGCGCCGTCCTCTTCCATGTCGGCAATCGCCTGCGCGGGGACGAGCTTGGCCCGTTGTCCGCCGAAAAGGTCCGTGTAGGAGACCATGAAGTATTTCACGCCGGTTTTCTCGGCGAAGGCTGCAAGTTTGCTCATCTTCTATTCCCTTTCCCTGTGAAATGCGAAGAGCGGCCTTGACCGCTCTCCGGTTCATTCATTGTTCAGAAACCCGCCTTGCCCGGGTACCAGTTGGTTCCAGCCAGCGGCACTTGTGCCATCGCGGCCGCTTCCATGGTCAGCGCGCAAAGGTCTTCGGGCTCAAGGTTGTGGACGTGGTTATGGCCACAGGCCCGCGCGAGGGTCTGGCATTCGAGCGTCAGCACGTTGAGGTAGTTGCGCAGCTTGCGACCCGCGATCTCCGGGTCGAGCCGCGCCATAAGATCGGGGTCTTGTGTCGTGATCCCCGCCGGGTCGCGGCCTTCGTGCCAATCATCATAGGCGCCGGTCGTAGAGCCGAGCTTTTGGTATTCTGCTTCCCACTTGGGATCATTATCGCCAAGAGCGACGAGCGCCGCCGTCCCGATCGAGACCGCATCCGCCCCAAGGGCAAGTGCCTTCGCGACATCGGCGCCGGTGCGAATTCCGCCGGACACCACAAGCTGAACCTCGCGGTGCATGCCGAGATCCTGCAACGCCTGCACGGCAGGCCGGATACAGGCAAGCGTCGGCTGGCCGACATGTTCGATAAAGACATCCTGTGTCGCAGCCGTGCCGCCTTGCATCCCGTCAAGGACGACCACGTCCGCCCCCGCTTTCACCGCCAGCGCGGTATCGTAGTAGGGGCGTGCGCCGCCAATCTTCACGTAGATCGGCTTTTCCCAGTTGGTGATCTCTCGCAGCTCGAGGAGCTTGATCTCGAGGTCATCCGGCCCGGTCCAGTCCGGGTGCCGACAGGCAGAACGTTGGTCGATCCCTTCGGGCAGATCGCGCATCCCCGCGACGCGCTCGGTGATCTTTTGGCCAAGCAACATACCGCCCCCGCCGGGCTTGGCCCCCTGGCCCACCACGACCTCAATCGCATCGGCGCGACGCAGGTCATCGGGGTTCATGCCATAGCGGCTCGGCAGATATTGATAGACGAGCTTTTCGGAATGGCCGCGCTCTTCCTCGGTCATGCCGCCATCGCCAGTCGTCGTCGAAGTGCCCGCCATGGTCGCGCCGCGACCAAGCGCTTCCTTGGCCGGACCAGAGAGAGAGCCAAAGGACATGCCCGCGATGGTGATCGGAATCTTCAATTCAATCGGTTTCTTGGCAAAGCGCGTGCCAAGCGTCACCGCCGTCTCGCATTTCTCGCGATACCCTTCGAGCGGGTAGCGGCTCATCGAGGCGCCGAGAAACAGAAGATCGTCAAAATGCGGTACGCGGCGTTTCGCGCCACCGCCGCGAATGTCGTAGATACCCGTCGCAGCGGCGCGACGAATTTCCGAGTTCACATCGTTGGAAAACGTCCAGCTTTGGCGCGGTTCGGTTTGGGGTGTCTTGTCCATGTCGCGCTCCTCAGTATGCGTCTGCGTGATCAATGTTGAAATTGTAGAGCTTGCGGGCCGAGCCATAGCGTTTGAACTCTTCCGGCTTGGCGTCGGCGCCTGCCTTCTCAAGCAACTCTGACAGAAGCGCGATATGCTCCGGGCGCATCTCTTTTTCGATGCAATCTGCACCAAGGGATTTGACGCTGCCGCGCACGAAAAGCCGCGCTTCGTAAAGGGAATCCCCAAGCGCATCGCCTGCGTCGCCAAGCACGACAAGATTGCCCTTCTGCGCCATGAAGGCGGACATGTGGCCGATGTTGCCATGCACCACGATGTCGATCCCCTTCATGGAGATGCCGCAGCGCGACGACGCATTGCCCTTGATATTGAGAAGCCCGCCGTGCCCCGTCGCACCTGCATATTGCGAGGCGTCGCCCTCGATGGTGACAACCCCGGACATCATATTCTCGGCCACGCCCGGCCCGGCCGAGCCTTCGACGGTTACCGTGGCGTCTTTGTTCATCCCGGCGCAATAATAGCCGGTCGATCCCTTCACGGTGACAGATAGCGGGCCGTCGAGGCCGCAGGCCACGGCGTGGCTGCCGCGCGGATTGGTGAGGGTGTAGGCCGCATTGGCCTTGTCCTTGGCCGCTGCTTGCAGAGTCGTGTTGACCGCGCGCAGATCCGTTTCGGCCATGTCGAGAATGGTGCTCATGTCTCAGCGCTCCCAGAAGTAAACAGTTGCGGGTTCAGGCTCCCAAACCTTCGCGGCCTCGATCCCCGGCAAGTCGGCAAAGGCGCGGTATTCGCTGGCGAAAGCGACGTAGTCGTCTGTCTCGGCCATGACAGCGGGTTTGCAGGCGATGGGGTCACGCACGACGCCAAAGCCGTTCTTGGTCCCGGTGACGAAGGTGAAGAATCCGTCGAGATCGTCGATCGTACCTTCCAGCGCCTCGCCAAGGCTCGCGCCCTCGGCAATGCGCGACGAGATATAGGCCGCGCCCACTTCGGTATCGTTCTCCGAGCGAGTAAAGACACCTTTCTTGGCAAGCGTCCGGCGCATCTGGTTGTGGTTCGAAAGCGAGCCATTGTGCACGAGGCATTGATCATCGGCTGTTGAGAACGGGTGCGCGCCCATCGTGGTCACGGCGGATTCTGTCGCCATACGGGTGTGGCCAATACCGTGGCTGCCGCCCATCTCGCGCAGGCCGAACCGCGCTGCGACATCCTTGGGCAGACCGACTTCCTTGTAGATTTCCATAGAGGCGCCCGAACCCATGATCCGAAGCCCCATCCCCTCGAGAGCGGTGATGGCCGCTGCCTCTGATGCGTCTGGCACCGTCAGCACGGCGTGGGTGTCGAGCGTCTTGATCGCGACCGGCGCGTCGATCTCGGCAGAGAGCGCGGTGTCGAGCGCGTCAAACGCCGTCTCGGGCGTATCCGATTGCACGGTAATCTTGATGCTGCCCGCTGTCTCCTCACCATAGATCGCGATCCCGGCGCTATCCGGGCCACGATCCGTCATCGTGATGAGCATATCGGTCAGCATGTCGCCCAGTTGCGGGCGCAATTCATCCCGCTTCAGGAACAGGCCAACAATACCACACATGGGGTCCTCCATTCGGTTGTCCGCGGCAAAGCGCCGTGGGACTGTCCTAGCGGGAAATGAATTTTCCCCTCAAGAAACTATCTCTCTTTTGGGGAAATATTTGAGCGCAGATCAGCGCCCGCCCAAATCATGAGCAGTTTTCTGGCGCATAGGTCTCGTGTGCTTGATTTTTGAGCGGTGAAAGAAATCAGAGCTGCTGGGGATAGGTGATGATCGACAAGAATCGCACCGGCAGATCGAGGATCACCTCCGGCCCATGCGGCGCATCCGCGTCGAACAGAAGCGTATCACCCGGCTCAAGGATGAAGATCTTGTCGCCATGGCGATAGCGCACCCGCCCTTCGAGGAAATAGAGCATCTCCATGCCCTCGTGCTGAAAGGTGGGAAAGCGGTCACTCTCGCTTGTCAGGGTGATGAGATAAGGCTCGACCACGACGCCCGAGTTATTCGCGCCAATATGGCCCAAGAGGCTATATTGGTGTCCCGCCCGCGTACCCTCGCGCTCGGTCTCGACACCTTCGCCAGCTTTGACATGCATACAGCCGCGCTCTTCCTCATAGCCGGAAAAGAGCTGCACCACAGGGACTTTGAGCGCATCCGCCAATGTCGAAAGCGTATTGAGCGAGGGAGAAATCACGCCGTTCTCGATCTTCGACAGCATCCCCACCGAAAGCCCCGCCTGCGTTGCGAGATCAGAACCTGTCATCCGTTGCCGCTTGCGCAGCTCGCGCACCTGTCGACCGATTGCCACCTCGAGGTTCTTTTCGCGCACCTCCCGCAGGGCGTGCGGGTTCTGTTGCAGGGTCTTTCGTCCTTTGGGCAAAACGATCTTCTCCGGTCGGGGTGGCGCCTTTCGGGCGGCGGGATGACAGCGTCGCCACCATATTCTTCCAAGGAAACTTAATTGACCACGGAAAAACGTGGGGCACGTTCTACCAATACGTCCGTTCTTCCGCATCCACGCGGGCCATTGCCTCATCACAGGCCGACAGGAAAGCCGATTCAGCATCCGAGAACCGGCGCGTCGGATTGGTCAGGAGATAGATATTCACCCGCGGCAAATCCTCGTAGGGGGGGAGCTGCCGCAGTCGGCCGATCTCCACGTCGCGTTGCGCAACATGAAGCGGCAAGGCGCCGATACCCACATCCGCGAGGATCATGCGCCGCAGTTCATGCAGATCCGCCGACACTCCGCGCCAGCCGCTCGCAATCTTTGCCCGCGCCCTCAAATGCGCCACCGGTTCGAGCGGGCGGCCCTCCGTCTCTGTCTGGAAAGAAACAGACGCCTGTCCTTCGAGATCCGAAAGCGCGATCTCTTCTTTGTCAAAGAGCGGATTGTGCGGGCCACAAAACAGACCGAAGTATTCGCGGTAAAGCACCGACGCCTTAAGACCGGCGGGGATCTTGTGCAGGAGGCAAATGCCATAGCTGATCCGGTTCTGCGCCACTCTGGCAACGATCTCTTCGCTTTCAGCCACAGTAAAAGAGAACGATACCTTGGGGTGCGCGGCGGCAAAATCATGCAGCACTTCATCGAAATGCGGCGAGATCACGTGACTTGCGATGGCGACCGACAAATGCCCGCGCAATTCGGCCCCCCCGATCTCCATCAAAGACGGCAATTGCGAGATCGTTCCAAAGATCGAGGAGCACTCGGAGTAAAGCACTTGCCCGGCGCGTGTCACCCTGAACTCATTGGGTTTTCTGATGATGAGCCTTTGGCCCACCGTGTCCTCGAGCCGCTTCAACGCAGAAGAAATCGTGGGTTGTTTCAGGCCAAGGAAATCCGCCGCGCGCGAGATGCCACGCTGTTCAATCACCACCATGAAGGTCCGTAGAAGATTCCAGTCCAACTGCCAGGGAAAGCGCTGCTCATAGGGCTTTATCATAGATTTCCTCAATTTTGAGAATTGCCATTATTTATTTGCGCAATGGTTTCGCCCATGCAAGCTTTTTCAATAAGGCGGGCAAAACCGCCATCTCGCAACTGGGCTCCGGCCCGTTCAACGCTGCCTTTAGACCCAACAGGAGACAGAAATGACAAAGCGCAGAACTTTCATGAAAGCCGCCGTCGCTGCCGGTGGACTCGCCCTCGCAGGCCTCATGACCGCCGCCCCCGTCGCCGCGGACGAACTTGAAACGCTCAAGGAAAAGGGTGTGGTGCGTATTGCCATGTCCGGCGCCTACCCTCCGTTCAACTTCGTCAATGACCAGAACGAAGTTGTCGGTTTCGACCCGGCCATCGGTGCGGAAATCATCAAGCGCATGGGCCTTGAGACCGAGATCGTCACCACCGCATGGGACGGTATCATCGGCGGCCTTCTGGCCAACAAATATGACGCCATCGTCGGCTCGATGACCATCACCGCAGAGCGTGATGAGGTCGTCGATTTCGTTGGTCCCTACTACACCACCAAACGCGCCATCTTCACCAAGCCGGATTCCGGCATTACCTCGGTGAGCCAGCTTGGCGACGTCAAGGTCGGTGTGACCCTCGGTGAAACCCACGAGGAATGGGCCAAAGAACAGGGCTACACCGTGAAGACCTACAAGGGTCTGCCGGAACTGCTTCTCGAGCTTGAGAATGGTCGTGTCGACGTGATCGTCAACGACTCCATCGCGGCGATCCTCGCGATGACCGAAAAGGGCCAAGAATTCGCGATGATCGAAGATCTCGAGACCGATGCTTTCGGTGCCGGCATCGCAATCCGCGAAGGCAACCCGGAACTTGCGGCGGCCATGCAAGCGGCGCTCGACTCCATGATGGAAGACGGCACCTATACCATGATTGCTGAAAAATGGATTGGTGCGGACATCCGCTAAACCTATCCCCCGGGGTCGCCATCACAGAACGGCGACCCCGACACTCAAGACCCCCGAAAGACTCTCCATGACAACCGACTATGGCAAACTGACCTGGGAAGACGTGCGCGATGCGGACAAGGACCGCGTTGTGATCCTGAACGTCTCCGCAACCGAAGACCACGGCCCGCACATGCCGCTCGACACTGATACGGTGCTCGGTATGGCGGTTGCCAATGGCGTCGCCGAGGCTGCGCCCGATGAAGTCTTTGTGATGCCCCCGATTGCCTATGGTTTCAACGAACACCACAAGGATTTCCCCGGCGTGATCTGGATTCAGCCCGAGACGCTGATCGCCTTCGTGACCGACGTGACCAAATCGCTCGCGCATCATGGTTTCCGCCGAATTCTTCTATTGAACTCGCACGGGTCCAACCACCCGATCCTCGACCTTTCCGCACGCAAGACGGTGATCGAGACCGGTATCATCTGTGTCTCCGCCTCGTATTGGAACCTCTGCGCCGACCGTATCAACGAGGTGCGCGCCTCGGAGGTGGGCGGCATTGCCCATGCGGGCGAATTCGAGGCGGCGATGTATATGCACTTGCATCCCGAACATGTCGATCTCGACAAGGCTACGAACCAGAACCTGCACGACCCGAAGACCAATTTCTTCAACCTCGATCTCGCCAAGGGCGGCGGCAAAGCCATGCTCATGCGCTGGTGGTCCTCGGTGTCGCCAGAAGGCACGATGGGCGATCCGACTGTGGCCACCGCAGAAAACGGCGAAGCCTTTCTCAAGGCCGCGATCGAAGAAACCACGGCACTGGTGCGCGAAATCCGCGCCTTGCCGATCCTTGAACGTACCGACCACCACTAGGAAGGCGGATAGATGGATATTGACCTGATGTTGCGGGTGTACCCGTATTTTCTAGAGGCCGCTTGGGTCACCATACAACTATCGGTCCTGACCATCCTGCTGGGTCTGGCCTGCGGTATACTCGGCGCTGCGGGACGATTGTCGCGCTTTGCGCTGTTCCGCTTCATCGCAGCGGCCTATGTGAGCTTCTTTCGCGGCACACCGGCCCTGATCCAGCTCTTCCTGCTGTATTTCGGCGGCCCGCAAGTCGGGATTCAGCTCGACGCCTTTGAGGCGGGCGTGATCGGTCTTGGCGTCAATATCGGCGCTTACATGACCGAAACCATGCGCGGCGCGATCATCTCGATCGACAAGGGCCAGATCGAAGCCTCCCGCACGCTTGGCCTGTCGCGGTTTGAGACCTTCCGAAAGGTGACACTGCCGCAGGCGATGCGCCTGATGGTCCGTCCCCTCGGGGTCAACATCAACGCCCAGATCAAGGGCACAGCCCTTGTCGCGGCAATCTCCGTTGTGGAACTGACCTACACTGCCCAGCGCTATATCGGGTCAACCTACAAGCCCTTCGAGATGTTCCTGATCGCCGGTATTCTTTACCTCATTATCATCACCGCGGTCGGCAAACTCGTTACTTTCATTGATCGCCGGGTGCGTCTGCCATGATCTGCGCGACACTCCTCCCCCCGTTCCTCCAATCGAAAGGTGCGTCCCATGGGTCTTGATTTCACAGTCGTCCCCTCATACGCCGACGCTCTCCTGCTTGGCGTATTGTGGACCATCGCGATCACTGTCGCGGCCGGTCTCCTGAGCTTCTTCGGCGGCATCCTGTTTGCGGTGATCGCGCTTTACGCGCCGCTCGTCATTCGCCTGCCGTTCCGCTTTGTCGCCTGGCTCTTCATGGGCACACCGCTCCTGTTGCAACTGTTCCTGATTTACTTCGGGCTGGTGCAGATCGGGATCGACCTTCCTGCCTTCGTGGCCGGGGTGATCGGCTTGGGTCTGCACTTCGCGGTCTACAACTCCGAACTGATCCAGACCGCGATCATCGCCGTCGACAAGGGCCAGATGGAAGCCGCGCGTACCCTTGGCCTGTCGCGCAGGCAGGCGCTCATCAAGGTTGTGATCCCACAAGCCGTGCGCGATGTGATCCCGCCCATTGGCAACATGATGATCGCGCTCCTGAAAGACTCAGCGCTGGTCTCGGTGATCGGGGTCACGGAACTCACGCTCTCGGCTCAGCTCGCCATCGGGCGGACCTATCGCCCGTTTGAATTCTACGCCGCCGCCGCCGTGCTCTACTACATCATCAACCTTGGGATGGAAGCGGTGATCCGTCGGATCGAACGCCGCACCCAGCTCTCGCGCTGACCCAAAGAGGATCTGACATGACTGAGAAAACGCCTTTCGTCGAAATCCGCCACGCCCAGAAGTCCTATGGCTCTCTGGAAGTGCTCAAAGACATCAGCCTCACGGTGGAGCGCGGCGAGATCGTCGCCATCATCGGTCCCTCCGGGTCTGGTAAGTCCACCCTGCTGCGCGCGATCAACGACCTTGATCCCCTGACCGGCGGCGAGATCATCCTCGACGGTGTGCAGGTCAACAAGAGCCTGCCCCATCGCCAGTATGAAAAGCACATCAACGAGATGCGCCAGCAGATCGGCATGGTGTTCCAGCACTTCAATTTGTTCCCGCACCTAAGCGTGCGCGACAACGTCACCATGGCGCCGAAGCTCCTCAAGGGCATTTCCGGCAAAGAAGCGGATAAGCTCGCCGAGGAACAGCTCGCCCACGTCGGCATGCTCGAGCGGATCGACTATTATCCCTCACAGCTCTCGGGCGGTCAGAAACAGCGCGTCGCCATTGCCCGCGCCCTAGCGATGCAGCCCAAGCTCATGCTCTTTGACGAGGCCACCTCGGCGCTCGATCCCGAGCTTGTCGAAGAGGTCAACCTGGTGATGAAGAAGCTCGCTGAAGAGCACATGACCATGATCATCGTGACCCATGAAATGGACTTCGCGGCCTCGGTTTGCGACCGCGTGTTGTTCATGGATCAAGGTGTCGTTGTCGAAGAAGGCCCGCCTAGCAAAGTCTTCAAGAACCCCGACAAGGACCGCACCAAAGAATTTCTCCGCAAACACCTCGAAGGCTCAAAGTGACGACCACGCCCTCCCACCTGTTTTACCAGTCCCGCACCCCCCGTCCGTTTCTCGATCGGGGTGAGGGCATCTACCTCTACGACACCACCGGAAAACGGTATATCGACGGCACGTCCGGGGCGATGGTGTCCAATATCGGCCATTCCAACCCCAACGTCCTTGCCAAAATGAAGGCGCAAATGGACAAGGCGACCTTTGGCTACCGTCTGCATTTTCGGACCGAACCGTCCGAGAACCTTGCTGCCAAAACCGCCGCGATGATGCCCGCGGGGTTAGATCGCGTGTTCTTTGTCTCCGGCGGCTCCGAGGCCGTCGAGAGCGCGATCAAGCTCGCCCGGCAATATGCCATCGTGCAGGGCCAAGAAAGCCGCTGGAAGGTCATCTCGCGTTTTCCCTCCTATCACGGCTGTACGCTCGGCGCGCTTGACCTGACGGGCTACGACCCGCTGGCGCGCCCATTCGATCCGATGATGCGCGGGATGCCCAAGGTGGCCGCCCCTGTGACCTATCTCGACCGCGACAACCTCAGCGAGGAAGAGCGCGGCCTGAAATATGCCGAGATGCTGCGTGATGAAATTATCGCCCAAGGCCCGGAAACCGTTCTCGCCTTCCTCATGGAGCCGGTGGGCGGGGCTTCGACCGGCGCGCTTGTCGCTCCGGATAGCTACTATGGACGCATCCGCGAAATCTGTGACGAGTTCGGGATCCTGCTGATCTATGATGAGGTCATGACCGGTGCGGGCCGTACCGGCAAATTCATCGCCGCCGAGCATTGGGGCATCACCCCCGATATCGTCGCCCTCTCCAAGGGGTTCGGCGCGGGCTATGCCCCGCTTGGCGCGACCGTGGCCGGCGCGCGCATTGTCGAGCCGATCCTCGACGCAGGCGGCTTCCTGCATGGCTTCACCTATGCGGGCAACCCGCTGGCCTGTTCTGCGGGCCTCGCGGTGCTCGAGGAACTCGAGGAACAGAACCTCGTCGCAAATGCGGCCGATATGGGCGACGTGCTTCTGTCACGCCTGCATGGGCTGATGGATCGCTATCCGTTTATCGGTCATGTGCGCGGCAAGGGGCTTTTGACGGCGTTCGAATTCGTCTCCGACCGCGACACAATGGATCCGCTACCGACCGCCCTCAACGCCCACTCCCGGCTTGTCGAGCTCGCCTATGAGCGCGGCCTCATCACGTATTCGCGCCGCACACGTGGCGGCACCGCCGGGGATCACTTCCTCGTCGCGCCGCCGCTCATCATCACCGAGGCACAGATCGACGAGATGATGGCGATCCTCACCGACTCCCTCGACGCCTTTGCGCGCGAGGCCGGTCTTGACGTGGAGAGCGCGGCATGAGGCTTCCTGATAAGGTCGGGGCCCTAGAAGAGGCGATCGCCCACATCGGTGACGGTGCCACCGTTATGATCGGTGGTTTCGGCGTCCCTGGCACACCGTTCACGCTCATCCGCGAGCTTGTCCGGCAGGGTCCGCGCGATCTCACGATCATCAAGAACGACGCCAACGAGACCGACATGGGGGTCGATCACCTTCTGGTTTCGGGACAGGTTGCACGCCTTGTGACGACACATATCGGCCTCAACCCGCGCGCCATCGCAATGATGAACGCGGGCGAGATTGAAGTGGAGTTCAACGCCCAAGGCATCCTCGCCGAGCGCATCCGCGCAGGTGGCGCAGGGCTTGGTGGCATCCTGACCGACATCGGCATTGATACCGAGCTTGCCGACGGCAAGGAACGCATGGAGATAGACGGCAAGGCCTATGTCGTCGAAAGCGCCCTGCGTGCCGATGTGGCGCTTGTCCATGCAGATCGCGCCGATCCGTTCGGGAACCTGTCCTTTGCCGCCACCGCGCGCAATTTCAACCCGCTCATGGCCATGGCCGCGACGCGTGTCATCGCCGAAGTCGAACGCGTCGTGCCGCTTGGGGCGCTTCATGCCGATGACGTACACACGCCCGGCCCCTTCGTGGATGACCTCGTAGGGCTCACAGAACTCAGCGAGGAATACGCCGTTGTCCAACGCTAGGAGCAAAATGGTCGCCCGCGCGGCCCGCGAGATCGCCCCCGGCATGGTCGTGAACCTTGGGATCGGCCTGCCGACCAAAGTCGTGGATCACCTTGGACCGGATTTCCCGGTGTGCTTACATACTGAGAACGGCCTTGCGGGGATCGGCCCGACCCATGCGTATGAGACCGCCGACCGCAACTTGATCGACGCGGGCGGGGCCTATGTCTCGACCATCCCCGGCAGTTCCTTCTTTGACAGCGCCGTGTCCTTTGCTCTGGTGCGGTCGGGGCGGCTCGACCTGACCATGCTCGGGGCCTTCGAGGTTGCGCAGACAGGCGATCTTGCCAACTGGAAAATCCCCGGCAAGTTCTCTCCGGGTGCAGGCGGCGGCATTGAGCTGGCGCAAAAGGCCCGTCGGGTGATCGTGTTGACCACCCACACAGACCGCGCAGGCAACCCCAAACTAAAGGACACGTGTAGCCTGCCTGTGACGGCCCGTGCCTGTGTCTCACGGATCTTTACCGACATGGGGGTCATCGACGTGACCGACACCGGCTTTGCCCTTGTTGAACTGGCCGAAGGCACAAGCCTTGCCGAGATCACCGAGGCTACAGGCGCCCCCCTCTCCCTTCCAAAGGGCGACATTCCAACTTTCTGAGGCTGACTGACATGACGACCGAGCTGACACCCCGCATCCTTGACGCGGTGGATGCCTATTTCGACGAACAGGTGGATTTTCTCGCCGCCCTGACCGCCCATCCGTCCACGCGCGGCAACGAACAGAGCGCGCAAGACTTCATGGCGTCCGCCCTGACTGACCGAGGCTACGAGGTCGACCGCTGGCAGATTGACGTGGAAGACATCCGCCACCTTCCGGGCTTCTCACCCGTGCTCGGCCCCTACGAGGACGCGGTGAACGTCGTCGGCAGCCATCGCTCCAAGACCAACACCGGCCGCTCGCTGATCCTCAACGGCCATATCGACGTCGTGCCGGAAGGCCCGCTCGACATGTGGGATAGCCCACCTTACGAGCCGCGCGTCGCGGAAGGCTGGATGTATGGCCGTGGCGCGGGCGATATGAAGGCCGGGCTTGTCTCCAACCTCTACGCGCTCGACGCGCTGCGCCGGTTGAACCTCGCCCCGGCGGCGGACGTGTTCTATCAATCCGTGGTCGAAGAGGAATGCACCGGCAACGGCGCGCTGGCTTGTCTTGCGCGCGGCTACAAGGCCGACGCCGCCCTGATCCCCGAACCCTTCGCCGAACAGCTCGTGACTGCCCAGCTTGGTGTGATCTGGTTTCAGGTCCATCTCAAGGGCCTGCCGACCCACGTCGCCTATGCCGGACAGGGCGCCAACGCGATCGAGGCCGCGATCCCGCTCATCTCGGCCCTGCACGAGATGGAGGCCCGCTGGAATGGCGTCGAACACCGCCACGGTGACTACGCGCACATGGACCACGCGCTCAACCTCAACATCGGCAAGATTCAGGGCGGCGACTGGACAAGCTCCGTGCCTGCATGGTGCGTCTTTGACGTGCGTATGGGGATTTTCCCGGGCCAAAGCATCGAGGATGCCAAGAAAGAGATCGAGGCCGTCCTGATGGAAGCCGCGCGCGAAAACGCTTTCCTGCGCAACTCACTCCCCGAAATCGTCTATCACGGCTTTCACGCCGAGGGGTACGCCCTCTCCGACGACAAGAGCCGCTCTGCCGCCGATGCGATTGGCGCGCTTGATAGTGCACATGGCACGGTCACCGGCGGCGCGCTCGACCGGGCCGCGATCACCGCAACCACCGACGCCCGGTTCTTCGGCCTCTACGCCGACACACCCGCCCTCGTCTATGGCCCGACCGCCGAGGCGATCCACGGCTTCAACGAACGGGTCGATCTCGAAAGTATGCGCCGCGTGACCAAGGCCACGGCCTTGTTCATCGCCGACTGGTGCGGCGTCGAAGACATTTGAACCGGAGACAAGACATGCGCGAACCCGTCATCGTATCCACCGCCCGCACCCCCATCGGCAAAGCCTATCGCGGCGCTTTCAACAATCTCGAAGGCCCGAGCCTCGCGGCCCATGCTGTGCGTGCCGCCGTCTCCCGCGCGGGGCTCGAAGGTGGCGAGATCGAGGACGCGGTTTTCGGCGCCGCCCTGACCCAAGGCTCGACGGGGGTCAACGTCGCGCGCCATATCGCACTGGCGGCAAGCCTTCCCGATAGCGTCGCGGGTCAGACCATCGACCGCCAATGCGCCTCTGGCCTCAACGCGCTCGCCATTGCGGGCCATATGGTCAAGGATGGCGCGGACGTCGCGCTGGCTGGCGGTTTGGAGAGCATCTCCCTCGTGCAGGAAAACCACTGGAACGGACACCGCTATCGTGACCCGTCCGTGCGCGACGGCTATTACCTTTCGATGCTTGAAACGGCCGAAGTCGTCGCCGAGCGCTATGGCGTCAGCCGCGAAGCGCAGGACGCCTATGCCCTCGAAAGCCAAATCCGCACCGCCCGCGCGCAGGATGCGGGCCTCTTTGCCGACGAGATCATCCCGGTCGAAGCAGTGAAACTCGTCACCGACAAGGCCACCGGCGAAACTCGTGAACAGACCGTGACGATCCACGCCGACGAATGCGGCCGCCCCGGCACCACGGAAATCGGCCTTGCCAGCCTGAAACCGGTCCTGGGCGAAGAAAAGACGGTCACCGCAGGCAATGCAAGCCAGCTTTCGGACGGCGCGGCGGCGCTTGTCGTCATGGAGGCCCGCGAAGCCGAGAAGCGCGGATTGACCCCCTTGGGCGCCCTGCGCGGCTTTGCCGTGGCCGGCGTCGCACCGGAGGAGATGGGCATCGGCCCGATCGTCGCCATACCGCGCCTGCTAGAGCGGGCAGGCCTCAAGGCAGAGGAGATCGACCTCTGGGAAATCAACGAAGCCTTCGCGGCCCAGCTTCTGCCTTGCCGCGACACGCTCGGCATTGACCCGGACAAACTCAACGTCAATGGCGGTGCGATCTCGATCGGCCACCCCTACGGCATGTCTGGCGCGCGAATGGCCGGGCATATCCTTCTCGAAGGCCGACGCCGTAAGGCGCGCTGGGGCGTGGTATCGATGTGCGTCGGTGGTGGGCAGGGCGCTGCCGGTTTGATCGAGGTTTTCTAAGCACCCGCCTGTCTGATGGGCCGCGCCACGTCTGGCGCGGCGCCATGCCTCTACAGCGATTGACAGTCTCGCCGACTGCATGGAAGATTTCTCTGACACTGGGAAGAGCAACGCGCGACCGCGCGGCTCCAGCCCCTCTGAAGAAAGGAAACCCCATGCCCGGACCTCTTACGTTCGACGACCTAAAATCACAGGTCGCCGGAGGCGAGATCGACACTGTTCTTGTCTGTTTTGTCGATATGCAGGGCCGCCTCATGGGCAAGCGCTTTCATGCCGGGCACTTCGTTGAAAGCGCCTGGGAAGAGACCCATTGCTGCAACTACCTATTGGCGACCGACTTGATGATGTCGACGCCCGAGGGCTTTGCCTCGACCTCTTGGGAGAAGGGCTATGGCGACTACGTGATGAAGCCCGACCTCGACACGCTGCGCCCCCTGCCATGGCTAGAAGGGACGGTGATGGTGCTCTGCGATATCCTTGATCACCACACCCACGAGGAGATCTCCCATTCCCCGCGCGCCATGCTCAAGAAACAGATCGCCCGCGCCGAGGCGATGGGCCTGACCCCGATGATGGCAAGCGAGCTGGAGTTCTTCCTCTTCGAGAAGAGCTTTGACGAGATCCGCAAATCCGGCTTCCGCGATCTTGCGACGCTCTCGGGCTATAACGAGGACTACCATATCCTGCAGACAAGCCGCGAAGAGCATGTCATGCGCCCGCTGCGCAATCATCTCTGGAACGCAGGGCTTCCCATAGAGAATAGCAAGGGAGAGGCCGAGACCGGGCAGGAAGAGCTCAACATCAAATACGCCCCAGCCCTCGACACTGCCGATTTTCACACCATCGCCAAACACGCGACCAAGGAAATCGCCTGGCAACAGGGCCACGCCGTCAGCTTCCTGTCGAAATGGCACAAGGACAAGGTCGGCTCCTCGAGCCACGTGCATCAATCGCTCTGGAAGGACGGCGCGCCGCTCTTCTATGATCCGGACGATGCGCTCGGTATGTCGAGCCTCATGAAATCCTATGTCGCGGGTCTTCTGAAATACGCCGCCGACTATACCTATTTCCTCGCCCCCTACATCAATAGCTACAAGCGCTTTCAGAAGGGCAGCTTTGCGCCGACGCGGATCATCTGGTCGATCGACAACCGCACTGCGGGCTTCCGCCTTTGCGGTGACGGCACCAAGGCGGTGCGCATCGAGTGCCGGATTGGCGGTTCTGACATCAACCCTTACCTCGCGATGAGCGCCATGCTTGCCGCCGGTCTCAAGGGGATCGAAGACGGGCTCGTGCTTGAACCCGCCTTCTCTGGCGACGCCTATGCTGGTGAAGGCCGCTACATCCCTGAAACGCTACGCGACGCGCGCGAGGCACTTCTGGCCTCTGATCTGTTGCGCGACGCTCTTGGCGAAGATGTAGTGACCCACTATGCACGCGCCGCCGAATGGGAAATCGAAGAGTTCAACCGCGTCGTGACCGACTACGAGATCGCGCGCGGCTTTGAACTGGCCTGACCTCGAAAACGAAAGACCAACCATGACGCTTAACGGAAGCTGGTCCTACCCGACCACGATCAAATTCGGCGCGGGCCGGATCGCGGAGCTTGCCGAGGCCTGCGCGGCGACCGGCATGACCCGTCCGCTCCTCGTCACGGACCGGGGCCTTGCCGACCTGCCGATCACCACTCAGGCGCTCGACATCCTCGAGACCGCGGGTCTTGGCCGTGGCCTCTTTGCTGATGTCGATCCAAACCCGAACGAAAAGAACCTCGCCGCCGGTGTCGAAGCCTACCACGCAGGCGGGCATGACGGCGTGATCGCTTTTGGCGGTGGCTCTGGCCTCGACCTTGGCAAGATGGTCGCCTTCATGGCGGGCCAGACGCGCCCCGTCTGGGATTTCGAGGATATCGGCGATTGGTGGACCCGCGCCAACGCCGAGACCATCGCCCCGATCATCGCCGTGCCGACCACCGCCGGGACCGGCTCGGAAGTGGTCCGCGCGAGCGTGATTACCAATTCCGAAACTCACGCCAAGAAGATCATCTTTCACCCCAAGGTCCTGCCGAGCATCGTGATCTGCGACCCGGAACTGACTGTCGGCATGCCCCGCTTCATCACCGCGGGCACCGGGCTTGATGCCTTTGCCCATTGCGTCGAGGCCTATAGCTCGCCGCACTACCACCCGATGAGCCAGGGCATCGCGCTCGAAGGCATGCGTCTTGTAAAAGACTACCTGCCCCGCGCCTATGCCGATGGCACCGACCTCGAGGCACGCGCCCAGATGATGAGCGCCGCCATGATGGGCGCGACGGCGTTTCAGAAGGGCCTCGGTGCCATTCACGCCATGAGCCACCCTATCGGCGCGCATTTCAACACGCATCACGGCACGACCAATGCCGTCTGCATGCCTGCCGTGCTCGACTTCAACGCACCGGCCATCGCAGATCGCTTCCAACAAGCCTCGGCCTATCTCGGGATCGCGGGCGGCTTTGACGGGTTCCGCGCCTTCGTGCAAGACCTCAACGATAGCCTCGGCATTCCTCGCCGCCTCTCCGACCTTGGTGTGACAGCAGAGAGCATTCCAGCCCTCGTCGAAGGCGCGCTTGTCGATCCGTCCTGCGGCGGCAATCCGATTGAGTTGACCAAGGCCAACCTCACGGCGCTTTTTGAGACCGCGCTCTAAGGGAATTCAGGCCGCCCGAAACCGCGCGGCCTGTTCCTTTCGTCACTCACTTCCCGAAAGATTATCCGGCGCAAAAACGTTGCCGAACGCTCCTGTGCCCCCCTGAGGCGCTTCCGGCTCGTCCGGTGTGTCTTCGGAGAGGTTATTCGGGGCAAAGACGTTGCCGAAGGCCCCACTACCGCCCTGCGGTGCAGGTTCAGGCACCGCCTCGCTCTCTTCCTCTCCCGAGAGGTTCCCCGGCGCAAAGACATTGCCAAAGGCGCCACTATTGGACGGCGACGGAGCTGCCGGGACTGCGTCCTCGGCCTCCTCAGCGGCCTTGGCGCGTTCTTCCGCACGGGCCTTCTGAAGCGCTTCGATGCGTTTCTGAATCTCGATCTGGCGCGCTTCCTTGACCCGGATCTTGCACTGTTCCGGGCTATAGGATTGCGCCGTGCCGACCATCGCGATCACGAAGAAGGACAGAAGGACAAGGATGATCGCCGCCGGATTGCCACGCAGGAAACCCGGCAACACCCCTCTACCCGGCTTAAGCCGCCCCTGGCGCATTGCGTCCTTGCGGCTCTTGTTGCGTTGCACCGCCTCAAAGATAAGCGCGGCAAAAACCGTGAGCGTGATGATGATAAAGGCCAGCGACGAAATCGACGGGTTGATACCAAGGCGCACCTTCTGAGCCAGCACCGTGGTCAGCGTCTTGTAGTCGATGATGGTAAACGTCGTCGTGTTGTAGTTCTCAAAAGAAGCCAGAAACGCCAGCACCGAGGCCGAGGCAATCGCCGGGCGCATGAACGGCAAGAGGATCTTGCGAAACGCCTGTGTGTGTGTCGCCCCAAGGTCGAGCGCCGCTTCCGTCAGGCCCGGATCAAACCGCTGAAGCCGCGCCACGAAAACAAGCATCGCATAGGAGGCAATAAAGGATGACTGACCAAGGATCGTGAGGAAGATCCCGTTGTGGAACAACTCGTAGAAGAACGACCCATCCTCAGCACCAAAGAACCGCCCAACCCGGTCCCAGAACACCAGCGTCGAGATACCAAGCACCACACCGGGAATGAGGATCGGCGCAATGATCATCGTGTAATAGGTCGACCGGAAACGCGGCCAGACCTGCGTGAGCACGATAGATGCCGCAAGCCCCATGGAGACCGAGAGGAGCACCGTCCCGATCCCGATCAGAACGCTGTAGAAAAGCCCGTCGCGGATATGTTTGTCTTCAAACAGGACACCGAACCATTCGAATGTGAAACAGGCCCAGGGCGACACCGACGGGAAGGCCGATGAGTTGAACGCCGTCAGGCTCATCACCACGAGCGGCCCGAGCAGGTAGCTGAAGAAGATCAGAAGATAGGCGCCAAGGGCGATACGGATCAGGGTCGCAGAACTCATTTCCCGATATCCCCCATGTTCACCTTGAAGACCCGCATAAAGGTCAGAACGATGGCGATGGTCGAAACGAGAAGCACGATGGCATAGGCTGCGCCCTGCTGCCAATTGAGCGAGTCATTGAACCACTGATAGACAAGCTGCGTGAACCAGAGGCTGCTTGGCCCGCCAAGGATTTGCGGCGCGGCAAGCGCCCCGGCAGAGAGCATGAAGACCATGGTCGAGCCCGAGGCGATGCCCGGCTTTGCATGGGGAATGACAATGCGGCGGTGAATATGAACCCAACTCGCCCCCATGTCCCGCGCGGCCTCGATCTGGTTGCGATCAAGGCTCTCGATGACGTTATACATCGGGAAAAGCATCAGGAGGATATAGGCATAGCCGAGACCCGCATAGAGCGCGACATCCTGACGGATGAAATCAATCGGCTCGCTCGCAAGATGCAGGAACATCAAGGCCTCGTTGAGTAGCCCTGTCTCGCCAAAGATGATCCGCAAGGCGAAGGCTCGCAGGATTTCATTGATCCAGTACGGAATGATGAGCAGCACCACGAAAAGCCGCGCCACACCAGCCCCCTTTGCCTGCCCAAGAAAATAGGCCAGCGGATAGCACAGAACGATATTGAAGACCGTCACCACCATCGCGGCGAGGATCGTGCGCACGAAGACCTTGAGGTCAACCGTGTTGAAGCTCTGCTTGCTCTCATCCGACCCGTAGATCAGGTATTCGTAGTTGCTCAGCGTGTAGACGTCCTTCGGCCCGCCCACGTCCGCAGGCGGCAGGTTGAACCGGAAGGAATAATCGAGCATCGAGAGCTGCGGCAGCAGGATCAGGAAGATGAGCCAGAACGCCACCAGCCCGATCAGGATACTGCCCATGACGGGGCCGTTGTTCCGGAAGAACTCGGAGAAAGGCAAATTGCGTTTCATTGCCCTTACTCCGATGCCAACTCGCCCGCACGCATCACGACCGCGTTGGACGGCTCATAGCGCAAGGTGAGGTCATGGCCGCGTGTCGAGATACGATCTTGCCCCAGATTGGGCACCGACATCTTGATAAGCTTGCCGCCATCTCCCTCGAGGAAGACACTAAAGGAATTGCCCTCAAACTCTTCATTGACCGCCTTGGCAGACACGAGGTTCTTACCGGTGCCGCCCTGTTCTGGCGCGACCTCGAAGGCTTCGGGGCGCACGAACATCATCGCCTCATCCCCGACTGATAGCTTGCCGATCTCCGCAGGCGTGATCCGCGCCACAAGGTCGCCAGAGCGATTGGTGCTGATGATCGCCTCGCCGCCTTCGATGGATTTGATCCGGCCCCGGAAGACGTTGTTTTCGCCCACGAAAGACGCCACGAAAGGCGTTGCGGGATGGTCGTAAATCTCATGACCCGAGGCGATCTGATCGATCACCCCGGATTTCATCACCGCCACGTTGTCGGACATGGTCAGGGCCTCGCCCTGGTCGTGGGTGATGTAGATAAAGGTGATACCCACGCGCTGCTGAATCTCGCGCAGCTCGGTGCGCATATGCTGGCGCAGCTTGAGATCGAGCGCCGAAAGCGGCTCGTCAAGCAAGAGAACGTCCGGATTGGCACAGAGCGCCCGCGCAATCGCGACCCGTTGTTTCTGACCGCCCGAAAGTTCGCTCGGCAGCTTGTCGCCCTGCCCCGGCAAGGCAATCATGTCGAGAAGCTCATCCGCCCGGCGGCGTCTCTCCTTGGCGCTCGCCCCGGCGACTTCCATCGAGAACGAGATGTTCTCCCAGACGGTCATCAGTGGGAACAGCGCAAGGTTCTGAAAGATCAGCGCAGTGGGGCGTTTGTTCGGGCCGATCCCGGCCATATCGTTGCCCCCGATGAGAACCCGTCCCTCACTCGGCTCGAGAAAGCCCGAGACCGCGCGCAGGATCGTGGTCTTGCCGCATCCAGACGGGCCAAGGAACGAGAAGAAATCCCCGCCGTTGATATTCACATTCGCATCCTTCACCGCCGTGAAGTCGCCGAACCTGATCGTGATGTTCTCCAGATCAACTGCAACACCAGAGCTCATGTACCGTTCCCCGTCGTTTGTTTTTCGTATCGCGGGCTCGTTTGGGTGGCCCGTCAAGAAAACGCCCGGCCACGTCTTGGTGTGGCCGGGCGATGAAGTGCTGTGCGTCAGGCGCTCTGGAACTGGTTCACGAATTCCGTCCGGACATCCGCGTACCAAGGCGCTTCTGCCGGCCATGCGTTGAGGTTGGCCAGCGCATCGCCCGGATAGGCCTCGGCGAAGTTCTTCGCGTATGTATCTCCGGCAAGCTTGTCCGCGCCGAGAATCGGCGAGTTGTAGCCATGTTTGTCGATCGCCGGGCCTGCGTTTGCCGGGTCAAAGGCGAACTTGATAAGCTCATAGGCCGCATCAATGTTCTGTGCGCCCTTCGGCATCGAAAGACCATCGACCCATGCCATCGCCCCTTCGGCCGGGGCCTGATAGGTAACCGGCTCGCCCGCCGTCTTGAGCGCGAGCGGCGGACCATCCCAGGTCTGACCAACGAGAACGCCATCGTTGAGAAGGCCGTTCTTCTGGGTGTCGGCGTCGTTCCAGATGAGCTTGAGCGCCTGTTTGCGTGCGATGCACCAATCGGTGATCTGGGTCCAGACCTCGCGCATCTTCTCTTCCGAACCATAGGCAGCCCAGACAGAGCCCGGCTCCAACTCGCCCGCGGCTTCCATGTAGAGACCGGCGCAAAGCATGCCGGAATGGGCGCGGATCATGGTCTTGCCCGCGTTTTCTTCGGACCAGATCTCACCATAGCTCGGCACGCCAGAGGGATCTTTCGGCGCCCATTTGTCGACACGCCACGCCATGCCTTCCGTGCCCCAGATATGCGGAATCCACGTGTTGCCGTTGCCGCCGAAATCCCAGGCATCCGGGCCGATCTTGGCCATCGCCGGGTTCGCCGCTTCGATCGGAATACGGGTCATGTCGAACGGCTGAAGCAGGTCGAGCGGACCCCACTGAAGCGACCGGTTGTTGGTCGGACCGATCAGGTCCGCGCCGCCCCCCTGCGAGGCTTTCATCTTGTTGATAAGCTCTTCGTTCGAGCCAATGCCGATATAGTTCACCTTGATACCGGTTTCAGCGGTGAACTTCTCGAGCATGTCCTCGGGCCAGTAATCCGACCAATCCATCAGGGTCAGTTCACCCGACGAGGCAAAGGCCTTGCTGACGAGAGCCGGACTCGCGAGTGCCGCGACACCGGCGGCGGCACCCGATTTAAGAACGGCGCGACGGCCGAATGTTCTCTGGTTCTTCATAAGATACTCCCTCCTGGAGAAATGTCAGGAACGACCCAATGCCGTTCTTCCAAGGTTGGTCCTCGTGTCGCAGCGGGCGATCCTCTCGCCCGAGCGACACGCGGGAATACGGCAGCCTTCATCGGCGCTCTCATTGTAAGACGTTAGGAACTCACCCCATCTATGTAACGAAATTCTGAATGGTTCGGCATCGAAGCGTAAACTTTCCTCAGCCCGCTGAAACGGGTGCCTAATTTCCGATCACTCCAAAGCTAAACGCAACTTCGCCTTTGCGTCTACCTTCTTGGAATCCCCGCCGCAGCGCAGCAGACGCCCACAGCAGCGCCACATTTCGTAGAAATCCCAGACAAGACAGCCTCTGGACCCGCGCGCATGTGTCGGTGATACTCGGATAAATTTTTTCCAAACAGACAAAAACAGGCGGCAAAAATGGCGAATCTGGAACGGAGAATCGCTCAGGGACGCGGGGATACGCCCGCAGATATCGTGCTGCGTGGGGGCACGGTTTTCGATGTCGTCACCGGCACGATGATCGACGGCGATGTGGCGATCTGCGACGATACGATCGTGGGGATCGGCGCAGAGTACGAGGGGACTGAGATCATTGATGTCTCGGGACTGACCCTCGTGCCCGGCTTCATCGACACGCATCTACACATCGAAAGCTCTCTCGTTACGCCGTTCGAATTCGACCGGTGCGTCGCCCCGCGCGGCATCACCACGGCGATCTGCGATCCCCATGAGATCGCCAACGTGATCGGCCTGCCCGGCATCCGCTACTTTCAAGACGCCTCTGAGCATACGCTGATGGATATCCGCGTGCAGCTCTCCTCCTGCGTCCCCTCCACCCACATGGAGACGGCGGGCGCGACCCTTAGCGCCGAAGACCTTGCCACGGTTATGGATCACCCCTCGGGCATCGGGCTTGCGGAGTTCATGAACTACCCCGGAGTGATCCATCGCGATCCGGGGTGCCTGGAAAAGCTCTCATTGTTCGAGGGCGGGCATATCGACGGCCACTGCCCGCAACTCGTTGGCAAAGACCTCAACGCCTATATCGCCGCCGGTATCCGAACCGAACATGAAGCGACCACCGCCGAAGAGGCGCTTGAGAAGCTGCGCAAGGGGATGCGCGTGTTGATCCGCGAAGGCTCTGTCTCCAAGGATCTCGAGGCGCTCGCCCCGATCCTGACCGAGGCGACATCGCCCTATCTTTGCCTTTGCACCGATGATCGCAATCCGCTCGATATTGGCGAGCATGGCCACCTCGACTATATGATCCGCCGACTGATCGCCCGGGGCGCCTCGCCCCTCGCGGTCTATCGCGCGGCGTCGCTCTCGGCGGCCGAGGCCTTCGGCCTCAAGGATCGTGGTCATATCGCGCCGGGCAAACGCGCCGATATCGTCGCCCTCGACAGCCTCGAGACGTGTGACGCGCAAATGGTGTTCTGCGCCGGGAGACGTCTGACCGACAAGGCCTTTGGCGCACGCAAGACGCTGCCGCCAGTGGGGCGCAAATCGGTTCTTGCTCCGACCGTCACACCGGAAGATTTCCGCGCCCGCGCCAATCGCGCCGAAACCGATGTCATCGGCATCCTCGAAGGCAAGATCATCACGGAACACCTGCACGAAGATATCCCCGTCCAAGATGGCGACAAACGTCCGGACCCGACGCGCGACCTGATCCGCATCTCCGTCATCGAACGCCACGGCAAGAACGGCAACATCGCGAGTGGCTTCGTCAAGGGCTTTGGCCTGAAATCCGGTGCCATCGCCTCGACCGTCTGCCACGACCACCACAATATCGCGGTGGTCGGGGCGACCTATGACGATATGGCGCTCGCGGCAAACCGCATGTCCGAAATCGAAGGCGGTTTCGTCGTGGCCCGCGACGGCGAAATCCTCGCCGAACTGGCGCTACCAGTTGCCGGCCTGATGAGCCTCGAGCCGTTCGAAGAGGTGCGCGACCGCCTCGTCGCACTGCGAAGCGCCGCGCGCACGCTCGGCGTCACGCTTGAGGAACCCTTCCTGCAACTCGCCTTCCTCGCCCTACCGGTCATTCCCGCGCTCAAGATCACCGACCGGGGCATGGTCGATGTCTTGAAATTCGAGATCCTTTAAAGGTCGATCTCAAGCTGCGGCGTGCCGTCCGACGTGCGTTCTCGTGATTGCCCCTTGGGTCCAACCGTGCCCTGCACCCGTTTGCGAAAGCTCGAAAAGCTCTCGAAAGTGACCACGTCCACGGCTTCATCAAGGTCAAGCGATAGCCGCACCCACCCGTCGCTAAGAGTCTCCACATTGCGCAGGACCGCCGTGAACGGCTGAGACAGGTAGCGCCCGCTGACACGATCTCCGACGACGAACATGGGCCTTTCGGCGATCGCCGCCCGCATGGCGTTCCAATCGCGGAACCCATGCAGGCGCGCTACTTGCTCAAGGGCTTGCCCTTGCCCCAACTTGCGCCCCACGGCCTCGGCATCCTTGCGCAGACGCGCTGCGGCGGCTTTGGCGTCTTGCAAACTTGGCAAACGGGTCATGCGCGATCCTCCACAACCGATGAAAACAGGCCCCAGCGTAGCATCTCCCGCCGGGATCGCTGGTATAGGACAAGTGCCGCCAGCCCCAGAAGCATAAGCTCCGCCATTGGCCCGGCCCACCAGACCGCCTCGCTCCCAAAGAGAAACGGCAGGATAAACGTCATCGGCAAGGCAAAGAGATAGGGCTTCGAAAGACCGAGCACCGCCGCCCTTGGCGCGTCTCCGATGGCTTGAAAATGCGCCGCCAGCATCATCAACGGCCCGGCAAGAACAAAGAGCATCGACATCACCGGCAGGATCGCAGCCGTCTCCGCGATCACCTGCGGGTCATCGACAAAGGATGCCCCGATCTGCCGCGCGAATACCGTGACGAAAACCTGAACCGCCCCGCAATAGACAAGCGCAGAAAACACCGCGACACGCAGGCTCTGGTCCCGCCGCTGCCAGAGGCCGGCCCCGGTATTGTTGCCGGTGATCGTCTGCATGGCCTGCGACAGACCAAGCAGTGGCAGGAAGGCAAAGGTGATGACCCGCGTGGTAATCCCATAGGCCGAGACCGTCGCCGCATAGTTCGGGCTCTGGAACATCTGAAGCGCCATGAGGATCGCCGACGAGCCAAGCGCAATGCCAAGAAAATTGAGGCTCTGCGGCGCACCAAGGGCAAGGATAGGCCGCCACTCGACGGCGCTTACATGGCGCAACACCGCGCCGGGCCGCAGGGTGGTCTGCCCGCGAAGTCGCACCGCAAGGATAATCGCAAGGGCCACGGCCTGCGCCAACACGGTGCCCACCGCCGATCCCACGACCCCGTAGGACCAGACCGCGATCAAGAGATAGTTGAACCCGATATTGCTAAGCGAGACCAAGAGGCTCATCGCCGCCATCAAGCCGACCCGCCCCTCGTTGCGCAGGGCATCGGAATTGACCGACAGGATGAAGAGCACCGGCGAGAACACCACGAGGATCTGCAGGTAGCTCTGCGCCATCTCCGCGATCTCTCCCGCACCGCCTGCCGCGATCTGCACCATCGGCGCACCGACCGCGAGATAGAGCAGGATCAACACCCCGCCAAGACAAAGCGCGAGCCAATGGGCACTTGCGAAAAGGCGCTGCGCCTCTTCGCGACGCGCGCCACCAAGATAGCGCGCAAGGATGCTCGACATGCCGCTCGCAACCAAGGTCGCCAGCGCGACGATGACCATATAGAGCGGGAAGATAAGCGTCACCGCCGAGAGCGCATCCGCGCCCACGTAGTGACCAAGGAAGAACGCATCGACCACGGTCAGGAATCCGTTCATCCCCATGATAAGGATAATCGGCAGCGCGGTTTTCACGTAGAGATGCGACAGGGGCGCATCGAGAAAGGAATTCTGGGAAGACTCGGACATCTCATTACCTCGAACGAGTCTCGCATTTGGTAGGATGGGGCTCGCATTGCCATCCGCGCGAGACGCGGAAAGGTCATCAGAGTGTCGATGAGATACAGAACTTTACCAAGATGTTGCCATCTGCGAGCGGCAGGCGTCTGTCACCTGCCGCGCTAGGTAGTGACGTCCGGACCGCCTGTCAAGCCGCCCTTTCGCACGGAGTAAGGACTGGGCCGCGCGGGACGCTGCGCGGCCCAACCGGCTCAGAAGCGCGTTTCCAAGCTGATATACAACGTCCGTCCCGGTTCATTGACCTGGAACATGGTCGGGTCAAACACGTTGGTGCGGCTCAGGTGGTTGGCATAGGTCTTGTCAAAGACGTTATCCACACCTGCCACCAACGTCGTATTGGCGTTCAACGCATAGCTGCCGAATAGATCAAGCGTTGCCCAACCCGGCGTTGCGCCGGGGTCGCGGGCGGGGTCGATCTTGTCCTGCGCCGTGGCCCAGTTGACGCGCCCACCAGCCCGCCAGGCGTCCACGCCATAAGACGCCGTAATGCTCCCGCTCAGAGGCGGGATCTGCGCAAGATCGCGCCCATCGGTCCGGTTCTTTCCGCGTGTATAAGTGGCATCGGCAAGAAGCTCGAAACCGCCACGCTGCCAGCTTCCGTTGAGCTCGATCCCCGTCAGGACCGCATCAACATTGCGATAGGTGGTGACGCCCGGCACGGTGAACTGATCGCGCAGGATATAGTCGTTAACGCGGTCGGCATAGACCGAGGCGTTGAACGTGTAATTCGCCCCGGCCCGCTCATAGCCGAGGTCAAGCTGATGGTGCTTTTCCGGTGCTATATCCGGATTTCCGACCCAGTTGCTCCGCGCCATCGCACGTTCCGTCGCATCCGCCGTGCGCACCGAGCGCGACAGCCCGATGAAGACGTTGCTTTCGCTGTCGAGCGCATAGTCGATCCGGGCAAGCCCGCCAAGGTTATGCTCTTCGCGTGCCGCGTCAAAGGTCGTACCATATTGCGCGGTGTAGAACGTGTTGGGCGAAGCCGCAGAGCCTCCGGGCACCGTGCCCGCTGCGCCTGCTGTGGCCCTCACATAGTCATAGCGCGCGCCAAGCGTGAGCGTGGTGCGATCCGACAGGGTCGTGACCGTCTCGCCATAAAGCCCGGTCTGGCTGATCGTGACATCCGGCCACATCAGAAAGCGCGCAAATGCCGGATTTTCCGCGAGCACCGGCACAGCCGCCCCACCCGCGTAGAACGTCGCCATGCGGTTGTTCGACACAAGATCAAGACCAACTTTGGCCTCGGTGCCCCCAAAGGCGAGATGCGCCTCGATCTTCCCGCCGTGGGTGTCTGAGGTGGTCGGCGTGCGGGCAAACATCGCCCCCGCCGGGCGCAGCGTGAAATTGTCCATCACGTGATCGACTTCGCTCAGGAATAGGTTCCCTTCGATCCGGCGCAAAATGCCGGCGTCGAGATCGACACCCCCGCGCAACCGGTAGATCGTCGTATCCGAAAGCGGGCTGTCCATCCCCGCACCGGGAAAGAGCGCATCCTTGACCTTGTCGCGTTCGATATCGAACGCAAGGTCCACGCCGTTGCGCTCAAAGCCAAAAGTCAGACCCGCGCTCTTCTGGTCATAGGAACTGCGCACCGGGGTGCCATCGCCATCCTCGTAGTTGTCGGCGGTCTTGGAACCGGCATAGCCCTCCACATAGAACCCCTTGCCAAGGTCGAGCTCGAAATCACCGTTCACGTTGATCTTGCCCGAATTGCTCGACACCCCGGCACTGAGGCCAAAGCTCAGGCGCTTGTTTTCTTCGAACTCCGGCGCTTCGCGCTCAAGGATCACCGATCCGCCCGAACCGCCGGGCCCGTTGGTGACGCTCTGATAGCCACGCTCTACGATGATCTTGTCGGCGCGCGAAATCCCTGCCGTCGCGGCGGGCGGGTCCATCCGGTTGGGACAGCCACCGAAAGTGAAAGAGCCACTATCAACGATGTTGAGTTGGTTTTGGGATTGCCCCCGGATCACGATTTCAAGTCCATGACCGCCCATGCGGCCAGACGCGACGCCCGGTACTTGACGCAGGAACTCGCCGCCATCGGCAGGCGGGGTCGACATCATCGGCTCATCGCCAAGGACGATCTTGCTCGCCCCGACAACGGTCCCGTCTTGGTCGACATAGATCGGATCGAGAGCGATGGCTTTCTCGGCCTCAGCCACTTGCGCAACCGCAACGGAGGACAACGAGGACAGCAGGATCGCATACGCACTCAGGCGCATCATATTGGTATTGTTCATTCTTCTTACCACTGGAATTCAGCATGTCAGACAATTCCGCACGCCTTGAGACGCCCGGAGCCATTCACATCAGGAAAAGGGAAAACCCCTCAGGCGATGGCCGGCGGCGCGCGAATGCCATGCGCCCGCGCCCGGGACTCCCTCGGCGCGATGACGTCATGCTGTGCTTGGTAAGAGACATAGTGGAATGAGACCGCCCGCAGCGCCACGCCGGGGGACGCAAGTTCCAGCGCGGGACCAACGATACAGAACGGACAATGGCCGGTCGTCGAGGGCGCCCCCTCGCCTCCGGCGTCTTCAATGAGATTGCCTTCCGCATCAATCGTAACGGTCTGAACACCATTGGCACCGCAGATAACGATCTGGATGCCATTCTCGCCCGCCACAACGGACGCGCCACCAAAGGCCATGGTGCTCTGAAGGAATAGAAGACCGGCGAGAAAAATCCCGCAAACCTGCCGCAAGGGCGTGATCCAGCCTCTATGCATCTTCATGCTGGAATATGTGCCGCAAGAGCAGCAGCGGGGCAAGCGCAAACCCTCCCCCGCTGTAGCGCATTTTGACGCGTTGGTTATTGCATGTCGGTGAAGACCTGCGATTCAACGCCGGCTTCGGCCAATGCGTCCCGGATCGCGTCGATCGACGCGATCTCCTCCGAGCTCACGATCACCACATCATTGACCACGAGCGTGTAGAGCGTCCGATCCGGCGAGGGATCAAGGCTCGCAAGGTATTCTTCTGCCGTGCGCCGGGACTTCGGTCCCCAAGATCCGTCATAGGCTGTGCCGATGGTAAACTGCACGTCCATCGTGCGTTCGCGGCTAACGGACTCGCCGTTGTTCAATCGCGAGACCGACAGGCGCAGCGCCTCGGTATCTTCGATCCGTTCCGGCACGAAAACCTTCGAGCAGGTCTCAACCTCACGATACCGCGTGACGGTCTTCTTGCCCTTTTCATTGGCCACCGCGCCGCCAATGATCGCCCCGGCCGCAGCGCCCGCGTTCTCACCCGTCGCCACTTTACCGATAACGCCGCCAATCAAGGCGCCGCCAACCACGTTTTCAGGCTTCGCGCCTTCCCTGACCTGATACGGAACCTGCTTGGTCTCGCATCGGGTCTCATATGTGCCTCCGAACACCGGTGTCGCCAGAAGCAAGAGGGCAGCTGTTGTCTTCAGGTACATCATCGTCAACTCCGTTCCACGCAATTGCGCATCTCGACTATACCAAAGAATATAGGACGCCCGTGCTAAAAATCATACTTTTGGCTATTTCAACCGGCATCATCCCGCCCAAAGCACGGGAGTCTCAGGCCCACCGCTCACGCATCGAGACCCCACACACAACACCTTGGAACACAACTGTGGAAACCACCAATAAATGTCCACCACCTGACTTCATCCGAAAATATGTTATTGTTATTAAAGAATAATATTTACTCGCAATCACGCTGAGGCGGCCATTTTGACCACTACACCCACATCAAATGACCATCGAAAGTTCACAAAAAATGCCGCCCGAAGGCGGCATTGCAGATTTTCATCAGGAAAGCTTGGGGGGACGAGGTCAGTGGATCAGGAAATATGCGTCCTCAGACACCCCAACCGGCGGCGTTTCCAAAACGGACTTTATCTCCTCCGGATCCAGATGAATGGCAGCAAACCCTACCTGACCATCGAGACGCACCACGTTGGACAAGTGCCCCTTGAAGAGGAGTTCCAGGATCACCTTCAGCTTCGCCCGGGATTTCTCCGCACACCTGGCCAAGGGCTCCATGCCGGCAGGCAGCTCCTCCACTTCGTCGAACCTGTCTCGCAGGACATCGAGCACTTCATTGATGCTGCGGCCATCGACAGCTTTGCCGACCTTGCTTTGCAGATTCTGATGATCATGGATACGGCTCAGCAATCCCAGTTCGATCAACGCGCTTACGACTGGCCGTGAACAGGTCAAGACATACGGAACCTGGGTCGTCGGCACAGCAAACTTCGCATCCCCGAGCAGCTCAACAACCTTCGCATAGTCAACGACCAAGCGCCCAGCCCCTGTTGCCCCCCCCTCTCCGGGCGACATGCCAGCTGCCTTGAGAAGGTTATGAAGTGTCGAGGGATGAACGTTCTCGGATTTGGAGATCGAACTCAGGGTACTGTATTTCGGACGGGCCACCGGCTGACCCAGAACATTCCGCCCAGGGACCAGAGGCGTATTCTCGATGATCACGTGACGCAGGAGAGCACGGATCGGCCCAGGGTCCTTTGACAGGTGCCCAGAGTTGAGCCACGCATAGAGCATCCCGAAAGCGCTCCGAGGGCTCGCAAATCCCTCACTGCGCGTTGAGGCCTTCAGCGTATCTTCAAGAAAAGCAACCACTTTGGCTTCGCCCCCTGCTGCGAGGCCCCAACCTGCACGTCCGGCGTCGTCCCACATGCGCTGAGACAGCTCAGCGGCCTGCTGCTTTGGGCCGAAGGCGATCAACCCGCCCACCATCTCGACTGCCCGGCTCGCCTGATCAATGCCTTGCCCATCCAACCAGATCGGACCGGAATGTCCTTCCAGACGGTTTTCCACGTAGGTCTGGAGTGGCGAGGGTGCCCGCGGTTCGCATGGCTCCGGCACGGCCAATTCCGCTGCAATGATATCCTGCATGGCCTGCAGCTCATGCAGTTGATCATCCCACGCGCTCTTTCGAGCATCGCGCAGCAGTGTCCCATGGCGGCGGCACGTACGAACAGGCGCAAGGCGCCATGCAAGGCGATGACGCGTCGCAACGTCAGGGCGCCGCTGGTCATATTGGTCCTCAGCGAGGCAATAGGGGCAAATCCTGGTCTCGACCCCGGTGGTGAACTCAGCCGAAAATTCGTGCTGGCGCAGGCTGAAGCGGCGTGCGCCAATCGAGCTAATCGTGTTCCAAACCACCGGCGCCGGGTCCTGGCCAGCGATCTCGCAGAGGCGATGAACCGCCGCCGGAAGCCCCCGCGCGAGATCGATGGCAGGAATACGCAGATCATTGAGAAACGGGACGAGGCGACCTCCTTTGTGGAAGGCCGCCTGACGTGCTGCCCAGGACAAGGGCGTCTCATCGTGAACAAAGGATACTTTGGGAAATAGCTTGGCCATGGCAATCACCGCTTCCGCCTGCCCGTGGACCGACGGGGCTTCTGATCCTCTTCTGGGTCCGTCTCGATCAACCAGTAGTGCTCGACAAAGAAGACATTCTCGGACGCCGAACAGGATTCCTGCATCGCGTAGGCCGAGGCGAAGTGCCCGATTTCGAGATGACTGTCTTCGTTCTCGATCGCGAACTCGAGCGCCAGCAACAGCAGCTCTACCGCCCGTCCAAAACAATACCGGGCACCGTGGAACACCCGTCCGACCAAGTCGGTCTCCATCGGAGCGTGAACCCCGACACGCTGGCAATAATGCTCCATGATCTGGCAGAAATTCTCGCCGTCGGATTGTTCGGTGAGTTCGGGTAGGACAATGGACGTAAAGCGACGCTTTACCTGCTGGTCACTCCGGATCACGGTCGCGAGGTCTTTCGTGCCGGACACGATGATCGTGATGGCATGCTCACCCTGCATCAGCGATTTTAGTGCCCGCAGGATCAGGTTGCGATCGGCACAGAACAAGTCCTGAGCCTCGTCGATCCAGATCACGCTGATCTCCAGCTCGGCCAAGCGATAGCGCAAATCCTGGAACAACGACCAGGCTTCCTGCCGTTTACTCTCCACAGGGTACCCAGATACCTTCAGCAACTCGCCCATCATGCTCTTGAAGGTCGCAGGGCTGGGCACCACGCAACCAATGCAACGCGGAGTGCCATCTTCCTGCGGCCGCAACATCGGCAATTTCTCGAGCGTGCGATTGACGAGATGGGATTTACCGCTCCCGGGCTCCCCAATCACCATCACGCCACGCGTTTCACGGGTCTTGGTGAACCGTTTCGCGACAGGCGTCCGATGACCCGCAGCGTCCTTCTCGAAAAGCCGCTCAATGTGGGACGCGGCTTCCGCGTCCCGATCCGTTCCGATATGCAGCTCACGCAGTGCCTCAAGAGCCTGCTCCGCAGTATGTTGATCCATCATGATCACTCCTCCTCGAAGGTGACGCCCGACGCCGACGAGGTGCCGTTCCGGCCTTTGCGGCCAGCCTGCGCGTCGGTGCTGTCGCCGACTTCACCGTTCAAATCGTCAACCGAAGGCAACTCGCTCCCAAGCTCGCCTTTCGCCTTGGATGGCGCTTTCGGCTCGTAGAATTTCACACCTGCAAGAATGTTCTTTTCCTCACGCTTGAACCGATCTTCGGACCAATCCTCCAGGTTCAGCCCTGCCTTCGCCATCGCCACCTCGTTCCGAGCCTTGATCGCCAAAATAGCTTCCCGGACGACTGCATTGTTGAGCCGATCCGCCTCCGGGTTACCGGCGCGTACATGCCGCACAGCAGTCAGCCAGGTTTGTGCTGCGACGCCCTGGAGGGACGCGTCTTGGGAAGGGACGTTGCACCACTCTTCCCCCATCAGCACCGAAACCGCGCCTACATCTTTGGGATGCCAGCGAACCTTGACGGTCCCAGGGTTCTTCCGACGAAAATGGTTCTGGAGAATTTCAGATTGGTAAGTCACACCGAGAACGGTGATGCCTTCTTTGTCCAAGCGGTACTCGCGCTCCTGCCCGAAACAAATCCGCATCATTTCGGAGTCTGGCGGCGGGGTGACGCCATACAGCTTGTTCAGGCGCCGCCAGGCCTGAACCGGCGTCTCGTTGTCAAGACCGGAGTGCGGAGTGTTGTGGTAGATCTCGACAACCCAGCGGATCAGCGCAAACGTCAGATCATCCAAGGTCAATGCTGCGCGCTTTTCCGGGTCCGCATCACCTTTCTCCATGATGCCACGGAACGTATGGCCCGAAACGCGGGAGGCAAAGTCACCGGAGCACGTTCCGAAAAATCGTTCCATGGTGCCACGGTTCTCAGGTACGCCGTTCGTCGCCATTTCCCACATCACACCGAGATCCTCGGAGGACGTCCGAAACCGCAAAGATTTGTACGCCGAACCACCATCAAAGACGATCAACTCCGGGGTGCCGTGCATGTCCCAGGGCGTATGGGCACCTACAGCGTCTGCCCAGGCTCCCTTGTCCGTCGTGATCATCTGCAACAACTGGACTGCGGCCTCTGCGTTTGGAGTGCGACTAAGCACCAACCCGACAATGCACCGGGTGGCACAACAGATCGCGGCGCTCAGGGTCCACCGTGCCGTCTTTTTCTGCTTGATCTTTCCGGTCTTCGGATCTTCGTGCTCTTCAAAATACAGGCCGAGCGAATGCTTCTCCTCATCGGTGAAGAGCCCATAGATTTCGGTGCTCTCCAACAAGGTCTGCGCATCGACCGTCCATTCGTCGATCTCCACCCGCTCCAGAGGACGCGTCACGGAAAGACCGGTTGTGACGGGGCGAAACTTCTTGCGTGCGGCTGCAGCGCCGTTGCGCTTCAATTCCACCAGGAACGGGTCCAGGCCCCGCACAGCAAGCCGAATGGTCTCTCGGCTTGGCACCTTCATCTTGAGTTTACCTTGCGCTTCGCGTTCCGCGTTTTCTTTTGCAAAGGAAAGCTTCACGTCCTCGACGATCGCATGAATGGTGGGCTTATCCGGCGACATGTAGCCGCGGACCCCTTTCATCATCAGCGCGTACTCGCTTGGTGAGAGACGAGACCCGCGGTTTCCGCGTGCGGACACCCGATCGAGATGTCCAATCAGCCCAAACTTGTTGAGTTCGGCGAGCCATCGGCGCAGCGATCGTGGCGAGGGAACCTTGGCGAAGTTTTCAGACTTCCGAAACTTCTTGCCAGGCTCGGGCAAGTCATCGGGTGCAATGTCCATAACGCGGTCGAGAAGGAGAGCCTTGTTGGCTTTGATCGACGCGTCCGTGAACGTCATCAGGCCCTCGGCATGGAGCTCCAGGGCAACCTGACAGTACAAATCCTTCTTGGCGAGACGGCGCCCGGGACGCCCGGTCAAAGCCGAAATCGATGTCTGGCTAGACATCAGCCGCTTATGTGCTGCAGACGGATTGAAGCAATCGCGTTCGACCCGAATACGGCCCTGCTGACCGAAACGGGCAAGATCTTCGTGCGTGAATTGCTGACAAAGCCCACTCGCGTCATCCCGGCGGAGAAGGTAGCCGGTTTCGGTTTCCATTTCGACTTGGAAGGGGAGATTATCGATCGACACACGGTCGAACTGTCCAAAGGCATAACGGGCGTTGGCAGTGCTGAACGAGAGATCCACGGTGTATCCTTTCATGGGATCTGGGCTGCGCGATGCAGCAATGATGAGTGCGATGGCCATTGGGCCTCGCCATTGGGGAAGTTTCTGGAGGTGGGGCGCGGCCTCAGGCTTCTGGCATCACGCATTGGAAACCTGAGGCTTCGCGATCGGCGGGATCTACAAGACGCTGTGGAACGGATTGTTCATGGAGGACTCGCGATCGCTCAAGACATAGCCGACACCGACGGGCATACGTGTCTTGACGGCAAACTCGGCAACAATGTCGAGGCGCTGCGAAAGCGGTCGTTTGGCGGGCAATTCATCTCGTCCCACACCAAATTCCGCGAGAAGCTTGGCATGATCAAACTGCTGGATGCTGATTTCGACATCTGCGCCAGCCTTGCCACGAAGCATGAGCTCACCAGTATGCTTGGACATCTTCAGACCTCCTTCGCCTTGAAAACCATCACATCATGGGAGAGACGCTCATAGCCGAGCGTCTTCAGATGCCCGGAACGGATCAGACGCACCAAGGCCCGAAACCCCATGCCGTCCAGACGGGTTTTCTCGACGAGATCGCCCATACGGACGACCCCGATCATGGACCGCACCACGTCCTGGGCAACAGGGTCACCAAAGCAGTCCGGGCGTCGCGCCGAGTGAAAGAGACCGGCGTTGTAACGCTCGACCGGGCAGATGTCGTCCTCCGTGAACAGACGGAAGTCATCGAGAACGCCCTGGGAGATCGCCTGAGCTTTGATCCGGGCCAGCTTGATCAGGTACTTCCGGCTGGCACGCTCAACAGGGCGCACTGCGTATCCCGTCACAGTTTCATCGTGGCGGATAACGACAAAGTCGATGAAGTGGTTGTGGACTTCCCCAAACTCATCGAACCACTCAAAGCGAACCTGTTCGATAACCTCCTTGGTGTCAGGGCGATACGCCAAGACCATCGCGCAATCCGCTTCGAGATGGCTTTCAACGCCATGGCGGACCCCATGACCCTCACCAAAGACAATGCCCCCGGTGAAGTGCTGCGTGGAGCCAACTTGCGTCTTGCGGTCACCACGACTGGGTTCGGGAAGGCGGATACCGCCGGATCGAGAAAGGTCAGACATCTTTGCATTCCAAAAATCATCAGGTGCCACTTCCCGATCAGCCGGAAAGCGTGTGACCTTCTGGATCTGCCCTTCAAAGCCAGCCTCTATGTCCCCTCTCGGGTTTCAGCTTGGTCGGCGTTGGGCAGACCTTTCCCGTCGCGACAAATGCGTCGGGGAAAAGCAGGTCGTCATGTTCTGGAAGCATCCGTGTCCTTGAAACCGACCCGATTGGGTGATAGGTTTCAGGGTGAAAGCGGTAGACTTCGGTCTTCCAAATGAGAGGGCGGTCTGTTGGCGCAGATCGCATTTTCGTTTCTTGCTACATCGTCAGTCCTCCTCAGGTGCGGCGATGAGTATTTGGTAGCCACCGATTTTGGCCGCCAAAAGACTTTTTCTTTTTCGGGCACGCGGTTAGTCTTCAGCATCACCCGCCCTCAGATTGCGAAAAAGCAACCTGTGGGCGTTTTCGATTTTTCGCAGGCACATCACCTTGTGCGAACCAGCGCCCCCAACCCTCAGATCACCGAGGTCTTGCGATTCCTACTGACGTTTTCGCAACATGACCTGCCCGGGAAAGAACCTTCACACGCGACACTTCGCGGAAATACCATGGCGTTCACCCGGCTGATCGCGTCCATTTTCGGAGAATCACCACGCGATTTTCGAGGGGCGATTCCACGAGACAGGACTACAGAATCCTGGGCAGGCAATTGGGGGATGAGTTCGACAGCCATCGATACACTCTTCATTCTCAAATCTCGGATGCCAACCGCAGGGGAAGCGATTGGGCGGGTTTGATCCGCCCCACTTGAGTGGTCCAATTTGATTGTTAGTGCATGATCGGCCTTTGGTCCATCTGGATGATGGTTTCGGGGGCCGGTGGGCGATAGCCCAGAGCACTGTGGGGTCGTTTCGTATGAAGTGTTTCCTCCATTCTTCGATCAGGATTTGAGCCTCGCGCAGACTGTAGAAGATCTCGCCGTTCAAGAACTCGTCTCGGAACCGAGCGTTGAAGCTTTCACAATATCCATTCTCCCAAGGGCT
>NZ_JAKVRD010000017.1 GCF_022814865.1 Shimia aestuarii | reverse complement strand
CTCAGCAGACCTGCTAGCGCATATCTCACCCCTCGGGTGGGCGCACATCCTTCTCACCGGCGAATACAGGTGGCCCAAAAGATGACCAAATAGCCTTAGCGTAGGATTCTGCACTCTCCGGCATCAGCCCCCTTTATTCGCCAGTTCCCGCAGCCATTGGCGCAGGGCGTGGTCGCTCCGATCCTGATTCCGATATGACTGGGAGTTCCATAAGTCCTTGATCCAGGCCTGTGGGTCACAAAATCTGTTGTCGCTTCATGCAGTTCTTTACGAAAAATATCTGCGGTACCAGATGTTGGTTCTTACATACCGTGGGCAAGAAGCCGTGGAAGAACATCGAAAAAGGCCTAGTCCACATGCTTGCGGCCTTCTGACGTTCTGCGAACTTGGCTGGCATGACCCCGGGTCCGACGCGGATAGCGGACTTAACTCTTGCTGCGGGTCTTAGGCGCGCCGCTTTCGCCCGAGAAGTATTCGTCCCAGGTGCGCCCGAGTCATGCGCACTCTTGGCCAAGAGCCAACTTAACATATGCGCGCTTATACGTTTTTGAGCCGTCACCCGGCAGATACTAAGCTGCAATCCGCCACATCCGGAACCGCCCCTGCCCTGTAACCTCGCGGATCAAGCCTTTCTTTTCCATCCACGCGAGGTTTCGTTGCACCGCCGCGCGACTGGCACCGATCTGAGTCTCAGCCATCGGCGCGGACACCAGAGGCCATTCCGCGAAGAGAGTTAGCAAAGCAGGAGGCGTCTTGCCTGATAGTTTCGCCATTTCGCCCTCTGCCTGAACCGTCCAAGCCTCAACCAAATCCAAATGCCGCATCGCCGTTAGAACAGCGCTCTCCATCCCCGCCAACCAACGGGCCAATCGTTCGTCCGGAGAACCAGATGCACGCAGCCCCCCTGCCCCACCCATTGCCAGTGGCGCGAAGACGGCGCCGCTTCCGTCGCTGGCCGCGATCCTGGATGCGGTGACGGCGGCTTCGATCTGGTCTCCGTATTGTCCCAGGCCCGCCAGGCTCCAGAGATGAAAGCCCATGCAAGCCCGGGTAATCGGGTGGAGACCTTTTGCGCCTGTCATTACTTCCAGCCATCCACCCGCGCGATCTTCGAAACGCTCAGTGCTGTCTTCGATGTTTTCGGGATCACGGCGATCCAGGAAGGCGGCCAAGTCAACCTCCGGTCCTAGACCGCCCGTCAGACGCCGAACTGCCCATCCAATTCGTGCCAAGGCATTTGGGTCATCCTGTGCGCCCGAGAGCCGCATCGATACCCAGAGCGCAAGACGATCAGAATTCACCCGATCCCCCGCGAACCAGCTAAGATCCGCCGCCTCGATAAGAGCGAGCCGATGGCGCCAGCCCTCTGGGCCACGCAGTAGTCGGTCATCCAGAGCACCCAGGCGTCCAGCCACCTTTGCCAGCCGTGCAGCATGAGCCCCTTCCGCGCGTCCCCACTCGTCGATGACCGCAGGTTCGGGTGGCTCCGCCCGTGGCCCGGGAGGCAGATAATCCGGTTCTTCTTCAATGGGTCCCGGCAGGAACCAAAGATCCTCTTCGTGAGCTTCTTCATCCCCCTCGACTGTGGTGAGGGGGTCGTCGAAATCATCACTTGAAATATGTGCTAGCGGCTTCATATGTGCAAAATACGCATAATATGCACATTACCCAAGCGATTTTGTGGCCATTACCCATGCTCTTTACGTAGTATGCGCGGGCGACTGCCGGCGGAACCTCTCTGATCGCGTTCAGGATAAGGAAACCAAGGGATTCTGCGCCAGCACGACGAGAGAGCACTCTCTTGCATTTGTTTACAAACGGTCGTTTAGTGGCGATACCTTAAACTGCAAACGGCCCGATTTTATGCCCCTGATAGGCTACGCCCGTGTTTCCACAGAGGATCAGACCCCCCTGCCCCAGTCTGAGGCCCTGCAAACTGCGGGTTGCGTCGAGATCTTTGAAGAGCACGCCTCGGGCGGCAATCGCGCGCGACCGGTGCTGGCACGCGTGCTCGAACGCGTCCAGAGCGGCGATACGCTGGTCGTTGTGCGGATCGACCGGCTTGCGCGGTCTCTGTCGCACTTGCTGGAGGTGATCGAACGTCTGGAGGCCAAGGGAGCTTTCTTCCGCTCCCTGCAGGACCCCATCGACACCGCTTCCCCACAGGGCAAGTTCACATTGCAGGTTCTAGGCGCCGCGGCCGAGTTCGAGCGGGCGCTGATCCGCGAACGTACCAAGGCGGGGCTGGCAAGTGCCCGTACTAAGGGCCGGGTCGGCGGGAACCCGGGCCTACGCGCCCGCGATCCAGCGGCGCTACGCAAAGTGCGGCGCGCGCGGCAAGACGGCTACATGGAGCGGCTGAACGAGACGGCTCAGGACTGGGTGCCACATGTCCGACGACTTCGACCCGATATGGCCTGGGAAGATGTGCTTCGGATCATCAATGGCCCCCTGCCCTACGACCGCCACTGGACGCAAAGCCGCCTTCTGCGCGCAGTGAAAGCCTATGTGCGCGACGGGTTTCTGCCCAATGAAGTGCTTGGTCGCGCTGGACGACGCGAAACCGACGACCGCCTGCCCGCGATTGTCGCTGGCATCAAGGGCGCGGACCCTGACATCACGCTCCAGGCGATCTGTGACCGACTGGAATCCATGCGCGAACGCACCCCGCGCGGACGCGCCAGCTGGCAGCCGTCGTCCGTGAGGATGCTGCTGGAACGCGCGGAGAAGTTGGGCTTGCTGAAGTGCGAGCAATAAACACAACCTTGCAAATCTTCCAACTCATGGAACAATTGCAAGGTTGCAGCCCGTTTTCTGGTCAGGTGAATGGATTCACGACGCGTAACTGATCTTCAACCAGCAATCCGTCGTGCATATCTTCGCTCCACAAAGTCGTGCATCCAGCAATAAGGGCGGCCGACACAATCATCGCGTCATAGACCGAAAGCTGGTATTTTTCTGCCAAAGCTCGGCCCACCAAATGGGTTTGCACAGACAGGTCTTCGACTTCACACAAGGATTGGACCCCTGCGAGAAAAGCGCCGGTCTCCTCCCAACTGAGACCGGCTTTCCTCCGGCAATTGACCATCGCTTCGTTCAGGACCTGCACACTGATCCGCGGCCCTTGCCCCAGGATGTCTTCCGCCCGATCCGCCTTTGGGCCGTCGTCAAGAAGGTAAAGGACGACATTTGTATCCGCGAATTCAGCGCTCATGCGCAGCGTCGCGGCTCAGGCGTGCGTCCTTGGATAGCTTTCCGCGAAACCGCCTTAGCCCTTGCAGGACTTCATCGGCGCGAGGTTGGCGCTGGACGAGCAAGGTACCGTCGTCCTTTATCAGATCGATTTGGTCACCCTCTTTGAGGCCGAGTTCGCGCACAAGATCGGCAGGCAGCCGGACCGCGAGCGAATTCCCCCATTTTGCAACTTGCATGGTGTCGTTCCTCCAAGTGGATATACGAGCCTGTATGTATATCATCTTGCCGCAATTGCCAAGATCAGCATGCGACGACGACGGCGAACGGGCTTGTGTTTCGACGGTGAGCTCACACAAGATGTGGAAAAAACTTGCGCGAATCCGACTCTTACGGCAATAGTCACGGAAACGAGGCAAAAAACGTCAATAACCGTGAACACGCCGAAGATGCGTAGCGCGGATCGAGAGGGCAGATGAACAAGACTTTCGTGCATCAGGACCTGAACGCGGTCATCCGCCAGCATTCCGAGTGGCTGGCCAACCAGTTGCATTCGCAACGCGAGAGCCTGTTTCCCCCTGACGCCACAAAGGAAATGCGCAAATTCACCTCCGGCGAGGCGGCAGCGCTTCTTGGTGTGAACGACTCATACCTGCGCAAAATCAACCTTGATGGCAAGGGCCCTTCGCCTGAACTGACGGCCGGCAATCGTCGCCTGTATTCCGCGCAGGACATTCAGGCCCTGCGTATCCTGCTGGAAAAGACCGCGCGCAAGCCTGGAGACTATATCCCCGGACGGCGTGATGGCGATCACCTGCAAGTCATCGGTGTGATGAACTTCAAGGGAGGTTCGGGCAAAACGACGACTTCGGCACACCTTGCACAACGGCTGGCCTTGCGCGGTTATCGCGTCCTGGGCATTGATCTTGATCCGCAGGCCTCATTCACGGCGTTACATGGCGTACAGCCCGAATTCGATCTGACAGATGGCGGCACGCTCTATGACGCGATCCGCTATGACGACCCAGAGCCGATCCGCGCTGTCATCCGCAAGACCTATATCCCGAACCTCGACCTGATCCCGGGCAATCTGGAACTGATGGAGTTCGAACACGAAACGCCGCGTGCTCTTTCACAAGGCAACGCAGGCCTGTTCTTTTTCCGCGTGAAAGAGGCGTTGGCGCAGGTTGACGGCGATTACGATGTTGTGGTCATCGACTGCCCGCCGCAACTGGGCTTTCTCACCATGTCCGCACTTTCGGCCGCCACCGGCGTACTGGTCACAATTCATCCGGAAATGCTCGACGTGATGTCGATGTCGCAATTTCTGCGCATGACGGCTGATCTAATGGACGTGATCGCCGAAAGCGGTGCGGACATGTCCCACGACTGGATGCGCTATGCGCTGACACGCTATGAACCTCAGGATGCACCACAAAACCGGATCGTCGCCTTTCTGCGCACCATGTATGGCGATGCGGTGCTCAACTCGCCAATGCTCAAATCCACGGCGATCTCCGATGCAGGTCTGACAAAGCAAACCCTATACGAAGTCGAGCGGAGCGCCTTTACCCGCACGACCTACGATCGCGCCCTTGAAAGCCTGAACGCGCTGAACGATGAAGTCGCTGATCTTATTCAGAAAACGTGGGGGCGGTCATGACGAGTGGCAAGAAAAAACGGATGTCGATGCTCGACAATCTCGCGGCAGCCGGTGGCCCGGCCCCTACCCCTCAGGCTGGTGCCGCGACCCCTATGATGACGTCCAACCGCGCCCTGCGCTCGGCCCGTGATGCGGTCGATTCACATCATGTCTGGGAACTCGACCCGGCCAGTATCGTCGACGACCGAATGGCCGACCGGCTTGATCCAGCCGATGTACATGATCTGCGCGCCGCAATCGAGGCGAATGGTCAGACCGTACCAATTCTTGTGCGCCGGCACCCGTCAGAGGCGGACCGCTATCTGCTCGTCTATGGTCGCCGGCGGCTCGAGGCGATCCGCCAGTCAGACAAGGTCGCCAAGGTGCGCGCACTGGTTGCCAATCTGGATGATGACAGTGCCCTGCGTGCGCAGATTTCCGAAAACATGGCGCGCCGCGATTTGTCCTTCATTGAAAAGGCGATTTTTGCGCAAGAACTCGTATCGTCGGGTTTTGGAAATCAATCACAGGTTGCAGAAGTTCTGACCGTGACCAAATCTTCGGTGTCCATGGCCATCGCCATCGCCGACATGGTCGGTACAGACCTCATCCGCGCCATCGGTGCTGCACACGGCATCGGCCGACCCCGGTGGGAGGCCATGGGCCGTGCCATCGCGGACAACGACCTGGATCGGGGCAGCCTGATCCGCCTTGCTGAGGAAACCCATGGCAAGGCCGATGTGGCCATGGTGATTGATGCCGCACCTGCGACCGACGACCCCTCTGTGCAGGCGTTCGAGGCCGTGTCGAAGGTTGTCACAAGGTTAGTCAAACCGGCCAAGGCCCCCTCCCCTTCTGCTGCATCCAGTCAGCCGCTCAGGATTGGGGGCAAACGTGGCGGCACGCTCAAACGCACCGCCAAAGGGATCTCGATCGAGTTGCAGAATAGTAAGTTTGCCGACTGGGTAGAGTCTGAAGCCGATGATTTGATTGAAGAACTTCACGAACGCTGGAAGCAGCGTTCAGAAGACTGAGGAAGAGCAGAAACCAAAAACAGGAGGCACGAAAAAGCCAAAGAAAAGGTCCCGCAAAGCGACCGCCCTACGAGACCCTGACTTGTTCTTAGCACTCTCAAGTTAGTCTCAGACGCCGTTTTTCGCAAGTCTTAAGTGATTCGCGGACCGTGATTTCTTTGTCGTCGTGAATGTAAAATGGACTACACCCCCGTAACGCCTTTCAGGCGACCCATAAATGCTGCCATTCTGCACTATCAGGCAGCGGCGCAACAGGACCTCCCGCCTTCCGGCGTCAACAAATGGGAAGCACTTCGCGAACTCGCCGCTGCCCGTATCGCCTTCGGCTTGTCCGACCGTGATTTGAGCGTGCTTCAGGCATTGGTCAGTTTCCATCAGGCCACGATCGTTGGCGGGAACCATAGTGAAACTGTCGTGCATCCGTCCAACAAGGCTATTTGTGAGCGCCTGAACGGCATGCCCTGCTCGACCATGCGGCGGCATCTGGCGAACCTGGTGCAAACCGGTTTCGTCGTGCGTCGCGACAGTCCCAATGGCAAGCGTTACGCGCGCCAGTATGGGGACGAAAAGATCGCTTTCGGCTTCGATCTGGCCCCCCTCGCCCAACGCTTCGTCGAAGTGTGCGAAGCCGCAGAGGCTGTCCGTGCTGCGGAGGAGCGCTACAAGCGGCTTAGAACCACTGTAAGCCTCATGCGCCGTGATCTAGCGGGTCTCGTCGACTACGGCCGCTCTCTGCGCCTTGACCACGCCATCTGGGACCAGGCGTCCGACCTATGCGTCCTGACGGCGCGTGACCTTCGTCGCAAGCTCGATTTTGCAGAGTTGCAGCAGATGGAATCTACGTTGTCCGAAGCCCTCAACGCAATTAGGGACCTGTTGGAACCAGTGCAATCACAAGATATGAGCACCAATGAAGTCACAAATGAGCAGCACTATCAGAATTCAAATAAAGACTCTTATGATTTTGAACCACGCTTAGAAAAAGCGCAGGGCGAGGGCAGCGCCTCCGATCCGGCGACAGCACTGGTTGCAGAGGGTAGTACTGATGAGCCTGTCTCGGTCGACAACAATCTACCAAGAATACCCCTCGGTCTCGTTTTGGCCGCTTGCTCTGAATACCGAACTTATGCTGAACGACCTGTGCGCCACTGGCATGATCTAGTAAGGGTTGCCGATGTAATAAGACCTATGATGGGCGTCTCTCCTTCAGCGTGGGATGAGGCCAAAAAGTACATGGGCCCGGAAGAGGCATCGGTGGTCATCTTGGCAATGTTGGAACGCTTCGGCGACATTCGGTCACCTGGTGGGTATTTGCGGTCGCTGTCTGCAAAGGCTGCGCTCGGCGAATTCTCCTGTGGTCCCATGATCATGGCCCTTATGAGAAAGGACGCTGCATGAAAAGTTCACAGCTGTGAACTGCGTCTTGTTTCGTCGCGCAGAAGACAGGTTCACAGCTGTGAACTCATTGCTTAGGGGATTCGTCCACTTTCTCCCTGGGCCCGCTTTCCTGCGCAGAGCGCGGACTAACGAAAATCACTCAGTCAGGTCACCATCTCCAAAAAGGTTTGGAAAGAGCCGCTCTCGATAATCCACCGGAAACGCCAACCGAACTGGCGTCTTCGGCGAGGCGGAAGTCAGGTATCCGGCGGCGGTCAGTTTACTCAGCGTGTTGCGAGCAGTACGCTCGGACGTCTTGAGCACAATCTGCGCATCACCTCGTTCCAGAGCACCATGCCGAAGTACCGCCGAGATCAGTTCCGGCGCTCGCTTGTCATCGATGGTATCTGCAACAAGACGACGATACCGTTGGTCCAGTCCGCCGAGATCGAACAATCTTGCTGAGAAGGTGATCTGGTCGAGCGTCACCTTTAGGAACCATTCACTAAACGTCTTCAGTGCCGCTTCTGACAGGTTCCCCCGTCCGTCGCGGTCTCCGCGGCGTGGACTGTCGGCCAGATCCATCATCCGTTTGTACTCGCCCCGATCGGTTAGCCCGCGGGCCAGCCCCCGTGATACGGACCAGAGCCCTTGGCCACCAATCCCCGCTGTGAGGGCCATGGCATGAGACATCAATCTGCTGACGCGGCCATTACCATCCGGGAAAGGGTGGATGTAGTTGAGCCGGTGATGTGCAGACGCGATCGCGATGATCCGTCCGCTCGAAGACCGCGCCGCAATCTGAAACCGATTGTCGAAATGGTCCATAAATGCCGCGACGCGCGACGATGAAGGAGGTAGGTGGCGCCCGACCGCAACTTCCCGATCGTCATCCTGGCGCATGCGTCCCGGAACGATGGGCTCTTGTGTGCCGTCGGGATGTTCGATGACCCGAAACTCATCCGGCATCTCGTCGTAGAAGCTCTTATGGACCCAAGTCAGGAATTCGACAGATGTGGGGCGGGGCAGGGTGCCCTTGCGATGCATCTCGTCGATGCCGCGTTGAACGATGACGTGGGCCCGGGCCTCAAGGGCGAGAGGGCGGGTTTCTTCCTCAAGCTCGGCGCCAGCCAGCGCCCTTTCGATGTCGCGAGGGCGTGTGTTGTGTCCTTCAATCAGGTTGGAGTAGTAGCAGTTCATCACGCGGACAAGATCGGCAAGTTCGGCTGCGCTGTCAGGATGCAGTCCTTGGCCCAGCCCGGTGGCTTCCCTCTGGATGTCGACCGAAAGGTCTGCCAATTCTGTAGGAATATGCTCTTCGAAGAAGCAGGGTTCGATTCTGGCGGGTGTTTCCAGCATTTTTGCCGATCTTCTATGTTTACAAAGTAATTGAAAAACATACACATTTCGGAGCCGCGGGCAAGGTTTTGCCGATATGTGTTGCCGATCTTGGGTGCCGGTCTGGAATTGCTGCATGAAATCAATGGCTTCGGCAGATGTGCCGGGCTTTTCGGTTTTGTTGTGTGCCCAACGGGGCTGGAGAAAGTGAAAGTGTTCTTCGGGTTTTGTGACTGACGGATGAGGGCCTTTGGGGTCCCTCAGATGGGTCCGGGCCGGGTTCCGGTCTGCCGTTCCTGATGAAGGGCATTCCCATGCAAACAGGTGTCTTGCGCGTGTTGCGCGCGACCGCTGCCTCTTGGTGGCGGCATAGAGAACTGCGCCGAACCGGCGAGACGAAGCTGGCACGGCGGCTCGAGCGGAAAGCCGTTCTCCGCGATCTCGGCTATCTCACGCAGGCTGCGACTCTGCCAAACGCGCACGTGATCTGCGGGGAGGGTGGGACGTTCCTCCATCTCGGTTGGACCACAGTGTCGACTTTCGCGCCGATCGAGCGCTTTCCCTTGGCCGCTCTTGCAGTCGTGCGAGGGACACCGTTCATCGATATCCGACCCGTCCGTGACGTCATCGCCTTCGCGAACTTGCCGTGCGTGGCGCGGGACGGATCGGTCGACGCTGCCCCTTCGGGGCTCGCCAGGTCCGTTTCACTGACCACCTATATCGACATGGTCGAAGAGCTTGGCGCGAAGGTCGCCAATGATCCGCGGCCCCGTCAGACAACCTGACTCCCAATCTTCTCACCAACACTCGAAAGGAGGCCAGCCATGGCCCGATCCCGCACGCCCAAATTCGATGCCTCCGAGGTCATCACGAACGAAATCATCCGCATCATCGAGCGCGGCGTCCTGCCGTGGCGCAAGCCATGGACCGCAGGTGGCAGCTCTCGTCCCCTGCGCGTGGGCGGAGAACCCTACCAGGGAGTGAACAACTTCCTGCTGACGATGCGGACCGTGATGGCGGGCCACAGCTCTCCCTTCTGGATGACGTTGCCGCAGGCCAATGCGTTGGACGCAAAGGTCCGCAAGGGTGAGAAATCCTCTGTCGTCGTCTATTACGGTCAAAGCCGGAAAGACGCGGGCGGCGATGAGCGTGACCGCAGCGACGGGGATGATCACTCCGAGGAAGCCCGCATCTTTCGCTTTCAGAAATCCTACCGCGTGTTCAATGCCTGCCAGATCGAGGGCTTGCCCGACAGCTTCTTCCCCGATCCGGAGCCCGTGCCCGAGCATCCGCCGTCCGAGCCCATCCCGCACATGCAGGCGTTTTTCGACGCCATCGACATCACAACCGTCTTCACGGGCACGGAGGCGTACTATTTGCCCCCCGTGGACAAGGTTTACATGCCATCCATCACGCGGTTCCAGGACCCGCGCAATTTCTACGGGGTCTGGGCCCATGAGCTGGCCCATGCCACGAAAGCCCCCCATCGACTGAACCGTGATTTCGGGTTCTCGAAGTTTGGCAACACGTCCTATGCGCGCGAGGAGATCGTCGCGGAATTGACCTCGGTGTTCCTGGGTCAGACGCTCGGCTTCACGGCGCATACGCTCGAGATGAATGCCGCCTACCTCCACAACTGGTTGCGCGTTCTTCGGTCGGACAAGGGTGCGATCTTCAAGCACGCCGCGGATGCGCAGCGCGCCTGCGACTATCTGATCGCCAGATCGGAGATGGGCAGGGCAGGGCGCAGCGCCGAGGCCGCCTGACCACATGGAGAACGGAGATTCCTATGTCACGTAAGGAACCCAAAACGCTGCGGGTGGCCTGCTTCAACGACGGCCGCCGCAAGATCATCACCTTCAAGCGCGGTGCCTATTGGTGGAGCCAGTCCGAGGGCGCTTATCCGTTCTCGGCAGCGCTCGAGAGCATTAAAGAACAAGGCGGCTGGATCGAAACCATCCCCAACTCGAATTACAGACCCAAGGGGCTGTTCGGGTAGGGCACCTTCTGCTTCGGTCCTTCCGACAAGCAGAAAAGAAAAAGCAGGCTTTGGGAAGGGTGTTTCAACTTCTCAAAGGAGAGCCCTATGACCATCACTGCACAGCCCCAGACAGAATGCCCGGATCCGAGTGTGATCGCCGCGCAGAACGACGCGTTCCGCAAGCTCGCGTGCCTTGGAGTGCCGCCCGCGCAGCCCATCCAAGGCCGGATGCATGTCACCCGCTCGCTCATGGAGGCCGGTGACGGCTTTATGGCCGAGGCGGTGAAAGCCACCGGTGAGTTTACCACCTTTGAGCAGGACAATGATCCCGAGGGATGGCATGATTTCGGGGCGGTCGAGATCCGGGGCGAGACCGTGTTCTGGAAAATCGATCTCTATGAAGCGGATTCGGATTTCCGCTACGGGGCCGAGACCCCGGGCAATCCCGTGACCACAATGCGCGTACTGACCGTCATGCTGGCGCGCGACTGGTAGAAGGGCAAGGGACGCCTCCCCGTGACATCTCAGACGACTAAGGCCCGCTGCCCCCAAAAAAGGCAAAGCGGGCCTTTTTTCGTGGTGATCCCCGAAGCCGGGGATTGGTCCCGCGCGTAGAGGCGCGGGCCACACCTAACCCATCTGGAAGGATATCCCATGACCACAAGTTTTGCCCCCCTCACCGTCGCCATCGGCGATCTGGTCCCGCATCCCGCCAACGTGCGCAGCAACTCCCCGGAAACTTATGAGCCCGAGAACATCGCGCATCTGAAGGCGAGCATCGCTGTGCTGGGCCTGCTCCAGCCGCTTCTTGTCCAGAAGCTCGACGGCAAGTACGCCGTCCTCGCCGGCGGCCGGCGCCATGCAGCCCTGAAGGAGCTGATCGCCGACAATGCCAGCAAGGGGTTCACTGCGAAAACCAAGGTCGACTGTCGGCTTGTCCCTGACGACTGCGACGTCACCACTGCCCTGTCGCTCGCCGAGAACATCACCCAGGCGCCGATGAACGCCATCGACGAGTTCGAGGCTTTCGCCCGGATGATGGAAGTCGACGGCCAGACGCCCGAGACCATCGCCAAGACCTTCGGCACCACGGTGGCGGCCGTGAAAGGCCGGTTGCGCTACGGTCTGATCCACCCCGAGATCCGCGCCGCGGCCCGGGCCAAGACCATCACGCTCGACACGATGAAGGCCTTTGCGGAGCATCCGAGCCAGGAGGTGCAGCGCGAGGTCTTCGAGGCGCTCACCAAGGAAGATAGCTACCTGCAGGCCTATACAGTCCGCCAGGCGCTCAAGTCCCGCGGCGTGCAGGTCAGCGACGATATCGGGGCTTTCGTGCGCGAAGACTACGAGGCGCGCGGCGGCGCCGTCGCAGCCGATCTGCTGGATGAGCATTCCGTGCTTGAGGATGCGGCGCTGGTCGAAACCATCCTGCTCGAGAAGCTCGGTGCCGCCGCCGAAGAGGCCCGCATAAAGCTGGGCTTTGCCTGGGCCGATGCGATGGTCCGCTATGATTACGCGACCATGGCCGACTACGGCCGCGTCTATCCCGGCCCGATCGAGCCCGATGAGGCTGCGCAAAAGCGCATCGATGAGATCACCGCCGAGCTTGAGAAATTGCAGCTCGAGATGGAGGATGAGGGGCTCGAGGACGCTGCCTACAATGTCCTTTACGAGCGCGTGGACGCTCTGGAAGACGAAGCCCGCGATCTGCAGGAGGCCTACAGCGCCGAGGATCTCGCCCGTGCAGGCGTGATTGCGTCTTGGTCGAACGGGCAGATCACGCTCCATGTGGGCCTCGTCCGCCCGGAGGACACCGTCAAAAAGGAGGGCGCGCGCGGCTCCTCGGCTAGCCCGACCGGGGAGGAGGCCCCAGACGCCGGCGAAATCACCTACCCGGCCTCACTGGCCGAGGACCTCAAGACCGAGCGGGCCATGGCCCTCGGGGCCGCGATGGCGCTGCATCCGGAAGCCACGCTCGATCTGACGCTCTTCAAGCTGGTCAGTGACGTTCTGGCCAGCGGCATGAGTGTCACGCAGGCGATCAAGATCGAGGCCCGCAAGGAATACCGCAACCACGCCAAGATGGACGAGATCGACGAGACCTCGCTCGAGCAGGTGGCCGCGGCGCATGATGCGCTTGATCTGTCCTGGCGCGATGACACCCGCCCGCCCGCCGATCAGTTCGCGGCGTTTCGCGCGCTCAAAGCAGGGGAGAAGGCCAAGCTCGTCGCTTATGCGACAGCCAGCACCACGCAGTCCTGTTTTGCCCGGGACCGGCAGCGTGACAGCCTGATGCATGACTTCGAGATCGAGATCATGCCCGATATCCGCGCCCATTGGATGCCGAATGCGGCGCTCTTCAACCGCTTCAAGAAGGCCTGGCTCCTGAAGATCCTCGGCGAGGATCTGGGTCTGGCCCAGGAGGCGGTGACGCTGGCCTCGTCCAGCAAGAAAGAGATCGTCGCCTTTTGTGACAAGCTCTTCGCCGAACCCTTCGCCACACTCACGGACGCGCAGCGCGCTGCCGTGGCCGCCTGGTGCCCGCCGATGATGCAGACCGCCGGTGTCGCCTTTGAGGAGGCGGAGCCCACCGTGGAAACTCCGGAGCCTGCCAGCGAGGTCGCGCAAGCGGCCTGACGCATCAAGTGACCCGCGCGGAGCATTCCGAGCGCGCGGGTCGACCCTTCCAAACCGAACAGAAAGACATCCCCATGGCTATTCTCAAGTTCTCTGCGTCCGCTGTCGCGGCGCAAATCGCACATGCGCGCGCCTGCAAAACCTTCCTGCCCAACTGGAATGGGCCCGTGGACAGGCCGGCCCTGATCCTCATCGTCGGCAATGGTGTGCATCTGCGTTCGAACGGCATCGATGGCACGACCACCCGTATCGTCACCACCGAACAGGCCGATCCCTCCTTTGCCTTCGCCGACGGCATGAACCCATTTCGCGATACCGACTGGATGGCGCAGCGCCGCATGGCGTTTCGCGATCTGACCGGGCAATTCTACACTGACATCCTCGACGATGTGCAAGTGCTCATCGACCGGGGGCGGGGGGCGATCCGGCTCGCCACCGATGGCCACAGTATCCGCGTCTTCGTGCGCCGGGCCTCGGACTATCTCATCGGCGGGACCTACGAGGTGCCCTCGGGCCTCGGCGGCACCTTCCGGGTCATCCTCAAGGATGCCTGCGACACCTTCGCGATCGTGCAGAACTGTGGCAATTGCGAGGATTTCGACGCCATGCAGCCCTACCGCGTGCCGCTCGATGCATTGATGGAAATCGATGACCGGAGGGCGGCATAATGGGATGGCTCTTCTACACCGATCGCCGCGTCCAGACCTACGCGGACGAGAAAGCGGAGATTGCCCGGCTCTGCACCTTTGAGGGCGACACGCGCAAAACCGAACTGGTCAAGGCCTGTAAGGTCGGCTCCACCTGGTATGCAGCGGCTAGGGTCACCAATCGCGACGGCACCCCTGTCGAGGACGCGACCTATGTCACCGATGCGGATGGCTCCATCACTTTCGGAGCTGTCTTCCTCACCCGATACGATGACGGCTGCTGGGGCTACAAGGACATGGAGGAAAGCGCTGGCCCGAACGAGTCGCGTGCTCCCCTTGGGCTGATCGAGCTCCTCTCCGACCTGAAAGATCCCGACAGCTACGCCCATGACTGGCGCCAGCGCTGCCGGGATTGGGCTGCGATCCCGGACTACCAGGAAGGCGACAAGATCAGGCTCGCCGCGCCCGTGACGCTCACCGATGGCAGCACCTGCCAGATCGTCACCGCAACGCACTACAGGCGGGGCCGGCAGAAACGCCGCTGCTACCGCATCGAGGAAACCGGCGGGCTCGTACGCCTGTCGAAGGCCTCGCTTGCGGGCTCGGAGCTGCTCAGCTCCGCAAAAGGCGAGGCCAGTCCTGTGCTGGCGGAGTACCTGGCGGGGCGAAATTAGGTCCTGCGCCGGACGGTTCTTCGAACTGCCGGCGACAACAGATCCTGCGGCTTATCTTGACAAGGCAATGCAAATGCATTACCTATCGCGGGCAGCAAAGACCCCCATTCTTTCAGGAGACTGCCATGACAGTGCTCGCACAAGATGTCTCGAAACTCACGGATCGGTATCAGACGACCGTGCCGGCGGGTGTGCGCAAACAGCTCAAATTGGGCAAGGGCGACCAGATTCGCTACTGCACCGAGCCGAGTGGCAGGGTCTATATCGAGCCCGTGCGCAGCGACGAGGAGGACGATCCCGTGCTCGGAGCCTTTCTCGATTTTGTCGAGGCCGATATCAAGGCGCATCCGGACCGCATTCGGGCGTTCGATGGGGCTTTGCATGACCGTCTTGCAGCACTGGTCGGAGACGTTGACGTCGATCTCGATGCGCCGCTATCGCTCGAGGATGAATGAGCGGCGATAGCGTGCCCGCCCAAGCGCCCCTTGTCGTAAACGGATGGTCGATTTATGCGCATCCGCTCTTTCTGGATCAGCTCGAAGGGTTGATTGAAGAGGTCGAGGCGCGTAAGGCACGCGATCCTAAGACCTGGCGCAAGAAAAACCCGACGAAACGGCTGGCCGCCATCTTTAAGCTGGTCACCGAGGCCATACCGACAGATCCGGGTGCCGCCGCCTTCCGGCAAGGCGGCACACTCGGCGATCACCGCAAGCACTGGTTCCGGGCGAAATTCTTCCAGCAGTATCGGCTGTTCTATCGGTTCAACAGCGATGCGAAGGTCATCGTGGTGGCCTGGGTGAACGACGACAAGACCCTGCGCGCCTACGGCAGCAAGACGGATGCCTATGCGACGTTCAAAGGGATGTTGGAAGATGGCAATCCACCTGACAATTTCGACGCGCTCTTGAAAGAAGCTGCAGCGGCGGGCAAGCGGTTCGAAACTTCTCTTGAAGCGGTGCCCGATCGGTAAGTGGGCCAGCTTGCTGTGACCCTTTGGCATTATCGTTTACGACGCCCCGCTGGTGAAGATGTAGCATCGGCTGATAATACGGTCGGAGAAAGCACGATGATTGAGGCGGAAAAGGATAGGCAGCACCTCGGGCTAGAGGAGCAATGCGCGCCTGACCTGACGGGGCACCGTTTCCCAATTGCTGTGCGCGTTGCAGACATGCCCGATGACCTCGGCAAGCTGCTGGATATCGGGCTCGAGGAGCATTTCCGTGGCCGCTGAAGCGAATTCTTATGACACGTGGTTTTGCGCGCAGGTGCAGGCCGCGCTGGAGGATGCACGCTCGGGAACATCTCAGGTTCAGGTGATGCAGGCCGCACAGGCATTGATTGATGCGAAGCGGCAGGTCGAACCCAAGTCCTGACCAAGCCTTGGGGGGCAGCGCGGTCTGACCCCCCGTCACCCTGAAAAGCGAAAGCGGGCTTTTTGTCCTTTGGAACTCAGACCCTGGTCCAAAGGAAAATCCCCATGTCCAAACCCAGAACGGCCAACCCGGCTCTCGCAATCTCCGAAGCCGATCTCGCCTCTGCCCTCGCGCAAATCGGCACGGAGGTCGATGACCAGCCCCTGCGCAGTTCAGCGCTCGCGCGTATCATGCGCGAGACGTTTCATGGCAGCGATGCCGGTGGCGCCTGGGACTGGCGCATGGCCTATGACATGATGCAGGCAGCGGCCATCCAGGTGCTTCTGCGTGGGGCCGGTGCCACAGCAGACATCGCCAACGCAAAACTCCTCGCCTCACGTCTCCTTACGGAAACCCGCCGCTCCGAGCAGCAGATCCGGCTGCAGCAGTTTTCCACGCCGCTGCCATTTGCGGCGCTGGTCTTGCAGGCCACGGCGATCCGCAAGGGCGAGACCGTTCTGGAGCCCTCGGCTGGCACCGGTGCACTGGCCGCTTTCGCCGCCCGGGCTGGTGCCACGCTTTTGCTCAACGAGATCGACCCCTTTCGCCAGCGCCTCCTGCGCGCGGTTTTCGGCGGCCAGGTGACGGGCCATGACGGCGAGCATATCGACGATCTGCTGCAGTCGCCGCTTCTACCCGACGTCGTGGTGATGAACCCGCCCTTCGCCTCCTCGGTCGATCGCTCCCGAGACAAGCACATCGCCGCCAAACATCTCGTCGCGGCTGCCAAGCGTCTCGCGCCCGGTGGGCGGCTGGTGGCGATCATGCCGCCGGGATTCACGCCCGAACGCGATGCCGCGCATTGGTCACGCGCCTGCAGTTTGCTCACGCCGCGCTTGGCGTTGACGATGCCGGGGCAGGTCTACCGCAAGCTCGGCACCTCTGTCGAAACCCAGCTCATGGTCTTCGACAAGGTGCAGGAGGGTGGCGAGATGATCCGCGCCATTGTGTGCGATCTGGACGAAGCCCTTCCTTTTGTCGACGCCGTGGCCGCAACCCGGACCGAGATGCGCCCGGCCCAACGGGCAGCAGCGGTTACTCCTGCGCGACCGACCGTTGCATCCTCTGCTCCGCGCAAGACCGCTGCTGCGCCTGTCGCCGCCTACAAACCCCGGGCCAATGCCGTCCGTCCGCTCAGTTTCACAAGCTTTGAGACCCCTCGCGACAACACGCCCATCTCGGACATCTATGCGCGCTACCGGCCGCAGCGGATCGCGATCGCGGGTGCGCAGGAACATCCCACGCCGCTCGTCGAAAGCATCGCCATGGCCTCGGTTGCCCCGCCCATGCCCTCAAACACGGGCAGTGATGACTTGCGCCTGCCCGCACGGTTGATCGAGGAGGGACATCTCTCCGAGGAGCAGCTCGAGACCATCATCATGGCGCGTGATGCCCATGTACGTGATCTGCCCGGTCGGTTTACCATCGATGACGACCAGACCAAGCTGACGCGCGCCGATGATGACCCCGATGCACGGGCTTATCGCCTTGGCTATTTCCTCGGCGACGGCACCGGTTGCGGCAAGGGCCGCGAATGCGCGGGGCTCATCCTTGTCAACTGGCTGGCCGGACGCAGGAAGGCGATCTGGGTCTCCAAATCCGCCACGCTCATCGAGGACGCGATCCGCGACTGGACTGATCTCGGCGGCTCGCCTGCTGATATCCAGCCGCTTTCCAAATGGAAACCCGACCAGCCCATCCCGATGGGCGACGGGATCCTTTTTGTCACCTACGCCACGCTGCGGTCCGCGGGCAAATGCGGCACTACGCGGCTCAGCCAGATCCTCGACTGGATGGGCGAAGACTTTGAAGGCGTCCTCGCTTTTGATGAGGCCCATGCCATGCAGAACGCGGCGGGGTCCGAGCAGGGCAGGGGGGTCAAACCCTCCCAGCAGGGCCTTGCTGGCCTGCGGCTGCAACTGGCAGCACCCCGCGCCCGCGTCTTCTACATCTCGGCCACGGGTGCCACGAGCGTGCACAACCTGGCCTATGCCGCGCGGCTGGGGCTCTGGGGGCAGGGCCCCGAATACCCCTTCCCAAGCCGCGAGAGCTTTGTGTCGGCGATGGAAGCTGGCGGTGTCGCCGCCATGGAGGTGGTCGCGCGCGATCTCAAGACGCTCGGGCTTTACACAGCGCGTGCCCTCAGCTTCGACGGTGTTGAATACGATGTGCTGGAACACGCGCTGACCCCGGCCCAGATCGAGGTCTATGACGCCTACGCTGGAGCGTTTCGCACCATCCACCACAATCTCGAAGCCGCGCTGACGGCGACCGGCGTCAACGACGCCTCGGGCGAGACCAATGCGTCGGCCGCACGCGCCTCGGCCAAGTCCCGCTTCGAGAGCACGAAACAGCGCTTCTTCAACCATCTCCTGATGGGCATGAAAGCCCCGACCATCATCCGCGCGATCAAGGACGATCTGGCAGCGGGTAAGGCTTGCGTCATCCAGGTGGTCTCGACGGGTGAGAGTCTGCTGAAACGCCGGCTTGAGACAATGGACCCGGAGGACGAGCTGGTCGAGGGTGCGCTGACGCCGCGCGACTACGCGCTGGGATACCTCGAACAGGCCTTCCCGATTCATGCGCAAAGGCTCGTGGAGATTGACGGCAACATGGTGGCGGAACCCTTGCGGGATGAGACCGGGGCGCTCGTTGTCTCGCGCGAGGCGCTCGCCCTGCGCGATGCGGCCATGATGGAGTTGATGACGCTCGCCCCGATCCCCTCGGCGCTGGATCAGATCCTCTGGGCCTTTGGCGACGAGGCCGTGGCAGAAGTCACAGGGCGGTCCATCCGGCCCCTCAAGGCCGAGGATGGTCATCTCTTCATCGAAAAGCGCGCCGCCAGCAGCAATTCATCCGAAACCCAAGCCTTCATGGACGGCGAAAAGGTTATCCTAATCTTTTCTGACGCGGGCGGGACGGGCCGGTCCTATCACGCGGCGCAAACGGCGAAGAACCAGAAACGGCGCCGGCACTACCTGTTGGAGCCCGGCTGGCGCGCCGATGCGGCCATCCAGGGGCTGGGCCGCACGCATCGCTCGGCTCAGGTCAGCGCGCCCTTCTTCCGGGTCTGCACCTCGGATGTGCATGGCGAGAAACGCTTCACCTCGACGATCGCCAAACGCCTCGACCAGCTGGGGGCCTTGACCAAGGGTCAGCGCGAGACCGGCTCGCAGGGCATGTTCCGCGAGGAGGACAATCTCGAAAGCCCGATCGCACGGGCGGCGCTGCGTGGGTATTTCGCCGATCTTGCCGCCGGGCGCGCTGAGGCGATGAGCTACGAGAGCTTCACCGACTGGACGGCCCTGCGGCTGATCGACAAGGACGGGGTGCTCCTTGAGGAGCTTCCCCCGATCCAGCGGTTTCTGAACCGGGTTCTGGCCCTTCCCATCCACATGCAGAACGCGCTCTTTGCCGAGTTCATGCGCCGGATCGCTGATCAGACCGAACGCGCGCGGGCGGCGGGCACGCTCGATCTCGGCGTCGAAACCATGCGCGGCGAGAGGATCGAACAGGTCTCCACAGAGGATCTCTGGACCTGCCCGAAATCCGGCGCCGTGACGCGGATCATCGGACTTGAGGTGACGGACCCAGTGTATGTCCTGGGCGCCAAAGAGGCCATATCGCGCAATCCCGACAAGCTGCCGATGGTTAACCGCGCCTCCGGTCGCGCGGCGCTCATCTCGGCGCGGCCCATGCAGATGTATGACGAGGACATCGTCACGCTGATGCGCAAGGCGGTGCGGCCAAACGGGTCGAGCTATCTCGAAGAGGCACGGTTTGAGTCCTCGGCTTGGGAAGAGATCGACAGGCCTGAGTTCGCACGTCTTTGGGATGCCGAGGCTGCGTCCCTGCCAAAAACCACCACGACCAAGCTCTACCTGCTGACCGGGCTGCTGCTGCCGATCTGGAAGGATATTCCGACCACCAATGAGCGCATCTACCGGGTCACGCCCGATGGGGCGACCGCCATGATCGGGCGCACGCTGAGCGAGGAAGGGGCGGCCGCGCTGCGCGCCCGCTTCCTCGTCTCCAACCCGCAAACACCGCAGGAGATGTTGACCGCCGCCCTCGGCACCACCGCGCCTGTCGATCTGGGCCGGGGTCTGACCCTGACCCGTCGCCGTGTCGCAGGCGAGATGCGCCTCGAGCTGGGCGGCGCGGATCGGGGCATGATTGATGGCCTCAAGGCAATGGGGTGTTTCACGGAGATCATCGCCTTCCAGCTGCGGGTGTTCCTGCCGCATGGGGACGGGATCGACACGGGAAGCATTCTGGCCCGGATCGTGGGGCAGGAAGCCGCCATGACGTCAGAACAAGCCGCCTGAAAAGTCAAAGCGGGCTTTGGGTCGGGCGTCGCGGATCGGGGTTTGCCCGGGCTGCGCTTTCCGGGCGCGCGCTGACCAATGCCACACCCGGCCCCCCAATTGCAGACAAGAGGACAGTCCCATGACCAATCCCCAGATCGACTATGCCGCAATGGCGGCTCAGTGGCGTGCAGAGCGCGAAACCACCTTGAAGGCATCCCGAACGGAGCTGCTCGCGCAACTACGTGCGCTTGGCATCAGCGGGGTCACTGCCGAATACGAAGGCTATGGCGACTCCGGCAATGTCGAGGATGTGACGGTGCAGCCTGCAGAGGTCCAACTGTCGGAGGCGCTTGCCACAGAGGTTGGCGACTTCGCCTGGTCGCTCGCCTATCACCATCACCCTGGGTTCGAGAACAACGAAGGCGGCTATGGCACGCTGACCTGGGACTTGCGCGACGACAGCATCACGCTCGATCATGCGGACCGCTACGTTGAATGCTCGCACAGCCATGACGAGGGACTGTGAGATGGCACATCCGCTTCATCACGCTGAAAGCTCTGCCCGGAAATTCGGCGGGGTGCCGTCTGACTATCAGGCCGTGCACGAATGGTTCGACGCCTCGAAAGAGCACCTCGCGCTCTTCACGCACCGCGCCTTGCGTCATCATTCCCAAGGCCTGTTCGAATCCGAACGTGTCTTCGGCCTGACCCTGACCAATAGCGCGGGTCGGGACATTCCCGTGCGCTGGATCGGTGAGCAGCATGTCCGTGAAGATTGCCAAGGCCGCATCCCGAGCATGGCGGACTGGCTGCGTCGGATCCAGCCCGAGCCATGGGTGGCCAATGGCCACATCGACCGGCATGTCGGCTCCGAGCCCTGCGGCGACCCAAGGGTTGCCTGGGCCTCCGACGTCGCCGCCGGCAGAACAGTTCTTGGCTTGAAGGATTGGATGGCGGCGCGCGCGACACAAGCCACGCAAGGTGCCTGACAGCCTCGGCCGTTTGCCAAACAAATGCTGCAGTGAAGCCCGGTTCGATGACCGGGCTTCCTGCGTCGTTTCCCCACCATTCTTCGTAAGGAGGTTCGCATGACACTCGATGACATCAAGGCGGCCGTCGATGCCGGCCAGACCGTGCACTGGGCCAATACCGGCTACGTTGTCCAAAAGGATCGGCTCGGTCAGTACCTGATCAGCTTTCTGCCGAACGGCAGCTGCATCGGTCTGACCGACTGGGAAGGGCAACGGTTGAATGGCAAAGAGGCGGAGTTCTTCATCGCGCAATCGAAGGACGCTGCGGAAAATCCGGGCCGCCAATCAAGATCAGACGGGCAGGAGAGGGGCGCAGCACCCGGGGGCGCGGCGGCACACCTACTCAGACGGCATCGCGAAGCTGGGGGCGGGGCATAAAGGGAAAGCAAGCTTTCTGATTTGTGATCCCTCAAGGGGTCGAGAAAGCAATCCCGGATGCGCTGGCAAGGACGTCAGGCACCGGCCAATCCAAAAGGAACCATCCCATGTTCGCAGGAACCCTCACCCGCAACGTCGAGACCGCAGCCGCCGAATACACCGGCATGATCCATTCGACGCGCTTTGACATTGCCATCCAGCTCGAGGCACGGGCCAAGATGTCCGAACGCAGCCCGGATTTTGATGTAACCGCGGTCAACAAGTCGGGCCGCAAGGTGCGCATCGGCACAGCCTGGAACGAGACCGGCAATACCAGCGGTAACCCCTACATCTCCATGCAGATCGATGTGGGCCTCGGCCCGTTCCGGGTCAACGCGGTGCAGACGAAAGAGGCGCGCGCGGCCCAGAGCGGCGAATTCGAGATCATCCCGTTGGTCTCGAACGGTCTGATGAAATCCGGCTCGATCTCGGGCGAGCTCACCGCCATGGACGCTGACAACGCCTTCACCGGCTACATCGCCAATATGATGTTCGATCTGGAGTTCATGCTGATCGAGAACAGCTACAAGACCGAGGAGACCCACCCTGACTACCGCATCGAGGTCAGCTCGCCCCGGGGCACACCGATCCGCGTTGGCTCGGCGTGGATGGCCAAGAGCAGCCGCACGGGCAATGACTACCTTTCGCTGCTGATCAACACGCCCGATGGCGACCTGCGTGTCAACGCCGTCCAGAACGAAGAACAGCGCGGTGGCCAGACTTTCTCGATCATCCCGTTCATCGACAGCGGTGAGCAACCGCAGGACGCGGGCACGGGGCTCTCGCTGGTCGCGTGACCTTGGTACGAGGCTTGAACATCTGAACTGCAAGGGGAGCCGTGGGTTCACGGTTCCCCTTTTGCTGTGCTTGCTTCAATAGAGCGATCGAACTGCCACTTCATATGGCGTTCCGGTGTAGATGAGACTGCTAGATCGGAAGTGCCGCGCGGAGTTTCGATTAAAGTCAGACTTGTACAACTGCTTGAGCGGCAATCAATGCGTCAACAGCAACTTGAACCTCGGCGTAGAGCTCGGTGTCCAACTCTGCTGCGTCGATTTCCACAATCAGTGCGTAGCGTACGGAAGGCAAACTCTCAGCGAGAAGCTTTTTCGACTTCCACCAACCGGTGACTGGGTGAACAGCCAGCAAGTTGCGCCGCGCCAGATCTGAAGCCCTGCATGTCAGCTGATCTATATGGAGCGACCCGACATGGCGCCGATTGCTACCGAAGTCCCAAAGATCATCTTCGTCGCTTGCAGGACCATCGGGCTGTTCGGCCGCCTTGCTGATCCGGGCCAGAAATTGGGCTTCGTTCTCGCCAGCGCGATTGAGTTGGAAACGTAAGTTGTGGGACGCGTAGCGATACCGAACGCCGCGCGAGGCTTCGGACGGGTTCGGAGCGATAAAGCTACTGAGTGCCACCCGCAAGGTCACATCGGCATTGCCGAGCGCGCGCAAAGCCTCAACGGGCCAGGGAAGGGCGAACAGCTTCATTTCATTGTGGACATCACCGCCGGTCTTCTCTGAAATCCCGTACGGCGTAATCGTATCTTCCACGATGAGGGTCAGCGCGTTCGACGCGCTGCGGCGGGCACGCGCCATGTCCGGCACACCATACCCATAGCGCTGAAAAAGGGGCGTGAAGTGACCCTTGTTTGGCTGGGCCGGCAGATGCGCACGCATCTGCTGCGTCCACCGCGCTGACGACACGTAGAGACCACGCACTGTCTCGGGCCAAAGCGTCGGATAGTCCGACCAGAGTTCCGTTACATCCTTCGCGGCAAGCGCGGTCGCCGCGCTGGTATCGAAGGTGAATGTGAAGGATCGGACTGGGTAATTGTGGTGAGTCGAAAGCAGCGATAACCATCCATGCCGCATTGGCGGTGGCATGGCACTTAGCGCCCAGTTTCCACCCTCAAGGACGACGTCCGGCTTGTTCGGCCAATGGGACGACCACGATGCAGTTCTCGAAGCTGGCGATAGATCGCCGAATGGTGCAAGCGCCTGGGCCGGCTCTCCGTCTGGCAGTACGGTCTTCTCTGTAAAGGCCCCAACAGACAGAACATTCCACGCTTGGGCAGGCGACTCGATTTCGTTGTCTTCGTGATCGCATCGGTCCAGGTAGTTTCCGGCACCAAAGGTGAAGTTGTCGGTATTCCCTGCGGAGACAAGCACCAAGCGTTGTTGTTTCACCTCACCTGAAACACCGGCGGCGAGCTGATCGACCTCCGTCGACCAGGACGTCGGCGCGCCGTCATGCGGGGTGTCCTCACCCGTCGTCGTGGTCATGGTGAAGGTCCGGCGCCGGGGGCCGACCTGTTCTACTGTATTGATCGCCTGCCTGGTAACCGCGCCGAGGAGATGATGCGGGTTCATCCCTGCATCAGGCAGCAGCTTCACGGATTCCAGACGGTTCACGACAGAAACCGGATTCGCCTGGTGCAGTTTCGGCGTCAGGTCTCCAAAGAGCGCCAGTCCTCCCATCTGCGTGCCATGGCCCTTCACATCCTCCAGCCCCCAGGCCGGGTTGGCGGCATGTCGGTCATCCACGCTGAGCGCCGGCTGAATGAGAGGATGCGCGCGACTGACACCGGTATCCAAAAGCGTGACGTAGCTAGGATCGGGATTGTCAGTGTAGGTCGTACGACCCGCGAGTTCGTCGACCCACTGCGCCTGTTCTGCCACCGGCAAGCCGTCGAAGAAATCCGCTGTGATGGTGGGAGCAGCAAGGGCGCGCACGCCGCCTAGTCGGCGGACGGCTTGGGCGAGCTGATTGCGATCGGCCTCTACGATCACAACGATATCTTCGGGAAACTCCAGCCGATCTGCTCCCACGGTAACGCCATAGTTTGGTGCGGCCGCGACGAAACCTTCGGTCATTTGAGGCTCGAGCCAAACCTCCCAGATGGTCGCAACATCCGCTGCTGGAAATTTGCCTGAAGGGCTGCGCCAGAGGGCACGCAATCCCGCTTCCGTGATGGCAGCGACGCTCTGCACCAGATCCGCGTTCTTCGGACGGCCTGGGATGAATTCACCATCCTTTTCCCGGTCGGGTGTGTCTTCCGTCCGAAACTGCTCGACCTTCTTGCGCAGCTTTTCAATACCCTTGGCTGTCGCAAACACCGTCGCGCGCTCTTCGGTGCCACCGGGATCAGGGGTCTCGGCGACGCGAAGGAGAGTCAGGCCACTAGCGTCGAGGCTGCCTTTCTTCAGGCGCTCGTCGATACGCGAGCGTACTTCCAGATAGACGCCGGGAAGTTCGGCTGCTGGAATATCTGGCAGCGCGTCGATGGCCTGAAGCAATGCTTGGGCGTGCGCCGCGCGATTGGGGACATCACTTGGTCTTTTGGACCCGCCCCCGCCCTTTGCTTGGAACGGGCGAGGTTGTCCGAGATTGCGAAGGTGGAAGTGCCGAAGGTCTCGTGCCATTGTCATCGGTCCCTAGTTCTTGGAGCGACCGTCGGCGTTCGAGGGCATCAAGCAAATCCTGTGTCGCAATCTTGTCGGTATCATTCAGAACAGCACGTCGAGCGGCATCTTCCGCCGCTGCCACAACATCGGCCGTTGAGAGGCCTGTGGCAACGTCTATAACCCGTTTCCATCCCATGCGAGCGAGTGAGAAGCCGATCAAACGGCGTTCGAGCGCCTGCCGAATGGCAGGGCCATCGGGCATGACATATGGCAAAACAAGATCAAAGCGGCGCAGCACAGCGCGGTCAAGAATTCCCGGCAGGTTTGTAGTGGCAATGACGATCGAAGGCCCGGTATCCTCATCCAGGAATTGCAGGAACGAGTTCAGAACCCGCCGGGCCTCACCGACATCGTTCTCACCGCCCCGGGCCGCGGCCAAAGCGTCGATTTCGTCGAAGAGATAGATACCGCGCGTCGTCTTGACGGCATCGAATATCATCTTCAGCTTCTGCGCTGTTTCACCCATGAATTTTGTGATCAGTCCGTGGAGCATGACCGAAAAGAGAGGGTACTGCAGCTCACCGGCAAGCGCTGAAGCACTCAGGGTCTTGCCGGTTCCGGGAGGACCGGAGAGGAGAACGCGCCGCCGTGGCTTCAACCCTTTCGCCTCGAGCTTTTCGCGCATTCGTGTCTCTACAACGAGATGCGCGAGTTCGCTCTCAATCCTGTCTGGCAAGATGACATCGACGAGGCGCTCGGTCGGATAGGACGCGGCAAGGAACTCCGCCAGATCACCGCGGGGTGTTGCGATAGGAGTGATCGCAGGGGTTCGCTTCGAAGGCGGCTTCTGTCCCGCTTCGGCCCATTGTCGCAACTGTTCAGCCAGACGGGTATGTCCCTTCTGCTCTTCAGCCGCAGAGAGTTGCATCGCCAGATCGTAAAAACGATCAGCGTCCCCTTCTGCGTGGCTCTTGACGAGACCGATGAGTTGTTGGGCGGAAGCCAAGGTCGAGTTGCTCTTTCTGAATGATCATTTTCAATGATACTAAGGTCTTTTCTACATTCGAACTCCTCAGCAGACCAGACAATTTGCGCTGTTTGGAAGCAGAGTGTGTCGGTTTTGTGCTCTCGAGCATCGACTTGGATGCTTGCCTTGCGGCCTCCCCCGCTCGGCTTCGCGTGTCGCAGGGGAGAACGGCCCTTCGGTCCGTCGCGCATTCGGCCATGCGGCCTCACCGCGGCGTCGCACCCAGGCCCCCGGTTTGCCCGCCTCGCGAGCACGTCCCTCCCCGGCCGCTCCGCCGGATTGCGCTCTGGTCTGTTTTGCGGGGCAAAACGATCCCGCCGCTCCATCCGTCTCCCGCGTCCGGTCGGGCCGTTTGCCTGCTCGGGTCGGGCAAACCTACCGTCAAAACACACACACATGAGCGTGGAAGCATATCCTCCGGATGGCCCCCAAATCAGCCCGCGTCAAGGATCGCAAAACTTTTCGGCGAGGGCGGGGCCGGTGGCTTGGGGTGAACCCGTGCGTGAGCGCGCGCATGTGTCGGGTGTTGCGCGCGGAAAACTTTTGCGCCCGGCAAGCCGGCGGCTGCGCCGTCCCTGACCCGGGCAGATTCGGAAACCAGGCATTCGGCCATGCCCCCACACTCACGTGGTGGCTCCTCAACCGAACACTGGAGACCAGACATGGCTTACGACACTGCAAACACCTACGAGACGATCGAACTTTTCGGGCTGACCGAGAAGGACGCGCAGCTGCCGATCCCGGAAGATCACATCCTGACCGACCACATCATCCGCGAGAGCTTCGAGGCTTTGCTCGGGCAGTTGCGCGGGACCAGGCTTGAAGCGGAAATCGAACCGCTGGCCCATGGGCTCGCCACGATCCTGCAGCGCCGCAAGGTGGCGCTTGGCAAGGAGGTCGACCGCACCGCCGACAAGATCGGCGCGCTGGCAAAATCCCACGACGGATCGGAAATCGCCGAGACCGCGCTCGAAGAGGCGCAGGCGCGCTTTCTGCAGCTGCGCGAGATTGTGAGCGCCATCGAGGTGATGAGCGAGGCAGCGGCGGAATGCTACGAGGTCGAAACGGGCCACGCCTTCATCCCGGCAGCCGGGTCGCGCGCAAGCGTCCGGGCGCAGGAGACCGGGGCGGTCTTCGAGGCGCGGCAGCTCCTGGAGCAGCACGACCGTGAAACCGCCGAGAAGTCGAAAGTCGAGGGGGTTCCCCTGATCGTCTCAGGAGCCACCGACTGGGCAGATGTCGATGTGATCTTCAACACGCTCGACAAGGTTCGCGAACGGATCAAGCAGAACCGCAACCAGGAGATCTTCCTCTGCCACAAGGGTGGCAAGCACGGGGCAGAGATGATTGCGGCTCGGTGGGCCCGGGCACGCGGGGTCGCGCAGGCGCGCTTCGATCCTCGCTGGTCCGCGCATGGGCGGGCGGCACCGTTCAAGTGCAACGACGAAATGCTGGACGACAAGTTCGCGGCGACGGGGGTTGTTCTCTTCGGCGGCAACGGGGTCGCGCTGAACCTCGGGCAGAAGGCGGAAGCGAAAGGCTTGACGGTCATGCGGGTTGCTGACCCGGCGAAGAAGGCGTCGCAGGATTGAAGAGAGGGGGTCGCGCTTGGCGCGGCCCTTTCGTCATGTCTCATGGCGCGTGCGATCGGTCATGCGTGATCGGCAGTCTGCGGCGGCCGGCACTGCCATCCCTCTACCCGGTCCGTCAGAGTGCGGCCCATCCGCATCGGTGCGGGCTGGGGATGGTGCGCACCTCACGCACATCGTCAGCATCGCAAGACGCGAGGGGTCGAGACGTCGCATATGAAGCTGAACACCTGCACGTTCCTCGGGGCGTGTTTCGGAACATCGCATCCACGCGGGCGGGCTCCGTCAGCACCCCGGCCAGGCTCGGTGGGACGCGGACGCGGATGGTGGCGGCTGCGTGATGGCAAGGGTCATCCGGATCACTCCTTTCTGCTCATAGATGTGGATCGCACGGGGTCGGCCCGTTCGTGCCCTCAGCTCACGCTTCGGCAAGCACAAATACGGCTTCCACGGCGGAGCCGCGGACCCTCCGCATTTGCGCTTGCGACCGGGCCTCTTGCCCCCGTGCCGGGTGATCCCCATCGCAACAAGGAGATACCCAAATGACCAACCACTACGTCGCCACCGTCCCCGTCAAGTTCACCGATACCGATGGCCAGGAGCGCACCCGTTTTCAGCGCGTCGGCGCGATGTTCCGCAACACCCGCAACGGGGACGGCTCGGAGTTCTTCAGCCTCAAGCTCGACTTCCCGGTCGCGGTCTCGGAGCTGGTGATGTTCCCGCCGAGTTCGAAGGAACCGCAGGAATAAATCCTCTGACGAGGATGGGCCGCCCCAGGACGATCTTGGGGCGGCCCGATCCCTGTTCCAGGGATGCCGGTCCCTGCGCGTTCAACGGACGCACTCCCCCCGGAATGATCAGGCCGCGACAGACCGGCCAGTCAGCCTCAAGGGGGCCATCCACAAAAACCTATCGGCCAGGGCCTCCCGGTTTTTGCGGCAGAGATTTGGCAAGCCAAATCTGACCCGCCTTGACCCTGCCTGTCCGCCCTGTCGGTGGGGTTTGCGCCCGCCCGCGGTTCCGTCCGAACACTTGGCGTTCGGCCAGACCCTCGGGCGGTGCTGGGGAAGGGGACCCCTAGGACAGGTGGGTCGCCCGATGGTGAGGGCGGCAGAGCCGCGTCCCTGCGGGCCGCGGCGCGAAGCGGACACCAAGGCTGCCTGAGCCTGAATGCGACGTAAGTATATAATTGACAGTTTAGTATATTATCGTAAGGTAGGGGCAGCCTTGGTGGAAGGTGGCAGGAAATAGGGGGTCTTTCTTCGCATGTCGCGCTCAAAACGTCTCACAGATGCGGACCGCCTGGAGATCGTTCGCGAAGCTGCGGAAGGCATTTCCACTTCAGTGCTGGCGGAACGGTTTGGCGTGTCGGTGCGGGCGATTCAGTACACGCTCAAAGCTGATGCCGAGCGCCAGACGGATGCAGCCATCCCGGTCTTAGCGGTAAGTGTGAAGGTTACGGCTGCGGAGCTTGCGGCGCTCGACGAGGTGTTGGCCGAAGCCGGGATCGAGAGCCGGGCCGAGGGGCTGCGGCGGCTCATTCAGGCGGCAGGCGGCGTGTTTGTCCCGGACGCGCAGATGGCAGCAGAGATGGCGCGCTACCGCGCCTCGCTGCACGAGGTCGGCAATGGGGTCGCGCAGATTGCCAAGCAGATGACGCAGGCCAATCGGCAAGGGCAGGGGGCCGGCTCGGAGCTCACCGAATTGCGCCTCGCGCAGATGCGCGGGCTGGCGCGGTTCATCCTGGATTCTGCTGACGAGATCGATCTGCTTCTGCGCCGTCGTCGGGACGCGATGCAGCTGGAGGCCACGGTCGCGCTGAGGGAGTTTGCCCATGCGGCTGAATGATGCCGTCCATGCCGTCACGGGCGAGGTCTTTCGGGATGGCTGGAGCCGCGTTCGGGGCTCGATGCAAGGGCTGCATGTGGCCAAGCAGACCCAGCTTACCCGCGCGGCAGCAGGGCATCGGCCAGCAGTCTTCAAGGCGATCCGGGGCGGGGGCACACATACCAAATCGCAGCTCGCAAACCAGCTCGATTACCTCACCACCAAGTCCACCCATATCGTGGACTCGAGCGGGTTTCTGGATGGCAAGGCGAAGCTCGAGGCGGGTGACATCAAGGATCTGACCGAGCGCTTTGCCAAGCGGTGGGATGCGGGCTTCAAGCCGAAGCTTGGGCAGACCACCCATATGCTCATGTCCTTCCCCATCGGCACGCGTGGGGAGGATGTGCGCGACATCGCGACGGATGTGGCCGAGCGGTTCTTCCAGACTGATAAGGGGCATTTCGACTACATCATCGCGGTGCATGAGGACCGCGATCACCCGCATGCGCATCTGGTGCTGAACCGCCGCTCGCAGGAAGGCGAGTTCTTCTTTCTGGGGCGCAACCACCGCTTCAACTATGACGACTTCCGCCTCGCCATGGTCGAGGAGGCGGAGAAGTACGGCGTGCGCCTGGAGGCCACGCGCCGGGTCGATCGCGGGGTTGTGCATTACCCAGCCCCTACCCGCGAGGTTTATGCGGCGAAAGAAGAGGGTCGCGCGCCCCGCGAGCGGGAACGCGTGGGGACCGACTTGACCCGGACGCTGGCGGAGATCGCCAACACCAGAACCGTCTACCATTCGCTTGCCGTGGAGGCCTCCCGGGAGACCTCCGAGGTCCGCGGGGCCCGCGAAGACATCGCCGCGGCCCTCTTCCGCGCGGGTGAGGTGCTGGCGCATGGCGGGCAGGTGGACCGAACAGGAGATGTGTATATGGCCGAGGATCAAAGTTTTGAGGATCTGAGAAGCCTCTATGCGGAAAAGCTCGCGCGGGTGCAGGGCATGATCGCCGAGAAGTCTGACGCGGAACGTCCCGTGCTGGAAAAACGTCTCATCGAGATCCAGACGCAGGTCCAGCACATGCAGCCTCTCGGTTTGCGATCATCCACGCTGTCAGAGACCCCCTCGGAGGGCGGTATCTATTCCGAAGCCAATATTGACGCCAGCCAGCGCGAGCGACTGGCCGAGCCCGACCTGAGATCGCGCATTGACGCGGCACTACGGGGCACCGGGATCAACACATCGGAAGTGGTGGCCCGGATCGAGACGGGCGCCTCAAATGCAGCGCTCGAGCATCAATGGATCGCCAATGATCTCTCCAAAGTGGCCGAAGCGCGGGATCTCAACCTCGAGCGCCGCGCCGATCTGGAACAGGCGCGCGACATTCTCAACGATGTGCATGTCGAGCTTGGCACGATGCTGGAACAGGAGAAGGTGCTGCGCCGGGATGGTGTCATGGAAGCGGAAGCGGACAGCGAGCGGTTCCATTATCACCGGGACGCAGTCCGGGCGATGGAAGGGACAATCCGTATGGAGATGCGCGCAGACGGCCTGACAGCGCAGCAGATCGAGGACCGGGATTGGGAGGTGGTCTCCCGGGCGGAGCGCCGGATCGAGACGGAGCAGCGCGCGTATCTCGCAGCACACCCGGACTTGCTCGCACGTCCCGGCGATGTGATCGACCGGTCTGAGCCCTACAGGGAGACCATCACCGATGCGGCCCGCGCCAGCGAGATCACCCGCGAGGTCGACCGCATCATGGAGGGACGCGACGTCCGCACGCCCGTTGCAGATGCTGTCACGGATGAATTCAGGGAGCGCTATCCGGACATGCCGTCCCACCTCGCCCGCGGGCTTGGCGCGACCTATGCGGCCGTCTTCGAGATCCGCGACACGGAGGCCATCAACCAGGTCCGCCGCGAAAACGAGTTGCGCGGGGGGCTTGGGTCTGGCACGCGCGACGCACTCCTCGCAGCCCGCGGTGAAACTGCGCCGCAGTCTGACCGTGCCGACCGCCTTGCAGACGAGATTGCGCGTGTTCTGGACCATGAGCGGGCGGGGGAGTTGTCCGCGCCCTTCGAGACCGAGGCGGAGCGGGACGCTTTCCGGGGCGAGATCGCGCGGGTGCTGGATGACCGTCAACTTGAGAGGCTCACATCCGGCGATGCCGATGCGCTGGAGAAGGTTCTCGAGGACCGCCTCGACCGGCTCTATGTCGCCAAGGTCTATCTGCAATCCGATGCCGCGACGGCCAACACGGAGGCCTTGCGCCAGGTGGTCGATGATCTTGCCGACACCGAATACGAAAAACACCGCGCGACAGACGTGGATGGCGAGACCGAGCGGGGTCAGGTCCATTGAGCGCGCCCATGGGAAAAGCGCGGATCGCCACGGGCGTCCTGCTTGTGACGCTGGTGACCGGGGCCATGGGCTATACGATCGCCTCGGCGGTGCTGACCTACCAGGATCTCGGCTTCGGGGCCGAGATCGACTTTGCCTATATCGCGCAGAACTATCTGGCGATCCTGGACCGCCGCCCGGAGGACGCCCAACTTATTCACCTGATCATCGGCAGCTTCGCCGCCGCCGGCCTGATGCTGAGCCTCGCCCTGTCGGGGTCCGCTCTGACACGCTTTGGCCAGACCCATTGGCAGACCGCGCGCGAGATGAAGGCCAATGGTTTCTTCGGGGCACCCGGGACCGGGTTCATCCTCGGCAAACTGGGGCCGCCGGGCTCCCGCGCCAGGTACATCTGCTCCAAGGTCTTCCCGCATGCGCTGATCGTGGCCCCCACCGGCCGCGGCAAGACCACGGGCTTTGTCATTCCGAACCTGCTGACCTGGCAAGGCTCCGCCGTGACGCTCGATGTGAAGGGCGAGTGTTTCGAGGCCACGTCCCGCCACCGCGCAGCCCAGGGCGACAAGGTCTATCGCTTTGCCCCCACCGATTGGGAGGACAAGCGCACGCATCGCTACAATCCGCTCCTGCGCATCTTCGAGCTGAAAGATCCTGCCCGCCAGCAGATGGAATTGCAGCTCCTGGCGACGCTCTTCCTGCAGAGCGACAACGACCGGGTGCAAGGCCTCCTCAAGGGCGGGATCGATCTCTTTGTGGCAGCAGGCCTGCTGGCCTTCCAGCGCAAGCGCCCCACCTTGGGCGAGATCTATCGCATCGCGGCCTCGGGTGGGAACAAGCAGAAGGAATACTTCGCGCGCGGCCACGAGGTGGATAACAGGGCCGCCAAGCTGATCTTCACGCGGCTGGCCTCGACCAACAACGACACGCTGACCTCTTACGTCTCGCTCCTGATGACCTCGGGGCTGGACCAGTGGCAGAACCCGGCCATCGATGAGGCGACAAGCGTCTCGGATTTTGATTTCCGCACGATCCGGAAAAAGCCCTTTTCGGTCTATCTCGTGGTCCAGCCGCTGATGGTGAAGCCGCTCGCGCCGCTGATCCGGCTGTTTTTCTCCGATCTGCTCTCGGCCATGCAGGAAAAGGATCCCGGGCCAGACGAGCCGTGGCCAGTGATGATCATGCTCGACGAGTTCAACCGTCTCGGCAAGATGCCCATCGTGGTCGAGAGCATCGAGACCCTGCGTACCTATCGCGGCCATTTGGCCGTGGTCACCCAAACCATCCCCGCCCTCGATGAAATCTACGGCGAGAACACCCGCCGCGCCCTGCAGGGCAACGCGGGCGTGAAGCTTTACCTGACGCCGTCAGATGAAAAGACTGTCGAGGAGCTGAGTAAGGCGGTCGGCAAGACCACGAAGACCGTCATCACGCGCTCCCAGTCCATCGGCAAGAACCCTTTTGAAGGGCGCAGCCAATCCATACGGACCGAAGAAAGCTCATTGCTCCCTGAAGATGAGGCGCGCCGTCTGCCGCTCGACGAGATCGTCATGGTGATCGACGCGCAAATGCCTGTCCGGGCCAAGCGGATCCAATATTTTGACGACCGGCTGTTCAAGGCGATCCATGCGGCACAGACGGGGGAGCTGCCGTTTCCGAAGCCGGGGGGAGGGGGATCGCAGGGCACGCTGCCGCTGAGTGTGCGCGCCATGCCGATGACGCCGCCGTCGGATGGGCCAGGGGGAACAGAAGCCGATGTGGAGAGGGCGAGCCAGGCTGGCGATGGTCAACCGTCAGGCCAAGCCGACGCCGCTCCAAAGAAGACCGCGCCTGTCGTTCAAGCCGTCATCGCCGAGGAACAGCGCCAGATGGAGATGGATTTTGGCAGCGGCGTCGCGGATTCTGAAGCAGCGAGCGTAGCTGATGAGGCGCAGATGCGCTCTGCAGTCGATGGCTTGGACGACATGGAAGCGATGCTGCAAGAGGGGGATGGCGGCGCAAAGCTGGTTGCTCGATAGGGTGGCGGGCGCGTTCAGGAAGTTTGCAGCCGCATATTTAGGTCTGTCGTGTCGCATTCGCTCAGTGTTCTAAGCACAGCGACAGAATTTTTTCGGCATAGACCTGAGACGCGTGTTCTACAGAGCTCTTCGTCACCAAAAATACCCACATCAAAAGCCCAATAATTGCGGCTCCGCAAAGCAGTGCCCCGAGAACGAACGCAGTCGACCCGCTCTCGAGATCATATAAGAAATATGCACTTCCAAGAGCCACCGTGGTGGTGATTGCAATGCCCAATGGTTTCAATCCGAGCAAATTGCGCGCGAACCCATACGCAATGTTCTCATTCAACAGAAGGCTTGCTTCTGATTGCGGGCGGGTGTGCTCAAGCAACCAACGTACTGCTAGCAAGCGGTCATCCTGAGCGTTCTTTGGGTCCTGGGTCTCATCAACTAAACTCGGCAAGATAATCTTGCTATGTTTCTCAATGTATGAGCGACACCTCGTCTTCATGGTCTTGGGTAAACGATCATCGGAAAGGGAAAGCAAAGACGCAGTATGCAGACGTCCAACTCGGCTGCCCATTTTGCGCTCAACATTTTGACCAAACTTACGCGCCAACCGCGTCAACGCGAACAGGACCCCGCAAGTGACGACAAATGCAGCTATGGTACCCAATTGGGTCCAAACAGCTGGAAACCAAACAAAGACAAAAAGGAGCGCGGGCAACAGCGTCAAAAGCGCCGGATTGAGACGGGCAGTCCTATCGTAGCGGTCCATACCGAACATCTTATCCATCTGCATGAACTCTTCGATGAAAATTAGGCATTTTCGTCTCCTCCGAGTTCGGAGGACAAGTCCACCGCCTCTGCGATAAGCTGACGGTACCCAGTTGGGGTTCTGATAATCATCAGAACGGGAAACAGCTGTCCAATTGCAAGCTTGGCCGCTGTACTGAAATCAGTTGTAGAGGGACCAGTGGACGCAAGGTGATTGTGCCACGTTCCTAGCGCGTAGAGAGTGTTTCCCGAAGACTTGGATAATTGTGCGAGCTGATCACTCAAACCTTCGGTACCCAGAACAAACTCCGTTTTAGAAAATCTGCTATCGGGCGGAGCTGGAATCGTATCTACGACTTGAAAGACGTTACCGATGGCCGAGAAGCGCCCGACCAAAACACCGCCGGTTTCAGATCCCGGCTTGCGCGCAATTTCAGCGTCAATTTCTATCGTAACCCGGCGGGCAAGCCGCGTTTCAAGCGCGCCCATCTTGGGTCCTTTTACGATGGTATAGGGTTCAACGTTATGGCTTTCCCAATTCTGGGAAAGACCATCGGCCTGCAGGTGCCCAATGTTGAATTGCCCACTTTCATCCACATACCTGCCGGAAAGCACGTCGCTTGTCAGCTTCGCGAGCGGAGCCGCCATCATAGAAAGCCGAGTGTCTGAGGCAATCATCGAGAAGCTCGAGCAACCTTGACCAATGATGATCTCGTCAGCGCTTTGGCCCATCACTTTAGATCGGAGTGCGTCGTCGCTCCGTAAATGGTGATAAAACTCGGTCATCAGGTCGCTGCTACTGGGGTTGGCGCTCTGGCCTGACACCGAGAAGAAACCAATGTCACTATCACCCATTAGGCTTGCTTCCATCACCCGTGGTGTCTTGCCCTTCGCCCAATCTGTATAGCTCAGGGTTTCCCGCAAAACCGCAGAGGCGGTAGTGTTCAATAGTGCTTTGGATTTTTCGAGCTTCAGCTTTCTGCGAAGCTCTTTGGTACGCAGCACAGTGTTGGCATCAATCCGATACCCATCCGTCTCCTGCGCAAGTTTGCTGACGTCATGCGCAAATTCCCCAGCCTTGGAAGAGTAGAACATCGAATCCAAATCAGCAGAATACGGCAAGCAGGAATGTCGCGCGTAGTTGTGCGGTTCCATGGTGTCGTTGTCTATGACCGATATCGGGGCACGGCCGGACCGCGCGAGATGCATCGCAATTTTCGAACCTAAGCTTCCACAACCTAGCATGGACCATGAAAGCCATTGCGAGCTGGGATCACCATGCGAGGTTCTTCTCAAGACATCGATCGAGATCGAATCTCTGTGGCCCGCCAAACGGACAATCGCACTTGATGTCGGCTTGAGATCATCCACAGATTGGAATTCGATCACATATGGGCAGATTTCAAGAGGTGAGGCTTGGCCAATGAGATTGAACGGTCGGCGGGCGATCAATATCACTGTGACTGGCAACGCCTTTTTGATGGTATAGCCGTCGAGCTTCGAACGCAGCCACTTCATCCTCTCTGCCAGCATCTTGCCGCAGCCGTAGAGTTCAGCGCGTTCGTATAACTCTGCAACGTTGCCTACTGTCTCTGGAAGATAGCGGTCACAGATGATTGGCTTTCCGTTTGGATGCTTGCCGGGCCAGACAATCAGTCCGAGGCTAAACCCCGTCCATTCGTTGTCACCTTTCGGGACCTGTCCAAGGGATTTCAGTGTCTTTTCATCAATTTTGACCTGCTCATCGCCCTTTAGACAGATTCGATAGTAGGGGTCGGACTGACCCATCTGCGCAAAAACCCACGTACGGTGCCAAGTCCCGCCGGACCTACGTTTAACTACACTCCGGATCTGCGAGGCATCTCCAACAATAAGGTCGTTCAAGTGGTCACGCCGAACAAATTCCCAACCATGTTTTGGATCATTCAGTTTCAGCATCGCTGCTCGATCGAGCCAGTCCAGAAGTTGCTGGAGAAGCGCAAGAATACCGCCCCCGGACTGAATTAGCTCACGTGGAGATCCGAAAACGAGGCACGGTTCGGGCGCTGCACCGGCCGCACTTGGCTGTAAGTGAGGATGGGACCGGTCAAAGTCGTCCCGTAAACTCGGGCGCGGTGCAAACAGAGGGAAGGAGACAGGAAACGATAGTTTGACGGGCTCGACACGTCGTACTCCCGACGGGCTTTCGCCTCGAAACCGAGATGGAAGTTCCGTTTTGATTTGTAGAGTCACATCCACCGGACAATCGTCATCAGCCCGCGACGCAATAGCTATGCCGATTACTTGAGGGTGCTTGTCCAGTGTGCGAATCGCACGGGCAATGGCTACGGGAACGGCTAGAAGATTATCGACGGTTACCATGCAGCTGACTCATGCCAAGTCTGACCCACAACCATGAGCATGTGCCTCGACTCCAAGAGCGGACGATGAAGAGATCGCGGCTGCCATTTTCAGGGAGGCGACTTTTGGACCATGTTCGGTGATTTCCATCTTTAGCGGCTTGTCACCTTTTTCGTCCTCTAAACACCGGAACTCCCCATTGATTTCCGCTTCGCTCAGAATGGCTTCATATTCTTCCTTTGCGCGGATACAGGGCGGATCGTTGTCGTCGTCTATAACACTCTTACTGCTCGCCAGGATTATTGCACCGCCGTTTGCTTGCGAAAGAGCTGATCGGGCATCTTCAGAAACTACCGCATCTTTTCCCTTTTTGGACCAGCTGTCGTGCGACAGTGACCGCCAGGAACAATGATGGGGCGCGATCAAGACATCATATGCAAGAACCTCGGGAGTTTCAGAATACTCTGCCCAAATTTTCTCCCAAATCGCCACTTCGGCGTCACCACCAAACAGGTACTGGGCGGCGTTTTCGGTATCATCTTTCGCAAGCGTAAACTGAGTGATGACACTAGAGTTGTTCTTGCTGAGCAACTCTTCTTCGTCTTCATCGTCCGTGACCGGCAGCGGAGCCAACAAGACCGCCTTGAAACTGTCATCTGCTACGCCGCAAATCTCGGAAAATGTCTCGCCCGTTTTGATCAGAATGTCGGCCAAATCATCCGTCTTGCCGTCCGCATCCTCGCTCAGGATCAAAATTCTGCTTCCGTCTTCGATATCTTTGTCCTGGCGGAACATTTCAACGCGCCGGCGCGCTTCTGTCGCCCAAGCCTTTGCGTCAGCGCAAAGCTTGTTGGTACTGCTGGCACGTCTAAAAACAATTGGGGAAGACCACATCTCGCGAATTACGATCTTGTCGTCTTCGGGCGACCAATCCTCAATTTTGCCGAGATGAAAATGGTTCTGCAGTCCAGAGCAGTGATCCATGTCCGGATGCGTCAGCAAGAATGCATCGATAAACAGACGTCCGTCGCTGTCACGGTCAAGCGCTTTGCGAAGCTGTGCTCCAACATCAGGCACATCCTCATCTTTGTCATCAGCAGAGGCACTAATATTTATGTCTACGAGAATATAACGGCCACTCTGTGTTTTGATTAGGCTCATGTCACCATTGGCGACTTTGAAATGCGAAGTTTCGACGCTCATCAGTACTGCTCCTTAGCTTGGAAAACCTGAGTGACGCGCCTCCCACCGAATCGAACAAGTTTACGCTTTGTTCTTAACATAGTTGATCGAGGATAGCCTTTCAACAACATGTTGTGTCCCGCAATAGGCATCGCCAAAATTCCATTAATGACTATGGTCTGCTTTAAAAACCTGCGCCGCTGCGTTGATGGGATGCGCAGATGTCCACTTCGTTTCGCGCCATCACCGCTTGCCAAGGCGTCCCAACCTTGAAAGCTGTGCCAGCATCCGGGCTCCTGCGCCGGTCCCGTCGCCGGGAGCAGCAGCGGTTGGCCCTCCCGCAGTATTGGGTCGGCTTGGCAACGCTTGCACACCAAAGAATTGTCGCGCCCGCAGAGCTGCGTATTCCGCGCCAGTCGCACCTCCGATGGCGTACCGGTTGTAGACTTGTTGGCTGCCTGCGAGTCCTCGGGCAAAGGCATAGCTTCCCCCGAATCCGGCCGAGAGTGCTGGCATCATGATGTTTCCAGAAATCGCCCGAACCAGGAATGGCGTTGCTATGATGAATCCCTTTGCCATCAGCACCATCATGAAGAACGGAATGAGCGCACCGATGTTGGAGGCGCCTTCCGGGTCGCCCAGCTTAGCAAGAAGCGCACGCGAGACACCCGTGATGGTCGCGAACACGCCGGCAACGACGATCGGGTATATCGCGAAGGAAATCAGTGCCGAAAGCCAGCGTGCGAAATAATCCTTGGTCACCTCGAACAGGGTCAAGAAGATCATCACTGGCGCAATGCCAATTAGCAGAGCGATCATGAGCCGGGACGCCACAACAATAAATGCCGCCAACCCGCCAAGAATCGAGAGCAGCAGAACCCCAAGTGTGTCAAGCAAGGCACCCGCCATCCAGTTCAGCTCAGATCCCGCAGCATTCAGATAATCCCCTAGCGCTGCAATCAGTTCGTCAAATTCCTCTGCAAAGGTACCGGACGGACCAGGTGATCCGCCGCCGACAGAAGCCACAAGGGCGCCGGCAATGCTGTCAATTCCGTTCAGTATTGCTGAGGCAAGCGCATTGAACTGGACCCAGTTGGCCGCGAAGACCCCTATAAGTCCGACCTTCACGGCCAGCCAAAAGGCAGTTCGGCCGTCCATGGCGCGATACTGGTAGATCATGTTGATGAAGACCAGAATGACAACTAGTGTTGTTCCCAGAACCAGCAACGTGCCGACCGTTGCGGCGACCGCGCCGAATTGCGTCTCGGCAGCGGTATTGAGATAGCCTTCAGCGGTTTCCACGAAATAGGTGACGACACTCATGGAGACCTACCAGTTTCCGGTGGCTTCGCAGATAGGCATGGCTTCGCGTCGAAGCTCATTTGCTTGGCGTCGGTATGCGGAAGTCGCTTCCACGATGTCCCAGTATTCAGATGCGGCGAAATGCTCGATGTATACGCGTTCGGCTGCTGCCCAAGATGGATACCGCGTGGGACAGTCGCAGTTTTGCGATTCTACGACGCGCTCCATGCTTTGAGCCCGATATATCTGTTGGATTAAAAGGCGCTTATAGGATTCGCGCACATTGATGTTCTGCATCCACTTCGGCTCAGGTGGCTGGTCTGGGCAAACATTTGGGTGGTTGTCGAGCGTCGGGATCAGGTTCCGCTCGGCTACGCCAGCAGTTGTGCCAAAGATCAAGAGCAGGCCAGCGACTGCGATAGCCCGTGTCATTCCGATGCCGCCTTCATTGTACCAGTCTCACGCTTCAAGAAAGTGGTGTAGCCGTAGTCGCCGGCTTCGGCGGTGATAACCTCCCACCCTTCCGCGCCGCGCTCATTCAAAGCACGTCGCACCTCGTCGTAGTCCTTTTGCTTCTTCACCGGAAAGGACAGGATATCGTATTCAAAGGTTTTCATTGGGAAGCTCCGATCTCATTGGTGCCGGGGAGGTAGAATTCGGTGATGCCGCGTTTGCCATCATGGCGACCGGCCTGGATGATTACGTCGATGGAGTTCTCGATGTACTGGATCATGTCGGCATAGGTCATCGGGATCTCGGTCTTGAGTGCGGCGATGGCCAGACGCTGCACGGCAAGTTGCGGGGTTTCTGCGTGCAGCGTGGTCATTGAGCCGCCATGGCCAGTGTTGATCGCCTCGAGGAAGGTCATGGCTTCCTTGCCGCGCACCTCGCCCAGGATGATCCGGTCGGGGCGCATGCGCAACGTTGCGGTGAGCAGCACATCGGCGGTCTGGAACTCCGCATCGCGATTGGCGATGAGGGTCACGGCATTGGGCTGGGTCGGCAGAAGCTCGGCGGCTTCCTCGATGGTGACGATGCGTTCCTCGGATGGCACGTGCGAGAGGATCTTGCGTGCAGCCACGGTCTTGCCGGTGGAGGTGCCGCCAGAGACGATCATGTTAAGCTTGTTGTCGACGCAAAAGGCCAGCGCATCGTCGATCACGCCCGCGGCCACCACTTCGCGCAGTTCGTGGGTTTTCTCGAGGCGGAGTTCTTCAAGCTTGCGTTCCTTGCCAAAAAGGAAATCAAGCGCAATCCCGTCAAGCGGCAGGCTTGAGAAGAACCGAAGGCTGATCGACATGGCCGAGAGCACGGCAGGCGGGGTGATGACCTGTGCGCGGATCGGGCGCCCCTTGTAGGTGATCGAGACCGAGACGATCGGGCGGTCCTTGCTCATCGTTGTGTTGGCGGAAGAGGCGATCTGGTTGCCGAGGTCCTTCACTTCTGTTGCGGTCAACGCCTGGTCCAGCCTCCGCATGAAGTGATCGCCCTGGAATTCGCCCCAGCAGGTGCCATCAGGGTTGATGCAGATCTCGATGACATCGTCGCGAGCGGCGGCGTCGATCCGGTCGAGCGAGGTTTCGAGATAGCTCAGCGACATGGGCTCAGAATATCTCCAGATCGCGGTCGACCATGACCGTGACGCGGGCGCCCTGGTCGACATAGATGACGGGGCCGATGGAGAGGTAATCGCCTATGACGCTGTCCGTGGCATCTGCCAGATCATCGCCAACGTCTTCGAGAGCGTCGGCGGCAGTCTCATCCTGGACTTCGGAGGCGGCAGCACTGGGTGCTGCTGAGATCAGCGAGATCAGGGCGGCCGACCCGAAACGCTCGGCGAAGCGTGTGTCCACGAAACCGGTGACGCCAGAACGGCCCAGTTCATCACCTCCGAAGGAGCTGATCTGGACGGTCTGGCCCGCGGGCAGGATGATCCGGTCCCAGGCGATGGTGACCCGGCGCTGCGCGATATCGACGCCAGCGCGGTAGCGCCCGATGAGACGGGATCCGCGGGGGATCAAGAGGCGCGCGCCATCGACGCTGTAGACATCCTCGGACACCACGGCACGGGTCTGGCCGGGCAGGGAGCTGTCAAGGGCAGTTTCCATGACGGCCTGGATCATGGTGCCCTGTAGAATCGTGTTGGAGGGATTGGCGATCACCTCGGCCTGCGTCACGGTAGAGGGCAGCGCCCCGTTCAGCACGAAATCCGTCACCTCGCCAAAAGTGCGTTCGGTCAGAGCTGTTTCATTCGCTCCGGAGGCACCGCCAAAAGCGATGGTCGGCGAGGCGATGCGCCGCTCCTGGAAGGCGCGTTCCTCCGCGGCGCGGCGTTCAAGTTCCGCGAGCCGTCTTGCTTCTTCCTCGCGCCGGAGCCGCTCTTCTTCCCGCGCGCGTAACTCGTCCTCGGTGGGCCCGATGGGTGCCGGAAGGGGCCGGTTGGCCTCAAGCTGCGCGAGCTCAAGGTCCATGCGGAGTTGCTCCAGTTCGCGGTCGCGCGCCGTGAGCTCATCGCGAAACTGCTGTTGCGCGGTTTCCGACGCGGCTTGCAGGGCCGCGATCTGCGCGGTCAGCGCGTCAATCGCATCTGCGGCAGCGGTGTCTTCCTCGACAACTGGTTCAGGGGCGTTGCGCAACTCCTCGATCTGGGCCTGCAGCGCGGTGATCTGCGCCAGAAGCTCCGCGTTGGGCTCGACTGGATCCGGTCCGACAAACACAACCTCGGGCTCGGGCGGGGGCAAGGTCTCGATGGCGCCAAAGCCGTCCCCCTCGTTTTGGAAGACATCCGGGGTGGCCGTCGGCAAGGCTTCCTCTTCGTCGGGCTGTGAGAGAAGATAAAGCAGGGCACCACCCGCGCCGATGACGAGGACCACGATCAGCGCGAGAAGGGGCGACCGGCGCTGCGCCGCCGTGGGGGCGCGGGCACTGCCTTTCTCAAGGGCGGCGAGGCGTTTTTCCAGCTCGGTGTTCTCGGTATCGCTCATGAGGCGGCCTCCGCGGGCGGGATCGCCTCGATGCAGACCACCTCTTCGCCAAGTCGCAGGACCCATTGGCGGTTTACGCCGCTGACGCGGATCACACCGTCCTCAGGGGTTTGCGTGTTGACCGTGCGTTCACGGCCGCCCGCGTAGCGGAAGATCGCTGGCACAGGTGCGTTTCTTGGAAAGGCGAAATACGTGAACGTCCCGTCATCCCAGATGCGGGTTGGCGTGAACTCGGTCCGCGCGCTGGCGCCGTAATTGTAGTTCGGCGCTTGGGCGGCGATGGCCCGGATCGGGCGCGCAGCGTCGTCAGGGTAGCGGAACTGCACAACGTAGAAGGTCGGGCTGCGGACCTCCTCGACGTTGAAATAGTAGCTTCGCCTGTTCGTGTAGACCGTCACATTGGTATGGACACCGCGCGCGACGGGCTTGATTGCAAAGGCCTGACCACCGGGGACGCCATCGATCTCGAAGCCTTCCGTGTCGCCCGCGATGATCGAGCGGATGCTTTCACCCTCACCGAATTCGACCGTGGTCACATGGGTGAGCGACACGCTGAGACGGTAGACCTGACCCTCCTGGTAGGTGGCCAAGCGCACTCGGCTGTCGTTGGGACCGCCACGCGGGATGGTTTCGGCAGAGGCGAGGCCGGGCAACAGGGCAATGACAAAAATAAGCGATCTCATATACAACAACGTCAGTTCTCCAATCTGTCGGAGCGGATGGAATATTCGCGCACGGTGAAGCCGAAGGGGTTGGTCCAGACCTCGTCGATGGAGCGGCGGGTCTCCGGGCGGAACTCGAAGAGAAGCGTCGCAGTGAAGAGGCCGGTCTGGGTGCCGTTAATGGACGTCAGGCGCTTGCGCAGGCGGACCGTCGCGCGGTTGGTTCCGATCCGGTTGATGCTGAGGATTTCCACGTCGAGCCTGGCGTTGGGGCCATAGACGGTCGGCGGGTAATTCTCGTTGGCGCTGTTCCAGATCTGGCGCAACCCGCTCTCGGCAGCTCCGTCCGAGCGGCGCAGGACGCTGCGGATGCGCAGATCGTTGTCGAGCTGGTTATAGACCTCGCGGTCGGTCACGTAGCGGAAGACCTCCGCCTCGATGATCGCCTGGTTGGCTGTGACAGACGTCGCGCCCACCGAAGCCTCGGGCAGGGCAAAGCCGGTGGCGGGATCATAGGGCACGACCACAGGCGGCGGATCGACATCGAGGATCGCGACAGCCGCCGCGCTCAGGCATCCGAGAATGCCGAAGATGAGCCCGATGAGCCCAAGGCGCTGCCAGAGGCGTTCACGGCGCAGAGCACCATAGACCAGCTCTTCTTCGATGATTTCCTGTTCACTCGCCACGCGTCATGCCTCAAATCAGTCTGCGCGCAGGTCCGGCAGCGTAAAGTCCATGAAGCGCTGCTCTTCGGCGATGGTGGCGGCATCGATCACGCCGCCTGTGCCATCGCCCACGGTCTGCACCGCTTCGAGCTGCCACATGGCGACCAGCGCGATGGCCAGTTCCGCCGTGACGCGGGTGTTGAGATCGACGCTTTCCTTCAGCTCATCCATGTCGTCGATGAGCCCGACAAGGCGGTCCACCCGCTCGAGCGATTGGCCGGCATCCTCATAGCTGTTCTGGGCGGCGGCCGAGACAAGGGCACCGGTGGTGGCCTGCGTCGCCACGCGGTTGGCCCCGGGATTGCCGCTGGTGGCCATTTCCGAGAGGGTGTCATCGTCAAATCCGAGATCGGCCAGCACCCGGTCCATCTGTGTTTCGATCTCGCCTGCGCCAGAACCGGACAGGCCGGAGAAATCCCCAGTCTTGATCGCCTCAATCGTGGCGAGGATGTCGCCGAACTCCTGGTCGAGCAGACCATTCAACTCGTCTTCCATTTCCGTCCGGATGATCTCCGGCAGTTCGGCGAGGCGGGTGAGGGCCTCGTAGGTTCTTTGCAGCTCCGCGAGTTGGTCCGTGAGAAGGCCGAGCTGTTCGCGGAGCTGCGTCAGCTGCTCGTTTTGCAAGATCTCGTCCTCGATCATCTGCCGCAGCTGCTGGATGTTTTGCGCGATGTTCTGGGTATCGACGACGGGCACGCCTTGCGCGAGGACGGGGGATAGGGCGCCAAGATGCAGACCAACCCCAAGTGTCGTGGCCAAAGCTGTCCTCAAGAGCAGATGTCCCATCATTCAATCTCCCTGATCGTAAAATCCATGAACGCGCCTTCGGCCATGCGGGCGCTGGCCTGGGCCAGCTCTTCGGCGGAGAGCACGCGGGTGCGGGCGGCCTGAAGCCGGATGCGGGCGGCCACGAGACGCACGAGTTCGGCGCGGGCATAAGTGTTGAGCGCAACGCTCTCCTGCACATCCTCGGTCTCGGAAATCCGTTCGACGATATCCGCAATACGTAGGGCGGCTTGCCTGATCGCGGCGGGTGAGTTGTTGCCATAGAAGGCCGCGCCGTGCCCAGTGAGCGAGAGGTTGGCATTGGCCAGAAGCGCGGGGTCGATCGTGCCAAGCGCTTCGATCCCGCCGATACGGGTCAAATAGAGGTTATAGCGTTCGGGGATCACCTGGACGTAGTGCTGGGTCTCGCGAAAGGGTGGCACGCCGCCATACTCGAAAACCCGGCCGGGTCCCGCGTTATAGGCCGCGAGCGCATTGATGATATTGCCGTCGAAGGTGTTGAGCTGTGTCGCGAGATAGCGTGCACCGCCATGCACCTGCAGGTAGGGGCTGTCATAGTATTCCGGATTGATGCCCAGATCGCTGGCGGTACCGGGCATGATCTGGGTGAGGCCAAAGGCGCCGACGGGAGAGCGTGCACCGATGGTGAAACGGCTTTCCTGCCAGATCAGCGCCTGTAGGAGTGCGCGCCATTGGACCGGGGAGAGGCCCGCGCGGCCAACGCCGGCAAAGCCGCTGGTCTCCTGAGCCACGCGGATAATGAGCTGCTCGATGTTTTCCGCCGCATCCCCGAACATCTGCGCACCGCCGGGATTGGGGTCGATGTCGGCATTGCCATAGACCGCCTCGACTGACCGGGCCGGATCCCCGCTGCCGCTTTCCAGCCCCGAGACCATAGCCGGCAAGCCCTGACCGCCGAAGCTGGTCTGGGCATCGAGGATGCGTTGCAGGGTTTCCAGCTGCTCCCGTTCGATCTCGGCAATGAGTTCGCGCACGGCAAGCTTGTCGGCCTGAACGGCCAAGTCAGCCTCGCGATCGCCAGTCTCGACGATGTCACGCGCGGTCAGCCCACTGTCATTGGTCGGCACGCCTTGAGACAAAGCGAGACCGGGCAGCAGGCAAAGGGCCAGGATATGAGGCAGGCTAGACTTCAATGTCGCCCTCCGGTGCGCCAAGGGGCGTGAAGGTGCAATCAGGCGAGATGGCTGTCGTGGAGGCGAGGAAGGTGAAGCAATTGGCCTGCGGTTCCTGGTACTGGGCACAGGAGGCCAACGCACCGAGCGCGGCAACGAACATCAAAATACGGGTCATGAAAGCCTCCAGAAATCAGGGCGGTCGCGGTAATCGGCGCCGACAAGCGCTTCGCCCTTTTCCATGCCGCCAAGGATGGTGAGATTGGGTCCAAGCGCGCTCAGATCGGCATCGACGACGATCGAGCCCTGATCGTCGCGGATCAGCGCCAAGCGGCTGTTGCTGCCCGTGTTGAGAAGGACATCGAGCTCCTTCTCCGTGAGGTTCAGCATGGCGTAGTCCGCTGGCTGCGCGCGGATATTGGGGAGCAGGATCTGCGTCGGCACCGCCTCGATGATGGTCTTGCCGGTCCGGGTGCGCTCGAGCTGGCTTGCGTATTGCGTCATCATCACCGCGACCGTGTTCTGTTTGCGCGCTGTCACCAGCCAGTTCGACAGCCGCTCGGCGAAATACGCGTTATCGAGGGCCTTCCAGGCCTCGTCGATCACGATGATGGTGGGGCGGCGGTCCTCGATTTCGCGCTCGACCCGGCGGAAGAGATAGGACAGGACCGCCATCCGTTCCTTGTCGGCCTCGCTGTCGAGAATGCCGGTCAGATCGAAGCCCACCACATCGCCCTTGAGCGAGAACGTGTCCTCGAGGCTCTGCCCGAAGATCCAGCCATAGCGGCCGTCCTCGGTCCATTCGAGCAGGCGCTGGTGCAGATCGCCGCCATCGTCGGTGGACACAAAAAGCGATGCGAAATCCCGCCAGTTCCGCAGGGCCGGGTTTGTGGCCTGCGCGTTCTGGCGCACGACTTCCTGGATGCGATTGGTCTGGGCAGGAGTGAGCGGCTTGTCGGCGCGGTAGAGCAGGGTGGCAAGCCAGTCCGAGAGCCAGGCGGTGCCGCGCGCATCGGTCTCGGTCCAGAGCGGGTTGAGGCCCGTGGGCTGACCGGCGTTCAGGGACGCGTAGCGCCCGCCATTGGCGCGGACCGCCATCTCCATACCAAGACGGTAATCGAAGACGAAGATCCGCGCGCCTGCGCGACGGGCTTGCGTCATCAGAAAGGCGGACAGCACCGATTTGCCCGACCCGGGCCGACCCATGATCAGGGTATGCCCGCTGGTCGGTTCTTTGTCCGGGCTGCCCTGCTCGTGGTAGGAAAACCGGTAGGCGCTCTGCTCCGGCGTGGGCAAATAAGTGACGACCCGGCCCCAAGGGGTAAGTGCTGCGGGTTTGCCGAGCTGCGTCCGGTGGAAGGCCGCAAAATCCGCGAAGTTGCGATTGGTGACGGCGCTCGCGCGGACACGCTTGGGCTGGTTGCCGGGGTGCTGGCTGAGGTAATGGGCCTTTGCGGCGACCCGCTCGCCGATCATTTTCACGCCCTCGGTCGCGGCGGCATTCACGATCTCGGCGCTGAGCGTCTGCAGCTCTTCGAGCGTTTCGCAGAAGATCGTCACGACCATGTGGTGCTCACCGAAGCTCTGGCGTTTGGCCTCCAGATCATCGGCGGCGATGTCGAGCGCTTCCATAAGCGATAGGGCGGCGTCCTGGCTCGCCTGCATCTGGCGCTTTTGCCGCTTGATGCGGCCCGCCATGAGGTTCGAATTGATCGGCGTGAAGGAGTGCGTCACGATCATGTCGACTGGCAGGTTCAGCATGTCGAACATGGTGCAGGAGGTGCCTTCCGAGTATTCTCCGATGGTGAAGCTCTTGCCGTAGCGGTGGCCCACGACGCCCTCGGAGAGCTCGAAATGGTCGCCGTGAAACGTCACGCGGGTATTGGCGACGTTGAAGGACAGAAAGCCGTAGGTGTTGGCCGGGTAGAGCGGCAGCTCGGTGCCCGTGTTCAGCGCGCCCAAAAATCCCACCAACTCTCCCGATCCTGCTGACAGCAGGCGCGGCTTGAGCTCGGTAAGCCCCGAGAGGAAGACGTTCACGGCCTCACCGAGGCGCTGCAGGCGTTTGCGGGTCTCCTCCTTCAGTCGGTCCGGCGCGCTGCGGCTCAGGAACGGCAGGAGGCTTTTCGGGGGCGGACGGTGAATGACGGTGAGCGTCAGCGTCTTGTCGCGCAGCCCGCTGGTCTCGAGTTTTGCGCGCCAGCGCCGGTCCACCTCGCCTGCGAAGCTGTCCTCACGGATCGGGTCGAGATCAGGTTTGATGGCCTTGGAGACCTTGTGGACGTAATAGCTGAATTCCGGCCCGAGCTGCGCGACGATGCGGGCAAAAAGCGCCGTCACCTTGTCGAGATAGGCATCGTCGGTCGTGTAGCTGTTGATCCCCTCGAGCCGAATGCAGCGGAAGAGTTCGTTCACCCGGGTCCGCACGGTCTGGTCGTCGACGAGGCTTACATAGGGCAGCATATGCGCGAGGCGGGTCTCGCGCGCATACCAGTCTGGCGTCATTGTGCGGGCATCGAGCGCAGCACCACGGGCGTCATCACGGGGCATAGCTGTCCCCGCCATGGATGGACCTGTTGCGCGTGGGCGGTGTCTCCTGCAGGGCCGTCATCATCACGTCGATGAAACGCGGGTCCCAATCTGCGGCCTTCCACAGCACCGGATAGAGCAGGGCGGCGAAACCCAGCACCGCGATGTGCTGGACCCAGACGAACAAGAGCACAGAGCCGAAGAGCCAGACCATCGCGTACATGATGGGCAGGCCCAGAAGCTTCGGCGGGCGCACGAGGCCCAGAAAGAGGGGCGAGCGTTCAGCCACCGGCGAAGACCGCGGCAACAATGGTGGGAGCGGCGGCAACACCAGCGATGCCCACGAGGACCCAAAGCGCTTGGCGCAGGTCGATGATGTTGAAGAACCAGCTCAAGAAAACGCCGAGGACCGCGAGTGTGGCGATGACCACACCAAGAGGGCCGGTCAGCGCATCGACAATGCCCTGCAACAAGCTCTGGATCGGGGAGAGATCGATGCTCTGTGCAAGGGCGGGCTCGGCAATGAACAGGAATAGCGCCAGCGAGGCGACAAAGAGGTTTGAAATCTGTTTCACGAATTTGATCCTTCCAATCGGGCCACGACGGCCATGACACGGGCCACGTGGTTCTGGGTTTCTCGGTAAGGGGGAATGCCACCGTGTTGGCGCACGGCGTCGGGACCGGCGTTGTAGGCCGCCAGCGCCAGATGCGGATCGCCGAAGCGCTCCAGCATCATCGCGAGGTAGCGGGCAGAGCCCTCGAGGTTCTGCAGCGGATCACGCGGGTCGATGCCCAGATCACGCGCCGTCGCTGGCATCAATTGACCAAGGCCAATGGCACCTGCACTTGAAATCGCATCCTGCCGGTAGGCGCTCTCAACCTCGATATTGGCTCGATAGAGAGCTAGCCAATCCGTCACGGAAAGCCCCGCGCGACGCAGGCCGGGATGGCCGGCATAGCGCAAGGCCGTGGTCTGAATCCCGGAGAGGACATCGGCGCGGGGCAGGGGAGTCGGGCGGGCAAGGGCCGCGACTTGGACGCCCTCTTGCTCGGCCTCTACCTCGCCGAAGATCGCGATCCCATCGGAGGCCGAACTCTGACCAATCCCTTCATTGTAGTTTCGAGCAAAGCTGCTCTGAGAGCGGGACGGGGTCAGGGAGCCGTCGCTCTCCATGACCAGGACCATTTGCGCTGAGGCAGGTGCTGCGACCAGCCAGAGACAGACGAGGTTAGCTGCCAGCGCCCTTGTCTGATGGGGCTTTGTCTGGCGGCGCAAATTTGTGCGTACGGCTTGTCCCCGCCTCAAGCGGCAGGTCGACATGCGCAAAACCAAGGCCAATGAAGAAAGACACCACGCCGGAGATCGTCTTGAACTCGCGGATCTTGATATCGTTGTAGGTCGTCCGCGTGCGGGCGGTGACGAGGAGCTTTTCCACCCCGTCATCAGAGACAACACGCATGATCCAGACCCCGTAATAGCTGGGGCCTTTCTTGTGTGCCGACTCTTGGCACAGGATTTCTGCGCTATAGCCGCTTTCCACGAGTTCGCGGAACCTGGCTTCCGTAACCACATTTGGTGCTTCGATGTCCCAGTTCATGGCCCGGCTCACGCTTTCTCCAATGGCGCGACCCCAGGCATTCCTACTTGAAGCCCAGAGTTACGATAGTATATTATCAACCGCAAGATGTAATATCGTGCTTTGGCTGTAGTTTGGTTACGCAAACACTAGTCACGGCCAGTGTCCGCGATCAAGGAGATAACAGGTTTGAGAAACCCAAGGTTGACATGCCTGCTCCCATTGCAAGCTATGGCCCTTCTGATCTGCGTTCCTGGGCCGGTTTTGGCGGAATCCTGCTTTGCGCCATCCCGTCCTTTCCTGCCAAGCGATTCGCAGGCCGCGCGGGACTATGCGGATATCATCCGCGGCGACTTCGAAGATTACATTCAGGATATCCAGAGCTACTTCCGTTGCCTCGACGGTGAACGGGCCCGCGCCTTCGAGGAAGCGCGCGAAGTCAGCGAGGAATATGGCCGGTTCCTGCAATTGGTAGGGGATTGATGGGCAACCTCGGGAGCATCAGACTTGCAGCCCATGGAAACCAGACGCCGATAACACCCTCATATATCTACTTTTTAGATAACAGATTTCATCCGCTAGCGACGTCACAAAAGGTATGTGACGCGTGGCAAAGACAATCAGAAGCAAGGGACAAGTGGCACTCTGTCAGGCGTTGGTCGACGCCCGTGTCAAAGCGGGCCTTGGTCAGAAAGACCTGGCAGACAGGCTCAGATGCCACCAGTCCCTTATTGCCCGCCTTGAGAGCGGCCAGCGCCGGGTCGACGTTGTCGAGCTGGTCGTCTTGGCGCGCGCCATCGGCTTTGACCCGTTCGAGGTTCTGGCGATCGTTGAAGCCGCCACGGAGCCCGACCACAGGATTTGAAGCCAATGAATTGTTGAGAACACGGGAACCCACTTTCCCGGTCTGATGATCATTTCCTCATCGAGGACCAGTTAGCCAACATCAAAGAAGCCCGGCGCGCGGTCGTAGTGAACGCTCTGCAACCCCACGCCGCAATTCGCAGCGCCGCAGTGCAGGAAGCCAGTAAACAGTGAACGAAGATAAGGGTGAGGGCGTCGCGATCGCCAATCTGATCGGGACCGATGGGTGCAGTGTTGTTGGTTGGGTTTATCGCTGGAGGACAGGCTCACATGCGGTGATGTGGGACGTCCAAGGGCCCCAGCCGGTATCGGAAACCCGGCCGGATATAAGTGACGAACAGAAGCAAGAAATCGACTTCGATGCGCTGACGAGGATCGGAAGAAGCGACGACGGGTGAACAGAGCGAACCCGCGGTGTTTGCCTAAACGCCAAACAGCATGTGGACCGCGAAGCGTATGCGGTGCGGTCGTGCAAGCCAAAGAAGCCGTCTTCCATGACAAATCTACGTAGCGGCAGGTCAGTAGTTCACCTGCTCGAACCCGTAGTTGCCGTCATAGTCACGCCAATCGACGAAGACGGATCGGTGATAAATGCCAGGGCAATGCTCGCCCCAACGTTCAAGTCCCACATGGGCCTCGGGCAGGGCAGTTATCGAAGATCGCTGCCATGAGAAATCGCCTTGGGTCCCGTAGGTGCCGAGGACCACGGTCGCGCTTCGGTTACAATCCCCATCGCGCCCGGACTCGTGCTGTCGTGCATACCGTACATCGAAGACGCGGATGGACCGCACGAAATTGAACTCTGGCCCGCTGATATCGATGTCCGCGCGGTCCTGAACGAGCCGCAGGGCGAGGTCGGTGGGAACGAGATTATCTACTGGCAAGGATTGAAGCGGTCGACGGCTGTCGGTTCGGTACAAGGCTTCAAAGATGCCGCCAGCGTTGTTTTGTAACCGATCGTTCTCGTAGGAGGCGCCCATGGGACAGCGCCAGATTTGCAGCGGTGGTTCGACCGGCCAAGGTGTAATCCGCCGGATAAATTCGGCGCGGGCTCGGGCGCAAGGGACGGAAGCAGGCCAGCCGCCAGACAGGCACAAGAGGATCGCGCAATCGATCGGGTATGTCTGCGCGCGGGCGGGTATTGGCAGCGAAGAACCTGTCACGGTCAAAGCGACTGCGACCGAGGGGAGGAGCTTCTTGAGTAAATGGCGCATGCTGTGGAGCCTCCGTGATAGGAGTTCAGCATACATACAATAATATACTATCGCAACGCTAAGTATAAAGTCGCATAATTAAGTTTATGTTAACCAACTGGCGCCCTGAGCCGCTAAAACATTACGATTTGATAATGCCCCGGCAAGGGCAGTGCCACCGTACCAAAGTTACTCCTTTGCGAAAGGAGCGACCATGTTCAGAACTTTCGGATTGCTCTTGGGTCTCGCAACTGCTGTAGTTCTTTTGTTTATGGTTTCGAACAGATGCTGTCTTCTGCGAAGGCATCTGATTGAAAGCTACTCTACCTTTCACTTGCCCAGGCGATTGCCGCCTTCATTTCCGCCGGGTCGAACTAACGGAGTTCTGCCGTGGTCAGCACGTCGGCGAACCTGGTTCCCCACTCCAACAAAGCCCCTTCGCCCACCACAGCGACGCGGCGGAAGTCATTCCTATGGGCTGTGTCGATTTTCAGATCTTCGAGCAGAGCGGACGGCCCATCGTAGCCTTCGAACCTCGTGAGATCGAGAACCAGGCCGGGCTTACTTGTCTCTTGCAGGCGCTCATGAAGCAGGGCGTGCATCCGTTTCAGGTCGCTTTCGCTGAGCTTGCCCTCGCAGGCGAGGCCAATCGTGTCGTCATGAGCTGTCAGTGTCTCGGTGAACATGGTTTTCCTCCTCTTTTTCCGGTTTGCCGTGACCGTAAAGGTCAGCGTTTTCGTGTGCGCGGTCTTCGTGCTCAAATTCCAGACTCGAATGACCGATGCTGAAATCGTCCTTCAGCCGGTCCTTGATCGCGGCCTTGATCTTTTCGATTTGACCCCAGCCGTCCGCTGTCAGCACGACGTGGCAGTCCAGAGCCGCCTCGTGCTCCTGCATCTGCCACAGATGCACGTGATGAACGTCCGCGACACCATCCACACCCCGCATCGCCTGAACGACGGTTTCATTATCGATGTCCGGTGGACTGCCGAGCATCAGCGTCCGAATCGGACCGCCGATCTCGGTAAATGCGAGGTAGAGGATGTAGAGAGCGATGCCGATGGTGATCGCCGGGTCGACCCACCGCATGTTGTAGAGGAGGATGAGCGAGCCGCCGATGATGACCGCCACGGAGGCCAAAGCGTCCGATAGGTTGTGCAGGAAGAGCGCACGGATGTTCACGCTGCCTTTCTGCATCGAATAGGTGAGCAGCGCCGTCAACGTGTCGACGACCAGTGCCACACCGCCCAGGATCACCACCGTCCAGCCCTGTACCTCTGGTGGGTCGATCATGCGCATGCCACCCTCGTAGATCAGGTAGAAGCCGATCAGGATAAGTGTCGTGTAGTTGATGAGCGCTGCGACGATTTCTACCCGCCCATAGCCGAAGGTCATGCGCTTGTCCGCCGGGCGGCGAGCGATCTTACGCGCGAAGAAGGCGATCACCAGCGACGCCATGTCCGAGAAATTGTGGAGGGCATCCGCGATCAGCGCGAGGCTGCCGGAAAGGATCCCGCCGACGATCTGCGCGACCGTCAGGAGGCCGTTGGCCCAGATGGCGATGGAGACGCGACGATCACCGGATTGAGGATCGATGTGGGCGTGGCCGTGATCATGCGGCACGGTTCGTCTCCTCATGGCGGTGGTTCGGCCGATCGAATCCGGGGACCGGCGGCAAGATTCCGCGGCGGATGCGGCGAACCCTGGCATTCATCCAGTGACGGATGACGTGGCGATAGAGCAAGTCGCGCACAAATCCGAAGTTCTGGCGGTGATTGACCCATCCGTCGCCCAAGTCCACCTCTACCCAGGAGTGGAGGATTTCGGACGGCGCGAGGGGATAGACGAGTTCCGGAACGACGCCTCTCTGAAGCGCCTTGTGGATTGTGAACCCGTGCAGTCGGCAGCGAACTCCCACGCCACGCAGCAGGGCCATGAGGAGCGTGCCCTTGGTGTTGCACTGCCCGTGGCCATCTGCGAGGACCTCGGACGCCGGAATGTCGTCGGCGCGGTTGTAGCCGAAGGTAATCTCGTTCCTGACGAAATCGTAGATGGCCCCAATTCGGTCGTCGCTGGGAAGGTCTGCCCAGCCGCGCTCCTCGATCAGTTTTGCAATTGAGGTCGCGTCAAAATCCAGCAGCCGGGTTTTGGCCAAATGAGGGTCGGCGGGGTTCACGGGATACCTCCTCGAATCGTTCACGAGAATATGTAGTTGCTACAGTCACTGTAGCTTCAAGCCCCGATTTCAGGCCGAGTCCTTGGTTACCTGATCGTCATTGTGCACCGCCTTGTGGTGTTCACCATGCGCGTCTCTCAGGATTCCGACGCCACCCCAGGCCGCGATGCCGGCGACAATCACGCCCACGACAAGGTCCGGCCAATTCGTTCCGAGCCAGGCTACGAGCCCGCCTGCGACGACGATTCCGAGATTGGCCGCGAAGTCGTTCCAGCTGAACGTATTCGCCGCTCGGATGTTTACGTCTGGATCGCGAAGCCGTGCCAGCAGCCAGACGCAAAGTGCGTTGATGGCCGCCGCTACCAGCGCCATGACAATCATGATCGTGCCAAGAGGATCCGATCCGCCGACGTAGCGGCGCCACGCGTCATACAGGATTCCAAGGGCGAAGAGGATCAGCAGGCCGCCCGAAACGTTCGCCGCTCCGCGCTTCCACTTGGCGGAGCGGGACAGCGCGAAGAGGCTGATCGCGTAGACGAAACTGTCCGACAGATTGTCGAGGCCATTGGCGATAAGCGCGCTTGACTCGCCGAATGCGCCCGAGGCGAAGAAAGCGACTGCCAGCCCGATGTTGAGACCCAGCACGATCCAGAGTGTGCGTCTTTCCGTTGCGTTTCTCTGCTCCGCCATGCCGGGTATCCAAATTAGTGAATTGCCAATGAGTAACTAACACCGGGCTTTTTGCGTTCCGATCAAAGGTCGTCGAAATTGCTCAGGCGCCGATCTCTTCATGGTCGGTCAGGCATTCGGAATGGTCGCGCAGTACCTCGAGCACACGGCAATCAGAAGTCTGTCCGCCGCTGCACTCATGCACCATCCGCTTCAATTCCGTCCGCAGCGCCTCGAGCCGCGCCAATCGTTGCTCGACCTGTTTGAGTTGCCGACGGGCTATTGCATCCGCCTCAGCGCAGGACTTTCCCGGATGATCGCTGAGATCGAGGAGCTCACGGATCGCGTCCAACGAGAACCCCAGTTGCCGTGCGTGCCGGACGAATGACAAGCGGTCGAGTTCGGCGTCGCCATAGCGTCGTTGGCCCCCCTCGGTCCTGCCGGGCTCAGGCATAAGTCCGATCTGCTCGTAATACCGGATGGTCTGCACCTTTGTTCCGGTCTTCTTCGCCAGCGTCCCAATCGTCAGCATTTCCGCTCCCCACATTACCTACAGTGGGTGTAGCTTTATGCGGTGCGCATCACAAGCTTCACCCGAGTTTCACAGATCGGTGATTGTTGGCCGATCGATGACAATCACGCTTGAACCTACAGTAGCTAGAGGATGTAAACGCACACAAAATATAGAATCAGGTTCGGGCGGAGCGGCGTGAGGCTTTCAGGTCTTCAGAAGGTATTGTGGGTGTTGGCGGGCGCGGCGGCGTTCGTTTTCATCTGGCTGTTGCTATGGTCCGACTACCGTGCCGATCTTGCCCGCACCGAGAGTGAACCACCGTTTCTTGCTGATTTCGAACTGACCGATCATCGCGGCATGGTCCAAACGGACGAAGATTTCGCAGGGCGCTGGATGCTGGTCTTCTTTGGCTTCACCAATTGCCCCGACGTCTGTCCGACAACACTGTCCGAAGTCGCGGCCGTGATGGAGGGCCTGGGCGATGAGGCAGCAATGGTTCAGCCGATTTTCATAACGATTGATCCGGAGCGGGATACGCCGACTGCACTTGCCGAGTATGTGCCCCTGTTCGACGCAGGGATCATCGGGCTGACCGGTACACCGGAGCAGATCGCCGCGACATCCGAAACCTTTCCGATATTCTTTGAGCGGATCGAGCAGGCGACTGCGCCGGGCGGATACACGATGGGTCACACGTCGCATCTTTTCCTTTTCGACACGCAAGCAGGCTTCGCGGACTCCTGGCCCTACGGCACGCCCGCCGAAGAGATCCTCGCCGATCTGAGACAGAGGATCTGATCGTCATGACCCGACTTTCCGGAGAGACGGCCCTTGGCCTGGCCTGGATCATCGCGCTCACCGCGTCGCTTGCCGTGCTCTTCATCGGCGAGGTTCTGGGGCAGACACCTTGCGTGCTCTGCTGGTTCCAGCGTGCCTTCATGTTCCCCTTGGCCATCATCCTCGGGCTTGGGCTGTGGTGGCAGGATCGGCGCGTGGGTCGCTACGGGATCGCGCTGGCTTTGGGCGGTGCCGCCGTCGCGCTTTGGCACTTGGGCCTCTATGTCGGCGTTATCCCCGAGCGTATCCAGCCCTGCACGGCGACCGGCCCATCCTGTACCGACGACAATCAACTGGTCTTCGGCATTCCGATTCCTTTGATGGCGCTCGTCGCCTTCGCGATGATCGGTCTGCTGTCGGCTCTCTCACTGAAGGAAACACAAAAATGAAACGACGCGGCCTCATCCTGTCCGTTCTCGCGCTCGGGGTCGCCGGTTTCGGCGGTGCCGCCTGGTATGCCACCCGCCCCGACCCGATTGCCGCGTCCGATCCCATCGACCCTGAAATGGCCGACGCGCTGATCCGACCCTATTCCCCGATCCTCGGGCCCGAGGATGCGCCCGTAACCATCGTTGAATTCTTCGACCCGGCCTGCGAGGCATGCCGCGCTTTCTATCCGGTCGTCGAGGATATCATGGCGGAGCACGGAGACGCGGTGCGCGTTGTAATCCGCTATACGCCTTTTCACGGCGAGGCGTCGGTAGAAGCGATCCGTGTGCTCGAGGCGGCGCGCATGCAGGACGTGTTTGAACCTGTGCTCGAGGCAGTCTTGCGAGAGCAGCCCAGATGGGCGTCTCACGGGACCCCGGCACCCGGATTGATCCTTGAGATTGCAGCAAGCGGAGGTCTGGATGTCGAAGCTGCCCGGACACAGATGCTGGCCCCCGGTGTTGTGGCGGTGCTCAACCAGGACCGCGCCGATGTCGAGACAGTCGGGGTCCGCCAAACGCCCACGTTCTTCGTGAACGGCAAGCCTCTCGATCCGTTCGGTGAGGCCGAATTGCGGAGGCTGGTGGCAGTGGAAGTTGCGGCAAGCCAAAGCTGATTTGCGGAGGCAGGAGAAACGAGTGGTGAAGAAGTTGAGATATACCAATGCATTGGCCGTGCTTTTGACGGTTGCAGGGCTGTCGGCCCCCGCACTGGCCGGTTCGGAGGATGTCGTGGTCGAGAATGCGTGGTCCCGCGCCTCGATCGGCGTCAACAGGCCAGGTGCCGCCTATATGACCGTGCGCAACACGGGTGAAGACGCCGTTACGCTGACCGGACTTGCGACACCGCTGGCAATGATGCCCGAGATCCATGAGTCGAAAACCAACTCCGATGGCGTCAGTTCCATGGCGCCTGCAGGCGAGATCACGATTGAGCCCGGCCAAAGCGTGGCATTGGAGCCGGGCGGGTTGCACGCCATGCTCATGAAGCTGCAAGAGCCGATGACCGAAGGCGAGAATTTCCCGCTGACACTGACCTTCTCGGATGGCGGCAAGGTGACGGTCGAGGTCCCAATCCTCGGAATCGCCGCGCGTGGACCGGAGGGCTGATGCAACGTCGGCAGCTCCTTCTATACGGCGCAGCCGGTGCCGGCGTTCTTGGCCTGACGCTCTTCGTGGGCTGGTGGCGGGTGGACGGGCCCGGTGCGCCTGAACCAAAAGGGCAGCGGCCCCTGCCCCTATCGGCGATGGAGTTCCGGCTGACCGACCACGAGGAAAATGAGGTAGGGCCTGGCAACCTGATCGGTCGTCCCACAATGGTGTTTTTCGGGTTCACCTACTGCCCGGACGTCTGCCCGACGACCCTATCGGATATTTCCGGCTGGCTTGAGGAACTGGGCGACGAAGCATCAGAGATGAACGTGGTCTTCATCACGGTCGACCCGGAGCGGGACACGGTCGAGGCCATGGCCGAATATGTCGGCTATTTTCATCCGGTCATTCGTGGCTGGACGGGGCCGGAAGACCAAATTGCCCGCGCTGCAGAAGGGTTTCGTGCCTCATTTGAGCGCGTCCCGACTGAGGGCGGCGGCTATACGATGAACCATACGGCAAGCGTATTCCTGTTCGATGCCGAGGGTGAGCTCGTCACCATGATCGACTATCACGAGCAAAGAGAATTCGCGGTGCCGAAGATCCAGCGCGCACTGACAGAAGACGTAGAGGGGGCAACATGAAGATAAGAACTGTCTTGGCGGCCGTTGCGGTCGCAGGCGCATTTTCGGTGACCGCCATCGCCATCTCTGGCGTTCTGTCCAAAGAACCGGTGCCCCCTGCGATTGCTGAAGCGACCCTCTGGACTCCCAATCCGCTTGCGCCGCCTCGGATTACCGAAACCAATTCGGTCCGCCCTACACTCGCCCAGGCGGATATCGCATTCGAGTTCAGACCCCGGCCGCTCCTGACCGTTTCCCCCGCTGATACCTCCTTGCCATCTATCGAGCCCCCGCTGGTCACCTGGTCGCGGGAGATTGCGTCCGGCGAGACGCTTGATGCGGTCCTTTCCGATGCGGGGCTGGATGCTTCGGATCGCGCCGAAATCGCCTTGGCGATTGGCACGGAATACGATCTGCGCCGTCTGCGTCCGGGTCACATCATTACGGTGGTTTCCACAACGGACGACAACCCGCGTCGTGTAGAGCTCGCCGTCGAAGACGGTGTCCGGATAGAGGCGGTCTTCGGCGAACAGCTTGCCGCCCGCGTGTTGGACCCGGATCCCGAATTGGTGACTTTCGCCGGCGAGGCGGTGATCGAGAGCTCGATTTTCGCCGCCCTGAACACGGCAGACATCCCCGCCCGTTTTGCGGTGGACCTGGCGCAGATGCTGGGCGGCACCGTGGATTTCCGTCGTGATCTTGCGGGTGGCGAGACGATGCGCCTCCTTTGGCGCGAGGCCCGAGACGGGAACAAGAGGATTGGTCAGCCCGAGCTTGCCTTTGCCGCACTGGATATCGATGGCTCGGTCTATGAAATCGTCTGGCCGAACGACGGCAGCGGCCAAGCGACGATCTATGTCGACGGAGAAGTCCTGCGCGTGTTTGCGCAACCGGTCGAAGGTGCACGGCTGAGTTCTGTGTTCGGGCGCCGCACCCATCCGGTCTACGGCAATGTACGGATGCACACAGGAGTCGACTTCGCGGCGGCGCGCGGCACGCCGGTACAGGCGCCGGCGCCGGGCCGCGTTAGCTTCATCGGCCGACGCGGTGGGTATGGCCGGGTCGTCGAGATCGCTCATGGCTCCGACACCCTGACGCGCTATGCGCATCTGAGCGCCGTACCGGACGGGCTCACACAAGGGCAACGCGTGATGGCCGGAGATATGATCGGGCGGGTCGGTGCGACGGGTACCGCGACAGGCCCCAACCTACATTACGAAGTGCTGGTGGACGGTCGCCCAACCGACCCTCTCTCTGACGACCGATTGGCAGAGGCGGCCGAGCGTGAAGCGGACGACACGGCCGCGCTTGAGCGACTGCGTGAGGCGCGTTCACTTCTTGCTGAGAGGCTCGCCAGCGAATTTGCACAGACGACAACCGAAAGGCTTTGATCCATGAAACGATTTACTCCCGCCCTTGCCATCGCATTTGCCTTGCTTCCTGCGGCGCAGGCCGTCGCAGAGGCGATTCAGATCGACGTCCGGAAGACAAACGGCTGCGGCTGTTGCCTGTCCTGGATGAAGCACCTCGAGGAGAATGGCTTCGCGCCGATGGGCGAGGACATGTTCGGAGGATCTCTTGTGCGCTTCAAACTCGACAATGGCGTGCCGCAGCGCATGGTCTCCTGCCATACGGCTTTGGTCGACGGCTATGTGATCGAGGGCCACGTGCCGGCGGCTGACATCCAACGCCTGCTGGAGGACCGGCCAGACGCGGTAGGCCTGGCGGTGCCGGGAATGCCCTACGGGTCGCCCGGCATGGGACCGGAGGACGACCGGGAGGCTTACGATGTCTTCCTGATCCACGAAGACGGATCGACCGAGGTCTACACCAGCTACTCGGCTCCTGACTGAACTCGCGGCAGAACCTTAACAATTGGAACCCCTCTCCCCCATAGCGCTTGGCTTTCTTGGAAGCCTGGCCGCCGGATCGCTGACCGCGGTCGGGGCGGTCCCCGTTCTTTTTGGGCGCATCCCGTCCCGGGCCACGCGCGATCTGCTGCTTGGCTTCGCGGCGGGTGTCATGCTCGCGGCTTCGTTCTTCTCGCTGATCATCCCGGCTCTCGACGCAGCTGAAGGACAGTTCGACAACGGTGCTCTCCCGGCGGCCATCGTATGTGTTGCGATCCTGCTTGGCATGGGCGCGGTCGCTCTGATGAACGAACGGCTACCGCATGAACATTTCAAGACGGGGCGGGAAGGTCCCGACGCCGCATCGCTGCGGCGCGTCTGGCTTTTCATCATCGCGATCACTATCCACAATTTTCCCGAAGGGCTTGCCGTCGGCGTCGGGTTCGGGGCTGACGGTTTGTCGGGCGGGTTGCCACTTGCGATCGGTATTGGATTACAGAATGCCCCCGAAGGTCTGGCGGTGGCGGTTTCGTTGCTCGGCGAGGGCTATTCCAGGCTTCGCGCCTGGGGCATCGCCGCTCTGACCGGTCTCGTCGAGCCCGTCGGTGGACTTCTCGGCGCAGGGATTATCAGTCTTTCGCAACCGCTGCTGCCCTGGGGTCTCGCCTTCGCAGCAGGTGCGATGCTCTACGTCATCAGCCACGAGATCATTCCGGAAACCCACCGATCCGGCCATCAGAACAGGGCGACGCTCGGCCTCGCCGTTGGTCTTGTGATCATGTTGTTCCTCGACGTCTGGCTGGGATAAGCTGATGAGAACTTGCCTCTTCGTCGGTCTGCTTGCTGCGCTGATCGCCTTTCTTGTCGATCAGGCAACGAAGGCAATCGTTGTGTCCAATGCGACTGTTCTTAGTTCCGGCGTATCGGTCTTTCCCGGCTTCAATCTCATCTACCTGCGCAATGACGGAGTGACCTTCGGGCTTCTCGGCGGCGCGCCGTGGTGGAGCCTTGTCTTACTGGCGCTTGGCATCTGCGTCTGGCTGGCGTTCATGCTGGTCCGTACCAGCAGCCGGGTCGAGGCCATTGCCTATGGTGCGATCATCGGCGGTGCACTCGGCAATATTCTGGACCGCCTGCGCTATCGTGCGGTGACGGATTTCCTCGATTTCTACATCGGGACGGCGCACTGGCCTGCCTTCAACATGGCCGATGTTTTTGTGGTTGGCGGCGTGATGCTGCTGCTCATTGCGCCGTGGGTTGGCGCTCGACTTCAGACCGATTCATGAAGCCGGGATTGCCGCAGTTCGTTAGTGAGGACCTGAACCTGTTCCAGCGCATGGGTCTTGCCCTTGCTGCCGGCGGATTGACGGTTTTGACTCTTCCGCCGTTTTCTTGGCTCATCGCGGTCCCTGTCGCCTTCTCCGTGCTCTTTATCGTTCTCCGGAACATCTCAACCTCGCGCGCTTTCCTTGTCGGTTGGGCTTTCGGACTGGGCCAATTCGGGATTGGAATTTCCTGGATCGCCGAGAGCTTTTACGTCGATGCCGAACGTTTCGGCGCACTGGCGATTCCGGCGGTCGCGGGTCTGTCCGCCGGACTTGCCATCTTCCCGGGCATGGCGGCGATGCTTTTTGCCGCCATCATGCAGCGCCGAGCTGTCGGCGGCATTGCGGCGGGCCTGCTGTTTGCAACCTGCTGGGTGGCCACGGAATGGCTGCGGGGTCATGTCCTGACAGGGTTTCCCTGGAACCTTGCCGCTTATGCCCTTGTCGACTATGCCGCCCTGCGCCAACCCGCCGCCTGGGTCGGAAGCTACGGTTTGGGCTTTCTCACGGTCTTCATCGGCATATTGCCAGGTGTGTTGACTGTGGCGGCGCCAAAGAGACGCGCGCCTGTTCTCGTGCTCTTCGCCGTTGCTGTGGCGGGTTTCTGGGTTGGCGGTGCGCTTCGGTCAGGGCAGGACGTGCCGCCGACAGACGTTGCTTTGCGCATCGTCCAAGGCAATGTGCCACAAGTCGAGAAGTGGGTACCGGGCAGCCGCCAGCGAACCTTGGAAAAATACCTGGGCTTGTCCGCGCAACCCGGACGTTTCGATTTGCTGCTTTGGCCGGAAACGGCCTTCCCCGGCTTTCTGGACGAAGATGCTGCGGCACGCGCGCGGATATCTGCAGCTTTGCCAGACGGCAGGATCCTACTGACAGGTGCGCCTGACCGAGTGGAGGGCGATGGGGGAACCAGATATTTCAACACGGTTCAGGCCTATGACGGCAGCGGCGAGGTTCTGACGGGGTATGCAAAACATCATCTTGTTCCGTTCGGGGAATATGTGCCCCTGAAAGGCTGGCTGCCCATCGAGCGGCTGACCGAAGGGTTGGGCGATTTCACGCCGGGACCAGGGCCGCGCACGCTGGCGATCCCTGGCGCGCCTCTGGTCGCGGTGGCGATCTGTTACGAGATCATCTTTCCGGGCCACGTGGTCGATGACCTTTTCCGCCCCGACTGGATATTCAACGCCACAAATGATGCCTGGTTCGGAACCAGCATCGGACCCGAGCAGCACCTCGCCTCCGCGCGGATGCGCGCGGTCGAGGAGGGACTTCCCGTGGTCCGGGCGGCCAACACTGGGATATCCGCGATCATCGACGCCAATGGAAATGTCGTCGCGCGTCTTGATACCGGGGAAACAGGCACCATTGATGCCGGCCTGCCGGGCGCGCGTACTCCAACGCCCTATGCGCGGTTCGGCGACTGGACCTTGTTGGTTCTTGTTTTTGGGTGCTGGGTCTTCGGCTGGCTGGCCAGTTTGCTCGGACGAGATCCCGATGCGCGGCATTTTGGAACGGAGGTATCCTGATGCTTGTGATCGTGAGCGCTATCGGAGGCGCGATCTGGGGTGGCTATCTGGCACGACGGAGGAGGGGGAATCACCTGGATATCCTCCAATATGCGGTAGCGTCTGCGATCGCCTTCGGACTTGTCGCCCTGTTTGCAACCATCGTGCTGTCGCGGGTTCTCGGCTAGCGAGCTTCGAAATTGCGCAAACGTGTCAGCGGCTTGAAGACCTGATAGCTCGAGGTCCCGATAGAGAATCGCGCGAATGTGCATCTAGGCGAGCTCATTTCTGATTGAGCCGTCGCTCGAACGCCTCCAATGTCGTCCCGCTGACGTGATGCTCGATCCCTTCCGCATCGCGTTCCGCGGTCTCTTCGTCGATTCCCAGGCTCAGAAGAAAGGCGACGACGACCCTGTGGCGGCGTCGACAGATCTCCGCGAGGTCCTGCCCGGCATCGGTGAGGAATATCGCGCGGTATGGCTCCCGCCGGACCAGACCAGCAGCCTTGAGCCGCGAGATGTTCTTGGTCACGGTCGGCGGCTTCACGCCAAGCCGCTCGGCGATCTCGACCGGTCTGGCCTCCCCGCGCGTCTCGATCAGTTCCGCGATCAGTTCGACGTAATCCTCCGCCATCTCGCTTTCATGTGCCTGACGCACGGTCGCAAAGCCATCGGCCTGCGCCTCGGGAGCCCGGTCGACCGCTTCGAATGGCTCACGCCCTTGTGATTGTAGCTTTGTCATACTCGGGACTTTGCAGCGAAACAGCGGGATTGACAACTTGTTTGCTTCGGGTAGATAAGTTAGCCATGTCTAACTTTTTACTTTGGAGGCCGTGGTGATGCGAAATATTATGAGAGTGCTGCTCGCCACACTCGCAAGTGCGCTCCTCCTGTCCGGACCTGTCGCCGCGACGCCGGCCAAGGAGGCGCCTTGGCTTCCCGAGGCAGCGGCCTACCGTCTGACGCTCTTTCTTGGAAATCTCGAGCCTCTGCCCTGGGACGACATCGAGACCGCCTGGACGGAACCCTACCGGGGTTCGGAATTCTCTGTCGGGGCGCTGGCGTGGCTGGACCGCAAAAGCGATATCGAGCTACCGAAACCGCCGGATCAATGACCGTGCGCCAGTGCTCCTTTCGCCATCTGCTCGCCCACCGGTTCTCCGCCTGAAGGCCCGGCCTCAACCTGATGGCCGTTCAGGAGCCGAAGTGCGTTGGCGACCACCAGCAGAGACACCCCTACATCCGCAGCAATGGCGCCCCACATTGAGGCCATACCGAACGCGGTCAGCCCGACGAACAGCGCCTTGGTCGCCAGCGATATGCCGATATTCTGGTGGATGATCGTCATGGCACGGCGCGAATGGCCGATAAGCCAGGGTACCTTGCCGATGTCGTCGGTCATCAGCGCGATGTCGGCCGTCTCGATCGCGGCATCCGATCCGACAGCGCCCATGGCGATGGCATAATGCGCCCGCGCCATGGCCGGTGCGTCATTCACACCGTCGCCGATCATCGCCACCATGTCGTGGCTTTCGACGAGTTCCTCAATGGCCGTCACCTTGTCTTCTGGCAAAAGTTCGGCGCGCACCTCGTCGATGCCGACTTCGGCTGCCACCGCGCGCGCGGTGCGTTCGTTGTCGCCCGTCAACATCACGATGGTCTTCACACCCTGCGCATGCAGACGCGCAACGATCCCCTTTGCATCTGGGCGGATGCGGTCGCGAAGCTCCAGTACGCCGGTCACGCCGGTCTCGTCACCCACGGCAACGAGGGTGCTCCCTGCCCCTTCGATCCGATCCCGCAGATCCGCCGGAATGGCATTGCCGAACCCCTTCTCTTCGGCGAAGCGATCCGAGCCGAGCCAGATAGCGCGCCCGTCGGCGCGTCCTTCCAGACCGCGCCCGGGCACGGTACGGGTGTCCTCTGCGGCAGACACGGAAACACCATCGGCTTCGGCGCGCGAGAGGATGGCGCGTGCCAGCGGGTGTGAAGACCGCGCCTCCAGGCTTGCTGCCAGCGCCATGAGATCGCGTGCGGAAACGCCGACCAGTGGGTGAACCGCCGCCACCTCAGGCTCGCCCATGGTGATCGTCCCGGTCTTGTCCATCGCCAGTGCCGTGGTCCGCCCCGGCGCCTCGACATAGGCGCCGCCCTTGATGAGCACCCCCGCCCGTGCCGACGCGGTCAGCGCTGCCACGATGGAGACCGGCGTAGAAATGACCAGCGCGCAAGGACATGCGATGACCAGAAGGACCAGAGCATTGTAGAACCAGTAGTCCCAGGCGCCGCCGAGCAGCAGTGGCGGCACCAGCGCGATGGCGATCGCCAAAGCCATCACGATGGGTGTGTAGATGCGCGCGAACTTGGCCACCCACTGTTCGACCGGCGCGCGGCGGGCATGGGCATCGCCCACCATGCGAATGATTTTCGCGAGCACCGTGTCCGAGGCGGCCTTCGTCGCCCGCACCGTCAGTGTGCCCTCGCCGTTGATCGTGCCGGCATAGACCTCGTCGCCTGGTTCCTTGGGCACTAGCGCGCTTTCCCCAGTAATTGGGGCCTGATCGACGGCCCCTGCCCCGTCCACGACCTCACCGTCGAGGGGGATCCGGTCGCCGCCGCGCACGATAAACCTTGCATTGACTGCCACGGCCGCGGCCGGAACGTCGGATTCAGATCCGTCGTCGTAAAGAACCCGCGCCGTTGGCGGCGCCAGATCGAGGAGCGCGGAAACCGCATTACGCGCCCGCCCCACGCTCCAGCTCTCAAGATAAAGCGAAAGCGAGAAGAAGAAGGCGACCGTCGCGGCCTCAAAAAACTCGCCGAGGCCGATGGCGCCCGCGACGGCCACCACCATGAGCAGGTTCATGTCGGGGCTAAGCCTCCGCGCCGAAGACCAGGCCTTGGGCGCGACAAGCCAGACGCCAAAAAGAATCGCGACGGCGAAGATCCCTGCTTCCACCATAGGCATAGGCACCTCGCCATGGCCCGCAAAGAGCCCGAGCGCGCCGCCCATGCCGGTCTCGACAATGTGAAAAAGGAATCCCGCCGCCCAGAAGCCGCCGCTCAACGAGGTAAAGCGCTTCTGACGTGCCAGATGCGCCGCCTGGTCCTCTGCTGCGTTGTCGGCATCCCATGGCTTGGCGCTCATGCCGGTCGTTGCGACCAACTGCGTGACTTCGTCGTCTGGTATCCTCTCGGCGCTATCGAGGATGGTCATTCGCCCGTTGATCACGTCGAATGCCAGGTGTTCGGTTCCGCCCACTTTCGGCCCGACAACCCGGTTCAGGATCGCCACCTCTTCGGCGCAATCGAGCCCGGAGACCTGAAAGCTCCTTCCGCCAGACGGCGCTGGCGCCGTGGACGCGACGTCCTTGCTGGCGTCGCAACAGGAGTTGCCTCTTGGGTCAGAATGCTCTTGATCACCCGGATGGCCGTGATCGTTGCGGTTGCCGTCGGAAGACATGGATTGACCTCAGGATTCATTGATTCCACATTGACATAGCCCCTACAGTAACTAGAGCTTCAAGGGCAACAAGTGGATATTCGTCCAGCAAGAAAGGCGCCCTGCGGAGGCTTGAAGCTAGCCGCCCCCTTGAAACGACGCGGTTGGAGCAACGCTTGCCGGTACGAAGCGATCAGAATGAGTGAGGTAGACATGCAGAAACGAAACGCGCCGAATATCGCAGCGACATTGGTGCTTGCTGGCTGCGCGGTGCCAACGCTGGACGACGGCGGCGCTCGCAACGAAGTGGGAAGTGTTCCCGAGGCCGTCATTGCCCTTGCTGCGCCTGGTCAGGATCTCACCACGGCGCGGCTTCGTCCCGAGGATGGCTGTTATTGGTATGAACACAGCGGTCCGGTGGAAAACACCTTGGTTCCGCTACGCTCGGCAGGTGGCAACCCCATCTGCACTTCGCGCCAGTCCTGATCAGCCCATAGATGCGTCAAGCCCACGCGTAACACATGATGCGCCAGTCAACTTCTCGGGGTGACGCTGTCTTCCGCCGAGTACAGGAATGCCGTCGAGCCAATCTCGACGTTGGGATAGAGATCATTGATGTGTGCCATGACCATTCGGACGCAGCCGGAACTCGCACGGCCGCCAATGCTTCTTGGATACGGTGTCCCGTGAATCCTTAGATAGGTGTCTCGGTCGCCGACGAAGAGATAGAGGGCTCGCGATCCGAGCGCGTTTTCAGGTCCGGGTTCCATACCGTCAGCGATATCGGCGTAGAGCTCTGGGTCGCGGTCGATCATGTTTTGTGTCGGCTGCCAATGCGGCCACCTGACCTTGCGCTTGATCGTATAGGTGCCCGGTTCGTAAAGTTTACCGCGCGCGATCGCCACGCCATAGCGCATCGCCGTGCCGCCTTCTTCGATGTGGTAGAGATAGCGCGCAACAGCATCGACATGGATATCACCGGGTACAAGTCCGTCCTTCGCGAGGACCCGCTGTGGCAGGAAGCGAGGGTGAAGGCCCCAAGGGTTGGACGTGGCCGGGTCGTAGCCGGGAGGTGTAACCTGTGCGTCCCAAGCTGCCTTCTGCGCATCGGTAGGCCACGTGTCTGCAAGGAGCGGGCTGGATATCGATGCCGAAAACAGCGCGGTGGTCGTCTGGATGAAATGTCGTCTTGTCAGCATATAGATTGCTCCGTTCACGCATTGGACGGCAAACCGAACCTTACCCCGAACGCAGTGTTGTTCGCCCGGGAAGGAGTGAGGCGTTATTGGCAACTTGCTCCATGGTGCCGTTCTTTGTCGGTGGCTTAACTCCTAAAGCTACTAGAGGTTCAAGAAAATTTTCTGTTATCAATAGACGCTGCTACTAATGGAGCTATCCGATCCGTCCCAGAACCGGAAATACGTCGAGCATCCAGTATGACAGCGCGCTCAACTGCCCTGTCATCATCGCCAGCCCCATCAAGATCATCACTATGCCCGCAAGCTGGTGGAGGCGGCGGCCAACCCGGCCGATGGCCCGCAACCGTCCCGCGATCTGGTCGGTGAATCCGGCCACGATCAGAAACGGTATTCCAAGGCCGGCGGAATAGACGGCAAGCAGCATGATACCTTCGCCCATCGTGGCACTCGCCGCACTGGCTGTCAGGATCGCGCCGAGGATCGGGCCGATGCACGGAGTCCAGCCGAAACCGAAGGCAAGACCGAGGACATAGGACGCAGCGGGTTGGCCCCCGGGGATGTTGAGATTGAATCGGAAGTCGCGTTCCATGACCGAAACACGCGCGGCTCCTATCATGAAGAGCCCGAAGAAAATGATGATGCCGCCCCCAACGAGGTTGAGTTCATACCGCCACCGAAGCAGGGCCTGACCCATTGCAGTCGCGGATGCGCCAAGTCCCATGAAGATGGTGGAGAAGCCGAGGACAAAACACAGGCTTAGCCAGACCGCGCGCGACGGCGAAGCGCCGACCACCCCGCCCTCAGCGGCTGTGCGCCCGGTTACGTAGGAGACATAACCTGGCACAAGAGGTAGCACGCAGGGGGACAGAAATGATATCGTGCCGGCTAGGAGGGCGGCGGTGAGGGCGCGCGCCAAGTGATGTCTTCGTCGACCCAGATCAGCAGGGACCCCCGCTTGCGCAGCGATGCGTTGTAGCTGGACCAGTTGGTCGTACGATAGCGGGCGGGAGATGGGTTGCTCATGGAATGCGGCTAACAGCATGGGTTCGCGAAGGGAATCCTGAGGCGTCAGACTTGTGCAACAACGCCCCGTATCATCGACCTAGTGGTGCCCACATGGCAGGCTATTTCAATGGATAGATTTTTCTCTATCAGTATGCCCGCGGCTCAGTTTGTTAGAAATGTCCTGCTGTTCAGCTTCGCTGCATTACTGCCGGTCCTGTTGTTCTACGTCTTACTGGCTCCGGGCTTTGCTCCGGCTCTTGCTGCCGGCGGACCGGCACTCATGCGCTTTCTAAGGCAGGTTGCGACCAACGGTTTGCCCGTGGTTTTTGCCGTCAACTATGTCAGTTTTTTCCTTTTCGCTATGACAAAGCAACCAAAGGCGGGCTCAAGAGACACGGCGTTTTTCGTGCTGGTCGATGTCTTGCTCAGAGCCCTTCTCTTTCCAGGTCTCCACGTGCTGATATACGTTCTATCTGCCGACTGGTTCGGGTCATTCGGCGGCAATCGTTCAACCGCTTTGGCGGTTGTATCCCCGACTCTTGCGCGTTCGGCGTTTTTCGAGAACATCTCCGGCGTTTACCTCTATGCGACTATGATAAGCGCGTTGCCGCTCTACGTCTCGGCTTTCGGGCGGTCGGAATTTCTTGGACCGGTTGTACGTCGCTTGCCCATGAACACGGGCGTGATGCTGCTTGCCCTGGCTGCGTTTGCCTTGTCGGTCGGGCTGATCACGATCGGCGCACAAGGCATCGCATCTCTTCAGGCCAGGTGATGGCAGGCTAATCACCGTGGGCGTGGGCGGGGGCGGGGGCGACTTGCGGTGCCACCCATTGCGACAAGTAAACGCGCTCGAAGGCGAACACAGCGATCATCCCGACAGCGGCGTAGAGAACGATCATCGGGTCGCTTTGAAGCTTCATCACGGTGAAAGCTGCCAATACAACTACATCGAGCGACAGGGCAGTCAAAAGCACGATACCGGAGGCGCCGACGTCTGTTCGACGATAGCGGAACACGCCCCAATGTATGATCATGTCCATGACTAGGTAGAAGAAAGCACCGAGGGATGCGATTCGGCCCAGGTCGAAAAGCACGGCCAGCGCTGATGCGATGACAACGGTATAGACCAGCGTGTGGCGTTGGATTGGGCCGGACATACCGAAGTGGCTGTGCGGGATCATTTCCATGTCGGTCAACATCGCCAGCATACGCGACACCGCGAAGACGCTGGCCAGAACGCCCGATGCGGTTGCGACAGCGGCCAGGATCACCGTCAATATGAAGCCGGTTTGTCCAAGGGCGGGCTGCGCCGCTTGTGCCAGTGAATAGTCCCGCGCCGAAATGATCTCCTCGATCGTCAGACTCGAACCGACCCCGAAGGCGACCAACAGGTAAACGACGACGCAGATTCCGATCGAGAACATGATCGCTCGCCCAACGTTGCGGTTGGGTTCGGTGATCTCGGCCCCGCTGTTTGTGATCGTTGTGAACCCTTTGAAGGCGAGGATGGCCAGCGCCGTAGAGGCGATGAACCCGGTGAGCCCGTAGGATTGAAGCGTCTCGGAGGCCGCGGCGAACGCAAAACCACTGGACCACAGGGCCGCGATGCCGAACAGAGCTATGCCTCCGATCTTGATCGCTGCCATGATCAGCGAGAACAGCCCGACCGAGCGGTTTCCGGCGATGTTCACCAAAAAGGCGAAAATGATCACGGCCACGGCCAGAGCGGGGACCAGTGGGCCACCTTCGATATCGAAAGGGCGCAGGACATAGGTGGCGAAGGTTCGCGCGACGAGGCTTTCCGCGATCACCATGCTGAGCGCCATCAGCAACGCGGCCCCGCCTGCGATGGCTCCGGGGCCATAGCATTTTTGCAGGATCATGGCGATGCCACCCGAGGAAGGCCATTTGTTCGACATCCTGATATAGCTGTAGGCGCTGAAGCTTGTGACGACCGCGCCGGCGATGAATGCAAGCGGGAATAGAGGGCCGGCGAGCTGCGCGATTTGCCCCGTCAACGCAAAGATTCCGGCGCCGATCATCACGCCTGTTCCCATCGCAATGGCTCCGCCCAGACTTATGGAACCTTCGCGGTACGTGTCTTGATCGCTCTGCATAAATGATCCCCTTTTAATTTTGGTTCGTCCGAACGCTGTTGCGCGCTTCTAGATACGAACGCCGCGAAGGCGCAGCGAATTGAGCACCACCGAGATTGACGACGCGCTCATGGCGAAGGCAGCAAACATCGGACTGATGAGGATGCCAAAGAAGGGAAACAGAACTCCCGCCGCGACCGGCACTCCGGAGGCATTGTAGATCAGCGCGAAGAACAGATTCTGGCGGATGTTGCGCATAGTGGCCCGAGCCAGCCGCCGCGCGCGCACGATACCGTCGAGGTTGCCCTTGACCAGCGTGATGCCCGCGCTTTCGATGGCCACATCTGCGCCGGTGCCCATCGCGATGCCGACATCGGCCTGCGCGAGCGCGGGGGCGTCGTTGACGCCATCCCCGGCCATGGCGACCTTGCGGCCCTCGGCCTGCAATTCCTTGATGATCCGCGCCTTGTCCTCCGGCAGCACGTCGGCCCGGATCTCGTCGATGCCGAGCCGCGCGCCGATGGCCTTGGCCGTGCGTTCATTGTCGCCGGTTGCCATTATGACCCGGAATCCCAGCTCGTGCAGGTCCTTGATGGCTACGGGCGTCGTTTCCTTCACCGGGTCGGCGACACCGACAAGACCGGCGATCTCACTGTCCAGCACCACGAACATCACCGTCTCGCCTTCGTCGCGGCGGGCGTTGGCCTTGGCGGTCAGGTCGCCTGCCTCAAGCCCCAATTCGCGGATCATCGCCAGATTGCCGAGGGCGACGGCCTTGCCGTCTACGACCCCCTTTACGCCCTTGCCGGTAACCGCCTCGAAGTCGTCGGCATCGGCCATCGTGACGTTACGCGCCTCCGCGCCCCTGACGATCGCTTCGGCGAGAGGGTGCTCCGATCCGCGCTCAAGCGATGCGGCGAGACGCAGGACTTCGGCTTCGTCGTGGCCGGGTTGCGGGAGTACGTCGACAAGCCGCGGTTTGCCTTCGGTCAACGTGCCGGTCTTGTCGACGATCAGGGTATCGACTTTCTCGAACCGCTCCAGCGCCTCGGCGTTCTTGATCAGCACCCCGGCCTGAGCCCCCCGTCCCGTCGCCGTCATGATCGACATCGGTGTCGCCAGGCCAAGCGCACAGGGACAGGCGATGATCAAAACCGCGACGGCGGAGACGAGTGCATAAGACAGCGCAGGCGCGGGCCCCCAGATCGCCCAGGCGATGAAGGACAGGACCGCGATACCGATGACGGCCGGAACGAAATAACCCGCCACCTTGTCGGCATATTTCTGGATCGGGGCGCGCGAGCGCTGCGCGTTCGACACCATCTCGACAATTTGAGCCAGCATCGTGTCGGACCCGACACGCGTCGCCTCCATCACCAGACTGCCAGTGCCGTTGATCGTCGCACCAGTTACCGGGTCGCCTTCGGTCTTCTCGACCGGCACAGGTTCACCGGAGATCATGCTTTCGTCGATCGAGGACCGGCCGTCCAGAACCACGCCATCGACAGGCACTTTATCGCCGGGCCGCACGCGCAGACGGTCGCCGACCTGTACGTCCTCCAGCGGAATCTCCTCCTCGGAGCCATCGTCCCGCATGACCCGCGCGGTCTTGGCGGCCATGTCGAGAAGCGCACGGATCGCCTTACCGGTTCCTTCACGTGCGCGCAATTCCATCACCTGACCGAGCAGCACGAGCGTCACGATCACCGCCGCCGCCTCGAAGTAGACGCCGACATGGCCTTCGAAGTCTCGGAACCCATCAGGGAATATGTCCGGTGCGAGAACGGCAACGACGCTGAAGAGCCAGGCGGCAAGAACGCCCATGCCGATCAGGGAGAACATGTTGAGGTTCAACGTGCGGAACGAAATCCATCCGCGTTCCAGAAACGGCCAGCCGCACCACAAGACCACTGGCGTTGCCAGGATCAATTCGATCCATTGTGTAGTGCTTTCGCCAAAAAAAGTCCGGACTGCGGGGAAACCGACGAATGGCCCCATCGTGAGGACAAGGAGAGGGATCGTCAGGACTGTGCCGACCCAGAACCGCCGTGTGAAATCCACCAGTTCGGGATTTTGACCTTCATCGCCCGGCACACCGGATTCCAGTTCCAATCCCATACCACAGATCGGACACGCGCCCGGATCAGGCTGCCGCACCTCAGGGTGCATCGGGCAGGTGTAAATGGGACCATTATGCCCTGTAGGAACCAGATCATAACGGCCATCGGCCGGCGTGGCATGCGCGTGGTGGTTGTGATGATCATGTGCTGAATGGACATCGAGCTCCGATTCCGGCACGAGATGCATTCCGCATTTCGGACAATTGCCGGGCTCAACCTGTCGCACCTCAGGGTGCATGGGGCAAACGAATACCGAAGAAGTCGCTGTGGTTTGAGAACTGTCGGGGGTGCTCATTTTGCGGTCCTTTCCGAGAATGCTTCTCTTGCCTAAGGCTTCCATCCACAGGAAGGTCAAGAGAGATCAGTATGGAGATTACATTGCGGCTCTGCGGGGTGGCGCTTTCCGGCCCCATACCCGCCTGGCGAACACGATCAACGCCAGCCCGACCAACACCATCGGCATGGAGAGCAACTGGCCCATCGTCAAACCCCACTCACCAAAATGAAACGCATGGCCAATCGGGTTGTCCGCCGTCACAAATTGTTGGTCCGGTTGCCGGAACATCTCGACGAAACTTCGGGCAAGACCATAGCCGGTCAGAAACACGCCAGCCAAGGCACCGGGCATTTTCAGCCAGCCCCGGCCCCAAGCGAGATAAATGAGCAGCATTCCAAGAATGAGCCCCTCCAATAGCGCCTCATACAGCTGCGACGGGTGTCGCGCGCAGAGGTCGCTAATCCCTGGGCAGGCCTGCGCGACTTCGCCGGGAAAGATCACCGCCCAGGGAACGTCCGTTGGACGCCCCCACAACTCATTGTTGGTGAAGTTCGCCAGCCTCCCAAGAAACAAGCCTGGTGGTGTTGCCAAAGCCAGCAAGTCGCCAGTGCTGAGCAATGACGCGTTCTGTCTAAGGCAGAACAGCAAGGCCGCAATGACAACGCCCGCGAACCCCCCGTGGAAAGACATGCCGCCTTGCCAGACCATCAGAATTTCCAAGGGATTGGCGAGATAATATGCGGGCTGGTAGAACAATACAAAGCCCAGACGCCCGCCAGCAATCACGCCGATGATAATCCACGTCAGAAGATCTTCGATCTGCGTTCGGTCAAGCGGCGGTCCAGCTGACGTCCAGAGCGCTGGACGGCTTATGGCACTCAAACAAATGCGCCAGCCAATCAGGATACCGAAGATATAGGCTAGCGCGTACCAGCGGAGTGCAAATGTGACCCCCCCGATGTCGAAGGAGAAGAGGTCGGTTCCGATGTCCGGAAATGGCAAAGCCGCTGGCAACACTGGGTGAGTTCCTAATAAAAGACAGATGTGGGTTCAAATGGCATTGATCGAGCAATGCCAAAGGTGCTCAATCGGGGATAGGATATCCAATCCCCATCACGCGGCGTCGAGGGCGTCCCGGAGTAGATCGCGGACTTCGCCGGCGACCGCGGCCAGGTCTTCGTTCTGTACCGCCTGCATCGAAGCGACAGGATCGACGGCGCTGATTTCGGTACCGCCGTCCACTTGCCGCAGGATCACGTTGCACGGGAGCATCGCGCCGATACGAGGCTCGATCTCGATGGCTTTGTGCGCCATGCCCGGATTACAGGCCCCCAGGATGCGGTAGGCTGGCATATCCACATCCAGCTTGTTTTTCATCGTCGCCTTGACGTCGATCTCGGTCAGAACGCCGAATCCCTTGTCTGACAGAGCGTCTCGGACGCGCATCTCCGCGTCATCGATATTGGTATCTTTCAAGACGCGATCATGGGTATATGACATGGGTTTTTTCCTTTCCGTTTCTAAAACTGTCTGCCTACGGAGGCTGAACGCCTCATGCCGCTGTTGGGTTCAATGTCCCACCGGCGTATGGTTTTGGCGCTTCGAGAAAGGGTGCCGGTAAAAGAACCGGCACGCCACGACTCAGTTGTCCTGCATCATGGTGCCGTCGCCCATGCCCTGGCCATTGCCGGGCCGCACGGGCGCGTCATCTGCCATGTTCGACCGAATCATCTGCATCCGTTCCATCCTATCGGCCGGAGCGGCCATCTCTTCCGGCGTCACCGCGCCGTCGCCATCGGCATCGAGGTGTTGGAAGCGATCAACCATCATTTCGCGGATCATCGCGCTGTGGAGAGCTTCAAACTCGGCAATAGAGAGGTTTCCATCCCCGTCGCTGTCAAACTCGGAAAGCTTTGACTGAAGCTGCGTGCGCATCTCTGTCGGCGCGGTTGTGCCGTCTCCATCAGTGTCGAACATTTGCATCATGCCGCCACCCATGCCTGGGCCCATCATGCCGCCGCCCATCATGCGGCCGCCCATCATGTTTCCGTGCATGCGCGTCATCATGTCCATCATGCCGCCCATCTTTCCCATCATGTCGGGACAACTGTTCTGCATCATGCTCGGTCCGCTCTGGGCACCGAATTGCCCCCCACGCCCGTGGTTGGCATCCGCAAATGCAGCACCGCCGATAGCAGTTGCAGCCAGCGTCATTGCAGCGAGTATTGTGTTGCGCTTCATTTCGATCACCTCGTGTCAGTGTTGCGATACAAATCATATGGGCGGCACCTGCTTTTACGGAATGCCACGCGAGCCGGTGTTTTGTATCGCGAGGTCACAAAGGCGGGGTCTGTTACAAATTGCGACAAATCAGTTCGGGGCGAACGCTCCTCTTCATCTGAGACATGCGATATCCAGAAAAAAGGTGTCGAGGAGCCGTATACCAACCGAAAACGACGCGGGACTCGGCGGGTGAGCCAAAGACGCGCCTTCCGACGAATAGATCAGCTTCGAGCGGTAACGCTGTCCTCGGCCGAGTAGAGGAACGCCGTCGATCCGATAGCGACATTCGGATAGAGATCATTGATTTGGGCCATCACCATGCGCACGCATCCTGAACTGGCCCGGCCGCCAATGCTGCGTGGGCTCGGTGTTCCGTGAATTCGAAGGTACGTATCCCGATCTCCGACGAATAGATACAAAGCCCTGCTGCCCAAGGCATTGTCGGGGCCAGGCTCCATACCATCGGCAAACCGTTCGTAAGCCTCCGGATCGCGTTCGATCATCGATTGTGTTGGCGTCCAGTGCGGCCATTCGACCTTTCGGCGGATCGTATAGGTGCCGGGTTCATAGAGATCGCCCTTGGCAATCGCGACCCCGTAGCGCATCGCGGTGCCACCCTCCTCAATATGGTACAGATAGCGCGCGATCGCATCGACGTGAATGTCACCCGGGCGCAAACCGTCATTTGCCAAAACGCGTTGCGGCAACAGCCTGGGATGCAGCCCCCATGGGTTGGATGTTGCCGGGTCATAGTTGGCGGGCGTGACCTGCGCATCCCACGCCGCTTTTTCGGCTTTCGTCGGCCAGGTCTTCGCGAACACAGGTGAACTCAGAGACGCTGAAAACAACGAACCGGAGAGTGCAAGGAAGTGTCGTCTTGTAACCATGAAACGAAGCCCTTTGCTGTTCTTGATGGATGTGAGACGATTCAAGAAACGTCCGCGGCCTCATACCACCGACCCTTTTGATGCCTTGCGATTGCGACCAACCAGAGACAAGCAAGGACACCGCTCAGGATCGCGTTCCAACTGGCCATGGACAACGTCAGAAATTCCCAGACAACCTCATCGCACAGAATCAGAGTCGGATCACTTGAACTGGCAGAGGGCAGCAATTCCGATACCGACATTTGAGAGACATCGAGGCCGGATCCCGTGCAAGACGTCGGTCCCTCCCACCAGCCGCGCTCGACACCGGTATGAAACGCCCCCAACGCGGATGTGCTCAGTGCCGATAGGGCGCCGATTATCAGGATTGGCAGGACCGGAAGAGCGAGGAGCAACAGAGCCCCCATTCCAATGGCGATTGCGTGTGGGTAGCGTTGCCAGATGCACATTGCGCACGGCGCGTAGCCTAGAGCCTGGAAAACGAACGCCCCGAACAGCAAGGCGGCTGATCCTGCCGCCGCAATCCTGCCCAGAGATTTTGGTGTCAGGGTCAATGAACGCTCCCGTTGGCAATCGATGGACCTGTTTCTCGCTTGTCAGGCTACGTAAACGGCAGAAGGCCTGTTATCATTCAGATATTTGTAACGGTATGTATCCGTCTCGACCCTCAGCCGACTTTGATCCACGTGGCCATTCCGTCGGCTTGGTGGCTCAACATGTGGCAATGCAGCATCCACGATCCCGGATTGTCTAGGACGACCAGAATGTCCTGCGTCTCGCCGATATCCAGATAGATCGAGTCTCGGTATGGACCGGCTTCACCCGCCGCATCGAGTTCCCAGAAATGGTGGCCATGCAGATGCATGACATGTGGAAACTCGGTTTCGTTGCGGATCGAAATACGCGCGGTCGTCCCCTGCGCGACGGATAGGAAAGGGGTTCGAGGCAGGCCCGATACGTCATTGAGCGCCCATGTCGCCGTGCCGCTGTGGGACGCGCTTCCCGCACCTCCCTGGAGCACCAGCTCCGCGGTTTGGCCGGGGTCTTTGGGGGCGGGCATTCGGTTGGCGGGCAACGCGGTGATGGGCGTTTTCGCAGGGTCACGGGAACCGGAAACTGTGATTACGCCAAGGCTCAACGTCCGCTCTCCAAAGCTGTCGTCGAATCTAATAGGCCCGGTCGCATCACCGATCACGTCGCATCTTTGCCCCGGAGCGAGTAGAATTGGTTCAAGTGCCCGTGGATGCGCCAGGGGCATGCCATCCAGTGCAACGATCTTGCCTTCCAAACCATCCAGGCTGACACGGTAAACCCTATCGATTGAAGGGTTTATGAGACGCAGCCGCAGACGGTCGCCTCGCTTTACGATTTGGCCGGTTCCATTGCTAACATCAGCCATCACCAAGTTTCCTATGCGGCCCTCGGTCGAGAAATGGGCCGCATTGAACTCATCTTCGTATTGTCCAGCCTCATCCAGCAAGACATCGAAGAACTGAACAACAATGTCATGATCGACAGCGGGCACATTTTTCTCCTCGACGATGAACGCACCGAACAGTCCTCTACCAACCTGTTCATAAGACAGGTAATGCGAGTGATACCAAAACGTGCCAGCATCCGGGACGCCAAATTGATAACGATATGAATCGCCCGGAATGACTACATCCTGGGTGAGTACGTTCACACCATCCATCCGATTTGGAACCCGCAACCCATGCCAATGGACAAGCGCGCCCTCATCCAAGCGGTTCTCAAGGATAATTTGGACATTTTGCCCTTGTCTCACCCTGATCTCAGGGCCTGGCAGACCGCCGTTGAAGCCCAGCATCGACACGTCTTGCCCTCTGAAGCGAGCCTTGATCTCTTGTGGCGCGAGGACCAATTCGGAAGGCGCTGCTGACAAGCGGGTACCAGCCAGTGCAAACGTCATTCCTCTAAGGAAAGCTCTCCTGGTCAAAGACAATTTTGCCACCTCATCGTCACATTACTGGTTTTCACCAATCACCGAGTATTTGCCATATTCAAGGTGACCTGCCCCCCGATGGTCCCTCATTCATAACGAGAGTCTGCGGGTCTGGTTTTCATATTCCTCGGTTTCGGTTTGGGCAAGCGCGTCGGGCGCGGAGCCCTCAAATTGCTCAAGCGTCCGGCGCGCTTCTGTGGGTGTCTTGTTGCTGAGCGATGAGTGCGGTCTGACATTGTTGTAGTCGTAGCGCCAAAGCGCCAGCTTGCGCCGGGCATCGTCCAAAGTGTCGAACATCTCTTCATTCAAAAGTTCGTCGCGCAGGCTGCCGTTGAATGACTCGATGAAGGCATTCTGCTGTGGCTTGCCCGGGTCGATGTAGTGCCAGTCCACGTCGTTGTCGTTGGCCCATTTCAGGATGGCCCGACTGGTGAACTCTGTCCCATTATCGCTGACAATGCTGGCAGGCTTGCCATAGATGCGAACTAGCGCATCCAGTTCCCGCGCCACACGGGCGCCCGAGATACTGGTATCGGCCATCAGGCACAGGTTCTCGCGGCAGCAATCATCGTTCACTGCCAAGATGCGGAACCGGCGTGAAGCACCGAACGTGTCGGACAGAAAGTCCAACGACCAGCGTTCGCCCGGCCTCAGAGCTTCTGGCATTGGCGTCCGCGATCCTCGCGCCCGTTTCCGGCCCCGTCGACGCCTGACGCCCAGCTTCTCCTCCGTGTAAAGCCGATACAGCTTCTTGTGGTTCATGATCATTCCCTTGCGCTCCAGCATCACCCCGATCCGCCGGTAGCCGAAGCGACGGCGCTTGGCCGCGACGGCTTTCATCTCCTTGCGTATCTCGGGGTTGTCCGGCGGGCGTTCGCGCCGGACCGTCTTCGGATCGACACCGACAAGTCGGCAGGCCCGGCGTTGCGAGATATCGTGATCCCGCATCGCGCGACGCGCTGCCTCTCGCCGCTCATTCGGCGTCGTTAGTTCTTTCCCAGAAGATCCTTCAGAACAGCATTGTCCAGCATCGTATCGGCCAGCAGGCGCTTGAGCCTGGCATTCTCGTCTTCCATCGCCTTCAGCTTCGAGACGTCGGACACCTCCATGCCGCCATACTTCGACTTGTATTTGTAGAACGTGCCCTGGCTGAGACCGTGCTTGCGGCACACCTCCGCCGTCGGCATTCCAGCTTCCTGTTCCTTGATCATCCCGATGATCTGCGCCTCGGTGAAACGGCTCTTTCGCATTCGTTTGCTCCTTCAAAAGGTTGAGCAAACTCTACATCAGAACGAGGGAGGTTTCGGGAGGCAGGTCAAAGCGGTTGACGACGGAAGCGTGAACGGAGACGAATTTCTGTAAACTTCGCATGCGACGAAAACGGTGCATAGCACTTTCTCGTCGACGAAAAGGTAAATGTGAATTCTCAGCTCGATTGTTCCTCCAACGTCCAGTCTCTAGCCTGGCCACATTCCCAATAACCTTCATTGCGGCACCGTAAGAACACAATTTGTCGGTGACGATGACCTCCGGTTGACCATACTGTTTCATCGCTTTCTTCAAGAATTTAAAGGCTGCAGCGCGATCTCGGAACTTGGTGACGTAACTTTCGAGCACTTCGCCTTCGTGATCAACCGCACGCCACAAGTAATGCTGGACGCCGTAGATTTTCACAAACACTTCGTCCAAATGCCATTGCAAATTCGAGTAACACCGCATCCGGCTGGCCCGTTTTCTTCGGATCTCGGCTGCGAATAGTAGTCCAAATCTGTTCCACCAGAACCGGATGGTTTCATGGCTGACATCGATACCCCGCTCATGAAGAAGATCCTCCACATCGCGCAGAGAGAGTTGAAACCGGATTTACATCATCACCGCTAGGCGGATGATCTCGGGGCTGGTTTTGGAGTAGCGAAAAGGGGAGCGTTTTGGCATATTCAACCGCTAGTTGGTCGCCCTACCCGCCTCAAGCCTGTTTAATCTGACAATGCCCTTCAAGTTAAGCAAAAGTTCGCAACCGCATCACACGGGCTATGTATAAACTCAGCAAATGTGCACCGCTCCCACTTTACGCGGGAGCGGTCGATGATCAAAACATCATGCGAGTCCCGAAAACAATGGAAGTAACACCGTTTTTCTCGCCACTTGCTTGAATGAGGTCAGCGGTTCCACCAAAAGACTTCTCATAATTTACCCCAATGTACGGAGAGAATGCCCGACCAACCAAATCGTAACTGAGGCGCAATCCCGCTTCGACGGTTGCGCCACCCGCAGCCTGATCATAGGCGAGGTCATCCTGCAACGGCACAACCAGTTCAATACTGGGTATGAGAATAAGACGGTTAGTGATTAGGCCTTCGTACTCAGCTTCAAAACGGAAGAACGAATGATCTGACAAGTAGAAGTCTGCATCGATCTCTAAGAAACCAGGTGCCAGCCCCTTAAGACCCAATACAGCATTGTAGCGGTCGGGCAAGTCATCTGGTGTGCTTGCTTGAACACCAACAACGGCGTCAAAGAACGTTGAAATCGGGAACTGTAAACGCAACTGGTTTTCCAGGCCCTCAAACTCGCCGGACCCTTCAACAACTTCTCCCTCACTTCGCCAAACGAACTTTAGTTCATCAGTTCCTGCAACAACATCGAAGTCCCAAACAAAGACATTTTCATCGTTGTCGCCATTTCGATATTCAAGTCTCTCCGCCTGAAATCCGTAAATTAGTGGCTCTGCATGTGTCATCGACATCGTTGTGAGAAGTATACCGGCTGCACCGGCAATCGTATAAATTTGCATGATTTTTGTCCTTTTTTGGCAAGGGTTAGGCAGGGCCGCCGTTGACGACGACTTTCCTGAACATGCCCGCGTCTGCGTGGTACGAGAGGTGGCAGTGGAAAGCCCACTGCCCTGGCTCATCCACTTCGACATCCATATCGACCGTGGTTGCAGGGTTGACGTTCACCGTATGTTTGATCGGGTTCCGTGCGCCCTTGCCAACATCCAGAAGTGACCACATCCCGTGCAGGTGCATCGGGTGCGCCATCATCGTCTCATTGATGAAACGGATCCGTACCCGTTCTCCGTAATTCAGTATGATGGGTTCAGCATCATCGAATTTGATGTCATTTATCGACCAAATGTAGCGCTCCATGATACCTGTGAGGCGCAATTCAATTGTACGTGACGGCGCCCGATGTTTGTATCGAGGACGTGAAGCGGTCAGATCCGAATAGGACAAGAATTTTCCACCGTTGTAAGCCTTAGGGGTCAATCCGCTGCCTTCAGCATAGAATGGATCACCAGCGCCAGCCTGAACCATGTTGGAGTGGTCCATACCCGCCATGTTGGAGTGGTCCATACCCGCCATGTTGGAGTGGTCCATATCCGCCATATTTTGCATGACATGGTCACCCATTCCCATACCGTGCATCATGCCGCCCATGTCCGCCATTGTGAGCATCGGCTTAGGTCTGAGTGCTGGTACCGCACCGACCAGTCCTTCTTTGGGAGAAAGAGTTCCGCGAACCAATCCAGTTCGACCAACCGACTCGGCAATAATGCTGTAAGCTTTGTTTTCGCGTGGCTGTACGATAATGTCATAGGTTTCAGCAACGGCCACACGCAGCTCGTCCACCTTGATTGGCTTAACGTCGTTCCCGTCGGCCTGAACAACGGTCATTTTCAAACCAGGGATACGCATGTCGAAATAGGTCATCGCGGACGCGTTGATGATCCGAAGTCGTACCTTTTCGCCGGGTCGGAATAGTCCTGTCCAATTCTGCGATGTACTGAGTCCGTTAATCGAAGCGGTAAAGCCCTGCACGTCTTCAATGTCCGTTGGCATCATGCGCATGCGGCCCCACATCCCGCGCTCTCTTAAGGCGGCTTGCAGGCTGTCTTGACGCGAGTCTTTGATCAATGTTTGGAGAGTACGTTGCGAGCGGTTATAGTAGTCCGGCATTCTTTTGAGGTTGCGCATGATTTTACGACCGGGATGGGGGTGACTGTCTGCTAGCTGCACAACATAGTCGCGGTTGGCTCGAACCCTTTCACCGCCACGCGGTTCGATCACAATCGCTCCGTAGGCTCCGTCAGGTTCCTGGAAACCGGAATGGCTGTGAAACCAGTAAGTGCCAGCTTGGGTGATCGGGAACCGATATGTGAATGTTTCGCCTGGAGCGATACCGTTGAAGCTGATCCCTGGAACTCCGTCCTGACGGAAGGGAAGGATCAGCCCGTGCCAGTGGATCGATGTCGTCTCGTTGAGATTATTGGTGACATTAATGGTCACCTCTTCGCCTTCCTTGAAACGCAGGATTGTCGGCACCGAGCTGTTATTATAGCCAACCCCCCTCCGTCGAACATTTCCGATGTTCATCCGCACGCGGTCGACCGTGATATCGTAGGTTCCCTTGGATGAGATTTTCGGGGCCTGATGTGCTTGCAAAGCGGTTGGTACAGCGAGCGCCGCAGCTGCGGTCAGACCGAATTGACGCCGTGAAAGGCTACCGAGCAGGTCTTCTGAGGTACTCAGAGCCGTATCTGAGCGTGCGAGGAACTTTGCATTGAAAAAACGCATACTTTTTCCTTAGTAATGGGATCTTTAGGGTGTGCTGAAACTCACGGCCCTTAGAAAAGCGGACAGGATTTTCCGCTGTTCCGAAGAAGCCATTCCTGCATGTGTCCAAACTGTGGACAACGCGTATTCGGGAGCACAAGAATTGTCAGTTGCGCGATAGTTGGCTTAGAGCATCAACATGCACAGCATTTTACCCACGCGGGGGAGGCGAAGAAACCTCACCTGTCCAACTCTCAGCATTTCGTTCGCAAGGCACCTGCTCGTCTTTGCCTACAACATTATTCGGTCCAGAAGGCTTTTGAGATGCAGTGAAGTACATCGAGCATTGAGCGGCTGAATCGAAGCAAACTGCCTCTTTGGAAACAACGCTCATACGAGAAGGCGTACTATTCTCGGCGTCGGAGTGCGAGCATATTGCACCGACTGCGTCATGCCCCAAACCAGTCGCGAAAGAGGCTTGGGTTGCAAAGGCAGCGGAAAAGAACACAAGCGACAAAATACTCAAAATCTTCGCAAAACGTGTAGGATGCATGGTCGGATCTTTCGAATTACTCGAGAGACGTTTAGGCGTGACCCCTTTCAATGTAAACGATACAATTTGATACATTTAAGTCGGCCAGAATCCATTGATTTACCTCAAGTTACTGTCTCATTTGAAAGGCAGCCGATGCTTGCTTCAATACATCGCGGGAAACTGAAAATTGGGGGTAACACGCCTGAACGAACTCGATACTAGGCCAAAAAACAGTTTCCGTAGGAACGCAAAGTGGCCGTTCCCCGAATGACACTTTTTCCTAAACCGTAAACGCAGAAGGAACATCGAGCATGACGAAGAAAATCAACCCAAGAAGCAATAGAAAAATGAAGTTTCTTTCACTAACCACCGCAATAGTCGTTGCCGCAACGACCGCCTTTGCGGGCGGCGATCATGACATGACGATGGGCACAGTAACCAAACTTGATCGCAAATCGAACGTACTGACTTTAAACCATGGGCCAATGGCAAATATCAAAATGCCAGCAATGGAAATGGGATATGCGGTTGCTGATCCGTCGATGATGAAGGGGTCTGCTCCGGCTGAGTGCAGAATGACACCCTAAGACCGGACGTCACCTGCTTTTCCACCTGTATTCGCCTGTGAGCAGGATATGAGCCCATCCGAGCGGCGAGATATGCGCCAGAAGGTCTGG
>NZ_JAKVRD010000016.1 GCF_022814865.1 Shimia aestuarii | reverse complement strand
CACAGGCCATCGAGGACCAGAAAAACGGCATCACAACCCTCATCGAAGCCCTCATCAACCAAGAACTCGGAGAACCCTTCCGCAGAGACGCAATGACCAAACCCGTCCAAGTCGCAGGGATCAACCCAGCGGATATGCGACCGCAGAAGGGCCACTAACATGGACAAGGGGATCGACGCGGCGAAGACCCTCGCCCCCGGCATCACCATGGCGGTGATTGTCGCCATCTCGGCGCAATTCCTTGCCCAACATTATGGCACGCCTGCGATGTTGCTGGCACTCTTGCTTGGGATCGCGGTGAACTTTCTCGGATCCGAAGGCAAGACCGTCGAGGGCATCTCGTTCAGCGCCCGCAGCCTGCTGCGGCTTGGCGTGGCGCTGCTCGGTGTGCGGATCAGTTTCGATCTGATGATGTCGCTTGGCCTGCCGCTGATCGGCTTGGTGATTGCCGGCGTCGCCGCAACGATCCTTTTTGGCCTTCTCGTCGCGCGCCTGTTTGGCCGTGGCTGGGACTTCGCACTGCTCACCGCCGGGTCTGTCGCCATTTGTGGCGCTTCGGCTGCCATGGCGATTTCCGCCATTTTGCCGCGCAATGACCGGTCGGAACAACACCTGATCTTTACCGTGATGGGCGTCACCGTACTGTCGACGCTGGCGATGATCCTCTATCCTATTGCCGTCGGGCTTCTTGGCCTAGGCGAGGTGCAGGGCGGCGTCTTTCTTGGCGGCACGATCCATGACGTGGCACAGGTCGTCGGCGCGGGCTTTACCATCTCGGAGACCACAGGCGACACCGCCACCTTGGTCAAGCTGATCCGCGTGGCCATGCTGGCGCCGGTGGTGCTTGTCGCCTCTCTTCTCATCCGGCGCTATGCCGCGGGGCAGGCCGAAGGCGAGAACCCGCCCCTCCTGCCCGGCTTTGTGATTGGCTTTCTCGTGCTGGCGACGCTCAATTCGCTACACCTGATCCCGGGCCTTGTCTCGGATCTGATGTCCTCGGCGTCGCGCTGGCTCCTTCTGACGGCCATCGCTGCGGTTGGTATGAAAACCAATATCAAGGAGCTGCTACAGGTCGGCGGCACGGCGATCGCCCTCCTCACGGTTGAGACCGCCTTTATCGGGGTGTTCATCCTGGCCGGGGTCAAGCTTCTCGCCTGAGCACCAAGCCGCTTCGAGATCACGCGCGGAAGGGCTTTCGCAAGCCCTTCCTGCTACCGCTTCGACCGCCAGCTATCGATCCAGCGCGCAACCCGACCACGCTTTTCGGCAATCGAGTCGCCCATGTCCTCGAACCCTTCGCTGACATCTTCGAGCATCGGGTCGATCCGCGCCGCGCGGAACCGCCGCCAGCGCACCCAAACCGCCCAACACAGCGCCGCGAAAAGCACCAGAATGATGATGTTGAGCCACGGGATGATCCGCACATCCGGCCCCGCAACCGCCTTCACGCCAACCGCGTTGGGATAGATCGACAGGAATTCATTGCGCCAGCCATAATGCTTGACCGCGACCCATTGCGGATCGTCCGCCGTCGATTTGAGATCCGCCGCCTCGGCCTGAAGATTCGAGGTGTCGAACTTGAAATAAGGCGGCCAGCCCCATCCCGTATCCTCGTTGCGATAGACCATCACCCGATCATTGGGCCGCTTGCTCTGGATAAAAAACACGTCGCGATTGACGGTCTCCGTCGCATTGCCGGAATCCGGCGCAGACCAGAAGATCGAGTTCTCGCCAAAGTCGATCCGCTTTTCATAGGTGTCGGTGATCCGCGCGATATCCGTCTGCGGCAGCGTGTAGTGAAAGAACGCCGCTACGATGATCCAGAACACCGCCCAGAAGCCCCATTTGACATAGACCATATCGGCCCCCTCAGTAAAAATTCACGAAATAGATCAACAGGATGACAAGCGTCACCGGCACGATATAAACCCCAAGGATCAACTTGCGGCGCAGGGAATGATCATAGTCGCGCAAGCCCTCGTCGATGAACGCCTCGCGGTCGCCCGTCATGCCCTCTTCCTCCCATTCCGCCTCGAGCTTGCCGCGCCGCACCGCGCGGGAATAGAAGGACAGGCTGACATAGATCACGGTCAGGACAACGAAGCCAATCACGCTCAACCGTAGAAGTGCTATCATCTCTCCCTCCTGACCGCGCCCCATGGGCCAACGCGCTGTATTAGGTCTTCGCGCACCCGCGGCGACGGGGTGGGCTCTTCCATCGGTGCATCATGCCCGAAAAGCGCCGCGCGCGCACCCGCCTTATCCGCCTGGTACTCCCGCTCAAGGAAATCTGCCACAAAGGACTTCTTCGTCTCCGACCAGCCGCGATAGAGGCGATAGAACACCTCCTTATGGCAGATGAACAACTGCCGCACATCCTTGGGCGCCAACTCGGCGAGCATCATGTTGACGAGGTCGCGATCCTCCGTATCCGCCGCCCGAAGCGTATAGAAATAAGCCGGGTGGTCGGAGGTGATCCTCGGCCACGGCGCCCCGTCCTCGGCCCAGGCGAGGAGCCTACGCAACCCATGATATTCCTCCGGCAGGTGTTCTGCATGATCCCGCGCCAACGCCCGAATGTCGCGCCGCGTCGCGCCAGTAAGGTCGACGCCCGCATCCTGCGCCGCGTCGACGACGATGAAATCCATCTTCTGCCGCAGGATCGCGCCCGCATCTATGCCGCGCGCCTTCACAATCGGCTCCACGAGGTCGTTATACTCGAGGAACTTGGCGATCTGGTTGCGGTCGTCGAAATCGAACACATGCTTGATCGGCAAATCGCCAAGCGCCGCCTTGTCCTCCTTCGCGATGACCGCCGGATGATCCACACCCCGGAACAGGTAAAGCCCCCCGAAATGCGCGGTCCAGAAATTCTCCTGCGCAAACTCCATATGTTTGAGCCGCACCGGATTGCGCGTCACATCGCCGGTGCGCTTGGCCAACCCGATCATCTCGGCGATGAGGACATCGCCAAACCACGCATCCTCCTCGCGTTTGAAGCGGTCCACCATCTCGCCCAAAGCATCCGCATCGCGCAGCGTGCCCTCCGTCGTGTCCGCCTCGATCACCAGCTTACGAATATCGAAAAGCCGCTCCGGGCTGGCCACGGAAAACACCGAGTTGACCAACTCCCCCGCCACCGCATCCCGCGCCGTCAGCGCGAACAACTGCGGCTCGTTTTCCTCGATGAAATGCTTGAGGATTTCACGGCTTGTCGAGAACTTGGCATTGAGCAAAGGCGCCGTTTTCTGCTCGGTCGTGAGCAGAATGAACTGCCGGTTACAGCCCCCTTGGTTGAGGTAAAGATCATCCCCCAACTCATCCCCGATTTCCGGGGAAAACCCCGACACATCAATATGAAAATCCTTGAGCGCCGTCCGCTTCCCCGTCAGATGCTCCAACGCCCGGTTATACCGCTCGACAAGAACGGGCGAGGCCACCTCCACGAGGTTCCCAAACATGAGGCCGCGTTTAATCAGTCGGTGCATGTCTCACCTCCGTAGGGTGGGTTTCCAACCCACCACGCCCGCTCTCCACCAAGCGATGTGCCCCACCCGAGGGTGGGTGCAGAATGCGCCCGCCCATGGGGCCGGGTCGGGCGCATCGCGGCGTTGCCGCGAGGATGCAAGCTTTTCATGATTGATCCTGCTCCAGTTTCTTCCTCAGGAATCGCTCAATCCTCTCAACAGCTTTCTCATATCTTGGCCCGAATTCATCACGCTTTCCAAAACCATGAATTAGAGCCCTGTTCTCGCGGGCCTCATCTCTGGTCGAAAAAAAGCCTTGAGACGCATACCGAGGATCGTGGCTTTCAACATAGTCCTGAATCCCTAGGAGCAATTCTCCTTCCAACCTTCGGAGTTCACGGCAAAGGTCAACGAATTCACTACCCCATAGAGCGTCACCCTCTAGCTCTATAGGATAAAAATCGCGCTTTGCCTCCTGTAGAACATTCCAACGGGACTGGTATTTATGCTCTACTTTTTTGAACGGGATATCGCCCTCAAACAAATCTTCTGTGTCTATTTCAGTTTCGCTCGACCAACCAAACGGGTCTCGCACGTGCAGCACTGCATCGTGTCTCTTCTTTAATCCGACAAAAGCAGACTTTGCCAATTCCCGGTCTGCTTGCCACTTCAATTGCTTCTTCCAAGTATTCAGCCCGATGGCGGCAACAACCACGCCCATGCACGCAGCACTGCCCGCCAGAAAAGTTCCAAATGCGGTAATCACGTCAGGAGCCTGCCACACGTCATACATCACCCCCCCTCCAAATACCGCTTCTTCGCCTCGGCCATCCGGCGCATATCCCGCACGGCCTCTTCAATCGCCACCTCGTCGGACTTATCCGCATATCGGAACTCTGAATCCGCATACCGATTGATCTCCTGCACCACCATCTCAACGGTGATCGGCACCCGTAGCGCGGCGATCATGTCCTTCTTGCGCTCATATGTCTGGAACAGGAACAATTCCGGGTCTTCCATCCATTCATCCGGCAATTCAAAGTCCATCGCCCGGACCTTGACCGCGTCCGTGATGTTCTTGATCGCGCGGCCCGTGAACCTCGGGTCGGCCTCCTGAATGGCCTTCAAATACGTCCCGAGCTTGGCAATCGTGTCCATCTCGCCGACCTGCCCCTGCACCCGGTCAAAGACATTCATCAACGCCGCCTCCTGCGGCCGCCCATGCGCCTCGAAACTGCGCGCCACCGCACGTTTTATCGCCTGCGCCTCATAGAGGTCATGACTCCCAAGCGGGATATCGTGGTTCTTACCCATCAGAAGGGCGAGGATGTCGATATAATCCTCCCGCGTCTGCGGCCCGTCGACAAGGAAGCGCGCCCCGGCCCTCTGGCGTAGCGCATCGTCAACGTTCTCGGGATAGTTCGAGAACATCCCAAAGGTGCAATTCCCCCGCACCACCGTATTCGCCCCGGCAAAGGCTTCCATGAACACCGCCGTGACCTCCTGCTGCCCGGCGGAGGACTGACGATCCCCGCGCTTGCCCGCGATCTGGTCAATGTCGTCAATCGTGCCAAACCCGATCACCTGCGGGTCCAAAACGTTCTGAATAAACGCCTTGGCGTTCTGGCCCGACTTACCCTGATAGCTGTCGATATTGTCGATGCCAAAATTCTGATAGCGGAACGGATAGCCCGCCACGGCGCAATAGTCGTTCACCAACCCCGCCATCATCTGGATGAGCGTCGTCTTCCCCGTTCCCGGCGCGCCATCCCCCATAAAGGTAAAGATGAACCCGCCAAGCTCCGCGAACGGGTTAAGGCGGCGCTCGAAATCATAGGCCATGAGCATCTTGGAAAGCTTCATCGCCTGATACTTGGCAATGTGGTTGCCCACGACCTCATTGGGCTTCTTGAACGTCATGGTCAGGGTCGAGCCCTTCGCCGCCCGCGCCGGGGTAAAGCCATTGATCGTCAGGTCATCCGCCTCAACGCGCCACCGCGCCCCGGTAAACGCGCCAAGCTGCCGCGCCGATTGCGCCCGAAGCGCGACGCGCTCCATCAACTGTTCCGCAAAGGCACAGACACACGGGACAAGCCGCGCCTCCTCGCTCACATGGGCGGCAATGTCCTGATCCAACTCCCAAAGCGCGCCATGCAGGGCAAGCTGGGCATTGTCCGTCAAAACCTCCTCGACCTCGCCAACCTCGACCGAGACCTCGCTCATGTAAGGCGCCAAAAGATACGCCACCGTATTGCCAAACACATGCAACACCACAAGCGCCTCTGCCGCGAGAAGCTCCGAGAACGCGCCCTTCTGATCTTCGCGCAGCGCGCCTGCAAGGTTCTCGCGCTTCATCTCGGCAAGACCCGAGGCTTCCGAGAAATTCTCTCCCACGGCCAGCGCAATGGCGAGCGCCCGACGCATCCCGTTCATCACATTCGCCTGCGCGGGCGACACAAGCGGATCCTCCCCATCCGCGCCCTCAATGCGCTCGATAAGATGAACCCCCTCCGGCCGCGCCGTCGAGCGTGTGACCAACCCCGGCGTCGTGGACCGGAACCGCCGCCGCGTTCCCAACCCGCTCGACCGCTCCGCAGGCGCCATGCCCTTGCCCTTGGCAATACGCGGCGTGTGATCGAACCCGTCGAGCATCCCAACAGCCGCCTCGTAATGCTTGCGGATGTCCTCTTCGCGCAATTCCATAAGGTCCGACGTCACACTCATCTCTCACACACCTTCGTCTTCTTCTCTGTTCAAATACTCGCGCCGCAGGCATGGCCCACAGGGCCATTCAATACCGAAGCACCCGCCCGCCCGGGCTGACGACATATTTCGTCACGCTGGCAAATCCCGGCGGATTCAATTCTTCCAACACCTGATAGGGCCGCTGCGGCAGGATGATACTCCGCTCGGTCCGCGTTGCGCCTGTATCGACGCCCCGCCCCGAGAACGGATCCAGCGCAAAGACCTCCCGCTCCACGGTCGAGAACCACCCGGCGCGCTCTTCCTCGACACGCTCGCTCTGCAAATCCTCAACGGTCCAGGCAAGCGCCCAATCCTCGCCCTCCGGCGCGCGCGCGGCTTCAAGAACTTCGCGGATCGGCCCCGATTGCCGCGTGAAGGCCGAGGAATACATCGGTCCAACATGATACCGGCGCAGGCGTTTCGGGTGCAGGTCGTCAAAGCTCTCGTCGAACCCTTTGGCAATGGTGACAAGCTTTAGCCCGCCAAGGCTCTGGCTCATCAAATGCGCCTGCACTTCCGGCCAGCGCCGCTCATCCTTCGGAAGCGCGACCTTGGCGCTATCCTCGACCTCCATGAGGTAGATCGTCGGCAGGTTGATCTGGCTGTCATAGACGGCCCAATGCACCATGAACTTGCGTCGCCTGTCGCCGAGCGTTTCGAGCCAGAACACCTCCGGATGGTTTTGCGCCCAGAACATCTCGCCCCGCATCAACTCCTCGTAATAGAGCCGCTGCGAAAGCGCGAACTGAAGCCGCGTCGGAATCTCTTGCTCGCCGATGATCTTGCGGATCATCTCGTCCTTGAGCGCCTCCGAATCCGCCATGCCGCCAAGATGCGCCTCGGCCTGCTGCGCATCGTTGGCCATGACCAACAGCTCGTTGAAAACCGGAAACCCGCTTTCGACCGCGTCCATCTGGAGCGAGCCAAAGAACTGCCCCGTCTCGCGCCCGACGAGGAGGTATTTCATCGACAACGCCTTGAACGTGTAGGAGAGCCGCGCAAGGTAGCGCGTCAGGATTTTCACATCCGTCTCGTCAATCGCACCATCCGCGACCTGCGCCGCCGCCACCCGCATGAGCCGATCCGCGATCGCCTCGAACTTGCGGAAATAGCGCCGTGACGCCTGCGTATCACGCAGGGCTTTATGGTCTTTGGAGGAATCGTTCAATTCGCACCTCCTGAGTGCAATGCCATCAGAGATCGTGCCTCAACCAAAGCATCATGTGGTTCGACCAAAGCGTAGAGGTCGAACTCGATATCCAGTGACAAATCCGCAATTCGTCGCAGTATTTCAGATGATAAGCTAAGCTCCATGCTCTGTGCGCTGTAACTTACGCAAACAATCGCACAGCGACACCGGTCATCCAAACTGCTCAGTTCTTCTGCCTTCGGTTCCAACTTGTCGTGCAACGTCAGAATGTGGTCCACCAGCGGGTCGCTTTCTTTCAGACCGCTTTCGACCTGGAAAGATGACTGCCGACGTCGGAACTTACGCCCACCCCTTTCCACTATGTCGCCCTTGTTCCAGAAACGTATGGGGGTCATCCCAAGCCGGCTTTCAAGATCATTCAAAGGGTGCTCGGATGTTACCCGAAAGTAGGCATACTGGCGATCTTCTTGTGCATTGCGGACGCACTGATTGAAGGCAAATTCTTTCGAGTCCGACATCACGCCCCATAAAGGTTCTTGTCGTGCTTCTCGACGATCTTCTCGAACCGGCGGGCGAAACGTTCATCCGCCTTGGCCTTCGCCTCAAGAACCTCGCGGGCAAAGACCATGTGGCCTTCATGCGCTTCCATCATGTCCGCCATCCGCTGGTTCGTCGCCGTGCCGATCGCCGCCATCGACGCCTGCGCCTCCTTGTCGGTCTCGACCCCGATCTCGTTGATCCGGTGCGCAATGTCCTGCTGCTGCGCGGTCTTGAGCGATTTCGTCAGCGCATCATAAAGCACCACGCGCTGTTTCGTGTCGGTCTGGAGCTTGTTGATAAGAACCATCTGCGTCGCCGCCTGGTTCTGTAGACTGTCGACCCAGGTCTTGCCCTTCTCGATATACCGCTCAAGCGTCTGGCTCTTGGCGAGCTTGACCTGCTCCTGCTGCGCCTTCTCGTTATAGGCCTTGTTGAGATCGGCAAGTTCCGTCTCGAGCTTGGTGCGCGCCGCCGCGTCCTGCTCGACCGAGATCTTGTTCTCCAACTCGATGATCTTCGGATCCATCCCAAGAATTTCCGCGCGCAAGCTCTCCAACTCGCCGACCGTGAACTCCCGCTCATCGAGCGTTTCCGTAAGGTTCGCCTCGACCTTCTCTTTCTGCTCATTGAGTACCGCCAACTGCCCTTCGAGCAGCTTGGTGATGACGTCGGACTTGGCGATCAAATCCTGAAGCTTGTCGTCGATATTGGCGGTCTTGATGCGTTCCTGACGCATGGAATCGGCCTTGCCCCGGCTAAAGATGCCGACAAAGCTCTCCCATCCGGTCTTGTCGCGCATGGCGTCGAAATCCTTGGAAAACGCCGCCGTCACATCATCAAGCCCCATGATAAGCTCGGCAATGTTGGCATTCATGACCTCGGTATGGGCATGCACGTCATCCAGCGTCGCGTTTTCGATGTCGATGGCGATATCATCGCCGCTCTTCATCTTGGCGCGCGCAGTGTCAATCCGCCCGGTGAGTTCGGAAATCTTCGCCTGCGCAGCAGCGACCTGCTCCTGCGACTCGCGCAGCTGGGCGTCAAAATCGGCCATGGTGTCTCCTCGTTTTCAATAACTTATCCGGTATATAGGTGATGTTAATGTGATTTACATCACCTCACCCCACGAATTCCGGGGCTTTCCCGGAAAGATTGGCAAAATCGAACCCGTTTGGAAAGGCTCGCCACGAACCTCTGGCGAGAATCCAACTCTGGCCCTAGCATAGAAGGCGCTTTGTTCCTGTTTCCTGCCTGATTGAAAGGAAAACCCATGTTCCGCACCCTTCCTCTGATCGCCGCCCTGGCCCTCTCTGCTGCGCCTCTCGCGGCGGACGAGATCACCGACGCGCTCGATAGCGCGAAACAAGCCTATGAAGAGGGCGACGTCGCCTATGCCCTCGAAGAGCTTGAATACGCCAAGCAACAGATGCTCGCGCTCAAGACTGATGCGCTTTCGGAGTATCTACCGCCCGCGCCCGACGGCTGGACCCGAGAGGTCGACACCGAGATGAACGCTGGCCTCGCCATGATGGGCGGCGGTGTCGGGGCCGAGGCCGAATATTCCGGCGGTGGCGAAAGCTTCACCATCCGCCTCATGGCCGACAATCCCATGGTCGGCGCCATGTCCGGCATGATCGGCAACGCCGCCCTCATGGGGGCCAAGATCGTCCGCGTCGGGCGTCAGAAATACATGCTTCAGGACAACCAGATGAGCGCCCTCATCGACCACCGCATCCTCGTGCAGGCCGAAGGCGCGTCGCCGGACGTTATGCAACCGCTGCTCGAGACGATTGATTACAGGGCGCTCTCGGGCTTTGGTCGCTAAGCACCGCAGAAATCACACCAAATTCACACCGCCGCCCTTGAGATACGCGGGGCGGCGGGCCATATCCGCGGAGACCCTTTTCCGTAGGAGAGACCCTTTGCGACAATCCGTGGAACGCCTTGTCGACAGCGCCCTATTCCGCAACACGATCCTTGCCATCATCGTCTTCAACGCGATCCTTCTGGGGCTTGAGACCTCTGCCCCCGTGATGGCGCGCGCCGGGGGCCTGATCCTCGCCCTCGACATGGCCTGCCTGACGATCTTCGTCATCGAGATCGGCCTCAAACTCTTTGCCCGTCGCCTCGCCTTCTTCCGCGACGGCTGGAACGTGTTTGACCTCGCCATCGTCGCCATCTCCCTCGTCCCCGCGACTCAAGGGTTCCAAGTGCTAAGGGCGCTGCGCATCCTCCGCGTGCTGCGCGTGGTTTCCAACGCCCCCCGCCTGCGCCGCGTCGTCGAAGGTTTCATCACCGCCCTTCCGGGCATGGGGAGCGTCTTTCTCCTGATGGCGATGATCTTCTACATTGGCGCCGTCATGGCGACCAAACTCTTCGGCGCGACCTTCCCCGAGTTCTTCGGCAACCTCGGCGATTCCGCCTACACCCTGTTCCAGATCATGACACTTGAGAGCTGGTCCATGGGCATCGTCCGCCCGGTGATGGAAGCCTACCCCTACGCCTGGGCCTTCTTCGTGCCCTTCATCCTCCTGACGACCTTCGCCGTGGTGAACCTCCTCGTCGGCCTCATCGTCAACTCCATGCAAGACGCCCACCACGAAGAAGACAACGCCCGCACCGACACCTACCGCGACGAAGTCCTCGCCCGGTTAGAGGCGATCGAGAAGCGGCTGGCGGAGAGGTAGGGGACAGTGCGGCCGCGTGCTGGAGGTCTCAGGCAGTACTGACTCCGAGCCCATCGCAGATGTGCTGAAACCATGCCGCGCGCAGACCTACCAAGAAGCACGCGCCCATGACGCAAAGCGCTCCACGTCAGCAAAGCGCGGATGATCACTGCGGCTCACCGCCCAAAAAGTTCTGCCGGGCAAACCCACGTCAGACAGGCGCACTAGGTGCCCGGCCGCCACAGCGGCACTGGCCAAAACGCTGGAAGCCAGTACCACGCCCTGCCCTGCAAGCGCAGAGTCAATGGCATTGATCTCCTCGGAAAAGTGCTGTGCGATCTCAGGCACCGCCCCCCCAAGCCTCGCAGCGTGAGACCAGCGCTGCCAGCTCGGCGACGCTTCCGCGCCGCAATTCCAGCGGTACTGGATCAGCGGCAGGCGCAAAATACCGGCGTCGTCCTTCACGGGAGTTCGGCGCAGCAGTTCCGGCGCGCAGAGCGGGATCAAGCTGTCTTCAAACAGCGGGAGCCATTGGTCTTCTGGCTCTGCCTGACCTGCGTAGCGAACCGCAAAGTCGACATCGCTACTGGATAGATCTACCGGCTGGTTTTCGGCCTCCACCTTAAGGTTCAGCCCCGTCTGACTGCGCAAGGCAGGCAATCGCCGCATGAGCCAGAGGCTGGCGAAGGCCACCGTAACGGACACCGTCAACGGGCGATCCGTATCCAGATGCGAAATCCCTGCGATGGCACTGCTCATACGGTCGAAACTCTCGCGCAGCACCGGGTATAGTGCCGCGCCTTCCGTCGACAGGCGGATTGGGCGCGGATAGCGGTGAAAGAGCTTCACCTCCAGAATCTCTTCCAACTGGCGGATCTGGTGGCTGATTGCGGTCGGCGTCAGGTGAAGCTCGGCCGCGGCGCGGGCAAAGTGCAGATGCCGAGCGGCAGCTTCAAAAGCACGGAGCGCGTGGAGCGGAGGCAGGCGCCGCATCGGTCTTGTCCTTTCTGTTTGAAGAGGAGGCCTGATGAATCTCATTCATCCGCGCCCTGAAAAATTCGCTTTCGCCAAAGGGTTGGTCGCTTGGTAGGCACAATGCACAGTGCATAATATCAGGAGATTCCCCATGCCCACTCTGTTGCGAATCGATGCAAGCGCCCAGCTTGAAGAACGCTCTCTCACACGCCACCTGACCGGGCTGTTCACGCAGAATTTTCTGGCTCAAGCACCGGAGACGAAAGTGATCACCCGGGATGTCGGGTTGAACCCGATTCCGGCGATCGACCATAAATTCATCCATGCCGCCTTCACCCCGCCCGAGGACCGTGAGCCGTGGATGAACGAGCGTCTGGCCCTGTCCGACGAACTCGTTGAGGAAGTGGTTGCGGCGGATATCCTCGTCATGGGGGCGCCGATGTACAACTACGGGATGCCGACCGCCTTGAAAGGCTGGATCGATCACGTGGCCCGGATCGGCAAGACCTTTTCCTTCGATCTTGCGCGTGGTGATACGCCGATCGAACCGATCCTGTCGGGCAAACGGCTGGTGGTGTTGTCGTCGCGTGGTGAATTCGGCTTTGCTCCGGGTGGGCCGCGGGCGCATCTCAACGCGCTTGACCCGGCTTTGGCGGCCTGTGCGCATTACTTCGGCGTCGCGCAAGCGGATATCGAGACGATCGCGATCGAGTATCAGGAATTCAAGGACGCACGACACGAGGCGTCGGTTGAAACGGCAGAGGCCCGTACCCGCGACCTGGTGGTGAAAATGGCCGGAGGGGCCGCACAGGCGGCCTGAAACAAGACACTGAAAAGGCAGCACCATGGGGCGCGGACCGAAATCCGCGCCTCCAATTTTTTCTGCTGGCAGGTTCATTCCGGTTCCCGGTGAAGCAGGACTTCCAGCGCCCGCGGCTGCGCATCTGTGCCATTGATCGGCAGTAGGTCCATCGGGCAGCAGGAAATCACCACCACCGCATCCATTTCAGCGCGGAACAGCACACGATCCCCTTTGGTCGAGACGGGGGGCCGCCACTCCATCGCGCCACCTTCGACGACAGGCGTGTTCATCCAGAGGTTCAGCGGGCAAGGCACTGATGTCGGACGCAAGCCGATTGCCCCCAACGCCATGCGCAGGTTGTCGGTGCAATTGTCGTGATAGCCCTGATGTCCAAGTTGGGCATACCGGTGAATATCGCAGGACGCGACAAGCGTGTCGTGAACGCCGGGCGAAGTGTCCTCAACCAGTGTCAGGATAGGGCGCCGCCGGTTGGTTACCAGCGCGTCGCCGGGGCGCGGCGAGACACGCTGTAGCGTCGGGCGCAGGTGCTCCATCGACAGGTATTCGTTGCAGTCACCTTCGGCAAAGGCCCAGAAATCGCCGATCTGGCTGCCATCGCGGTTGATAACCGAAAGCAGTTCGCCCTTTTTCACGCGCATCGCCCGGCCCTGACGGGCGGGAATGGTGTAGGTGGTATTGGGGCTGAGGCGTCCATCCTCTGCAAGAGTCTGATGTGCGCTCGGGTTTTCACCGTCGGGCCGCGTGGCATCAAAGGGGGTATTGAGGGTATCCATCTTTATTTCTCCATCAGGACGGGATGTGGGTAGGGGGCTGCGGGCTCGCGATGCGGCTGCCAAGCGCCTTTGGCTTCCTGGCTCGCGACATAGGCGGCGATCTCTTCCAGCGGTGCGAACCAGACATCGCCTCTCGACAACACCTCTTCGAGCCACCGCTCCACCACCCGCCAGCGGGCCAGCCGCCCGGTCAGGAACGGGTGCCAGATGCCGATCCAGAGCCCGCCAGCCTCGTATTGCGCTTCAAACTCCTCAAACGAGGCCTCCAGCCCACGGCGCGGAGACATCACCGGCATCTTGTAGCCGATCTCGTCGAAATGCGCGAAAGGCGGCCAGTCATCGCTGCCCCAATGCACCGGCAATTCGAACAGAGATCCGGATGCGGTGTCGATCCGATAGGGCAGATCGTCCGCCATCATCGAGCTTTCATAGGTCAACCCGTGCGTCACCGCGAGCGACAGCACCTCAGGGGTGACATTATAGACCGGGGCGCGATAGCCGCGCGGGGTGCTGCCGGTCATCTGACGGTGAACCTCAAGCGCCCGCTCAAACCAATAGGTCTGTTCCTCAGCGCTCTGGTCCGCAGGGTCTTCGTGCAGATACCCGTGGTGACCGATCTCATGTCCGCCGGCGAGAATCGCCTCGACCGTTTCGGGGTATTGTTCCATCACCCAGCCGGGCATGAAAAAGGACTGTTTGAGTCCCATTCGCCGGTAGGTTTCAAGAATACGCGGCACACCGGAATTCGGGCCGTAGCGGCCCATGCTGATCGGATAGAGGCGGCGGTGCCCGTCGTCCGGACGGGCAATGTGGATCAGGCTGTCGGCATCCACGTCAAACGTGATCGCACAGGCACAGCGGGCTCCGTTCGGCCATTGGATTGGATTACGGATCATGTCAGGGCTTCCTTTCGCACGAGCAGCGTTTCAACCATTGCCGCGGTGGCAAGCAGGGTGCGGTCGCTGTCCGGCGGACCAACCAACTGCAATCCCACCCAGCAGCCATCACGAGTTTTCCCGACGGGAAGAGAGATCGCCGGCAAATCCAGAAGACTGGCAGGCATGGTCAGGCGGAGAGCGGCAGCATTTGCTGCGGCAAAGGCTTCGGGGTCTTCCAGCAGCGGCGCGAGCCTTGGCGCCTCGATTCCGACCGTGGGTAGAATGTAAATCGTATCGGCCACGCGGATGGTTTCGCGTAGTTCACTGGCTCCAAGCTCGACGCCAGCGATGCTGCGCGCATCAAGACGGGCCGAAGCACGCAACCGTGCAGCAACGAAGGGGTCGAGGTGATCGGTGTCAGCACCTTCGAGCAGGTGACCATTGGTCCGGACTGCCTCGAAGGCCCCTGGCCACCCGCCCGCACTGATCAGCGTCAGCGCCTGATCCAACGGTGACTGTCTCATGTATTCCATCAAGACGCCCGCCTGTTTGAGATCCGTCACTGCCTCCTTGCAGCGTTGCGAGACCGGCGCGGCAACATCGCCCCCCTCAAGCACGTCGATCGCAACCGAAAGACGGCCGACCGCATCGGTAGTGGCTGCATCGCCTGACAGAATGGCATCCAGTTCCATGATATCGGCAACCGAGCGGGCAAAACTTCCAACCGTGTCATAGCTGGGTGCAAGCGGCATCACGCCGCGCATCGGATACCGTCCGCGCGAGGGACGAAAGCCCACCACGCCCTGAAACGCCGCGGGCACCCGGCAGGAGCCAGCCGTATCGGTACCAACCGCCAATCGGGTGATCCCGCGCGCAACAGAGGCCGCCGCCCCGGAGGACGAGCCCCCCGGCACCCGCCCCTCTATCATCGGCGTTCCGTGGTGCGGATTGTAGCCGATCCCGGAGAACGCCAGTTCCGATTGATTGGTGACGCCGATGCTGATCAAACCGGCTTTGCTGGCCCGGTCTACGACCTCTGCATCCGCAGCGGCGGGCGCCTCCGCACGCCGGCGCGAAGCGCCTGCACGCGTGGGGACGCCCTTGATCGCGATCATATCCTTCCAAGAGACCGTGCTCCCATCCAGAGGGCCCAATCGTTCGGTGCGACCATCGCTTTGACGTGCTTCCGCGCAGGCACGGTCCGGCAACAGGGACAGAAAAACCTCCCCATCCCGCCCGGCGCGACGCAGAGCGTCCAGGGTATTGTCGAGAACAGACCTCATGCAGCCCTCGCCTTGGGGCCCGCCCCCGATTGTCGCGCACTCGCCAGAAGAAAGCCGTCCTCGGAGTGCCAGGACGCATAGACACGCGCACCGATGCTTGCGTCTAACTGCTCCAGATCGCGCTGTTGGAGTTGTGCCACGAGGTTGTGACCTGACGCGGTTTCAAGATGCAAATTGACAACCGCTCCGGCGAACTCCTCAGAGATCAGAGTGCAGGCGATTTCGTTTTCACCCCAGCCCGGCTCAACCGTCACGGAGATCCTATCCGCCCGGACAGCCAGATCTGCGGCTGCGCCTTCGGCCAGCCCGCTGCTGTTGGCGAGCCGGACTTTGCCGTCGCGTGTGTCGAGAAAGCGTTTGCCTTCCTCTCTGCTTGAGATCTTGCCTTCCAGAAGGCTGATCCCGCCGACAAACTGCGCCACAAATTTGCTGCGGGGTCGCAGAAAGATGTCCTGCGGGCTGCCAATCTGCTCCACCCTGCCGGCGTTCATAATGACAACCCGGTCGGCGAGCGAAAAGGCCTCTGAATGGCTGTGCGTGACATAGACAAAGGTGATACCGAGCTCGCGCTGGAGCTTCTTCAATTCGCCTTGCATCTTGATCGCCATATGGGCGTCCAGTGCCGACAGCGGCTCGTCCAAGAGCAGCACTTTGGGTTCCAGCACCAGGCTGCGAGCGAGGGCAACGCGCTGGCGCTGACCGCCTGAAAGACGCGCGACATTGCGGTCTGCATAGGTGGAGATGCCCAACCGTTCCAGCCAGTCGTCGGCGCGGCGGCGGCGCTCTGCCCCGGCAACGCCGCGCATTTTTAGCCCAAACTCGACGTTTTCCCGCACAGTCATGAAGGGGAACAGCGCCAGGCTTTGCCAGACCATGGGAGTTTCCCGCTCCCAGACCGGCAGTTGGTCGATCCGGGTGCCCGCAAGGGTGATCTCACCGCGGTCTGCCGTTTCAAGACCCGCAAGCATGCGCAGGCTCGTGGTCTTGCCACAGCCGGACGGCCCCATGATTGCGATGAACTCCCCTTCGGCAATGTCCAGCGAGAACTCTTCGACGGCGATGAATTTACCATAGGACTTTGCAAGCCCCTCCAGTTTCAGATGTGCGTTGGTCATGATGTCTCCTCCTTGGACATAGCGCCGCCGCTCTGGCTCAGGACCACGGCAAGCGCGATCAGAACCAGCGTCAGCGTGACGGAAAAACTCAATGTGCCGATAACGTGGATGGTCGGATCGACCTGCCCCTGAAGGGTGGTCAGAACCGCAACCGGAATGGTCTGGTTCAAGCCACCCGTGAACCAAGAGATCACATACTCGTCGAATGACACGGCAAAGGTGATTAGGAAGGCAGCGAGAATGGCAGGCAGCGTGTGCGGCAGCACGATCCGGGCGAGCGCGGAATGCGGCAATGCACCGAGGTTCTGCGCTGCGGTTTCCAGCGTCTCATCCAACTGCGCCAGTCGCAGACGGCAGACCGCCATCGCAAAGGGTGCGGCGATCACCACATGCGCGGCAACTACGGCCGCAAGCGTGCCGGCAATGCCAATGCGGGAGAAGAAGGCCAGCATGGCGAGGCCAAGGATAACCAGCGGCACCGTCGGCGGCAGCAAGGCCAGCGCCAGCACGGCTTTCTGACCAAAGAACCTAAAACGATAGTCCGCATAGGCTGCGGCAAATCCCAGGGTTGTGGCGATCACCGCGGTGGTCCCGGCAACCGTCAGGCTGTTCCAGAGGGCCTCCAGCATGGCGCGGTCGGTCAGGACCTGCGCGTACCATTTGGTGCTGAACCCGGACATGCTGAGGCTTGGGAAGCGGTCGGCGCTGAAGGAAAACAGGACCGCCGACAGGATCGGTGCGTAGAGCAGCAGGAAAACCAATGCGAGTCCGGCAATCCAGAATGCTTTTGGCAAGGCGTGTTTCAGATGCGGAGGCATGTCTTATCCTTTCTCACGGTAGGCCCAGCGGACGGTTACAAAGGCTGTGACCAGCAGGCTGGCGATCATCAGCAGCGACACCACGGCGGCGCGCGGCCATTGCTGACCGGCCCGAACAAGGTCCGTCACGAGGATCGGCAGGGTTTGGAAGGTGCCGCCGCCCAGATAGGAGGCGCTGACGAATTCGGCATAGGATAACAGGAAGGCGAACAGCAGCCCCAGCGTCAGCCCGGGCCGGGCCGCGGGCAGGATAACGCGGAACAGGATGGCTCCGGGACGCGCGCCAAGGTTGGCGGCAGCCGAAATCCCGGTCCGGTCCACATTGGCAAGGGCGATGGTCTGCAGGATCAGAACCACCGGCAGCGCCAGCGTTGCATGGCCAAGAAACAGCGCGAAATAGGTGTTGAGAAGGCTTTCCCCCTTGCCGCCGAGCGCCTGAACGATGGAGGAGATCACGCCGCCTTCTGTCAGGAAGACCTGCCAGGAATAGATGCGGACGAGATAGCTTGTGAAAAACGGCGCAATCGCAAGCCCCAGCAGGATCAGCCGCTGACGCGGGGCTGCGACAAAGGCCATCGCGTAGGAGGCCGGAAAGGCCAGCAGCGAAATGGCGACCGCACTGGCAAGCGACACTCCGTAGCTGCGCCAGAAACTGGCCCAGAGGAAATCGAGACCTAGAACATAGCGCCAGGCCGACAGCGTGGCGTCCGGCGTCAGCCGGTAGTTCACCACGGACCAGAATGAAATCGCCACCAGCAAACCAAGCGGCACTGCAAAAAACAGCAGCAGCCAGACAGGCAGCGGCAGGACCCAAAGCGCCTGCCAGGCACGGTGAAAGAAGAAGTGGAACCGGCGCCCCGAAGTACGGGCCGGGAAAGTAGAGGAAGTCATGTCGATATCTCCGATAGGGCTGCGGCCCCGACGATTGTGCCGGGGCCGAACCGGACATCAGGCGTTCTTGTAACGCGTCCAGGCGTCGTTCCAGGTTTCCAGCGATTGCTGTACCGGAAGCTCCCGCAGCCGGATGCGCCCGGCCCGGATCTCATCGAGTGCATTGGGCCCGTTCAGCACCATGTTCTGGCGCTGCGCCACTCCCGGCAGTTCATCATTCAGCCGCGCCCAGCCTGCCCGCCTCGGGATCATCGCCGGATAAGCCCTGAGCGTGGCGGTCTTCACCTGCCCTTCTGGCGACAGCATGTATTGGATGAATTTCTGGGCCAGATCCTGATTTTCTGACTGCGTGCCGATCGACAGCGACTCGGTCCATTGCAGGCCACCTTCCTCGGGGATTGTCGTGGTGACATCCGCACCATCGCGGGCCAGCACGCCGGTGATCCAGTCACCGATGCCGGGGATCGCGGAAACCTCGCCCGAACGCAGCGCCGATAGCATCCCGCCGTAATCATAGAAACCGCGCACCTGAGGCCGGAGCGACATCATCGTCTCGGTCAGTTCCGTCCAGCGCGCCTCATCAAGATCAAAAGGCGACGCGTTGCCATTGAGGAGGCTCAACGCGCCCAGATTGGGCAGATGCCAGTCGAAATGGCCGATGCGTCCCTCATGCTGCGGATCCCACATGGTGCGATAGCTGCGGGCTTCGGCCTCGCTCATCGCGGCGCGGTTGTGGGACAGCCCGAGGAAACCGAACCGCAGAAAGACCGCATAGGGCTGACCGTCAAACCAGTGGCCGCGGAAGTTCTGAAACTCCGGAAAAAAGTCGTCGAACGGATAATCCTCAGGCGCCAGCGGCTCAATGAAACCCGCTTGCTGCAATTGCACGACGTATTCCGCATCCGACAGGATTACATCGTAGGTTCCGGCCGGAGACTGCGCAATTTGCGCGAGCATCTGGTCGCCGCCGACATATTCCTTGGCGCGGATACGAACATTGTGCGTCTCCTCGAATGCGCCGATCACGGCGGGGTCGGCATGGCCTGCCCAGGTGAGCATCGACAGTTCGCGGCGGCCCTGTGCGCGCAAGACGGCCGGGGTAGCGATGGCGGCCGCGACCGCAAGCCCCCCCTTGATCAACCGCCGCCGGGTGGTGATAATATTATGTGTCATTTTTCTCTCCCTTTTCATTCAGTAAGCTTCAGAAAGAGGAGGCCAAAAAACAAATGACCATTCATCAGGCCATGCTGAGTTTTCTTTGCGCAAGTGGCAGACGCCATGCGTAAACTGCCGCCGTTAAACGCAATTCGAGCCTTCGAAGCGGTCGCCCGGAGGCTCAGTTTTGCCGAGGCTGCGGAAGAACTGGGCGTCACCGCGACCGCCATAAGCCACCAGATCAGACATTTGGAAGCCTACCTTGGGTTCCAGGTAGTGGAGCGCCGCCCCCGTCAGATCGCCCTCACGCCCGCCGGGCAAGAGTTGTTCCCCAAGCTGCAGACGGCTTTTGATATTTTGGGCGAAGCCTTCGCAATGCTCGACAAGGACGTTGAACAATCGCTGGTCCGGGTCACAACAACATATGCCTTTGCAGAACGCTGGCTGGTTCCGCGCCTGCCAGATTTTTTCGACAAGCACGGCGAGATCAGGGTTGAGGTTGAAACCGATGACGACGTTTTGGACCTGCGGGTTGATCGGCTGGACCTGGCGATCAGATATGGCCCCCAGGCCTCCGCGAATGAGGAAACTGAGGTTTTGTTCTCGGATCGCTACATCCCTGTCAGTTTGGCTGACCGCCCGGAAACCGACTTGCAAGACAGCCGACTGCTGGGATTCCGCTGGCGCAACCCGGACATGGGTGGCCCGACCTGGGAAGAATGGTTCAAGGAAGCCGGGGAACCGTTCCCGTCAAACAGCATTACCCGTTTCAGCGATGAAAGTGCGGCTTTCAACGCGCTGGATCAGGGACTGGGTCTGCTTTTGTCCAGCAGCGCGTTGGTCGAGGAAGGTCTGGAATCAGGTCGCTACCGGCAAATCCCCGGTCCAGAGCTGCCCGGATTTGCCTATTCCCTCGTGCTCAATCCGCTGTCGCGCAACAAGCACGGCGTTAAGACATTCGCCGATTGGGTTAGGGGAGCTGCCGAACAGAAATGAGTCCAAGCGTCTCGCGGCATCCTGCCACCTGTGATTGGCTGGCGAGAAGCCAAGATCAGCCAACTCAATCAGCGGGTGCAACGAGGCGGTGCGGCACCGTTTTGGAGGTCTCAGGCAGGTCTATGCAAATGTCTGCTTTGAGCCCAAATTGCCCTTATGCCATCGGCGGAGTAGTCTAGTGCGAACTTCTCGGAGCGCAATATTGGTATGCACGTCACGATCAACGGAGAACAGCACAGCCTTGCCGGGGTCGAGGAAGCGGAAAGACTTCTCGCTTCGCATGGGCATACGGATGACCTCGAAATCTGGGTGTCCGAAGGCAACGGATCATCGCTATGTGCGCTACTCAACCGGCAATATGGGTGGCTGATGTTTCTGCGATTTGAGGGTGATGCCGGATTCAGTTCGCGGAATCCATTGAGGGAACAGAGTGAAGGCCCAAAGGAAGCTTTCGTTCTGTCGAATGGACAAGTGGATAATTTCCCCAGCTCTTGGACAATGGATCGCAAGATGGTCTTTGACGCACTTCTCGAATTTGTCGCTTCAGGCCAGCGGCCGTCAAAGGTGGATTGGCACGACGATACATAGAACAATTGAACGGCTGAACGGTCCCGCATAACCGCCATCCTCCAATCCAAAAGGGCGGAGCCTCACGCCCCGCCCTTTCCTTTATCCAACCACGTTGAATTCCGGCCCATAGGGATAGCCGGTGATATTCTCGTTCCCATCCTCGGTAATGATAAGAATATCATGCTCGCGATAGCCCCCGGCCCCCGGCTGACCCTCGGCAATCGTGAGCATCGGCTCCATCGAAATCACCATCCCCGGCTCAAGCACCGTGTCGATATCTTCACGAAGCTCTAGCCCCGCCTCACGGCCATAGTAATGCGACAACACGCCAAACGAATGCCCATAGCCAAAGGTCCGGTATTGCAGCAGGTCGCGCTCGGCAAAGAACGCGTTGATCTTATGCGTCACCTCCGCACAGCTCGCACCGGGCTTGAGCAGGGAAATCCCCAACTCATGCGCCCCGACATTCGCCTCCCAAATCCTTAGGCTCTCGGCATCGACCTCGCCCGCGAACATCGTCCGCTCAAGCGCCGTGTAATAGCCCGAGATCATCGGAAAGGTGTTGAGCGACAGGATATCACCCCGCTCAAGCGCCCGGCTGGTCACCGGGTTATGCGCCCCGTCGGTGTTGATCCCCGACTGGAACCAGACCCACGTGTCGCGATATTCCGCATCCGGGAACCGCTTCGCGATCTCAAGCTCCATCGCATCGCGCCCCGCCATCGCAATGTCGATCTCCCGCGCCCCGATCTTGACCGCGTCACGGATCGCATAGCCGCCCACATCGGCCACCGCCGCGCCCGCGCGGATCATGTCGAGCTCGGCGGGCGATTTATGCATCCGCTGGCGCATCGTCGTCTCGTATAGATCGACCATCGCGGCGGGCTTGAGGAACGCCTCGCATTTCCCCTTCTGCAAAAGGGTCAGGTGATCGCTCTCATACCCGATCTTGCGCCCCTCCCCCGTCACCGAGCAGATCGCGCGCCAGTAGTTGTCGCGCTGCCAATCGGTATAGGTGATGTTGTCGCCATAACAGCGCCGCCACGGCTGGCCCGCGTCGATCCCGGCCGAGATCGTGACGCATTCCGTGTCTGTCACTACAAGCGCATAGGGCCGCCCGAAAGAACAATAGGTGAAGCCCGAGTAATAGGAGACATTGTGCATCGAGGTGAACACAGCCGCCTCGGCCCCCGCCTCACCCATACGCTTACGTAGGGCGTCAATCCGCGCCGCATACTCGGCCTCGGCAAATTGCAGGCGTGCTTTCTCGCCATTGTGGAAACGATAGAATTCAGGACGTGCAGTCATAATAGACCTCCGATCAAAGAGGTCCCGGCGTTCAGGACTGGGAAAGACGAGCGCGGCCTAATCGGGCCGTGGCGACGCCATCGCCGATTGCTCTTCTCTTCCTTTGCCGCCTTCCGCGCCCCCGATCAAGCCCCTTTGCGACTCTGCCGTCGCATTCGCGCACGTCCGCCGCTACTCTGCCTGCAAGACATGCAACGGAGCGCCCCATGACCCCCGGTCCCAAGAACCTCATCACAGATATCCCCGGCCTGCGCGTCGGCAACGCCTCCGATGCCGCGATCAAGACCGGCGTCACCGTGCTGACAGCGGACGCGCCCTTTACTGCGGGGCTGCATGTCATGGGCGGCGCGCCCGGCACGCGCGAAAGCGACCTGCTCGCCCCCGACAAAACCGTGCAACAGGTCGACGCGCTGGTGCTCTCGGGCGGCTCCGCCTTTGGCCTCGATGCCGCCTCCGGCGTGGCCGATGCTTTACGCGCGGCGGGCCGCGGCTTTGCCGTCGGCGATCAGCGCGTGCCGATCGTGCCCGGCGCGATCCTCTTCGACCTGCTGAATGGCGGTGACAAGAACTGGCCCGAGAACCCCTATAAACGCCTCGGTGCCGAGGCCCTCGCTAACGCCTCCATGGACTTCCGGATCGGCACGACTGGCGCTGGCACTGGCGCCATGCTCGCAACCCGCAAGGGCGGCCTCGGGTCTGCCTCCGCAACGCTCCCCTCGGGCCATACGGTCGGCGCGCTGGTCGCCGTCAACGCGCTTGGCGATGCGACCGTCGACGGCACCCATTTCTGGGCCGCTCCCTTCGAGGTCGGCGAGGAGTTCGGCGGCCACGGGCCAGCCAAGACGATCCCGCCCGGCCTGCCGCCAACGAAACTCGCAAGCCACAACGCCAACACCACCATCGCCATCGTCGCCACCGACGCCACCCTCGACCAAAGCCAATGCACCCGCCTCGCCACTGCCGCCCATGACGGCATGGCCCGCGCGCTGGTGCCCTCCCATACGCCGATGGATGGCGATCTCGTCTTCGCCGTTTCAACCGCGGGCAAACCGCTCACCGATCCGGTCGCCGACACGCTCTGGCTCGGTCACGCCGCCGCCACCTGCCTCGCCCGCGCCATCGCCCGCGCCGTCTATCACGCCACGGCCGCCCCAAACGACCCGGTGCCACCCTATCGCTAAGGCCCCGCTCTTCTTCTCTGTAAAAATACTCCGGGGTGAGCGTCGCTTTTGCAGGGCAAAAGCGACGTGAGGGGCAGCGCCCCTCCCCCCTAAACCGGAAGCGCCGTCGTCTTGAACACCGTGCGCAGCGCAAAAGACGACTGCATCCTGACAACCCCCGGCAGGCGCGAAAGGTATTGCCGATGGATACGCGCGAAATCGTCCGTGTTCTCGGCCACCACCTTCAAAAGGTAATCCGCCGACCCAGCCATGAGATGACATTCAAGCACATCCGGGATCCGCGACACCGCCGTCTCGAACGCGCCAAGCACGTCTTCGGCCTGCCCTGAGAGCGAAATTTCCACGAACACAGTCGTCGGCACCGCCATCTTGCGCGCATCAAGAAGCGCGACATACTCTCGGATATACCCTTCCTGTTCGAGGCGATGCACCCGCCTATGACAGGCCGACTGCGAGAGGTTGACAGCCTCCGACAGGTCCGCGTTGGAAATCCGGCCCTGCTTCTGAAGGACCGTGAGAATCCGACGATCCGTCTGGTCTAGCGACATTTTCGCGAAGCTCCTTTTCCCATTCCCCATATCTACGCGAAGAATCTCCCATTTGCACTTTCATATTTTGCCTATTTTTGCAGCACTTTGCGAAGAGAATCCGGCAAGCTCCGCCACAGGGAACAGGGAGGACACATATGAAAATCGGTTGCCCCACAGAGATCAAACCACAAGAATTCCGCGTTGGTATGACACCGAACGCCGCGCAAGAAGCCGTTGCCCACGGCCACGAGGTCTATATTCAGGCCGGGGCCGGAACTGGCTCGGGCTTCAACGACGAAGACTATACCCGCGCCGGGGCCAAGATCATCGACACCGCAGAAGAAGTCTTTGCGATCTCCGACATGATCGTGAAGGTGAAGGAACCCCAGGCTGGCGAGCGCAAGATGCTGCGCGAGAGCCAACTCCTCTTCACCTATCTGCACCTCGCCCCCGACCCGGATCAGACCCATGACCTGATCGCCTCTGGCTGCACCGCCATCGCCTATGAAACCGTGACTGACGCCGCTGGCGGCCTGCCGCTTCTGGCCCCCATGTCCGAGGTCGCGGGCCGCCTCGCGCCGCAGGTCGGCGCATGGACCCTGCAAAAGGCCAATGGCGGGCGCGGCGTGCTCATGGGCGGCGTCCCCGGCGTCGGCCCTGCCAAGGTCTTGGTGATCGGTGGCGGCGTCGTCGGCACCCATGCCGCCCGCATCGCCGCGGGCATGGGCGCGGATGTGACGGTGCTTGACCGTTCCCTGCCCCGCATGCGCTATCTCGATGACGTCTTTGGCGGCACCTTCAAGACCGGCTTCTCCTCGGCAGGCTACACCGCCGAAATGCTCGAACAGGCCGACATGGTGATCGGTGCGGTCCTCATCCCCGGCGCCGCCGCGCCCAAACTCGTCTCCCGCGCCCAGCTCTCGACCATGAAGCCCGGCGCGGCGCTCGTCGATGTCGCCATCGACCAAGGCGGTTGCTTCGAAACCTCTCGCGCCACGACCCATGCGGACCCGATCTATGACGTGGACGGGATCATGCATTACTGCGTTGCCAACATGCCCGGCGCCGTGGCCCGCACCTCGACCATCGCCCTTGGCAACGCGACCATGCCCTTCATGCTCTCGCTCGCCGACAAGGGCTGGCGCAAGGCTTGCGAAGACGATCCGCACCTCCTCAACGGGCTCAACGTCCACGCGGGCAAGCTGACCTACTATGCGGTCGGCAAGGCGCTCGGGCTGGACGTCGTGTCTCCGAACGTCGTTCTCAAGGGCTGACCCTCCCACCCGGGAACGACAAAAGGCGCCCCACTCTTTCGGGGCGCCTTTTCCATGTCTGGCAACCGGGCGCTAGCCCTGTTTCTTGATCTCGACCACATGCGGATAGGGGATCGAGACCCCCTCTTTGTCAAAGGCCTCTTTGACCGTCTTGGTAAGCGCAAACTTCACGTCCCAATAGTCCGCCGCATCGACCCAAAGGCGCGTGGTGATATCGACCGAGCTATCACCGAGGTTGGTGACACGCACCCAAGGCGCCGGGTCTTCCTTGACCCGCCCCTCGGCCACGGCTTCGCGCAGGATGATCGCCATCGCGTGATCGGCGTCATTGCCATAATCAATGCCAAAGGTGAGATCGACACGCCGCGTCGCATGTGCGGAATAATTGGTGATGATCGCCCCCCAGGCCTGACCATTGGGGATAATGATCTGCACATTGTCCGGCGTCACCAACTCGGTGATGAAAAGGTTGAGATCTTTGACCGTCCCCGCCGTGCCGCCAATATCGACATACTGGCCAAGCTTGTAGGGTCGGAACAGGATAAGCATGAACCCTGCCGCCAAATCGCTCAGCGTGCCTTGTAGCGCAAGGCCAATCGCCAGCGTTGCCGCCCCCATCACCGCGACAAGCGATGTCGCCTCGATCCCGAAAAGCCCAAGCACCGCGATCAGCACCATGAGCAGGATCACCCAGCGGATCATCGACGCCACGAAGTTGCCAAGCGTGTCGTCGATCTCCGGCTTGGCGTTAACCTTGCGCCGCACCATGCCGCTCACGATCCCAGCCACGCTCCAGCCGATGACGATGACGACGAGCGCCTTGATCGCCGAAATGACCAGCGGCCCCATATCGCCGACGTAGTCCAATACCTGTTCCATTGCGCGTTTCCCCTTTCCACAAAAAAGGAGCAGTCCCGCCAGCGGCAGGACTGCCCCGGAATGTCTCTTGTCTTACTTCTTCAGCGCGTCGCGAATCTCAAGCAGAACATCAAGCTCGCTTGGCCCGGCGGGCGCTTCTTCGGCCGGTGCCTCTTCTTCCTGCTTCGCTGCCGCTTCCTTGACCTTGTTCACATAGCGCACAAGCATGAAGACGACGAAGGCAATGATGAGAAAATTGATCACCGCCATGATGAAGGCCCCATAGGCAAAGACCGCCGCACCCGCTTCGCGCGCCGCCTCAAGGCTCGCACCTTCCGGCACACTGCCCGAGAGCACCACATAGAGGTTGGTGAAATCCACACCCCCAAGGAAAAGCCCGACAAACGGGTTGATAAGATCGCCGACCATCGACTTGACGATCGCCGTAAAGGCCGCGCCGATGATGATCCCGACGGCCATGTCCATGACATTGCCCTTGGCAATGAAATCCTTGAATTCCTGAAGCATCCTGGTTCCTTTCCCCCACGCTCACAGTTGTCATAACGCTCGCGCAAAGCTGGCGTGACTTACTCTGTCTCATGGAGCGAGGGTCTGGCAACAGGGGAAAAACCCATGCCCCTTACCCCGGAAGCGCACCCGTCAACACATAGCGCAGGATCTCGACAACCTGCTTCGGCTCTTCGGCCACGGCCAGCGCGGCGGCATGCACTTCCTTGAGCGCGTGCTGATGCTCCGGCTGGCTCAACACGATGATCGACTTGCCAAGCGCCGCCGCATAGCCCGCGTCAAAGGCCGCGTTCCACTGCTTGTATTTCTCGCCAAACCGCACGACGACGATATCGGCATCCTCGATCCCCTTGCGGGTGCGGATCGCATTAAGCTTCGCGCCCTTGTGATCGTGCCAGAACTTCTGATCCTCTGCCCCAAGGATCGCCACCCCACAATCATCGCTCGCCGCGTGATCCGTCACCGGACTATCGAACGCCACATCAAGCCCCTCGGCCCCCGCAACGATCTGCTCGCGCCAATCGGTGTGAATTTCCCCGGACAGATAGATTCTCAGTGTCATGTCATGCTCCCTTGCACACCCCAAGAGGCCGGGCAAACCCTGCCGCTTCTTCTTGGTGAAAATACCTCGGGGGTGAATTGGCCTTTGGCCAAGAGGGGGCAGCGCCCCCTCCCCCCTTACCCGCGCAGGCTGCCGCCCGTCGCCTTGGTAACCTTCTCGACAATCTTGCCCGCAACAGCCTCGATATCGGCTTCCTTGAGCGTCTTGTCCGTCGGCTGAAGGCGCACGGTCACGGCGATGGATTTCTTGTCCTCGCCAAGCGCACCGCCGATGAATTCGTCAAAGACCCGCACATCCTCGATAAGCGCCTTGTCCGCGCCCGCCGCCGCATTGACCAGCGTCAGCGCCTCTACATCCTTGTCCACGACAAAGGCAAAGTCGCGCTCGACCGCCTGAAGATCGTTGATCGCCAGCGCCGGGCGCGTCGCGTTCTTCTTGCGCGGCATCGGAATCTCTTCCGGCCAGATCGTGAAGGCAACCGCCGGCCCCTTCACATCCATTGCCGCAAGGACTTTCGGGTGCAGTTCACCAAAGACGCCAAGAACCTTCTTCGGCCCAAGACAGATCTTGCCGTGCCGCCCCGGATGCCACCATTCCCGCGCGCCGCGCAGGATTTGCACCTTCGCGGGCGCACCAATCGCCGCGAGGATCGCCTCGGCATCGGCCTTCACATCATAAAGATCGACGCCCCGACTCTCGCCATGCACATCCTTGCCAACGGTCTTCCCGACGAGAAGACCGGAGATCAGAAGATGCTGCTCCCCCGGCTCGCCACCATGGAACGCCGCGCCACATTCGAAAAGCGCCATGTCCATGTACCCGCGCGCCTGATTGCGCGCCGCCGCCTGCAACAGCCCCGGAAGAAGCGCCGGGCGCATATGGCTCATCTCGCTCGAAATCGGGTTCTCGAGCATGGTCGCATCGCTGCCACCGCCAAAGAGTTCCGCCGACGCTTTGTCGATAAAGCTATAGGTGACGCATTCGTTATAGCCCAAAGCCGCCGCCGTGCGCCGCGCGATCTGTTCGCGCTTCTGCATCGGTGACAGGATCGGCGCCGGGATACCCTCGACCGGGCGGCGCATCGGCTTACCTTCAAGCTTGGTCAGCGACGCCACACGCGCCACCTCTTCCACAAGGTCCGCCTCGCCCATCACGTCGGGCCGCCAGCTCGGCACCTGCGCCATGTCGCCCTCAATCACAAAGCCAAGCGCCGTCAGCGTCGCGCGCTGCGTCTCGGCGGGGATTTCCATCCCGACAAGCGACTGCACCCGATCCGTGTCGAGCTTGTAGGCCCGGCTCACATCCGGCACTTCGCCCGCGACGACAACCTCCGAAGGCTCCCCGCCGCACAGGTCGATGATCATCTGCGTCGCGAGGTCAATCGCTTCCATGTTGAACGCCGGGTCAATGCCGCGCTCATTGCGGTAACGCGCATCCGAATTGATCTTGAGCGCGCGCCCCGTATAGGCGATCTGCACCCGGTCCCAGACCGCGGCCTCAAGGAACACATTCGTGGTCTCCTCGGTGCAGCCCGTGGGCAAGCCGCCCATGATCCCGCCGATGCTCTCGATCCCCTCATCGTCCGAGATCACAACCTGACCGGCCCCGAACGTGTATTCCTTCTCGTCCAGACCGACGAGCGTCTCGCCGCCTTTGGTGCGATGCACGCGCAGGTCGCCCTTGACCTTGTCCGCGTCAAACACGTGCAGCGGGCGGTTGCGGTCGAAAGTGAAGAAGTTGGTGACATCGACAAGCGCCGAAATCGGGCGAAGCCCGATGGCGCGAAGGCGATCCTGAAGCCACTTGGGCGACGGCCCGTTTGTCACACCTTTGATGAGACGGCCCGCGAACACCTCACAGCCATCTTTGCGCGCCTCGTCGTCGATGGTGATATTGATCCGCGAGGGACAGCCGCCCGCAATCTCTGCCTTTGGCGCCGGCTTCATCGTGCCAAGCCCCCGCGCCGCAAGATCAAGCGCAATGCCCCGCACGCCAAGCGCATCCGGACGGTTCGGCGTAATGGCGATCTCGATCACCGCATCGACCTTCGCAGGATCATTCGCGGCAAGCCAATCCACGAACTTCTCGCCAACCTCGCCCGACGGAAGCTCAATAATCCCGTCATGCTCATCCGACAATTCCAGCTCGCGCTCCGAGGCCATCATGCCATGGCTCTCGACACCGCGGATATTGCCGACCGAAAGCGTCACGTCGATCCCCGGCACATAGTCGCCCGGCTTGGCAAGCACCACGGTGATCCCCTCGCGGGCATTCGGCGCGCCACAGACGATCTGTTTCTCGCCCTCATCGGTCGCCACCTTGCACACCCGCAGGCGATCCGCATCCGGGTGCTGCTCGGCATGCACCACCTTGGCAAGCGTAAAGCCTGCAAGCTTCGCCGCCGGGTCCTCGACCCCCTCAACCTCAAGCCCAAGATCAGTCAGGGCATAGAGAATCTCATCCAGGGTCGCTTGCGTTTCAAGGTGATCCTTGAGCCAGGAAAGCGTGAATTTCATCGTATCCGTCCGTCGTTCAAAACCGGGTCATAGGGGCTTTACCGGATATGGATCACAGGGGAAAGGGCGCGTTGCGCCGAAACTGCGCCCGCTCTTCCTCTTGCCGAAAATATCCTGGGGTGAATGGCCGCTTGCGGCCAGAGGGGCAAAGCCCCTAGCGCCGCCCGTGCAGATGCGCGATCCAGTTGACAAGCTCCCGCCCCCGGACCGGCACGGCAAGCGCCTCGGGGCTGGTGCCGAACTCCGCCGCCGCGCCCGCGTCCTGATCGGCAATCTCGAGGCGATCCGCCATCCGGTCCGCCGCCTCGAAAAGCCCCTTGCCCCGCACCGCTGCCGCGATCTCCTGAAGGCTCATCTCCGGGTGATACTGCGTGCCCCAGAAATCGACGCCACCGCTCTCATACACCATCGCCTGCACCGGCGAATGGCCGTTCCCGGCCATGAGAACCGCGCCCTCCGGCACGCTCTGCACCTCGTCGCGATGGATACACGGCACGGCAAACCCCGCCGCGCGCCCCGCCATCATCGGATGCGCTGCGCCCTCTTCGGTAACCTGCACATCCCGCGCGGTGCCAAGCTCGAACCCGTTGGGCGACGCGCCGACCCGCCCGCCGAGTACCGACGCGGCAAGCTGCATCCCGTTGCACGATCCCCAAACCGGCAAACCCGCCGCGAAAACCCGCTCCATCTCGGCCCGTAGCGGCGCCGCCTCGGGACCATCCGTCGACCACATCACACCCGAGCCCGAGAACACGACCCCGTCGATCCCGTCGAGCGCATCCTCACGCAACGCCGCCGCATATGGGCACGCCACCCGCAGCTCTGCCTCCGGCACAAGCGCCTGAAATGTCCGCAAAAAACTCGACGCCGCCGACTTCCCAATCGCCAAAAGATCGGGCGAATTGCTCTCCACAATAAGAATCGTCGTCATCGGCAGGTCTCCTTATCTCGGAAAAACCCTGCCCGATAGCCCGCGCAAAAACCCCACCGATCCCGACCAAGTTTCGCCTATCTGCGGCCTCTGTCGCGAAACCAAAAAAGGGACGCCAAACGCGCCCCCTTCAACCATCCCGACATGGCCGTCCACCCGTAGGGCGGGCCTCAGCCCGCCACTGCACTTAGACCACTGAAAACTACCCAAGAAACCAATAGATGATCGCAACCCCTATCAGAACGAGCATCGTCTTAAGAACTTTGGTACGACGCTCTACAGGATCGGGTTTCGGAACCTCGGGAGTGCTTACCACCTTGCCGTTCTTGGGCCGCACCGCCTGCGCATAGACACCAGGGGTAATCTCAGCGGCAGCCCATAGATACGCGCCACAGTCATAGATCGAGAGCGTCTTCTCTTCGCCATATCGCGGCTCGTAAAATGCGACTGCTCCGATGCGCCCTTTCGGTTTCAGGGGCACGCCCAGAACCTCAGACGCAACATCGGGGTGATCATCCACTCCCCAAGCAATGGACCAGACCGTTCCATCAAGCGCAACGATCTCGTCAAACTTGGACACGTCCGATTACCGCGACAACCCGCCATGCAGCGTCGGCTGATCGAGGCTCGCAAACCCGTAGTGGCGCAGCCAGCGCAGGTCGCTATCAAAGAACGCCCGCAGATCCGGGATACCGTATTTCAGCATCGCAAGCCGGTCGATCCCGATCCCAAAGGCAAAGCCCTGATATTCGTTCGGATCAATGCCGCCCGCCTCGAGCACCTTGGGATGCACCATGCCCGAGCCAAGCACCTCGAGCCAGTCATTGCCTTCGCCGACCTTGACCTGCCCATCGACCCATTCACACTGAATATCGACTTCCGCCGACGGCTCCGTGAACGGGAAATGCGAGGCGCGGAAACGGGTATCCACATGGGTGCCAAAGAAGGCCGAGAAGAACTCCTCGAGAACCCATTTCAGGTTCGCCATGGAAATATCCTTACCAATCGCGAGGCCCTCGACCTGATGGAACATCGGCGTGTGCGTCTGGTCATAATCCGCGCGATAAACACGGCCCGGACAAATGATGCGGATCGGCGCGCCGTGCTTTTCCATCGACCGGATCTGCACCGGCGAGGTATGCGTGCGAAGCACGTGCGGCGGGCGATTATCGCCTTCTGCGCGATGGGTATAGAACGTGTCCATCTCGGCGCGGGCCGGGTGATGGCCCGGAATGTTGAGCGCGTCGAAGTTGTACCAATCGGTCTCGATCTGCGGCCCCTCGGCCACCGAGAAGCCAAGATCGGCAAAGATCGCCGTGACCTCTTCCATGACCTGTGACACCGGATGGATCGTGCCTTCGCGGCGCGCGCGCCCGGGAAGCGTCACGTCAAGCCATTCGCCCTTGAGCCGCTCATCAAGCGCTGCATCGGCCAGCGCCTCTTTCTTCATGGCAAGCGCCGAATTGATCTCGTCCTTGAGCGTGTTGAGCTTTGGCCCCATGACCTGCCGCTCTTCCGGGGTCATCTTGCCAAGCTCGCGCATCTTGAGGCTGATCTCGCCCTTCTTGCCCACGGCCTGCACCCGCAACTCTTCGAGCGTGGCCTCGTTCCCGGCCTCCGCAATGAGCGCGATATACTTGTCTCTGAGATCGTCCATCGGACCCTCCAAATTCGTCGGCTCTCTGCTACCACAGAGGGCCACGAATGCAAGAGCGCGCACGGCCCATCCGGCCCAACGAAAAACGCCGCCAACCTTTCGGTCAGCGGCGTTTCCTCAATCCCTTATCGGGAAAACTTACGCGGCCAGCGCGCCTTTCGCCTGATCGACGATAGCGTTGAACGCTTCCGGCTCATGCACGGCGAGATCGGCAAGGACCTTACGATCGACTTCGATCCCGGCCAGGTTCAGGCCGTTGATGAAGCGCGAATAGGTCAGATCGGCGTCATGTGCGCGCACAGCAGCGTTGATACGCTGGATCCACAGCGCGCGGAAATTGCGCTTGCGGTTCTTACGGTCGCGGGTTGCATACTGGTTGGCCTTATCAACGGCCTGCGTCGCCACCTTGAAGGTATTCTTGCGACGGCCGTAATAGCCCTTCGCTGCCTTCGTGATTTTCTTGTGACGGGCGTGAGTGACGGTTCCACCTTTAACTCGGGACATCTCTCGTACTCCTCTTAGCGGTCGTAGGGCATGTAGCCCTTGACGGTCTTTGCGTCAGGGGCGGACAGGGTGGTGGTGCCGCGGGCGTCGCGGATGAACTTGCGGGTACGCTTGATCATACCGTGGCGCTTGCCGGCCTGGCCTGCCATGACCTTGCCTTTCGCCGTCACTTTAAAGCGCTTCTTGGCGCTCGACTTTGTCTTCATCTTGGGCATTTCCGTCTCCTTCGATGGTCGGTTACAAACGCGACTCGGCATGCCTCTCGGGCCGGTCGCGCGGATAGAGGCGCCGTATACGGGGCAAAACCCCAAGCTGCAAGGGGATTCTTGCACCTTTCGCGCGTGGCGCTACTGGGTGACCTTGATGATATCCGCGATCACCGACACCACCACGTTGGGCACATCGGCGATCACATAGCCACCGGGGTGACTCATATAGGCGAACGCGATGATCGCACAGGCGAGGATGAAGGCCGCCATCGACGCGCGCGGTGTGCGCAGATCCGCATAGGCGGCAAGCATCGCCGGGATCGAGAAAAGCCCCAACACAAGCCCGCTCGTCAGCAAGTAGTCGCTTAGCATTTGCCCGCCTGTCTTAATCCTCGGACGAACCTACTCTGTTTCCATATTGTAAATCAAACGCTCATCGCAGGGTGCGACACGCAGGATATTCGTCGTCCCCGGAACGTTGAACGGCAGGCCCGCCATGACCGCGATCTGATCTTCCGGCCCTGCAAAGCCCTGCGCCGTGGCGGCCCGCGCCGCGGCGACAACGGCCTCTTTGAAGCGTTTGACCTCGCCCGTCATCACACAGTTGATGCCCCAGCTCAGCGCCAACCGCCGTGCCGTGCCACGCAAGGATGTCATGGCAAGGATCGGCACGCGCGGCCGTTCCCGCGCCGTCTTGAGCGCCGTGGTCCCGCTTTCCGTGAAACAGCAGATCGCCTCGATATCCGTGGTCTCCGCAACCTCCCGCGCCGCCGACACGATGGCATCCGCCACGCTCGAGCGCGGCGCAGAGCGCGACGCCTCGATAATGGTGCGATAGGTCTCGTCTTCCTCGACCTCTGCGGCGACGTCATTCATCGTCTTCACCGCCTCAATCGGGAAATGCCCCGCCGCCGATTCCGCCGAAAGCATGATCGCATCCGTGCCCTCGTAGATCGCCGTCGCCACGTCGCTGACCTCGGCCCGCGTCGGCATCGGGCTGTCGATCATGCTCTCGAGCATCTGCGTCGCGACGATCACAGGCTTGGCCGCAAAACGGCACTTCCGTACAAGGCGCTTCTGGATCGGCGGCACATGGCTTACCGGCAATTCAACCCCAAGATCGCCCCGCGCAACCATGATCCCGTCCGACGCCGCGAGTATCTCCTCGAAATGCTCGACCGCCGAGGGTTTTTCGATCTTCGACAGGATCGCCGCCCGCCCCTGCGCCAACGCGCGCGCCTCGTCCACATCCTCAGGCCGCTGCACGAAAGAAAGCGCAAGCCAGTCGATCCCAAGACCACAGACAAACTCGAGGTCGTCGCGATCCTTCTCCGAAAGCGCCGCCAACGGCAAAACCACGTCCGGCACATTTACGCCCTTGCGGTCCGAGATCTTGCCCCCATTGACCACGACGCAATCGGCATAGTCCGCGCCACACCCCTCGACCCGCAGCCGGATCTTGCCGTCATTGACGAGGAGCGTCTTGCCCGGCTCAAGTGCGGCAAAAATCTCCGGATGCGGCAGGCAGACACGATGCTTGTCGCCCTCTGCCGGATCAAGGTCCATGCGGAACTTCGCCCCGTTGACGAGCTTTTCCTTACCCTTGGCAAAGACCCCAACGCGCAGTTTCGGCCCCTGCAAATCCGCAAGGATCGCAATCGGGCTGTTGAGCTCTTTCTCGACCTGACGAATGATCCGGTGCTTCTCGCGGATTTCCTCATGGCTCCCGTGGCTCATGTTGAGCCGGAACACATCCGCCCCCGCCTCGTGCAGGGCGCGGATCATCTCATAGGTTTCGCTTGCCGGCCCGAGGGTCGCCACGATCTTGGTATTTCGAAGTCTTCTCATATCGTCTTTGCTTTCTCGCGGCACCTGTTACCGCTAACGTATCTCTCTGGGCTTATCGCCCAATTCCCCTTCGGGAGCAACGGGCCGAAGCGTCGCGGGGCTGAATTGCCGGGCACCCGTGCCCCCGAACCTGCCTCACATCTACACCTCTGGCCGTTTCCGGAAAATCTCTGTTTCAGTTTCCCCCAGAAACATCTTAAGTCTGTCGCGTAAGGAAATAACAGGCTCATGACATACCAACCTTTTCACATTCACGGCGCAGACCGCAAATCGCGCTTCCTTGTGACCGTCGATCACGCCTCGAACCACGTCCCCGAGGAAATCAACGGCGGCGACCTCGGCCTCGCTCCTGCCGACATGCAACGCCATATCGCCTATGACATCGGCGCGCTCGGCACCTCTCTTCGGCTCGGTGAACTGCTCGACGCGCCGGTCATCTCGTCGAATTTCTCGCGCCTCGTGATTGATCCGAACCGGGGCGAAGACGATCCGACCCTCGTGATGCGGCTCTATGACGGTACGATCATCCCCGCCAACCGCCATATCGACGCGACCGAGATCGAGCGCCGCAAACAGGCCTACTACCGCCCCTACCACGAGGCCCTCTCCGGCCTCGCCGCCGCGCGCAAGGATCCCGTGATCATCGCCATGCATAGCTTTTCGCCCAAGCTCAATGGCCGCGCCCCGCGCCCTTGGGAGATCGGCATCCTGCACGCCCCGCAAGAAGAACGCTTTGGCGTCGCCCTCATTGACCGCCTGAACCGCGAAGGCGACCTGACCGTGGGCGACAACGAACCCTATGCTGGCCACCTGCCCGGCGATTCCGTCGACAAGCATTGCTTTGCCCATGGCCGTCTCAACGCGCTGATCGAGCTGCGCCATGACGAGATCGACGCCGAGGCAAAGCAAAACGCCTGGGCCGCGCGCCTCGCGCCGCTCCTGACCGAAACGCTCCAACTCACGGGTCTTTGAACCATGCCGCATCTCGTTCTCGAACATTCCGCCGAACTCGCCGGAACTCATGACCTCGACGCGCTCTCCAAGGCGCTGTTTGATGCGGCGGCGGCAAGCCCCGTCTTTCACAACATCGCCGCCATCAAGACCCGCACAATCGCCTGCGAGAATGTCCACATGGGCACCGCCCCCGCGACCTTCGCCCACCTGACGGTCTGGATGCTCTCGGGCCGCACGGTGGAGGCCAAGCAAGAATTGTCTGCGTCCCTCCTCGCGGTGATGGATCAGCACCTGCCCACAGTTGGCGCGCTCTCCGTCGATACGCAGGACATGCAAACCGAGACCTACGCCAAGCGCACCATCGAAGAGGAATGAGCGACCCGAAAACCCATTAGGGTTTTGTTTACCTCTCCGCAGGGCGTGCGCTGCGTTCATCATGGCATTTCCGGGGTCCATACCGACGCAATACCGACGTTATACCGACGCGATACAGCAGGCGTTTTCCTCCGTTTACCACTCTGCGCCGAATCGCCCTCACACTTGCCCTGACCGCGCCACTTCCCTAGATGGGGAACATACCCGCCAGACCAGATCGGAGCTTTTCATGGACGACCAGACCCGCATTGAACTTGAGGCCGCCGCCTTCCGGACCCTGCGCGAACACCTCATGGAAAAACGCACCGACGTGCAGAATATCGACCTGATGAACCTCGCCGGGTTCTGCCGCAACTGCCTCTCGCGCTGGTATCAGGAAGCCGCCAACGAGCGCGGCATCGAGATGTCCAAGGACGAGGCCCGCGAGATCTACTACGGCATGCCCTACGACGACTGGAAGGCCCAGAACCAGACCGAGGCCAGCCCCGAAAAGCAAGAGGCCTTCAAGGTCGCCTTTGCAGAAAACGTAGGCGAAAACAAAGGCTAAGACGGAAAACCCCCGCCGCGAGGGACGCGACGGGGGCGCATGAACTGGCCTGCTGCCGGGCCTTAGGCCGCGACGTTCAGAACCGGTTTCGATGGCTCTTCGATAAGCACTTCGTGCAGCGCCTTGATGGCCTTGTCAGCGTCCGAACGATCCACCGCGAACTGAATATCGACATTGCGCGGTGTCTGATGCGCCGCGACGACACCGATGCCCGCTTCTTCAAGCGCACAAAGCCCCCGGCTAAAGGCCCGCGTCCCCGAAAGGTCGCGTCCGATCGCCGAAACAAGCGCAAGACTGCGGGCGCTGATATCAGCAGACGGATAGGCCTTTTCCAACTCCGCAATCACCCGCCGCACCGACTTCAACGTCGCCTCGACATAATGGGTAATCGTGTTCGCATTCGACGTCTTCGAAACAATCCGAACATTATGCCGCGTCAACGCCTCCAGCGCTGTCGCGTCATAGCCTTTGACGCCCACCATGTCCTGCTCGAAAAGCTCGAGCGCAAAGACATCGAGGCCGGTGATGATCTCGACGCCTGCCGCCTCTCCAGCCTCGTCATCAATCAACGTGCCAGGGTCGCCCGGATCGAACGCGTTGGTCACACGCAGCGCGACGCTCGCTTGGCGTAAGGTCTTGGCGGCATTGGGGTGAATCGCCTCCATCCCCATGTTTGAAAGCTGATCTGCGACGTCGTAATTCGTGTGGCCAAGCTTCTGAACCGAGCTCTCTCCTACAAGGTTCGGGTCCGCTGAGGAGAGGTGAAACTCCTTGTGGATGATCGCCTCGCGCGCCTGCGTATAGGCCGCGATGCTCGAGAAGGTGACCTCGGAATAGCCGCGGTCATACTCTTTCATAAGCCCCTCGCGGCATTGGGCATAGCCCGTCACGATCGGCATTTCGCGTGCAAGATCGACATCGGCGAAACCGCCCGCGATCCGCTCCTGAAGCGAGCACTCCGTCTCGTCGCGCCACCCCGAAAGGTCGACAAACCGCGCGTTCACACCGGCGCGTTGCAGCATCAGGCTGGTGACGAAGGCGGAATGCGCCTCGCCAAGCCCCGACAGCAGCTCGCGCACGATCTGCATGTGGCTCGACAGGCGGAAATGGCCGTAGGAACACAGGCGGCGCAGGTCAAAGAGCACACTGCGCGCACCCTCGATCCGTTCGCGCACGAAGTCATCCGCGGCCGACTGATCGGCAGCCTCGGTAAGCACCGCATTATGCGCCTCGCTCATCGCGTCAGACACCTTGGTCAGCGCATCGAGCCAGCTATGGTCGTTGTCGTCATTGGAGAAAAGCGCGAACACGCCTGGTGTCCCCGTCTTCTTGTGCTCAAGAAGCAGGTTCGTGATCCCGCCAAAGGCGGACACCACGAAAACGCGGTGATAAAGATCCTCGGGTTTGCGATCCCCGATGATGAGGGTTTCCACAAGCTCATCAATGCGGCTCATGGAAGTGCCGCCGATTTTTTCGACGGTATGGTCAGGAAAGGTCAATGGGATTTCCCCGGCCGTTTTCGAACCGGGGCCTCCGTTTCAACTGGGTTAAGCGTCTTCGAGCGCGTAGGAACCGTCGGCTTGGTGAACCTCTTTCCCCGTTACGGGAGGGTTGAACACACAAGCCATGACAAGCTCTTCCTCGGCGCGCAGGATATGGCGATCATGCTCGTTCAGAGCATACATCACGCCCGGCTTGATCTCGTAGGTCTCGCCGGTGGCGAGATCCGTGATCGACCCTGTCCCCTGCATGCAGTAGACGCTTTCGAAGTGGTTCTTGTATTCGAACGTGTGTTCCGAACCGGCTTCAAGAAAGGTGATGTGGAACGAGAACCCCATTCCATCATCCGCGAGCAACATGCGAACCGAAGACCACTGGGCGTCTGAGACGACGCGCTCTTTCTCGGTCTCGATGATCTTGTTGAAATCTCTAACGATCATGGTGTCTTACTCCGCCGCGATCTTGTTGTTGTCGGTGACCTCGCGCGTGGCGTCGAGGAGGATGGAAAGGCCGTTGCGGAACGTTGCATCCGGCGTGGTCAGCGGCGCGAGAACCTTCACGACCTGATCTTCGTTGCCTGAGGTCTCGATGATGAGACCCTTCTGAAAGGCGCGCGCACAGATTTCCGAAGCCAGCGCTCCGGATTTCACATCGACGCCCTGCATCATGCCACGGCCCTTGATCTCGGCCCCCGGCACCATCTCGACCATCTCGCCGAGCACGACCTCAAGAAGGCGCGCCTTGGCAGCAATCTCTTCCTGGAAGGACGTGTCGCTCCAGAATTTTTCGATCGCGACGCGGGCGGTCACGAAGGCATGGGTGTTGCCGCGAAACGTGCCGTTATGCTCGGCCGGACCAAAGATGTCATGCTCCGGACGCACCAGCATAAGCGCCATCGGAAGACCGAAGCCCGAAACCGATTTCGCCATGGTGACGATATCCGGGGTCACATCCATGTCCTCGAACGAGAAGAACGAACCGGCACGGCCACAGCCCGCCTGCACATCGTCGATGATGAGCAGCGCGCCATGTTCCTTGGCAAGGTCGGCCACGCGTTTGATCCATTCCGGGCTCGCGGCATTGAGACCGCCTTCGCCCTGTACCGTCTCGAACATGATCGCCGCCGGGGCATCCATGCCGCCGGAGCGGTCATTGAGCATCGCCTCGAGGAAATCGGCCGTGTCGCAGCCATTGCCCATGTATTTGTCAAACGGCATCCGGGTCACATCGCCAAGCGACGTGCCTGCGCCACCACGATGATAGCTGTTGCCGGTCGCGGCCAGCGCGCCGAGCGTCACACCGTGGAACCCGTTGGTGAACGAGATGATGTTGGTGCGCCCCGTCACCTTGCGGGCGAGCTTCATCGCCGCCTCGACGGCATTGGCGCCGGTCGGGCCGGTGAACATGACCTTGTGGTCCATGTTGCGCGGCTTGAGGATATGGCTCTCGAAGGCTTCGAGGAATGCGCCCTTGGTATCGGTGTGCAGGTCAAGGCCATGCGCGATCCCGTCCGACGAGATGTGATCGACAAGCGCCTCTTTCATGTCCGGGTCATTGTGCCCGTAGTTGAGCGAGGAACACCCGGCAAGAAAATCGATATAGGTCCGGCCGCGCTCGTCGGTGAGCTCGGAACCTTGGGCCTTTTTGAACACCGTATCGAAGCCGCGGCAGTAGCTGCGCGCCTCGGATTCACGACGTTTGAATACGGAAATTTCGGCTGACTTATCAGTCGACATGTTGGATCCTTTTGGGATTGTTGAGTTCAGGACGGGCGGGCGCAGCATCGGCTCAGGCCGCTTTGCGCATCCGCTCCTCGAGGTCGATCGTCACCATGTTCTCGGTGTCATGCTTGCCTCGGAAGTGGTCCTTTTTGGTGAAGTGGGGCTCCGCATCGAGATCGCCCCCGTGCTTATCGGCAAATTTGCGGAACAGCCCCCAAGACGCCGAGTTGTCCCCGGTGATCGTGGTCTGAAGCTGCGTGATCTTCCGGCAGGCATCGCGGTGCAGAAGCCCGTCGAGCATCTGCGTGCCAAGGCCCATGCCACGCGCCTTCTCGGACACGGCCACCTGCCAAATAAAGAGCGTCTCTGGGTCGGCAGGGGGAATATAGGCAGAGATCCAGCCCACAACCTCGCCATCAAGCTCGGCCAGGATACAGGTATCGCGGAAGTGATCGCACTGGATCAGGTTGCAATACATGGAATTCTCGTCGAGCGGTTTGCACGCGCGCACGAGAGCCCAAATATCTGCACCATCCTCTGCTTCAGGCTTGCGAAGCACCGGCACGGACTTGCGAAAAAACTCCAATGTATTCTGCATCTCTTTCGAGGCCTCCAGATTTGCTTTGATAGGCTAAGTATATTGCAGCCCCTCAAAAGTCAACCTTTCAGCCCTTTTTGAGCGATAAATCAGCCCTTTTTGAGCGATAAACGCGCTATGAGCGTTGCAAACTAGGGGTTTCGGCCGAATTCAATTGCTTTGCTTATCAAAGTGTAAACAGAACGCCTGTTCTTGCCTTCACCAGCGAAACCTGAGAACGTGAAAGCATGGATCGCGTTGATACAAGCCTTATTGCCATTCGCCGTATTCTTCGGGCGACAGAGATGTTCTCACGTGAGCTGGCACAGTCGGTTGGCCTGACTGGCGCGCAGTTCCGAGTGCTGCAGATCGTGGCCGAGAATGGCCAATGCACCGCCACCAAGATCGCGCAACAAATGCGCATTTCGCAGGCTACGGTGACTTCGCTCGTCGACAAGCTGGTGCGGCAAGATATGGTCGAGCGTCAGCGTTCAGAGACCGACCGCCGCCAAACCAACATCGTCGCCACAGAAAAAGGGCGTCAGGCCATCGCGGACGCGCCCGATCCACTACAACAACGATTCGTGCGCAAGTTCGACGCGATGGAAGATTGGGAACAAGCGGCGCTCATTGCGGCTCTGGAACGTGTCGCCTCTATGCTCGACGCAGAAGATCTTGATGTGGCGCCCGTTCTCGACACCGGGGAAATCCGCTCTACGCATTGACGCGCGTCTCAGCCCTCCAAGGCGTCGAGACCTGTTGTCAGGGCCGCGCCTATCCCCGCCTCTTCCATATGCACCCGCAACCGCTGATTATATCCGCCGGGCGTATTGAGCGCCGCCACGAGATCGGCGCAGCCGGTCTCGGCAAGGCTCGACGCAACGAGCAACCGCAGGAAGGCCTCACCCTGACCCAGATCCTCCACGCGCGCCCCAAGCCAAGCCGCCGCTTCGCCGACCATCGCCGCCACCGGCGACAACACGGCCTGCGCTGCGAGATAGGCCTGTAACTCGCTGTCATCCCCAAGAGCGAAAACCTTATTCCGCGCCCCGAAGATCGTTTTAACGAGGCCCGCATCGCCCTGCATCATGATCGGTGAGCCGCCTTGCGCGATCCCGGGGAAGGGCATCATCCCTGCCGCCGCCCGCGCCGGGCGCACCATTTCCCCAACCGCCTCCAATGTCGCGCCCGCCATGAAAGAGATCACAGCCTGATTCTCGCGGAACGTCAGCGGTGCTAGCGTCTCCGCTGCGGTTTCCGCCATGAGGCCAAGGAACACCACGTCGCTCTGATCCAAGACCTCTTGGTTCTCACCGACGTGCACCGAAGAATAAGCCTCCGCCAAAGCGCTTGATCTGGCCTCACTGCGCCGAGACACGATGATCACATGCCCGTCGCCAGCGATTCCCTCGACAACCGCGCTTGCGATTGTGCCAGTTCCGAGAAATCCGATCCGCATTTGACACCCCGCGCAAAGCTTTGCTTTCGTCATTTCCGCCAGAGAAAAGAAGATGTCCTGCTTGCAGCCATCAATCAAGTCCTTGTGAGGACGCGGGACAATGCCATCCTATAGACGGACTATAGACGGATTTTGCGCCCTCCGCTGTAAACGCACCATTCAGCTTTCAGGACAGAGCCTCTAGGATACAACAAACCGCATCAGCCGCACCAAAGGCCCTCAAATGCAACAAACCCATACCCCCTCTGTTCTCATCGTTGCCCATGGAAGCCCCTCTGATCCAGAAGTGCAGGAAGACGCACTTGCTGCTCTTGCTGCAAAGGTCGATGCGCTTCTGCCTGACATTCAGGTGTCAAGCGCAACGCTCGCTGCACCGGGCCGCTTTGAAGCTGCGGTGGAGAAGCTTGGTGCACCGCTGCTCTATCCGTTCTTCATGGCCGATGGTTATTTCGTCGGACGCGTCATCGGCAAGAAAGCCGAGGCGCTGGGGCTCAGCGTTCTACCCCCCTTCGGCCATGAGCCGGCCTTGACCGATACCATCATGGCTGCGCTCACAGAGTGCCTTGCCGCAAATGAGTGGCACGCCAAGGACACGGCGCTTCTTGTCGCTGCACATGGGAGCGCTGTCTCCGAAAAGAATGCCGAAACCACAAAAGCCCTCACATCACGGCTTGAATCGGCGCTCGGGTTCAGCTCCGCGCACCCCGGATTTGTGGAGCAGGAGCCTTTCCTCGGCGATGCCGCGCAAGACCTTGGTCAGGCGATTTGCCTGCCGTTCTTTGCACTTCGTGCCGGGCACTACATCGAGGATGTCCCCGATGCTCTCGCATCTGCCGCGTTCAGCGGTCCACTTTTGCCGCCCTTCATCGAATGGCCACAGACACCGGCCTTGATTGCCCAAAGCTTGCGAACACATGTGACCAACGCTTGAGCGGCGTAAAGAGCGGGGTGGTCGCTGCGGTCCGACCCGCAAGGTTAAGATTGCTTATCCGGCCCGTTCCTCTACCCTCAATGACTGGTTCTGCTGATCGCTGGAACGTCAAAACGGGTGTCGACTCTTATGTCTATCTGGAAACAGGTTCTGATCTTGGCCGTGTGTGCGGCGCTTGGCTATGGCGGCTACGAAGGTTACCAGCGCTTTATCGCCGCCGACACCGCTTCCGAGGCACAAACCGCGCCGCGCCGGTCGGGCGCCGCACCTGTTGAACTCGCCGAAGTGCGTCTCGAAACACTATCCGATGCGGTCGAGGCCGTCGGAACCACACGTGCGCGGCAATCCGTCGATATCGTGCCCGAGGCGAGCGGTCGAATTGAAGAAATCACGTTCTCCTCTGGCCAAAAGGTAAAGGCTGGCGCCGTCCTTGTCCGCCTTGATGATACGATTGCACGCGCCGACCTTGCCGAGGCCCGCGCCCAAGTCACCGAGCGTGATAGGATGCTTGAACGTATGACACAGCTACGCGGCGCAAGTGCTGTGGCCGAAGCCACGCTCGAGGATGCCACGGCCCGTCAAGCCGAAGCCCATGCCGAGTTTGATCGCGCTGAGCAACGCCTTGCCCAACGGAGCCTGCGCGCGCCTTTTGACGGGACCATCGGCCTTGCAGAAGTCGATGAAGGCGCGCGCGTGAATGCCGGAACCTTCATCGCGCGGCTCGACGACCTTTCTCATGTCGAGGTTGAGTTCGCGCTTCCCGAGACCCTTTTCGCCCGCGTCTCGAGAGGGCAAACCATCGTCGCCACGAGCGCCGCATTTCCCGGACAGCGGTTTGACGGGGCCATCGACGCGGTAGATAGCCGTATTGACCCCCAGAGCCGTTCGTTCCGCGCCCGCGCCGTCATCCCGAACCCAAGCGGCACCTTGCCCTCCGGCATGTTCATGTCGCTTGAACTCACACTCTTGCGGACAGATCACCTTGTTGTCCCTGAAGAAGCCATCTTGTTTCAGGCCGCCGAGACCTATGTCTTTGCGGTTCATGATGGCATCGCAAAACGCACCACTGTGAAAGCGGGCCAACGCCGCAATGGGCTTGTCGCGATCCTCAGCGGATTGGAGGCAGGCGACAGGGTGGTCGTCAAAGGGCTGCACCGAGTACGTGATGGATCCCCTGTCAGGGAGGTCGGTGCAGAAGGGCAGACCCCGGATGGGGCGGAGGGCGAGTCGTGACTCTCTCCGACATATCGGTGCGCCGACCGGTTCTCGCCGCGGTCGCAAATTTGTTGCTCATTGTGTTCGGCATCATTGCGCTGCGCGACATCCCTGTGCGGGAATTGCCAGATGTCGACAACGCCGTTGTGACCGTCACGACGACCTATCGCGGCGCCGCGCCAGAAGTCATCGACACCGACATCACCGAAACAATCGAAGGGGCAGTTGCCTCCATCTCGGGCATCCGGTCGATCAGTTCAGAAAGCCGACAGGGCCGTTCTCGGGTCACCATAGAGTTCGAGGCCGGGCGCGATGTGGATGTCGCCGCCAATGACGTGCGCGACGCCGTGGGGCGCATCCGAGACAACCTCCCGCAGGAGGCCGATCAACCCGAAGTCGAGAAGAGCGACGCCGACGCCGACCCGGTGATGCGTCTTGCGGTGGTGTCCGACCGAATGACAACCGCCGAAATCACCGACTATGTGGATCGCTTCATATCCGATCGCCTAGCCACACTTGACGGTGTCGCCAGCTTACGCATTTACGGCGAACGATCTTTTGCCGTGCGGATATGGCTCGACCGCCGCGCGCTGGCCGCGCGCAAACTGACGGTGGCGGATGTCGAGAACGCCCTCAAACGCAACAACGTCGAGCTACCAGCCGGAGAGGTCACCTCTCGCAACCGGCAACTGACCGTGCGGCTCAACAGCCGCCTTCAGAGCGTCGATGATTTCCGGGATGTCGTACTCGACCGGGTCGCAGGATACCCTGTGCGCCTTGGCGATGTTGCCAGAGTAGAGCCCGGTGTCGCCGAGGACACCACCATCGCGCGCAGTGACGGTCGAGATGCGGTTGGCATCGCCGTTCAACGCCAAAGCCAGTCCAACACACTGCAGATTTCCAACGCCGTGCGCGCCGAAGTCGACCGCATCAACCCCACCCTTCCCGAAGGTATGAAGATTCAGATCGGCTCCGATGATGCGCTTTTCGTCGGCGCTTCGATCCGCGAAGTGGTCAATGCCTTGATGATCTCGCTCGGCCTCGTCGTTCTCGTGATCCTCCTTTTCCTGCGTTCGTTCCGGGCCACGCTCATTCCCGCGATCACCATTCCCGTTTCTCTCATTGGTGCGTTTGTCCTGATTGGGGCTTGGGGGTTCTCTCTCAACACCCTGACACTGCTTGCACTGCTCCTCGCCATCGGCCTCGTAGTGGACGACGCCATCGTCGTACTCGAGAACATCCAACGCCGGATCGAGAACGGCGAGACGCCGCTTGTTGCTGCGCTCAAGGGCGCGCGACAGGTCACCTTTGCAGTGTTGGCGACCTCGGTCACGTTGATTGCGGTCTTCGTGCCGCTCTCCTTCATGCCGGGTCAGGTCGGGCGCCTTTTTATCGAGTTCGGTTGGGTGATGGCGGGCACGGTGGCCATCTCAACTTTCGTTGCCCTGACGGCCTGCCCGGCACTTGCCTCCAAGATCTTGCGGGCAAGAAAACAAAGCGACGGCGCGCCCCTTGCAACCACAGCACACCCCGAAAGCCCGGTGCAACGTGCCTATGCCGCGCTCCTGCGATACTGCCTGAGGATGCCCCTTGTCGTCATCGTTCTTGGCACAGCGATCAGCGGCGGCGCGTTCTTCTTCTATGATAGCCTGCCGCGTGAACTCGCCCCGCGCGAGGACCGTGGTGTCGGCTTTATTCCCCTGACCGCTCCGCAAGGCAGCACCACGGCCTATACCGACCGAGCCGCACAACAGGTCGAGGCCCTGCTTGATCCGCTACGCGAAGAAGGCACGATCGAAACCGTCTTTACCTTTACCGGCTGGGGCAATCGTGCCTGGCGCTCTTTTGTCGTCTTTCGTCTGGCACCGTGGGAAGCGCGCGAGAAATCCGCCTCAGAGGTCGCCCGCGAGATCGCTCCCAAGATGGCACAAATCACCGCCGCGCGCGGTTTCCCGATTACTCCTGCGGGTCTCGGCCTGCGCGGCAACTCGACTCCGGTCCGCATCGTGATCAGCGGCCCTGATTTCGAGAGCGTCAAAGACTGGTCCACCACGCTTCTCGCCCGCGCGGAATCCATTGAAGGTCTCGTCAATCCAGAGATCAACTACGAACAGAACCTGCCACAGCTTGAGATCAACATCGACCGGCAGCGCGCCGATGATCTTGGGATTTCCATCGAGACCATTGCCTCCACGATGCAATCCATGCTCGCATCTCGGCAGGCCACGACCTTTATCAGTCGCGGACGCGAATACCCTGTCATCCTTCAGGCCGAGGCGCAGGATCGCCGTTCGCCCTCGGATATCGACAACATCTATATCCGTTCCGGAGATGGCGAAACGCTTGTGCCGCTCGGCGCTCTTGTCACCTTGCAAGAGAACGCAGCGGCCCCGTCCTTGCGCCGCTTTGACCGCCTGCCCTCTATCCAGCTTTCCGGCGCGCTCGCACCCGGTGCTGATCTCGGTGCCGTACTGGGCGAGATCGAAGCGCTTGCCGATGACATCGTGCCAGCAACGGGGAAGCTCGGCTATGAAGGGCAATCGCGAACCTTCAAGGACACCACAGCCGGTGCGACCGCCGTCTTTGCGATGGCGCTGTTGATTGTCTTCCTGGTTCTTGCCGCGCAGTTCGAGAGCTTCGTGCACCCGGCGATTATCCTTCTCAGTGTGCCTGCCGGTGTCGCCGGTGCAATCTACGCGATGGCGCTCGGAGGATTATCACTCAACGTCTATAGCCAGATCGGCATCATCCTATTGATCGGCCTCGTGGCCAAGAACGGCATCCTGATCGTCGAGTTCGCCAACCAGCTACGCGACGAGGGCAAGTCCGTGCACGAGGCCGCAATCCTAGCCGCCGTCCTGCGTCTGCGCCCGATCATGATGACAGTGCTTTCAACGATCCTCGGCGCCTTGCCTCTCGTCCTTGCAGAAGGCGCAGGCGCCGAAAGCCGCAATGCCATCGGCACGGTCATCATCGCCGGCCTGACCCTTTCTGCCGTCCTGATGCTGATCGTTACGCCAACTCTTTATGACTTGTTCGCACGCTTCACCAAGCCGCGTGGCGCCGTTGAAAAGGCACTTGAACGTGAGCTGGAGCAGGCGGGCTAAGAAATCCCACCCGCATGAAAATGCCAGAGCCCGTAGCTCGCGCGGGGCTTGAAAAGTCATCTGAACATTTTTTCTGGACTTTTGTCCAAATTTTTTTGTTAAGTGATTTTGCTTGCCTGACTCCACTCTGGATTCGCAAGCGTTTCGCCTCAGGGAGAGGGGCGGACACAGGGAGGAAAGAATGAGTTACGATTTCGTGATTGTTGGCGGTGGATCCGCCGGCGCGACCTTGGCGTCGCGCTTGTCAGAAGACCCAAACACCAAAGTTTGCCTGCTCGAAGCTGGCGGTGGCGGAAACCACCTTTTGATCCGCGCGCCTGCTGGCGTTGTCGGGATGTTGCCCGGGCACGGCAAGATTTCAAACTGGTGTTTCAACACCGTGCCACAGCCGGGCCTCAACGGTCGCAAAGGCTATCAGCCGCGCGGCAAGGCGCTCGGTGGCTCGTCAGCGATCAACGCCATGCTCTACGTCCGCGGTCACAAGTCCGATTATGACGGTTGGGCCGAAATGGGCTGTGACGGCTGGTCTTGGGACGAATGTCTGCCCTACTTCAAGAAATCCGAGAACAACGAAACCGGCGCGGATGATGTGCATGGCCATGACGGGCCGCTTCAGGTCTCCAACCAGAAAAGCCCTCGGGACATCACGCGCGCCTTCATCAAGGGTGCGACCGAGCTTCAACATCGCGAGGTCAGTGACTTTAACACCGGCGACAACGAAGGTGTTGGCCTCTATCAGGTGACCCAATTCCATTCCAAGGAAAAGAACGGCGAGCGCTGCTCTGCCGCGGCGGCCTACCTGTTCCCGGTGATGGGTTCGCGCCCCAACCTGACGATCATCACCAAGGCGCACGCAACCAAGGTTCTTTTCGAAGGCAAACGTGCGACCGGCGTGGAATACCGTATCGGCAAGAAGACCCATCGTGCCATGGCGGGCAAGGAAGTGATCCTCTCCGGCGGTGCCTTCAACTCGCCGCAACTGCTTCAGCTTTCGGGCGTCGGTCGGGCGCAGGATATCCGTCCGCACGGCATCGAGATGGTCCACGAACTGCCCGGTGTCGGCCAGAACCTTCAGGATCACCTCGACTTCATCCTCGGCTACAAGACCAAGGATACCGATAACTTCGGTATCGGCCTTGCGGGAACGATCGGCCTGACGAAGCATATCTTCAAATGGCGCAAGGATGGCACCGGCATGATCGCGACACCCTTCGCCGAAGGGGCCGCTTTCCTCAAGACCGACCCGTCGCTCGACCGCCCGGATATCCAGCTTCACTTCGTGATCTCGGTCGTCGATGACCACGCGCGCAAGCTGCACATGGGCTATGGCTTTAGCTGCCATGTCTGCGCCGTGCGCCCGCATTCGCGCGGCGAGGTCTTCCTGCAAAGCGCCGATCCCATGGCCGCTCCGGGCATCGACCCGAAGTTCCTTTCCGACGAGCGCGACCTCGAGACCACGATCAAGGGTGCCAAGATGACCCGTGACATCCTGCAATCGCAGGCCATGTCCAAGTATCGTCACAAGGAGCTTTTCGGCGTGACCGACAACATGACGGACGCCGAGTGGGAATCTCATATCCGCGCCCGTGCCGACACGATCTACCACCCGATTGGCACCTGCAAGATGGGCGTGGATGACATGTCCGTCGTCGACCCCAAACTCAAGGTGCACGGTATGGAAGGGCTTCGCGTCGTCGATGCCTCTGTCATGCCGACCCTGATTGGCGGCAACACCAATGCCCCCACGATCATGATCGCGGAAAAAGCTGCCGACATGATCAAGGCCGAATACGCCGCCTGATCCAAAGACGCTGCCGGCGTTTACGCGACTGGCGGCGTCTCTCGACACGTCTAGAAAGAAAGAAGGCCACACCATGCTTGGCGCGATGATGCACAAGGACCTTTTGATCAGCGACCTGATCGTCCATGCCGGAAAATACCATGCCGATACGGAAATCGTATCGCGAGAGACCACAGGCGACATGAACACAACAACGTGGAGCGCGGTTGCGTCTTCCTCGCGTCAACTGGCCTCTGCACTTGGCACGCTGGGATTGGATCACGGTGACCGCGTCGCGACGCTCGCTTGGAACAATCATCGCCACCTCAAGATCTGGTTCGCGGTCTCCGGCAGTGGCCTCGTCTGCCACACGCTGAATCCGCGCCTTCCCCCGGAACAGTTCATCTTCATTTGCAATGATGCCGCGGACAAGGCGATCTTCTTCGACAAGACCTTCATGCCGCTCATCACCGGCACCAAGGCACACCTCAAGACCATCGAACATTTCATCTTCATGGGGCCGCGAGACGAAGAGGTCGCCGCCGCCCTGCCCGAAGCGATCTTCTTTGATGAACTGATCGAGAAGGGCGACGCAGACTACGACTGGCCGCAATTCAGCGAAAATACCCCTTGTTCGCTCTGCTATACCTCCGGCACGACCGGAAACCCAAAGGGTGTCCTCTATTACCATCGCTCTACGATGCTCCACACGCTCGCGATCTCACTACCCGATGCGCTCTCGCTCTCTTCGCGAGAGACGATCTTGCCCGTGGTGCCAATGTTCCACGCCAATGCCTGGGGCATCCCCTACGCTGCAGCGATGACAGGCGCTAAGCTTGTCATGCCCGGACCGGGCCTCGACGGCGATAGCCTCCTGCACCTGATCGACGACTATGGCGTTTCGCTTGCCCTCGGTGTTCCAACGATCTGGATGATGCTCTTGGCCTCTGCCGCCAAGTCCGGCTCCAAAATGGAAAGCCTCAAGCGCAATGTCATCGGCGGATCCGCAGCCGCCCCCTCGATGATCGCCGCGTTCCGCGACGAATATGACTGTGACACGATCCACGCTTGGGGCATGACAGAAACCTCGCCTCTCGGCTCGGCCAACGTGCCGAAGGGCAAGCATGACGATCTCGACGCAGACACGCTCGCGGCGCTGCGCCTCGGACAAGGGCGTCCGCCCTTCGGGATCGACCTGCGCATCGTCGATGACGAGGGCAACCCATTGCCGCATGATGGCGAGGCACAGGGCGCGCTTCAGGTCCGTGGTCACTGGGTTGTCGAGACCTACTTCGGCAAGGACCAGAGCGCGACGACCGAAGATGGCTGGTTCGATACCGGAGACGTCTCCACCATCGACGCCGACGGCTACATGGTGATCCGTGACCGCACCAAGGACATCATAAAATCCGGTGGCGAATGGATCTCGTCGGTCGATCTCGAGAATATTGCCGTTTCGCATCCCGGTGTGGCCATGGCAGCCGCCATCGGTGCCGTGCACCCGAAATGGGACGAGCGCCCGATCGTCGTCGCGGTCAAGGCCGAAGGGGCCGACCCGAAAGAGGACGATATTCTTGCCCTCTTCGACGGCAAGGTCGCCAAGTGGCAGATTCCTGACGCGGTGGTCTTTACCGATGCCATCCCACTCAACGCCACTGGCAAGATGCTCAAGAACCAACTGCGCGAACAGTTTGGAAACCTGCTCATCGAAAGGGAGGAGTAACCTATGACCCAAGCCATACAACAACCCGTCGAGGCCCAGCCCTTCTGGCTCGAAGAGTATGAAGCCGCCCTGACCGCGCTAGACGCGGGCAAGGACAACTGGGCGCGCACCTCCAACGCCGAGCGCCTGCAAATCCTGCAACACATCAAGGACAATCTCCTGAGCGTCGCTGAGGGTTGGGCAGAAACGGCCGCCCGCAAAAAGATGATTCCTGAAGGCTCGCCGCTGGTGGGCGAAGAGTGGACCTCCGGCCCCTACGCGGTGATGTCCGCATGTAACGGCTACATGCAGACCTTCGCCGAGCTTGAACGAAAGTCTTACCTCGATCACCTGAAGACCCGGGAATTGGCCACAGGCCAAACCGCTGTGCGCGTTGTGCCACATTCGATCTGGGATCGCTTGCTTCTGTCCGGTGTGAATGCCGAGATCTGGATGCAGAAAGGGGTCAACCGAGGCAATCTCGCCAAGCATACGGCGGTCGAATACGACGTGCCGACCGTGAAACGGAAAGGCAAGGTCGCGCTCGTCCTCGGGGCAGGCAACATCAATGCCATCACGCCGCTTGATGTCTTCCACAAGGTCTTCAACGAGAACCAGGTCGTGATCCTCAAGATGAACCCGGTCAACGACTACCTGACCGACTATCTCAAGGCCGCGCTGAAACCGCTGATCGACCGCAACGCCCTGCGCATCGTCAAAGGCGACGGGGTTGCTGGCGCGTGGCTGACCGAACACCCCATCGTCGAAGAACTCCACATCACCGGTGCAGGCGCGACACATGACGCCATCGTCTGGGGTCCGGGCGCAGAAGGCATCAAGAACAAGGAGGCCGGCACGCCGAAGAACACCAAGCGGTTCACCTCCGAGCTTGGCGCCGTCTGCCCGACGATCATCGTCCCCGGCCCGTGGAGCCGAGCCGACCTGCGCTTTCAGGCCGAGAACGTCGCGACCCAGAAACTGCACAATTCCGGTTTCAACTGTGTCGCTTGCCAAGTCCTCATCACACCGAAGACATGGAACAAGACCAAGACTTTCATGGCGAACCTGAAGTCCGTCATGGCCTCCTCGACGCGCCTTGCCTACTACCCCGGTGCCGAGGATCGTATCGCGACATTCGCGGATCATGCCGACAGCACCGAAGAGGTCGCGCGCGGGGCTGCGCCTGCCTGTGTCATCAACCCGATGCAGGACGATGACTACTTCAAGACCAACGAGGTCTTTGCCCCCGCCATGTCCACCCACGCAATGGATGACCCGGACCCTGAAACCTATCTGGTCAACGCGATCCAATGGGCCAATGAAAACCTCTATGGCACGCTCGGTGGCAATATCATCATCCACCCACGCACCATTCGCAAAATCGGAAAGAAGCGGTTCGAGGAGATCATCGCCGAGTTCCGCTATGGCACAATCGCAATCAACGCGTGGACGGGGCTTGGGTTCTTGATGACGCCATGTCCCTGGGGCGCCTTCCCGGGCCATACGCTGGAGGATGTTCAATCGGGCATCGGCACGGTGCACAACACTTTCATGTTCGAGAACGTCGAACGCACCGTTGTCAGCGCCCCATTCCGCCCTTTCCCGCGCGGGCTCTTGTCCTTGCAGTTCACGCTCTTGCCGCGCCCACCGTGGTTCATCACCAACCGGAAACAGGATAAAGTCGGAAAACTCCTGACACGTTTCCAGTACAAGCCTGGTTGGCTCAAACTCCCGCGGATTTTCCTGAACGCCCTTCTTGGATAACCTGCCCTCCCCGAGGCCGGATGCAGCTTGCTTTTGGCCTCGGAAACCCTCATTTTCTCGCCCATGAACGAAATGCCCTCGAAACTCAAAGCCCGCGCCGAAAGAAAAAACGCCAAGCGAGACGTCAAGAAGCGCCAGATCGCAGAAAGTGCGATCCTCGCGCTTCAAGAGTTGGGCTATGCCAACACGTCCTTGCGTGACATCGCCGAGAAAAGCGACATGTCGCTCGGCATGCTGCACTACTATTTCGAGGATCGCTCCGAGCTCATCATCTACTGCGTGAGCATCTACAAACAGCAATTCGTCAGCAATATCGTGGACGCGCTCGCAGGCGCCGAAGGGCGCGACTCGGTTATCGAGACTTTTTCAAACGCGCTCGCCGAGTCGATTACGGATGACGCGATGACGCACCGCCTCTGGTATGACATCCGCTCGCAAGCCATGTTCGACGAGACATTCCGGCCCATCGTCCGCGAAATCGAAGAGATGCTCGTCGGGATCGTCGCGGATGCGCTCGAGAAAGCCGGGCATCCCATCGACGAGACCTTGGCCATTCAATACGCGCTGATTGATGGGGTCTTTCTGCATCTCATGCAGCGTCAGATCAGCGATGGCCCACAGGACACGGCAGAGGTTGCAGCGGTCTTCCGCGGTATCTTCGAGAAACTGCTCTGATACCCTGTTCCCACGGCACAAGAACGCTGCACTCACTCCGGGGCAAGCGTCTTGCCCGGGTTCAAAATCCCTTTGGGGTCAAGTGCGCTCTTGATCGCCTTCATTACGTCTTGTGCAACCGGATCCTTGAAACGGGCCATCGCCGCAAGCTTCGAAAGGCCGATACCGTGCTCTGCCGAGAACGTACCTTTCATTTCGACGGCAAGGGCGTCGATTTCTGCACGCAGGGCCGGGATCAGAGACGCATCTTTCGTGTGGCACCCGCAATGGATATTGCCGTCGCCCAGATGCGCCACCGACAGAACCTCGCAAGAGGGATCAATCGCGCGCAAACGCGGTTCGATCTCATCTAGATATGCGGCGACAGATTCTCTCGGGACGGCCACATCCGCGCTCAGGACCGGTTGCTGGCGAAACGCGATCTCCGCAGCGGCTTCCCGCCGGGCCCACATTTCGGTCCGTTGCGCTTCATTCTGGGCGATGACAGCATCCGTCACAGCGCCTTCCTCCATCCACTCCGCCAGAACTTCTTCGAGCACATCTTCCAGCGCACCGGGAGACATCACGGCAAGTTCGACGAGCAGATTCACAGGGTGTGCCGCCTCAAACGGCTCGCGCGCGTCGAGACTGACAAGGAAATGCCCCTCGATATATGCGCGGGGCATGAACTCGAAGGCCACAACCGCGCTATCGGATGCGTCCTGAATTGCGTTGAGCAACTCACACGACCGCTCCAGGGAATCCATCGCCACCATGGCGGTGACGTGGTCGACTGGACGCGGGTGAAGCTTGACCACCGCTGCTGTGATAAGCCCAAGCTGCCCCTCCGCACCGATCATCAAGTTGCGCAGGTCAAAGCCGGAGTTGTCCTTGTGAAGCGCCTGCATCAGGTCCATCACCCGGCCGTCCGCCAGCACAACCTCAAGCCCAAGACACAGATCGCGCGTATTCCCGTAGCGCAAGACATTGGCGCCACCGGCATTCGTCGACAAGACACCGCCCATCATGGCCGACCCAGACGCGCCGAAACTTAACGGGAAGAAAAGATCGTGCTCTTCCGTAGCGGTGTTGAGCGCGTCCACAATTACCCCTGCTTCGACGACAGCGACCCGCGCATCAGCGCGAATTTCGCGCACACGGTTCATACGCTCAAAGGAAATCATGATGGAATCTGTGCCCAGAGCGCCACCATTCAGGCCGGTATTTCCCGAAACCGGCACGACCGGAATCTCACGCGCATTGGCGAGCTTGACCACTGCGGCGACCTCCCCGGTTCTTGCGGGACGGACAACCGCAAGCGGCATTCCCTTGTACTGACCGGTCCAGTCCTCGGACCAGCGCTTGGCGTCTGTCCCGGTAAAGACCTGCGCCGCCCCGACAATTTCGATAAGGTCCTCAACAAGCGTCATCTGCGCGATCCCCCCTGTCGATGTGCAAAAGGACGGGTGGCAGCGTTCGGGATCGTCAGGATTTCAGGCATAAGATGACTTCTTTGAAAATGAGAAGCGGGTGTCTAGCCCGCAGAAATATCAACCGCCGCATAGTTCACGGCTGTCGCACCGACAAGGGCCTCCCCCGCTTCCAAAAGCAGGTCCTCTCGAAATTGGTTCGCGACAAGCTGCACGCCAATCGGCGTCTTGCCATGCGGGCCATCGACTGTGCCCGTGCTGACGGTAAGACCCGGCAGGCCCATAAACGGCAAACCAATCTGAGTCATCTGCGCCGCGACAATCCCCTCAAAGGCGGACTGGCTCTCGGTGTCGAGATGATCCTTGAACGGAAGCTGCCCCGACACCGGACAGAGCATCACAGGCCATTGACCAAGGAACTGACGCCACGCACGGCTTAGCCCTGCCCGCGCCTGAAGCGTATCGAGAAGCCCATTCACGTCCACGGCTGGCGTCATCGCAGACAGGCGTTCGTAGACCAATGAAGAGTCCGGATCGTTCTCTTCCCGGATCGCTTCATCCGCGCCCCGCCGCGTTTCGGCAAGCCAAAGAGTAAGCTGATGACGCACTGCCTCTCTTAGCGGCGGCGTCTCCTGTTCCTCGACGATCCAACCCGCTCGTGAGAGCCGATCCGCTGCATCGCGCAAAGCGCTTTCCACGGCCGGATCGACCTCCATGCCATCCGGCGCAACACAAAGCGCCACGCGTCGCGGAACGGATGGTCCTTGTAAAGATACCGGCGCATACCACGGGTCGCGCAGATCGGGCGCAGCCATCGCCTCAAGCGCCAATCGCAGGTCGGGGATAGACCGAGCGATCGGTCCGGATACCGCCATCAACTGCGCTCCGATATGGCGATCGGGGCCCGAAAAATTGACCGCGGGCACACGGCCTAGAGACGGGCGCAACCCATGCAGACCGCAAGCATACGCCGGGTAGCGGATAGAACCCGCGATGTCAGTGCCATGCCCGATGACCCCTATACCCGCCGCTGTCGCCGCCGCCGCCCCGCCGGACGATCCGCCCGGTGTCAGCGCCGCATTGCGCGGGTTGCGGGTCGCTCCGTGAAGGCTGTTGCGGGTAAACCAACGCAGGGAGAACGCCGGCGTGTTGGTGCGCCCGACAATCATCGCCCCTGCCTTGCGGAGATTGGCGACAACGGGGCTATCTTCAGCCGCGACAAGATCCTTCTGAAGTTGAAGCCCGTTGGTTGTCGCCATACCGGCCTGATCGACGTTGACCTTGATCGTCACCGGCACCCCGGCGAGCGGTCCAAGCGGGTCTCCCGTGGCAAGCGCCGCATCTACGGCCTCCGCAGCCGCCAAGGCCTGCGCATCGCAGCGTTCGACAACCGCGTTGATCGGGCCGTTTACGGCGTCGATCCGCGCCAATGTCGCCTCTGCCACGGCCCGCGCGGTAAAGTCTCCCGCGCGCAGGCCCGCACCGATCTCTGTGGCGGTCAGGGACCAAAGTTCGCTCATTCCGTCATCTCCCCCCCAAATCCTCCAGAGCTTTGCAGCCGCCTAGGCCGCCCCGCCCCATTCAGTGCCCGGCACCGCAGCCAAAAGGTTGCGCGTATAGTCCTGCTTCGGCGACAGGAAGACCTCCGCCACCGAGCCAATCTCGACCAGTTTCCCGTGCTGCATAACCGCGATCCGGTCGCAAAGCTGTGCCGCTACACGCAAATCGTGGGTGATGAAGAGCAGGGACAAGTGCAACCGCTGCTGCAGGTCGCGCAGCAATTCGAGAACCTGCGCCTGAATCGACACGTCGAGCGCCGAAACAGCCTCATCCGCAATGATCAGGTCCGGGTCCATGGCAAGCGCGCGGGCAATCCCGATTCGTTGCCGCTGTCCGCCGGAGAACTCGTGCGGATAGCGGTCTGCCGCGCTGGCATCCAAGCCGACTGTCTCAAGCAAGTCCCGCGCCCGCGCATGGGCCTCTGCCACAGGCGTGCCCATTGTGATCGGCCCCTCGCTGATCGCCGAGAGGATTTTCTTGCGCGGGTTGAGCGAGGCGTAAGGGTCCTGAAAGATCATCTGAACCCGACGCCGTGCACTCCGCAATTCCTCGGTCGAAAGCGCGTTCATATCTTCCCCATCAAGGAGGATCTGCCCGCTATCGGCCTCGACAAGGCGCACGATCGACCGCCCCACCGTGGACTTGCCCGATCCGCTTTCGCCCACGATCCCGAGAACCTCGCCCTTGCCAACAGTGAAGGACACGCCATCAATCGCCCGGACCTCGCGGGTCGCCTTGAAAAGGCCACCGCGCGTTTTGTAGGTCTTACGCAGATCGCGCACCTCGAGAACATGCTGCTCTGACGTTTCCTGCCCGCTTGGAACAACATCCGAGGGCACCGCCGCGAGGAGCGCCTTGGTATAGTCATGCTGCGGGTTCTCAAGCACCTGCGCGGCCCCGCCCTGTTCGACAATCTCGCCATAGCGCATGACGATGACCTGATCGGCGATTTCCGCCACGACACCAAAGTCATGGGTGATGAACATCACTGCCATGCCGTGCCGTTCCTGCAGGGATTTGATGAGGTCGAGTATCTGCGCCTGCGTGGTCACATCAAGCGCCGTCGTCGGCTCGTCCGCGATAAGAACCGCAGGGTCCATCGCAAGCGCCATCGCAATCATCGCCCGCTGCCGCTGCCCGCCCGAAAGCTGGAACGGATAGGCGCGGATGATCTTCTCCGGCTCTGGCAGGCCCACCTCGCGGATCAGATCGAGCGCCCGTTCACGCCGCTCGGACGGGGTGTAGCGCCCATGCGCCTCGTAGGTCTCGGCGATCTGGTCCCCGATCCGCATCAGGGGGTTGAGCGCCGACATTGGCTCCTGAAAGATCATCCCGATCCGATCCCCGCGCAATTTGCGCCGCTCCGCATCCGGAAGCGCGAGCACATCGCGCCCCTCAAAGAACGCTTCGCCACGGGTCACATGCACAAGATCCGGCAAAAGCCCCATGAGCGCATTCGCCGTCATGGATTTCCCCGAACCGGACTCGCCCACGACACAGAGGATTTCCCCCGGCGTCAGGTCGAATTCGATATTCTGCACCGCATAGTCCCGGTCCGCGCCGGGCGGCAAGGAGATGGCGAGGTCACGAATAGAAAGCACTGAATCCATGGTTATCGTCCTTTCCGTGCCAGACGCGGGTTGAGCGCGTCATTGAGGCCTTCGCCAATCAGGTTGAGGGCAAGAACGGTCATCAGGATCGCCACCCCCGGAATAAAGCTCAGCCACCAGGCATTGCGGATGACGGTCCGCGCCGCCCCGATCATATAGCCCCAGCTCATGATGTTGGGATCGCCGAGCCCAAGGAAGGAAAGCGAGCTTTCAAGAAGGATCGCCGTCGCCACCATGAGCGAAGCCATGACGATGATCGGCGACATGGCATTGGGCAGGATATGCCCGAACAGGATGCGCATGTTCGAAAGCCCCGCCAAACGCGCGGCATCGACAAACTCGCGCCTGCGAAGCGACAGAACCTCCGCCCGCACAAGGCGCGCCACCGGCGGCCAACTCACAATTGCAATGGCAAGCGTGATTGTCGGAAGCGTCGGCTCCATGATCGCGACAAGCACGATGGCCAACGCGAAATTCGGAATGGTCTGGAAAAACTCGGTGAAGCGCATCGCGCCATCATCGACAAGCCCGCCATAGAACCCCGCCAGCGCGCCAAGCGGCACACCAATCAACAAGGCGACCAGCGTCGAAACAAGCCCGACGATAAGCGACACCCGCGCCCCATGCGCAAGCCCCGCCGCCACGTCGCGACCAAGCGTGTCGGTCCCAAGCGGGAAGCCATCGACACTAAAGGGCGCAAGGAAAGGACGCTGCACCATCTTCCACGGGCTGTCCGGATAAAGGAGCGGCGCAAAGACCGCGACAAGGATCACGACCACAAGGATGAATAGCCCGATCAACGCGCCACGATTGCGCGAGAAGCGTTTGAAGAAGTCCTTCATGCTGCACCTCCTGCGCCGATACGCGGATCAATCAGCCGATAAACAAGGTCCGTGACCACGTTGAAAAGGATCACCATCGCCGCCGAGATCAGGAACACGCCAAGAAGCGTGTTATAGTCCCGAGCCGTCAGGCTCTCGAACATCAACCGCCCGATCCCCGGCCAGGCAAAAACCGTCTCCGTAAGGACCGCGCCCCCGACAAGCTGCCCGGCCTGAAGACCGGCCAGTGTGACCACCGGCAACAACGCATTGCGCAGGATGTGGCGACGACGGATGACATTCTCCTGCAAGCCCTTGGCGCGGGCCGTCTTGACGAAATCCATCTGGCTCACCTCAAGAACCGAGGATCGCGTCATGCGCAGGTACACCGCCATGAAGAAAAGGCCGAGCGTGAAAGCCGGCAACACAAGGTGCTTGAGCCGGTCGAGCACCATTTGGAAACCCACATAGTCGGCCCCCACGGTCTCATAGCCAAAGGCGGGAAACCAACCGAGCTTCACCGAGAATAGCACCACCGCCATAAGCGCGACCCAGAAAAGCGGCGTGGCGTAAAACAGCAACGAGAGCGAGGTAATAACCGTATCGCTCCACTTGCCCTGGCGCGCGGCGGCGGCAAGGCCGAACACGATCCCAAGCAAGAGCGACATGCCAAAGGCGGTCAGTGTGAGGATCAAGGTCGCGGGCAGGCGTTCGAGGATCAGATCCAGAACCGGCATCTGCTGGCGATAGGAATAGCCCAGATCAAGCTGCAAGACCCCCGACACGTAGTTCCAGAACTGCACCATGAGCGGCTGATCGAGCCCGAACTGCTCTCGCAGTTGGGCGATATACTTGGCGTCCGCCGCACCCGCTTCGCCTGCCATGACGGCCGCCGGATCCCCCGGAGCCGCATGAATGAGAAAGAAATTCAGAATGACGATCATCAAGAGCGTGATGACCGCCTTCAACAATCGCCCCACGATAGCTGTCACGATGTCCATACTGTGCCAATGCCTGCTTCACTTGTTGCGTTAGAAAGAAAGACCGGCCCGATCTCTGACCAGGCCGGTCTTTCTCGTCTGCTTTCGCTTAGTCTTCGAGATACGCGTCGCGCATACCGTCATTCACGCCGATCGCCGTGGTGACGAGGTCTTTGACGTTGCAACGATAGATCGTCGGGAATTCGATCTCGAGCTGCCATGCGACAGGCACGTCATCGACGAGGATCTGTTGAATCTCGGTATAAAGCGCCTGGCGCTCTTCGGGGGTCGCCGCAACAGCGGCCTTGGCGAAGAGATCGTCCACCTTGGGGTTTTCATACCCGGCGACGTTGTTCCAGGGGCTACCCTTGGCAATGTTGCTCGCGAGATAGCTACGTGCGACACCAAGCGCCGGGTCGCCATACTGGTAGAGGTAGGTGAAGGCGATATCGAAATCCCACTCCGCCTGCTTCTGGTTCCAGCCCGCAACATCGGTCGCCACGACCTGCACGTTGACGCCAACCTCTTCGAGGTTCTGCTTCATCGCTTCGGCCCAGCGCTGCCAGGTCTCGCCATAAGGCAGCGGCAGGATGCGAACGGTCTCGCCATCATAGCCCGACTCTGCAAGAAGCTCGCGCGCCTTGTCCGGGTCATAGTCATACATGACCGTATCGTCGCTATAGAAGTTGGTCTTGGACGAAACCGGGCTCGTCGCGACCTTGCCATACCCGTTCCAGATCACGTCTTTGACGAATTCGCGGTCCGTCGCATACATGACTGCCTTGCGGAATGCCTTGCTCGAGGTCGGCCCCTCACGGTTGTTCATCCACGCCATCGCATGCGGCGCGAAATATTCCCAGCCATGCCCCGTCGAACAGACGCCATCCATCTCGATCAGGCGCTTCACGTCCCAGTTCTCGACCGAGCCACCCGGCAGAACATCGACATCGCCATTCTCGAACGCCACCGCGCGCGACGCGGCATCGGGGATCACGCGATAATAGACATCGTCAATCGCCGGTTTACCGTCGAGATAGTAATCCTCGTTCTTCACGAGGTGGATATAGCTGCCCTTTTCCCAGGCTTCGAATTTGAACGGGCCTGTACCGATCGGCGTATTGTTGGCCGGGTTGGTCTTGTAGTCGGTGCCTTCATAGATGTGCTTCGGGATCATCGGCATCGTGCCAGCCTCGAAAACCCCGATGAACGGGCCAAACGGCTGTTTCAACTTAAAGACCACGGTGTGCGCATCCGGCGCTGTGACGCTTTCGACATGTTCGAGGCTGACACGCAGGCGCGCATGGGTCTCGCGCAGGAACTTGTCGACCGAGAACACCACGTCTTCGGCGGTGAACGGCTCGCCGTCATGCCATGTCACGTCCTCACGGAGCTTGAACGTATAGGTAAGCGCATCGTCCGAAATCTCCCACTCGGAAGCCAAAGACGGCATCGGATTGAGATCAGTGTCATAGCGCAGCAGGCTTTCATAGATATCGCCCGCGACCAACTGCGTCGGCCCGTTGCTCACGAGGCCGAGCATCAAGCTGGGCGGCTCTGGCTGGACCACGATATCGAGGCGATTCTCGGCATGCACAGCACCCGCCAAGGTCATCGCCATAAGGCTTGTGACTAGTCGTTTCATCATTTGATTCTTCCCTGTTTTGGTGGCGACCGAATTATTTCTTCCGGTCTCTTTCACTTCGCAGACTGTGCGCGGGCACCCCACGCTTCACGCCTCCATGCTCGGGGAGGTTCCCACCGAATGTCAACAATATTGTCGACAGTCGACAATCTGAGGCGTAGTTTGAACGAATGAGCACAAAAACCAACCCCCTGAGACTAGATCACCTCGAGCGGAGATCGCTCTCGCAAGAAATCGCGACACTTCTGACCGATCACATCCTGTCCGGTCGCCTTCGACCCGGTGAAAGAGTGTCCGAATCTGTCATCGCGCGAGAGCTCGGTGTCAGCCGCGCACCAGTGCGCGAAGCCGGGCGCATGCTGGAAAGCACGGGGTTGTTGGTGTCCCATCCCAATCGCGGTTTCTTTGTGCGCACCATGAACTCCGAAGACCTCGGTTCGCTCTATGAATTGCGCTTGGCGATCGAACGCGAAGCTGCGGCGCTTGTCGTGCGCAAGGGCGCGGCGGATGTGATACCCGTCCTGCGCCAACAGCTTGAAAAGATGATCGCCTTGGCAGATGCCGGGCGCGAACCCGAGACGTCTGCCGCAGACCTCGAGTTCCACCGCCTTCTCATCGAGGCGTCTGGCAACCCCCGTTTTCTTGCGATCTTCCAGCAGATCTCTTCGGAGATCCAACTCGGTCTTTCGCTGATCGGGAGGATGGAAAACGCACCAGACAACATCGCGAGCAATCACGGCCACATCATCGAAGCCCTCGAGAGCGGTGATGTGGAACAGGTCCGCAACGCGATGGACTATCACATCGGGCTGGCGCGTCACGTGATCGTGGCGCATTTCAGCGGGCTGGAAACGGCCGACCGGGATTGAAACTCAAGAAACAACGGACGAGGCCGGGCTTCCGGCCCTGAGAGGAACGACGTGAAAGCAGTCTTCGACGAACGGCAATGGCGCCACGACCCAAAGCACTTCATCGCAAGCGGCGCCATTCGCCCCAACCCAGAACAACCCAAACGAATCGAAGTGCTGCATGCGGGCGCGCTTGCGGCGGGCTGCCAGTTCGAGGCCCCCAAGGACGCCGGCATCGGCCCCATCGCGGCCCTGCATTCTCCCGAATACCTTGCCTTCCTGAAAACCATCTACCCCCGCTGGCGCGCACTTCCGGACGCAGGCGAAGAGGTTATTCCCAACATCCACCCCCTCGCCCGCAGCAATAGCTACCCCACCTCGCCCGTAGGTCAGGCTGGATACCACCAAGGCGATACCGCTTGCCCGATTGCAGAAGGCACTTGGGAAGCGGCCTACTGGTCGGCCCAATCCGCCATCACGGGGGCCGATTTGCTTCTTGGCGGCGAACATGCGGCCTACGTGCTCTCGCGCCCGCCGGGGCACCACGCCTATGGCGATCTTGCAGCGGGTTTCTGCTTCCTCAACAACTCGGGTATCGCCGCCGAACGCCTGTGCAAAGCCGGTCTGCGCCCCGCGATTCTCGATGTAGATGTGCACCACGGCAACGGCACCCAAGACATCTTCTATCGCCGTGACGATGTGCTCACCGTGTCGATTCACGCCGACCCGACCAAGTTCTACCCCTTCTTCTGGGGTCATGCCCATGAACGCGGCGAAGGCGCCGGGCTCGGCTACAATCTCAACATCCCGCTTTCCCGCGGCATTGGCGACGAGGATTACCTCGTGGCGTTGGACACGGCCCTAAATCGCATCGATGATTTCGGAACGGACGTTCTCGTGGTCGCCCTCGGCCTCGACGCATCCATCGATGATCCTTTCGACTGGCTTCGCGTCACCAAAGAGGGCTTCTCCCGCATTGGCGCGGCGCTCGCCAAGACAGGTCTGCCCGTTCTCTTCGTGCAAGAAGGTGGCTACCTGTCGGACTCCCTCGGCGAAAATCTGACCCGAACCCTGAGCGGCTTTCAGGCAAGCACCTGACACGCTAGACCCTATTCAGACGACTCAACCAAACAGGAAAGACCATGACTGAAATCACGCGCAAACATGTCGGCGATCGCATGAGCCAGATCGTCACCCACGGCGAGACCATCTACCTCGCGGGCCAAGTCGGCACCGCCGGGGCCAGCGTCGCCCAGCAGACTCAGGACTGTCTCGACAAGGTCGATGCCCTGCTTGCCGAAGCAGGCAGCGACAACACGCGCATCCTACAAGCGGTGATCTGGCTCGCAGACATGAAGGATTTCGCCGAAATGAACGCTGTCTGGGATGCTTGGGTTCCCAAGGGCCACGCGCCAACCCGCGCCTGCGGCGAATCGAAACTGGCAACCCCGGAATATTTGGTCGAAGTCATCGTGACCGCCGCCAAGGCCTAATCCAATCGCGCGGCGTGGCCTCTCGCTTCGCCGCGCGCCCCCGCGAATATGTTCCTGCCCAGCACCTACCGAAACGCGGCTAGGCAGCGTGCAAATCCTTATCCCGAAAGGATGCGCGATCCGCGGCCCATGAGACGACTTGGTAAAGCGTTACAGTCATCAGCGCGAGCAGCAGCAAGCTCGCAAACATGAGATCGGTTTTCGCCCGACCATTGGCCAAAAGCATCAGGTATCCCAAGCCTTGCGAGGCGCCCACCCATTCCCCGATCACCGCCCCGATGGGCGCATAGACCGCCCCCATCTTCAGGCCTGTCGCCAGCGACGGCAGCGCATGGGGAATGCGCAGGCGGAGCATCTCCTGAAACGGAGTTGCATTCATGGTGCGCGCCAGATCGCGTAGCCCTTTGGGAATGCGTGTCAGCCCATCATGAAATGCGCTGGTGACAGGGAAGAAAATGATGAGCACCGCCATAAGCACTTTCGACGCCATCCCATAGCCAAACCAAAGCGTCAGGATCGGTGCGAGCGCAAAGACCGGCACGGCTTGGGTCAAGACCAAAAGCGGCATCACCAGACGGCTCAACCGCTCCGACCCCGCAATCGCGATCGCCGTACCTGCCCCAAGCACACTGCCAATCAGCAGGCCGAGAAGAACCTCAGCCAGCGTTACCCCCGCATGGCCGAGCAAAATCAACCGGTTCTGCCAAAACGCCTCGGCGACGCGCAGGGGAGAGGGAAGAATAAAGGGTGGCATTTCCATGCCCCAGACAACCGCCTGCCACACGCCAAGCACGACCCCCGCAGCGAGGACTCCATACGCCCACCTCATCACGCAAGCCTCCGCAACGCGGCCATCAACTCTGCCTGCGCCTTGACGCTGTCTGGCGCATAGGAATCACGCAACGGAGGGGTCTCGGGCACGGGCCAAATCCTTGCGCCTTCGCCGGTCAGAAAGATGACCTGATGACCGAGACGTATCGCCTCGGCAGGGTCATGCGTCACAAGCAAGACCGTCTTGTCGCGAAACATCTCGCATGCCAATTCCTGCATCGCGGCCCGCGTGCTTGCATCCAACGCCGAGAACGGCTCGTCGAGCAGGACGATAGGCCGATCCTCCAACAAGGTTCGCGCCAAAGCCACCCGCTGCCGCATCCCTCCAGAGAGCGCGCTTGGCCGCGCCGAGAGATACGCGCCGAGGCCAATACGTTCCAATAGTCGGCGCGCGCGGGGCAAATCCGGCGGCTCTCCCCGCAGACGCTGCCCCAACACGGCGTTCTCCAGCGCCGAGAGCCACGGCAAGAGCAGATCCGTCTGCGCCATGAAACTGCAACGCCCCTCAATCGGCAGCCCATCTGAAACCGCGATGTCCCCGACGAACTGCCCCGCAACCTCAAGCCCGGCAATCAGGCGGAGCAGCGTTGTCTTACCGGTGCCTGATCTCCCGAGAAGGCAGGTCCATTGCCCCGCAGGCAGATGGCAGGACACTGGCGCAAACAGAGGCGTTCCCGCAATCTCATGATGACCCCGAAGCGCGATACCGGGCGCCACTGCGCTCATCACACCCTAAGCCCCATCTCCCAGAAACCAACCTCGAGCCGCGTGGCGGTCGTGAACCGCTGTTGCACCTGCGCCCACCGGGGCGCCTGCCAAGGTTCAGCCCCCAGACGTCGCGACACGGCGCCATCGACCATTTTGCCAAGCATCACCATGGAAGATTGGTATGACTCATCCGCGTAGGTTTCGATCCAGTCGCGGTAGGGCGTGCCCGGCGCGGCCTCATGTGCAAGACGGCGCCCGATCTCCCCATATCCAAAACAACACGGCGCGAGCGCGGCCATCAGGTCGATGAAATCCCCCTGCAACCCGGCATCAAGAACATAGCGCGTATAGGCGAGGTTCTCGATCTCTTCAGTCGCGGTATAGAGCGCTTCTTCGTCAATCCCCTCGTCCGCACAGGTCGCGACATGCAACGCCATCTCGTGGTTCACCAAAGCATCGAGAACTCCAGTGCAGGCCTTTGTCTCTTCAAGCGTTTCCGCCTTCACCACAGCGAGGGACCACGCACGAGCGAAATGCACGAGAAACACATAGTCCTGCACGAGGTAGCGCAGGTAGGCCGCGCGCGGCAGACTGCCATCGCCGATTCCTCGGACAAAGGCATGCCGCGTATAGGCCTGCCATGTCTCGGCACAGCCCGCGCGCCACCGTTCGAAGACGGCCCCATAGGAAACGCCGCTCATTGCGTTGTCACATCGATGGCGATTTCGGAAACCGGATGCAGGCCCGGCGTCAGGCCCGCCTCAAGCAGAAAGGCCTCGAACCGAGCATAGCGGCCCGCATCAAGCGCCGCTGGACGCAGTGCAAAGCGGGGCAGCGTGTCGATCCATGCACGGCGATTCAACTCATCCGCCAACTCTGGCGAAGTTGCCGAAAACACGTCCCAGCTGTCCTTGGGATGGTTGACGATATACTGCGTGGCCTTCTCTGTCGCTGCGAGAAAGCGGCGTATCATGTCGGTGTCCATGCGATCCGCATTGGCCACATAGATCAACTCATCATAGGACGGCAGCCCCTCTTCCTCGACATAGAAACAGCGCCCCGGCCGACCTTCGATCTCCATCTGGTTCAGCTCGAAATTGCGAAACGCCCCGATCACCGCATCCACCTGCCCCGACATGAGCGCCGGCGAGAGAGAGAAGTTTACATTGACGAGCTCTACATCCCCAAGCGTCAGGCCGTAGGTCTCAAGGATGCGCCCCAACACCGCCTCCTCGACGCCACCAACGGAAAAGCCGATCTTGGCCCCCTTCAGGTCCGCAGGTGTGGCCACCTCTCCGTCCGCAAGCGTCAGCAAGCAGTTCAAAGGCGTCGCCACCAACGTCCCGACCCGCCGCAGCGGCAAACCCTCGTGACGTTGCAGATGCAATTGCGGCTGATAGGAAATCGCAAGGTCCGCCCGCCCGGCAGCCACCATCTTCGGCGGATCGGACGGATCGGCCGGGGCAATCATCTCAACCTCTAGCCCCGCCTCGGCAAGAAAGCCCTTCTCCTGCGCAATGATGACCGGGCCATGATCCGGGTTGACGAACCAATCAAGCAGCAGCGTGACCTTGTCCTGCGCCATGGCGGGCAAGGACAAGAGCGAAAAGACGGTGGCGTATAGTAGCGTTCTCATGAGGGGGATCCATTCTGGTCTGAGGAATACGCCGCATAAAGCGCGGCGAAATGGTGTGTCGGACCATGCCCATGCCCAACCCTGAGGTCGTCCGCATGTGCAATGGCGTGCGATACATAGGCTTTGGCGGCTTCGGTCGCTTTCGGCAGATCCGCGCCTTTGGCGATCTGCGTGGCCAGCGCCGAGGACAGTGTGCAGCCCGTGCCATGGGTGTTTTGCGTCTCCCTGCGCGGGCTTTCGAACCATCGGCATCCGTCCTCAAACACAAGGCAGTCAGGGCTGCCCGCGCCTTCGAGATGGCCGCCTTTGATCAAGACCGCCCCTGGCGACAGGGCACGCAGCGCCCGGCCCTGCTCTTCCATCTCGGCACGGCTGGTCGTGATCTCACTGTCCAGCAAATGCGCCGCCTCCGGCAGGTTCGGTGTCACCACCGTCGCCAAAGGCAACAGGCGCGTGCGTATCATCGCCACGGCGTCTGGCTGCAACAGCGCCGCGCCGCCCTTGGCGATCATCACCGGGTCAAGCACGACCGGAACGGCCCGACCCTCCAAGGCATCGGCCACGGCCTCTGCGATCTCTGCCGTGGCGATCATGCCGATCTTCACCGCATCGACCCGGATATCCGCAAAGATCGCGTCGATCTGCGCGCGCACAAACTCGGCAGGCACAAGATGGATACCCGACACGCCCGCCGTATTCTGCACTGTCAGCGCGGTGAGCGCAGCCATGGCAAACCCGCCATTGGCCGAGATGGATTTCAGGTCCGCCTGAATTCCCGCTCCGCCCGAGGGATCGGATCCCGCGATACTAAGAACATTCGGGATCATGGCTGCGCCTCTGGGAAAAAGGCCTGCGTTGCGGCGGCGATATCCGGCTGGCCACAAATGGCCGACACAACGGCCGAGCCATCGGCCCCGGCGGCCAACACCTGCTCATGGTGCATGGCCTTGATCCCGCCAATCGCTACGCTCGGCAACCGGCTCAACCCCGCAAGCTCTGCAAGACCCGATAGGCCGATGGGCGTCGCATGATCGGTTTTGGTCGCCGTACCAAAAACCGGCCCCAACCCAAGGTAGTCGACAAGGGCAGGGTCTGCCGCGACAACGGCCTCGGGCGTCTCGCAGGACAGGCCAAGGATCTTTCCTGCGCCAAGCCGCGCACGCGCCTCTACCGACGACATGTCGCCCTGACCGATATGGGCCCCATCCACTTCTGCAGCGGTCGCGGCCTCCACATCATCATTGATGACCAACGGCACCCCGGTCCCCTGCAACGCGTCTTTCAGCGCCAGAGCCAAGGCAATGCGGTCACGCGTGCTGATGTCCTTGTCCCGCAACTGCACCATGGTCACTCCGGCGGCGACAGCCTGCCCGACCGTTTCCACGACGCCTCGCGCTCGACACATCTCCGGATCGGTCACCAGATAGAGCCGCAAGTGCTCTCGCAGATCGCTCATGACAGGGCCGCGTCCATGATCGCCGCCTCAAGCTGTGATGGTTCAACCGAGGCCAGAGCATCGAGAAAATGGACTTGGAAACTGCCCGGCCCCTCGGCATGCGCGGCGGCCTGCGCCCCGGCAACCTTGAAATGCGCCAGTGCCGAAAGAGCGGCGTCAAAGGCCGGCCCGACAGCGGCATAGGCTCCCATCAATGCTGTCTGTGAACAGCCCAGCGCAGTGACCTGAGGCATCAACGCGGAACCGCCTGCCACCCGCGCCATGCGTGCCCCATCGGTCACGAAATCCTCTGGCCCCGTGACGGCGACGACACAGCCATATTCGCGAGCAAGTGCCTTGGCCGCCCCTTCGGCATCTGCGACCGCATCACCGCTATCCGCGCCCTTTCCGGCCCCGGCTTCTCCGGCAAGGGTCATGATCTCCGAGGCGTTGCCGCGCAAAATAGCGGGGCGCATCCCAAGAAGATCCTGCGCCGCCTGCTTGCGAAAGCCGCTGATGAAATGCGCGACCGGGTCCAGAACCCAAGGTATCCCATGGGCGTTGGCCACCCGCACCGCCACCCGCATGCTCTCGAGCCACTGCGCAGAAAGCGTGCCGATATTGACCGTGACAGCACCGCTCAAAGGGGTGAAGGCCTCCATCTCTTCCGGCGCATGCACCATCGCCGGAGAGGCGCCCGCCGCAAGGACGACATTCGCGGCGATATTCATCGCCACATAGTTGGTAATGCAATGCACCAAGGGAGCCTTGGCGCGCATGTCTTTAAGCAGGGTTTGGGTCATGATCTCTCTCCCGCCGCACGGGAGAGACGGTCGAAAGACATCAAGGGCGATGCGCGAACTGACCGGTACCTCCCTCCGCCGGCATTATCCGGTTCAGGTTCAAAGGGTACATCTCAGCCTCACGGCGCCCCTGGTATTCGAAGGGGTAACGGGTTCGTCTGACCGTGTCAAAGTGGTAAGCGTCACAAGGCGGCACCGCGCGGAAATCAGGCACGCGGTCAAAACACGATCGGAGTCCAAAACATCTCACACTCATGTCTGGACAAGCGCCCTTGGCACCGTTTCAATTTGATACATACAGACCACTCTTCTATTGCCGTAATGGTGTATTTTGGATAAGTTTTTTTCGACGCTGGTAATGCTAAAGTATGTGTTTAACGATTTTTTGTAGAGGATCATTGCCATGGCCTCAAAGCTCAGAGATGAGCTGTCCGATCCGATCTCCCGGACGTCCCTGATCGACCTTGCCTCGAGAATTCTGCAAACGCCCGTTGATGCGGAACGGTCCCTTGTTTCTCAAGGGCTCGACTCGCTCGGCGCTGCGGAGCTTTTGGAAGAGCTTCAATTGCTCGGCTACGACGTAGCCTATGAATTTCTCCTCAGTGAGACCAGCATTGACCTCCTGTTTGAGGCCCTTGGCGAAAAAACCGCAGCCCGGCCCGCACCGTCCGATCTTCGAGACCCATCCGCCCCTATTGCCCTCGCTGGGCCACAGGTCTTGTGGGCGCAGCTCGAGCAAGAAAGCTGGGGGCCATGGGCGAACATAAGCCTCTGTCTATCAATGCCTGCCTCGCTTATCCGCGCGCCGTTTCTGCCCGCAATCGCGCAGTCCCTCTGCGACGCGAACGAGGCCATGCGTATGGTTCTGGTGCAGTCAGGCGACACGGTACAACAACAGGCGCTGCCCGGTCTCCAGCTTCCGGTCGAGGTCAAGGACGCACCCGCATCCGACCAAGAGGCCATGCGCCTGATCGAAGCCTTTGAAGGCAAGCCCTGCTCGCCGTTCAAGCCATCCACCCGCGCCCTGATCCTTTCCGACCCGAATAGCGAAGGCCGTCATTGGATGTGCATCACGATGCACCATGTCTTCTCGGACCGTATAAGCATGCACAGGCTCGCTCGACAGCTGCGCGAGATGATTGCCTCAAACCGCCTGCAAAACGCCGAAGCAAAGGGTTTTGATTTCTCCGACGTCGCGATCTGGAAAGCCCAGCGCGCCAATGGCCCGGACGGCGCACAGCACGCGACCACCCTCGACGCATGTCTTGCCCGCGCCGACATCACAACCACAAGACCGTTGCCACGCGTCGCCAAGACAACCTGGGACATCTTCGCGAGCCTTGACGCCAAGGCAGAGCTGCGCCTTTCCGAGACCGACGCGCTCGAACGTTGCGCCGCGCGCCTTGGCACAACGCTTCCCTTGCTGCTGCATACCCTGGCCTCGGCGCTGATCGCTCGCCTCACCGGAGAAGACAAGGCGCTCTCAGGACGCCAAGACACGCTCCTATGCCATGTCGTGTCAAACCGCGAACGCGATCCGGTGCTGAAGGACACCGTTGGCTGCCTCGACACCTCGGTGCCAGTGGCGGTCAGGCTGGAAAAGGACGAGACACTCGCCTCCCTCTGCCACAAGACGCACGAGGCCTTCTCCAGCGCGCACCTCTGCGTGTCCGATCTGCCGCGCGGCGGTTGGATACGGTCTGACGATCCATCCGAAACAGAGGGCCAGCGCGCCGCGGCACTGATCGAACGTTTTCCGCATATCAATATCGTCCGCACCCCCACACCCGCCTCCGGCGCGGCATCCGAGATCATCGAGCATTCCGTTCAACGCCCGCAGCAACCCCGCTGGGGCCTGTTGCTGCGCGCCACATTGCCTGCAAAGGCAGGGTCAGAATCCCACGATCCTGTCGGGGCCATCTTCCGGGCGTTCTCCGAAGATCGCGTCTTGGCGGGCCTCGTGCCCTATTGCCTTGTCGAGATCTTGCGCGACCTGCTCGCCGCTTCCGAAGACCGCCTTGCCGGCCTCCAGATCCACGAGATCATCGCCCGCGTCGTGGATCGCGCGGATTTCGCAGCCACCCATGTGCGCGACACCTCGGCCCTTGTCGACAAGGCCGCACAGAGCGGGGCTTTCATCTATGAAAAGCTCGTGGCCCGCCAACAGCGCTGGTATCAACACGACGCGCAGTTCCGACTGCGCCGCGACACAGAAAACCGCTTCATCGGCACGCCAAGCAATCCGTTCCCCTTCACACAGCTTGATAAGCTGAAAGAGCGCCGCTTTCTTGAAAGCCACGATGTGCCGCTGCCGGTTCTACTTCATATCGTGCCGAAAGACCGCATCGCAGAGGCGCTGACCGAACTGGCCCCGGATTTGCCGAAAAGCTTCGTCATAAAACCCGTAGGCGCCGGTCATTCCTTCGGCGTGACACTTGTGCGCAACGGCATCGATCTCTCACGAGGCGGCGTTCCCTTCGACCCGGCAACCGTCGGACAAGAGCTCGCAAAGATGGCCGAGCGCGGATTCTGTCGCCACGAAGGCAAGGTCTTTCCGTTCAACTTCTCCTCCTTCCTTATCGAGGCTTTCGTCCTCGACGAAAGAGGGTTCCCCGCTCCGACCGACTACAAGGTCTTTATGATCGGCGAGAGGTTCCTGTGGCTTCAACTGCATTTCCGCATGGACGGTTTCAACTGGGTCGCCTTCCTCGACGAAGAGTTTCGCCTGTTGCCCCAACCGGCATGGGATCCGGCCACCTGCTGGCGCACGCACCGGACCTTGGTCTGCACCGATCAGGCGATGGTAGACGCGAGAAACCCCACATGCCTTTCCGACATGCTGGCCAACTCCAAACGCTTGGCGCGTGAGATGGGGATTTTCGTGCGTCTTGATTGGTACGCCGATCGCGTGCGTGGGCCGCTCATGGGCGAAATCACGACCTTTCCGCATATGTTGCAACCGCGCGGGTTCTATACGGATTGGGCAAACACCCTCGTGAAGTCAGCCTGGCTTGAACCGGATGGTGCAGCGCAGCCCCTCCCAAGCGGCGAAGACACCCCGGACACCAACCCGATCCAAACCGCTCTGGACCTCCTCGACCAAAACGCACCAGACACGTTGGGGATCGAAGCCTTCCTGCCGCCCGCGCCCCATGCGCTCTGGTCCGTTGCCGCAGGGGTAAATTACGGCGAGCTGCGCCGCTACATTGCCGGGTTCGATTTGTCCCCGTGGGATGTCACGCCCGGCGCACGCGTGGGCATTCTGGTGGAGAACGGCGTTCAGCTTGCCGCTGCGTTGCTTGCCACCATGAACCGCTATGTTGCGGTCCCGATCGACGCCGCCCTCCCCGCCGCTCAGATCGCCTCCGAAATCGAACAAGGCGGGTTAGACGCCCTTCTTACCGTCGCAGGAAGCGATGCCGCGGATAGGGCCAAAAGCCTCCCCAAACGGCCGGGCCTGCCGATCATCGCACTGACCTCGATCAACCGGTTGGCCCTCGCCGAACTACCGCAAGCACGCACCAAGACCGTGCCAACGCAAGAGACGCCAAGGAATGGCTTGCACGATGAGGTGCTTCGCCTGCGCACATCGGGCACCACAGGCGAGCCGAAAAGCGTCGGGTTTACCTTATCGCGGCTGATGCGCTCCGGGGCCGGAATTGGGGCCTCGCTGACCCTGTCTCCTGCGGATATCGGGGTGTCCATGCTGCCGCTGCATCATGTCGGCGGAATTGCCTGCAACCTGATCGCCCCGCTTCTCGCCGCCGCCGGGATGACCCACCGGCCCGCCTTCGACCCCAAGACCTTTTTCGACGCGCTCGCAGGCCCGCAAGGCGCAACCTGGTGCTATCTCGTTCCGGCGATGTGGGGCATGGTGCTCGACTACGCCCGCACCCATCCCGAACTCCGTGACACCCGCCCCTGGCCGCGTTTGCGCGCCATCCGAAGCGCAAGCGCCGACCTGCCGAATGCCATGGCCCGCGACCTCGCAGATCTGTTCGGAGACGCCGTCGCCGTCCTGCCGACCTATGGCATGACCGAGGCGATGCCGATTGCCGCCCCGCCCCTGACCTATCGCCTTGAAAAGCCGCGCAGCGTCGGTCGCGTCCTGCCGTCCGTCTCCGTCGAGATTGTCGACAACGATGATCCCTCCCTACCCCCTGTGGCACCGGGTCAGGTCGGTGAGATCACCGTGAAAGGGCCCTGTGTCTTTGACGGTTATATCGAGACCGGTGGCCGAAACACCGATAGCTTTACGCCGCGCGGATATTTCCGCACCGGCGATCTAGGATGCCTTGCGGCCGATGGCTCCGGGTGGCTCCGGATCGAGGGCCGGATCAAGGACACGATCAACACAGGAGGCGAAACGATCCCCCCGGCCCACGTGGAAGGGGTGCTGGCCCCCTATCCTGCCTGGACTGTCGATGGCGTTCGCGTAGAGCTGATGGCCTTTGCACGCAAGCACAATGACCTTGGCGAAGAGGTCGCCTTGGCTGTGGTCGGCGCCCCGGATGAAATGGCCCTATCCGACCTCTATAGCTGGGCGGTTGCACATTTGCCGCCGCCACAACGCCCGACAACCCTCGTGCACCTCACAAGCCTGCCCCGGTCACCCAACGGCAAGCTACAGCGGGCACAGTTCGCCGAGCGCTTCAATGCCAAGGTGCCGCCGGGACAGACGGGACTGCTCGAAACCTACATCTGGTCAGATGACGAGGCCGCCCCGCGCCTGCGCGACTCCACGCGCACTGCGACGGTCCAATCCGCACACCCCGCAACCGCCTCAGAGGTTAGCCTCGCCGCGGTTCTGGAGGTGATCCAACAGCATGTCGGGGCGGGCACCACTTTGGGGCCGGATACATCGCTGACCGACGCAGGCGTCAACTCGCTTGCTGCTGTCGAGCTGTCTTTACTTCTCGGGGATCGGTTTCAGCTTGAGCTCCCGACATGGATCCTAAGCGACCACCCAACGCCACGCGGACTCGTTGCTGCGATCGCCGACCTGAAAACACCGGGATCTGGCGCTCCGGCGCCACAAGAGCGCACAGACCCGCCGCCCTCCGCAACGCCGCGATCTTCTGCGCTACGTGTGCTATTTCTGCATGGCGAAGGTGCCGACGCCGACCTCATGGAAAAGAGCCTGCGCGCCACGCATTGGACCGGGCGCTTGTCCGGCAAGGTCGAATTCGTCTTTCTGGACGCCCCCCACCTCTGCGCCCCAATGCCCGAGTTTCATGCCATCGCCGTCGAGGCGGGGCTCTACAAGAAACCGGCCTACCGAAGCTGGGCCGTGACAGAGCCGGACACTTTGCAGCAAAGCCTGTCCGCCGTCCGCCAGAGCCTGCAAGATCTTGGCCCCATCGACGCAATTGGCGGCATCTGCGACGGCGCCCTCGTGGCCGCCCTGATCGCGATGGAACACCCCGAGCTTGAGTTCTTCCTCAGCATGTCGCCAAGCCCGGCCTCAAGCCTCGATGCGTCCTGGAACGGCCCAACCACGCCGATCCCTTGCCGATCTCTGCATCTGGTCTCGGGGTCGGACGAACAACATACGCTGGCGCAACAACTCGAGATCACCCAATGGTGCGAAGCCGCATCAATCCGCCAACACGAACACGGCCACGCCGTCCCGCGCTTCAGTGCTGCGCTTGAGAAGGAGGTGCTCCAGATCCTAGGGGAGACACCGACCTTAGGAAGCACCGCAAACGCCCCGACGCAAGAGGCGCCGCGCGCGCCAGCCCCCACGCTGCATCTCGTCACAGAGTCCGCGCGCTACGAACCCGTCGTGGCCAAATACACGGCACAAATCCTGCGACGTCCCCATATCGGCAAGACAGAGGACTTCTTCGACGCGGGGGGCGATTCCCTCAAGGCGATGGTCCTTGCGATGAAGCTTGAGCAAAAACTCGGGATGGACCTGCCGTTCGAGTTGCTCTTCGCAGAAGGCGCGACGGTCGAGAGCATGGCACGCGCAATTGCGTTTTGCCGGGACACCAACGTCACAGGGGTCATCTCTCCCATCGGCCATTCGACGGCGTCGCATGAAATCTATGCGCTACCGCCCTTGAACGGATATCATAGCGCGTACCTCGCCCTGTCCCGCGCTCTGGCGGACACGGCAAGGCTCGTCGGCGTGAAACCCCCGATGCTCGGCAAAGGCGGTTGGAACCCCTCTGATCGACTTCAGAACATCGCCGAAGAAGCAGCCACCGCAATCGCCCAGTCCACAGATCGAAAAACGATCGACCTCATCGGCTGTTCCGCCGGCGGTGTGCTTGCGTTTGAAACCGCGCGTGTTCTGGTTGGCTGGGGGTATGAGATCGGCTGTCTCGCAATCGTCGACACCGATTTCACTTCTGTAAAGAACCGCTGGCCCGTGCCCGTCAAATACATCGCCGAATGGCAGAAACATCTCTCTCGCCGCGCGCGGGGCAAAACCAATCTGCGCCGCGGATACCGACACCTTCACTTCCGCGCCCTGCTCGCCGGTTGGTCTCCTGAACCCGTCAGGATTCGTGCGCCGATCTTCTTCAGAGCCGAAGCTGGCAGCATTGACGCCGAACAGATCAGGCTCTGGCGTGAGGTGATTGACGGGGATCTTGCCGTTGTGGACTTTCCCGGCCCGCACGAAGGTTTTGTCCTACCCGAAGGCGCCGAGAGAATTGCGCATGGGATTAGGACCCGTGGCCTCGCCGAGATGTCGGCCGCATGACGCCCCGCACGGGTGCCCGCAACACATCCTACGCGTGCACCAGTTCCCGCATCGCCGCCCGGTAGCGTTCAACGACCTGCGCGCGCCGGATATGACGACCGTCGCGCACCATATGCCGCCCAGCGCTCCAGACATCCGTGACCACATTGTCCTTCGCGGCAAAAACCAACCCATCGAGAAGCGAGTCGCGGGACAGCGCACAAAGCGACGGGGCCTGACTGTTGATCGCAACAAGATCGGCGAGCATGCCGGGCGCAACCGCCCCGGCCTCCCGCGCAAGTGCCTGCGCCCCGCCTCGCGCCGCCGAACTGTATAGAAACGCCCCCACCGACCCTTCACCGGGCGTAAGGACGTTGCGGCTCGTATCACGAAGGCGCTGCGAATATTCCAACGTCCGAAGCTCTTCTGTGAGCGAGATATTGACGTTGGAATCCGATCCGATCCCGAACCGACCTCCCGCCGCGACATAGTCCGGTCCGTTGAACGGGCCATCGCCAAGATTGGCCTCGGTGATCGGACAAAGCCCCGCCACCGCACCGGACCCTGCAAGACGGCGGGTCTCGGTGCCGGTCATATGGGTGGCATGAATGAGACACCAACGCGCGTCCACAATGTGATGATCCAAGAGCCACTCGACCGGCCGCGCCCCAAGCCACGCTTCGATCTCCTCGACCTCGCGCGGCTGTTCCGCGATGTGGATATGGATCGGCCCCTCCCCATGCCCGGCAACGACACGCCCAAGGTCTTCCGGCGAAGTCGCGCGCAACGAATGCGGCGCAATGCCAAGACGCGCATCGCTCGGCAAATCCCGAAGCCCGGACGACGCCGCCGCGACCAACGCCTGAAACCCGTCCACATCATTGCCAAAACGGGTCTGCCCCGCGCCCAAGGCCGCCTGCTGCGCCCCACCATAGCTATAAAGCACCGGCAGGTGCGTCAGGCCGATACCCGTCTCAGAGGTCGCCGCAAAAATGCGCTCTGACAGTTCCGCGCTATTGTCATAGGGCGCGCCGCCGGGCTGGTGATGCACATAATGGAATTCTCCCACACTGGCATAGCCCGCTTCCAACATCTCGACATAGACCTGCGCGGCAATCGCTTCGATCTGTTCAGGCGAAAGGCGGTCCATGAACCGGTACATGAGCGCGCGCCAGGTCCAGAAACTGTCGCGCCCCGCCTGCCGGACCTCCGTCATTCCCGCCATGGCGCGCTGAAACGCATGGCTGTGCAGGTTGCCAAGCGCCGGCAAAAGCGCGTCGACCCGCGCATCGCCATCCACCGCAGGCACATCCCGCTCTACCGAAGAAATACGCCCATCCACCACTGTCAGGCGCACATCGGTTGCCCAACCATCCTCTAGCAAGGCTTGCTTCGCGTGTATCATCTGTTTATTTCCGGACTTAATATCGTTATGTATAGACATATAAGCGAGTCGTCGCTACTAGGAAAGTGTAAACTCAAGAGACGTTCCCCATGACCTCCGCCCCATACCTGCTGACCAACTTGACAGCCGCCACACTGACCGCCCCCGGCCCCTATGGGCTGATCCCGGATGCGGCGATTGCGGTCGAGGCCGGGCGCGTGCGTTGGGTCGGCCCGCGCGCCGCCCTCCCCAAGGATCTGGTCGTTCGCGATCAGGTCGATCTGGGCGGACGCCTGGTCACGCCGGGATTGATCGATTGCCACACCCATCTGGTCCATGGCGGCAATCGCGCCGCTGAGTTCGAGATGCGTCTGAACGGAGCCAGCTACGAAGAAGTGGCCCGCGCAGGGGGTGGCATCGTCTCGACCGTGCGCGCCACCCGCGAAGCGAGCGAAGAGGCGCTGTTGGACGCAGCCCTCTGCCGCGCCGATGCGCTGATCGCGGAAGGCGTGACTACGCTCGAGATCAAATCTGGCTACGGTCTGGATATCGAGACCGAACTGCGCATGTTGCGCGTCGCCCGCGCGGTGGCGACAAAGCGCCCGGTACGGGTCAGAACCTCGTTCCTCGGCGCCCATGCTGTGCCGCCCGAATATACGGGACGCGCCGACGCCTATATCGACGACATCTGCCTCCCGGCCTTACGCGCCGCACATGAACAAGATCTTGTCGATGCGGTGGACGGGTTCTGCGAAGGCATCGCCTTCTCTCCCACGCAGATCGCGCGCGTCTTCGATCTGGCGAAGGAACTCGACCTCCCGGTGAAGCTCCACGCTGAACAGTTGTCCAATCTCGGCGGCGCAGCGATGGCCGCAGGCTATGGCGCGCTCTCCGCCGATCATATCGAATACCTCGACACCGCGGGCGTCACCGCCATGGCCAAATCCGGAACCGTCGCCGTGCTTTTGCCGGGGGCCTTCTACACGCTGCATGAAACCCAAGCGCCGCCCATCCCGGCTTTGCGCGACCAAGGCGTCCCAATCGCATTGGCCACCGACGCCAACCCCGGCTCCTCGCCGCTGACATCGCTCCTATTGACGATGAATATGGGCTGCACCCTCTTCCGCCTGACACCGGAAGAAGCCCTGCGCGGCGTGACGGTGCATGCGGCCCGCGCCCTCGGCTTGAAAGACGTGGGCACAATCGCCTGCGGCCAACGCGCCGATCTGGCGGTCTGGTCTGTCGAAGACCCCGCAGAACTTGCCTACCGCATCGGCTTCAACCCGCTGCACACGCGTATTTTCGGAGACGCTCCATGTCGACACTGACCCTGACCCCCGGCACAGCGACACTTGCCGATCTTGCCCATATCTACCACGACGCCGCCGCCGTGCGTCTCGACCCGTCGAGCCACGCCGCAATCCACGCCGCCGCCGCGCGGATCAAAGCCGCCGCCAATGGCGAGGCGGCCGTGTATGGCGTGAACACCGGCTTTGGCAAACTGGCATCGGTCAAGATTGCCGCCGAGGATACGGCCACGCTGCAACGGAACCTGATCCTGTCCCATTGCTGCGGCGTCGGTGATCCGATTCCGCGCGCACAGACACGGCTGATGATGGCGCTGAAACTCCTGAGCCTCGGGCGCGGCGCCTCGGGCGTGCGGATGGACCTTGTCGTGCTCATCGAAGAGATGCTGGCCCGGGACGTGACCCCTGTGATCCCGGTGCAGGGCTCGGTCGGTGCCTCTGGCGATCTGGCGCCGCTCGCGCATATGGCGGCGGTGATGATGGGGCACGCCGAAGCAACCTTCCAAGGCGAAACCCTTCCCGGTGCCGAAGCCTTGAACCGTGCCGGGCTGGCGCCGGTAGAGTTCGGCGCCAAGGAAGGGCTCGCGCTGATCAACGGCACGCAGTTTTCGACGGCCTTCGCCCTTGCAGGGCTGTTCGACGCATGGCGCGCGATGCAATCGGCGCTGGTGACCTCGGCCATGTCCACCGACGCGATCATGGGCTCAACCGCTCCGTTACAACCCGAGATTCACGCCCTGCGCGGCCACGCCGGCCAGATCGAGGCAGCCGCCTGCATGCGCAGCCTGCTGGATGGCTCTGAAATCCGCGAAAGCCACCGCACCGGCGATACACGGGTGCAAGACCCCTATTGCATCCGATGCCAACCACAAGTGACCGGCGCCGCCATCGACATGTTGCGCATGGCAGGCCGCACGCTCGAGATCGAAGCCAACGCCGCGACAGACAATCCGCTCGTGCTGAGCGACCCCGACCTGATCGTGTCTGGCGGCAATTTTCATGCCGAGCCGGTGGGATTCGCCGCCGACATGATCGCGCTGGCCGTCGCCGAGATCGGCGCCATAGCGCAGCGCCGCATCGCGTTGATCGTAGATCCGACCCTGAGCTTCGATCTGCCGCCTTTCCTGACCCCCGCGCCAGGACTGAACTCGGGCCTGATGATCGCAGAAGTCACCACCGCAGCCCTGATGAGCGAGAACAAGCATCTTGCAAACCCCTGTGTGACCGACTCAACCCCGACCTCGGCAAACCAAGAGGATCATGTCAGCATGGCGGCGCATGGCGCGGTGCGACTAGGCCGTATGGTGGCCAATCTCGAACGCATCCTCGGCGTTGAACTGCTCTGCGCGGCGCAAGGCATCGAATTCCGCGCCCCGCTTCGCACAAGCCCACCGCTTGCCGCCGTCCTGAGCCACCTGCGCAAAAGCGTGCCGACACTCACCGAAGATCGCTACATGGCGCCCGATCTGGAAGTGGCGGCCACACTGGTGCGCGACGCAGCCCTTACCGGCGCAGCCCAAACCCTCATGCCGGAGCTTTGCGTATGACACCGGTCGAAATCACACGCGGAGACAGCCCGATCGTTCTGGGACTGCCGCATACTGGCACCTGGCTCCCTGAAGAGGTTCGCGCCCAACTGAATCCGCGCGGCCAAGGGCTCGAGGATACCGATTGGCACATCGACAGGCTCTACGACGGGCTATTGCCCGGCGTGACCACCGTGCGCGCGACCTTCCATCGCTACCTGATCGACGCCAACCGCGATCCATCCGGCCATAGCCTTTATCCCGGCCAGAACACGACCGGGCTGGTGCCTCTGACGGATTTCGATGGGGAACCGATCTGGAATCGACCACCGGACAACACCGAGATCGAGGCCCGTCGACAGGCCTATCACGCCCCCTACCACCGCGCGCTACAGGCCGAGTTGGAGCGGGTGCGCGCCTTGCACGGCGTCGCCATCCTCTATGATTGCCATTCGATCCGAAGCCGAATTCCGTTCCTCTTCGACGGCCTCCTGCCCGACTTCAACATCGGCACGAACCTCGGCACCACCTGCGCCCCACAGATCGAGCACGCGGTACACAAGATCGCCCAAGCCGCGGAAGGGTTCAGCACAACCCTCAATGGCCGCTTCAAGGGCGGCTGGACCACGCGCCACTACGGCCGTCCCGACACAGGCATCCACGCGATCCAGATGGAACTGGCGCAATCGACCTATCTCACCGAGGAAACACCCCCCTGGGCCTTCGATGACGCAAAGGCCGAGCGGCTCCGCCCTCACCTCTCCGAAATACTTGCAACACTGGCCAGCCTGGCCCCGATCCTTGGAGGCAAATGATGACCAATCCCCGCCACAACATCCGTGACATCTTTCCCGACACCGGTCCCGAGATCACCGCCAAAAGCTGGCTGACCGAAGCGCCGATGCGGATGCTGATGAACAACCTGCACCCCGAGGTCGCAGAGAACCCGCATGAATTGGTGGTCTACGGCGGCATCGGTCGGGCCGCGCGCACATGGGACGACTTCGACACCATCGTCGCAAGCCTCAAGACCCTTGAAGACGACGAAACCCTGCTGGTGCAATCCGGCAAACCGGTCGGCGTGTTTCGCACCCATAAAGACGCCCCGCGTGTCCTGATCGCGAATTCCAACCTCGTGCCGCACTGGGCCAACTGGGACCATTTCAACGAGCTCGATAAGAAAGGGCTCGCAATGTATGGCCAGATGACCGCCGGATCTTGGATCTACATCGGATCGCAAGGCATCGTGCAGGGCACCTATGAGACCTTCGTGGAAGCAGGCCGCCAACACTATGACGGCACCCTCAAAGGCCGTTGGATTCTGACCGGCGGCCTCGGAGGCATGGGCGGCGCACAACCCCTTGCCGCGGTGATGGCGGGGGCCTGCTGCCTTGCGGTGGAATGCGACGAAACCCGCGCCGATTTCCGCCTGCGCACCCGCTATGTCGATGAGAAAACCCATCGCCTCGACGAAGCTCTGGCGATGATCGACCGCTGGACCAAAGCAGGCGAAGCCAAATCCGTGGCCCTGATCGGCAATGCCGCAGATGTCTTCCCCGAACTGGTCAAGCGCGGCGTGCGCCCCGATATCGTGACCGACCAGACCTCGGCCCACGATCCAATCCACGGCTACCTGCCACAAGGCTGGAGCGTCGCGGAGTGGCGTGAGAAACAGGAAAGCGACCCCAAGGCGGTCGAGAAAGCCGCCCGCGCCTCGATGAAGACCCATGTCGCCGCGATGGTCGATTTCTGGAACGCAGGCGTGCCAACCTTGGACTACGGCAACAACATCCGGCAGGTGGCTCTCGAAGAAGGGCTTGAAAACGCCTTTGCCTTCCCCGGCTTCGTGCCCGCCTATATCCGCCCGCTCTTTTGCCGCGGCATCGGCCCGTTTCGCTGGTGCGCCCTCTCTGGCGACCCGGAAGACATCTACAAGACCGACGCCAAGGTGAAAGAACTTGTCGAAGACGCCCACCTGCACAACTGGCTCGACATGGCCCGCGACCGCATCAGCTTCCAAGGCCTGCCCGCGCGCATCTGCTGGGTGGGCTTGGGTGTGCGCCACAAGCTCGGCCTCGCCTTCAACGAAATGGTCCGCAACGGCGAGCTCAAAGCCCCGGTGGTGATCGGGCGCGACCACCTCGATAGCGGCTCCGTCGCATCGCCCAACCGCGAGACCGAGGCGATGAAAGACGGCTCTGACGCCGTGTCCGACTGGCCGCTCCTGAACGCCCTCCTCAACACGGCAAGTGGCGCAACATGGGTCTCGCTGCACCACGGTGGCGGCGTCGGCATGGGCTTTTCACAGCACTCCGGCATGGTGATCTGCTGCGACGGCACCGAAGACGCCGACAGACGCATCGCCAACGTGTTGTGGAACGATCCCGCAACAGGCGTCATGCGACACGCGGATGCCGGGTACGATATTGCCAAGGACTGTGCGAAAGAGCACGGGCTCAACCTGCCCGGCATCCTCTGACCGCGCGCCGCGCCGCGCGCGCGTCTAGTATTGCGTGGTCATCCTATGGCCACGCTGATACGTCAGCCGCACCAATGTGATCGCCTTCCCCTGAAGCCAGGTCGTACGCTCTGTGCGAAACAACGCCTGGCCCACGGAACAGCCCAGATGATCGGCCAGATCGCGATCCGCCTCGACCGCCGAGAAACTGATCTCGGCGTTTGAAAACGGCAGTTCTGCCACAAGCCACTCATTCGGCCCGGCCCCCGAGAAATCCGCATCCCGCACGGCAGGAACGGTCCGCGGATTGATCCAGCGATCTTCATGCTGATAAGGCATACCATCAGCATAATGCATACAGACAAGGTGTAGGATATCCTGCCCTGGCTCCAGATCGAGCCGCCCCCGGAGCCAGTCGGGCGCCACCTGCAAGGACCGCGCGACCAAGGCATAGCGATACTCCGCCCCCTGCGCCTCGATCTCTTCCCGAACAATCGGAATCGAGAAACGCGCCTGCCGGATCGGAGAGGTTCGCACCCGCGTCCCCGCCTTACGCTTGCGCTCGACAATCCCCTCGTCGGCCAGCTCCCGCATCGCCCTGTTCACCGTGGCGCGTGCGCAACCGTAGCTTTCAGCAAGGTCAATCTCACTCGGCATCAGACTCCCCGGCGGCATCACACCACGCTCGATCTGATTGAGAAGATCGGCTTTGACTTCCTTGAAGCTCACAGTCATTGGCGCCGCCCCCTCTTGCCGCAATCGGATCCGGCACAATGGCTCTGACCCTCTTGCCACACACCATACTGACTCGGCCACAAAGAAAGAAGCCAAGACCCACGCGCCGCCGCATCCCGAAAGGCAAATACCCTCACAAAGCAAAGCGGCAGACAAACCGCCCAAGCGGCCCAACATCCCAAAAAGAAGTCTTGATAAGTGGTGCCCGGGGGCGGAATCTCCAAAAATATCCATCTCATTGATTTGAAATATAATCTTACCCATATCTCACCACAGATACCCCAAATTGCACCCCATCTATATGCTGTGGGACCAGCTGAAGCAGTGAAGCACGTCCGCGCACCCAATACTTGGCAAATGCGGCACCCAACCGAAACAGTATTTGCAAAACTCTGAAACGCTGTCCCCATCTTGTCCTTTGAAAACACCCACGCCCTTTCGCATTTATTCTGCATTCTCAAAATCGAAAGGAAAACGGGATGTCCAAAACGAAAGCCATGAGCGCGAAGGCCGCGGCTCGCATTCAATCCTCGACAAGTCGCAGAACCGGTGGGACGACCTCCAAAGGAAGTTTCGCCGCCCGAGCACAAAGCAGCGCAGCAAAAAATGCTGTCCGTAGCGGCAAGAGCAAATGACACAAGCGGGCGGTGGTTCAACCACCACCCCTTTTCGAGACAACAAATGCACTATTCCAAAGACAGAAAATTAGACAGACTCGTTGCAGATGAAGTCGCCCGCGGAGCGCGTTTCCTGAACGGAAAGAAGCACGGAAAACTCTTTCTTGTCGGTGGCGGACTACTCATCATATCAAGAACACCAAGCGACCGGAGAACGCACCTCAACGTCAGAGCGGAACTTACGCGACTACAGAGATGTCAGGCTGAATTTCCATGGTAGATGCCCTCACCCCTATACCACAGCCTTCCGAGATCGTTGCATTCCTAATCCGCGCGATGTCCCACATTGGTGACGAGCAGGAGCTTGCGCTCAAGAAAGAGCTTCAACGCCTTCGCAAGGGCAAGCCCCTCTCCCCAAGCGCTGCAAACGCGATGCTCAAGAAACACCTGGGCGAATTCCATGCTGCAAATGGGAATACCGAATGGGAGGCGACCGACTTTTTGCCAATGCTGAAGGGCTACACGCAATTATGTTTGCACCTAGATTGCTCAGCCTTACCCACAGACGTGATCCGGAGTGTGTTTGATCGTGTCGCGTGTGGTTGCTTCTTGGAGCTCTTCAAGAACCTGCTCCCCATCACTGGGGTTGCCCCAAACGAACTTCTTGGCAAGCCAGACCAAGCTACGCAGCTCCTTTGGCAATCACGCATCAAAGACCTTGGCCTCAAACAGATTGCAACCGAAATCGAGAGCATTACCGGGCTACACAAAGGGCAGGAAAACTGGGAAGCAACAATAGACCGGTGGTTAAAGGGGCAACATGATGCCCGGATCACAACTATTTTTGCGCTGATGAGAAACTGGGATCGCAAGTTCGCAAGAACACTTCTCGCCGCCCGGCTATATAGAAGATATTGCGAACTCGAGATGGTGGATCATCACAAACACCGCCCCGGTTACGAACTGCCATTCGACTATTCTGAAATTCAAACTGCGATCCAAGAACTCACACAATCTCTCGAGTATTCCTCCACCTGCTGTTTGGACAAACGCTGCGAGGATGTGGTCAATGAGCTCACTTGGCTAACACATCCGCATCGCCCGAAAGAAGCCGAGGACGCAACAAGTGCACTTGGACTTATCCAAATGCTTGAGACCAGTCTCGAGGGGCAGCCACGCTTGGCTGGCCTCGGCTTTTTCCGCGGCCTCTACCATGCGCAGATGGCTCAGCTCCCCGAGGCCCTAGAAGCATTCGATAGCGCGGCCGATTGGTTTCAGTTCAGAAGCGCTCGACAACTGAAGAATTGCCTGCACCATGCCCTGAACATTTCAAGCAAGCTCGGAAAGAAACGCATTTTTGCAAAGTGGGAAGGCTTGTGTGAAGGCTTGGGTTTGGACATAGCGTTTCCAGACGCAAGCCTTGCGCTTGCAAGAGACTTTCAAAACCCATTTCCCGAAGCTGATCCTCCCCCACTGAAGTGGTCCTCCGCTATGTTTAGGAAAACGGAGGAAACACATGGCCAACAAGCGACCGAAGCCGGAAGAGATTGTCACGAAGTTAAGGCAGGTTGAGGTTCTGACGGGG
>NZ_JAKVRD010000015.1 GCF_022814865.1 Shimia aestuarii | reverse complement strand
TGCCCCGTCAGAACCTCAACCTGCCTTAACTTCGTGACAATCTCTTCCGGCTTCGGTCGCTTGTTGGCCATGTGTTTCCTCCGTTTTCCTAAACATAGCGGAGGACCACTTCAGTGGGGGAGGATCAGGGCCGGAGCCATGGCCGCCGCCGCGAGCGGAGTGGTGGGCGTTGCGCTTTTGCTCATCAGCCCCGAGGCGCAATTCGACCCGATCGGCATCGCCGCCGGGCTTGGCGGAGCCGCATCGATGGCGGCGGGCACCGTGCTAAGCCGGAAATGGCAACCCCCGGTGTCGGCGCTAAGCTTCACGGCATGGCAGTTGACGGCGGGAGGGTTGATCCTGTTGCCTGTCGCCTTGATCTTCGAGCCGCCGTTGCCACCGCTGAGCACGACCAACCTCGCAGGCTTTGCGTGGCTTGGCCTGATCGGAGCCGCGGCGACCTATGCGCTTTGGTTCCGGGGCGTGGCGCGGATCGAGCCGGGGGCTGTGTCGATGCTCGGCATGATGAGCCCGGTGACGGCGGTGGTGCTGGGCTGGGTCTGGCTTGGCCAGTCGCTTTCCTGGCTGCAACTATTGGGCGCGGTGATCGTGCTTGGCTCGGTCTGGGTCGGGCAGCGCGCCAATCGTCCGCGCCTGGACCCGATCCCGGCCGCCGCATTGAGCCGGGTGTAGACCGCGCTCTCAGCTAGAGCGGCGCCAAACAAAGAAAGCCCCCGCAACCGACCGGCTGCGGGGGCTCTTTGTGTCATGTGCCGCTCAATCAGGCGAGATCGTAACGATCCGCGTTCATGACCTTAGTCCATGCGGCGACAAAGTCCGTGACGAACTTCTCTTTGTTGTCGTCTTGGGCATAGACCTCGGCATAGGCGCGCAGGATCGAGTTCGAACCGAACACGAGGTCGACACGGGTTGCTGTCCACTTCACCGCGTCGCTTTTGCGGTCACGGATTTCGTAGGTGCCGCCCTCAACCGGGACCCATTTGTTGGCCATGTCGGTCAGGTTGACGAAGAAGTCCGTGGTGAGCGCACCAACGGTGTCGGTGAAGACGCCGTGCGCCGTGCCGCCGTGGTTGGTGCCGAGGACGCGCATACCGCCGATCAGGCAGGTCATTTCCGGCGCGGTCAGACCCATGAGCTGTGTGCGGTCAAGCATGAGCTCTTCGGGGCTGACGACATAGTCCTTCTTGACCCAGTTGCGATAGCCATCGGCCAGCGGCTCTAGAACGTCGAAGGAGTCCGCGTCGGTCATCTCGTCGGTGGCATCGCCACGGCCCGGTGCGAAGGGCACGGCGACGTTGAAACCGGCGGCCTTGATCGCCTGCTCGAGACCGACATTGCCGGCAAGAACGATCACGTCGGCCACGCTTGCGCCGTGCTTGGCGGCAATCGGCTCGAGCGCAGCGAGCACCTTGGCTAGGCGCTTCGGCTCGTTGCCGTCCCAGTCCTTCTGCGGTGCGAGACGGATGCGGGCCCCATTGGCACCGCCGCGGTAATCCGACTGGCGGAAGGTGCGGGCGCTGTCCCAGGCCGTTGCAATCATATCGGCGGCGTCGAGACCTGCGGCCGCAATATCGGCCTTCACGGCATCGACGTCATAGCCGGTGTTGCCTGCCGGAACCGGGTCTTGCCAGACCAGCTCTTCCTTGGGCGCATCGGGGCCATGGTAGCGCACGTTCGGACCCATGTCGCGGTGGGTCAACTTGAACCAAGCACGCGCGAACACATCGTCGAAATAGGCCGGATCCGCGATGAACTTCTCACAGATCTCGCGATAGATCGGATCGACCTTCATCGCCATGTCGGCATCGGTCATCATCGGCATCACGCGCTTGGACGGGTCGGTCGAGTCGACCGGCATGTCTTCTTCCTTGATGTCGATCGGACGCCACTGGTTCGCGCCTGCGGGCGACTTGGTCAGTTCCCAGTCATAGCCGAACAGCAGATCGAAATAGCCCATATCCCACTTGGTCGGGTTGGTGGTCCATGCGCCTTCGATGCCCGAGGTCACGGCGTTGGTTGCTTTGCCGCCCATGTTCGGGTTGATCCAACCAAAGCCCTGGTTCTCGATTGCCGCCGCTTCGGGCTCTTCCCCAAGCAGGGCTGCGTCGCCGTTGCCGTGTGCCTTGCCGACGGTGTGGCCCCCGGCGGTCAGCGCCGCGGTTTCCTCGTCGTTCATCGCCATGCGGGCAAAGGTCTCGCGGACCTGTGCGCCGGTCTTGAGCGGGTCGGGGTTGCCGTTGACGCCTTCGGGGTTCACGTAGATGAGGCCCATCTGCACTGCCGCCAGCGGATTTTCCATCGTGTCAGGCTTGCCAACATCGGAATACCGCTCGTCGGAGGGGGCGAGCCATTCTTTCTCGGCGCCCCAGTAGGTGTCTTTCTCCGGGTGCCAAATGTCTTCGCGACCAAAGGCAAAACCAAAGGTCTTGAGGCCCATGGATTCATAAGCCATCGTTCCTGCGAGCAGGATCAGGTCGGCCCAAGACACCGCGTTGCCGTATTTCTTCTTCAGCGGCCAGAGCAGGCGACGCGCTTTGTCGAGGTTGCCGTTATCAGGCCAGCTGTTGAGGGGGGCGAAACGGATGTTGCCCGCACCGCCACCGCCGCGCCCGTCCGCAAGGCGATAAGAGCCTGCCGAGTGCCATGCGAGACGGATCATCAAGCCGCCATAGTGACCCCAGTCTGCCGGCCACCAGTCCTGGCTCTCGGTCATCAGGGCCTTCATGTCTTCTTTGAGGGCCTCGATATCGAGCGATTTGACCGCTTCCTGATAGTCAAAGTCTCCGCCCATCGGGTTCGACTTGCTGTCATGCTGGTGCAGGATGTCGAGGTTGAGGGCATTCGGCCACCATTCCATGACATCACCGCTGCTTGCGGTATTGCCGCCATGCATCACCGGGCATTTGCCTGCCATGCCTACGTCATTTCCGTCCATTTTCGCTCTCCCTAGATAGCTAACAAGGTTGTTCCTGTGCGGTTCGCGCCATGCCAAGGGCACAGCACGGATTAGGGGTTTTCTGTCGTGAATCACCCCCCCGCGTCGATGAGGACCATAACAAGGGTCAATCATTGTGAAAATTTGCATTTTGTAATCGAAGTGATATGAAATTCTTATGACCAATATTTCCATGAAACAGCTTCGCTACTTCGATGCGTTGGCCCGGCATAATCATTTCGGCCGGGCTGCCGAGGCCTGCGCGATCTCGCAGCCTGCGCTTTCCGTGCAGATCAAGGAGCTTGAAGAGGTCTTGGGCGCGTCGCTTGTTGAACGGGGGCCACGGCAGGTCCGACTGACAAGTCTTGGCGAGGAGTTTGCCGAGAGGGCGCATGCGATCCTGCGCTCGGTAGATGACCTTGGCGATTTGGCACGCGCGTCGCGGGGGCGGATGTCGGGGCAGCTGCGCATCGGGTTTATCCCGACCGTGGCGCCTTATGTCTTGCCTGCGTTCGCGGCCGAGCTTGCCCTGCGCTTTCCCGATGTCGCCCTGCGTCCCCGCGAGGCGATCACCGAGAAGTTGCTTCAGGAATTGCGCGAAGGCCGGCTCGATGCGGCGATTGTTGCGCTGCCCGTCTCTGAGGCCACGCTCGAAGAAATGCCGCTTTTTGACGAGGAGTTCGTGCTTGTGCGGGGCAAAGACGAAATCGACGAGCCGGTGCCCGACCCCAAGACACTGCGTGAAATGCGGCTTCTGTTGCTTGAAGAAGGGCATTGTTTTCGCGATCAGGCGCTCTCTTTCTGCAACCTGACCTCACCTTTGCCGCGTGATCTCATGGAGGGCAGTTCGCTCTCGACGCTGGTGCGCATGGTGGGGGCCGGGATCGGCGTGACGCTCATCCCCGAGATGGCAGTGCCTTTCGAGACCCGCACTGCGCCTGTCTCTGTGGCCCATCTGCCAAGCCCCCGCCCGACGCGGACCATTGGCCTGATTTGGCGCAAGACCAATCCGCTCGCAGATCAATTCCGCCTGCTCGCTGATATTCTACGCGAGACCGCAACACGGCAAATGTCGGAATGATGCCACCGTTTGGTCGGATAAATGCCGGTCTGGACATGCAAATTCGGCGCGAGTGGTCGTTGGGCACTGGTCGCCCAATGAAATAATTTGTACGAAGCCCGCGGGGGCAAAATTAACGGGGACGTGGAATGATTGGCCGAATAGCCGCCCTTTTCCTTTTGATGACAGCAACGGCAACCCAAACGATGGCGCAGGACGCGCCGTCAAAGGGGCGAAGCGCGCTTGGCTACGGGCTCTTGTTTGTGAATGACCTTCTCGGGGATGGCCGAGACCGTTGGCGCACCGGCTCTGTCATGAGCAGCCGTGTCTACGGTCCTGCATGGACCGGTGCATTGCCGGGTCGTGCGGGGGAGGTGCTTGAATTGCGGTTCCTCGGAGAAGTGATGGCGCCGGACAACCTGGTGACACCTGCTCCGGGGGATCGGCCCTTTGCGGGGTCTCTGTCGCTTGGGCTACATACCCATTTCGCGACCGCCCATGGCACCGAGGTGAGCCTTGGCGGCGACGTGGTGGCCATCGGACCGCAGACCTCGCTCGACAACCTGCAGACCACGTTGCACGACGTGTTTGGCATGAATGCGGCCTCGGCGGCGACGCTCAATGCCCAGATCGGGGACAAGATCCGCCCCACGGCCACGCTCGAGATGGCGCGCGATGTGGCGCTTTCGGAAGAGACACAATTCCGGCCTTTCATGGAGCTGCGCGGCGGCGTCGAAACCTATGCGCGGGTTGGCTTTGATGTGACCATCGGGCGCGCGGGGCAGGGCGAATTGCTGACCCGTGATCCGGTGACTGGTCATCGTATGCGCGTCGTGCGTCAGCACACGCCGGGCCTGTCGTGGATTGTCGGCGCCGATGTCGCCAAGGTTTGGGACAGTGTGTATCTCCCCGAAGATCGCGGCTATGCCCTGACGAATACCCGCACCCGTGCGCGGCTTGGCCTGCATTGGCAGGGCGAGAAAAGCATGGTGTTCTACGGCATGACATATCTTGGCGAAGAGTTCGTCGGACAAGGTAGCGGCCAGTTTGTCGGCGCGCTGCAGTTCAGTCTGAAATTTTGACGCAGCTGTCTCTATCTGGCCAAAAAAATCTTCCCTTCGCGAATCGCCTCTGGTAACCTTTTGCCATAAAAACAAAAAAGGCAGGTTATCAGGCAATGAAGACGGGCTTTCGTGGCACGTTCGTCATCTCCTGGTCGCAAACAACGATAGACGGTGTTGGGGCTGCACCGGTGCAGGCGCTCGAAACGGGCGCGGTATGGTCCTGGCATGGGGAGCCCGTCCGCGTGGACGGCCCGACCGAGCTATTGCGTCTGGACCAGGCGGAAGGTGAGGCGAACATCCGCAAACGTGCGGCGCGTATTGTACGCCGCCTTGTGGGCGCAGCAGTCGAGAATACTTCGAGACTTGAAGATATAGATGTGGAAGACCCGCTCCTCGAGGGCGGTTTTGTCGTGACCAATGGCGCACAGAGCTACACTGTCACGGTGATCGAGGTCGAGGGGCGGCCGCCGCTCTTGATGTTCCTTGATGAACTACCGCCGCGGGGGGCAGAGCTTTGGGTGGTGCATCATGCGTTGGACGCGCGTGATCCCAATCCGATGGGGCCAGCGACGGGGGGCGTGATCTGTTTCACGCCGGGCACCATGATCCAAACCCCGACGGGCGCCAGGCGGGTTGAAGACCTGCGCGAGGGCGACAGGGTCCAGACCAAGGACAATGGCGCCGAAGAGGTGTGTTGGATCGGCAGTCGCCGCATGTCCGGCGCGCGTTTGTTCGCGATGCCGCAACTGCGACCGATCCGCATCCGCGCCGGAGCGCTTGGCATTGAACGGCCGGACATGGAACTTGTCGTGTCGCCAGAGCATCGCATGCTGGTGCAGGGCGGAGCGGCAAAAGCCCTGTTCAACACACCGGAAGTCCTTGTTTCTGCACGGGATTTGATCAATGGATCATCCGTCGCTATCGATAGCCAGATGCGCGAAGTGACCTATATTCACTTGCTTCTGCCGCGCCATCAGATCCTCTGGGCCAACGGTGTCGAAACCGAAAGCTACCACCCGGCCAATGCCGCGCTGTCGACGCTCGAGAAGAACGACCGCAAGCGTTTGTTGCAGATGCTGCCGGAGCTTGAGGACGACCTCAACAGCTACGGGCCTTACGCGCGGCGCAATCTGAGCCGGAGCGAAGCCGCGATACTCCAGCACGAAGCCGCCTGACCCGGGCAGCTTTGGGCCTCGTCGAAACCCCGCTCGCAAGGGCGGGGTTTTGTTCTTTGTGGGGCGAAAACCGGGGTCTGTATCGCGTCGGTATCACGTCGGTATTGCGTCGGTGCGATCCGGGCTGACCCCCCACCAACGCAGGGTATTCGCAAGATGAGCGCGTATCTCGACCTCTGCCTTCTCGGCGTCGCCCGTTTCGAGCGCGGCGATGATCGCGAGGTGTTCGTCCATCGCTGAGGCGATCCGCACCGGCAGGAAGGGGCGCGTGTTCTGGATGATGGCGATGCGGTTGCGGTTCTCGTCATAGAGCCGCCGCGCCAAGGTCGAGCCAAGCCCAAGGGACAGGGCATCGTGCAGCGACAGGTCCGTCGCGATGGCGCGCTGCGACAAGTCATCAGCCATGTTGCCCTCCGCCTCGTCTCGCAGACGTTCATGTGCGTCGCGCAGCGCGGCGAGGGGGATATCGGCACGCCGCGCGATGAGGCGCTTGGCGCCTTCCACGTCAAAGATGGCGCGCAGGTCTAGGCATTCGCGGGTCATGTCGGGGCCGGCATCCATCACTTGCACGCCGCGTTTGGGCAGCACGGTGACAAGGCCGCTCGCCTCGGCGCGTTTGACGGCCTCGCGCACCGCCGCAAGCGGCAGGCCAAGCCGTTCAACCAACATCGGCATCGACAAAAAGGTGCCGCTTGGCAGCGTGCCGTCGCGGAATCGCGCGATCAGCGCCTCATGCGCCTCTTCGGTCATCAGGCGCGTTCCGGTCTTGCCCGGCGTGTTGGGTGTTGCGGCGTTGCCTGCCATGTCGCGATTTCCCCCCTTGCGTGCCAGATCTTTGTGCCCGGCGTCGATTATTCGGCATTCCAGAAAAGTTCTATAGGCTTTTCCTGATACCTCCTCTCTAAAATAGCAATTAACATGTTAGCTGCAATGCCTGAATTCAGGCCAAGAACGGATCGGCCCATGGCGGGCCGTCTGACAACGAGGGGACACACAAATGCAATCGAACACCGTTCAACACGGCGCGGGGCAAGAGGCGGACGATACGCTTCACCCGGTGACGCCGGAAGAAAAGACATGGGGCTGGTTCGCGATCTTCAATGTCTGGGCCAATGATATCCAATCGCTTTTTGGCTATTCGCTCGTCGCGTCGCTTTTCATTTCCTATGGCGTCAGCGGCTGGACCGCCTTTGCGGCGCTGATCGTGGCGGGGCTATTCGTGATGTTCCTTGTGAACCTCTCCGGCGCGGCCGGGGAGCGGTATGGCATTCCCTATCCCGTTCTGGCACGCGCCAGCATGGGCACAGCAGGGGCCAAGCTTCCGGCGGTGTTGCGGGCGACGGTTGCCGTCTTTTGGTACGGGGTCCAGGTCTATTTTGCTTCCACGGCGCTGGCGCTCCTGATCCGGTCGGTCACAGGGATCAGCGGCGGCACGGAAGTCCTTGGGCTGACGGGTGTCGACTGGGTGTCGTTCGTGATCGTCTGGGCCTTCCATATCTGGATCTTCTGGCGCGGCATGGAGTGGGTCGAAACCTTCCTCAATATCGCTGGTCCCTTTGTCTATCTCGTTATGATCGGCCTCGTGGTCGTGCTTTGGATCAAGGCCGATGGGCAGCTTCTGTCACAGGCGCAGACCATCTTCGTCAATCCGGACGCCACATGGGGCACCGAGTTCAACGGCTTTATCGCGATTATCGGCACGATGGTGGCCTACTTCGCGGCGGTGATGATCAACTTCAGCGACTTCTCGCGTTATGCGCGGGACAAGCAGGCCATGACGCGCGGCAACCTTGCGGGGCTTCCGTTCAACATGATCCTGTTCTCGGCGCTGGCGCTTCTGACAACGGCGGGTGCGGCTGTCGTCTACGGCGAGGCGATCATCAACCCGACCGAGATCGTCGGACGCACCGATAGCGTGCTTCTGGCCGTGATTGCCGCGATTACCTTTTTCGCGGCGACCGTGGGGATCAACCTTGTGGCCAACTTCATCCCGGCGGTGAACGGTATTGCCAACCTCGCGCCGACCAAGATCAGCTTTCGCATGGCGGGGCTTATCACATCGGGCTTTGCACTGGTGATTGGTGGCCTCTGGACCGCGTTCATCAGCGAGTTTGGCATCGGCGGGTTCGTCAACACCCTTGGCGCGACGCTGGCGCCGCTCTATGGGATCATGATCGTGGACTACTACCTCTTGCGCAAACAAGAGCTGAATCGCGATGACCTCTACAACATGGAAGGCGGGGCCTATCACTATAGTGGTGGCTGGCATGGCAATGCGCTTCTGGCCTTTGCCATCGCGGCGGTGTTCTCGGTGGCGACGGTCTGGGTTCCGGTGCTGAGTCAGCTTGCAGGCTATGCCTGGGTCATCGGTGCGGCGCTTGGCGGGGCGATCTACTATCTGCGCTGCCGCGCGTCCTGAGGTCGAACACCTCTTGAACAAGGCGGCCCGTCCCGGCATTTGGGGCGGGCCGTTCGCATTTCTTGCCAACCTCGCTTGACTCCCCCGTCAAACCCTTTATACGCGCGGCTTCATTGGTGTTGGTGGCCCCCGCAAGGGGAACCCTGTCACGTCGGTCAAACCCGGCGAGAGGACAACGCCCTTCGAGAACCTGAACGAAGGAGATCAGCCGTGACCAAACGCACGACTGCCAAGTACAAAATCGACCGCCGGATGGGCGAAAACATCTGGGGTCGCGCAAAATCCCCGGTCAACCGCCGCGAATACGGCCCCGGCCAGCACGGCCAGCGCCGCAAGGGCAAGCTTTCGGACTTCGGTCTGCAGCTGCGCGCCAAGCAGAAGCTCAAGGGCTACTACGGCGACCTGACCGAAAAGCAATTCCGTCGCATCTTCGGCGAAGCCGAGCGTGTCAAAGGCGACACCGGTGAAAACCTCATCGGTCTGCTCGAGCGCCGCCTCGACGCCGTTGTTTACCGCGCCAAGTTCGTGCCGACCGTCTTTGCGGCGCGTCAGTTCGTGAACCACGGCCACGTGCTCGTGAACGGCAAGAAGGTCAACATCCCCTCCTACCGCGTGAAGGAAGGCGACGTGATCGAAGTTCGCGACAAGTCCAAGCAGATGGCTGCCGTTCTCGAAGCGACCCAGCTTCCCGAGCGCGACGTGCCGGACTATGTCGAAGCCGACCACTCCAAACTGACCGCAACCTTCGTGCGCACCCCGGGCCTCTCGGATGTGCCGTACCCGGTCATGATGGAACCGAACCTCGTGGTCGAATACTACGCGAACAACTAAGACTGTTCGCCACAGACCTGTTTTTGGAAAACCCGCTGCCGTGTGCAGCGGGTTTTTCTTTGCGCGGGTGCGGCATTCAGGCCATTGCCTATGCCCGTCCGAAATCCTATGCGCTTTGACGTCGGAACAAGGGCAGGGATCATGGGCAATTCAGTCGAACGTGGATTTGAGAAGACGTTGTTTGCGTCGCGTTGGCTCATGGCGCCGATGTATCTTGGTCTTGTGGCCGCATTGGCGATGTTGGTTTTTGTCTTTGGGCATGAACTTCTCGCCTATATCCCGCAGGCGCCGAAGATGGGCGCGGATAAGGTCATCCTCGTGGTGCTGACGCTGATTGACCTGACTCTGGCGGGCAATCTGCTCTTGATCGTCCTGTTCTCGGGCTACGAGAGTTTTGTATCGCGTATGGACGTGGCTGAGGCGGATGAGCGGCTTGGCTGGATGGGGACGGTGGATTTCTCCGGCCTGAAAATGAAGCTCATCGCGTCGATCGTGGCGATCTCGGCCATCCACCTGCTCAAGCGGTTCATGGAGATCGGCAAGGGCGGTAAGGATTTTGCCAGTGAAGAACTTCTCTGGATGGTGGCGATCCACATGGTCTTTGTCCTGTCGGGGGTTCTGATGGCGGCGATGGACTGGATGACGGCACAGGCGAAGAAGAAATAGCGCCGAAAGCGTTTCGACATAGACGTGAGGCACGAAGACAAGCCACAAAGGCGTGGCCGCAATCACGCACATATCTCAAAGTCGCGATTAGAACCTTTCCAACCTCTCATGGCACGGCTAAGAAACGGGTCGAAGAGTGGAGGGCACGCATATGTCACGTATTGAGCCGAAGCCGGGGATCATGGATATCGATCTCTATGTCGGTGGCACGTCCAAGATCGAGGGCGTGAGCGACGTGGTGAAACTGTCGTCGAACGAGAACCCGTTCGGCTGTTCTGACGCTGTGAAAAAGGCGTTTAGCAAGGCAGGGCATGGGTTGCATCGGTATCCGTCGACGGACCATGCCGAGCTGCGCGCGGCGATTGCCGATGTGCATGCGCTCGACGCCGAACGGATCATCTGTGGTGTGGGGTCAGACGAGGTCTTGCAGTTCGTGACGCAGGCCTATGCGGGCGTCGGCGACGAGGTGATCTATACTGAGCACGGGTTTTCGATGTATCCGATCCTCGCCAAGCTGGTCGGAGCGACCGGTGTCGTGGTGCCTGAACGGGACCGCAGGGTTGATGTGGATGCTATCCTCAAGGCCTGCACCAAGAAAACCAAGATCGTCTTTATCGCCAACCCCGGCAACCCGACTGGCACCATGCTTGGCCCGAAGGAGGTTGCGCGGCTGGCCGATGGCCTTCCTGAAGGGGCGATCCTTGTGCATGACGGAGCCTATACCGAGTACGTTGGTGGGGCCGATGGCGGCGCGGCGCTTGTCGATGCGCGCCAGAACGTTCTCATGACGCGCACCTTCTCGAAGATCTATGGCCTTGGTGGGCTGCGGATCGGCTGGGGGTATGGGACGAAAGAGATCATCGACGTGCTCAACCGTGTGCGTCAGCCGTTCAACCTCTCGACGGTGCAGCTCGAGGTCGCAGAGGCGGCGGTTCGGGATCAGGCTTGGGTGCAGAAATGCCGCGATGACAACACGCGTCTGCGGGCGTGGCTCTCCGATGCGCTGGCCGATAGTGGCGTTGCTTCTGACGAGTCCTGTGCCAATTTCATCCTGGCCCGTTTCGACAGCCAGGAAGAGGCCGAGACCTGTGATGATTACCTCAAGACCCAAGGCCTGATCGTGCGCAGGGTGGCGGGCTATGGCCTGCCCAACTGCCTACGGATCACCGTCGGGGACGAACCCTCTTGTCGGCGTGTCGCGCATGCAATTGGCCAGTTCAAGGCAGGCGCCACATGAGCGCCCCGGTCTATGAACGTGTCGCCTTGATCGGGCTTGGCCTGATCGCGTCGTCGATGTTCTGGGCGATCAAGCGTGGCGGGCTTGCGGGCGAGGTCACGGGCTATGCACGTTCTGAGGCCACACGCGACACCGCGCGCCGGATCGGTCTTTGTGACCGGGTCTGCGATAGCGCGGCGGAGGCGGCGGAAGGGGCCGATCTCGTGGTGCTTTGTGTGCCGGTTGGGGCGATGGGCTCTGTCGCGGAAGAGATCGCGCCGGTCCTGAAGCCGGGCGCGACGGTCTCGGACGTGGGATCGGTGAAACGCTCGGTGATCAATGCGGTCGCGCCGCACCTGCCCGACACCGTACATTTCGTCCCGGCCCACCCGCTTGCAGGGACCGAACATTCCGGCCCGGAATCGGGCTTTGCCGAACTTTACGACAACCGTTGGTGCATCCTTGTGCCCGCGGATGAGACGACAGACCCCGAGGCGGTCGCCCGGCTGCGCGCCCTGTGGGAAGGCATGGGGGCCAATGTCGACGAGATGGACGCCGATCACCATGATCTTGTCCTTGCCGTGACCAGCCACGCGCCACACCTCATCGCCTATACGATGGTCGGCGTTGCGGATCACTTGCGCCGGGTGACGGAAAGCGAAGTCATCAAGTATTCCGCCGCCGGTTTCCGGGATTTTACCCGGATTGCCGCCTCGGACCCGACCATGTGGCGCGATGTGTTCCTCAACAACAAGGAAGCGACGCTCGATATCCTCGGCCGCTTCACCGAAGAGCTTTTCGTGCTGCAACGGGCCATTCGCATGGGCGATGGCGATCACTTGCATGAGTATTTCTCTCGCACCCGCGCGATCCGGCGCGGTATCATCGAAGCGGGACAAGATACGGAAGCGCCAGATTTCGGGCGCGCCGCGAAGAAGCCATGACGGGCCGGGCGGGGGGTATCGCGCTCGTGCTGGCGCTGTTGATCGCCGAGGTGGCGGTCGCGCAGGCTCCGAACCGCTCGCCCCGCCCGGTGCTTCGCGAAGACACCTATCCCATTGCCCTGCCAAGCCACGCGCCGCGCCAGTCGCTACGTCCGGTGTTGCGCACGCATAATGTGGCGCGCAATGCCGCCGTGTCTGTCCGCCCTGCCGTTGTCCGGCCCACCCCCAAGGGAGCGGTGCCGCAAAGCGCGGTCGGCAAGGTGTGTCGCGATCGTGATCTGCAGGGGATCGTCGTTGGCCATGTGCCGGGCAAGATCTCGGGTTGTGGCATCGCCAAAGACGCGGTCAAGATCTACTCGGTCTCGGGCATCGCCTTTAGCCAACCCGCCGTCATGCGATGCGACACGGCGCGGGCGATCAAGTCCTGGCTCGAGGGTGGCATGGCGCGATCTGTCGGGCGCTATGGTGGGGGCGTGGAAAAGGTCAAGGTCGCCGCCGGGTATTCCTGCCGCACGCGCAACCATAAGAAAGGCGCGAAGATCTCCGAGCACGGCAAAGGCAATGCGATTGATTTCTCGGCCTTCTACCTTGCCAATGGCGACGAGATCTCGGTGCTGCGCGATTGGGGCAAGGGCAAGAAGGGGCGCATCCTGAGGGATATGCACCGGAGTGCCTGCGGCCCCTTTGGCACCGTTCTTGGACCGGAGTCAGACCGTTATCACAAGGACCATTTCCATTTCGACATCGCCCGCTATCGCAGCGGGCCATATTGCCGCTAGGGTCGTTTAGCGCAGGATGAGCCGCGGGGCAGGGCCGATGGGCACCGGGCCGATCCGCGTCAGGCCGCCGCGAAAGTTGAGCGGGATGTCGAGGGTCTTGGGGTTGCCTGCCATGGCCGAGAGCAACTGCAACCCTTGTTCGATCCCGTCAATCAGAGCAGCCGGCAATTCCTCACCCTGCCGCGCCAGCGCGATGATCTCGCGCCAGTTGGTGGCGCGCAGCGTGATCTCGCCCTGCGGATAGCCGGACGGGTCGATATCGACCTGGCCCGCCGCATGGAGGTCGAGACGGCCCCAGGTGAGCTGCGCCATATGCAGGTCGAGCGCGGTTGGCTGTGGGCGCGAGTCTTCAAGCGCTGTGATGTCCCAGGGGCGGGCAAACGTGGCGCTCAGATCGGCCTCGACGGTCTTGAGTGTGCGGGGCAGGGCGGCACCGCTGCGCGCGGCGATCTCGGCGGGCGGGGCAAAGCCCGTCGCAGACAGCGCCATGCGATAGGTCGCCTCGCTTTCGGGGTCTTTGTGCATGGCAAGGCGTAGCGTCTCTGCCGAAAGAGACCACCCCGCCTCAGAGACAAGCGCCAGCGCATCCACCGCGAGGTTGGACCGCTCGAGAGGGAGCGAAGGCGCTCCCGCGACGATGAGTGACGCCTTCATGTCTTCGCTCTTGACCGTCACCCGTTGGTCGGGGAAGGCAAGAACCTGTTCATGCGGCCAGATCGCGATCAGGTGGTTGGGGCGGTAGCTCAGAGCGAAAAGCTGAAAGAACGGGGCTTCCCATGCAACGCCGGTGCCTGGATCGGCAAGCGCCACGTCGGAGAATGTCGCGTCAAAGCGGTTGGGAAAGCCGCGCACGGCAATGTCCGATGTTTCGGCAAGCCACCCTTCGGCCTGCCGCGCCGCGAGCCAATCCTCAAAGCCTGATTTGGCGCGTGTGGCTCCGACGAACCAATAGGCGCTCCACCCGAGGGTGAGAACAATGATCACGATCAGCAGACGTTTCATGAGAGAGCCCTTTCGCCGGTCCTTGGTTTGGTGTTTAACCGCCCCGCAACATAAGGACCAGAGGCAGGACGATGTGGGTTTTCGGATATGGTTCCCTACTGTGGAACCCCGGTTTCGAAGTGCAGGAACAGGCGGTCGGCACGCTTTGGGGCTGGCACCGGAGTTTCTGTATGCGCTCGATCCACCATCGCGGCACGGTCGAGGCACCGGGGCTTGTACTGGCACTTGATGCCGAGGACGGCGCGCATTGCCAGGGTGTCGCGCTGGCCGTGGCCGAGGGGCAGGAGGCGCAGACGCTCGCGTACCTTCGCGAGCGGGAACTCGTCTCGTCGGCCTATTTCGAGACCAATCTCGAGGTCGAACTACGCGATGGGCGACGTATTGAGGCGGTGACCTACGTGATCGACCCCGACCACGTGCAATATTGCCATCTCGACTTGGAGGAACAGGCCCAGATCATCGCCCGCGCTGTGGGTGGGCGGGGGCCGAATACCGACTACCTGCACAACACGGCATCGCACCTGACGGAACTTGGCATCGAAGATGGCGATCTCGACTGGCTTTCGGCGCGCGTCCGGGCACTGACGGGGACGTGACGCGGCACGACTGCCCGGTCCGGTGATAAAACCTTGGCACCTGCCCTGCGAGCCAGTAGGGTGAGCGCAGAAAAACAACGTGCCGGGGGCTGTCCAGATGGACCAGCAGGACCGCGAAGTCGAGCTGCATTTCTCTCATCCTGTCCGCCAGATCATCCTGATGTTGATCGTGCTCGGACTTGTCGGGCTATTGGCCTATGTCGCCTTTCCGAAGGTGCAGCCAGTCTTTATCGCCAACCCCTATCTCAACGGGTTCATCTTCCTTGTCTTCGTGATCGGGGTTCTCGCCTGTTTTGGGCAGGTCTTTTCGCTCATCAATTCGGTGCGCTGGATCGAGCGGTTCGCGACTGGAAGCGAAGGCGGGGAACCATCAAGCGCGCCCTCGCTCCTTGCGCCCTTAGCGACACTTCTCAAGTCACGCAGCACCTATAGCCAGATCAGCGCCACCTCGACGCGCTCGATCCTCGACTCTGTGGCGACACGGATCGACGAAGGGCGCGAGATCACGCGCTACCTCGTCAATATGCTCATCTTCCTTGGCCTTCTGGGGACGTTCTATGGCCTTGCCACGACGGTTCCGGCGGTGGTCGACACGATCCGCAGCCTTGCACCACAAGAGGGCGAAGGCGGAGTCGAGGTCTTCTCGCGGCTGATGACCGGACTTGAGAGCCAGCTTGGCGGTATGGGCGTGGCTTTTGCCTCGTCGTTGCTTGGTCTGGCGGGCTCGCTCATTGTCGGCCTTTTGGAACTGTTTGCCGGGCATGGGCAGAACCGTTTTTACCGCGAGCTTGAAGAATGGCTCTCGTCGATCACACGCCTTGGCTATAGCTCGGGAGATGGCGAAGGGGAGGGCGGCATCGACGAGGCGGCGATGGCCCTTGTCCTCGACCAGATGGGCGAGCAGATGGACAGCCTGCGCACGCTCTTTACCGAGGCCGGGGAACGGCAGGCCGCGGTTGATGACAAGCTTGGCCAGCTTGCCGAGAGCATGACACGGATGACCGAGCGGATGGAGGCCAACGCGCCGACGACGCAGGCGCTCTTGCGGGTGGCCGAAGGTCAGGAACATCTTATCGCGACGCTCGAGGCGCGGGCAGAGACGGACGCGGACGGTGGCATCGACGCCGAGAGCCGGATGCGCCTGCGCTCGATCGACGTTCAGATGCTGCGTATTCTCGAAGAGATTTCCGCCGGGCGACAGGAAAGCATGATTGAGTTGCGCACCGATCTTGCCGCGCTGGGCCGCGTTCTCAAGCAGGGTCAGCAGGCCGCCAATGCAGGCGGCGGCGCGCGTCGGGGCAAGCGCAAGCCAGCGCAGGATGATCCATCGCAGGGGCAGGAGGGCTAAGCTATGGCCCTGTCCCGCCGTACCGGACAACGTTTCCAAGCGTCGATCTGGCCCGGTTTCGTGGATGCGATGACCGGGCTTCTGCTTGTGCTGATGTTCGTGCTGACCATTTTCATGGTGGTGCAATTCGTTCTACGCGAGACGATTTCCGGACAAGAGACAGAGCTTGATGAGCTCTCTGCCGAGGTTGCCGCGCTGGCGCAGGCGCTGGGCCTTGAGCAACAGGCCAATGCGGCCCTTGAACAGCAGGTTGGCGGACTTCGGGCGACGTTGAACGATGCGCAGGACGAAGTGGCCCGACAAACCGCGCTGATTGCTTCGCTGTCGTCCGATCTCGCGGCGCGGGAAGACGCCCTCGCCGCAGCACAGACCCAGATCACAAGCTTTGAGGCACAGGTCGCGGCGCTTCTTGCGGAGCGGGATACGGCGCTTGCGCAGGTGGACGCCCTCGAGGGGGAAAAGGCCGAACTTCTAAGCGAGCAAGAGGCGCTTAATCTTGCGCTTGCCACGGCGCGCGACGAGATCGATTCACAGGCCGAGGCGGCCCGTTTGGCGGCGGCCCGGCGCGAGGCGCTCGAAGCGATGATTGCCGATTTGAACGCCGAGGCCGAGGCGAGCGCCGAGGACCGCGCCGCGCTTCTTGCCCGTGCCGAAAGCCTCGAAGCGGAATTGGATGAGCAGGAGAAACAGCGCCTCGTTGAAGCGGCGGCGAGCGAAGCCTTGCGCAAGCGCCTTGAAGAGGCGGATGCGGAACTGACCGCGATGACCCTCGCGCTTGAGGCTCAGCGCAAGAAGGCCGAGGAAACGCTGACCCTTCTGGCGGCGGCGGAGAAAGCGCGCGACGACCTCGATCTGCGGCTCGCGGCGGCGCTTCTCGAAGAGGAAACCACCGAGGAGGCGCTGGCCAAGGCGCAGGCCGCGTTGGCCGCGGCAGAAGCGGACCGCGCCGCGCAAGGCGAAGAGATGAGCGCTGCGATTGCCGCACGCGAGGCCGACCTCGAGGATTTGCGCGCCCGTCTGGCCGAGGCGGTTGCGGCGAAGCTTGCCACCGACGAAGACCTCGCCGCACGCCGCACCGAGGCCGAGGCGCTGGCCGCCGACAAGGCCGAGATCGAGGCTCAGCTTGTCGCCGCTTTGGCCGCCAAAGTCGCGGCAGAACAGAACGCCGAGACCCAACTCAGCGAAGCCGAGCAACGTGCCGCGCTTCTCAAGGCGGCGAATGCGGAACTTGCCGATGTCGAGGCGCGCTCTGCCGAGAGCCAGCGCGAAGTGGCGCTCTTGAACCAACAGGTTGCCGCCCTGCGCCAGCAATTGGGGTCGCTTCAGGCGTTGCTTGACGATGCCAAGGAACGCGATGCGGCGGCGCAGGTCCGGCTTCAGAGTCTTGGCACCGACCTCAACGCGGCGCTGGCCCGTGCCGCGGCCGAGGAGCGTCGGCGGCGGCAACTCGAAGAGGCCGAGCGCAAGCGGCTTGAGGAAGAGGCCAAGAACCTTGAGCAATATCGTTCGGAGTTCTTTGGCCGTCTGCGCGAGGTGCTTGCAGGGCAAGAGGGCGTGCGGATCGTCGGCGACCGGTTCGTGTTTTCCTCCGAGGTGCTTTTCCCGCCCGGCGGGGCCGAGCTATCGACAGCGGGCGAGCGCGAGATTGCAAAGATCGCGGGGATCCTGCGCAGTGTCGCGGACGATATTCCCGATACGATCGACTGGGTGATCCGGGTCGATGGCCATACCGACAACGTGCCGATCATCAACGGCGCAGCGTTTGCAGATAACTGGGAGCTGAGTCAGGCGCGGGCGCTGTCGGTGGTGCGCTACATGGTGAATTTCCTTGGCATCCCGCCGAACCGTCTTTCGGCGAACGGCTTTGGCGAGTACCAACCGCTCGACCCCCGCGACACGCGCGAGGCGCGGGCCAAGAACCGCCGGATTGAGTTGAAGATCACCGAGAAATAAGGCGGCCTAGTCGGTCAGTGTTGTTTCGGCCGTGAGGCGGCCAAGTTCGCGCCCGTCGCGGATCAGGGTGACTGTGCCGATATAGCGGCCCGGAACGGTGTTGCCCGCGTGCAGTCTGCGCCCGGCGGCGCGCATGGCTTGGGCCTGCGTCTTGTCGATGGTCGCATCGTGTTCGGAAAAGAGGCCATTGGGGCCCTCAATCTTGAAATGCATCGTGTCGCCGGGACGGGTGCCAAAGAGGTGCCCCCAAAGCACCAGCCCGCCTTGTGCCGCAGAGATGCGAGGGGCGTGGGCCTTGCCCCATTTGACGTGATCGTAGCTTGGAACACCAAAGCTGAACCCGGCGTTGATAAGGCCGCCTGCGCGATAGGGGGTGTTCTTTTGCCAGAGGGTATCATCGCCTTGCGAGCCACAGGTGAGGCGGTCGTCGGTATTGAACGGATCGACCAGCGTACCGTTATGGCGCACGGAGATGTGCAGATGTGGGAAAGCGGTGCGCCCGGACATGCCGATCTGTCCAATGACGGCGCCGGTCTCGATTTTCTCGCCTCGCTGTACCGCGATAGAGCCCATTTGCATGTGGCAATATTGGGTGACCCAGCCATCGCCATGATCGATCACGACGCCATTGCCACAGTCCTGTCCCTCGGGAAAATCCATTTCGGCACCAAGAAAGTGGTCTGGCACACCATCGCGCGTGGCGGTGACCACGCCAGGGGCCGCGGCGAGCGCGTTCACACCGGACAGGGCCTCAAGATGGGTGGCAAGAGCCACATCGGTGCCTTTGTGACCGTCATAGGTCAGGTGGCCGCAGGTGAAATCCCGTGCGCCGGGGCCGGGGTCCGCATCGACATAGTTCTGAATAAAACAGGTCTCTCCAAGCGCGCAATCGACGGGCAGCGCGAGGGTAATGCCTTCGGAAAAAGCAGGGGCCGCCGCAAGCGCGGCGGCCGTTGCTAAGGCGAGCCGGTGCATTACTCAGCGGTGAGAAGCGGCGGCTTGGTCCCTGTCAGGCGTGGGTTGTCGGGGCCGTCGAAGGTCAGCTTCAGCTCGCCATTCTTGACCGTGACCTTGACCACGCCGCCCTTGGCGAGCTTGCCAAACAGCAGCTCTTCCGCGAGGGGCTTCTTGATATGCTCCTGAATCACGCGACCAAGCGGGCGGGCGCCCATCTTGTCGTCATAGCCCTTGTCGGCAAGCCATTCGGCCGCTTTCGGGGTCAGTTCGATGGTCACGTTGCGATCCATGAGCTGTGCCTCAAGTTGCAGCACGAACTTCTCGACCACCTGCAGGATGGTGTCCTTGGGCAGCGGCGCGAAGGAAATCACCGCGTCGAGACGGTTGCGGAATTCCGGCGTGAAGGTGCGCTCGATGGCGGCGGTATCCTCGCCCTCGCGACGGTCGCGGCCAAAGCCGATGGCGGATTTTGCCAATTCGGCAGCACCGGCGTTCGAGGTCATGATGAGGATCACGTTGCGGAAATCCACGGTGCGCCCATTGTGATCGGTGAGCGAGCCGTGGTCCATCACCTGCAGCAGGATGTTATAGACATCCGGGTGCGCCTTTTCGATCTCGTCGAGAAGGAGGACACAATGCGGGTGCTGGTCGACGCCATCCGTCAGCTGGCCGCCCTGATCAAAACCGACATAGCCCGGAGGCGCGCCGATCAGGCGGGAAACGGCGTGTTTCTCCATGTATTCGGACATGTCGAAGCGCAGCAATTCGACCCCAAGCGTCGAGGCGAGTTGCTTGGCGACCTCGGTTTTGCCGACACCGGTCGGCCCGGCAAAGAGATAGTTGCCGATGGGTTTTTCCGGTTCGCGCAGGCCCGCACGGGCCAGCTTGATCGCCGACGACAGCGCCTCAATGGCGTTGTCCTGACCAAAGACCACGCGTTTGAGGGTCTTCTCCATATCCTTGAGAACCTCGGCATCATCCTTGGAGACGTTCTTGGGCGGGATGCGGGCGATCTTGGCGACCACGGCCTCGATCTCCTTGACGCCGATGGTCTTGCGCCGCTTGGAGGCGGCCACGAGATGCTGCGCGGCACCCGCTTCGTCAATCACGTCGATCGCCTTGTCGGGCAGTTTGCGGTCATTCATATAGCGCGCCGAAAGCTCAACCGCCGTCTTGATCGCATCATTGGTGAATTTCACGCTGTGATGGTCTTCGAAATAGGGCTTGAGCCCTTTCAGGATCTTGATCGTGTCGGGCACCGAAGGCTCGACCACGTCGATCTTCTGGAACCGGCGGGAGAGGGCGCGGTCCTTTTCGAAGTGTTGGCGGAATTCCTTGTAGGTGGTCGATCCCATGGTGCGCAGCTTGCCGCCCTGAAGCGCAGGCTTCAGGAGGTTAGAGGCATCCATGGCGCCGCCCGAGGTTGCGCCGGCACCGATCACGGTATGGATTTCGTCGATGAAAAGAACCGCGTCCGGATGATCCTCAAGCTCGGTTACCACGGCCTTGAGGCGTTCCTCAAAGTCGCCGCGATACCGTGTGCCCGCGAGAAGCGCGCCCATGTCGAGCGAATAGATCGTCGTATTGGCCAGAACCTCGGGGGTGTCGCCCTTGACGATCTGATGCGCGAGGCCCTCGGCGATGGCGGTCTTGCCAACACCCGGATCGCCGACGAGGAGCGGGTTGTTCTTGCGGCGGCGGCAGAGCACCTGAATACAGCGCTCGACCTCGGAATCGCGCCCGATCAGCGGGTCGATATCCCCGGCGCGCGCCTTGGCGTTAAGATCGACACAGTATTTCGCAAGCGCACTTTCCTTGTTGTCGCCCTCGGGGGTGGCGTCCACGGTGCTTTCGTCACCGAGATCTGCGCCACTTACCGGGCGGGCCTCGCCAAAGGCGGGGTCTTTGGCGACCCCATGCGCGATATAGTTCACGGCGTCATAGCGGGTCATGTCCTGCTCTTGCAGGAAGAAGGCCGCGTTGCTTTCGCGTTCGGCAAAGATCGCGACGAGGACATTGGCCCCCGTGACCTCGGTCCGGCCTGAAGATTGCACATGGATCGCGGCGCGCTGGATCACGCGCTGGAAGGCGGCGGTCGGGACCGCTTCGGAGCCTTCGATATCTGTCACCAGGGTGGAAAGATCTTCGTCGATATATTCCACGAGGCTGCCACGCAGCTCTTCGAGGTCGACGCCGCAGGCCTGAAGGACGCGCAGGGCGTCGGGTTCTTCAAGCAGGGCAAGAAGAAGGTGCTCCAGGGTGGCGAATTCGTGCTTGCGCGCGTTGGCCTGGGCCAGCGCCGCGTGGATTGCCTGTTCGAGCGTGTTCGAGAATGAAGGCACTGCTCTTGTCCTCCTTCGGGTTCTGGGTCGTTCGGGCGTCGTGTCCGTTCGACCATGGCCTCATGTTCTTAAAGTTTGGTCTATCTTGCCCGGTCTTCAAGGACTTTCTGCATTTTCCCGGTCACATTTCCTTTGGCGGGCCGGTTTCGGGGGAGGCTTTGGGCAGTGAATCCCGCCCTAGAACGCGTCCTTCAGGCGGCGGATTTCGGTGAAAACCTCTGTGTCTGTCGCATCTTGCATGCCAAGTTGGGCGCGAATGGCCGGGTCGTCGGCACGCAGGAACGGGTTTGTGGCCATTTCTTCGGAGAGAATCGACGGAACGGTCGGGCGGTTCTCCTTGCGCGCCTTGGCAATCGCCTCGCCGCGCGCCTTGAGCGCGGGATTGTCGGGATCGACGGTCAGGGCAAAGCGCAGGTTGGTTTCGGTATATTCATGCCCCGAGCAGACCATGGTCTCGCCCGGAAGCGCCGCGAGCTTGCCGAGGCTCTGCCACATCTGGGCGGGCGTGCCTTCGAAGAGGCGCCCACAACCAAGCGCCATTAGGCTATCGGCGGTAAAGACGACGCCGGTCGCGGGAAAGTGAAAGGCGACATGGCCGACCGTGTGGCCCGACACATCGAGAACCGTCATCTCCTCGCCGCAGACCGTTACTGTATCCCCCTCGGACACTGCGAGGTCGAGCGCAGGCAGGCGGTGTGCGTCGGCCTTGGCGCCGATGACCCGCGCCTTGTGCACCTCGAGAATGGCAGCAAGCCCGTCGACGTGATCCCAGTGGTGATGCGTCAACAGCACCGTATCGAGCGTCCAGCCGAGTTGGTTGAGGGCGCTTAGGATGGGGCCGGATTCGGGCGCATCGACAAGCGCAGTCTCACCGCTGTCCGTATTGTGAACGAGGAATGCGTAGTTGTCGGCAAGGCAGGGGATCGTCACTGTCTCGAGGGGCATGGATTTTCGCCTTTACGTTGCTATGGTGCCCCCAGACTTGCCGATCATATGGACAGTTGCAATGCATCTCGACGTGCAGGACCTCAGGAACTTCTATTACCGCAGCACCCTTGGCCGCGCGGCACAGAAAGCGGTGCGCGACGAGATGCGCGAACTTTGGCCCGAGGCAAAGGGGATGACGGTTGCGGGATACGGCTTTGCCGTGCCGCTCTTGCGGCCCTACCTCGCGGATGCGCGTCGGGTGATCGGCTTGATGCCCGCGCCACAGGGGGTCATGCCGTGGCCTGCCGGGCTCGCCAATGTCTCGGTGCTCTGCGAAGAAACGCTCTGGCCGATTGAGACAGGGCGGGTTGACCGACTTGTGATGATGCACGGGCTCGAGACCTGCGAACGGCCTGCGGACCTTCTCGATGAGGCCTATCGCGTTCTTGGCCCCGGTGGGCGGGCGCTTTTCGTGGTGCCGAACCGCGCTGGCCTCTGGTCGCGCAGTGATGCCACACCGTTTGGCTATGGTCGGCCCTATTCCATCGGTCAGCTCGAATCCCAGCTGCGCGCCGCGGGGTTCATGCCCGAACGCAACCGCGCCACGCTTTATCAACCGCCGTCGCACAAACGCTTCTGGCGCAAGACGGGGGCGCTTTGGGAAGGTATCGGCCGCACCATTGCGCCGGTTCTGGCGGGGGGCGTGTTGATGATCGAGGCGTCCAAGCGCGTGCACGCACCGCGCGGGCCGGGGGTTCATGTCAAAGTCCCCAAACCGCTTGGCGTGCTGAGCCCGAAACCGGGGACAGCGCCCGTCTGAGCCTTCCCTCCGGGTCAGGGCGGGGCCGGGTGCCGTCCCGCGCGGCCTGTTCTTTGCCTATTTTCTCCTGTTGTCGCTAACATTTTCCACCTTGTCGCCTTTGGGAATCGCGAAAATCCACGGATTCCCGGAATTTTTTTTGACGCAGGGTCGCGAGCAAAGGGTCGCACTTGGCAAAACGCCTTGAAAATATGGGGTTTTCGCGAAAACCGTAAATCGGCAAACAATGTTGCTAGGTGGGCAAGGCTCTGCTACATCGTCGCTGGATTTTACTGCCCCGATCCAACGGGGTTATGAAACGCCCCCGAGTGCAGCATACAATTGTATGCCGAAATTCGGGGCCAGAACGCGGAAGGGTGGACGTGTCCGAACCAGCTTCGATCTCCTCCGGCATCGCCGAACGCTATGCCACCGCGGTCTTCGAGATCGCGAAAGAGAACAAGACGCTTTCCAAACTGGAAGGTGGCCTTGACGACCTGAGCAGCGCACTGGACGACAGTGCAGAACTGCGCGACCTGATTTCCTCGCCGCTCTATAGCCGCGACGACCAGGCCAAGGCCATTGCCGAAATCGCCAAGAAAATGGGTCTTCAGCCGGTGCTGAAGAACGTGCTGGCCCTGATGGCCGAAAAGCGCCGCCTGTTTGTCCTGCCCCAGCTGATCTCGCGCCTGCGCGAACTCATCGCTGAGGACAAGGGCGAGGTGACTGCAGACGTGGTGACCGCCAAGCCGCTCACCAAGGCGCAGAGCGAAAAACTTGCCAAGACTCTTGCCGCGCGTGTCGGCAAGGACGTCAAGATCAATGCGGCCGTTGACAAGTCTCTTGTCGGCGGTCTTGTCGTTAAAGTGGGCTCCAAGATGATCGATACCTCGATCGCCTCCAAGCTCGCCTCCCTCCAGAATGCAATGAAAGAGGTCGGATAAATGGGTATCCAAGCAGCAGAGATTTCTGCGATCCTGAAGGACCAGATCAAGAACTTCGGCAAGGAAGCCGAAGTGGCCGAGGTCGGCCGCGTGCTCTCCGTCGGTGACGGTATTGCGCGTGTCTACGGCCTGGACAACGTTCAAGCCGGTGAGATGGTGGAATTTCCGGGCGGTATCCGGGGTATGGCCCTCAACCTTGAAAGCGACAACGTTGGTGTCGTGATCTTCGGTTCGGACCGTGACATCAAAGAAGGTGACACCGTCAAGCGCACCAACTCGATCGTGGACGTGCCTGCTGGTCCCGAACTTCTCGGCCGCGTGGTCGATGGTCTCGGCAACCCGCTCGACGGCAAGGGCCCGATCAAAGCGACCCAGCGCAACGTCGCAGACGTTAAAGCGCCGGGCATCATCCCGCGTAAATCGGTTCACGAACCGATGGCAACCGGCCTCAAGTCGGTCGACGCGATGATCCCGATCGGCCGTGGCCAGCGTGAGCTTATCATTGGCGACCGTCAGACCGGTAAGACCGCCGTGGCTCTCGACGCCATCCTGAACCAGAAATCCTACAACGACGCCGCCGGCGACGACGAGAGCAAGAAGCTCTACTGCGTCTACGTGGCTGTTGGCCAGAAGCGCTCGACCGTTGCGCAGCTGGTGAAGAAGCTGGAAGAAACTGGCGCCATCGAATACTCGATCGTCGTCGCGGCCACCGCGTCCGACCCGGCACCGATGCAGTTCCTTGCCCCCTACGCCGCAACCGCGATGGCGGAATACTTCCGCGACAACGGCAAGCACGCGCTCATCATCTATGATGACCTGTCGAAACAGGCTGTGGCCTATCGTCAGATGTCGCTGCTGCTCCGCCGCCCGCCGGGACGTGAAGCCTATCCGGGCGACGTTTTCTATCTCCACTCCCGCCTGCTCGAGCGTTCGGCCAAGCTGAACGAAGACTTCGGCGCTGGCTCGCTGACGGCTCTGCCGGTCATCGAAACCCAAGGTGGTGACGTTTCGGCCTTTATTCCGACCAACGTGATTTCGATCACCGACGGCCAGATCTTCCTCGAAACCGAACTCTTCTACCAAGGCATCCGCCCGGCCGTGAACACCGGTCTGTCGGTGTCGCGCGTGGGTTCGTCGGCTCAGACCAAGGCGATGTCCTCGGTGGCTGGTCCGGTGAAACTGTCGCTCGCTCAGTATCGCGAGATGGCGGCCTTCGCTCAGTTCGGTTCCGACCTCGACGCCGCGACCCAGCAGCTGCTGAACCGTGGTGCACGTCTGACCGAGCTGATGAAACAGGCTCAGTATTCGCCGCTGACCAACGCGGAAATCGTCTGCGTCATCTTCGCCGGTGTGAACGGCTTCCTCGACAAGGTCGACGTCAAGGACGTGGGTCGTTTCGAGCAGGGCCTCCTGCAACACCTGCGCGGCAAACATGCCGACCTTCTCCAGTGGATCACCGACGAAGATCCCAAGATCAAAGGTGATGCCGCTGATCGCGTCAAAGCCGCGCTGGACGAATACGCAGCTGACTTCGCTTAAGGGGTTCGGACAATGCCTAGTCTGAAGGACCTAAAAAACCGGATCGAGAGTGTGAAAAACACTCGGAAGATCACCAAAGCCATGCAGATGGTTGCCGCGGCGAAACTTCGCCGCGCGCAGGATGCTGCCGAGGCGTCGCGCCCCTATACCGAGCGGTTCAATGCCGTTCTCGGTGGGCTCGCGGCATCGGTCGGCGGCTCCGACTCTGCGCCCAAGCTTCTGTCGGGGACCGGCAGCGATCAGACCCACCTTCTCGTGGTGATGACCGCTGAACGCGGCCTCTGCGGTGGCTTTAACGCGAACATCGCAAAGCTGGCGCGCGCGAAAGCTGCGGAACTTTCCGCTGAGGGCAAGACCGTCAAGGTCCTGACCGTCGGCAAGAAAGGCCGCGACGCGCTCAAGCGTGAGCTGGGTGACCAGTTCGTTGGCCATGTGGACCTGACCGAAGTGAAACGTGTCGGCTATGACGACGCGCAAGGTATTGCGCGCGACATCCTCGGCCGGTTCGACAACGGTGAGTTCGACGTTGCGACGATCTTCTATGCGCAGTTCGTCAACGTCGTGACCCAGGTTCCAACCGCACAGCAGATCATCCCGGCCTCCTTTGAGGGTGCCGAGGCCGATGGTGCGTCGACCCTGTACGACTACGAGCCCAGCGAAGAGGCAATCCTTGCCGACCTGCTGCCGCGCGGCGTCGCGACACAGATCTTCGCAGCACTGCTGGAAAACGGCGCTTCGGAGCAGGGCGCGCGGATGTCCGCAATGGACAACGCGACCCGCAACGCAGGCGATATGATCGACAAGCTGACCATCGAGTATAACCGCTCGCGTCAGGCTGTGATTACCAACGAGCTTATTGAAATCATCTCGGGCGCTGAAGCGCTCTAAGACCGGAGACGAAACATGGCAAACGCAAAAGGCAAGGTGACCCAGATCATCGGCGCCGTTGTGGACGTGCAGTTCGAGGATGCCCTCCCGGAAATCCTGAACGCACTGAACACCGAAAACAATGGTAAGAAACTGGTTCTGGAAGTGTCCCAGCACCTCGGCGAAAACACCGTTCGCTGCATCGCGATGGACGCGACCGAAGGTCTCGTCCGTGGCGCGGCAGTCGAGGACACCGGCGCACCGATCTCGGTGCCGGTTGGTAACGCGACCCTCGGTCGTATCCTCAACGTCGTTGGCGAGCCCGTCGACGAAAAAGGCCCGGTGAACGCGAAAGAAACACGCGCCATTCACCAGCCGGCCCCGGAATTCGACGAACAGGCGACCGAGACCGAGATCCTCGTGACCGGCATCAAGGTTATCGACCTTCTCGCACCTTATTCCAAAGGTGGTAAGATCGGCCTCTTCGGCGGCGCCGGCGTGGGTAAAACCGTTCTCATCATGGAACTCATCAACAACATCGCAAAAGTGCACTCGGGTTTCTCGGTGTTCGCAGGTGTGGGTGAGCGGACCCGTGAAGGCAACGACCTCTACTGGGAAATGATCGAATCTGACGTGATCAAGCCCGACAACCTCGAAGAATCGCAGGTTGCTCTGGTCTACGGTCAGATGAACGAGCCTCCGGGGGCACGTGCCCGCGTCGCTCTGACCGGTCTGACCCTCGCAGAACAGTTCCGTGACCAGTCCGGGACCGACGTTCTGTTCTTCGTCGACAACATCTTCCGCTTCACGCAGGCCGGTTCCGAGGTGTCCGCACTTCTCGGCCGTATCCCCTCTGCTGTGGGTTACCAGCCGACGCTGGCCACCGACATGGGCGCGATGCAGGAACGCATTACCTCGACCAAAGCAGGCTCGATCACCTCGATCCAGGCCGTGTACGTTCCCGCGGACGACCTTACCGACCCCGCACCGGCCACGACCTTCGCCCACCTCGACGCAACGACGGTTCTCAACCGTGCGATCTCCGAGCTTGGTATTTACCCGGCCGTTGACCCGCTCGACTCGTCCTCGCGTATTCTCGACCCGCAGATCGTGGGCGAGGAGCACTATCAGGTGGCCCGCGACGTTCAGAACATCCTTCAGCGCTACAAGTCGCTTCAGGACATCATCGCCATTCTCGGCATGGACGAACTCTCGGAAGAAGACAAACTTACCGTGGCCCGTGCCCGTAAGATCCAGCGTTTCCTCTCGCAGCCGTTCGACGTTGCGAAAGTGTTCACTGGCTCGGACGGTGTGCAGGTTCCGATCGAAGACACCATCTCTTCGTTCAAAGCGGTTGTCGCTGGTGAATACGACCACCTGCCGGAAGGTGCCTTCTACATGGTGGGCGGCATCGAGGAAGTGATCGCCAAAGCCGAGAAGATGGCTGCTGAAGCGGCCTAAGGAGGCCCGAAATGGCAAACACGATGCAATTTGACCTGGTCAGCCCTGAGCGGAGCCTCGCTTCGCTTCAGGTGACCGCCGTGCAAATCCCCGGCGCAGATGGCGACATGACCGCCATGCCGGGGCATGCGGCGACGCTGACCTCGCTGCGCCCCGGCGTGGTGAAGGTTCAATCGTCTGACGGCGAAAAAGACTTTGTCGTCACCCGCGGTTTCGCCGAGATTTCGGCGGATTCGATTTCGGTGATCGCCGAGCACGCCCATGTGGGTGTCGACGTGACCAAGGCCGATCTTGAGGATGTTCTCTCTGCAGCCCGCGCCGCAGCCGAGAACGCCGATGCGGAAGACAAGGACGCGGCGGAGAAATTCGTCGCCGACATGGTTCACCTGCTCGACTCCATGGATTGATCCAACGGACCGACAGGACCGGAACAAGGCCCCTTCCCGCGCGGAAGGGGCCTTTTCTTATTCAACGACGGTGTTGGCGCCCTGATCTGACGTCATTCGGTCTATTTCCAATTGCCAAGGCCCTGTGAATTCCGTTAGGTCAATGCGACTACTGGAAGATGAAATGAAGCGACTAAGAAATCATCTTATCGGGGTGGCGCAAGGTGACGTGCCCCTCTTTTCGGATTTTGAAGACGGCGGTGACATGTGGACTGGCACCGGCCCCCGCGAGCGCCGCAAGACCGTCACTTTCTCTGAACCGTTCCGCCAACCGCCCTCCGTACAGGTCGGTCTTTCGCTTTCGGACATGGATAGCGCGCATAACACCCGCGCGGAGGTCAAGGCAGAGCATATCAGCGCAACCGGATTTGACCTTGTGTTTCGCACATGGGGCGACACGCGGATCGCGCGGGTTCGGATGAGTTGGTTCGCGATTGGTGAATTGCACCACGCCGATGATTGGCAGATCGAATAGGACAAAAAAGGGCGCCACAATGGGCGCCCTTGTCATTCTTGGCTCTGGCCACGCTTAGCGCGTCTTGAACAGGCCTTCGTAGGCGGGTTCAAGCGTCTCGGTCTCAAACAGCGACGAGACACTGGTGCCGTTCCAGATGTTGAGGATCGCTTGCGCAAAAAGCGGCGCGGTCGGCAGGATGCGGATATTCTCGGCGGATTTCACGGCCTCGGTGGGTTCGATCGAATCCGTGATAACCAGCGATTTCATCACCGAATTGGTGATCCGCTCAACCGCCGGGCCGGACATGACGCCATGGGTGATGTAGGAATGGACCTCGGTCGCGCCGTGCTCGAGCAGCACTTCTGCTGCCTTGCAGAGGGTGCCCGCCGTGTCGCACATGTCGTCCACAATCAGGCATTTCTTGCCTTCGACGTTGCCGATCACCGTCATCTCGGCGACTTCGCCGGGCTTTTCGCGGCGCTTGTCCACGATCGAGAGCGGGGCGTTGATCCGCTTGGCAAGCTCGCGGGCACGGGCCACGCCGCCGACATCGGGCGACACCACCATCACATCGTTGAGCGCATCGCCGGGGAACTGTGCCATGATGTCGAGCGCGAAGATCGGCGAGGCATAGAGGTTGTCCACGGGAATATCAAAGAAGCCCTGAATCTGGGCCGCGTGCAGGTCCATCGTCAGAACCCGTTCGATGCCTGCCTCGACGAGCATGTTGGCGACGAGCTTGGCCGAAATCGGTGTCCGGGCCTTGGCGCGGCGATCTTGGCGGGCATAGCCGAAATAGGGGATCACGGCGGTGATGCGCTTGGCCGAGGACCGGCGCAGCGCGTCGGCCATGATCAGAAGCTCCATCAGGTTGTCATTGGCCGGGCGCGATGTCGATTGGACGATGAACATGTCCTCGCCGCGCACGTTCTCGAACACTTCGACAAAGATTTCCTGATCGTTGAACCGTTCGACACGGGCATCGACAAGGCCGAGGGTCTTGCCGCGATGCATGGACATGCGGCGGCAGATCGCGTTGGCGAGCGGCTTATTCGACGTGCCTGTGATGAGTTTGGGTTCGAGAATGTGTGCCATATATGTGGTCCCCAGGGCGTATTGTCGCCGCGTCGCATTCCCTGCGGTGACAGATTCGTGACATTGCACACCGCTTAACATGGGCATACCCTCTGGCAAAGACATGCCGCGCGCGCGAAGGGAACAAATGACACATATAGACTACTATTTTTCGACGATTTCGCCCTATGCCTACCTTGCGGGCGACCGTCTCGAGGCGATCGCCGCACGTCACGGCGCCGAGATCACCTACAAGCCTCTGGATGTGATCGCGCTTTTTGCGCGGACCGGCGGCACCGCCCCGGCCGATAGACATCCCGCGCGCATGGACTATCGCGCGCAGGATCTCCTGCGTCAGGCCAAGGTGGCCGACCTGCCGTTCAACCTCAAACCCGCGCATTGGCCGACCAATGCCGCGCCCTCGTCCTACGCGATCATCGCGGCGCAGAAGGCAGGCGGCGATACCGGCGCGCTTGTGCAGGCGCTCTTGCGGGCCTGCTGGGCCGATGAGAAGGACATTGCCGAAGACAGTGTGATCCGGGCCTGTCTCGAGGAGACAGGGTTCGACCCGAGCCTCGCTGACAGTGGCTTGCTGCTTGGCGCGGAAACCTACCCCCGCAATCTTGAGGAGGCGGTCGAGGCCGGTGCGTTTGGCTCGCCTTTCTATATCACGGACGATGGCGCGCGCTTCTTCGGGCAGGATCGCCTTGCCCATCTCGACCTGCATCTCGCCGGGGAGCTCTGAGACATGACGGCCAGCACGATGGAAGCGCCGCTTGCGCTTCATGCGCGGACCTACGGAACTGGCTCGCGCAAGGCGATCGCCCTGCATTGCTCGCTGGCCCATTCCGGGGCGTGGCGCGGCGTCGCTCAACAGCTTGAGGACGACCTGACCATCACCGCGCTTGATCTGCCGGGCCATGGCAAAAGCCCGGTTTGGGGCGGGCATGGCGATCTCACCGAAGAAACGCTGAAGGCGCTCTTGCCGCTCATCACCGAGCCGGTTGACCTGATCGGGCATAGCTTTGGCGGCGTGCTGTCGCTGCTGATCGCGCTCGAGAAACCTGAAATGGTGCGCAGCTTGTCGCTCTTCGAGCCGGTCTTGATGGCCGTGGCGCGGGAGGATGCGCCAGAGCTTCATCAATGGAACTGTGCTCACATGGACGAGATCAACGCCCATATCGAGGCGGGCGATCCGGCAATGGGCGCGCGGATCTTCCTGCGGGTCTGGGGCGATGGGCGGCCTTGGGACGCTTTGCCCGAGGAGCTTCAGAAAACCGCGACGCGGCTCATTCCCTTTATCGGGGCGAGCCAGCCTGCTTTGGCCGATGACAACACCAACCTGATCCCGCGTCTTGGCCAGATCACCGCGCCCTGCGTGTTGATGGACGGAGGACAATCGCCGGCCCTGATGAAAACGGTGCAGGACGGTCTTGCCGCCCGTATTCCCAATGCGCGGCGCGCGACACTTGCCACCGCGGGGCATATGGGGCCGATCACCCATGCAGCAGAGGTCGCCGCCGAAATCCGCAAGACGATGGCCAAAGTCCCCGCCTGAGCGTCACCTGATCGCCATCATTGCTGCAATGCGGCATCAGGGGCGGGGCTTTTTGTCCTTCCCTCCTGATCCAGCCAAGCGGGGCGTGACAAGGCGCCCCGTCGCCCCTATAACGCGCGCAAATTCTCCCCGTTCGATGAAGGACTATTGCTCATGACCACCCTCGTTTTCGGCCACAAGTCGCCCGATACCGATTCCACCGGCTCGCCCATCATCTGGGCGTGGTATCTGAACGAAATCAAAGGCGTCGCTGCCAAGCCCGTCCTGCTTGGCGAGCCGAACACCGAAGCCGCCTTCGTGATCGAGAAATGGGGCTTTGAAAAGCCCGAGATCATCAGCGACGTCGCCGCCGATACCCCGGTCGTCATCGTCGACACCAACAACCCCGCCGAGCTTCCCGAGGCGATCAACGACGCCGATATCACCGCCATCATCGACCACCACAAGCTCGTCGGTGGCCTTGAAACCAAGGGCCCGATCGACATCACCATCCGCCCGCTCGCCTGCACCGCAACCATCATGTATGATCTGATGGGCGACGATGCCGACAAGATGCCCGACAATATCAAGGGCGCGATGCTCTCTTGCATCCTCTCCGACACGCTTGAGTTCCGTTCGCCGACCACGACCGACGTGGACAAGGCGCTGGCCGAAAAGCTCGCCTCGGAACTGAACATCGACCTTGGCCAATATGCCTCCGAGCTTTTCGAAGCCAAATCCGACATCTCGGCCTTCTCGGATGCCGAACTGATCCGCATGGACTCGAAAGAATACGAAGTCGACGGCACCAAGTTCCGCGTCTCCGTGCTTGAGACCACCGCGCCGAAACTCGTCCTTGACCGCAAAGCGAGCCTGATGACTTCCTTTGCCGATGTCGCGAAAGAAGACGGAGTGGATGAAGTCCTGCTTTTCGTCGTCGACATTCTCAACGAAGAAGCGACCCTCTTCGTGCCGAACGACCTCGTCAAAGGCGTCGCCGAAAAGAGCTTTGGTGCCACTGTCGACGGCGACAGCGTCGTCCTCCCCGGCATCATGTCGCGCAAGAAACAGATCATCCCGAACCTCAAGGTCTGATCGCTTCTGAGATAGGTAATCAAAAGGGCGCCCCTCATGGCGCCCTTTTTCTTTCAGAGAGAAATCGCCGTGAGCCATTCACTCCCGGCAGGGCGGTATTCACCATAGGTGCGCAATAGGCGCAAAACGGCGGGCATATGGGACGCGCCATAAACCACCGAGATCGACATTTCCCGGTCGTGATTTTCTTCAAGCAATCCAAGCAGAATACTGCAAAGCCGGTCATCGCGTAGCCGTCGAATAGGTCCGGCCAGATCATAGCCGGGCGTGTCCCATTCGAAGGCGCTGGCCCGGCTTGCCTTGTCGTTCAAAGATGAGACCCCGCTCACCAACGACTGTCGACTAAGCCTTAGACGGTGCCTCAGTCCCACAAATGCTGACCTCTGAGGCGCCGCAAACCGAAGCCAGAGGGGCAAGTCTCTCCAAGCGGCCTCAAACTCATCCCCGCTTAAATCTGCATTCAACACCCGACATCCTGGCGGGGGAGTGGGAAACCTTGGCTGCAGGACGAGTCCCAGATTTTCCAGATCGATCCATCGATAAGAACGCGTCAAACGTCGAACCATCGGAGACTGAATGCCTTCTGTCAAAACCACATCTGCTTTGCAGGCCTGCGCGTAAACCGTTTCATAGAAGTCAGGTTCGCCGATATGAACCATCGGAAATAGGGTCACGACAGGGCGTTTTGAGCCGCTGGCCATACGATGCCGGGCAGATCGCAGGCCGATAATCGAACTTTCAATCAATTGCATGCAAAGGGAACGCGAGAAAACAGATGTGTGGGCAAACCTTCATATCCTGACATTCTTCAATAGGCAAAGAGGCTAGCCATTGCCCTAGATCCGTTTCGCCACTTCCTCGAGCATGACCTCGGTCGCGCCGCCGCCAATGGCCTGCACGCGCGCATCGCGGGCCATGCGTTCGATGGCCATGCCGCGCAGGTAGCCCGCGCCGCCGTGGAATTGCAGGCAGTCATACATCACGTCATTGACCAACTCACCGCAGAGCGCCTTCAGCATCGAGACCTCGCGCACCACGTCCTCGCCATTGGCATCGCGCGCCGCGACTTGGTAGACGAAGGCCCGCGCCGCCGAGACCCGTGCGGCGAGCATCGCCATGCGCTGCCGGATCGCCTGTTTCTCCCACAGCGGTGCGCCGAAGGCTTTGCGCTCTTTCACGTAGTCGAGCGTCAGGTCGATGGCCGCCTGCGCCTCGCCCACGGCCATGGCGGCGATGACGATGCGTTCGTTCTGAAAGTTCTGCATGATGGCGTAGAAGCCGCGCCCTTCCTCACCGAGGACGTTTTCGACCGGAACGCGCACGTCTTGAAAGCTGAGTTCTGCCGTATCAGACGAACGCCAACCATGTTTGTCGAGCGCACGGCTCACGGTGAAGCCGTCCATGCCCTTCTCAAGCAGAAACATGGTCACTGACTGGCTCGCCGGGCCGTCGCGGTCGGTCTTGGCGGCGACACAGTAGAGATCGGCATGCACCCCGTTCGTGATAAACATCTTGGAGCCGTTGAGGACGTAGTGATCCCCTTCGCGGCGGGCAAAGCTACGGATGCCTTTGACGTCAGATCCTGCGCCGGGCTCAGTGACTCCGACAGCGACGATCTTCTTGCCAGCGATCACGTCCGGCATATGGGCGGCGCGCTGTGCCTCGCTGCCCGCATTGTAGAGATGGACCGAGGCCATATCCGTGTGCACCAGCGCCGTGATCGCAAAGCCGGAATAGGTCGAGCGGCCAAGTTCTTCGGCAAGCACGGCGGTGGCGCGGGTATCCATCTCACTGCCGCCATAGTCGGCCGGATAGCGGATCCCGAAAAAGCCGAGGTCGCCCATCTCGCGCAGGATGGCGCGCGGGACCATGCCGTCTTCTTCCCAGGCGTCTGCCACGGGTTTGACCCGCTCGGTCACAAAGCGGCGGATCTGGTCGCGCAGAAGGCTGTGTTCCTCGCCAAGAAATAGGTGCTGTTCCATGGTCTTGTCCTCCCCTTCGGCACGGTTTCATGGTCGCCGCGCCCCTGTCCAGCGCGACGTTGCGCCGCCGCAGTGCAGCACTGACGCAATACCGACGTGATACCGACGCGATACAGACCCCGGTTTTCACTGGTATCGCTGCGCCCGCTTTGTCATACCTTGCGCCACCAGCGACAGGCCAACAGGACCCTCCCATGACCGAGATCATCTCTGCCCTTTCCGACGTTTCCGACCGCTACGAGGCGCTTTTCGTGGACCTCTGGGGCTGTGTGCACAATGGGGTCACGGCCTATCCCGAGGCGGTGGCCGCGTTGCAGGCCTATCGCCGCAAGGGTGGCATCGTGGTGCTTGTGACCAACTCGCCCAAACCCCGCGCTGGGGTGGCGGTGCAGATGGCCAAATTCGGCGTGCCCGATGATGCCTATGATACGATCGCGACCTCTGGGGACTCGGCCCGCGCCGCGATGTTTACCGGCGCCGTGGGCGAGAAAGTCTATTTCATGGGTGAATGGGAGCGGGATGAGGAATTCTTCCAACCCCTTGAAGTCATTGACAACCCCGTCGAGATAACCCGCGTTCCGCTGGCCGAGGCAGAGGGGATCGTCTGTTGTGGTCCGTTCGATCCGATGGCCGATCCGGCGGTGAACCGGCCCGATTTCCTTTATGCCAAGACCAAGGGGCTGAAGCTCCTTTGTGCCAATCCCGATATTGTCGTGGATCGAGGAGAGGTGCGCGAGTGGTGCGCCGGGGCGCTGGCGCGTCTTTATACCGAGATGGGCGGCGAAAGCCTCTATTTCGGCAAGCCGCACCCGCCGATCTATGACCTCGCCCGCCGCCGGTTGGCCGCGCTCGGCAAGGACATTCCCGCGGCCTCGATCCTCGCCATCGGCGACGGCGCCCAAACCGACATCCGCGGCGCCATGGGCGAAGATATCGATTCGCTTTTCATCACCGGCGGCCTCGCCGCCGAAGACACCCAAACCACCCACCAACCCAACAAAGACGCGCTAGAGGCTTATCTTGAAAAGGAAAAAGTCGCTCCGAACTTTAGTATCGGACAGCTCCGCTAGACGATTGGGGGTTGATTTTCTGCGTTTGCAAAGTAATAAAGTTGCGAAACGCGGCCTGCGGCTGCTTGAAAATTACACGAACAACCAAAGCCGGAGGGCGGAATGTTGGATAACCTGCCACGCGGAACGATCTGCATCGAAGACATCGAGATGGGCATGTCCCGTTACCTTCAGAAGGTCGTGACCGACGAAGATATCGAGATGTTCGCGCAGGTCTCGACCGACAGGAACCCCGTGCACCTTGACGATGACTATGCCAACGACACGATCTTTGAGGGCCGCATTGCGCATGGGATGCTGACGGCGGGTCTCATCTCTGCGGTGATCGGCGAACAGCTTCCAGGCCATGGTACGGTCTATATGGGGCAGACGCTCAAATTCCTCGCGCCTGTGCGCCCCGGTGACACGGTCTATGCCGAGGTCAAGGTGATCGACATCGAACACGCCAAGCGCCGCGTAAAGCTTGATTGCCACTGCTCGGTTGATGGCAAGAAGGTTCTTATTGGCGAGGCCACCGTGCTGGCGCCGTCGCGCAAGTTCGACTGATCCAGCGCCGCAGTCATGCAAAGGGCCGTCCCAAGGGGCGGCCTTTTTTGTGGGCTGGTCGCCGCACTGCCGTCGCGCCCCTCTTGCACAGTCCGAAGCAACGGGCTACCTCCGCTGCATGCGGATCATTCGGGATTATCAGTTCGTAGCCGAGGAAGACCGGGGCGCCAGTGCGGCGATCGGGAATTTCGACGGTGTGCATCTCGGGCATCGCTCGGTGATCGATCTGGCGCGCGACGCCGGACAGGGGGCACCTCTTGGTGTCATGACCTTCGAGCCGCATCCGCGCGAGTTTTTTGCGCCCGACGCCCCGCCGTTTCGTCTGACCAGCGCCGAGACGCGCGCCCACCGCCTTGAGAAGATCGGTGTTGAGCGCCTCTATGAGCTGCCGTTCAACGCGACGCTCTCGTCGCTCACACCCGAGGAATTCGCCCGCGATGTGATCCATGAAGGGCTTGGCCTGAAACATGTCGTCGTCGGTGCGGATTTCTGTTTCGGCAAGGGCCGGGCGGGATCGGCGGAGGATCTCGTGACCTTGGGCAAGCGCCTTGGTTTTGGGGTCAGTATCGCGCCGCTCCTCAAGGGGGAAGGGGGGCAGGTGTCCTCGACCGCGATCCGCCAGGCGCTGAGCGACGGGCGACCGCGCGATGCGGCGGCGATGCTGGGTCATTGGCACCGGATCGACGGGCCGGTGATCGGCGGCGCGCAGCGGGGCCGAGACCTCGGCTTTCCGACCGCGAACATGTCCATCGACGGGCTGCATCCGCCGAAGTTCGGCGTCTATGCGGTGCTCGTTGATGTGCTCGACGGGCCGCATAAGGGCAATTACATGGGGGCGGCCTCCATCGGGGTGCGGCCGATGTTCGGCAAGAACCGGGCCAATATCGAAACCCACCTTTTCGATTTCTCCGGCGATCTCTACGGCACGCCGCTTTCTGTCGGGCTGATCGACTTCCTGCGCCCGGAATGGAAATTCGAGAGCCTCGAGGCACTGGTTGCGCAGATTGATGCGGATTGCCAGCAATGCCGCGAGATCTTGGCCAAGCTATGAGTGATCCCGATCCGATCGAACGCGGCGGATTTAAGTCCCGCTTCTGGGAGCGCAAACCGCTTTCCAAGATGTCCCGTGCGGAATGGGAGGCGCTTTGCGATGGGTGCGGGCGCTGTTGCCTAAACAAGCTTGAAGATGGCGATACGGGCGAGGTTGCTCTGACCCGTGTGGCGTGTCGTTTGCTTGATGACGAGAGCTGTCGCTGTGCGCAGTATGATATCCGCCATCAGTTCGTGCCGGAATGCATTGTCCTGTCGCCGAAGAATATCGAAAGCCATGCTTACTGGATGCCACGCACCTGCGCTTATCGGCTGCTCTGGGAGGGCAAGCCGCTTTATGATTGGCACCCGCTGATCTCCGGCACGCCGCAATCCGTGCATGACGCGGGGATCTCGGTGCAGGGCTGGACGGTGTCCGAATTTGAAGTGCACGAAGACGAGTGGGAAGACCATATTATCGAGGAGATCACCTGATGTTTTTTGCCTCTGACAATGCGGGTCCGGCGCATCCGGCGATCATGGACGCGCTGGCAAAGTCGAACGAAGGCTATGCGCCTCCTTATGGTGCCGATCCGATCATGGATGAGGTGCGCCAACAGATCCGTGAGATTTTTGAGGCGCCGGAGGCGGCGGTCTATCTTGTTGCAACGGGCACCGCGGCGAACTCGCTTGCATTGGCGACGCTGTGCCAGCCGTTCGAGACGGTGTTCTGCGCGCCCGTGGCGCATATCCATGAGGACGAATGCAACGCGCCGGAATTCTATACCGGCGGGGCCAAGTTGACGCTGGTGGGGGATGCCGACAAGATGACGCCCCAAAGCTTGCGCGCGTCGATCGAGACAGAGGAAAGTCGCGGCGTGCATGGCCCCCAACGCGGCCCGGTGTCGATCACGCAGGTGACCGAGCGTGGCACGGTCTATAGCGTCGAAGAGTTGACCGCGCTGTGTGGTGTGGCCAAGGAGTTCGGCCTGCCGGTGCATCTTGACGGCGCGCGTTTTGCCAATGCGCTTGTGGCGCTTGGCTGCACCCCTGCCGAGATGACATGGAAAGCGGGTGTTGACGCGGTGAGCTTCGGCGGCACCAAGAATGGCTGTGTCGGGGTCGAGGCGGTGATCTTCTTTGATCCGGCGAAGGCCTGGGAATTCGAACTGCGCCGCAAGCGTGGGGCGCATCTCTTTTCCAAGCATCGTTATCTCTCGGCCCAGATGAACGCCTATCTGAAGGACGATCTCTGGCTCGAAAGCGCGCGTCGGGCGAATGCGAACTGCGCGCGTCTCGCCGAGGGCCTGCGCGACGCGGGTGTCACGTTCACCTATCCGCCCGAGGCGAACACCGTATTCTGCACCTTCCCGCGGGCCATTCATCAGCGCCTGTTTGATGCAGGTGCGGCCTATAATGTTTGGTCCGGATCTCTTGAAGGCACAGACCCTGACGAGTTGCTCGAGGCGCGGTTCGTCTGTGAATGGTCGATAGAGGCGGCTGAGATTGACCGCTTCGTCGGATTCTTCCGGGAGTAAGCGGTGGCCCCCTTGCGCGAAACCGACCTCTATGCGCCGATCAAGGCGTGGCTCGAGGCGCAGGGGTTCGAGGTCAAGTCCGAGGTGGGCGCGGTCGATGTCATGGCGCGCCGGGGGGACGACGATCCGGTTATCGTGGAGTTGAAAACCGGGTTCACGCTCAAGCTTCTGCAGCAGGCCGTCGCGCGCCAGAGTGTCAGCGATTGGGTCTATGTCGCGGTGCCGCGCTGGTCGGGTAAGGCGGCGTGGCGCATGTTTAAGGGCAATGTGGGGCTGTGTAAGCGGCTTGGCATCGGGGTTCTGTCGGTGCGGCTCGAGGATGGGCATGTGCAGGCGCATTGCGATCCGGTTGAGTTTCGGCCGCGCAAATCCAAGCCCCGCAAAGGTGCGCTCCTGAAAGAGTTCGATCGCCGCAGGGGCGATCCCAACGCGGGCGGAACGCGAGGCGCGATTACAACGGCCTACAAGCAGGAAAGCCTGCGCTGTGCTGCCTATCTGGCCGAACACGGGGCGAGCAAGGGCGCGGATGTGGCCAAAGGCGCCGAGGTTGCGGCGGCAACGCGCATGATGCGGGACAACCATTTGGGTTGGTTCGTGAAAGTGGCGACTGGGGTCTATGACCTTGGCCCAGAAGGGCAGGCGGCCCTTGCTGCATCGCAGCAATGAGGCCAAGGGCAAGCTGTTGAGAACCAAGGTTTTTCGCTACCCGCCAAAGGCCCCTCAAATTCCGCTCAAAAAAGTCGCGCGATCTGGTTGACTCGGGTTTGTGGCCCTCCTAACTATGCGCTGTTAGCACTCGCCGACAGGGAGTGCTAACGACTCCGCTGAGGAGTCAGGGAGACAAATTTAGTTAGGGAAACCTAGACAATGGCACTTACACCTCTGCATGACCGCGTGCTGGTTCGTCGCGTTGAAGGCGAAGAGAAGACCGCAGGCGGCCTCATCATCCCCGATAGCGCAAAAGAAAAGCCCGCCGAGGGCGAAATCGTTGCTGTGGGCGCTGGCCTGCGTGACGACGACGGCGACCGCATCGCGCTCGACGTGAAAGCGGGTGACCGCGTTCTGTTCGGCAAATGGTCGGGCACCGAAGTTTCCGTCGACGGCGAAGAGCTGCTGATGATGAAAGAATCCGACATCATGGGCATCCTGTCCTGATCGTCTGACCCCATCCAAGAATTCAAAGAGGTAAAGCACAATGGCTGCTAAGGACGTAAAGTTCGACACAGACGCCCGTAATGCAATGCTGCGCGGCGTGAACATTCTCGCAGATGCCGTTAAGGTCACCCTCGGCCCGAAAGGCCGTAACGTGGTTCTCGACAAATCCTTCGGCGCACCCCGCATCACCAAAGACGGTGTGTCGGTTGCCAAGGAAATCGAGCTTGAGGACAAGTTCGAAAACATGGGCGCGCAGATGGTGAAAGAAGTCGCCAGCCGCACCAACGACGAAGCCGGCGACGGCACCACCACCGCGACGGTTCTGGCTCAGGCCATCGTCAAGGAAGGCCTCAAGCAGGTTGCAGCGGGTCTTAACCCGATGGACCTCAAGCGTGGCATCGACATGGCAACCGCCAAGGTTGTCGCAGGCATCCGTGAGATGGCGCGCGAAGTCAAAGACTCCGCAGAAGTCGCTCAGGTCGGCACCATCTCCGCCAACGGCGAATCCGAGATCGGTCAGCAGATCGCAGACGCCATGCAGAAAGTCGGCAACGAAGGCGTGATCACCGTCGAAGAGAACAAAGGCCTCGAGACCGAGACCGTTGTCGTCGAAGGCATGCAGTTCGACCGCGGCTACCTGTCGCCCTACTTCGTGACCAACACCGACAAGATGGTTGCAGAGCTCGACGACTGCCTCGTCCTGCTGCACGAGAAGAAACTCTCGTCGCTTCAGCCGATGGTTCCGCTTCTCGAGCAGGTCATCCAGTCGCAGAAACCGCTCCTCATCATCGCTGAGGACGTGGAAGGCGAAGCGCTCGCGACCCTCGTGGTCAACAAACTGCGCGGCGGCCTCAAGATTGCAGCTGTCAAAGCACCGGGCTTCGGCGATCGCCGCAAAGCCATGCTTCAGGACATCGCGATCCTCACCGGCGGTCAGGTCATCTCGGAAGATCTCGGCATGAAGCTCGAGAATGTCACCATGGACATGCTCGGCTCGGCCAAGACCATCAACATCACCAAAGACGAAACCACCATCGTCGACGGTGCTGGCGAGAAGGCAGAGATCGAAGCGCGTGTCGCTCAGATCCGCAACCAGATCGAAGAAACCACCTCTGACTACGACCGTGAGAAGCTGCAAGAGCGCGTTGCCAAACTGGCGGGCGGTGTTGCTGTGATCCGCGTCGGCGGCATGACCGAAGTCGAAGTGAAAGAGCGTAAGGACCGTGTGGACGATGCTCTGAACGCGACCCGCGCAGCCGTGCAGGAAGGCGTGATCGTTGGCGGCGGTGTTGCCCTCGTTCAGGCTGGCAAGACCCTCGAAGGTCTCGAAGGTGCGAACCCCGATCAGAACGCCGGTATCGCCATCGTGCGCCGTGCGCTCGAAGCGCCGCTGCGCCAGATCGCTGAGAACGCAGGCGTCGACGGGGCCGTTGTTGCGGGCAAAATCCGCGAGTCGGAAGAAAGCTCCTTCGGCTTCAACGCGCAGACCGAAGAATATGGCGACATGTTCGCATTTGGCGTGATCGACCCGGCCAAAGTGGCCCGTACCGCTCTGGAAGACGCGGCATCGGTTGCTGGCCTGCTGATCACCACCGAGGCGATGGTTGCCGACAAGCCGGTCAAAGACGCACCGGCCGGTGGCGGCATGCCCGACATGGGCGGCATGGGCGGCATGATGTAATCCCGCCGTTCCATCCGGAACACTTCAAAGGGTCGCCTCCGGGCGGCCCTTTTTCTTTGCGGTGGCGTCACGTCGGGCGCTTGTGCGGGTTGCATGGCGCCGCAGCCTCGCGCAGGTTGTCTGCCTTGGACATTTTCACCCGGACCCCCCATGAAGTTGCTTCTCCTGACCGCCCTGACCATGGTCGCCTTTGCGGCCAACTCGGTTCTCAATCGCCTTGCGCTCGCTGATGGCGCAATGAGCGCAGAGGCGTTCGGTGTCCTGCGCCTTGTGTCCGGCGCGGTGATGCTCCTCGTGCTGCTGGCATTGCGGCGGCAAGAGGTCTCGCTCGGCGGGTGGCGCAGGGTTTGGCCCGTTGCGGCGCTTCTTGCCTATATCTTTGGTTTTTCTACCGCCTATGCCGCCCTCGCGCCGGGCTTTGGCGCGCTCATCCTGTTCTCGGTCGTGCAGGCCACAATGTTCCTTGGGGCGCTCGTTGCGCGCGAAGACGTTCCCCCGGCGCGCTGGGCCGGGGCGGGGCTTGGCCTAATCGGTCTTGCGTGGCTCTTGTGGCCGGTGGGAGGCGTGGTCCTGTCTTGGCCCCACATCTTTGCGATGGCAGTGGCGGGGATCGGCTGGGGCCTCTATTCGCTTTTCGGACGTCGCGCGGGCGATCCGCTTCAGGCCACGGCGCTCAACTTCGCCTTCGCGGCAATTGTCGCTGTGATCTGGTTGCTGATGAGTGGTGGTCTTGAGACCTGGCCGCTCAAGGGGGTGATCCTTGCCGCAGTGTCCGGCGCGATCACCTCCGGCCTCGGATACGCGCTTTGGTATCATATCTTGCCTGCACTCGGCGCTACGCGCGCCGCCGTGGCGCAGTTGAGCGTTCCGGTGATTGCATTGGCGGGTGGGGCGCTTCTCGTCGATGAACCTCTGACACTGCGTTTCGCGCTCGCCTCGGTGCTCGTCATGGGGGGCGTGCTCCTTTCCTTGCGGCGGGGCTGACTTGTTGCGCCGGGCGGATGGCCCTAGTGTCGCGCCATGATTATTCGTGGATATGGTCCCAAGGACGAGCCCAAGGTGCGAGACGTCGTGAAACGCGCTTTTGGACAGGATGATGAGGCGGTGCTTGTCTCGGCGCTGCGCCACGGCGGGCATATGGCGCTCGAGCTTGTGGCCGAGGATCGCGGGCGGATCGTCGGGTATGTGGCACTTTCAAGGATGGAGGCGCCTGACGGGTGGCTTGCCCTCGCGCCGGTTTCTGTCGATACGAAACGCCAGAAGAAAGGCATAGGGTCGGCGCTCTGCCAGATGGCCGTGAGCTATGCCAATGCGCCGGTCGTGGTACTTGGCGATCCGACTTACTATGCGCGGTTCGGGTTCGACTATGAGCGTGCGGCGAAGCTCCAGACGCCGTTTCCCGTTGCCTATACGGGTCTCTACGCGCCCAAGCTCGACATGGCGCAGCCCGAAGAGACCTTGCGCTATGCGCCGCCTTTCCGGGCCTGACGCGGCTTCACCAAGAGCTCCAGCGGATCATAGCTGATCCCAGCCGCACTCCATGCGACCTCTGGCAAGCTGTCGGGTTTGAAACGAATCCCGGCCATCTCATTGCGCGCAAAGAACCGTCGCCGCGTGACGATTGCCTCAGGGTCTTGCCAACTGTCGTCGAGCGCACCTTCTGTGATCGTGCACCGGAAATAGAGATCGACCTGATGGAAGCGATCCTCGGGGTTGTGAAACTCATTCACGAGGCACGGCGCACCCACCGCGATCCGAAGCCCGGTTTCCTCCCACACCTCCCGCGCGAGGTTCTCGGGCAGGGAGGCGTTCTTCTCAACCCCTCCGCCGGGCGCGCACCAAAGATCATCAACCTCGCCGGGAAACGCATTCACGAGCAAAAGGCGATCCTCCTGCATGATAAGCGCGCGCACGGCGAGGCGAGGGGAGAGCATGGGCGGTTTCCTCTTGGACAGGGCTTTTGTAGACGCCCAACAGGGCCTATCTCAATAGGATGCGTCTCTTCGTCTTCATATTGGCCCTGATTCCGGGTCCGGCACTGGCCGATTGCGTGATCCTGCTACACGGATTGGCGCGTACCGAGGCGAGCTTTGTCGTGATGGAGGCCGCGCTGCGCCGCGAAGGGTATGATGTGGTGCGTCCGGGCTATCCCTCGACCAAGGCCGAGGTGCAGGCGCTGATCGACCCGCTCTTGCCCAAGGCCGTGGCGCAATGCGGAGAGGGCAAGGTGCATTTCGTCACCCATTCCATGGGCGGCATCCTGACCCGGCTCTGGCTCTCGCAGAACAAGCCTGAAACCCTTGGGCGCGTGGTCATGCTCGGCCCGCCCAACAAGGGCACGAAACTGGTCGACGAGATGACCGCCTGGGGCAAAGAGGTCGCGATCTGGGGCGAGGCGTTCGAATGGTTCAACGGTCCGGCTGGGGCTCAGTTGGGCACGGACGGTCTCCCGTCTCATCTGCCGCCGGTTGATTTTGAGCTTGGCATCATCGCCGGGAACCGCTCACTCAACCCCATCACTTCGATGATTGTGCCCGGCGCCGATGATGGCAAGGTCTCGGTCGCGTCTACACGTGTCGCGGGGATGGCGGATCATATCGTGTTGCCGGTGACCCATACCTTCATGATGAACAATCCGCATGTGATCGCCGAGACCATGTATTTCCTTGCCCATGGCCGGTTTCATCACGATATGTCCTTCGGGGATGTGCTTTCCGGGGGACGAGGCGGACGATGAAATTCTGTAACGCGACACTTCTTGCGCCCGATGGCTTTGTTTCGGGCGATATCGCGCTTGTTGAAGGCAAGATCGCCGAGGATGGCGATGGACGTGAGATCGACCTCGCGGGGCTGTGGGTCTTGCCGGGGATGATCGATCTGCATGGCGATGGGTTCGAGCGCCATATCGCACCGCGACGCGGGGCGCTCAAGGATCTCTCGCCGGGGCTTCATGCCGCCGATGCAGAGCTTGCATCAAGCGGCATTACAACAGCTATGTTGGCGCAGTTCTTCTCGTGGGAAGGTGGTATGCGCGGCCCCGATTTTGCCGAGCGGTTCGCCACGGCCCTGCGGGAAGAGCCGGGGCTTCTCACCGATATGAAGCTGCAATTACGTCTCGAGACCCATCTCCTCGAGGACTATGCGCGCTTCGAGGCGCTGGCGGAGAGCAGCGGCGCGCCCTACGTCGTTTTCAATGATCACGTTCCACATGATGCGCTGGCCAAGGGCAAACGCCCGCCGCGCCTTACTGGGCAGGCGCTTAAGGCCGGCCGCAACCCAGAAACGCACCATGCGCTCCTGCAATCTCTGCACGACAATCGCGACGCGGTGCCCGAGGCCGTGAGCGCGCTTGCATCGCGGCTTGCCGCGAAGGGCATCTTTCTCGGGAGCCACGATGACAACTCAGCCGAGCAGCGCGCCGAGTGGCGCGTGCGAGGCGCACGGCTCTCCGAGTTTCCGGAAACGCGAGAGGCCGCTGCGGCGGCGAAGGCGGCGGGGGATGCCGTGGTGCTTGGGGCGCCGAATGTAGTGCGGGGCAATTCTCACAAGGGCAACGTCTCGGCGACCGATCTCCTGCGTGAGGGGCTCGGAGATGCGATTGCCTCGGACTATCATTACCCGGCGATGCGCCAAGCCGTGTCCCGGCTCGTGGCGCAAGATATCCTGCCGTTTGAGGCCGCTTGGAAGCTCGTCTCCGAGGGGCCAGCCGATGTTCTGGGGTTTGCGGACCGAGGGCGCATCGAGATCGGCAAACGTGCCGACCTCGTGGTGATGGACCCGGAGACGGGGCGCATCGGCGCGACCTTCGTTGCGGGCAAGATCGCCTTTATGGCCGGGCCAATCGCGGCCCGGTTCCTGAGTTAATCCGCTTTCGGGCGAATGCGATTCACATGGCCCATCTTTCGGCCCGGTTTGGCTTCGGCCTTGCCGTAGAGGTGCAGCGCGGTATCGCCACTGCGCAGGATCTGTGGAATTTGCGCAAGGTCGTCGCCAATCAGGTTTTCCATCACGACATTGGCATGGCGCTGACCATCACCGAGCGGCAGGCCGGTCACGGCGCGGATATGCTGTTCAAACTGATCGACGGCACAGCCGTTTTGCGTCCAGTGCCCCGAATTGTGCACACGCGGCGCGATCTCGTTCACGACAAGCCCTTGGCCCGTCACGAAAAGCTCGACCCCCATGACGCCGACATAATCGAGCGCGTTGAGGATGTTGGCGGCCAGAAGCACCGCGTCCATCCGCTGTGAGGCGGTGAGGGTCGCAGGCACGGTCGTGGTGCGCAGGATGCCGTCGCGATGCACGTTCTCGCCGGGATCAAAACAGGCGACGTCGCCGGAAAGGCCGCGCGCCGCGATGACAGACACTTCGTGGCTGAAATCGACAAACCCCTCAAGAAGGGCCGGAGCGCCTGCCATGTCCTTGATGGCGCTGGCAAGGTCGTCGGTATTCTTGATGCGCGCCTGCCCCTTGCCGTCATAGCCAAAGCGACGAGTCTTGAGGATCGCGGGCGCGCCGATCTGCGCGACGGCCGCCTCGAGCTCTTCAAGGGTCTCGACGGCGGCATAAGGTGCGGTTCTGAGGCCAAGCCCTTGCAGAAAGTCTTTTTCGGTCAGGCGGTCTTGGCTCACGCGGAGCGCCTCGCGGCCCGGACGGATCGGGCGATGCGCCTCAAGAATGTCGAGCGCCGAGGTCGGGATGTTCTCGAACTCATAGGTGATGACGTCGACCGAGTCGGCGAAACGCTTGAGCGCCTCGGCGTCCTCGTAGGAGGCAGTGGTCACCGTATCGGCGACCTGCCCGGCGGGCGGGTTGGCGCCCGGCTCGAAGATATGCGTGATATAGCCAAGGCGCGACGCCGCGACCGAAAGCATCCGGCCAAGTTGGCCTCCGCCAAGAATACCAATGGTGCTGCCGAGGGGGAGGGTGTCAGTCATCTTGCGGCTCGTCGGGAATAGAAGCGGAAAGGGCCTCGCGCCACGCATCAAGGCGCTCTGCGAGGGCGGGATCGGAGGTGGCGAGAATACCCGCGGCCATCAACCCGGCATTGGCCGCGCCCGCCGCACCGATTGCCATGGTCGCGACCGGAAAGCCCTTGGGCATCTGGACGATGGAATAAAGGCTGTCGACACCGGAAAGCGCCTTGGTCTGGACCGGCACGCCGACGACCGGCACACGGGTCTTGGAGGCCATCATGCCCGGAAGGTGCGCCGCGCCGCCCGCACCGGCGATGATGACCTTGAGACCGCGGCCCGCGGCCTCCTTGCCATAGGACCAAAGCCGGTCCGGCGTGCGGTGCGCCGAGACGATCTTGGCCTCGTAAGCGATGCCAAGTTCATCGAGAATATCGGCTGCGAGTTTCATGGTCGGCCAGTCCGATTGGCTCCCCATGATGATTCCAACTTCTATGTCGCTCATTTCTGCCTCTGACGCCTTGAAAACAGGGTTTATAGACGATGCGGCGCGCGGCGCAATGCAACAGGGCAAGAAACCGTCATGGCGCGCTCCGGTCCGGGATCAGGCGATGATATCGGGGGTCAGGCGGTCCTCGATCTGCGAGATGATATCCTTGAGGCGAAGTTTCTGTTTCTTCAGCCGCTGGATCGTCAACTGATCGCCCGTGCCGCGTTCACTCAGGGCATGAATCGCCTCGTCGAGGTCGCGGTGTTCCTGCCGGAAGACTTCCAGCTCCACACGCAACACGTCATCGGTTTTCATGGACAGATCACGGGGGGCGTTCATCTTCGGATTTCCTGAGACTCGTCAGGCCTCTAACATAGCGAATAGCATCCTTGCTGCAAAGCCCTTGCAGTCCTCGCGCGGCTTTCCCATATTTACCTGAACGGGTCGCCATAACGGGGCCTGTTCTGGACTGTCGCTTACGCAAGGACGTGTCGATGAGCAAACTGACTCTCAATGCCTACCCGAACATGCTCGGGTTCGAGCAACTGGAACGCCTCTTGGAACGCACCGCAAAATCGGGCAACGAAGGCTATCCGCCCTACAATATCGAACAAACTTCGGATTTCTCCTATCGCATCACGCTGGCAGTGGCCGGCTTTAGCGAAGCAGACCTGTCGATCACCGTGGAAGACCGCCAACTCGTGATCCGGGGCCGCCAACAGGATGACGACGATGGCCGCATCTTCCTGCATCGCGGAATCGCCGCCCGCCAGTTTCAGCGCAGCTTCGTGCTCGCCGATGGCGTGGAGGTGGGCGACGCCATCATGGAAAACGGATTGCTACACGTAGACCTGAGCCGCACCCGGCCGGAAACCGTTGTACAAACCATAGAGATCAGGACGAAGTAACCATGTATACCGAATACGATTTTGGCCAAGAAGATCAGAACCGGATTGTCTATGTCCGCGAAGTCGCGGTGGACGATCTTCCCGAAGAAGTCCGCGATCAAGCCGAAGGCGCAGAGGTGCTCTATGCCGTGCATTCCGCCGATGGCGAACGCCTCGCGCTTGTGAAAGAGCGCAACCTTGCCTTTGTTCTCGCGCGTCAAAACGATTTCGCACCCGTGGCGGTGCACTAAGCCTTGCGTGGGTGCAGGCCTCGGGGCTTGCACTCTGCGCGCAGAGAGGTCACTGCTGTTTTCCGATCGCCCGGATGAGGCCCAAGGAAGACCAGGATGACCAAGCACGCCCCCGCAGTCGCGGTTTTACCCTATGGGACCAAACTCGGCGCGCGTCCGGGGCGCTTTTCGCTCGATGCGCTGAACTGGCCGCTGGGGCAACCTGACCGTTTGCGTGGCAAGACGCTCCGCGATATGGGGCAGGACGATCACCTTGTCATCTATCCCAAGGGGAGCGTGCATTTCCGCCCCTCTTTTGGAACGCCCGCGAAGGTTTCCATGATGGTGGTCGAGCCGCAAGCCGTTCAAGCGCGCCACTTCCGCCACCTGCGCTGGTCGCATCGCCGGTTCTTCCGGGTGCTCTCGGCACAGGAGGATTTCCTTGCCACGATCCCAAACGGGCTTTTCTTTCCATTCGGGAGCACTTGGGTGCCCGAATGGCGCGACCTCGACACGACCAAACGTGCCAACATCTCGCTGATTGCCTCGTCCAAGCGTGATCTCGAAGGGCATGTGTTGCGCCACGACATCGTGGAATGGGCCGCGCAGGCAGATATCGCGCTGGATGTCATGGGGCGCGGTTATAAGCCCTTTGATCGCAAATCTGATGGCCTTGCCCCCTATCGCTTTTCGGTCATCATCGAGAACGTGCGCGAGCCCAACTACTTTACCGAGAAACTTGTCGATGCGATCCTCTGCGAATGCGTGCCGATTTACTGGGGCTGTCCCAATATCGGACGCTTCATGGATGCAGAGGGGATGATCCTCTGCAAGAGTGCGGCCGAGCTGCACGAGGCGATCCGCTCGGCGGATGAGACCCTCTTTGCCAAGAAGCTGCCGGCGTTGCGTGCGATCAAGGAAAAGGCGGCCCACTGGGGCGATCTCGAAACCCGCGCTGCCGAGGCCGTTCTCGCGTCAAGTTGACCCTCCCCAAAAGAAAAGGGCCGCCCCGAAGGACGGCCCTTTTGATTCGTGAAGTCGCAGGGATCACTGCGCCGCGATGAGGCCCATGCTTTCGAGCTTGAGGATCACCTGATGCGCGCAGTTGTCGACGTCGACATTTTCGGTTTCGACGCTCAGCTCGGGGTTGGCGGGAACGTCATAGGGATCGGAAATCCCGGTGAATTCCTTGATCTTGCCTTCGCGGGCGAGCTTGTAGAGGCCCTTGCGGTCGCGGCGTTCGCATTCTTCGATGGAGGTCGCGACATGGACCTCGATGAAGGCACCGAACTGTTCGACATCTTCGCGCACCGCGCGACGCGTGGTGGCGTAGGGCGCGATCGGGGCACAGATGGCGATGCCGCCATTCTTCGTGATCTCCGAAGCGACATAGCCGATGCGGCGGATGTTGAGATCGCGGTGTTCCTTCGAGAAGCCAAGCTCGCTCGAGAGGTTCTTGCGCACGATATCCCCATCGAGAAGCGTCACCGGACGGCCCCCCATCTCCATCAGCTTGACCATGAGCGCGTTGGCGATGGTCGACTTGCCGGACCCGGAGAAGCCGGTGAAGAACACGGTAAAGCCCTGCTGCGAACGCGGCGGCTTGGTCTTACGAAGCTCTTCGACCACCTCGGGGAAAGAGAACCAATCGGGGATTTCGAGGCCTTCCGACAGGCGGCGACGCAGTTCGGTGCCCGAGATGTTGAGGATGGTCACGTCATCCTTGTCCGCGATCTCGTCGATGGCTTCGTACTGGGCGCGTTCCTGCACATAGACCATGTGTTTGAAATCGACCATTTCGATGCCGATCTCTTCCTGATGCTGGCGGAACAGGTCTTGCGCGTCATAGGGGCCGTAGAAATCTTCGCCTGCCGAGTTCTTGCCGGGGCCTGCGTGGTCGCGGCCAACGATAAAGTGGGTGCAGCCGTGGTTCTTGCGGATCAGGCCGTGCCAGACCGCCTCGCGCGGGCCTGCCATGCGCATGGCGAGGTTGAGGAGCGACATGGTCGTGGTCGAACCCGGATACTTGTCGAGTACCGCCTCGTAGCAGCGCACGCGGGTGAAGTGATCCACGTCGCCCGGTTTGGTCATGCCGACAACCGGATGGATGAGAAGGTTGGCTTGCGCTTCTTTCGCGGCGCGGAAGGTGAGTTCCTGGTGCGCACGGTGCAGCGGGTTGCGGGTCTGGAAGGCCACGACCTTGCGCCAGCCGAGTTTGCGGAAATAGGCGCGCAGTTCGTTCGGCGTGTCGCGACGGGCGCGGAAGTCATAGTGGACGGGCTGCTGGATGCCGGTGACCGGGCCGCCGAGATAGACCTTGCCAGCCTGATTGAGCAGGTAGTTGACGGCAGGGTGCGCTTCGTCGTCGGCGCCAAAGACCTTCTCGGCTTCGCGCGATTTGTTCGGGGTCCAACGGTCGGTCACGGTCATGGTGCCGAGGATGACGCCTTCTTGATCGCGCAATGCGATATCCTGACCAAGCTCGAGCGACTCGGCAAAGTCTTCGGACACGTCGAGCGTGATCGGCATGGGCCAGAGCGAGCCATCCGCGAGGCGCATATTTTCGACGACGCTGTCGTAGTCTTCTTCTGACAGGAAGCCTTTCAGCGGGTTGAACCCGCCATTCATCAGAAGCTCCAGATCACAGATCTGGCGCGGCGTCAGGTCATGGCTGACGAGATCGGCGGCTTCGACTTTGAGTTTCTGCGAGCTCTCGTAGGACACGTAGAGTTCGGGGATGGGCGCGAGATTGTTCTGCATGAGTTTTGTCCTGTACTTGAACGGGGAAGGGCCACTGGTCGTGCCGGTCAATTCGGCGTGGAGTGCGTCGTATTCGTCGAATTTGCGGGCGAGGAACTGGTCGGTCAGGCGGAGTTTCTCCGCAGCGCCACGCGCGGTGAGCGCATAGGCAAAGCGTTGTCGCTTGTCCGGCCCGGAACGTTCGGAAATCCTGATCAAACCAGTCTCGGCAGCTGTGCGAAGCTGAGCGTTGAGGCGGCCAAGCGATATGCCAAGCGCCGCTGCCGTGACTCGCTGCGAGGCTTCCGGCGCAAGGTCAAGCTGGCGCAGGAGGCGAAAGAGCTGATCTTGCTCTTCCGGTTTGGATGTCGCGGTGGTCAAGGCCATGGTCTGGGACTCGAGATGTGTTCACGGATGAACGCATTGCATATCTCGCAGGCGCAGAAAAGAAGAAATCACGGCATTTTTAGGGAATCCACCAACGTGGCATGATTATCACAGCCGTTTGCGAGCCCTCAAGAGACACGCATGTCTCGGGCCGTGGGCGGGATCGGAATGTTGTCTCTAACGGAGGGAAGAGGGCTGGGAGATGCGCCCATGTGCGCCCGGCGCAGGGGAAAATCGGTCTTTTCTGACCAGAGGCCGGGGCCGCGCGGCCGTTGCGCGGCCCCTGTTGGTTCAATCGTCCTGTTCGGCGAGCCAGCGCTCGGCGTCAAGCGCCGCCATGCAGCCCATGCCCGCCGAGGTCACGGCCTGGCGATACTTGTGATCTGTCAGGTCGCCTGCTGCAAAGACGCCCGGCACCGAGGTTTCGGTGGTGCCTGGCTTCACCGCGACATAGCCGCCATTGTGAAGTTCGAGCGTATCCTTGACCAGTTCGGTCGCCGGCGCGTGCCCAATCGCGACGAAGACACCGGCGCAGGGGATTTCTGTGATCTCGCCGGTCTCCACGTGCTTGACCTTTACACCGGTCACGCCCTTGGGGTTGTCGTCGCCGACAACTTCTTCGAGCGTGTGGAACCAAAGCGGCTCGATCTTGGGGTGTTTCTTGAGGCGGTCCTGCAAGATCATCTCGGCGCGCAGTTCGTCACGGCGGTGGATGAGCGTCACCTTGGAGGCGAAATTGGTTAGGAAAAGCGCCTCTTCCACGGCGGTGTTGCCGCCCCCGATCACAACAATCTCTTGTCCGCGATAGAAGAACCCGTCGCAGGTTGCACAGGCCGAGACACCAAAGCCCTTAAAGGCCTCTTCCGACGGCAGGCCGAGCCATTTGGCACGCGCGCCCGTGGCAAGGATCACAGCGTCGGCGGTGATCGTGTTGCCACTATCGCCCTTGGCAGTGAACGGGCGCTTGGACAGGTCGAGGTCGGTGATGATGTCCGAAACGATCTCGCAGCCCATGGCGCGCGCGTGTGCTTCCATGCGCACCATCAGGTCCGGACCTTGCACCTCGGTGTCGCCGGGCCAGTTCTCGACCTCTGTCGTGGTGGTGAGCTGTCCGCCCGGTTCGATCCCCTGCACGAGAATCGGCTCGAGCATGGCGCGGCTCGCATAGACGCCGGCGGTGTATCCCGCAGGGCCCGAGCCGATGATGAGAACCTTGGTGTGTTTCGTGTCGGCCATGAGGCACCTTTCCGTTCTTCAAACTGGGTTGCCGAAAGGATATAGCGATCCGAACCACCGGCGAAAACCCCGATGGCGTCGCAAATTCGCGCCGGTCAAATGTTGGGCGGTCAGGCGAAGCACAATAAAATGATCTTGCGCCTGCGTGAAATAATATTGCGCGTGCGCCGGGCGGTGGTATAAGAACCGAAAATCTGACAGCGAGAGAAACTTCATGCCCGGAACACGGCTCGATCCGATAGATCGTAAAATCCTGGCCGAACTGCAGGCCGATGGCCGCATGACAAATGTCGAACTGGCCAAGCGCGTCGGAATCTCGGCTCCGCCCTGTCTGCGCCGCGTGCGCACGCTTGAAGAGGCGGGGTTCATCCGCGGCTATCACGCCGACGTAGACGCACGTGAACTCGGTTTCGAAGTGCAGGTCTTTGCCATGGTTGGCCTCGTAAGCCAGGCCGAGGCGGACCTCGCCACCTTTGAAGAGCGCTGCCGCAACTGGTCGCTCGTGCGCGAGTGTCACATGTTGAATGGCGAAGTGGATTTCATCCTCAAATGCGTCGCCCCGGACCTATCGACCTTCCAGAGCTTTCTCACCGAAGACCTGCTCAAGGCGGACAATGTGGCGAGTGTGAAAACCTCGTTGGTGATCCGTGGTGCCAAGGATGAACCGGGCGTACCGTTCGATGTGCTCGAAGACCGCCTGAGTCGCGACGCCTGATCTTCTGATCCCTGAATTGCAAAGGCCGCGCCCGGATCGTCCGGACGCGGCCTTTTTCGTTGTGCTGCCTGTATGACTTAAGCCGCTTTGACTTCGAGCTCGCCTGCGGTGCGCTTGGCAATGAAAGCCGCTCGGCGCGCGCCACGTGCCCACGGCATGGCCGGAACGTCGGTTTTCGCGCTTGCCGTGATGGATTTGATAAAGCGTGTTTTGCCTGCCATTTGTTTTCTCCTTCGTTCCGAACCCGGGCTGTCTCGCCCGCATTGTTTCTTGGTTTCTTGATTGAAACCAATGTCGTCCCGAAATGGGGCAGGGATGGGGCGGAACCGGTCTGATTTTAGGAAAATGCCCGGTTCTTTTCGGGGCAGGTGGGTCGTCCCGCGCTCAGAGACGGATGGTCGAGATGAGACGCCCGTAATCCGCCTCGCCGGCATGGGTCGCGCGGCGATAAGAGAAGAACCGCGCTGGATCCGAATAGGTACAGTGGCGGGTCCATTCCGCCGTCCCGACCCCTGCCTTCCGCAGCCGGTGTAGACCATAGCCCTGAAGATCGAAGAGCATCTTCTCGCCGCCATCGCCTGCGAAGAAGCGGCTGTTCTCAACGTCTTCTAGGAGGAAGTCATCCATGAACTCCGGACCAACCTGATAGGCGCGCTGGCTGATCGACGGACCGATCACGGCGGCGGTCTGGTCCCGCTTGGCGCCAAGGGCCTCCATCGCATCAAGCGTCGCCTCGAGGATGCCACCAAGCGCGCCGCGCCATCCGGCATGTGCGGCCCCGATAACGCCCGCCTCGTGGTCTGCGAAAAGCACTGGCTGACAATCGGCGGTCAACACGGCCAGAACGACACCCGGTGTCTTGGTGACCATTGCGTCTGCTTCTGGGCGTGGATCTTGAAGCGGGCCGTCAACCGTGACGACATCGCTGGAATGGGTCTGGTGCACAGAAACAAGGTGCTCCGGTGCGACGTCCATTGCGCCCGCAACCCGGCCCCGATTGATACGCACGATCTCAGATTGATCCGACGACCCGGCACCACAGTTCAATCCCGAGAACACACCCGAAGAGGCTCCGCCCTTGCGGGTAAAAAAGCCATGCCGCAAAGGCGTCAGGCGATCGGATGTCACGATTTCAAGCATCAGGCCTCGAATCCGGGGGGCGGGGTTGCGTCTGTCGGATAGACCGCCAGCGTTTTGAACAGGTTTCCCATTTCCTCCGGGTGCGTCAAGCGGCGATGTGCGGCGATATGGCTTTCAAGCGCCGCCCCGCTGAGTCCCTTGGCGAGCGCTTGGGCGCGGGCCGTGATCCCGAGCCGTTCAAGGAAAACGCCCTGCGGCGTCAGTCGGCTATGGGCCGAGGGCGTGGCGTTGGCGAGCGCCTCGAAATCCACATGCGCCGTAAGGTCCGCCGTACCGGGCGCCTCAAGTGGAGCGACTTTTTCATGCGCGCGCATCGCCTGTAGCGTGTCGCCGAGAGAGCGCCAGTCGCCATAGTCGATTACGATCCCCACGCCGCCATGTGCTTCGATTCGTGTCCCTATGGCGGCCATGATCGGCGCTGCTTGCGGGCAGATTTCCACAAGATCGCCCTCTTGCGTATCCGCGAGACGGTGGTGCAGCGCGGGCTGCGCCAGAAGATCGCCAAGACCGAACCGCAGGCTTTCATCCTCCAGGCCGACCAGACGCTCACGCCACCCCGGTCCACTGCGCAGGAATTGCCGGATCGGTAGCGCATCAAAAAACTCGTTCGCAACGAGGAAAAGCGCTCTGTCCTCGGGAAGGGTGTCGATGCTGTCATGCCATGTGACCTCCTCCCCGAGCGTGGCGCGTTGTGCCGCGCGCAGGGGCGGAGAGGCCTCGACAAGGTGGAGCGTGGCCGCTTCCGTGAATCCCGGCGCAGCGCGGGTCGCGCGTAGGATATCGGCCATGAGTGTACCGCGACCGGGTCCAAGCTCGGCCAGAGCAAACCGCTCCGGACGTCCTTGGTCGAGCCAGCTTTGCGCGAGGCAGAGGCCGATCATCTCGCCGAACATCTGCGAGATTTCCGGCGCAGTGGTGAAGTCGCCAGCGGCGCCAAGGGGATCGCGCGTCGTGTAATAGCCATGCGTCGGATTTAATAGCGCCTCGGCCATGAATTCCGAGACGCGCAGCGGCCCGCCCGCCCGAATCCGCGCCGCGAGATGGGCTTCGAGATCAGACATGGCGGACACGGCGCGCGCGTTGAATGAGCCAGAGCCCAAAAAGGATCATCGGCAGCGACAGAATTTGCCCCATCGTCAGCCCGTAGCCTCCCATTTCGAGCGCGAGGCCAAGCGGGTTGCCTTCGGAAATGAACTGCGGATCGGGCTGGCGCACGAACTCGACAAGGAACCGCGCAAGGCCATAGCCCGCAAAGAACACCCCCGCGATGAGGCCCGGCGTCTTGAGCGCCCCGCGCCGGAAGGCGAGGGTGATGAGCAGCGCTCCGAGGATTAGCCCTTCAAGCAGCGCCTCGTAGAGCTGCGATGGATGGCGCGCGCAGATCTCGCCCACGGCTTGGCCGCATTCCTGGGCGTAATAGCCGGGAAAGGCGACGCCCCAAGGCAGGTCGGTTGGTCGCCCCCAAAGCTCGGCATTGATGAAATTGGCAATCCGGCCGAGGAGAAGCCCCGGCGCGACCCCGAGAGACATCGCGTCGGCCAGCGACAGGCGTGATACCTTATGGCGCGCCGACCAGGCCCAGGCCGCGATCACGACACCAAGGAATCCGCCATGGAACGACATGCCCCCTTGCCAAATGACAAGGATTTCCGCGGGGTTCACGAGGTAATAGGCAGGCTTGTAGAATAGGACATAGCCAAGCCGCCCACCTAGGATCACGCCAAGGATGACCCATGTTAGCAGGTCTTCGCATTGCCGTGCATCCATCGGCGCACCCTTGTCCCCCCAAAGGGCCGGGCGCTTCAAGGCAGCAACGACAAGCCGCCAGCCAAGCAGGATGCCGACGATATAAGCCATCGCATACCAGCGGAGCGCGATCTCAACGCCAAACAGGCTGAACGCGAAAATTTCGGAGGAGATATCGGGAAAGGGGATCATGGCGCGCATAGGCGAAGTTTTGTCCATGGCTCGCAGAGGAAGTCAACCTTGTGCCGCGCCGCATCTGCCCCCATATAGGGGCCAACGCAATTGCCGGAGACGATCATGCAGACCCGCAACAAGATCATGGACGATATTTCCCAATTGATGACCAACGCCATGGGCGTGGCGCAAGGGGCCAAGGACGAAGCCGAAACCGCGATGAAGTCGATGATGGATCGTTGGCTCGCGGACCGCGATTTCGTCACCCGCGAGGAATTCGATGCCGTGCGCGCCATGGCCCAGAAGGCCCGAGAGGAAAACGAGGCCCTGAAGGCACGCCTCGATGCGCTGGAAAAGAAGTAAGATTTGAAGGGCGCCGCGAGCGCCCTTTTTCTTTACGGTATGCCTGTCATGACGCCGCGGGCATCGATTGTTCTTGCCGGGCACGCTGGGCCGGGTAGCCTTGGACCTGATATGAGTCGGGACATTACATTCAGGACGGAAGACCTCACCAAGACCTATGGTGAGGGCGCGGCCGCCGTGCATGCCCTGCGCGGTGTCGATCTTGAGATTCCGCGCGGCGAGATTGTCGTGCTCCTCGGGCCGTCCGGCTCTGGCAAATCCACGCTTCTCAATATTCTCGGTGGGCTTGATCGTGCGACAAGCGGTGACGCCTATTTCGAGACAGAAAACCTAAGCGATATGAACGACCGCGCGCTGACGCGCTATCGGCGCGATCACGTCGGGTTCGTGTTTCAATTCTATAACCTCATGCCGTCGCTAACGGCGCGAGAGAACGTCGAGCTTGTGACGGAAATCGCCAAGGATCCGCTCGGCGTCGAAGAGGCGCTGACGCTCGTCGGCCTCGGCGATCGCATGGATCATTTCCCGGCCCAGATGTCAGGCGGCGAACAACAGCGTGTCGCCATAGCCCGTGCCGTGGCCAAGAACCCGACCGTGCTTTTCTGTGACGAGCCCACGGGGGCGCTCGATTCGACCACCGGGCGTGCGGTGCTGCATGTGCTGAACGATGTGAATGCACGTCTTGGCGCGACCGTCCTGATCGTGACCCACGCTGCCGAGACCGCCCGCATGGCGCATCGCGTCATCCATTTCGCGGATGGTGCTATTCGCGACGTGGTGCAGAACGAAACCCGCCTCAGCCCTGACGAGATCGAATGGTAGGACAATGCGGGCGCTCGATCATAAGCTGATGCGCGATCTCTGGCGGATCCGGGGGCAGGCGGGAGCCATTGCCCTCGTCGTCGCCGTCGGGGTCAGCCTTCTGGTGATGATGTCGGGAATGCTGCAATCGCTGCGCGAAACACGGATTCAGTATTACGAGAGCTACCGCCTCGCCGAGATTTTTGCGCCAGTGACCCGCGCCCCCACCCCGATGGTCGAGCGTGTCGCCGATATCGCCGGAGTCGCCGCCGCAGAAGGCCGTATTCGGGGCGCCGCGCTTCTCGACATGCCGGGGCAGGCGCTTCCGGTGCGGGCTGCCGCTCTGTCTTTGCCGCGCTCCATGGTGCCGCGCCTCAACAATCTGTACCTCAAGGATGGGCGTCTCCTCGCTCCCGGCCATATGGACGAGGTGGTGGTCCTAGAGAGTTTCGCAACCGCGCATGACCTCGCGCTCGGCGATCACTTGACCGCGACCATGCAAGGTAGCCGCCGCGACTTTCAGATCGTCGGCTTTGCCGCTTCTCCGGAGTTCCTCTTTACCACGGCGCCGGGCGAGTTCGTGCCTGACGATGCCCGCTTCGCCGTACTTTGGATGCATGAGGAGGCGCTTGCTGCTGCCTTCGACGTGCAAGGCGCGGTGAATGAGGTTCTGATTGCGCTTGAGCGCGAGGCGAATGCCAATGACGTTCTGGCCAAGGTCGATCGGCTTCTGGATCGCTATGGCGGACAGGGGGCCTACCTGCGCAAGGATAGCATGTCGGACCGTTTCATCTCTGAAGAGATCGCCGGGCTCTCGGCAACATCCGTTGTCGTGCCGCCGATCTTCCTTGGGGTGGCGGCTTTCCTTCTTTACATCGTCATCACCCGCCTGGTGCAGGCCGAGCGCGAACAGATCGGTCTTATTAAGGCGTTCGGCTACACCGACTTCGAAGTGGCACTGCATTACTTCAAGCTGGTGATCATCATCGCTGTGATCGGCGCGGCGCTGGGCTGCGCGCTTGGGCTTTGGGGGGGGCGACTTATGGCGGGGGTCTATCAATCGGTCTATCATTTCCCCTTCCTCGTGTTCCGGGTCGAGCCCTCGTCCTTTGTCACAGGCATCATCACCTCGGTTTTTGCCGCCTCTGCCGGGGGCATTCTTGTGCTGCGCGGGGTCTTCCGTCTGACGCCCGCCGTCGCCATGCGCCCGCCTGCGCCAATGGACTTTTCGCGCACGGGCGCACTCAACAACCGTTTGCGCCGCTGGCTCGATCAACCGACCCGTATGGTTCTGCGCCGCATCCTGCGCAATCCGGGGCGGATCGGCGGTGCGGTGCTCGGGATCGCCGTCGGCATGGGTCTCTCTTCGGCGCAGATGTCGCTCATGTCGGGCTTTGATGACACGCTCGATCTGACCTTCGGGGTGATCGACCGTTCCGATGTTGCCGTGACCTTTTTCGAACCCATGCCCGCCAAGACGGCGTTCAATATGGCGCATCTACCTGGCGTCCTCGAGGTAGAGCCCGTGCGCAGCGTCTCTGCCGTGATGCGCAACGGACGGCAGAGCTATCGCGGCTCGGTCACAGGGCTTGTCGAAGAGGCGCGCCTGAACCGCGCCGTGCGCAAGGACATGAGCGATATTACCATGCCGACCAAGGGCATCGTGCTCGCTCGCGCGCTTGCCGACACGCTCGATATTGGACCCGGCGAAACGTTGCGTGTCGAGGTGCTCAACGGTCGCCGCCCGACGATAGATGTGCAGGTCGCGGAGGTGGCCGAGACGCTGCTTGGTGCCCCCGCCTATATGCGGTTCGAAGGTCTCAATGCCGCGCTTGGTGAAGTCGGGCGCGTTTCGGCGGTCTACTTGCGGGTGGACGCGTCGAAGATGGATGCGCTCTATGCCGCGCTGAAGGATATGCCGACAGTCGCTGGCGTGACACAGCGCGAAGACGCCCGCGCCGCGATGCAAAAGCTCATGGATACGGGCGCGGGCGCAATGCGCTATGTGATGGCGGCGATTGCTGGGATCATCACATTCGGCATTGTCTATAACGCCGCCCGCATCGCGTTTGGCGAGCAATCCCGCGATCTGGCGAGCTTACGGGTCATGGGGTTCACGCGCGGCGAAACCTCTTATGTGCTGCTCGGTGAGTTGGTCGTGGTGGTGCTATTGGCAGTGCCGCTTGGTGTTGGGATCGGCTACTACCTGTCTTTCCTGATCGCTGCCGGATTTAGCACCGACCTCTACCAGATCCCGACGGGATTCCGCCCAGATGCCTTCGGTGCGGCGGGGGTGGCCGTGCTTCTGGCGACGGTTGTGTCGGGGGCTTTGGTGCGACGGGATATTGACAAGGTCGACCTCGTGGAGACCCTGAAGACAAGAGAGTGAGGCGAAAATGGCGACGCGGAAATCGAGAAATGTGCTCATGATCGGGGTTGTCGGGCTGGTCGCGGCGGCGCTTGCCGCAGCCTTCTGGCCACAACCGACCGAGGTCGACCTCGGCACGGTCAAACGCGGTGCCATGCGGCTGACCGTGGATGAAGAGGCCCGCACACAGGTGCGCGACCCCTATGTGGTCTCGACACCCATCGCGGGCCATCTCTTGCGCGTGGACCTTCAGCCCGGCGATCGTGTGACGCAGGGCGAAACCATCGTCGCACGCATGTTGCCCACCAACCCTGCCGCGCTCGATATCCGGACGCGGGAACAGGCCGGAGCCGCTATCGACTCGGCCAAGGCCGCGTTGCGCGTTGCCGAGGCTGACCTGAACAAGGCCCTTTCAGATCGCGACCTCGCCCAAACCGCCCTTGAACGTGCCCGCAAGCTCTTTGCGCAAGGCAATATCTCACAGGCTGCGATGGAACGGTCGGAAAGCGCGATGCGGACGGCGCAGGCCGTGGTCGATACCGCCCGCGCGGCCATCTCGATGCGGGTCGCCGACCTCAACAACGCCGAAGCCAATTTGATCTCCTTTGACAATATCGGCCAAGCCAGAAGCGCCAGCGAGGCCATTGACCTGCCATCTCCGATCACTGGTGTGGTGCTGCGGGTGATCCAAGAAAGCGAAACCATCCTTCCGGCCGGTACGCCGGTGCTCGAGATCGGCGATACCGCGAATGATCTCGAAGTTGTGGTCGAGTTGCTGAGCAGCGATGCCGTGCGTGTCGCAATCGGCGATCCTGTCGAGATCGACAATTGGGGCGGCGACGGCGTGTTGAATGGTATGGTGGAACGGATTGACCCCTTCGGATTTACCAAGTTCTCCGCGCTCGGCGTCGAAGAACAACGGGTCAACTCTGTGATCCGCTTCACCGATCCACCGGAACAGCGTGGCGGGCTAGGCCATGGGTTCCGCGTCGAAGCCCGCATCATCGTCTGGCAGGATGAGGACACGCTCATCGCCCCTTCAAGTGCCTTGTTTCGTCATGATGACGGCTGGGCCGTCTTCGTCATCCGCGAGGGACATGCGGTCCTGACACCCATCGAAATCGGACGCAACAACGGGTTTTCCGCGCAGATTCTCGACGGGCTCGACGTGGGAGCAGAGGTTGTTCTCTACCCATCGGCGACGCTCGTGGACGGGGCCCGCATTACCGCCAGAAGCGCCGGCTAGATCGTCTTTCGATAGCGCCATAGGTTGCGCGTTCTGCGGGTTTTCCAACAAGGGAAACGCGCCCGGCGCTCTCTGTGGTATGTGACAGTTTCTTGTGCCTCGGTGCGATTAATCCACAACTTATTGCGTTATCCACAAATATTTTGCTTTACAGCAGACCCTCTCTACCGCCACCATATCTAGTAAGGGAGGCGGAAAATCCCGCTGTCCCTAGAGCAGGCACCAAGCGCTAGGGGCGCTGCCATTCCCCCGGCGCAAGAGAGAAAGAGGTGGCGCCATGGCATTGTCTGAGCAGTTCTTCGAAGAAGATATTCACCCGATCGACATCGTCGAGCATATCGCAGAGCACCACGACTGGAGCTTTGACAGACTCGGGGACGATCAGATCGCGATGGCTGTTGAAGGACAGTGGCGCACCTACTCGATCACCCTTGCCTGGTCCCACTATGATGAAACGCTTCGCCTCGTGTGTTCCTTTGAGATGGAGCCGCCCGAAGAGAAGCTGAGCGCACTACACGCGGCGCTCAACGCGGTCAACGACGAATGCTGGGCCGGGGCGTTTACCTTCTGGGCCGAGCAAAAGCTGATGATCTATCGCTACGGCCTCGTCCTTGCGGGCGGCCAGATGGCGAGCCCCGATCAGGTTGATACGATGATCCGTGCCGCCGTCCTGAGCGCCGAACGCTTCTACCCCGCGTTTCAGCTTGTCGTGTGGGGCGACCGCAAGGTCGAGGACGCGATGCAGGTCGCCATTGCAGAGGCTTACGGTCGCGCGTAACACTTCCCCCCAAATACGAACAGGGGGACATCATGGATATGAAACATGTCGCCGAGCGGGGTTTGGTTCTGCTCGGATGTGGCAAAATGGGATCGGCCATGCTCGAGGGCTGGCTCGCGGGCGGACTTCCTGCAAACTCTGTCTGGGTGCAGGATCCGTTCCCGAGCGATTGGGTCAAAGGTTCTGGCGTGAACGTCAATGAAACGCTGCCCGCGAAACCCGCCATCGTCCTTGTCGCGGTCAAACCGCAGGTCATGGCCGAGGCGCTTCCGGTGCTCGAACCGATGGGCAATGGCGAAACGCTCTTCATTTCGGTTGCGGCTGGGATCGGTTGCGCCACCTACGAAGACATGCTCGGAAGCGACACTCCGATCATCCGCGCCATGCCGAACACGCCCGCAGCCGTCGGGCGGGGCATCACCGCGATCATCGGCAACGCCCGCGCTAGTGCCGATATGCTCGATCTTGCCGAAAGCTTGCTCAAGGCCGTGGGACAGGTCGTTCGCCTCGAGAGCGAAAACCAAATGGATGCGGTCACCGGCGTGAGCGGCTCTGGCCCTGCCTACGTTTTCCATATGATCGAATGCATGGCTGCAGCGGGCGAAGCGCAAGGTCTCGCGCCCGATCTTGCCATGGCGCTCGCCAAGGCGACCGTGGCCGGGGCAGGGGCGCTGGCCGAGGCCGCGGATGAGACGCCCGCGCAACTGCGCGTCAACGTGACGAGCCCTAACGGCACGACACAAGCTGGTCTTGAGGTGTTGATGAACGCCGAAACCGGCCTGCCGCCATTGATCCGCAAGACCGTCGCAGCAGCAGCAGATCGCTCGCGGGAGCTGGCCAATGGCTGAGATTTCCTTTGACGACTTCCTCAAAGTCGACATCCGTGTTGGCACTGTGACCCGCGCCGAGCCCTACCCGGAGGCGCGCAAACCCGCGATCAAGCTCTGGGTCGATTTTGGCGATGAGATTGGCGAGCGCAAAAGCTCTGCCCAGATCACCAAGCACTACGATCCCGAGGCCCTTGTCGGTAAACAGGTCATGGCCGTGGTCAATTTTCCCCCTCGCCAGATCGGCAAGTTCATGTCGGAAATCCTTGTTCTCGGTTTGCCGGATGCAGATGGCGAAATCGTCCTTATCGGCCCAGATCAACCCGTGCCAAGCGGCGGGAGAATGCATTGAAACGGCTGTTCGTGACACGCCCGTTGCCCGACCTCGTCATCGACAAGGCCCGCGAGGCTTGGGATGTGACCGTCAGGACGAGCAACGCGCCGATGTCCCCGGACGAGATGCGTGTGTCCTTGCAGGACTACGATGCCGTCTTGCCGACCCTTGGAGATCTCTACGGTGCCGAGGTCTTTGCCGCCGTGCCCGCCCCGCGCTGTCGTATCCTCGCGAACTTTGGCGTCGGGTATAACCATATCGATGTAACCGCCGCCCGCGCTGCCGGGATTGCTGTGACCAACACGCCTGGCGCGGTGACCGACGCCACTGCCGATATCGCCCTGACCTTGATGCTGATGAGTGCTCGCCGCGCGGGCGAAGGCGAACGGTTGGTGCGCGCCGGGGCTTGGAGTGGCTGGCACCCGACCCAGATGCTCGGGCTGCACCTTTCAGGCAAGACGGTCGGCATTGTCGGCATGGGGCGCATCGGTCAGGCCATCGCCAAGCGCTGTCACCTCGGGTTCGGTATGGCAGTGCGATATTTCAATCGCTCGCCGAAGGACTTGCCCTTTGACGCGACCCGTGTGGACAACCTCCACGAACTCGCGGCTGAGGTCGACATTCTCGTGGCGGCGGTGCCCGGTGGGGCCGAGACGCGGCACCTAATGGATGCCGGTATCTTTGCAGCGATGCAGCCTCACGCGCATTTCATCAACATCTCGCGCGGCGATGTCGTCGACGAAGCCGCCCTTATCACCGCGCTTGAAAGTGGGGCCATTGGCGGCGCGGGGCTTGATGTCTATGAACAGGAACCCATCGTTCCGGACGCGCTGAAACAGATGGAAGACGTGGTGCTTCTACCCCATCTTGGCACCGCCGCGCTCGAAGTGCGGACCGGCATGGGGTTGATGGCCGTGGAAAACCTTGCCGCCTTTGCCATCGGAGCGCCGTTACCGAACGCCGTCTGATCCGTCGTCCATCGCTTCACGCCAATGACGGCGGCAGAGGGAAACATAGCTTTCATTGCCGCCGATCTGCACCTGTGCACCGTCATGCAGCACGTCTCCAGCCTCATCGAGCCGCACCACCATCGTCGCTTTCTTGCCGCAGTGACAGATCGTGCGCACTTCGCGCATTTCGTCGGCAAGGGCGAGCAACGCGGCAGAGCCGGGAAAGAGTTTGCCCCGGAAATCGACGCGCAGCCCGTAGCACATGACCGGCACGCCAAGATCGTCCACGGCCCGTGCCAATTGCCAGACTTGCGCCTCCTCGAGAAACTGCGCCTCGTCAAGGAACACACAGGCGCAGGGCCCTTCGTCAAGCCGGGCCTCGATCATCGCGAATAGATCGTCTTCGGGGCCAAACCCAACCGCCGGGCTTTCAATCCCGATCCGTGACGCGATCTTGCCGCGACCGGCGCGCGTATCTAGCGCCGCAGTCAGAAGGTAGGTCTCCATGCCGCGTTCGCGGTAGTTATGCGCGGCTTGCAAGAGCACCGTCGATTTGCCGGCGTTCATTGTCGAATACTGAAAGTAGAGCTTGGCCATGGCGCGGTCATAGGCTGGCGAAGGGCTTGGATGCAAGAGGCTCTGGTGGGCGAGGCGGGGCCGAGGCGATCGCATCCACGATCGCCCCGAACCTGCCGTCTACTCTTAACTCAAGCTTTCCAGGAGACAGGGTCTCTGGGGATGGCTGGAAAGCGCCACTCGCAACGATGTAGACAGGTCGCCTGCTACGAGACTTGTTCGCATATGGACGCCCCTACACTCCGAGCACGTGTCCGAGGGATTGTGCCCGAATGTCCACGCGTTTCCGCATGTGAACACTTTACCAATGACATTATGAATGTAAGTCTTTAAGGGGAAACAAATTGCAGGTTTCCCCATGCGCTAAGGGGATTATTCGTTTCGGGGGTAGAAGAGCATGAACGCGATCGGGTCGTACCTGAAGAAGCACTCCGAGGCTCTGGTCAAGGATGTTGGGATCGAGGCCGCTTGCGAGCTGACGGGAAAATCCAAGGCCACGCTCGGACGCTACTACTCGCAACATCCCGAGCACGAAGACCGGTTCATGCCGATTGATGCGGTCGCCCTCCTCGAAGAAGCCTCGTCTTACCCCCATGTTACGGCGGCTCTGGCCGAGTTGAAGCGCATCACCCTTTCCTATGACGACCGCCGCAAGAACGATCGCGAAGGTGGGGTCAATTCCGATGTGGTCGCCCTGAGCCAGCGGTTCGCCATGCTGATGGCCGAATATAGCCAGTCGATCGAAGACGGGATCATTACCGTGAACGAGGCCAAGCGCCTTCTCAAGGAAACTGTCGCGCTTCAGCAGGTGCTGATCGACATGAAACTGCACCTCGAAGAAGAGACCGTCTGATCTTTGGCTCTCAGGCCTCGCGCCGTAGCAGGACAGACCCGACCGAATAGCCCGCCCCGAAAGAACACACGAGCCCAAGATCGCCGGGGTCGAGATCGTCGGAATATTTCGCGAATGCGATAATGGACCCGGCCGAAGACGTGTTGGCATAGTCCTGAAGGATGTTCGGCTGTTCCTCGCGTTCCGGCGTGCGGCCCATGACCTTCTTGCCGATGAAATCATTCATCGATTTGTTCGCCTGATGAAGCCAGAGCCGGCGCAGGTTCTCGCCGCCAAAGCCCTCGTCGTCGAGATGGGCAAGGATATGCGCCGACACCATCGGCACCACTTCCTTAAAGACCTTGCGGCCGTTTTGCATGAACTGCATATCGCGCCGATCCTCGACACCGGACGGACGCGAGCGGCGCAGAAAACCGTTATTGTTGCGGATATTGTTGGAGAATTCCGTCGCGCAACGGGTCGAGAGGATATCGAACCGCGCGCCCTTGGCATCTTCCGCGCGCTCAATGACTGTTGCCGTCGCCACGTCGCCAAAGATGAAATGGCAATCCCGGTCGCGCCACTCGAGGTGCCCCGAGCAGATCTCGGGATTGACGACGATGGCCTTGGTGGCCGAGCCGGACCGCACCATGTCCGCCGCCGCCTGAATGCCGAAGGTGGCCGAGGAACAGGCGACGTTCATGTCAAAGGCAAATCCGCCCGCGCCAAGCGCCTTCTGGATTTCGATGGCAATCGCCGGGTAGGCGCGCTCCATGTTGGAGGCGGCACAGATCACAAGGTCGATCTCTTCCGCCGCGATGCCCGCCATATCGAGCGCCTTCTGGCAGGCATCGAGCGCCATCTCTGCCATCAGCGAAAGCTCATCATCACTGCGCTGGCGCAGATGCGGATGCATGACCTCCGGATCAAGAACCCCGCTCTTGTCGATCACATAGCGTTGTTCGATTCCCGAGGCCTTGAAGATGAACTCCGACGAGGAATGTTCCATCGGAGCCATTTCGCCCGCCGCGATGGCCTCGGCGTTCTTTGCGTTCATCCGATCGGCATAGGCATTGAACGCGACGACAAGTTCGTCGTTGGTGATGACCTGTTCCGGGGTGAAGACACCGGTGCCGGTGATGGCGGGTTGATACATGGCTGACCTCTTGCAAGCAGTATCCTAGCAATCCCCAACCCTGACCAGTTGGTCAAGGGGCGCGCGGTAAAAAACGCTCGACTGACCTTAGGCGAACGGGTCTTCCGGGTAGCCGACCCCGGCAAGGTAAAGCCCCTGCGGCGGGCAAACTGGACCACAGGCCGCCCGATCCCGTGCCTCGAGCGCCTCGCGTACCTGATCGGGTGTCCATGCCCCCGCGCCAACGCGCTCCAGAGTCCCGACGAAACTGCGTACCTGATTGTGCAGGAACGACCGCGCCCGCACATGGAAATGCATCTCAGGCCCCCAAAGCGTTTCAACCCGCTCGACCCGCAACGCATCGAGCGTTTTGACCGGGCTGGCCGACTGACAGATCGAACTGCGGAAGGTGGTGAAGTCGTGATGGCCGATGAGAAAATCCGCCCCGGCCTGCATCGCTTCAGCATCTAGGCTGTGATTGATCTGCCAGACCAGTCCCGCCTGATGCGTCGCAGGGGCGCGGCGCATGAGGATGCGAAATAGATACCGCCGCTCCGCCGCCGAGAACCGCGCGTGCCAGTCCTCGTCCACCCGCGCCGCGGCAACAATGGCCACAGGATTCGGTTTCAGATGATGGTTGAGCGCTTCCGAAAGGCGGAACGGTTCCCAGTCCTTTTCCATATCGCAATGCGCCACCTGCGCCAGGCCATGTACCCCTGCATCCGTGCGCCCGGCGGCCGCTATCGTGTGCGGCCCCGGCTCAAGCCGTGCCAGCGCAGCCTCAATCGCGCCCTGAACCGAGGGCTGATCGGCCTGTCTTTGCCATCCGGCAAAGGGCGCTCCGTGGTATTCGACTTTGAGGGCATATCTTGGCATGGCCTGCGCATAGCCCATGTTGCGCGCCGCGAAAAGAGGGGGAGGACATGGGCCAGACTCCCCCCTAGCAATGTTACGCGCCGACACATAGCTTGAGAGCGAAGCAAACACAGGGGGCCGCGTGGTCATCTCAACCCTTGCCGACGGCCTGACGCGCAGCGTCGAATCCGTCGGCGACACCATCTCCGAGACCTTCTTCGAGCCGGTGATCCGGCTCGGTGTGACGGGGCTTGCGCGGTCGGGCAAGACGGTGTTCATCACCTCTCTGGTCGCCAACCTCCTAGATCGCGGGCGGATGCCCGGCCTTTCTGCCGTGGCCGATGCGCGTATCACCGCTGCCCACCTGCAACCCCAACCTGACGACACCATTCCCCGGTTCGACTACGAAACCCATCTCGCCGCGCTCACACGTCCCGATCCGCATTGGCCCGAAAGCACCCGCGCCGTGAGCGAGTTACGCCTGTCGCTCAAGGTTCGGCCCACGGGTCTCCTTGGCGGCGTGCAGGGGCCGCGTACCGTGCATATCGACATCGTGGACTATCCCGGCGAGTGGCTCCTTGACCTTGCGCTGCTCGACAAAAGCTATGCCGAGTGGTCCGCCGAGACCCTCGCCCGGCTCGAGACCCGCGAAGAGGCGCTACCCTTCCGCACCGCGTTGCGCGAAACGGATGCGCTTGCGCCGCTTGACGAACCCGTTGCCCAACGCCTCGCCGCGGCCTTTACGACCTATCTCAATGCCGCGCGCGATGCCGGGGTCTATGATTGCACACCGGGCCGTTTCCTCCTGCCCGGTGATCTCGAAGGCTCGCCCGTTCTCACCTTTGCGCCCCTGCCGCCCGAGACCGGCGCGCCCCGCCGCTGCCTCTGGCGCGAGATGGAGCGCCGCTTTGAGGCTTACAAGGCGCGTGTCGTCAAACCGTTCTTCCGCGATCATTTCGCCCGCATCGACCGTCAGATCGTTCTCGTCGATGCGCTCGGCGCGATCCATCGCGGTCCACGCGCGGTCGAAGATATGCGCGGTGCGATGGCCGATATCCTGACGGCCTTCCGTCCCGGTACCAATAGTTTCCTCTCGCGCCTCCTGAGGGGGCGTCGCGTCGACAAGATCCTCTTTGCCGCGACCAAGGCCGACCACCTGCACCATACCCAACACCCCCAGCTCACCGCGATCATGCAGGCCCTGACCCGCGACGCCGCCTCGCGCGCGGAATTTGCAGGTGCCGCGACCGACGCGCTTGCGCTGGCCTCGGTGCGGGCCACGACCGAAGACAGCCTGCGCCATGACGGCCGCACCCTCGATTGCGTGCGTGGTACGTTGCTCGAGACCGGCAAACAGGCCGCCTTCTACCCCGGTCGCTTGCCGGATGATCCGTCCCAACTCCTGACCCCGGCGCGCGACGGGGCCGAGAAATGGCTCGACGGGGATTTCCGGGCGATGCAATTCGCGCCCGCGCGCCTGACGCTCAAACCGGGTGAAGGCCCTCCGCATATCCGCCTCGACCGCGCGGCGGAATTCCTCTTGGGAGACCGGCTATGACCAATGGCCCCGTTCTGATCGACCTCGAAGACAAGGACGCCGCGCCTTCCGTGCAAGAGGCCGCGCCAGTGCCGGACCTGGCGTCCCCGACGCCAGAAGGGCAGGCGATGGTCATGGCGAGCCGCCTGGCCGCCCGCCCTCCGTCCCGGCTCGCGCGTTGGTTCTGGGGGCTGCTCGGTCTTTTGCTTGGCACTGTGGTGTCGCTGACCGCTTGGGAGTTCATCACCGCGCTTCTTGAACGCACACCAATCCTTGGTTGGGGTGTGACGGCGCTTGTCTGTGTGTTCCTCCTCGTGGTCTTGATGATCGCCCTACGAGAGATCGCGGGATTTGCGCGCCTGCGCCGTGTCGATTCCCTGCGCCACGCGGCCGAGGCTGCGCTGGCCAGCGGAGAGACCAAAGCTGCCCGGGATATGGTCGAGACGCTTGACCGGTTCTATCGCGGTCGTCCCGATACAGAATGGGGCCGTGCCCGCCTTGCAGAACGTAAGGGAGAGGTGATGGACGGCGATGCGCTACTCGCATTGGCCGAGACAGAGCTTCTCGCCCCCCTCGACAAGGCCGCCACGCGTGAGATCGAGGCCGCCTCGCGGCAGGTCGCCACGGTGACGGCGCTTGTCCCTCTGGCGCTTGTCGATGTGGTGACAGCGCTTGGCACCAACATCCGCATGATCCGTCGCATTGCCGAGATCTATGGCGGACGCGCCGGCACCCTCGGAAGCTGGCGCCTTCTGCGCGCGGTGATGACTCACCTTGTCGCAACAGGCGCGGTGGCGATTGGTGATGACATGCTCGGCTCGCTTGCCGGGGGCGGGGTGCTGTCCAAACTGAGCCGCCGCTTTGGCGAAGGCCTGGTGAATGGCGCCCTGACTGCGCGAGTCGGCGTTGCGGCGATGGAAGTCTGCCGCCCCATGCCCTTCACACGCGCCCGCCGCCCCTCGGTCAGTGGCATCGTGAAACGCGCGCTGACCGGCTTTTTCGGGGGCTGACCCTAGTCCAGAACGGGCGGCGCCGCCTTGGTCTGACGGACCTGCTGAAGACCGAGGCGCAGTCCCTTGCCAATCCGGTGGGCCAGCGCCGAAAACTGGGTTCTGGTCGGCTCAGGCAGGGTTTCGGCGAGGGTTTCATCGAAGAGTCCGAGCCAGAGTTCGAAGTGTTCGGGCTGCACATGCGGGCTTTGCATATGCGCCATCATCGGGCTCCCGGAATAGCTCCGTTCCTTAAGGATCGCATTGCGCCAGAACCCGGCGATTTTGGCCTCATGTGCGGGCCACGCCCCGTCCTTGATATGCGCCGAGAAAACCGGCCCAAGAACTTCATGCTGGCGGATTCGGGCATAGAACAGGCGCATCACGTCGTCGATTTGTCCGGGTGTAATCTCAAATAGCTGCAACGGGTTGTTCATTTCGCGCTCCTTTGAAAGAAGGCGCAGTCTGCGCCTTGTGCCTTGCGGGGAAAATAGGCCATTTCGCCACGTGGGTGGCCTTTGGAGTAGACCCTCACGCCGGGCTTTGGCACTCTGCCCACATGACCGAGCACGGACACAGCCAAGCAGAAGTAGAACAGCGTATTGGCGCACCACAAGGGCGCGGATACCTGCGCGATGTGGTCTATGGTGCGATTGACGGCTCGGTGACGACCTTTGCCATCGTCGCAGGCGTCGCCGGGGCGGGGCTCTCGCCTTTTATCATCGTCGCGCTCGGCTTTGCCAACGTGCTCGCGGACGGGTTTTCCATGGCGGTCGGCAATTACTCCGGCACTAAGGCTGAACTCGATGACGCCGAGCGCCTGCGTGCCGTCGAACGCCGCCATTTGCGCGACCATCCCGAAGGTGAACGCCGCGAAATTCGGGAAATCCTGCGCCTCAAGGGGCTGGAGGGGCCTGTGCTCGAGGCCGCGACCGATGCGATCTTCAAGGACGAAGAGGCCTCGGTCCAGCTCATGCTCGAGGGCGAATACGGCATCTCCTCTGTCGACCCGCATCCATTTCACGCAGCCTTGGCGACCTTTGCTGCCTTCCTCGTGGCTGGTGTGATCCCGCTCTTGCCCTTCGTCTTTGGCATGGAGAACGCCTTTCGCCTTGCCTCGATCCTGACCGCCTTCGTCTTCTTCGGTATTGGCGCCCTCAAAAGCCGTTGGGCGCTTGTGCCGTGGTGGCGCTCCGGGCTCGAGACCTTGCTCATCGGTGGGGTCGCCGCGCTGATCGCCTTCGGAGTCGGGAGCCTCTTCAACGTCTGAGCCTCGGCCGCGCCAGTTCCGCCTTGCCGCGCTTGCGGCACAGGCCTATAACGCGCCCCATGACCCGCCATTTCGCGATCATTATTCGAATTACATGCCCGGCGCTCTGAACCAAACGAGCCGCCGGGACAAGGCGTATGGGAAACCGCGCCGACTTTCACACTTCCCAACATGATCCGAACCGCAAGGACGCCGAAAGATGTGCGCCGAGACGCCTGACTACAAAGACACGCTGAACCTTCCCAAAACCGATTTCCCCATGCGCGCGGGACTGCCCAAGCGCGAGCCGGAATGGCTCGCCCGCTGGGCCGAAATCGGTATCTATGACCGCCTGCGCGAGAAAGAGGGGCGGGCCCCCTTTATCCTCCATGACGGCCCCCCCTATGCCAATGGTCATCTGCATATCGGCCACGCGCTCAACAAGATCCTCAAGGACTTCATCGTCCGTAGCCAGCAGATGCTTGGCCGCGATGCGCGCTATGTGCCGGGCTGGGATTGCCACGGGTTGCCGATCGAATGGAAGATCGAGGAACAGTACCGCGCCAAGGGCAAAGACAAGGACGAGGTTGACGTGGTCGAATTCCGCAAGGAATGCCGCGATTTCGCCGCCGGCTGGATCGATATCCAGCGCGACGAGTTCAAGCGCCTCGGCATCACCGGCAAATGGGAAAAGCCCTACCTGACGATGGATTTCCACGCCGAGCGCGTCATCGCCGAGGAGTTTATGAAATTCCTCATGAACGGCACGCTCTACCAAGGCTCCAAACCGGTCATGTGGTCGCCTGTCGAGGAAACCGCGCTGGCCGAGGCCGAGGTGGAATACCACGACAAGGAGAGCTTCACCATCTGGGTGAAATTCCCCGTCGCGACCGAGGGTGACCTCAGCGGCGCCAACGTGGTCATCTGGACCACCACCCCCTGGACCATCCCCTCGAACAAGGCGGTGGTCTTTGGCGAGGACTATTCCTACGGCCTCTATGAGGTGACCTCCACGCCCGAGGAATGTTGGGCCAAGCCGGGCGAGCGCTTCTTGCTCGCCGACAAGCTTGCTGGCGACGTAATGGGCCGCGCGCGTCTTGACGACGACATGTGGACCCGTGTGCGCGATGTGCCGACCTCGGAGCTTGCGGGCCTGACCCTGCGCCACCCGCTTGCCGGGGCCGAAGGGGCCAAGGGCGAATGGGACGACCTGCGCGACTTCCGCGCCGCCGATTTTGTCACCGACGAAGAAGGCACCGGCTTTGTGCACTGCGCCCCTTCGCACGGTATGGAAGAATTCGAACTTTACCGCGATCTCGGGATGCTCAAACAGGTCATCACCTATAACGTCATGGACGATGGCTCTTTCCGCGAAGACCTGCCGTTCTTTGGTGGCAAGCGCATCCTGCGTGCCAAGGCCAAGAAAGGCGATTGGGAAGGCGACGCGAACGGCGCTGTCATGTCCAAACTGGCCGAAGTGGGCGGTCTTCTCGCCCGAGGCAAGATCAAGCACAGCTACCCCCATAGCTGGCGCTCCAAGGCCCCGGTCATCTACCGCAACACACCGCAATGGTTCGCCGCCATCGACCGCGAGGTCGGCGACGGACAGGATACCTACGGCAAGACGATCCGCGATCGTGCCCTGAAATCCATCGACGAACTCGTCACTTGGACGCCGAAGACGGGCCGCAACCGCCTCTATTCGATGATCGAAGCGCGCCCCGACTGGGTGCTGTCGCGTCAACGCGCCTGGGGCGTGCCGCTGACCTGCTTTGTCAAGAAAGGCGCGCTGCCGACGGATCCGGACTTCCTCTTGCGCGACGATGCCGTGAACGCCCGCATCTGCGAAGCTTTCGAGGCCGAAGGTGCGGACGCTTGGTATCTGGACGGCGCCAAGGAGCGCTTCCTCGGCAACGACTACAACGCCGACGATTACGATCAAATCTTTGATGTGCTCGACGTGTGGTTCGATTCTGGCTCGACCCACGCTTTCGTGCTGCGTGACCGCGAAGATGGCGTCCCGGATGGCATCGCCGATCTTTACCTCGAAGGCACCGACCAACACCGTGGTTGGTTCCATTCTTCTATGCTTCAGGCCTGCGGCACCAAGGGCCGCGCGCCCTATCGTGGCGTGCTGACTCACGGGTTCACGCTCGATGAGAAGGGCAACAAGATGTCCAAATCCTTGGGCAACACCATCGTGCCCGAGGAAGTGGTCAAGCAATATGGCGCCGATATCCTGCGCCTCTGGGTGGCCCAGACCGACTATACCAACGACCAGCGGATCGGCCCGGAAATCCTCAAAGGGACCGCCGACAGCTATCGCCGCCTGCGCAACACCATGCGTTTCATGCTCGGCGCGCTCGCGCATTTCGACGAGAAAGACCGCGTTGAACCTGCCGATATGCCCGAACTGGAACGCTGGGTTCTGCATCGCCTGGCCGAGTTGGATCACAAGGTTCGCACTGGCTACAACGCCTATGACTTCCAAGGCGTCTTTAGCGCGATCTTCAACTTTGCCACGGTCGAGCTTTCGGCGTTCTACTTCGATATCCGCAAGGACGCGCTTTATTGCGATGGCGACACTGCGCGTCGCCGCGCCGCGCATACCGTGCTTGATCTCCTGTTCCATCGTCTGACCACATGGCTTGCGCCGGTTCTGACCTTCACGATGGAAGAGGTCTGGCTCGAACGCTTCCCGGGTGAGGGCGCGTCGGTGCACCTGACCGATATCCCAGAGACGCCCGCCGATTGGATCGACGAGCCGCTTGCCGCGAAATGGGCCAAGGTGCGCGAGGCGCGTCGTGCCGTGACCGCCGCCCTCGAAGTGCAGCGCACGGATAAGGTCATCGGTGCGTCGCTCGAAGCATCGCCCGTCGTCCATGTGCGCGAGGCCGAGGTGCTCGAGGCGCTGAAGTCGGTGAACTTCGCTGATATCTGCATCACGTCTGACATTCGCCTGACCGGCGATCCGATGCCTGCCGAAGCCTTCCGCCTGCCGGAAGTCGAAGGCGTGGGCGTGGTGTTCGAGAAAGCCGAGGGCGAGAAATGCCAGCGTTGCTGGAAAATCCTCCCTGATGTGGGCCGTCACGCACATACGGGCGTCTGCGGCCGCTGTAGCGACGCGCTCGGCTAGATCGCGCAGACCTGTTGATGCACTCAGAAAACGTCCCGCTTGCGGGGCGTTTTTTTCTGGGCCACGGTCATCTCATGACAGAACGCACGATAGACAGCCCGGTCGGCGCCCTGCGCCTTGTCGAGAGCGACGGCGCGATCACGCGGCTTGCTTGGGGGCAGGGCGCGCGGGACTCCACTCCGCTCCTCCTCGAGGCCGAGGCCCAGCTTGCCGCCTATTTCGCCGGCACCCGCGAAGCGTTCGATATCCCGCTCCATGTCGACAGGAGCGAATTTCAGCGCGCGGTCTGCGATGCCATGCTTGCGATCCCCTTTGGCTATACCCGGACCTATGGCGAGATTGCCCGCGACCTTGGCGTCCCGGCGCAGGCCGTGGGGCAGGCCTGCGGTGCAAACCCGATCCCGATCCTCATTCCCTGTCACAGGGTCATGGGGGCGAAAGGCCTGACAGGGTTTTCCGGAGGGGGCGGTGTCGAGACGAAGGTGACGCTGCTGCGCCTCGAAGGCGCGGCGGGACTGCTCATCTGAAATGCGCACATACGCAATACCGACGTAATACCGACGTGATACAGACGCGCTATTTTGCCGGAAAAATCTGCTGCGCGATGCCTGCGAACAAGAGATAGATCGAGGTCACGACAAGCCCCCAATGGGCCCAGCTCTCGGGGTGAAAATCAACCCAAGCCGCCCATCCCGCGAAGAAGGTCCAGGCAAACGCCACCGGCAGCGACACGTTACGCCACCGCTCTGTGCGCACCGGATGGATGAACTTGAGCGGCAGGAACATCGCCACCGCAAGCAAAGCCACAAGCGCGAACGAGACCCAGAAATTCGGCTCCAACGCAAAGATCACGAGCACCAGCATGTTCCAGCAGCCGGGAAAGCCGTGAAAGGAATTATCCTTTGTTTTCATGCGGGTGTCGGCAAAATACATGGCCGAGGCAAAGGTGATCACGATGATCGACGCCCACCCGGTCCAGCCGCCCATCAGGTCGGATTTGAAAAGCGCGAAGGCGGGGATAAAGACATAGGTCAGGTAGTCGATGATGAGATCAAGAAGGACGCCATCGAACTCTGGTGCGTTGGTCTTGACGTCATATTTCCGCGCCATCGGCCCATCAAGCCCATCCACCGCAAAGGCCACAACGAGCCAGAGGAACATCAAGCTCCACTTCTCGTCCACCGCCGCCAACATCGCCAACATGGCAAACACGGCACCGGTCGCAGTAAACAAATGAACAAGCAAGGCACGTAGATGATCTGTCATCCATCCGTCATGACGCAATTCTCCATATAGCGCAACGCCGGGCATTTGTTTTTCGACCTTTAGAACTTGGGAAAATGCGCTCTCGTGGCGACGGAATTTGCCCCTGCCACGTTATACGATTGAAACAGGTTTCGGAGAGCAAGAACCATGTATCTACGTAAATGGGCGACACCACTCACAATCGGAAGTTTCCTTGTCATGGGGGTGACCGGCACTTTGATGTTTTTCCATCTGGATGAAGGGCTTAACAAGCTTCTGCACGAATGGGCAGGGTGGGCCATGTTGGTTGCGGTCGGAGCGCATGTGCTGTTGAACTGGCGCGCGTTTCAGATCTATTTCAAACGCCCTGTCGCGTTGGGGATTATGGTCGTGGCGGCGGGTGCGCTTCTCTTGTCTTTTGTACCGGTCGACGCAGGGGGCGGCAGCCCCGTTCCCCATGTCATGCGCGCGTTGTCTGACGCTCCTGTGGAGCATGTCATCGCCATTGCCGGGGTTGATCTTCAAGAGGGTTTGACCCGGCTTCGTGAGGCCGGGTATCCGATTGAGGCTGGGCAGGCGATTGCGGATGTCGCTCAAGGAGATCGCGGTGCAAGCATGACAGCAATGAAGTCGCTCTTTGTTCCCTGACCAACTGGGGACGCCCCCTCATTTCACGATGTGTTCATCTTTCACGAACATATTGGCCCATGCGCGATCAATCAGATCAGGGTTCATCTGATAAGGGATGCCTTCGAACTGACAGATCGAAATGATCTGATCGATGAGGAAAATCGGCTGGTAGTTGGCGTAGACATTGTCGATCGCCGGGTATTTTTCTTTGAGCAGGTAGATCAGCGAGGCTTCGTCGAGGGGCACTTTCTTCTTCTTCGCGACGAGTGCAAAAATCTTGAGGAAGTTCTCCTGGCTCGGTCCGTCAATCTTGATCTTAAAGAAAATCCTGCGAAGCGCGGCTTGGTCGAAAATCTCGTTCGGGTGAAAGTTGGTTGAGAAAATCACAAGCGTGTCAAAGGGCACTTCGAATTTTTCGCCTGATTGTAGCGCGAGGATGTCCTTGCCTTCTTCGAGCGGAACGATCCAACGGTTCACGAGCGCCTGTGGCGGCTCTTCCTGACGTCCGAGGTCGTCGACGATAAAGATTCCGCCCGTGGATTTGAGCTGTAGCGGCGCCTGATAGGTGCGCGCGGTTGGGTTGTAGACCAGGTCCAGCATATTGAGAGAAAGCTCCCCGCCGGTGATCACCGTGGGGCGCTCGCATTTGACATAGCGGCTGTCGAACCGACCGACACGACGTAGCGAGGTCTTGTCATCCTCGTCGGCTTCGGCGGCGGAATGCACAATCGGGTCATAGACCGTGATGACTTGTCCGGCATATTCAATCGCGCGCGGAACATAGATCTTGTCGCCCATCGCATCACGTATGCCGTTGGAAATAGAAGATTTCCCGTTGCCCGGCGGGCCATACATGAGGATCGAACGCCCGGATCCGACTGCGGGGCCAAGATGATCGAGAAGACTATCAGGCAGGATCAGGTGTCCCATCGCCTTGGTGAGTTGTTCGCGCGTAATCTGCACGTTCTTGATCGATTGGCGTTCCACTTGTTCGCGATAGACATCAAGCGGTACAGGCATCGCTCCGTAGTACTCCGACTGGGACAAAGCATCGAGCGCGCGGGATTTGCCGGCCTCGGTCAATTGGTAGCCCATCTCATTGCCGCTATTCGCATTGAGCGTCCCGGTCGCCTCGATCAGGCGCTGTTCGCGGCCCATATCGACAAGCTCCTGCGTCACAGCAGAAGGCAGGCAGATTGCCTTGGCGATTTCCGAGACCATATCGACGTTCTTCCGGAACATAGTCTTCAGAAGTATGTCCCGCATCATCACGATGGGGAGCTGCATTTCGGCCAGACGCTTTGGCGCCGGCGGTGCTATGACATTGGAGACCTGCATGTTCATTGGTGTCACCTCGCCATCCTTGGTGCTTCCTGTGAGCAGGTGCGCCTAGGCATAGCTCACTTGCCGCGTTCCTCGCAACTAGACCCTAGAAAGAAGGCAATTTTCGGGCCGGGATCAGGCGCCGTAGAGGAAACCAAGCGCAAGGTAGAGCGCCAAGGTGCCGCCGAGGGCGAGGCCCATGGGGAAGTCCCAGCCCTGTTCCCAGCTTTCCCAGTCAGGGACCATGCGCCGGATCGGAGAGTGCTTGGCAATCCTGTGCGTGACCCAAGCCGCAAGGAGGGTCGCGGTAAAGATCGCCATCAGGAACCGCAGGTCTGAGACAAAGACAAAAGGTGCCGCGGCCGTCGCGAACTTAGCGTCGCCTGCCCCCACAAGGCCGCCTGCATTCAGCAGGATACCGATCAGAAGCACGATGACCACGTGCAGCAGGTGCCAAAGATAGATTGGAAAGGGGAGGGCGATCAGACCCACGACAACATAGACACCGAGCAAGAAAAGCACGCTCGTATTCGGGATACGCATGGCGCGCATATCTGACCATGCGACGTAGAAACAGACCGGCAGCACGAAAGGCATGAACCAAAGCGCGGCGCTCGTGGGGATCTCCATAGACATCCGCCCCTAGCCTATCAGCTTTCTTCCAACGCGCGCAGGGCGCGTACGGCGGCTTCGAAATGCTGCGGGTGGGTGTCAATCGCTTCACGCAGGAGCGTTTTGCCGGTTTGTGTGTCGTTCTGCTTGATCGCGGAAAGCGCCATCGTGTGAAGAAGCTGGGCCCGCTCGGTCTGGTCCATGGGGATCACGGGAAGGGTGTACTTACGCTGTGCGCCGCGTGCGAGAACCATGTTGTTCTTGGCGGTGAACAGGGCGTTGTCCTGCCGGATCGCATCGCTGAACAACCGTTCGGCGTCAGCGTAGTCGCCCCGTGTGAGCTTGGAATACCCCCAGTTGTTGAGCACGCCGGCCGGGCGCGTCGTCAATCCAACGGCCGTCTCATAGTAGCTGTCGGCCTTGCTCCATTCGTTGTTGGAGTCGGCGATCATCGCCTCAAGGCGGTAGCGCTTGAAGGTCTCGTGTGTGGGCGGAATCGTGTCGAGCTGTTTCTCGGCCTCTTGCCATTTACCTGCGCGGATCAGGGCATCCGCATAATCTACGCGGTCTACGCTCGTCGATTCTGTATTCTTCACGACACGCTGCCAAGCGGGAATGGCTTCGGAGTAGCGCCGTGCGCGCACAAGTGACACCGCGAGACCGCGTTGGATGTCGATCCGGTCCGGATTGTCCTTGAGCGTGCGCTGAAAATAGGAGACCGCCTCATTGGGGTCTGCCACGGTCAGCATGATGTCCGACAGGTTGCTTTCGTCGATCGCGTTCACGTCTTGAAGCGCTCGATCTACGGACGAAGTGCCTGTGTCTTCACAGCCCGCAAGCGCAAGTGCGCTCACAAGACTTATGGATACGATAAATGGCTGGCGCATTGTTGCGACCTCTTACTGCTCTTGCCACTTTTTAAGGTGTTTGCCGGATCAGGTAGCTCGACCGTCCACGGCGCACCATTTTATATTCGTTTGCCTGTTCATCATCATAAGACGGATTTTCCAATTTTGCGAGTGCTAACCGCAGATTGTCCCGAATCATGTCACTATCGCCATTGTCGAGCGCGTAGGCCTTGCGAAAGACCTGAACCGATTGGGCGACTTCGCCTTTCTCGAGCAAAATAACACCGAGGTTGTTCCAGGCGTCCGGGCGAGTTTCGTCTTTCTCGAGAGCGCGTTTCAGGAAGCTCTCGGCCTGTCCGAGGCGGCCAAGCGCAAGGTTCGCAGAACCCAAGGAAATAAGGACGTCAGGCGTCATCCCGTGATCCCCAGCGGCACGGATATAGGCCTTGAGCGCCAGTTCGTGCTCGCCCGCATCCATGAGCCGATCCCCGACGACGAGGCCATCAACGGCTTCTTCGCTATGATCCACACCCGGTGCAAATGGGCCAGTGCGAGACTCGGAAAGGCCGCCCGTGTCACAGGCGGCCAATGCCAGAAGGGAGGTCAGAAGCGCCGGTCGTAGGGCGGATCGCATGGGGCCTCGTCTTTAGTTGCCGAGTTTGGTGATGTTGTAGACCGACGGCCCCACGAGGATGATCAGGAGCGGCGGCACCGTGAGCATCATTGTGGCAAGCGTCATCTTGGTTGGCAACTTGTTTGCCTTTTCCTCGGCGCGCATCACCCGCTTGTCACGCATCTCGCCCGCATAGACGCGCAACGCTTCGGCGATGGACGTCCCGAAAGAGGCAGACTGGATGAGAACGGTCACAAAAGACGACACATCCTGCACGCCGCAGCGTTCGCTCATGTCCCCAAGGACGGCGGCTTTGTCTTTGCCAGCTTTCATCTCATAGGAGACGATTTCGAATTCGTCTGCCAGAGAGGGATAGGAGGCGCGCAGTTCGCGTGCGACGCGGATGATGGATTGGTCGAGGGACTGGCCTGCTTCGACGCAGACCAGCATCATGTCCAAGGCATCGGGAAAGCCTGAGGTGATTTCTTCTTTGCGTGTCTCCACACGACGGGTCACCCAGTATTTTGGCAGCAGATAGCCAGCTCCCGCCGGGCCGAGAATGTGCAAGAGCGTGTCTTGTGTACCAGTGGAAACACCCCCTTTGACAAAGAAGAAATATGCGAGGCCGAGCACAAGCCCACCGATGCCAAGCCCCATCTGGGCAAGGTGAAAGGCGCGCACGGCATCGCGGGAATGGTATCCGGCCTGAAGCAGCTTCAGGCGCAGGCTGGACAGTTCTTCTTCGTTCTTCGGCTCAAGGAACGCCTTATATTTTGCCAGGCGCTCGTTGTTGGACCCACGGCGGAGCTTTTCCTTGCGGCCATCTTTGCCCGCGACCCGGTCGCTCTCGCTTTTCTTAAGCTTGTCGATCGGATCGTTTTGGGCCTTGAGCATCATTGGGATGGTCGCGGCGATCATCAAGAGACCGAGGACACCAACAATGATGAGGGGGCCAAACGGGCCGAGCATATCGGTTAGGAACTGCATGAAATGACCTCCTTAAACCTTGATGTCTGTCAGGATGCGCATCACGAAAAGGTTCGCGGCAAGGAACAGGCCGACAGTGATGCAGGCCGGGATGAAGAGCGAGTGGGTCTGCACCTCGTCGTAATAGTGCGGGTCGCTCAGGTTGATGAAGATAAGCGCCGCGACGGGGAAGCCGGACAGGAACTTTCCGGACCATTTCGCCTCGGCCGTAATTGCTTTCACACGGCGGAACAGACGGAAGCGGGCACGGATCACCTTTGAAAGACCGGCGAGGATTTCGGCAAGGTTGCCGCCCGACTGCTGTTGGATCGTCACCGCGACCGCGAGGAAGCGCAAATCCTGCATGTCGAGACGTTCGGCCATATCCTTAAGAGCCTCTCCAACATCCCGCCCATAGGCGCTTTCATCTGCGATGACGCCGAATTCGGTCGCCAAAGGATCTTCAACCTCGCGAGACACGATCTGAATTGCGGATGAAAACGGGTGTCCCACACGCAGCGACCGCACCATGAGTTCGATCGCGTCAGGAAGCTGTTCCTCGATCATCGACAGGCGCTTGCCCGCTTTCATTGACACCCAGAAGTAGATGCCTCCAACGCCCATCATGATTGAAATGATGACGGTCATCAGGAGCCCGGTGTTGGTCCCGATTGTGAGGCCGATGAAGGCAAAGACAGTGACGCCCGCCATCATCATCATGAGTTGCTTCGGCGTGAAGGCAATAGCTGCTTTTTGTGCCTTGGAGGCGAGCATGGAGTAGAGCGGGATCGAGCGCACTTTCCCGTGCTGTTGCATCTCCTTGCGCAGCTGCTCCAGAACTTCGGCACGCTTTGTGCCTTTGTCGAGCATCTCGAGACGGCGGTTGACCCGGCTGTTCAAGCTGATCGAGCGTCCAAAAACCGTCAAGTAGACACCTTCGACCAAGGCGAGCACCGCGATAAAGATCACACCGTAGATAATGAGTTCAGGGCTAAAAGGCATCGTGATTATCCCGCGGTTGGTTCGTAGATAGCTGGCGGCAGATCAAAGCCCCAGAGACGGAATCGCTCGGAGAAGTGGCTGCGGACGCCTGTTGCTGTGAAATGGCCGATGATCTTGTTGTCAGGGCCAAGGCCCGTCCGCTGGAAGCGGAAGATCTCCTGCATCGAGATGACGTCGCCTTCCATGCCAGTGATCTCGGTGATCGAAGTCATGCGGCGAGAGCCGTCCTGCAGGCGCGAGGCCTGTACGATGAGGTTCACAGCAGAGGAAATCTGCGAGCGTTGCGCCTTGATTGGCATTTCGATCCCGGCCATTGCGATCATGTTTTCAAGACGGGCGATCCCGTCGCGCGGGTTGTTGGCGTGAATCGTGGTCATCGAGCCGTCGTGGCCCGTGTTCATCGCCTGAAGCATGTCGATCACTTCCTCGCCACGCGTCTCGCCAACGATGATCCGATCCGGGCGCATACGAAGAGCGTTCTTGAGACAATCGCGCGGTGAGACTTCGCCTTTGCCCTCGACGTTCGGCGGGCGGCTTTCCATGCGACCGACGTGGATTTGTTGCAGCTGGAGTTCGGCCGTGTCTTCGATCGTGAGAATCCGCTCGGAATTGTCGATGAACGACGAAAGCGCATTGAGCGTCGTGGTTTTACCCGAGCCTGTCCCGCCAGAAACGATCACATTGAGGCGTGTCGAAACTGCCGCTTGCAGATATGCAGCCATCTCCTCGGAAAAGGCACCGAAGTTCACAAGATCGTCGATCCCGAGTTTGTCTTTCTTGAATTTACGAATGGAAACCAGCGAGCCATCGACGGCGATTGGCGGCACCATAGCGTTGAAACGCGAGCCATCCTGTAGACGCGCATCGACATAGGGGTTCGACTCATCGACGCGACGCCCGACAGCCGAGACGATCTTGTCGATGATCCGCAGAAGATGCTTCTCGTCTTTGAATGTCGTGTCCGAGATCTGGAGTTTACCGTCGCGCTCGACAAAAACCTGTTGCGGCCCGTTGATGAGAATATCGCTGATGGTGTCGTCTTTGAGCAGCGGCTCAAGCGGACCGAGACCTGTGACTTCGTCGTAGAGCTCTTGGTTGATGAGCGCGCGCTCTTCGCGATTGAGCACGATGGCGCGTTCCTGAAGAACCTCGGAAGCGATGGCGCCGATTTCGTTACGCAGGTCCTGCTCGGATGCGCTTTCGAGTGCGGAGAGGTTCAGGTTGTCCAGCAGTTCCCGGTGCAGTTCGACCTTGATTTCACCGAGGCGTTCTTTGCGTTTGCGCTCTTTGTCGACCGGAGCCGCTTTTGCGGGCGCGCGTTGCACGGCCTTGCGCATCGAGGGCTTGGGTTGTTCGGGGGCAGGGGTGGCCGGCGCTGCTTGCTTTGCTGTCGGAGCGGCGGCAGGGGCTGCTTTCGGTGCGGCGCCACCTGCCGGGTTGACTGGCTTCGCAGGTTCTTTCTTGTATCGAGAAAACATCTAGTATCTTTCCCTCACGCGGCTTTCGGATCGCTTTGATCCACTTCGAGCAGGCTCTCAGCCAGCTTTGCGATTTCTTTGCGTAGCGGGTTCTTCGGCGCGGCAATGCCCAATGGTTGCCCATGGTCGGCCCCGTTCATGACCTGCCGGCCGCCATCCGGAAGAAGAACGTCGATTGAAATCGAGAGGCTATCGGCCAAGCGCTTGACGCGGCTCTTCCCGGCGAGGTCCGTAAACTTCGGCGCGCGGTTGAGCACATAGCGCAGCTTTTCAAATGGCAGGTCCTCGGCTTGGAGCGCGCGCTTGATCCGCATCGCGTTCTGCGCCGAACGCATGTCGATCTCCATGGTCGCAAGGTAGACATGTGCGGCACTCAAGACAGCTTCGGTCCAGACAACCAGGGTCTTGGGCATATCCACAATGACATAGTCATAGTGCTGTCGCGCCATTGCGATGACGCGCTCAATGTCCTCAGAACTCAATAGATCAAGCGGAATGATGTCGGGCGGCGCGGTCAGAACGCTGATCTTGCCTTCGTATTGCTGAAGCGCTTGCCCAAAGCTCTCGCTGTCCATGCCTTCGGTGTCGGTGATGAGCTCAAAGACGGCTTCGCGGCGCGGGAGGTCGAGATAGGTCGATACAGAGCCGAACTGAACATCGAGGTCAATCAGACAGACGCGCGGCGCGTTGTCCTTGGAGTTGTTGGCAAGTTCCCAAGCGAGGTTGACGGCAAGTGTCGTCGCGCCGGTTCCGCCGGAAAGGCCATGTACGGCAAGAACGACACCTTCCCGAGATTGCGCGTTGTTTTGAAGTGCCACGGCCGCGGGGGCGGGAACGACCTCGGCCGGCTCTTCCGCGTTCCGCATCCGCGCGATGACTTCTTTCAGTTCACCTTCGGGAAGCGGATAGGGAATGAAGTCATCCGCCCCGTTGCGCAGGAGCTTATGAAGCGAAGCAGGAGTGACATCCTCAGCAATGAGGATCGAGTGGATGCCCCGGGTTTTTGCCGCGTTGATCACGTCGAGCAGAAGATCGAGGTTGTCCTCATCATAGTCGTCGATCGCGATGGCAATGAATTCCAGCGCCTCCGCATCAGGCTGCGCGAGGAATTGTAGAGCGTCGTCAAACCCTAGATCACCCCACTGTTCGCCCATGATTTCCTCCATGTCGACGATCAGAAGCTCAAAGTTCTGAACGTCCCGGCACACAGTACATGCCAGGACCGGGCTAGGATCAGATTGTATCGTCGAGCTACTCGTCATCCTTGACCTCAAGTCCTTTTGCTTTGGCGGTTCCGGAGCGGTCTATCGGTGTGCTGCAAGACACAAACACGTCCACGACGCACCGCCACCCCGGAAGCCAACGTCCGACTCACGCCGGACGTACTACTCCCTTTGGAGACAACTTCGCTTGGAACTTGGGCAACATTTGGGCCGAATTACCGAAATTGTGCGTTATTCGGAGACGATGCCGAGGCGTGCACTATGCGCATATCAAAGCGCCCCTTGTGTTCAGGGGCGCAGCCACTGCGTTGCTTCTTGCGCTGAGCTTACTCTTCGCCTTCGATCGAGGTGCCGCTTAGCTGCGTTTGCGCCTGACCACTTGCAACATAGTCGCGATAGACGATCTCAGCGTATTTTCCATCAAGAACAGAAGGGTGGCGTTCAACAAAGCCCGAAACTTCGGTCACAGTGCGGCGATTTCTGCGTTCGCGGCCTTCAGTCACGATCAATGGCTGTGTCTCGCCGCGCGAGACCAGTGCCTCTAGGCGATCGCGTCCAATGCCGAGGCTCGCAAGGTAAGCAACAACCGCGCGTGCGCGCCGTTTGCCAAGCGCATGATTATACGATGTGGAACCGACAGCATCGGTGTGGCCATAGACACGGAACCTGACTTCTGGGAACTGGCGAATCCAATCCGCCTGTTGGCGCAGGACGGTACGCGCTTGCCCATCGAGTTGCGCGCTGTTGAACGCGAAGTTCACCGTCGAGGTGACCTCGTTTGAGAATCGTCTTGCGAGATCAATGGTATAACTCTTCTCTCCGGTCTGGATCCCAGAGTTGTTCGCGGTCGCGAAACCAAAGTTCCCATGCCGGTCAACGTCCCGGCCAGCTTCTGGATAGTTCTCCCAGCTACACGCAGCGAGAGCGATGATGGGGAGGACGGCAAGGTAGCGTTTCATGGCGGTCTCTCCTTAGTCCATCACATAGCCGTAGGATCCAGAGAAATCCTGTTTGGCGACTTCTCCGGCAGCGCCGCGTTTCGGAGCTTTCTCTTTGGCCACGCGACCAAAGAGAAAAAGGTCTTTCTCACTCGGCGGTTTGACGCGATCCGTCGGAAGCGCAAGAGCTTCGCCACGTGTCGGCGTTACCAAATGCGCGGTTACGATGATGACCAATTCCGATTGCGAGCGCTGATAATCTGCGCTGCGGAACAATGCCCCTAGGATCGGGATATCACCAAGCCAGGGCACTTGCGCATTGTTGTCTTGGAAATCGTCTTGAAGCAGGCCAGCGACCGCAAAGCTCTCACCATCTCTGAGCTCAACCGTTGTCGAGGTCTCGCGTCGTTTGAAGGCCGTGATCGAGAACGTGCCGTCGCTATAGGCGTTCGTTGCATCAAGGGATGATACCGCAGCCTGCAGCTCGAGGTTGATGAGATCCCCATCCACCACGCGTGGGATGAAGTTAAGCTCGACGCCGAAGGGTTTGAACTCGACCGTGACCGTGCCGCCTTCCTGGCTCACGGGAATCGGGTATTCACCACCCGCGAGGAACTTTGCTTCTTGCCCGGAAAGGGAGATCAGGTTGGGCTCGGCCAAAGTGCGGACAACCCCTTTCTCCTCAAGCGCTTCAAGCAAAAGACCAACTTCTAAGGATCCGACGCCGAATTGGAATGCCAGCGCGCCAGCTGTGCCGGGCTGAACTTCGATCGGGTTGCCGAGGCCATTGGTGCCGGAAAGCCACGTTCCCGTTTCCCCGGTCACATCCGTACTACCAAGGGCGATGGAGGATGAGAGCGATTTCGACACAGAGCGCTGCATCTCGGCAAAACGTACTTTGAGCATGACCTGTTGAACGCCGCCGACCGTCATCAGGTTCGAGACGCGTTCAGGCGCATAGCGCTCGGCAAGGTCCAACGCGCGTTGCAGACGCTGCGCGCTCGAAACAGTGCCGGAAAGGACGATGCCGTCATTGGCTGTGCGGACTTCGATTTTTTCGCCGGGAAGAATCTGACGGAGGCGTTCTTTGAATTCGGAAATATCAGGCGCGACGCGCACTTCGACATTCGTAATGAGGCGACCGGAGGCATCCAGAAGGGTAAGTGTCGTGGCGCCTGGTGCTTTGCCGAGGACATAGATGGAGCGATCCGAGAGAGAAGAGATATCGGCGATCGCCGGGTTGGCGATGCTGAGTTCTGCGAAAGGAGAGTCGCTCTCGACGACCACTGCCCTGTTCATAGGAACATTCAACACGGATTCTGTTCCGTTGCGCACAACACGCAGCGCTTCGGCCTGAGCCGACAATGGGGCCAGTGTTGGCACTCCGACGACAGCCAGCCCCAAGAGGGCGGCGCCGATCAATCTACGATATGTCATGTGACCTGCCTTTTTGATCACGCCTCGGTCGTGGATCTTTTGCCCACTCTTTCGAACAATGTGCGGCATTTGGCATTTATTTGCAAGAATCAATGACTTTGCCGCCGTTTTGCATGTGTGAGACGAGACACACTGCCTTTGAGCCCAAGAGGGCTCCGCAACGTGCGAAGCCCACCAAGTGCCTGATAAAACGTTAGTTTGTGCAGGGGATCGGGATTTCGACAACCTCAGATCCCTTCCGCGTCCGTATTGTACACTCCGGCTCCGGCTTGTTGAATTCCACGACTTCGGCCTCTTGTTCAATTCCGAGGAGGCTCCGCTGATCGACTTCGATCGCCTCTGCAACCGTGTCGTCTTGTGCGCCGACAAGGGCCAGCGACAGACTTCCGGTGGATTGCGCTTGGGCGAGCGCCGCAACCTGGTGTGGCTTGACGGCGACCGTGACAGTGCGCGCAACGCGGCTCGCCTCGAAATCCTGGTTGGCTGTCTGGTCAATCGCGATCAGGTCGATGTTCGCTTGAATGAGTTTGGTAATGTCGTCGTTGCCGATCTCGCCGCCAGAGCCTTTGACCCGACCGGTCCAATAGACATCGACGCGATCACCCGGGCGCAGGAAGCCGGCAACCCCGCTGGCCACGTCGACTTTGATCGCAAAGGCGCGCATGCCCTTCGCAAGACGCGATTGGATGCCTGCGTCTTCGCCCGGCATTGTGATCTTGGCAGCCAGGAGCGGCTCCATGGGTTCCAGTTTGCGCAGGATAATGCGTTTACGATCATCATTTTCGGGAAACAGGGCTTCTTCGCTTGTGAAGATGCCTTCCGGGAGAGATTTCTTGGGATACTTCACCATCTTCACGTCTTCTTGCGTGAGGGTATCGCCATACTCCATGGCGCGTGCCATCACATAAACCTCGATGGTTTCGATATCCGGTTTGCGGGCTGCCTTCTCCTTGGCGAGGGCGGATTGATAACCCTCGATGTAGTTCTGTGCCATATAGACGGCGAACCCGGCCAGGCCGAGGCCGACCAAAAGAACCAATGCAAAGATCACTCGCATGACGTTTCCTCTCGAAGCTGACATGTTGCGATGGACCAAACCGAGATCGGGTCGGGCACATGTATCCATCAACCAAGATGGTGCTCAAATGTGGCGAAATAGGGGGCAAAACGGGAAGCTTTGAAGGAAAGCAAATCGGTTTGCCAAACGGAAGGCGCGCCTTCCCGGGGGTCAGTCAGTCCCTTTGGAGATCTGCTCTCCAGTGGTTGTCGCAAGGCTTGTCGCCTCGGTTTCAATCAGGGTCATGACCGCTACACCGAGGGATACGACGCCAGCCGCAATCACAACCCAGTCAACTGTGACTGCGCCGCGTTCGCTACCGCGAAATCTTGCAAAAAAACGCTTCATTGCATCATCCCTGAAAGTAGATCGATCACCTGATGGCATTCGCTGCCTGACTATGTCGACCTAGTGTTAAGAACTCGTAATCTGAGACGGAGGTCCGTCTGAAAAGGCCGCGCCGTCAAGTGAGGCGCGGCCTGGTCTTAGTGCGCTGTAGGAACGCGGCGTTCTCTTAGTCGAGCTCGCCCGAGATGTCCGACGCGGCCTGAGCTGCGAGCGACTTGGTGTTGGTTTCAATGGCGGTGTAGGCTGCCACTGCGAGGCCAACAACAGCTGCGGTCAGAACGACCCAGTCAACAGTCACGGCGCCGTTTTCGTCTTTGCGGAAGTTTTTGATGAACTTGATCATGGTGTGTCCCTCCAAAGGATCATTTAGGTTTCAGTCTCAACCCGGCCGGGCAATGTTGGGCGTCTCTCTCATGCCCGTGTCCGACTTGGTATGAGGGTAATATCCCCCTTGAATGGGGCGCGATTTGGGCGCGTTTGGTGCCATTTTGTAGAAATTCAGTGGTCTTTCGGTGTAGTTGTTCGCGTCTTGCGGGTACTCGCGTGACGTGATCATCGCCTGTGACCTGGAGACAAAAGAAAAGGGCCGCATCAAACGATGCGGCCCCGAAGCTCTGCCCGAAGGCGAGCGGCGTTCTCTTAGTCGAGCTCGCCCGAGATGTCCGACGCGGCCTGAGCTGCGAGCGACTTGGTGTTGGTCTCAATGGCGGTGTAGGCTGCCACTGCGAGGCCAACAACAGCTGCGGTCAGAACGA
>NZ_JAKVRD010000014.1 GCF_022814865.1 Shimia aestuarii | reverse complement strand
CGCTCCGTGACCTGCGCCACCGCATCGATCTTGAACTCATCCGAGTAGCGAATTTGCCCTGACATTTGCATCGTCCTTTGCTTCCGAAATTACCAAGCAAAACGTCTACAAATCTAGGGGCACCTCAAGCAGCGGGAATCGGCGCGATCGTCGCCTGTCTGAACTGGCGGCTTGCCCCCGATGAACTGCGGCACTGCATCGATCTGGTCGAGCCGGTTCTCGCGGTTGTCGAACCGGAACTTTCAGAAGCTTACCGCGCCGTCGCGTCGACACCCTGTCTAACCGTCGGGCCAGACCTGGAAACGGCCATTGCCGGGGTCGAGCCGGACCCGCGCACCGGAACCATGGTTGACGACCCCGAGGCCGGTCTGACGATCCTCTATACCTCGGGGACCACGGGCCTGCCCAAGGGGGCGCATATCAGCCACCGCGCGCATATCGCCCGATCCATGGTTTTTGCGGCCCAGCTGGCGCTGGATCCCGGCGACGGGTTCATCGCCTGGGCGCCGATGTTCCACATGGCCTCCACCGATCATGCGCTGGCAACGATCCTGCGGGGTGGGACCGTGGTGATGGTGGACGGGCTGCAGCCCGCCGTCATCAACGAGGCGCTGTCACGCCACAGGATCGGCTGGTTCGTGATGATGCCCGGGGCACTGGAGGCTTTTATTAACGAACGGCACGCCAACCCTTTGCCGCTGAAGGGGATCAAGGTTTGCGGCGCAATGGCTGATCTGGTGCCGCCGCATCAGATCGCGGAACTGACCGGTCTTCTGGACACGCCCTATCTGAATTCCTTCGGGGCGACCGAAACCGGCCTGCCGCCGGGAACCGCCGATCTGATCGCGCCGGGTGTGACCCCGGACCGGCTGTCCAAGCGCATCAGCGCCTTTTGCGAGGTGCGGCTGGTCGATCCCGACGACCGCGAAGTCCCCGATGGAACGCCGGGCGAAATGGCGCTTCGGGGTCCGACGCTGTTTTCCGGGTACTGGAACGCCGACGACACCAATGCCCGTGACTTTCGCAACGGCTTTTTCCACATGGGCGATCTGTTCCGGCGCAATACGGACGGCACCGTCGACTTTGTGGATCGGGCGAAATACCTGATCAAGACCGGAGGTGAAAACGTCTATCCGGCGGAAATCGAACGTGTGCTTCTTTCTCATCCCGATGTGATCGATGCCGCCGTGGTAAGGGCCTTCGACGCGAAATGGGGGGAAAGCCCGGTGGCCTTTGTCGCCTGTGACGATGACGGGCCGGATGCCGAGGCGCTGCTGAACTTGTGCCGCGAAAGCCTCGCTGGCTATAAGCGACCACGCGAAATTCGCTTCATCGCGTTCGAGGATTTTCCCAGATCGACCAGCGGCAAGATCCAGCGGCATATCCTCGAAGCCCGGCTCGCAGATTAATTTTCGCTCTGACCCGATCGTCAGCCAGCCACGCCAGTTCGCCCCAATAGCGATAAAAGCGTTCTTATCCTCGTTGCCACGAGCTTCTTATCCCCGCCCTTTGGAGTAACCCCCTGAAAGTGATCCACCATCTGGGATAGATTGACCCGCGATTGAAGCGCAGCCCTCTGTCGGACTACACGGCTAGGGTTTTCCGGGTGTTTGAGCTCAGGAGGATTCGTAGATCCCTGAGCCATTCATCAATGCGATCGGTGGTTTGTTCCCGGTTTCGCTGTGGGGGCAGCAGTAACCCTGCGCATCGCACGGACGGGCATGGACTGCCGGCAATTGCCGGTTGGGGCTGCTGCGGGCCTTCAAGGGAAAGTCGGCGACTATCCGATGTGCGGGACAAAGCGGACATTCGCCAAGCGACCTCAAACGTCCGGTTCTGTACTGCGGCCCGACAAAACGATATCAAGTGATCAGCGGTCAGCCGATCGCACCTGTGTAACTGTCTTCTTCGGCCCTCCTGTCTGCATGATCTGGGACAGGTAAGAATTGCGCCGTCTGATGAAGTCACGCAGAAGGGTCGGGTAATCTTCACTGACGGCATTCTTCACAGAAACCCGACGCTCCAGTTCATGTCGCCAGGCCCTTACACGGGCAAGCCCTGTGAAGACGCCAAACTCTCCGATGGTGTCAAAAACGTCGAAATAGCGGAAGACCGGCCGAATACGACATCGACGAGGCTGAACCGGTGGCCATCGAACCATGGTCCCTCCCCAAGCTCCGCGTCCAGCCGAAGGAACTTTGCGCAGAGCGCCGGCACTTTTTCTTCCAACGCTTTCTCGTTCGGCGCCGAGTAGAACCCCGCAATGCCGTTCAAGACAGCAGATCCAAATTCAATCCAGGCACGGTGGCGGGCGCGATCGAGAGCGTCGTGCGAATGAAGCGCGTGGGGTTGTGTATCCTCAAGATATTCGAGGATAACCGCAGATTCGAAAATCGGCGTCCCGTCCACAACTAGGACAGGCGTCTTGCCCAGCGGAGATATGGCAAGAAACCAGTCGGGCTTGTTCGAAAGATCGATGTCAGTTCTCTCGAACGTGACACCTTTCTCAGTGAGCGAGATCGCCGCGCGCTGCACATATGGGCAGAGCGCATGGCTAATGAGGTGGAGGCTCATGTTGTCTCTCCCGCCATCTGCACGTTACCGGGCGCGAAGGAAGGGCTGAGGGCGAAACGGCCGTCGCCCAGAAGCCCTTGCACGATGGCAAGCAGCGTCAGATAGGCCGGGTATTCCCACCCGCCGTTCTCGTATCCGAACATCCAGCCGTTTCCGGAGTGAGCCCAGGTCGCACCGGCTAGGATGGGCACGGTCGCCGACGCGACCCACCGAGCCTGTACGCCGAGGACCAAAAGGGCACCGGCAATCGCCTCGACTGCAAAGACCATATAAGCAAACCAGCCGGGCAGCCCGATCGAAATGAAGAACTGCGCCGTTCCGGGAAGTGTGAAAATGAAGAGCTTGAGAAACAGGCTGTGCGCCAGGAACATGATCCCGAGTGCTATACGGAGCAGGAATATCCCAAATTCTGTGAGGTGCGATTGTGACATGATATGATCCCATATGTCGATGCAGTTGCATCTATATATAGCGCGTCACATGCGATGTCAAGGTTGATGCACTTACATGTACATGATAGGTGCTGGATATGAACGAGATTGACCATGCTACTGAGGCCGCCTGGACAGCCCTCATGACTAAAAGCCGCGTTTTGCTTGAGGCTGTCGAAACGTCTCTGAAATCGGCAGGATACCCGCCAATTGCATGGTATGACGCGCTTCTCGAACTCGAGAAGGCAGGCCCGGACGGACTCCGGCCATTCGAACTCAAAGACCGGATTTTGTTACCCCAATACGGTACCTCGCGGCTGCTGAACCGTATGGTGAAAGCAGGGCTGGTGAACCGACAGGACTGCTTGGAAGATGGGCGAGGTCAAAACATTTCTATCTCTGAAAAGGGTAAATCTGTCAGGAGGGCGATGTGGCCGATCTATGAACGAGTTCTGTCGGAAAGGATCGGCGCAAAGCTGAAACCCAAAGACGCCGCTCAATTGGCCTCGCTACTCTCAAAGCTCTGAAGTCTAGGTCGACTGACGCGAAACCTGTCTGTGACTTTCCACGCTAAGTGGCCCTGAATTTTTTCACGTTAGTTGGCCGACAGTTGCCTATGTCGGTGTGCGAAGGGTGTTTCGGGTTGTTTCGACGTCCTTTCGCATCCAACAGACTTCTGCGTGATCGTTGATAAATCCCATGGCCTGCATGAATGCATATACGGTGGTCGGTCCCACGAATTTGAAGCCAAGCTTTCGTAGGTCTTTGGACAGGGTCTCGGACGCTGGTGATTTGGACCGCATTTGTGGCAGTGCGTCGTCCTTGGCAGGTTCATATAGCCAGATGAATGCGGCGAAGGAGCCTTCCTCTTGGACGACCTCGAAAGTACGGCGAGCGTTGTTGATCACGGCTTCGAATTTGCCTCGATAGCGAACAATTCCTTCATCGGCAAGTAGGCGCTCAATGTCGTTGTCGTCAAAGTTCGCAACTCCCCGAAAGTCGAACCCGGCGAAGGCAGCACGAAAGTTCTCGCGCTTGGCCAGAATGGTGCGCCAGCTCAGCCCTGACTGGAAACTCCGGCGTGACGGCAGCCCATCGGCACCGTGGGCGTCCATCCGTTCCAATTACGGTTGCAGCATCAGGCCGCTGCCGCATAAACTTGAACAGAAACCGAACGAGATCCTCCGTTACGATACAGTCTCAGCTCTCCGAAAAACCCTGACGACGGACAATCGGCGACCGCACTGCTAAAGGCTATAACATTACTGCTTGGCAGGCCTGAACCTGCTGGCGGCGATCTGGATACCGCGCGCGCCTACGGGAAACGGTTGGCCGAGGTCGCGAGCCGCTGGAACAGCTGATCCAGCTGTCTGAATAATCGGCCCGGCCGCCCGGATCGGATGTGCTGCGGCCGGGTTGCGCTCAGTCCGCGACCCCCGCCCGCCCGATCAGCGCCATGAGCGTTCCGGTCATCGTTGCGACGAGCTTTTCATCCTGGCCCTTCACGGCATAGGCACGCGCCTCGCATATGGTCAGCGTCCTGCCTGGTTTCACCACGTCAGCGACGAAGCGAAACCGTTCGCCGTCCGCCGGGTTGAGTAGGTTGATCTTGAATTCGGCCGTCAACACTGCCGCGTCCGCTGGCATCAGCGAAAAGGCCGCGTATCCGCAGGCGCTGTCCAGCGCTGTCGACACGATTCCGGCATGCAAAAACCCATGCTGCTGGGTCAGTGCAACCTGATGTGCCATTTCCAGAACGATGCGGCCGGGTAACAACTCGGCAATGCTGATCCCCAACGTGTTCATCACCTTCTGGCGATCGAAACTGTTGCGCACGCGTGCGTCATAGTCGGGGTTTTTCTGTTTGAATTGTGTCATGGCGGGTCTTCCTCTTCGATTTCATTCGTCAATGACCAATCTTAGGCGGTCTTTGAGGCGCGTATCTTGTAGCGAAAGGTCAAAACGACGCGGAATAGACAGAGCGCGCAACGCGCCGGGCGGTTTGCCGGCGAAGATCCGGCAAGCGGCGGACAAGTGAGATTGATCGTAATATCCGGCGTCCAGCGCCAGATCGCTCAGCGGCAGGGTCTTTGACGCAAGCTGCCCGAGAGCCCGGCGAAAGCGTCGCAAGGTCGCAAGCCGCCGCCGCGACACGCCGGTTTCCGCCCGCACCTTTCGACGTTTGGTCCGGTCGCTGTAAGCTCCGGGTGGTGCGGCAAAGCGCAGGTCTCTCGCAAGGCCGTCAAGCACCGCGATGAGCGCAGGCAGGTCATCGTCCCCGGTCTGAACCCGGGCCAGTTCTGAGGCCAGCATGTCCAGCCCTTTGGAGTCGGGAAATCGCGGCGGTCGTGACGACAGTCGCAGCCCGGCCACGACACCCTGGAATGGCCTTGGGCGGGGCGAAAAATAGGGGCGCGGTTCTGCCAGCGATACGCGCCCGCCGCCGCTGTCGTCGCGCGTTACCGAAAGGGTAAAGAGGTCGGTTGCGAACCGCCCGCGTCCACCACCGCTCAGCACACCGGTATCGCGGAACACGAACAAATGTTCGATCTGTTTGGCCGCTTCCTCAGGCGGCGCCAGTTCGAGATAAAGCGGCGGCGCCATCAGGTTACTTGACGAAAGCATCCCGGTTCTCGGCGACGAAATCGGCAAATCGGCGCGCCGGGCGTCCCATCACATCGCTGACCGTGGTCTCGATGCCGGCAAGGTAGCCCTTGGGCGCGATGGAAGCCAATTCGACCATGGCTCTGGCGACCTCGTCCTGCATTCCGCCAGCCACCATACCCGCCTTGGCATTTTCGGCCGACAGGGGTGCGCAGGTGACAGTGCGCCCGGTCACCCTGGACAGGAGGGCGGCGATATCTTCTCCGGTAAGAGCTTCGGGCCCGGTCAGACCAAGAGCCTTGCCTTCGTAACCCGGAGCGGTCAGCGCCTCGGCGGCGACATCCGCGATGTCGCGGGCGTCGATCCAGGCCACGGGGCCGCCCAGATCGTCATAGTACACGGCGTCCTTTGCAATGTTACCGGTCTGCCACAGCAGGTTCTGCATGAAATAGGTCGGCTGGACAAAGGTCCAGTCAAGGCCGCTTTGCTTCAGCAGCTCCTGGGTTTCGGAATGCCACTTTCCAAAGGTCAGCCCCGCCTTGGGCGACGCGCCAAGCCCCGTGGCCACAACGATATGGCGCACGCCCGCGGCCTTGGCCGCCTCGATCACGTTCGCCTTCCACTGGCGCATGTTCAGATGGGCAGGCGTGACCAGGTATATCTTTTCTGCCTCGTCACAGGCCCGCGCCAGCGCGGCAGGGTCCGTGAAATCCGCTGCGACCGCCTCGCATCCTTTGGCCCTTAGCGCATCTAACTTGGAGGGGGCGCTGGTGACAGCGCGCACGGACGCGCCTTTTGCCAGAAGCGTATCGACGAGGGGCGCGCCAGTCGTGCCCGTGGCTCCGAAAACAGTGATCATGACTTTTCCTTTTGCAGGTCTGCGATGGGCTGAATGGTTTCCGGGTTGCTGATCGACGACAGATCGCCCGGATCTTCACCGAGAAAGGCGGCACGCACGACACGGCGCATGGTTTTCATGCTGCGGGTCTTGGGCAGCGCTTCGACAAAGTGGATCTCGCGCGGGCGGAAGGGCTTCGAGACGATCTCTCCGACACGATCCTTGAGCCGGTTCACGAGCTCCGCGTCCGGCGACACATTTGGGGCCGCCACGCAGACGCAGACGACGGCCACGCCCTTGATGTCATCAGGTGCCGCGATGGCAGCGGCGTCCACCACCTCTCCGGTTTCGGTCAGGGCCGCCTCGATCTCGGGCGGGCCGATGCGTTTGCCGGCGATGTTCAGCGTGTCGTCCGACCGGCCCAGGATATACCATGTCCCGTCCGGATCGCAGCGCACCCAGTCGCCGTGCCGCCAGAGGCCGGGGAAGGTGGACCAGTAGGTTTCAAGGTAGCGATCGCGGTCCCCCCAGATGGCCGGGGTCAGACCCAGAGGCGGCTGGGTCACGACCAGTTCGCCGACCTCGCCCGGTGCGGCTTCGCTGCCGTCCTGGCGCAGAACCTTGGCCCCGACACCCAGGGCCTGGGCCGAAAATCCGCCGGGCTTGAGCTCGTGCAGCACGGTCGAGGTCAGGATCGCGCCAAAAAGCTCGGTCCCGCCCGAGATGTTCAGCGGTACGGCGCGGCGGCGACAGATGAGATCGAGCTGCCAGAGCCAGGCTTCGTCGGTCCAGGGTTCACCGGTCGAGGCGACAATGCGCAGGGGCGACAAGTCGTAGCCCGACAAAGGTTCAGTATCCCGCGTCATGAACTGCCGTACCAGAGTCGGGGCCACGCCGAGATGCGTGACCTCCATATCGGACGCAAGACGCAGCAGCCTGAAGGGATCGCCGGGCATTGATGGTGCGCCCTCGGCGAGCACCAGGGTCGAACCAGACAAGAGCACCGATAAAAGGGTGAGCGGTCCCATGACCCACCCCATGTCGGTCATCCAGAGGTGCCGGTCATCCCGTTTCATGTCGAGGCAAAGCAAGAAATCGGCCGTGGCCTTGGCCTGCACGCCCAAGTGGGTATGCACGACACCCTTGGGCCGCCCGGTGGTGCCCGATGTATAGGCGATGAGAAAGGTGTCATCGGGACTGACGGGAACGGCGGCAAACTCCGGACTGGCGCGGCCCACTGTTTCGGTCCAGTCCAGATCGCGGGCCGGATCGGCCATCGCACCGCCGAACCGTCGCAGGCTGATTACGGTATGAACCGATGGCAGGTCGGTCAAAGCCTGGGCAAGGGTCGCTTCCATCCAGACCGGCTTGCCTCGCCGGGGTGTGGCATCCGCCGTCAACACCGCCACGGCATCCGCGTCGTTCAGGCGCGATACGATGGCATGAGGCGCAAAACCGGAAAACAGCGGCACCGCAACCGCGCCCAGCCGGGCAATACCCAGAAGCGCGGCCTCGATTTCGGGGATCATCGGCATATAGATGCCCACCGCCTGACCGGGCCTTACACCGCGCGCGGCAAGGGCCGAGGCGACGCGGGAGGCTTCGGCGGTAAGGTCGGAATAGGTCCAGCGACGGCGGCTTCCGTCTTCGCCGACCCAGTCGATTGCGACCTTGTCGCCCAAGCCATCGGCAATTCGGGCGTCAAGACAGGTTTCCGTCAGATTCAAAGTACTCCCGACGGCCCACCGGATCGATTCGGGCCCTTCGGAGATATCTCGCAACCGGCTGTAGGGCCGCGCGAACCGTATCCCGGCATGGTCAATGATCTGGCCCCAGAACCAGTCTGGGTCTTCATTCGAACGGCGGACGAGTTCCTCGTAACTGTCAATGCCGCAGCCCCTCAGAAATGCGGTCAGCGTGCTTGTCCGCTGGATGTCAGAGCCTGGCTGAAACATTCGCAACCTTTCTAGAATGAAGAAGGGCCGCACATAAGGCGCGGCCAGTCGGGGAGGTAACTCTTTTGGCACGGTTTGGCAGCAACGCCTGGTGTCCGGCGCTGCTGTCATGGCTTCAACCGTGCATGGACAAGCCGCCCGAAACCGAAATCACCTGGCCGGTAATGAACCCTGCGTCGTCCGACGACAGGAAGCAGATGATGCCAGGGTAATCCGTCGGCTGCGCCAGGCGCTTCATCGGAATCGCCCGCTTGAGACCTTCGGCGATCTTTTGACCGGCCTCGCCCTCGGCAACCTGAGCGAACAGAGGTGTGTCGGTCGGTCCCGGGGCGACCGCATTCAATTGAATACCTTTACGCGCCAGTTCGCGCGCAACGGTTTTGGTGAACGAGATGATGCCACCCTTGCAGGCCGAATACACGGCTTCGCCGGATGATCCGACGCGTCCGGCGTCGGACGCGATGTTGACCACACGGCCGCCGCCGTTCTTGACCATGCCCGGAAGCACCGCGTGATGCATATTCAGCGGACCGTAAAGATTGATGTCGATGACCTTCTTCCAAAGGTCGGGATCGGTGTCGAGGAACGGTTTGATCACGTCCCAGCCCGCGTTGTTCACCAGCACATCAATCGGTCCGCCGGATTCGAACTCGGCAACGGCGCTGTCGACTTGGGCACGATCGGTAATATCCGCCTGAAATGCCGCCGCTTTTCCGCCGGATTCAGTGATTAGTTTGGCGGTTTCATTCGCTCCGGCTTTGTTCAGATCGAAAACAGCGACTTCGGCACCCTCCGCGCCGAACCGTTCGCAAACCGCTCGGCCAATGCCGCTCCCACCGCCGGTCACAACGACCCGTTTTCCACTCAACCCTCGCATGTGGAGGCCCTCCTCTTCCGTTGCACCTTGAAAAGAGTTTGATTCGACACTCTCTCCGATGCATTCTAACAGTTGTTAGATTTATTGCAATGGACAGCCTCATCTCCGACAAGTATCGACAATGGATGGCACGACAGATTGAAGATACCAAGATAGTGAGTGACGATCTAAGCAAGTCGGAGAGGACCCGCGAAGCCATACTCGCTGCGGCCGCGCGACTTTTTCGGTATGAAGGCTATCACGCAACGACTATGCGCGACATCGCGCAGGAAGCTGGCATTGAGGCCGGCAGCATTTATTATCATTTTCAATCCAAGGACCAGATTCTGAGCGAAGTTCTCGATCTTGGCGTCCGTCAACTATATGAGGCGGTCAGTGAAATCGTTCGGTCGGCACCGACAAGTTCGGAGGATTTTCGCAAGACTTTCGGACTGCTGATTGAAACACATCTGAACTATCTCTTGACCGACAGCGACTTCACATCAGCCAATATTCGGAACTATCCGATGTTGTCGGACGAAACACGCGCCCCGCATCGCGAATTGCGTGCATCATATGCAGGGGCCTGGGGCAAATTCCTGAATGACGCCAAACGCGCCGGCCACCTTCGAAGCGACATATCCACTGCTGTGATCCGCCAGTTCATCCTGAGTGCCATGAACTGGACCGTAGAATGGTACGATGTCGACAAGTATCCGGTGCGCATCCTCGCGGAACGAATGAGTAAGCTGATACTTGACGGAATGTGTCCACATCGCAAGGCGGGTACCGAAGGCTTGAAGCTGTGCCCCGCCACTCCCGCCAAAACCCCGGATCCCGACAGCAAGGCGGCTAAGACCCGTGCAGAAATTCTAAAGGCCGCAGCGCGCGTTCTGAGGGACAATGGCTACAAGGCGACCACGCTGAGAAAGATCGCGGAAGAAGCGGACATGAAAGCGGGCAGCGTCTATTACCATTTCAACTCCAAAGAAGCGATCGTTGACGAAGTTCTAAACGCCGGACTGAGGGACTTGCTATCAGGTGTCGAAGCCGCCGTTCGGAAATTCGATGCCCCGTACGATCATCACGCCAAGATAGCGACTGCAATCTGGGCGCACCTGGATTTCCTCTTTAAGGCAAGCGAATTCACCTCGGCGAATATCAGAAGCTATGGAATGCTCCCCAATCATTTCAGGGAGAGGCACAGGGGTATTCGCCATGAGTATGGAACACTCTGGGATCGGATACTCCGTGAAGCTCAGGACGACGGTGCCATACGGTCGGATATCAAGATCGTCCCCTTGCGCCAGGTGATGTTGGGTGCCTTAAACTGGACGGTGGAATGGTTCGACCCGAACAAGGCAGGAGTGGAAGGATATCTATCACTGCCTGAATTCTCCAGCATGCTCATCAATCTGTTACTGGAAGGCATTTGTAACCGGGAAGCGGCCCCGTCCACAGGACAAGGTAGCCCTGAAAGCGGTTGCCCCGGTCAGACCAGAAGGAAGTGATACAGCCCTTCGGCAACCGCCTTTTCCCGATCCGTCTGCCAGCTGAGCACGCTGACGCTTGCCATCCGCTTGCCTTTGCGCGTGACGTTAGCGCGCGCAAAAAGCGGTCCCTTCACACCGGGTCTGAGGTAATCGACGGTCAGGTTGATCGGTTTGGCCGGAACGTCGGCGAAATCTGGCTGTACCGCGATGGCGGCAGTGGCCTCCATAAAACTCGCGATCATTCCGCCATGGTAGTACTCCATGATCGGGTTACCGATATGGCGGTCATCAAAGGTCATTTCCGCCTCAGCATGGAGACTGTCTAGACTTCTGACCTCAAAGTTGAGAAATCGGAAGAACGGCACCCGGGATACATTGGCATTGACAGTTTGCACGTCCATCACGAGGTTTTTCCTTTTGTCATTGCGTCAAACAGGCTGGTTTCGCCGCGCGTCAATGCAAACGAGGCGGTTCCCCTGGCTATTTCAGCATCCTCATGGCCCGCGAACCAGACGCTGCCGGAATTGAAGGCGATGTGGCGGGTCTTGCGAAAACAATGCGCTTGAACGATGACATCCGCGCGCGAACGGGCCGGGCGCAGGTAATCAACTCTGAGGTCAAGAGTGGCCATGGTACTGACGCCTTCGATGGCAACAAAGTTCGCCAGTCCAAAGACACTGTCCAGAAGTGCCGTCAGGATACCACCGTGGAGCAGCGATTGTTCCGCATCGACGCAAAAGTCCGGATTGAACGGCATCCGAACCCGAACACCTTCGGTCGAGACCTCTTCGATCTCAAGCGCCATATGCGTTATCAGACCCTTGCCGCGCGCATTCCACATCTGCGCGATTTGCTCCATCTTCTTTTGGGTGATGTCTGACATGCGATCTTTCCTTTAACGCCCCGTGAAATTGGGTTCTCGTTTTTCGACGAACGCAGCAACCGCCTCGTGGTGGTCTTCGGTCTGATGCATGAGCGCCTGATAGGCCGCCGCGGAATTCAGGAAATCCGGCAGGTCCATCCGTTCGGCATTGCGCATCAGACGCTTGGCGACCCGCACCGCGCGCGGCGGTTTCGCGGCGATGACAGCGGCCCGTTCGCGGGCACGTTCCATCAATTTTTCATGAGGCACGAGTTCAAGCACCATACCAAGCTCCAGCGCTTCCTTGGCCTCGACCATGCGCCCTGAGAAGGTCAGATCGGCGGCCTTCTGGTGGCCCAGACGACGCAACAGGAACCAGCTGCCCGCATCGCCCGGAATGATTCCGAGATTCAGAAACACCTCGCCGAACCTTGCTTTTTCCGACGCGATGCGCATGTCGCACATCATGGTCAGGTCGCACCCCGCGCCCACCGCCGGGCCGTTGACTGCGGCGATGGTCGGAATATCCATGTTGTAGAGCGCAAGCGGCAGCCGCTGCACCCCATCAACATAGCTCTGCGCCGCCGCCAGCGGCTCCTTGCGGAACACGCTGTCGGGATCGTTCATTTCCTTGATGTCGCCGCCGGCACAAAAGGCCGGGTCGGCGCCGGTCAGGATCATCACGCTGACCTGAGGATCGGCCTGCACCTTGGCGAAGGTCTTCAGAAGGGCAGCGATCATGTCGTTTCCGGTGACCGGGTTGCGCCGCTCGGGATCGTTCAGCGTAACCGTGGCGATCCTGTCGGAAATCTCCAGAAGGACGGGCTGTTTATTCATTCTTGCCATCTCCCCGTTCGCGTTTTTCGAACATCGCGGGGTTGATCATGTCCCGCGCGTCATGACCCATATGCAAGGTCTCACCGCCGTCTACATAAATGTCTTCTCCGGTGATGAAACCGCCAAGTTTCGAGGCCAGGAAAATGATCGTGCCTGCGATGTCCTCGGCCGCCCCCATCCGGTTTAGCACCGAGCGGTTCAGCTTTTTCCACTGTTCCGGCGGAATCGGATAGCGGCCAAGCGCATCGGTCTTGATCGTGCCCGGCGCGACACAGTTCAGCCGGATGCCGTACTCGCCCCATTCGGCGGCCAGCGTTTTCATCATGCCCGTCACACCGGCGCGGGCGGCGACGGTGTGTGTAAAGCCGGTAAGCGCGGTGCGCGCCGAGATGGCGGTGACAAACACAACCGATCCACCATTGTCGTACATGAAGTGATCGGCAGCGGCGCGTGTCATTTGCCAAGACCCTATCAGGTTGTTGCGGATCACGGCTTCGAAGCCCTTGTTGGTGATATCGCGGGCGGCCGCGATATACTGGCCGCCGGCATTGTTCACCAAGACATCCAACTGCCCATAGTGGTCCTTGATCCGCCCCATCGCAGTTTCGATACTGTCTTCGTCGCGGGTGTCTCCGGGCACGACAAAGGCCTCGCCCCCCGCCGCGCGGATCATTTCGGCGGTCTCCTCCAGCGGCTCTTCCCGGCGCGCGAACAGCGCAAGCCTGGCCCCGCAAGCGGCCATTTCGATCGCCGTCGCCCGGCCCATTCCAGATCCAGACCCCGTGACCAGGGCAACCTGGCCCGCCATGAGATCCGACGCGTAACGCCTTGATTTCGCTTCGCTCATGTTCCGCCCCCTTAGTTCTTCAGCAATTCGCCGGAGATGATGAGTTTGCGAACCTCCTGGGTGCCCGCGCCGACCTCAAGCACGCGACCGGTTCGGTACAGCCGGTTCACTTCGGTATCACGCATGTAGCCTGAGCCGCCGTGAATCTGGACAGCTTTGTCCAGCACGAAGGATGTCGCCTCAGCGGCCTTGTAGATCGCCGCAGCGGTGAGCTTGTGGATTTCGCCGCGCCCGCCTGCGCCCTCTTCGAGGCCCTCACACATGGCTGCGGTGCGCAAGGACAGGCTGCGCGCGGCCTCGATCTGCGTATACATGTCGGCCAGCATCGCCTGAACCATCTGAAAACTGGCGATCGGTTTGCCGAATTGCTGGCGTGTCTTGGCGTAATCGATGGAAATATCCAGCGCCCGCTGCGCAATGCCCAGAGCGTTGAAACAGACGATGCCACGTTCCAGATCAAGTCCGGACATGGTAACGGCAACCCCGCCATCCAGCTTGCCGACCATGTTTCTGGCCGGAACACGGCAATCTTCGAATACCAGTTCGCCCGTCGGCGAGCCGCGGAATCCCATCTTGTTGAGCTTCTGCGCCACCTTGAAACCGGGCGTGTCGGTTTCCACGATAAAGGCGGAAATGCCCTTGGCCCCTTTTTCGGGCGATGTCTTGGCATAGACCAGCACCAGATCGGCAATCGGCCCATTGGTGATGTAGATCTTGGCGCCGTTCAGGATGTAGTCGTCGCCATCCTTTTTGGCCGTGGTCCGCATCGAGCCAAGCGCATCGGACCCCGCACCGGGTTCGGTCAGGCCCAGAGCACCCACCAGCGTGCCGTTGCACAGGCCCGGCAGGTATTTTCGGCGCAACTCGTCATTGGCGTTGCGATAGATGTTGTTGACGCACAAATTGTCATGGGCCACATGGGTCAGTCCGATGGCCGCCGAGGCCCTAGACATTTCCTCGGTGATGATACAGGCCGAGGTAAAGTCGAGCCCGGCCCCGCCGAATTCCGGCGGCACGTTCAGGCCGAGATATCCCATCTCGCCCAGCTTGGGGAAAACCGAAGACGGCAGGTCATCAGTATCGTCCATTTCCGCATTCAGATGGTGGAACTCGGACATGAAGAACTTGCCGGACTGATCGGCCAGGGCCTGCTGTTCGTCCGTCATGAAATGTGTTGGCAGAGCGGTGTCGTTGCGCAGTTGCTTGTTCATTGTCTCGTCCCCCTCAGGCGCGCAAAAGTTCTTCGGCAATGATGATCTTGCGGACTTCGCTTGTACCCGCGCCGATTTCCAGCAGCTTGTTGGCGCGGAACAGCCGGTTGATCTCGGTGTCCTGCATGTAGCCAGAGCCACCATGAATATGGCAGGCTTCGGTCACCGCCTTGTTGAATGCCTCGCCGGCGTAAAGACAGGCCGCCGCCGTCAGTTTGTGGATTTCGCCGCGGCCCCCGGCGCCTTTCGGCAGGCCGGTACAGGCGGCCAGCGCGCGATAACCGAAGGCGCGCGCGGTTTCGACCTCGGTGTAGATCTCGGCCAGTTTCGACTGCATCATCTGGAAACTTGCGATCGGCTTGCCGAATTGTTCGCGGATCTTGGCGTATTCCAGCCCCAGTTCCAGCGCGCGTTCGGCCATGCCGACACAGACCGATGCGACCATGGCGCGTTCCAGATCCAGCCCGCTCATTACCACCGAAACGCCGGTGTTTTCCGGTCCAACCATGGCGGATGCGGGTACGCGGCAATCCTCAAACACCAGTTCTCCGGTTGGCGAGCCGCGAAAGCCCATTTTGTCAAGCTTTTGTGCCACCTTGAAACCGGGATTGTCCGTCTCGATGATGAAAGCAGAAATGCCCTTGGCGCCCTTCGACTTGTCGGTTTTGGCATAAAGCAGGATCACATCGGCAATGGGGCCGTTGGTGATGTAAATCTTCGAGCCGTTGATGACATAATCATCACCGTCGCGGCGGGCAGTGGTGGCCATGGATCCGAGCGCATCGGATCCCGCACCCGGTTCGGTCAGGCCCAAAGCACCGACGAGCTCGCCCGAGCAAAGGCCCGGCACGTATTTCTTCACCTGCTCTTCGGAGCCATTGCGCAGCAGGTTATTCAGGCACAGGTTGTCATGCGCCCCGTGCGAGAGGCCCACAGCCGGATTCCACTTCGAAATCACCTCGGACACCAGCGCCTGGGTAAACTCGTTCTGCCCCGATCCGCCCAGCTCCTCCGGCGCGGTAATCCCCAGCAGGCCCAGCTCGCCCATCTGCTTGAACAGATCATCGGGCCACCATTCCTCGTCATCCATGCGCGCCTGCAGCGGGTGCAGCACCTCGCGCGATACCCGATCCACGTGATCGACGATCTGGCGTTGCTCATCAGTCAAAGAATAGTTCGCCCTGATGGCTTCCAGATCAGCCGAGATGGCCTCACTTTGAGCGGTCATATCGTCCTCCCGAAAAATGTTGTTTGCGTTGTTGACCAAAATCAAACATATGTTAGAAAATAGATCAAGCCAAGCTTTTGACGACCTTACGTAAGAAAGCGCGGCGTCCTAGAATACAGGGGGGAGCTTCGGAAATGACTGAGAGCGTTGTTCAATCGCAGGTGCTCGGCAAAGAAGTGAGTATCACGATTCGACGTCCTGAAAATCGAAATGCCCTCAACCGTGAGGTCGCAGACGGGATCATGGCCGCCATATGTGCTGCCGAGAGGGACAGCGATTGCCGCGTGATCGTTCTGACCGGCGAGGGCGAGCGCGCCTTCTGTGCCGGGGGCGACATCAAGGCGGGGGCGGATGGCGGCCCGTTTGTTCAGGATCCGGCGGACCCGGATCATTTTGCCGGAAGGTTGTTCGAGACGATACAGGCGTGCCGAAAGCCAACGATCGCGCGCATCAATGGCGTCGCGATGGGGGCGGGAGCGGGCATCATCTGTGCCTGCGATCTGGCTGTGATGGCGGATCATGCCCGCATCGGAACGCCGGAAGTGAAGGTGGGTCTGTTTCCCATGACGATCGTGCCACCCATGATGCGCGTGCTGCCCCGGCGGAGGCTGATGGAGATGTTCATCACCGGCGTTCCTCTGACGGCCGAGGAAGCCCTGCAGTTCAATCTGGTCAACTATGTGACCGATGCCGCGGGGTTGGACGACAAGGTTGCAGAACTGGTTGCCCAGATTGCTGCGCAGTCGCCGAGCGCGATCCGGCTGGGAAAATACGCCTGCCACGCGATGGAGGACATGACCTATCCGCAGCAGATGCGGTTTGCAGAAACACTGTTACCGCGAGTAGCGCAGACCGAAGACGCGCGCGAAGGCTTTGATGCCTTCATCTCGAAGCGCAAACCTGAATGGACGGGCCGCTGATCAAACGGGGAGGAGAGGAATATGTCGGAACGCAAGCTGCGCATCGGATGCGCGTCGGGCTTCTGGGGCGATACGCCGGAAGCGATCGGTCAACTGGTCTCAAAGGGCGAGATCGACTATCTGGTGTTTGACTATCTGGCAGAGGTGACAATGTCGCTGATGGCGCGGGCCCGCGCCAAAGCGCCCGAGACGGGCTATGCGCCGGACTTCGTCAAGGCGCTGGCACCCTGGTTGCCGGATATCAAGGCAAAAGGGATCAAGGTCGTTGCCAATGCAGGGGGCGTGAACCCGCGTGGCTGCAGCGATGCGCTTGCCAAAGCCGCCGCCCAGGCCGGGATCGATCTGTCCATCGGAGTCGTGCTAGGCGATGACCTGTTGCCCAGGGCCGATGAAATTCGCAAAAACGGTCAGACGGAAATGTTCTCGGGTGTCGCATTTCCAGATGATATCTGGAGCATGAATGCCTATCTGGGTGCCCGCCCCATCGCTGCCGCGCTGGATGCCGGGGCCGACATCGTGATCACCGGACGCTGCGCCGACAGCGCGGTCGCGCTTGGTCCCCTGATGCATGAATACGGCTGGGGCGACGATGACTGGGACAAGCTCAGCCAGGGATCGCTGGCCGGCCACCTGATCGAATGCGGCCCCCAGGGAACCGGCGGCAACTTCACCGACTGGCAGGACGTGCCGGGTTGGGACAATATGGGCATGCCCATCGTCGAGGTGTCCGAAGACGGCAGTTTCATCATGACCAAGACGCCTGACACCGGCGGGCTGGTCGTGCCCGGGTCAGTCGGAGAGCAGATGCTCTATGAAATCGGGGATCCGCGCGCCTACCTGTTGCCCGACGTGATCTGCGACTGGTCCGGGGTCACCCTGGAGCAGGTCGGACCCGATCAGGTGCTGGTCAAGGGCGGCAGGGGGCTTGGGCGCACCGACAGCTACAAGGTGTCGGCGACCCATGCCGATGGCTGGCGCGCGGTCTCTACCCTGACACTGGCCGCGATTGATGCACCCGCCAAGGCCGAACGTGTGGCCGAGGCGATCCTGACCCGCTGTCGCCGGATTTTCCGCGACCGCAACATGGGCGATTTTCGGCAGGTCAGCGTCGAGGTGCTGGGGGCCGAGGCTGCCTATGGCGCAAATGCGCGCGCTCGAACCCGCGAGGTGGTGCTCAAGATCGGCGCGGTCCATGACGATCGCGCCGCGCTGAACATCTTTGCCGGCGAAATAGCACCGATGGCGATTTCGACCGCGCAGGGTCTGACCGGGTTCTTCGCCGGACGGCCCAAGGTGCAACCGGTGGTCCGCCTGTTCTCCTTCCTTCAGAGCAAGGCCGAGACCCCCGTCGCGGTCGAGGTCGACGGCAAGGATGTGCCCGTGAGCGTGGCCACTACGCCAGTCCACCTTGATCCACCTGCCGCACCGCCCGCAGATAGCCGCGAGCCCGGCCCGGACGCTGTCAAGGCCCGCCTCGTCGATCTGGCCTGGGGCCGCTCGGGCGACAAGGGGGATATCGCCAATATCGGCATCCTCGCGCGCAAGCCGGACTACCTGCCATATATCCGCTCGGCTCTCAGCGAAGAGGTGGTGAAGGACTATTTCGCCCATGTCTGCGAAGGCAAGGTCGAACGGTTCGACCTGCCCGGAAGCCATTCGCTGAATTTCCTGCTGCATGACTCGCTGGGCGGGGGGGGCATCGCTTCGGTCCGCATAGACCCGCAGGGCAAAGGGTTCGCGCAGATGCTGCTTGATATCGAAATTCCCGTGCCAGCCGATCTGGCCGCACGTGACGGACTGAATGCCGCGGCCCGGAACTAAGAGGACGACACCATGACCATTTCGAAACTCCTGGTCGCCAATCGGGGCGAGATCGCGGCGCGCGTGCTGCGCACCGCCAAGGCCCGCGGGCTTGCGACGGCCGTGTTGCGTCATGTCGCCGAGCAAGAGGGGCCAGCGCATCTGATCGCAGATGAGGTCGTGATGATCGACGGCCCGACGCCCGTGGCCGCCTATCTCGATATTCCTCAGATCGTCGAAGCCGCCAAAGGGATCGGCGCGGACGCGGTTCATCCCGGCTATGGCTTTCTGTCAGAGAATGCCGGTTTTGTCGCGGCGCTGGAAAAAGCCGGAGTGACCTTTGTCGGCCCGACGTCCGAGGTCATCGACCTGATGGGGGACAAGGTCCGCGCCCGCGCCTTCGTCGAGGAACGCGGGTTTCCCGTCGCCCCCTCGGCCATCGAGGATGATGATCCGGCGAGCTTTGTCGAACGCGCCCGCGCCGTGGGCTATCCGCTGCTGATCAAACCCTCGGCCGGCGGTGGCGGCAAGGGCATGCGCGTTGTGCGCGAGGACAGCACGCTGGAAACCGAAATCGAAACCGCGCGCCGCGAAGGCGAACGATATTTCGGCGACGGGCGGCTTTTCGTCGAACGCTATATCGAACGCCCGCGCCATATCGAGGTGCAGGTGATGGGCGACGGACAGGGCAACGTGGTCCATTTCTGGGAACGTGAATGTTCGATCCAGCGCCGGTTCCAGAAGATTATCGAGGAAACGCCGTCACCGGCGCTGACCCCCGAGCAACGGGATGAGATCTGCGAGACCGCTGCCGGAATTGCCCGTGCCGTCAAATACCGCGGGGCAGGGACCGTTGAATTCATCTATGCGCAGGACGGGGCCTTTTATTTCCTGGAAATGAACACCCGCCTTCAGGTCGAACATCCGGTGACCGAACTGGTGACCGGCTTCGATCTGGTTGCCGAGCAGCTGCGTGTCGCGGCGGGCGACGGGCTGAGCGCCGTGCAGGCGGATATTCCCCAAACCGGACACTCGATCGAACTGCGCATCTGCGCCGAGGACGCGACGGCCGATTTCCGGCCCGCGATCGGCGATATCCTGCTGCTGGACGAACCCCAGGGCGAGGGGATCCGCGTGGACAGCGGCATTCTGGATGGCGGCAAGGTGACAACCGACTTCGACCCGATGTTGTCCAAGCTGATCGTACATGGCCCGGATCGCGCGCAGGCCATCGCCCGTGCCCGGAGCGCGGTGCAAAGCTATGTGATTCTCGGGGTAACGACCAACACTGGTTACCTGGATGCAATCCTTGCACATCCGGATTTCGCCTCTGGTGACGTTTCAACTGGCTTCCTGGCTGAACAATCCGAAACGCTGACCGCGCCGGGCGAAGATGTCTCTGACTTGCTGATAGCGGCGGCGGCCCTATCGGACGAGCGCCTGGTGAGTGACGTAATGCAGATACCGGAAATGTACCGCAAGATGGGCGGGTGGAGAAACTGATGCAACGGATTTTTCAGATCGACGGAGAAGAGACTGATTGCTGGCTGGGTCATGATGGCAGCCGGTTCGTGCTCAATACCCCCACTGGCGCTGTTGCCTGCCAATTGGACCCGACGGGTCTGCCGGGCGGTTACAAGCTGCGGGCCAAGGGTGTTGTGCGCGAATTGCGACTGGCCGTGGGGCCGGAAGCAACTTTTGTGCACATGGACGGGCGAACCTACGAAGTCGGGCGGGTTGAGCCCGCCGAACGCCTGGCCGGAAGCGACGGTGGCGCGAGCGACGACCGATTGGTGGCGCCCATGCCGGGTGTCGTGGTGTCGGTTGCGGTTAAACCCGGCGATGCGGTTGAAGAAGGCCAGCCGCTTCTGGTGATCGAAAGCATGAAGTTGGAAACCACACTGACGGCGCCGCGCGGCGGGGTCGTTGCCGAAATGCCATTCGCCGAAGGCGACAGTTTTGGTCTGAAAGACATCCTGGCCCAATTGGCCCCGGAGGAGGAGTGACAATGCGCAGGATTGAAAGTCAGATCGACACCAATGCCGCCGACTACAAGGCAAATTTCGCCGCCATGTCTGAACGGCTGAAGGAATTCCACGCCCGCCAGCACGCGGCGCGTTTCGAACGTCCGCAACGCGATATCGACCGCCTTGCCCGCCAGAACAAACTGGGCGTGCGCGAGCGGTTGAAACTGCTGCTGGACCCCGGCACTCCGTTTTTGGAGTTTTCCACACTTGCCGCCTGTCGCGAATACGATGGCACCGTGCCTGGCGCCGCTGTGGTGACGGGCATCGGTATTGTGCAGGGTCGCGAGGTCGCCATCCACGCCAACGACGCTAGCGTCAAGGGCGGGGCTTGGTATCCACATACGGTCAAAAAGGTCGTGCGTCTTCTGGATGTCGCGCTGGAAAACCGCCTGCCGGTCATCCATATCTGCGACAGCGCGGGCGGTTTCCTGCCGCTGCAGCACGGGGTGTTTCCCGACCGGTATCTGGGCGGGCGGGTGTTCCGCAACCAGGTCAAGCTGAGCCAAGCCAATATCCCGCAGATTGCCGTGGTCGGCGGACACTGCACGGCTGGCGGTGCCTATGTGCCGACGCTGAGCGACTACAACATCATCATCGAAGGCACAGGCGCGATTTTCCTTGGCGGTCCCCCGCTGGTCAAGGCGGCCACCGGCGAAGAGGTCGGTGTTCAGGAACTTGGTGGGGCGGTTATGCATACCTCGGTTTCGGGAACCGGCGACTACCGAGCCGCCACTGAACAGCACGCCTTTTCACTGGCGCGCGAGATTGTCAGCCAATGGAAGCGCACCCCGAAAACGATCATCGAAACCGCCGCTTTTGAAGAGCCATACTACGACCCCAAGGAGCTTTATGGGATCATCCCCAAGGACCGGAAAACCCAGTTTGATATGCGCGAGGTTCTGGCGCGGATCGTCGATGGCTCGCGCTTTCACGAATACCAGCCCGACTATGGCACCACGATGGTTTGCGGCTTTGCCCATATCTGGGGTTACAAGGTCGGCATCCTTGCCAACAACGGGGTGCTGTTCAACGACAGTTCGCTCAAGGCAGCGCATTTCATGCAGTTGTGCAACCAGAACCGCACGCCTCTGGTCTTTTTCCAGAACATCACCGGCTATATGGTGGGCCGCGAATACGAAGAACGAGGCATCGCCAAGGATGGCGCCAAGATGCTGATGGCGCAGGGCGGCTCGGTCGTGCCGAAGTTTACCGTGATCGCCAATGCGTCTTACGGGGCCGGCAACTACGGGATGTGCGGACGGGCCTGGGACGCGCGCACGCTGTTCATGTGGCCCCAGGCCGAGATCGGCGTGATGGGGGCGGATCAGGCCGCAAATACCATGGCGGACGTCAAGATTCGGCAGCTTCAGCGCGAAGGCAAAGAGCTGACCGAAGAAGAAATCGCCGCGATCCGCGAACCGGTGCTGGAAAAATACAAGCGCGATGTCGAGGCTTATACCTCGACATCGGAATTGTGGGACGACGGCATCCTCGATCCGGCGGACACACGCAACGCGCTTGGCATGTCGATTTCTGCCTCGCTCAATGCACCGATCGACGATCCGCACTACGGGATCTTCCGTCTGTAAAGGCTTGAGGGACGGCACACCGGGTCTGGGAGTGCCGTTCCGCGTCAAAGCGCTTCCATCTGGCGCTTTCGGAATCTGAAGTAGTCCTGACCGGTCCGGTTCCCGGACAGGTCAGGACGATGTCCGCCGCGCCTCCTGAATGGAGACGACGTCAGAGGCCGCCATGCCGGGCCGGTTTGCCTCGACCGCCTTCAGCGGCTCGACCGGCGTCAATCCGGCCAGACAGTCGCGCGCAAGTTGCTGGTATTCCGCGGTGCCGCGCGTTTTCCACGCGATTTCTTTCTCGCTGACCTCGCGGATCACCTTTGCCGGCGATCCCACCACCATCGAACGCGGCGGAATCACGGTTTCGCCACGCACAAACGCCTGCGCGCCGACAATCGATTCCGCCCCAAGCTCTACACCATCCATAATGACGGAATTCATTCCGACCAGAGCGTTCCGGCCCACTGTGCAACCGTGCAGGATCGCGCCATGGCCGATGTGGCCGTCGCTTTCCACCACGGCGTCGCGGCCGGGAAAGGAATGGATGATGCAATTGTCCTGAACATTGGCTCCATCCCCGATCACGATCCTGCCGAAATCGCCCCGCAAGCTTGCTCCGGGGCCGATGTAGCATCCATGACCCAAGATGACATTTCCGATCAGAACGGCCTGGGGGTGGACATATGTATCCTCGGGCACGACGGGTATAAAACCCTTGAACTCATAACAGTATGCCATTCCGACCACCTTTCGTAAGCTGAGTGCTAAACGCTTGTCAGCGGTTGCGCCGGGACCAGAATCCCTCAATTGTGCCGCCAATCAGGGCGTGTGGCCCGAAAACAAACACAAGTTAGAAAATAGCGCAAGCTCCCTACGTCACAGCTTGGCGATATTGACACTTCCCAAGGTTGGAATTTAAAATCTAACAAATGGTAGAAAATAGGCTGGCGGACCGATTAGGGTGGCCTGACCGAACTTGGGAGAGAGAGAAATGACAGACAAAGCCTATGTTGCAGGCGTTGGGATGGTCCCGTTCCAGAAGCCGGGAAAATCCGAAAGCTACGATGTGATGGCGACCGCTGCGACCCGGTCCGCTCTGGCAGACGCGGGGTTGGATTATGATAAAGTCCAACAGGCCTATGTGGGCTATGTCTATGGCGACAGCACCTGCGGTCAGCGCGCCTTGTACCATGTCGGAATGACAGGCATCCCGGTTCTGAATGTGAACAACAACTGCTCGACCGGATCGTCCGCCCTGTTCCTGGCCAGGCAGGCAGTTGAAAGCGGCGCGGTCGAATGTGCTCTGGCACTTGGGTTCGAACAGATGCAGCCTGGCGCAATCGGTGCGATGTTCCATGACCGGGTCAGCCCGTTTGCGGCATTCGACAATGAAACCGACGAACTGGTTGGCAGTGCCGAGATCCCGCTGGCGCTGCGGTACTTCGGCGGTGCGGGCAAGGCGCATATGGACGAGTTCGGCACCCCCCTGGAAACCTTCGCAAAAATCCGCGCCAAGGCCAGCCGACATGCTGCGAAGAATCCGGTTGCCCTGTTCAGGCAGGAGGTGACGGCGGAAGACGTCATGGCCGCCCAGGTCGTCTGGCCCGGCGTCATGACCAAGCTCATGGCCTGTCCGCCAACCTGTGGCGCGGCCGCCGCGATCATTTGTTCCAAGGAATTCGCCGACAAGCACGGACTGGACAGTTCGGTTCGGATCGCGGCGCAGGCCATGACGACGGACGGCCCGGAAACTTTCGAAGCCCATGACATGCGCGAAGTGGTCGGCTTTTCGATGGCCAAGCGCGCCGCCGATCAGGTTTACGAGGACGCGGGCATCGGGCCCGAGGACGTGGATGTGGTCGAACTGCACGACTGTTTCGCCCACAACGAGCTTATCACCTATGAGGCGCTTGGCCTTTGCGGTCGCGGCGAAGCGGCGAAATTCGTTGATGATGGCGACAACACCTACGGCGGAAAATACGTGACCAACCCGTCGGGCGGTCTTTTGTCCAAAGGCCATCCGCTTGGGGCGACCGGCCTAGCGCAATGTACCGAGCTCGTTCAGCAGCTTCGCGGCCAGGCAGATGCGCGCCAGGTTGATGGCGCACGTCTGGCGCTTCAGCACAATCTGGGCCTCGGCGGGGCCTGCGTCACCACGCTTTATGAAAAAGCCTGATAGCGCCTTTCGGGAGGAATCAATATGACTGGAAAACTCGACGGGCGCGTGGCGCTGGTCTCGGGCTCGGGCCGGGGCATTGGCCGCGAAATCGCTCTCAAACTGGCCTCGGAAGGGGCCCGGCTGGTGATCAACGATCTGGACGCCGGTCCGGCCAATGAAACCGCCGAGGCGGTGCGCGCAATGGGAGCTGAGGCCGTGGTCTGTGCCGGCAGCGTTACCGAAGACGGTTTTGCCGAACGGTTCATCAAGACCGGCGTGGACAGTTTTGGCGGGTTAGACATCATCGTGAACAACGCAGGCTACACTTGGGATAGCGTCGTTCAGAAGATGTCCGACGAACAGTGGCAGGCGATCATCGACGTCCACCTGACGGCACCTTTCAAGATCCTGCGCGCTGCCCAGCCGGTGATCAGCGCCAAGGCCAAGGAAGAGGCCGCCGCCGGGCAAGAGGTGTTCCGCAAGGTAGTCAACATCTCGTCCATCGCAGGGACCGGCGGCAATGCTGGCCAGATCAACTATTCCGCCGCTAAGGCCGGTATCCTAGGGGTCACCCGGACGATGGCCAAGGAATGGGGCCGCTATAAGGTCAACGTCAACGCCGTCGCCTTCGGCCCGATTCGCACCCGCTTGACCGAAGGCAGCGCGGATGGCGACAGCACGATCAAGGTCGAAGAAAAAGAGATCAAGGTCGGCGTGAATCCCGATCTCCTGTCCCAGATGGAGCGCATGATCCCGCTGGGCCGGGTCGGCACTCCGGAAGAAGCTGCCGGTGCCGTCTATCTGTTCTGTGCGCCGGAATCGAACTTCATTTCAGGCCAGCACGTCATCTGCGGTGGCGGTTTCGTGATCTAAGGCAGTTGCCCGGACCCGATGACGTGGTCCGGGCAAGCACATTAATGTCTGGGCGGCCTCTTGGCGGTCGCCAATGCGGAATTTTCCGCAAACTCTAGTCTGGCACGATCACGACGATTGACTCACTTGAGTTATTAACCTAACAGTCGTTAGTTAGGTGTTGGGGGATACGAAAGTCTATGGCACAAAACGCGGCAATCAAAGTCAACGAGACATCGCGCAGCGCGGTTGGACGGGACGGGGTGCTGGACATTGCCGCGCGGCTTTTCCGCGAACAAGGCTACGGGTCCGTTTCGCTCCGAAAAATTGCCGAGGCCGCCGGGATCAAGGCGGGTAGCATATACTATCATTTCGGTTCCAAGGACGAGATCGTCGCGGCCGTTCTTGATGCAGGGATTCGAGTCGTTCACGCGAGCATGAGAGACGCCATCACCGACCTGCGGGCCGATACCGACGGCGAAACGGTACTGCGCGCCGCGATCCGGGCGCATCTGCGCGCGCTTCTTGATGTGAGCGATTATACATCGGCGAATGTGCGTATTTTCGGGCAGGTGCCGCAATCCGTCCGGGATGCCAACTTGCCTACGCGAAGGGCCTATGAGGCAGAGTGGGACAGTCTTCTGTCCCAGCTTAAGAAAGACGGCACGCTGAAGCAAGACGTCGATATCCGTCGCCTGCGCCTGATGCTGATCGGTACATTGAACGCCACGCTCGATTGGTTCGACCCGGACCGCGGTAGCGCCGATGCGTTGTCACGCACCTATGCCGATGTGTTCCTCAACGGGATACTCCAAAGACAGGATACCTGACTTCATGGCACGTCTTGAAACAGCGGTGCTGACCGCATCAGAGACCTACACCCGCAACCACGCCGCACAAAGCGAGCGCGTCGAAACGCTGCGCGCGCGGATCGCCGAAGCAACGGCTGGCGGCCGCCCCGATATGGTCGCGCGGCATCGCAAGCGCAGCAAGCTGTTGGTCCGCGAACGGATCGACCTGCTGGTGGATCCGGGCACTGCGTTTCTTGAGCTGTCGTCGCTTGCCGCCTACGGTCAATACGGGGGCGAGGTGCCCGGTGCGGGGATCGTGACCGGTATCGGGATCGTCCACGGGCTGCCCTGCGTTGTGATCGCCAACGATGCGACAGTGAAGGGTGGGTCTTTCTATCACGAAACCGTGCAGAAACACATCCGCGCCCAGGAAATCGCAGCCGAGAACCGGCTGCCCTGCCTCTATCTGGTGGATTGCGGCGGTGCCTATCTGCCAGAGCAGGACCGGGTTTTCCCCGATGCCCGCCATTTCGGCAATTCCTTTTATCGTCAAACCAACATGTCCGCGAGCGGCCTGCCGCAGATCTCGGCGGTCTTTGGAGGCTGCACGGCCGGTGGGGCCTATATCCCGGCCCTGTCGGACGAAGTCATCATGGTACGCGGCAACGCACGCATCCATCTGGGCGGCCCCTCGATCGTCAAGGTGGCGATCAACGAAGAGGTTGATGGAGAAACATTGGGGGGGGCCGAGATGCATTCGCGCTTCTCCGGTGTGTCTGACCATCTGGCCGAGGACGAGTATCATGCGCTTGCTCTGATGCGCGACATCGTATCCGAACTGGGCCTGTCGCGCCCGATGGGTCCCGATGCAACCTGCGCGCCGCCGGCGCGCAACCCAGAGGAACTGCTTGGCGTCATCAGCGCCGATCGCAAACAGCCCTATGACATGCGCGAGGTTCTGCTGCGCATGATCGACGCCGGCGAATTCCGCGAATTCAAGCCCGGATGGGGTGAGACGCTGGTCTGCGGCACCGCGCGGATTCACGGCTATCGAGTGGGCATTCTCGCAAATAATGGGGCGCTTGTGTCCGACAGTTCGCTCAAGGGCGCGCAATTCGTGTCGATGTGCGATCAACGCAACATCCCGCTTTTGTTCCTCCACAACATCTCGGGCTTCATGGTCGGCACCGAAGCCGAGCGCGGCGGCATTGCCAAAGACAGCGCCAAGCTGGTCTATGCCATGTCGGTTGCCAAGGTGCCGCGCCTGTCGGTCCTCTTGGGCGGCTCATACGGGGCAGGCAACTACGGCATGTGCGGACGTGGTTTCGCCCCGAATTTTCTCTTTGCCTGGCCCACGGCGGAACTGGCCACCATGTCTGCCGACATCGCCACAAATGTGATGCTGGAACTGCGCCGCCAGAAAGGGGGCGACCCGGGCAAGATGGAGGCCGACATGAAGCTGATCGAGGAGCAGGTTCGGGCCCAGTACGGTGAACAGTCCGATCCCTATTATGCCACCTCGCGGCTTTGGGATGACGGGCTGATCGAACCCGCGCAAACCCGCGATATCCTTGGCCTGTGTCTGGCCATCGTGACATCGGTGCCCGAAGCCGGGCGCCATACGCCTGTATTCAGAATGTGAGGCTTCAAGTTGACCAATACCTACAACACGATCCTTATCGAAACCGATGCGCGTGGCGTCGCCACGCTGACGCTCAACCGCCCCGACAAACACAATGCGCTGAATGGCGAATTGATCGCAGAGCTATACGATGCCGCCGAAAAGCTGGCTGCAGATGACGATGTGCGTATTGTGGTCCTGACCGGCGCGGGCAAGAGCTTCTGCGCGGGCGGCGATTTCAACTGGTTCGCCTCTAATGTCGAGAAAACCCGTAGTGAAAGGGTCGCACAAAGCGCCACGCTGGCGCGGCTGTTGCGCCGTCTTGACACGCTGCCCAAACCCTTGATCGGGAGGATCAACGGCCCGGCTTACGGTGGCGGTGTCGGCATGATCTCCGTCTGCGACTACACCATCGGCGCCGAAGGCGCGCGCTTCGGTCTGACCGAGGTAAAACTGGGCCTTCTGCCCGCGAATATATCGCCTTATGTGGTGGCCCGCATCGGCAAGGTGCATTCGCGTGAAACCATGCTGTCGGGGGCGTTGTTCGACACGGCCCGCGCCGAGCGGATCGGTCTGTTGACCGAGGTTGTCGCGCCGGGCGACCTGGACGCCACGGTGAACCGGGTGGTGCATGATCACCTTCAGGCCGCGCCGGGTGCCGTGGCCGATACCAAGGCGCTGATCGCCTATGTCGCGTCCCACGATCTGGAGACCAACATGATCTACACCGCCGACCGGCTGGCCGATGCGTGGGAGACTGAGGAAGGTATCGAAGGCATCAACAGTTTCATCAACAAGGGCGTTCCGTCATGGCGGGTGAAATGAGCTTCACCCGCGTTCTGATCGCCAACCGGGGCGAGATTGCCCGGCGCATCCAGCGCGGGTGCCGCAAACTGGGGCTGGAAAACGTAGCGGTGTTTTCGGACGCGGACCGCGACGCGCCCTTCGTGGCCGAGGCCGATCATGCCGTCTGCATCGGTGGGGCCGCCCCGTCGGACAGTTATTTGAACGTCGAGGCCATCCTTGAGGCCGCGCGGGCGACGGGCGCGTGTGCGGTGCACCCGGGCTATGGTTTTCTGTCTGAGAATGCCGGTTTCGCGGCGGCGGTCGAGGCGGCGGGCCTTGTGTTCATCGGGCCGGAACCCGACGCTATCGCGCGGATGGGCTCCAAGATCGAGGCCAAGGCTGCCGCCGAAGCCGCAGGCGTGCCCGTCCTGCCCGGCTATCGAGGCGAGGATCAGTCCGACGCGCGCCTGCTGCAAGAGGCCGAGGCGCTAGGCACCCCCTTTCTGGTCAAGGCCAGCGCCGGCGGCGGCGGACGCGGGATGCGGCTGGTCTCCGATCCGGGCGACGCACCCGAAGCGATTGCATCTGCCCGGGCCGAAGCGCAGAGCGCCTTCGACGATCCGGCGGTGTTCCTCGAACGCTATGCACCCCGTGCCCGCCACGTCGAAGTGCAGGTTCTGGGCGACACTCACGGCACCGTGCTGCATCTGGGCGACCGCGATTGTTCGCTGCAACGCAACCACCAAAAGCTGATCGAAGAAGCCCCCGCCGCCGATCTTCCCGAGGCTGTGCGCGACCGCATGCGGGCGGCAGCGGTGCGGTTGGCGCAGGCGATCGGCTATCGCTCCGCCGGGACGGTGGAATACCTCTATGACCCCGGGCGCGGTGAATACTACTTTCTGGAAATGAATACCCGGTTGCAGGTGGAACACCCCGTGACCGAGGCGATCACCGGCATCGATCTGGTCGAATGGCAGTTGCGCATCGCGCGGGGCGAGCCGCTGGCGCTGACGCAAGGCGATGTGCAGTTTGACGGGCACGCCATTGAAATCCGCATCGCCGCCGAAAACCCGGCCGAGAATTTCCGCCCCGAAACGGGCGAGATCAGCCTTTGGGCTCCGCCCGCCGGCGTGCGGCTCGATACCGGGGTCGAGGCAGGCTCGGTCGTCAGCCACCATTACGATTCGATGATTGCCAAGCTGATCGTCCACGCGCCGGATCGGGCCGGTGCGATCCGCCGGGCGGTTGTCGCAATGGATGCCTTTGCAGTCGGTGGCGTCGGTCTGAACCTGGCCTATCAGCGCGCGTTGCTGACACACCCGGATTTTGAGGCGTTCCGGCACCATACCTCAGGCCTGCCCGAGATGTTTCCAGGCGGCTGGACTGAACCGTCCGCTGATCCCCGGGACATGGCCCTTGCCGCGATGGCGCTGCATCTGCATCTCGCCCCGGCGGGCGCGTCGCCCTGGGAAAGCCTGGGGTCATGGCGGCTCACGGCCCCTGCGGGGTGGCCCGGTGCAGCATCCTATTGGGAGACGACAAAAGACGACCCGATCCGCGTAAACGGCTCCGGGTCGGTGTTGACAGCCGTACAGCCGGACGGCCAGACCATCACGGTCGAGAGTGCCGCCTTAACAGGATGCCGTCTGAGCGGACGCATCGACGGGGTTCCGTTTTCGCGCACCGCCTATGTCGCGCGCGCGCCGGGTCACTGGCGGGTGCACCTGCAAACCCCTGCCGGAATGACCGCGACAGACCTGCGCACGCTGGAAGACCAGCATCTGCAACGTGCCACCGGCGGGTCTGGCGTCGCTGACCTGTTGTCCGCACCCATGCCCGGCGCCGTTGCCGAGGTGCGTGTCGCACGCGGCGACCGCGTTAAAGCCGGTGACACGCTTGTGGTGCTTGAGGCCATGAAGCTGTTGCAAAGCCTGCCCGCGCCGGTCGCGGGCGTAGTGACGGAAATCTATTGTGCACCGGGCGACACGGTTGCCGGGCACGCCCCACTTATCAAACTCGATCCAGAGGAAAACACATGACCAGACAAGACAACATCACCGCGGCCTCCGGCCCGTTCAACGAAGACCTCAACTTGATCCGCGACCAGCTGCGCCGGTTCATCGAAACCGAGGTGACCGCCAAGGCCGAGCCCTGGGAGGAGGAGGGCATGGTGCCCCGCGACGTGCTGCGCCGGATGGGTGATCTCGGCGTTCTGGGGATGCGCTATGACGAACAGTATGGCGGCGCGGGGCTGGACGTGATGTCCAGCGTGGTTTTGGCCGAAGAGGTCGGGCGATCCACCTTTGGCGGATTCTCGGCCACGGTTCTGGTCCACACCGACATGGCCTCGCCGCATCTGGAAAACGCCGGCAAGCCCGAACAGAAGGCGCGGTGGATGCCGTCGATCACCTCTGGCGAAATGATCACCGCCGTCGCCGTGACCGAGCCGGGCGCGGGCTCGGACGTGGCCGGCATGCGCACCCGCGCGGTGCGGGACGGGTCGGATTGGGTGCTGAACGGCACCAAGATGTTCATCACCAACGGCGTGCATGGCGATCTCTACTTTGTCGGCGCCAAGACCGATCCCGATGCCAAGGGGTCGCGCGGGATCACCATGTTTGCGGTCGAAAAAGGCACGCCGGGCTTTTCGGTCGGACGGGCGTTGAACAAGACCGGCTGGCTGTGCTCGGACACTGCCGAACTGATCTTCGAAGATGTCCGCATCCCGGCCGAAAACGTTCTGGGCGAGGTCAACCGCGGCTTCTATTCGGTGATGAAGAACTTCCAGAACGAACGCATCGTCCTGGGTGCGATGGCCTGTGCCGAAGCGCAAACCGCGCTGGACATGACCGTGGATTACGTCAAGCAGCGCAGGGCCTTTGGCGGCGTTCTGTGGGACAAGCAGGCCGTGCGCCAACGGCTGGCCGACTGTCAGACGCGGATCGCGGCAGGACGTCAGCTGGTCTATCACGCCGCCGGTCTGGATGCCGCGGGCGGTGACTGCGTGAAAGAGGTCTCGATGGTCAAAGCCTATTGCGGCGAACTGGTGAACAGCGTGCTTTATGACTGCGTCCAGTTTCACGGCGGCATGGGTTATATGCGCGAAACACCGGTGGAACGCATGTCACGCGATGCCCGTGTGCAGGCCATCGGCGGCGGGGCGAGCGAAGTCATGTTGGAAGAAGTCGCCAAGCGCATGTGAGCTTACTATCCAAATAATTAACAATCTACAGAAGCAAGGACGAAAAAGATGAATCTGGAAACCACTCAAAGCCAATCAGTCGCAAGTGATGGCTCAAGGGTCGTTGCGACGTTTTCCTCTATCTCAGCTTCATGATCTCTTCTCTGAAGGCCTCGGTCGGTGTGCGCCACCCAAGGCACTTTCTGGGAGTTCCGTTCAGGCGGTCACAAATCGTCTTCATATAGCGATTTGAGAGCGCCGCGAGCTGGGTATCTCGAGGCAGGTATCGGCGGGCACGCTTGTTCAGGTTCTCGACCGATCCTTTCTGCCAGGGAGCTTGAGGGTTGCAAAACCAACTTTCTGTACGGATGCCGGATTGAAGCCTGCGCCATTCCCGGAACTCGAAGCCTCGGTCGAAGGTGTTCGAACGCCGTGCCGACTGGGGCAGGGGCTCCATCACATCCATCAGCTTATTCATCAGATGCGTTGAGCTGCGATCATTGTTGCGGAACAGCACAGCAAAGCGGGTTTTTCGCTCGCCCAGAGAAGCGACGTTCATCTTTCCCTGGGCGCGTTCAAAGATCATCAGATCGCCTTCCCATTAACCGAAGGTCTCACGGGTCTTCACATGCTCCAGGCGTTGATGGATGGACCTATCTGTTGGGAAAACCTGGCCTCTGGGCCGTCTGGCATAGCGCGGCTATCGTTTCTTCCGGCGACTGGGTAGGTGGCGCGCCAGCCGCTCGGATTGGCCTTCGCGACTGTAGACATAGGCGTAGATCGTTTCGTGGCTCACTCGAACCGGCTGTTCATCATAGGCAAGGCGGCCAGCAATCTGTTCTGAGGTCCAGCCAACCTTCAACTGTTTTATGACATGGGCGCGCAAACCTTCCAGCCGGATCAATTTGCGGCGCCGAGCGCGCCGAGCATCAGCCGCTCTATGCGCATTCACACGGTAGTAGCCATTCAAATACGGCAGTTCGTCATCTTCGAATTGGTTGCGTTTGATCTCACGATAGACGGTCGAGCGATGCCTGCCGATCTCAGCCGCGATCTTGCTTACAGGCATCTTTGCGTTCAACATGTCTTCAATTGGGCGTCTCTCACGCAAATCCAGCTCTGTGTGGGCCATGTTCTTTCTCCTTGCTTTTCAGCAGGATAAGGGATTTGTCGCAACCCAGTTTAGAATGTGCCCCTGCAAAAATAAATCTCGTAAGGTTTATTATGTTAAGTTATTTCATGCCACAGAACCGACATACAACCCAGATCCCCGATGCTGCAGGCACAGCCCGCTTTCCGGTCATTCGCTGAATCTGATCAATCTAGCAACGATTAAATTCGTAAACTTAGGTCGTAGTATCGTTTCCCTGGGGCTAGGTCTCAAAGCCGCCGGAAATGAGCACTGGCCCTGAAATACCTCTGCGGCGCTTGAAAGCTTCGACCGAAAGGTCAACGAAGTCGGATGTGTCTGCTCCCGGCGCGCGGATGACTTCATCAATGACACCAGGCTGCCCAGCAACAATCGTTATTTCTGTGTCATCTCGCGCGACAGAAGCGATAGGTACTTCGATGAGAGCTGCATACTGAACGCCCATCAGTTCCACAGATATTGGCGCTAGGATCTGCTCAACCTCGTCAACGATTCCATCGTCCGGCCATCTTGGAAAAATCAGTTGCCCTTCTGGTATCGAACCCAATGCGAGCAATTCCGCGTGTGTACCTACCCATTCATTGAATGCCTCAAATTGAATAGTACCTTGAACTTGGCGCGTGGACTTGCCGATTGCTGTAGAAATTCTTCGCAGCATTGGTGCTACAGGAATCCAATGCTTGAACGGGCCCTCGTCTTCAATGATGGGAAAGGTCATCCGAGCGTCTTGGACCTGAATTGTCACTTTCTTTTTTGGTTGCGCCAGGATTGCGCCGATTTCGTAGACCTTCACTGCTTCCTCAAAATCAACCGTCCTGCTACCATCGTAGTCGAAAGTGATGCCAGCTCGCTCGGCTTGAAAATCAAGGGCCAATTCCAGGTATTGGTTTGCAAGTCGGATTTTTTGGGTTTCTTCGTCTGCTGCAAAGGGAGGTGGAACGAAGACGTCCACGGGAACAGCCGCCCATTCTCCGGTATCGGCTTCAAGCTCGATTGACGCGGACAGAAGTGCAGGAGCCTCCATTTCAAGGATGGCGTCCCGGAGATAGATTTGATCGTTGCTCAGCGGTATTCCGAACCGTTGTTGCTCGATCGTCAGGTGATTGATCTCAAGTTGTCTTTTGCCGCCGAGGAACAGATCACCAAGCATTTGACGGGCATTTTCTCCAGGAACAAAAAAGCGCCCGATGACTGGTTGCCCATCGAAACCGCAGGTCTCCCGTATCCGTTTTTTGTGAATGGCGTAGCTATCGGGGAAGCCATTCACGATGCTATGCAGGGCTCGTGACAATCCTTGCCCGTCTGGGCCGATTTCCGTTGCGCGATCCATAGGAATAGGAATTTTGACTTTATGAATGTCTCGGTTCCCTTTTGCTTCTTGTTCGCGGACACGGAGCAAGGTGTCGGCAACAAGGTCATCATCCACTGGCACAATCACACATCGTTTCGATCGCCGCGCCCTTCTCTCATAAAAGAGAACTGCGATCGCCGCTGGCAGATCCGTGTCGACCAGATGTTTTAGGGCCGACAGCTTAATACGCGGAGCCGATTTGGACTGTTCTGTCGTTTTTACCTGAACGAGAAACTTCGGGAGGTCATTCTGACCATCGAGGGGCCGGTTGGGACAGCGCTGCGGATCAGCTTCAAGCATGAAATCCCAACCAAGACGATCAGGCTCGGACCTTTGCGCGTATAACCCTTCTGGTTCGCACCAGCTTGCGAACTCATTCTGTCCTCTCGTTCCCGGGTCTGCCTTCATGGAGTATGTTCCGCAATCCTATAGTCGACGCGAGCGTTGGGGCCGCCTAAGTCTGGTTATCGTTCAAGTCGCACCCGGAGACGTCGTGCGCGCTCTTTGAATGCCTCTTCACCGCCTTCCAAGATATCGCAGACATGTTTTCGCATCTCTGCATCTTCGAGGCCGCCGGATTGGTAGGTTATTGGGGGCAACTCGCCCGGGCTGTGTGGACCGGCAGTCGCGACGATGATCTGGTCCGCATCAGTGTTTATCACGAGATTGGCATTGTGAGTGACCATGATGACTTGCCGTTTTGCCTTTGCGGCGACGAACAAGCTAACGAGTTCATCAAAAATCGATTTGGGGTCTAAGTTCTCTTCCGGTTGATCAATGATGAGAGGCCGTTGGTCGGCTTCGTCGAGTGCGAGATAGAGTAGCAAAAGCACGATGCCGCGCGTGCCAGGCGACAATTTGGTGATGTCTGTCCCTTCATAGTCGATACCATATTCGATCTGGATGTGGTTCGTGCTGAACAGCCATTTTGCAAAACGCATCAACCAGTTTCGATACGCCGCCGCGTCATCAGCCGGCACATTTGCGACGGCCATTAGTTCGTCTTGCCATTCCTCTGTGAAATGTTGGAGTGCCTTATCAATTGATGCGACATCTCCGGTCTCCCAAGCTGCTCTGATGTGAGTGTTCGCCCATTGCTCGATCGAGCCTTTGCCCTTGAAATCCCCTGCCCGTCTCAGATCGAACAATCCTTCTCCGTCAGAAGCCCACGTGCGGACATCGGCCTTTCGAGTGGCCGAGAATGAGAGCTTCTGCAGCGTGCCTTGTGCAGCTTGGAGCCGGTCGACCAACGGCTGATAGAGATCGCGCAAAACTTGCTCTTCGGCGATGATGGCAGCGAACACATTTACATACGCCTGCTGTCGGCTTTGGCTGAGCGTTCGCATTCGCTCCGCGGCCCCCTCACAGTCGGCCAATGAAGTTCGTAGGTTCTCAATCTGCGTATTTTCACCAGCAATCCGTTTTACAAGTCCGGCAAACTTTTGAGCGGTCTCGGTGTCAATGTTGATGAGCTTTTGAAGACGCGTAGCTTCGGCTTCCAGTACGGCAAGAGACGTTTTCTCCGGATCCGCCTCTTCAGAAAGGTAGGGCTGATTGATATCCGCAATCGGATCTGGGATGGTTCCCCGCCAGTCATTGGCGTTTTGCTGTGCCGTGGCGAGTTTTGCCTTAAGTGCTGCGTCGACATCGCCGTGATATTCAAGAAGAAAGTCATCCCAGTCGCTTTCTTCGAGACGGGTCGCAACGAAACTAGCCTTCGTCGCACGCAAGGTCTCTGGTGCCTTGTTTTCTCGGAACGCTTTGACTTCGTCCTGTAGCGACAACAGCGAGGTTTCCTGATTTACAAAGTACCGGACATATGAGCGGACCTTCTCGGCTGCATTGGCAATAACAGTGAGCCTCTTTGCCCGAGCTTCGCTGCCTTTCACGATGAGCTTGTCCCGATCAGTTTCCAATCCCTTAACCAGACGTTCTTTCTGGTTGAGCTGCTGCTTGAGGCCCTCAATTCTTGACCGCTTCTCTCGCTCCGCACCGATCTGATCCGAAAGAGAAACGATGGCTTCCTCCGCGCGTCCTCGCGCCAAACGATGCCGGGTTGCACGGAGTTCGAGCAGTTGATCGAACCGGAACGTTCCATCTTTTTCTGGATGAGCCTCGAAAATGACGCGCTCTATCTCTGCCAGAAGTGCATCCGTCATACCGTCCGCTGAACAGAGCTCTTCGACGAATTTCTGCGAAAGGTAGAGTGCTCTGGGAAACCGTCCCTCAAGTTCGGGATCATACTCGTAATCGAGGAGATCGCGTTCCGACGGATCGCCACTACCCCAATCGATCGTCACGCTAACGCCCGACAACAGATCGCCGGCACGGATTAGGAAGGATGCCGTGCTTAAGCTCTGAGAAGCCGCATCGCAACCGGCAGCAATTGCATCGGCAAGGGCAGTCTTTCCAGAACCACGTGCTCCGATGATTGCGACTAAACCTGGGTTGAGATCAATCTGTGGCGAGGCCGCCCAGTCGGCACCCACAATGGTCGCACGCGAAATTACCTGCGAAGGTGTTGCGCGCATGGGTGGCGCTGCTCCCACATAGGCACGCCCACTAGGATCAATGACCGCTTGCCTGAGAGTGTCAAAATGAGCACCACCCTTAACCCAGGAGAAACGATCGCCGTCCGGAACACCGACTTTCTCCGTATCATGAGCATCGCTGCCATGAAGGCATGGCTTGAGTGCACCATAGCGCTGCCGAATATCGCTCTCAGAGGTCTTCCTCCCCAACCAGTAGTCACGCTGACTTGGGCTACTCGAAAAAACGATATGGGCAAACTTTTCGACTTCTTGGCGTTGGGCGCCTTCGGATTCTCCCCGCATGCCGGAGGTGCCGTCATTGCCACTGCCTGCAACGGCGATGAGGATGTTCTGTTTTGCCCAATCAACAGCCCGATAGACTTCCACCAATTGCTCAAAACTGACCTTGAACTGTGTTGCCCCACGGGCGAGCGCAGCTCGTTCGGTCAGCTTGCCGTCAATCTTTGAACCGAGCCGCGTAAGATCATCGGGCGTACAGGTGAATCGGTCACCAGAAAAATCAAATGTCAGTTGCGCCAGAAAGCGTTGTGTTGCCTGCACATGATCTGGATCCTCTGGATTGATGAGCAGATGGCAATTGACCCAATTGCCTTTGACTGTCCCAAATGCCAGTCGAAGTTCGACGTTTGGGAATATCAGATCCACACCAGAAAGCCGACCATCTTGGTATTTTGCCGCGCGAACTTCTTGGTAAGTGTCCAGCAAATAATAGTCTGTGACCCCGAGCGCATGGATTTGCGGACTCGAAGCCTCAATCTTCGAGAGATATTGTTCTCTGCTATCCGCTCCCTTGAACTGGTCGTTGAGGACAGTTCCGGGTGCGTGGATATGCGGTTCCCATCGCAGCCATCGAGATCCAGAGTTTGTCATGTCAGCCTCGTAGTTTGTCTAAATGTCTTTCTTACAAATCAGGCCGTGTTTCACACGGAAATCCAAACCTTGCCGTTTCCAGTGAAGGCCGGTGGCGAGCGTATCCTTTAGGAACTTAGGAAAACCGCAATACAATGGATCGTTTCGACATTACGGAGAGTTTCTCGATAAATCCATATTTTTCATGAATTTAGTAGGCCGTGCCTTTCCCAACGGCGAAGGCAATGTCATCATGTTTTCAGGTTGGGTTCTGTATCTGCAATTCAATAAGGGCACTCAGGCTCTGGTCGTTTTACTCCCTCTGAAATCGTCTTGCCTTCAGCTGTCTCCAGCCCTTTCTCCGCCAACTTTAGGATATGCAGTTCCTCTACTATTTCCGATCGCAGATGCCCGTCTCCTTCGAGAGACGATGCAAGTGTACGCAATTCTGCGCGCGTGCATGTCAATGCGAGGTGGCGTAGCCAGTCCAATAGCACATCCTCGTTAGACCGATACTCTGGAGACCGGCTCAGGAATCGTAGGATGGCCAGCGAACGATGTTGTTGGAGAATTTGGGTCGTTTCATTTTTCCGGTTACTCATTAGACCACCTGGTGTCCCTAGTTTGGGCCAAGGCGGGCTGCTTCTGCCAGCAGCCAATCCGCATGGTCGTCACCCTCTTCCAGCTCCCAATCCCGCGCCTTCGCTATCTCGTAGCCGATAAGGTCGCGCGCCTCTGAAGCGGTGCAGCCAGCTTTCCTTAGCCTGATCTGTTTGATGCGAGCATCTGTGGCCCGACGCTGGTGGTCTTCAAATTCGGCAATCGCTTCTAGAAGCGATGAGTTGTTGGTGATCAACTCTTCGACACTCTCGAAGTTCACGTCGTGAGCAACGTTTGCCGTGGCCGGAGTTGCCAACTCTCGCAGATTTTCCAGTGTTAGTGCCCGGGCGTCCAGGTCCGCTCGTCGCTGTCTTTGTTTGGCGACAATTTCTCGGCAGTCCTGGCAAATCAGCTCGTATTTCGGTTCGGAAATGACGATGTCCCCCGCTCCATCAAGTCGACGCCGCCAAAGTTGCTCTGCGTCAACCTCAATGTCGAACCCTTCAAAACGGTGAATCCTTGCTGTCCATTTCCCGCGATTAGAGCGTCGGCAAATATCTCTTTTGGTGCGCCCGCAGCACTGGCATTTCCAGGTATCTCCTGCATTGCGCCAGTGTTTGCTATTCGCGCTCTGCTCCGCATCGAGCATCGAGTATTCGGCATCTGTTGGCGGCTTTACATTCTTCCGTTTAGAAGGCCTTTGGTTTCCGCCCACACCATCGCGGGCCACAGATCGGGTCTCTATTGCAGCGCCAAGGTGCAGACTGTGAATGTCTGGTAGTTCTTCTTGGCAAAGCCGAAACAGGATGTCTCTGGCCTGCGGCTGGCCTTGCATTTTTTGACCCGGCGCGACCTCACGATGGTGGCGGCCTTTTGCAATTCTCGCTGCCATCCGCCTAGCAAAGTCGACGCGGTCAGCTAAGCCTTCCTTCTCTTTCTCCCAAATGGCCCGGGCGCGTTCGAAATCTACTTCGTGCACGCGGTTGTCGCTCACAGTGATGAAGTCGGCGATTTCCGACGGCGTGAATGTGAAATGCGGCGCGATTTCATCCCAAAGCTCACGCTTCACACGCCCATCCGCAAGATTGCAATCCGCGCAAATCTGGGCGGATTCAAAACGCTCCACAAGTGGTCTGAGTGCCCCTTCTGCACGACTGATCTGCACACGGATCTCCGGATTATCGCAACAGGAGAGGATCTCCTCGAACAACTTCTTTACCAAATCATCCAGATGATCATGGTGAAGTTCCAGATGGCAGAGCAAAACCCCTCCTGGCGTCAACCTGACGATCTGGCGTTTGTGCCTCTTACAGCAAGGGCAGCTCCATTCGGTCGAGGTTGAAGCCCAGCCCCGGTTAAGATCCAGTCTCCGCGTTTTAAACGTGGCCAATAGCTGTTTGGTTTGAGCACTCCACCGGCCGTCGCGAAAAGGTGCGATTGCAGGCATGTCCTCATCACCGAGCGAGGAGATGTTTGGTATGGTAATAGAAATGTGGGTTCCGTCGGTCGTTGTCATGAAAAGTTATGCTCTTGGGCGCAGTCTAAACACACTACGCAGGGCTTGAGCGTTTGCCCGGCTGGATTGAAGTTGCTGCTGAACTTGGCTGAACACGGGCTGCGTGCCATCTGGGTCTTCGATTGTCATGACCAGTGCGAAGGGTACGCCGTCAGCAGGAAAGGTCGTTTCGGCCCGAACCAAGCTCGTAACTTCCAACCGCCAATCGGTTGTCTCTCCGACTTCGTTCAGCGTCATCTCGTACTGCTTTAGTGGCCACCATTTTAATCCATGACTGATCAACGCCTTCTCAGGTACGGCAAGGCCTTGTGCGTTCGGCAGGTATTTCGGTTTGGCGCGATTAGCGAAGCGGACACCGCCGTCTTTTTTGGTCTCTATCAGGCGCTGTTTAAGCGACGCTTCGAGATTTACCCGAACGAACTCTGCACCGAACGCCGGGTCCAATGGCGGTGCGTATGCTAAGGTCATGCGCACTTTGCCGGAGCAACTACTTCCGCTGACTAGGGCCTGGGGCCAACTAAAAGGAAAGCGCAGGATTGCTGGTTTTCGCTCCCCGATTGTAAGGCGGCTCTGGAAAACCAGGGTGACTTGGTGATCGTCGGTTTCGAGCATCTCCATGGCGCCGCAGGGGCGGCCATACCCTGCGAACTGACGAGCAATATCTTTCAAACCGCGTTTTGTTAGCGGATCTGGCATCTGTGCACTATGCACCATCATGGCCTTGATCGCCTCAGGCGTCAGTCCGCCAGCAGTTGCGGTATCCAATTCCGCAGCACTTCGGGCTATCAGTGGAGCAGCGAAGCTCGTGCCGACGACTTTTGTCTTGTGGCCTGTGACGGAAAGCGAAGACATTCCCGTGGTTTTCGCTGGATTTGTCTCGCCGGCACCACCGTATGCAGCGACGTCTGGTTTCACCCCAACTTGTAGACCTGGGCCGCGCCGGGTGTAGGTAGTCGGCGCGTCTGCAATATGTGCCGTCCCAGGTGGGTTCAGAGCGCCCACTGACAAGGTGCGCACGCTTTCCGAAGGCTTCTGCAGTGTATCCGGCGAGGTTCGGTTGGCGAAATAAGTCTTAACGACGCTTGGTTTTGCCTGCCATGGCGCACGCGCCTGGGACTTGGGCAAGTTGCCAACTGAGTTGATAAACAGGACGCCGTGCGTATCAGCGATCTGATCCAATCTAGCGGCATAGATGCTGTACCGGCTCGCTTCGACGTCCGAAATTGCATTGATAGACAGATTAAAGATCCGAATACCATGAGCATCCTTGGCCTCGATCACCGCTTGCTCGAGCTCTTCAAGGAAATCTGAAAACCCCTTCGGGTACTCGCGCATGAAGTTGCCCTTCGGGAACAGTGCAGCATCGTACACCAAACACCCATCGGGTTCGGGGGCCAGGTTCGGTGCATTAATGCCCTGCCCCATTGCTGCGATCCCGGCAACGGCCGTTCCGTGTTGAGGATCACAATCCGAAAGGTCGAGGTAGTCGAAACGATCTACAATCCAATCGCCCAAGATATCCGAAATGCCGGAGTCGATGACGCCCAATCTGGGATACGTTGCATTGGGCTGCGGGACAGGAATTGAGATATCCAACCCTTGGTCTTCGACCTCCATAGTACTTGTCCAAGCCGGATCATCTGCCAGTGTGAGCTGGATCGGAGGACGGATTGCACGAACCAGAGGGTGCGCTTGCAGCGAGCTAAGAGCGGCTTCATGCCGATCAGGATTCAGGTCAGCTTCTGCCGATCTTACTGCTGGAGTTGCTTCCCCTGAACTCAGACCGATCCCACTGTCAACGATGGCACGAGTGTCACTGCGTGTTAGTTGCAGCTCGAGGACGGGCGTGCGGCCGATCTCGGTGGCAATGAACGTGCGGGCCCCCTGTCCCAGACCTAGGAGGAGTTGTTCGAGGCTTGCCAAGAGAGCTCGACGACCGGTCACATCGTCTGTGATTTCACGTCTCTCAGGCGTCTCAAAGAGCTCGATCTGATAACCTGAAACCGATGCCGGGTCGCTAAGTAGACGAACCGCTTCCGCCACAGAGAATTGCCGCTTTTCCACTGAAGGCGCGATCTCAATCGCGTCGATCGCACCGACTTCAGCACGCGCGGCTGATGGAGCCTTGTAGCTCTCGCCATCCGATTGCCGAAACTTGGTTTCTACGACGATCTCGGCTTCGTTCACCCGCCTGATCAGTGCGTCCAGATAAAACTCCGGCGCGCGGAAGTACAAGGTGCCAACAGCATCCGCCCCAACGCAGGGAAACTGCGCCGGTTTAAAGAGGTATGACACTGGGCGATAGGATTTCGCGAGTGCTTCGGTGCGCATTTGCACCTTCAGATATGCCGCTGGGCCAAATTCTTGTTCGGAAATCTCCAATTTGGCCTGTTTCAGCGATTCCAGTAGCGCGGTCTTGTGGCGTTCGAAGGCAGCGTCAGCACCGTCGAAGAAATCCTTATTCCTAGGTGGCTGCCCCGGTTCGGGTGCCTGATGGAAGTCTTGGTCGTTCAGGATGATCTGGACTGGATTATTGGGCAACGAACCGCTCCGCTACTTCGAGATGGCGCTTCTTTTGCTTGATCTCACTCACTTTGGACTGACCGAACCCTGTGGCTTCTCCGATTTCCGTTTGCTTGAGCCGAAGGTCATGATCATTCGCCGCAAGGCTAACAAATGCCTCGAGATCTTCCGTCAGCATCCACGCTGCTTGGTTTTCCAGATGCGGAGCCTTCGACAAAACTCCAACAAGGGCGTCAAACACTGAGGCCGCGTTCTGCGGGCTTTTGTTCAGTGCGAGAGTGCGCTTTACAGCCGTGCAGACGCGCTCCAGATCTGCGCCCGACAATCCCGCCAGACAGTAAGCAAACAGCTTGATTGTTGCTGGAGATGCAGGGACGGGCTTGAGGAAGCGGGCAATCATATGCTCGCGGGCATCGGAGTGCGGAGCATCGATGTGGATCTGGCTTTCGAACCGCCGCCAAACAGCTGGGTCGAGAAGCCTGTCGTGATTTGTGATCGCAATGGTAATCCCATGCCTGCGCCGCTCATCCAGGTTCTGCAGGAGCGTATTCACCACACGCTTGATCTCTCCGATCTCCTGAGGGTCGTCTCTGAGCTTGGCCAGAGCATCAAACTCGTCCAGCAACAGCACGCAACGATAGCGGTTCGCAAAGGAGAACAACCCAGCAATGTTGCGAGCAGTTGTGCCAAGAAACGACGAAATGAGCCCGTCGATGCGTGCAGTTAACAGAGGCAAGCCGAGCCGATTTGCGACGTAGTGAGCCGTCAGTGTTTTTCCTGACCCCGGAGGACCGTAAATCAAAACGCTTTTTGTTGGCTCAACATCCATCGAACTCAACAGGGCCGCACTCTGCCATTCCTCGATCATACCCTCGACGGCTTCACCCACAGTCGCACCGTGAACCGGTGTAACGATCTCATCACTCGGGAAAGCAATCTCGCAAAGAGCGGCGCCGGTCTCACGATCTATCGGCGGGTTAGCGTCGCGAGACAGTTCTTCCCCAGTGACAAGCGATCTCGAAACTTCTACTCGGCTCGGTGCCAGCTCTTTTGTTTCAGAGGCGGCGTGCAGGAGGCGTTCCAGGACTTCCACTTCCTTCTCCGAGCCGGCCTTCCGGAGGCGGCTCTGTAGGCGGCGAACTTGCTTGTCCACTGCTTTGGCATCGCCGTTAAGGCCTGCGCGAATGATGCTTTGTACCGCTGAAAAGTGTTCCATATCTGGTTTCTGCTCTGAGAATCTGATTTGGAGCCAAAATATCTGTGGGTTGGGGAAATATCAAGAAAAATCGCCGACTCTTTGGAAAATGACTGCTCGGAATCTCGAAACAGGGTGCAGGAATCTGGTGGAAGATACTTTTGACTGGCACGCCAGCGCTCCAGCGCTGACCAGGCTCTTGGCTACGCCCGGAGCCGCGTGACCCGCGTCTCCGCCATTCGGTGGCGATCCTTCGTGCATGTCTCAGGTGAGATCGCGGGCGAGACCGCGATCGCTTGAATCAATGGTCAGCCGGGTCTCCGCTTCGCTCTAACCCGGCTGGCAGGTTTCCAGTGTTGAATTCCGCCTGCCATCCGGTCGGCGCCCCGAACAGGGGCTCTGGTGTCGCGTGCCGCGCCAGCCTCCTCGGAGAAATCCGGTTCCTCCCGCGCGGATGCGCGGGTCCCTCCCGATTTCACCGCTCCGGCCCCCTGTGTCGGGTCGCCTTCCGGCCGCAGGACGGGCTATCGCCCTCACCTGCTCTGCCCAGCCGAAAAGCACGGGGGCTTTTCGGGCTGACAGATCAGTCGAGGCCTCCGCCACTGGCGGTAAGCGGGCCAAGGCCAAACGGTCGGAGAAATCGAGCACCGCGCCGCTCTAACCACGAAAGGAGCAGGCCATGGGCCTCGATCAATACGCATATGTCAAAACCCCCGAGAGCGGCGATGAGGGCGAAAGCCCCAAGTTCGTCTGGCGCAAGCACTCGAAGCTGCAAACCTTCATGGAAGGTCTCTACACCGAGCGGACCGGGCTTTCTGCCTCCGATCTGAACTGCGGTGAGTTGAAGCTCGAAACCGCCGACATCGACACGCTGGAACAAGCGGTGAAAGGAGGCGCCCTGCCCCATTGCGAGGGCGGGTTCTTCTATGGCATCAGTTTCAAGACGAGCAGGCCACTGAATACCGCGACTACGATCTGGAGTTCTGCGCTTGGGCGCGGGCCGAAATCGCACGAGGGTCGACCGTGATCTATTCCTGCTGGTGGTGACGCCTCTGGGTCGGGTCGCATGAGCGGCCCGGCCCCCTCCCCTACCCCATCAACAAAACCAGCCGCCGAGCGCCTGGGCTGCGCTCTAAGCGGGCCTGACACCCATCCGAAAGGACAAACCAATGACGAAACAACAACCCATCCAAACCGATGCCGCCAGCGCCGTGATCCTGCAAATCCCCTTGGAGATGCTCACCGTCTCTGATCTTAATCCACGCAACGCTGTTTCCGAAGCTCACATCGAGACGCTGGCCGACAGCATCGAGCGCTTTGGCCTCATTCACAATCTTGCAGGCCTCATGGACGAGAATGGAAAGGTTGGGATCGTCGCGGGCGGGTGCCGCCTTCGCGCCATTCAGATGATTGCCGAGCGGTCCAAAGACCACGCCTTCACCACCGTGCCTGTCAAACTCGCTGCTGACGCTGCCGAGGCCGAGGATTGGGCCAGCGCCGAAAACGCCGCCCGTGTGGATATGACCCCGGCGGATGAAATCCGCGCCTTCGGTCGCATGAAATCGCGCGGGGCCACCGTGCCGGAAGTCGCCCTCGCCTTCGCAGTCACCGAAGCCCGCGTCTATCAGCGGCTGGCTTTGGCGGGCCTGCCCGAGCCGGTGCTCGACGCGCTTTCGGCGGGTGAGATCAGTCTCGGCACCGCCAAGGCCTTCACCCTCTCCGATGACGAGGCGCTGACCTTGAGTCTTCTGGATCAGGTGAAGGGACAGGCGGTGTCCGAGAGCGCCATCAAGAACGCGCTGCAACCCGATGCGATCAAGGCCACGGACCGTCGCGCCAAGTACGTTGGGATCGAAGCCTATGAGGCTGAGGGCGGCACGGTCACACGCGATCTCTTCTCCGACGAGGTCTTCCTCGCTTCCCCTGCCCTTTTGGATCGCCTGTTCGCCGAGAAGTTGGACGAAGCCCGTGCCGATCTGATTGATGCTCAAGGCTGGGCATGGGCAGAGGCCCGGCCCGAGGCCTGGCTCAACTACTACGAACTGGATCAGATGAAGCTGGCCCGCCTCTACCCCATCGAGGGCGATCTGACCGAGGCGGAAGCAGAGGAATATGACGAATTGGCGGAATTGGCCAATGGCGGGGTTCTGGACGAGGACGGTGAAGCGCGGCTCTCGGAATTGCAGGCCACTCTCGACGGTGACTATTCCGAGGACCAGAAAGCCCATGCGGGCTGCATCATCCTTGTCAGCAGGTCCGGAAACCTTGAGATCACCGCCGGTCTGGTTCGCCCGGAGGACAAGAAAGCGGCCATTGAGGCTGGCGTTCTGCAAGCGCCGCAGACCACCAAGTCTGACACCCCGAAATCTCCCTACTCGCAAAAGCTGTTAGCGGATATGCAGGCGATCCGGCTGGCATCGGTGCAGGCCGCCCTTCTGGCCAAACCAGAACTGGTTTTGGACCTGTTGGGGTTCGGGTTGTCGGAAGTCTCGGGCAGTATCGAGAGCGTTTTCGGCATTCGACTGGACCGTCCGACCAACGCGCCAAGCGTGGGAAACGGATTTTCCAGCGAGCCGCGTCTTCAGCACGGGATCGATGCCAGCGAATACTGGCAGAAAGGCACTCGCGTGGAGGACCTGTCGGACGCCTTCACCGCTTTCCGCGAAGCCGGCAAGAAGGCCCGCAATGCCCAGATCACAGAAGCCATTGCGCGTACCCTGCCCTACCGGGCTGGTAGCGCTGAGTTCTTCGGCCTGATCGCGGACGAGGCCGGGGCCGATATCCGCAAGCACTGGACGCCCACGGCAGAGAATTTCTTCTCGCGGGTGTCTGCAGGCCATCTGGTCGATCTGCTTTGCAAATTTCTCGACTGCGATGCCCGTGACGAGCGTGTCGCCGGTTTCGCCAAGCTCAAGAAGGCAGAAAAGGCCGAGAAGATGGAAAAGCTCGTGATCGACCCCACAACCCAGAAGCTCATGGGGGTGACACTGGAACAGAAAGCCAAACTCGACAAATGGGTGCCCGACTGCACCTGATGGCTCCTTCGTGGGGAGACCCAACTGGCCCCGCTTCGGTGGGGTCTTTTTTGTTTGAGTTAGCATCAAGACGCGAAGCCTGCAAAATTGTCCGGCGGCGGGGCAGAAGGCCGAGCCCCCTGCCCCGCCGCCGGACCGGCGCTATCCGCGCGGGAGCACCGCCTGGGCGGTGCGGATTGATTTCAAAAAAACCGAACCGGACAAATACTTGACGATCCTAGGTGGAAACCCGATATTGAAATCGGCCTTCCGCACAGGCCGGTGTGCCCGCCACGCAAAGCCTTGCAGTGCTTGAAGTTTTGTTATCGACCCCTTCTTAGCGGATCGATTAGTAGCGGGCACCTAGTCAGATCCGGAACTAGGAATGGATCATGACTCAAGATCGCAATATGAAAGACCTGAAGACCATCGCAAAGAAGATCGCGAGGTCAAAACGCATCGACCACCATGAGGCACTCGATATGGTGGCTCAGGAACTCGGACATGCCCATTGGTACGCGGTGTCCGCTGCCAACAAGAATGGGTGGACCCCACAGCCGGATGACCTGTCCAAAGCGACCGGCTTGCTTGAACAAGTCAATCCTAGAGCGGTTCCGAACGAAGGAGAGCCAGATGCGACCTCCGAGATGTTCGGCGATCCCGGCGGTGAAAGCCAGGGACAGATCGGCCCACATCACTACAGGATCGATGTCTCTATGGATGACGTCTACATGAGCGGCCGCGGCTGGCTCATCCATGTCCCTGAGGCGCCTTCGAGACCGCCAATTGTTCAGGTGACCGACAGACGGTACAAGGTGAACCCAACAAGTGATCCCGACTTTGTTGCTCGCGCCTTGGAAATTGCCAATGTCAAAGCCGAACAGGTGCGTGCACGCATTGCTTCGGACTGGCCAAGGCGCTCAACGAAGCCGGACGCCCAAGGTCGTGCCCTTCATCCGATTCATCGGGATGAGAGTGATACCTGGTACTGTTTGCATTGCGATGAACAATCGTCTGGAAAGACCGTCGCCGCCAACCTCTGGCATTGTCCGGCCTGTGGCGCATCACCGATCGATATCTTCAGCTCTCCCTGGTGGCTTGATGATTTTCCGGGGACTCGCGAAAGCTCGGCGTAGCCTGTGCGGGTGTGTTCCCACGTGAAACGGGGCCGGTGGCGAGGTTCTCCACCGGCCCTTTCATTTGGCCGTGTCGGCGCTGTTGGTGCCAGTTGCTGAACATGGCAACCATGGGTGTCGCAGTTTGTCCTCTTGGATAGTCGACGTGGTAAAGGCGGAGTCTTTGGGGGCCGTTCACTCACGCTTTGCCCGGCACTTCCTGAACGCCTTAGGGTGTCAGTCTTTGCACCTTAATTCGGTGTTGCATGACATGCTGGTCGCAGGGTCCGCCCCGAACTCAAAGGGCGGTCGCCAGAATTTTCCCCTGCCCCATGGGCATTCCGCGCGGAGCAAAATTCAGACCCCCTGCCCTTCTCCGCTTCGCTTCGCCTTCGGTGTGTTCAGGCCTTTGTCCCCTGCCCTCTGACCATCATTGCAACACCAGAAAAGGAGCAAGGCAATGACCACCAACTGCATCAAATTCGAAAGTGCCGACATCGAGACCGCTAAGGGTGTCGGTTCGATCTCCACCCTGACCTTCGACATCGACATCACAGTCGAGCCCGTTACAAGCGACAATCCGATGGCACCGACGCACCGTGTTCTCGGTCGCTCGCCACGCGGTCGCCTGGTCGAATGCGGTGGCATCTGGAAAAAGCAGAACCGCGACACCGGTGCTGACTACTTCACCATGAGCATCCGGGACTTCGGCTTCAATGCCAATCTCGGCAAGGCCGCAAATCAGGATGATGACACGCTTCAGGCGGTGATCCCCTGGGGCCCGAAGGAAGCCTGAACGAAAACTCCAGCGAGGTTTTAACCCTCGCTGGAGGGTTTACACCTGTAAACCAATCTGGTTTCCTCAGTGGCGTATATAGTCTAACCCTGTCGCATTAGACACTAAATCAGCGAAAAACCTTGACTTAGATGGGTGAATCACACCTGTTATCCCCAAGTGGCGCGAAAAAGGCCACATTTTCGAAATTGGGGCAACCACATGATTCCAGTGACACCACTAGCTACCGAAAGGCCTTCAGCTCTCGCAACTGAGATTTCCGAGCGGTTGAATGCGGCAATTCGAGAACACCTACTTGCGGCATTCGCCCCAGACAATACCAAGACCCTGCGTAAATTCGCTGCTCCAGAAGTCGCCGAGCTTCTAGGTGTTTCCGGTCAATTTATGCGAAAGGTGCATGTGGAGGGAACCGTCCCTGAGCCCGATGACATTCGGGGTGGCCGTCGATACTACACTGCCCAGGAAATTTGGGACGCACGCGAGATTTTGGAGCGTTCATCCCGAACAAAGGGACGGTATGTGCCGCGCCGATCCTCCGAAGAAAAGCTCCAGGTTTGGCAGTTGATGAACTTCAAAGGCGGTAGCAGTAAGAGCACCACCACTATTCACCTGGCCCATTATTTCGCGCTTCGCGGGTACAGAGTCCTCGTTGTTGATCTCGACCCACAAGGTTCTCTTACTTCGATGTGTGGGATCAGTCCGGAGATCGAGTTTGATGGTCTGACGATCTATGATGCTATTCGTTACGATGATCCCGTGAACATGGCCGACGTTGTACAAGCGACGTACTTTCCAGGATTGTCTATCGCACCCTCGAGACTGATCCTTTCAGAGTTCGAGACAGAATCTGCGGTTCATTCTAACCCTGATCAGCCGTTCTTTACGCGGATAAGAAACGCACTGGCGCAAGTCGAAGGTGACTTCGATCTCGTTCTAGTGGACAGCCCTCCACAACTTGGCTTTTTGACAATTGCTGGGATGGCAGCAGCGAGCTCGCTTGTCGTGCCGCTTACACCTTCCATGCTGGACGTTTCTTCCACGGCCCAGTTTCTCGAGCTTGCGGGCGCGTACATGGGGGTTATCGAAGACGCCGGCGCAACGCTGCAATACGATCATTTCAAGTTTTTGGTCACCCGCGACGAACCGACGGATGTGCCTTCCCAGCAGCTTACATCGTTCATGCGCGCACTGTTTCAGGATCGCGTAATGTCAGCGACTGCGCTGAAGAGCACAGCAATAAGCGATGCAACGATGCTTAAACAGTCGATCTATGAGGTTGTTCGTTCTGAAATGACGCGAGCAACATACGATCGCGCCAAGGACTCAATGGACGCCGTGGGCGAAGAAGTCGAGCGAATGATCCATCAAGCATGGGGGCGTTCATAATGGCTAGGAAATCACTCCAAGAAATGTCTGGCATCGCCAGTACCATCGCCCGGTCTGGAGCTAAGCCGGCGGACAAGGTTGCGAAGACAAGTGCTCCGGCTCTCGGGGCACTTCAGGGTTCACTTGCCGCAATTCGTGAAATCGATCCGAACCTAATTGATGACTGGGGCCCTGTAGATAGGCTCGATGAGTTTACAGCTGTAAACTCTGAAGACGACGGCGAAGGTTTCGATGCACTCAAAAGCAGCATCCAGGACGGGGGACAGCAGGTACCAATCCTCGTCCGTAAGGCGAAGTCCGAGGGGCGGTTTGAGGCCATCTATGGTAGACGACGCCTAAGAGCCTGCCGGGAACTCGGCATCAAAGTACGCGCCAATGTCCAAGACATAGATGACCAGACAGCTCTTCTAGCGAAGGGCTTGGAAAACGCCGCTCGCCGCAACCTATCGTTTTATGAAAAGGCGCGGTTTGCCGAGGCCATCCTTGAGGCCGGGCACGCGACTCCGACGGTGCGGCAAGTATTGAGCTTGTCCGCCTCGGGTCTCTCGCACTTGATGAAAGTGACCCAGAATGTGCCGGTTAAGGTTGGAGATCTCATCGGTGCCGCTCCGAGATCTGGCAGACCGAAGTGGACCGCTCTCGCGGAGCTTTTCATCTCCAAGAAGCTTACTGAGAAGGCTGCAGTGTCAGTTCTTCAAAAATGCGGAGAGGAAGTGAGCTCAGATGATCGACTGGTTCTGCTGCTGAAAGAAGCTTCCAAACGAGGTGCACGGCAAGGCCAAGGCTCCTCGGAGGTCACACCGGTTGAGGGTGTTACTATCAAGACAGGACGTGGATCGATTTCGATGTCGGCTAAGAAATCGGGTGCCAATGCGAAGTTTGCGGAATGGCTCGACGATAACCTGGCTGAAATTATCAAGAGATCCTACGCCGAGTTTACAGCTGTAAACCGGACGGATGAAAACTGAGGACGAGCAGAAAGGAGGAAGGCGAGCAAAGAGAAACCCCCGAAACCGGAGCTTCGAGGGCTGCTGCGCAAAGCGCAATTCTTAGATTAGACACCTAGAATCTAGCAGCCACCGAATCACCACACAAGAGAAAACGCTCCTGAGCGAACGGGAAATCTTTGCCTGCTGGCAATGTAATGACAAAATTCGACGATGCTCCGCATGGAGCGACTGGGACAGTCATGCCTCAGAACGGTGGAGGTATGTCCAATGTCAACCAACCCTCGGGGTGGCGCAAAGCGACTGCCGGACTCGCAGTCGCTGAACAGCACGCACAGGCCGGAGAAAAGGCTGCCGTTCCCAAAACCCAAGCATTCGTGGCGGTAAAGCGCGTTGCTGCTCATATCGGCCTCAAGGCTGGCGATATGCTGCTGCTCGACACGCTTGGAGCTTTCACACAGGCCCAGGACTGGGAGGAGGGGCGCCGGCCGATCGTTTGGGCCTCCAACGCCTATCTGATGGAGCAGACCGGCTTCTCGCTCTCGGCACTCAAGCGCCATGCGCGGCGCTTGGCGGAGATCGGCGTGATTTCCTTCAAGGACAGTCCAAACGGCAAACGATGGGGCCGCAGAGATGCTGACGGTCGCATCATCGAGGCCTACGGCTTCGATCTGTCGCCGCTGTCAGCCCGTGTTGAGGAATTCGAGCAGCTGCAGGCCGAACTGCAGGCCGAGCGTGAGCTCTGCCAACGCCTTAAGCGCCAGATCACGGTTGCGCGCCGGATGATCCGTGCCCGGATCGAAGCGGCCTTCAGCAGCACGCTGAAAGGGCCCTGGGAGCATCTTTCAGGGTTGCTTATGGAGCTCCTGGACCGTCTGCCGCGCCGGAACACGGCCTCTGAAACGCTTGAACGGCTCCTGGCATGGTTCAGGGAGCTTCAGGAGCGCGTCGAGGCGACCTATCTCAACGCAATTCGGGCGGATGAGGTTGTGGAAAACACCACTGAAATCACCGAACAAGTCAGTGAAAAGACTCAAGAAATGGACCCCAGGGAGGTCGTTTCTGAACCTCATATACTAATTACAAACCAACTTAATCCTGTAACCTGTAATTCCTCAGAAAAAGAGGAAGCGGCGGGCGTGGTGCCCAATGCGCCACCGGAGGAGCGGGTGGATAGCGAGCTGGAAGACTGGGTTGCTGAAACCCGCAAAAAACGCGGTGCTGCGCTTGATTTGCCGACAGTCATGCAGGCATGTCCGGAATTCGCGTCCTGGGCACGCAATATCGGCGGATATCTCAAGGATTGGGGCGATCTGCACCGGGTTGCCGGGCAGTTGAGGCCGATGATTGGCGTCTCAGAGCACGCCTGGAACCTCGCTCAGGACCGTCTTGGACCTCAAATCGCAACCGCGGCGCTGGTTTTGACCTTCGACAAGCATTGCGCTGGCGAAGTAGGCTCTCCAGGCGGATACCTGCGCGGTATGGTCGAGAAGGCCGGGGCAGGGGAGCTGCATCTCGAGCGCAGCTTCTATGGCAGGCTCATCGGGCAGGCAGCGTGATGGGGCAGGGGGTCAGAGACCTGCGGCCTGGGTCAGGTTCACCCGGAACCGATCCCGGCGGCGCTGGTAGCGGCGGGTCATCTCAGCCGAGGCATGCCCGAGCTGCTTTTGAACGTAGCGCTCGTCGACTTCGGCTGAGCTGGCGAGGCCGGCACGCAAGCTGTGGCCCGAGAACAGCGCGAGGCGTTCTTTCTCGGGTAGTTCTGCACGGATGCCAGATTTCAGGACGGTGGTCTTGATAAGACGGGCGACGTGTTTGTCGGAGAGCCGGGCTTCGAGCGCATTCTTTCCGTCCCGCGACGTACGGACGAAGACTGGCCCGAAGTCGATCTTCGCAAAGTGCAGCCATTGCTCGAGCGCATGGACTGGACAGGTCTGATCAGTGGACCCGCGGCCAATTTCGACCTCGCGCCAGCCGGTCTTGGCGTTCAATGTCAGCACGGCACCGTCGTCGAGGATCTCGATCCAACCGCCGGAATCTGGCGTATCGTCCTTGCCAACATCCATGCTGACGATCTCGGAACGGCGCAACCCGCCGGCATATCCGATGAGCAGGATGGCCCGATCCCGCAACCCGCGCAGATCAAAGGGCAGGGTGGCGACCATGGCGAGGATGTCTTCGGGCAAGATCGCTTCCTTCTGCACCGGAGGGCGCGCATGTTTGCGTTTGATCCCGGCCAGGACGGTCGCGATGTGCCGGTCCTTGCGGTCGAGCGAGAACCCGCGTTGCGCATAGTTCCACGCAAGTCCGGACAGACGACGGTCAATGGTTGAGACGGATAGGGCAGGGGAGGGGCCTGTCGGTGCCGCCAGGTCGGTCAGATAAAGGCCAATCATCTCCGGTGACGGGGGCAGGGGGTCTGTTCCCTTCAACCTGCACCAGCGGGCAAAGTGCTTCCAGTCCGCGGCATAGGCCTTGTTGGTGTTCTCAGCCGTCGAGGCTTTTGCGTAGTCGCGGGCGTTCTCAACCAGACGGTCGAGCGTGCCGGACCCGGCGACATGGGAGGGCAGGGCAATCGTATCGCTCTTTACTTGATCTCTCTCGTCGACCTGAGCATCCTGAAGCGCATCAGAGTGAGATGATCTCGATTTCTCGTCTTCTGAGGCCATTTTTGTCGGTCTGCCGGAATTTCTGAGACTGCGTTCCATTTGTTTTCAACAGCTTGCCTGTGTCGCATTTCTGAAACCGATTCAGGGTATGTGAGACTGGACGCCGATTTGAGTCACCATTTGTGAGACTATCCGGCATCCATGCACTGAGTAAGTTATGTCCGATAATTTTCCAGCTGACAAGGATTGGGAAGAGGCCGAGCGCCGCGCGCAAGTGATCGCGGAGCTGCCGGTCCAGCTCACTCAGGGCAATGTCGACTGGGCCATGCGCCAGTTGAATGTCAGCCGATCCACGCTCTTTCGTCTGGTGAAGCAGTTCCGCGAAGACGGGCGGACCAGTGCACTGCTACGGGATACCCGGGGGCCCAAACCGGGCATGCAGCCCCTGGACCCGGCGGTGGAAGCGATCGTGTCCCACCATTTCAGGGTTTTCTATGCCACCCGCCGCAAGCCCACCAAGACCCGGTTCTGGCGGGAGGTCGCTGCCGATTGTCAGGCGCAAGGGTTGGCGCCACCCTCGATCCGGCGTTTGGGCCGCTGGCTGGAGCAACATGACCAAGCTAAACTGATGGCCCGGCGGGAGGGGAAGGACAAGGCGGAGCGACGCCATCTGGCCACACCGGGAGGCCTCACTGCGGCCCGCCCGCTCGACATCGTCCAGATCGACCACACCAAGGCCGATGTGACAGTGGTCGACCCGGTGACGCGTCGCCCGCTCGGTCGTCCGACGCTGACTGTGGCAATCGATGTGAACACCCGCATGGTTTTGGGGTTTCATCTGTCGCTGGAGCCGCCATCACTGCTGGCCGTCGCACTGTGTCTGACCCATGCGGTGATGGAGAAATCGCACTGGCTGGCGGCGCGTGGGATCAATACGGACTGGTCCGCTCATGGTATCCCGAGCGCGATTTACGTGGACAATGGCGCGGAGTTCCACGCGCGCGCCTTCGAGCGGGCCTGTTCCGAATATCAGATCGATCTGCGGCACCGCCCGCCCGGAACGCCGCGCTATGGCGGCCATATCGAGCGGCTGATCGGAACGATGATGGGCGCGATTCACCTACTGCCGGGCTCGCATTTCTCGAACATATTCGAGCGCGGTGGTCTCGACTCTGAGGCTGAGGCGGTGATGACGCTCGGAGAGCTGGAAACCTGGCTCGCTCTCGAGATCACTGGCTCCTACCATGCGCGGGTCCACAGCGCGCTGGAAACCACACCTGCAGTTGTCTGGGCCGCGCGGGTGGAAGAGGCCCAACTCCGCATGCCCGCCGATCTGAGGCAGTTCCTCGTCGATTTCCTGCCCTCGGAGCAACGTGTCCTGCAGCGCGATGGCCTGCATCTCTTCCACATCCGCTACTGGGCGGACGAGTTGCGCTGGCTGATGGGCCGGGAAAGCCGCAAGTTCACGCTCAAATACGATCCGCGTGATCTTTCGCGCATCTTCGTGCTGACAGAGAACGGGATCATCGAAGCCCGACCGGCGGATCTGACACGGCCTGCGGTCACGCTCTGGGAGCACCGCGCGGCGCGACGCGCTTTGCGCGAGGCCGGGCGCCGGTCGGTAGATGCGGAACTGATTTTCAGGACGATCGAGTCACAGCGCGACCTCGTCGACAGCGCCGAGCGGCAGACGAAGGCGATACGGCGCCACCAGGCACGGCGGGCACATCTGGCCCCTCTGCCGATGATCAATGTGACACCGGATGCCGCCGCGCGAGATGCCCTGCCTGCGCCGGAAGGGGAGGGGAGCACGTTTCTCAGCCACCCCGGCTTCAAGGTCGAGGAGTGGTACGAGGATGACTGAGTTCCCGCATCTCTATCCGGGAGCCGGCAAGATCGCCGCGCTCAGTGCCGAGGAGCGCATTCATAGGATTCGCGCCGACCGCTGGATCTCCTACCCCAGGGCTGAGGCCGCCTTGGAGAAGCTGGAAACCCTGATGTCGTTTCCCGAGCGCGCCCGCATGCCGAACCTGCTCATTGTCGGCGACAGCGGCATGGGCAAGACCATGATCATCGAGAAGTTCACCCGCGACCACGCATCGAGCTTCGACGAGACCAGCGGACGGCTGCATATGCCGGTCGTCGCCGTGCAGATGGTGTCTGGGCCTGATGAATCGCGCTTCTACCGCCGGATCTTGGCGACGATTGGTGCCCCGGAGCCGCCGCGGGCGACACTGTCTGTGCTGGAAAGCCTGGCCTTGCGTCTGCTCGCCGAATTGCGTCCGGGGATGCTGGTCATCGACGAGATTCACAGCCTGCAGGCGGGGACGATCCGCGAACAGGCACGATTCCTGAACATGCTGCGCTTTCTGGGCAACGAGCTGCGCATCCCGCTGGTCTGTGTTGGTACAGCGCAGGCTCGCAACGCGCTGCGCACCGATGATCAGCTGGTGCGCCGTTTCGAGGCCTTCGCGTTGCCGCCTTGGCGCGAGGGCGAGGATCTGAACGGGCTGATGAGCACGCTCACGCGCACGCTGCCTCTTCGGCGCCAAAGCCAGATCGACGAGAAGGCACTCACGCGGATGATCAAGGTGACTGGCGGCATCACCTCGGGCATCTTTTCGATCTTGTCGCAGCTGGCGATCGCCGCCATCGAAAGCGGGGAGGAACGCATTCTCTCGCGCGATATTCTGGGCGGCGACCGGTTGCAGGCGGTCCTGGGAGAGCCGGTGTGACGGCGCGCGGGCGCCTGCCGGTTGTCTACCTCCCCGAGGTCGACGAACGGCTGTCTTCCTGGGCTACCCGCATGGCCCCGTTCTACGCCATGACGGTTTCGGAATTCGTCGCCGCGCTTGGTCTAAAGGGGCACGACGTGTTCGACTTGGAATGGCGTCTTTCGGAAGGGCAGGGGGCTCTGATCGCGGCTCGGACCGGCCTTTCGCCCGAAGCGGTGCAGGCCATGACTTTTCGGGAACTGGGGCCTGCGGTGCGCATGATGATCGCGCGGAAGAACCGGTCTCCGTGTCCGCACTGTCCCGAAGACCTGCAGCGCAAAGCCGCCGCGCTGCCGTGGCGATTTCGCTGCCCGGTGCATGGTGTGGAGTTTCGGGACGCCACCGGCGAGACCCTCTCCGTCCGGTTCGGTACGGATCGCTTCAAGAGACTTGAAGGGCATGCCGAGGCTGGTGCCGCGTATCTCGATGCCTGGGCGCGCGGTGCTGGGCAGCGAGACCTGGAAGCGCCCGAAGTGCTTCAGGTTCTGACGGCACGGCATCGCCGCGCCTCGCCGCCGAACGTCGGCGAGCAGCCTCGAATGTCTCTGAAAGACCGGCGGGACTATCAAGATTTTCTGACCACGCCGATCCTCCGACAGGCGCTGACGGTCGTTGTCCCCGAATACGATCAGGTGGCGCCAGTGCTTGCCAAGCCGGTGCGGCCCGGTCTTCAAGCCCTGGCGCAGGGCTCGCTCTTGCAATGTTTCGCGCTGACGGTCGGCGTCGGGCGGATCATTGAGGATCCGGTCAAATGGGCGATCTCAGTCATGCTCGAGAGCGATGCGGAGGGGCAGGGAAGGGTCCGGCAGGCGATTAGCCCATGGCCTCTCTCGCTGAGGCGAAGCATCGCGGCCCGGTTCTGGCGCGCTGAGCGCGACGAGAGAGCTCGCCAGTCTGCCGAAGAAGCCGCGAGACAGCGCCAGTCTCGCAAATACCGACTCATCCAGTCTCATAAATACCGGTACAGAATCTCATGAACCCCGACTCGTTTTTCAGGGAAGTGCTTGAATCTCATGAATTCCGGCTATCCGACAAGTGAATCCGGTGGTGAAATTAAACTGCGTCCTAGCATATCTCTTGATGTCCGATAATGCAAACTTATTGGACATAGTGTAGAACAGCAATGCGGGGCGGTTTGGTTGCTATTTTATGGCAAAAAGCGCCGCGCTGATGTAGGCTTCAGGCATGACTTTCGCCCGGCTAGATCACATCAGCGACCTCGACACGTTACCCCGGATGCCTGCCTGGGTCACCTCTGCACGCGCTGAAACCCTTGAAGATGTTGCGTTTTTGTCGGGCGCGGCGCTGAACCATCTGCATGTTGTGCTCGGACGCGCGGAGGTGCCCCAAGCTTTGTTGCGGGACCGTTTGGCACTGAGCGCGGCTGCGGCTTGTGTCGCGTTCTCTGGACGACCGGAGCGGGAAGCGGAGTTGCGCGATGCGGTGCACCTGTTGCGGCCCGGCGATCTACCCGGACCGACCGGTGAAACCTGCCTCGCCTGGCGGCGTGCGGTGGAGCGGCTTGTTTCGGTGGAAAGCCTGTCCCGTGCCTTGCCGGAGATTGCGCCGGAGCGGATCGCCACATGGCTAGACGGAGAGCAGGACGGGCCGGTGGATCGCGCCGCTTGTGTGATCGAGGCGGTTCTGGCCGACATACCGCGCGCGACCTCGGCGGCGTTGCTACTGGCTGACGCGGCGCTGGCGCAGGCTTTGGGCTGGTCGCATCTGGTGCCGCTCTTTGGGGGTGGCTTGAAGCGCGCTGATTTACGGGCGACGGGCAATGAATTGCGGCTGGCCTGTCACCGCGCGGTGACCCGTTCAAGTGTCGAGGCCGCGCGACTGGCCACTGATCTGACACGCCGTGCAGGGCGGCTGGAAGCGGTGGCCCCCAAGCTGCGCGCCAAGGGGGCCGGGGAGGCGGTCGCGATTTTCCTGACCAGCGACGCGGTGGCGCCTGCTGCCCTGCCACTGCCCGACCGCGCGGCGCGGCGGCTATGCGACCGGCTGGTCGAGCTTGGCGCAGTGTGCGAGCTAACGGGTCGGGACACGTTCCGGCTTTACGGAGTGTAGCGGTGGCGAAGGACGAACCCGACCTTGATCGAGAGCTGGAAGACCTGCCGCCGGAACTGCGCTGGCGCGAATGGTTGCGCCGGATAGAGGCGGTGCTTTTCGCCTCTGCCTCCCCTGTGCCGCGAGACGACCTGGCGCGCGTGGTGGGGCAGGGGGTGTCGGTCGATCTGCTGGTCGAGGACCTTGCCGCCGACCTAGAGGGGAGGGCTTTTGAAGTTGCGCAGGTCGCTGGCGGATGGCTGCTGCGGACGCGGTCGACCTATGCGCCGGCGATCCGGGCAGCCGCCGATGTGGGCGAGCAGGATCTCGATCTGCGCGAGTACGAGGTCGCCGTGCTGGCGGCCATCGCCTATCACCAGCCGCTCACCCGCGACGGACTCAAAGACATCTTCGGCAAGGAGATTAGCCGAGACCTGATCGGGCGGCTGCATGCACACGGTCTCATCGGCACGGGACCACGATCCCCACGGCGCGGCGCGCCCTACACCTACGTGACGACAGATCAGTTCCTCATGGCGTTCGATCTGGAGTCGCTTCAGGACCTGCCGGATCGGGAACAGCTGGAGGATGCCGGCATGATTGCAGGTGATCCGGAACCGAGTTCGGCCGCGAAGAGTTAAGGGAGCATCAATCGATTTCGAATATTTCGAGGATTGCGATTGATTCGATTAACGCCTATGTTCTGTTCAAACCAGAACACGAACCCAGGAGCACATCATGACCGCCCTGAGGAAAGAGGCGTTCTTCGACCGACTGCCTGATGAGGTTGAGATCAAGAACGCCGAGCAACTCAGAACCATCGTCGCCTCGCAGATCAAGGAAGGCGAGCCCACAACCTTGTCGCTCGCTCTCGAGGGAGGGAAGGTCCAGAACGTAACGCTTGCACCTGCACTGGCGGCATCACTTCTAGAGGTATTGAGGCTTGTCTCGAGTGGGCGTGGGTTTCGCATGATTCCCGTCGGCTCTGAACTCACGACCCAGCAGGCCGCCGATTTGCTGAACGTGTCGCGCCCTTTCCTCGTGAAGCTTTTGGAAGAGGGCGAGATCCCGTTCACAAAAACCGGGCGCCACCGCCGCGTGCGCGCGAACGATCTCTTCGCGTACAAAGAAAAGCGCGACGCGACGCGGTCGGACGCTCTGAGTGATCTCGCGCGAACCGATTCCGAAGAAGCGCTCATATGAGCCAGTATGCCGATCGGTTCACAGCGCTGATCGACGCCTGTGTGCTTGGCGGTGCCTTGCGCCGCAACATGCTGCTCAGTCTAGCCGAGGCTGGACTGTTCCGGCCGCGGTGGAACGTGCGCATCCTTGATGAGACCCAGAAGGCGATCTCCGAGATCACGAAGGGTGCGACAGACGGATCGAGACAGCGTGCGGCGATTGAAGCTGCATTCCCAGAGTCCCTCGTTACAGGATACGAGGTGTTCGAGGATAAGCTCAAGCTGCCGGATCCAGGCGACAACCATGTTTTGGCAGCAGCGATTTCGACATCGGCACAAGTCATCGTGACCGACAACCTCGCGGATTTCCCAGCCGAAGCGCTTTCGCCGCATGCTATCGACGCGATCTCAGCAGACGACTTCATCGCCGACACGATCGAACTCGACCCTTCAGAAGCGATCCTCGCGTTGAGGCGTATGCGTGAACGGTTTGCGAACCCTGCGATCGATGTTCCTGCGCTGATCCACAAGTTGGAGGCACAGGGTCTTCTCCAGGTTGCAACGATCATGAATGAGTACAGAGCATTCCTTTAGAGGATCGAAAATCCGAGAATTGCCATCCCCGCATCAAACCAATTTGTTTCCAATGCGAAGAAATCTCCGTCTCCTTTCGGACTGACGCCCATGACATCGAAGGCAGTGACACCAGAAGAAATCGAGCGCCTGGCCCAAAGCAAGGGTCCAGTCACGGCCGCAGCGAGCCTTGGCATCGGTGACTACAGTGACGAAGCCTTGATGACGGCGCTTGCGGTAGGCGCGTCACGCCGCAATGTCCTGATTTCGGCTGATGATGAAGACCTCTTGGATAGCCTTTCTGGTTCACGCTTCTTCGACGTTCAGATCATTCTCGACGAGGTCATTCCAAAACTGCGGTCCCAACCACCTCAGATCATGGGGCTTGTCCGCCGCCTGGTAGAGAAGGGTGGAGACGATCTGGCGGCCAATCAGCCCAATGCCGCGTTTCGAAAATGGTGCGCTGCCGATCAGACCCGCGCCAACGCCGTGATCAAGGCTGCACGGAACGGCGATGAAGATGCGCTGCATCACCTCGTTTTTGCTTTGGAAGCGAAAGGAGATCCGGACGATGCCATGCAGTCTGCAAGATCCAGCGATGCAGAGAGGACAGCTGGCATTCTGGCATTGTCGCGCCTGCCGCTCGACCGAGAGCAGGCACAACATGCGCTTGCGTTAATCCTGGAATTCGTCGAAGAGGCCACGCTACAAGACGTTGCCGGCCTTTTGCATGCTGCACTAGCGGTCGCAGACAAGCACGAAGGCCTAGATCGCTCCTCCCTCGCCAGTGCCTTGGTTCAGCTCTCGGCGTCAAATGACCCTACAGCTGTGCATCTGCTGGCAACTGCGCTCCATTGGCATCAGTCAAAGATGACAAGGGAGGAGTATGAAGCCTGCCTCCTTGGAATTCGGTCGGTAAACCCTGAGAATGCCGGCACGGTGAAGGAGATCGACCGCGCGCTCACGAAACTATGGGCATCGCACCCTGAGGATGCCGCCTCAGCGGCAGGGGATATCATTGAGCGCGCAGCCGGACGTATCGGTACGAAGGAAATGGACGGCTTCTTCCACGCTGTAGAGAATGGCGATCCTCGTACATCGGGCCGATTGGCAACCTCATGGCTTCTTGAAGGTGGCTACCACGCACGTCAAACACTGGCTTCTCTCTTTTCCGAGATCAACCGAACTGAGCCCTGCGTGCAAGTCACGCCTGAGGATCTGCCGAAAAGCGCTCCTGATCAACTCTTCCTCTGTCGGAAAGCTATTGGTTTTCTGTTCCTGTCCCCGATGACGGCAGCCTCATGGATCGTCGCTGTGCTCCGCGGAGGAAATCCTGAAGCTACGACACAAGCAGCAGATCTGCTCTATGAACCGCTTCTCGTGAACTATGGTGGTGCGCTGCGTAATTGGCTTGAACGCACAGCAAAAGAAGGTGCACCTGGTCAAGAAGCCATTCAGGACGTGTTGGACCGTGCTCGGCTATTGCACGACGACATCGTCGCAGCCGGCGAGATTGTGGAGCTTGAGCCGTCCACTCATCGCCGGGCACAGCTCCACTTTATGGAGGCAGAGGAGGCGGAGCGGGTTCAAGAGCAGGCTCATTCGCAGTCGATTTTCGCGGACTTGGTCACGACCCAGCATCTCCTGTACGGAGATCGCTCAAGCTTTCGTGTGACCGACGGCCAGGGCCGTCGACATTCTCAAACGACCCATATGGCCGAGTTGTCTGTCAGTTCCGAACTGCCGAAGGGGCTCATCTTCGATCCGGTTGGTTTGGAACACGTCCTGGAGGTCTTACGCCATGAAGTGAGGGCCGGATCATGAAACTGCTCGTGCGCCAGCACCTGTTTGGCATGAAGGAGCGCGGTGTCCTTGATGTTCTTTTGCCGCAGTTACTCAGCGAGATGGGATTTGAGGTGATCCACCATCCTCGTATCGGCGGACGACAGGCTGGAGTGGACGTTGCAGCGGTTGGGCCAGATCCGGATGCGGGCGATCGCAATACCTTGCACCTCTTCGTCATTAAGTCTGGTGATATTGGCCGAGGAGATTGGGACGGATCACTGCAGGCAGTGCGCCCTTCTTTGGGAGAGGTGGTTGATGACTACATACCCAACCGGGTGCCGCCTCAATACCGTGATCTACCCATAGCGGTGTGTGTTTGCATGGGCGGTGAGATCCAGGAAGGCGTCCGAGCCCAGTGGAAGGGCTTTGCCGCCAAGGAAGGTACGGACCAGATCTCGTTTCGAGAGTGGAACGGTGATCGGCTCGCCAACCTAATTTTGTCGGGCATTCTGCGAACTGAACTTCTCGAACCGGCTCATCGAGCCCACTTTCAAAAGGCTGTGGCGTTGGTCAGTGAGCCGGACGCCTCCTACGAAAACTTCCGGGCGCTCCTCGATGCGCTCTCCGAGAATATGGACTACGGGGCGCATGGCGCGACACGCCTGAGGCAGATGATGATTTGCCTTTGGATACTTGTAGGTAATGGTCTCGATGCCGGAAATCTCGATGCACCTTACCGCGCGTGCGAGTTGGCAATGCTGCATGCTTGGGATGCCCGTCGCAAGGTTTCCGAGGACATAAATCCTGCGCAGAAGAAGGTACGTGAAGAGATACTTGACCACGTGCTTGGTCTGTATCTCGCCGTCGCGGAGAAGCTGGTAGTCGAGAAAATCGGTCCTCATGCCCCGAAACGCCATGCGCTCTCCGCGAGTGTCAGATCCCGTTCGGCCCTTGATGTGAACCTGGCATTGTTCGAGACGATGGGCCGTGCTGCACTGCTAGGACTATGGCACCACTATATCGGGTGCTTTAGTGACGGAGAAGAGCAAACCATTCATCTCAAAAAGCGCGACGGCATTGTCGACATAGCGATCGGAATGATCAACGCGAATCCGACCTTGGTTTCGCCAATGCGCGATGATCATCAGATTGAAATCGGCCTTCTAATGCTCCTCGCACAAGGTTGCGGCCGACTGTCGAACGTGGATGGCTACCTTCAAGAAGTCAGCGAGCGCCTAGCGTACCGGTATGGTCGTCGGCGACACTGGCCGACGCATTTCCGGGACTACCGGCAGCTGCTCCGGCATCCCGTTGATCATGGGGACGAGTACTTCCAACGTTCGACCCGTGGGAGCGTCCTTATTCCTTTCTTGATAGCCGGCCTCCAGCGTCTCGGCGCAAATGACAGCAGCGAGTTCCTGACGCAGGTTGAAAGTGACCACCTGAGCCATACGACGCAGCAGCTCTGGGCACCTAGTGAGGAGACGGACGATGTCATGTGGATCCAAGGTGACAGCATCGGCTATGCGGTACCAGTTGGCACGCCCGAGCTTGATGGCAGCACGCCGTCGATATCGGAAGAGGCGGACGGTATTGCGGAAGATCACGACGCTGTCTTGAAAACGCAGGCCGTCTCACGCGGACTGATCCCGCTCTTTCTAACGGCCTGCCGTCACCACCGCCTACCATTGCCACCCCACTTCTGGTTTCTCGCCGGTGGACGCGAGAACGACGAAGAAAATCAGGACGCTGGATAGCTCGTTTTTTTGACGGGCTCTTCTTCTGTTGGCCTAAAGCGAAGTTGGCGATCCAATCTGTTTACGGACCAGCCCAAACAGAGCAGCGGATTGGCTTTGCCGCGGTTTACTCAATCAGATTGCGAGACAAGGCAGCGGCTTATCGCCAATCAGTTCGCGCCACTTTCGGTTCAACTGATTTTCTTCAATAGTGCCGCACGCGCAATTGGTTCGCACCCCTGCCAGGCCTTCTCGGACTGACTGATGAGACGTCTGCTCCTTTCATCGCTCGGACCATGAATGATGGCGGATCGAACCTTGTAGAACCGTCTCAATTGTTCCCTGATCGAATTTTTCTCGTCGTCAGTGACTGCTAGCAACTCAGCCGTGGATTTTTCGAGTTCTCTACCAATTGACCGTCCTCGAGGCTTGAATAAGCGCTCAAACACGATCGCTAAGTCCAGAACCCGGTCCTCCAGTGCAAAACGTCCGTCGCGTCTATGCGCTTCGGCGAGCCTTTGAATGATGGCGGCCATTTCCGGATACTCTGTGTTGCGCCGTTTGGAAAATAGCTGTTTGACCAACGTGATCTGGTCAGCTCCAACGAAATCGGTTCTGTCAAAAGGAGAGAACAGGTGGCTGATTGAGCGGCCTTTGTGCGTTTGAGCGGCGTCGTGATGGGAGCCTAGGAGCTTTGCTGCGCGGCGTGGAATGCACCCTTCGAATGTTGCGAGCCACGACACACGATAGCTCATCACTACTGATAGCAGATTGGCAAACTCGGCCGCCCAGCGATGGAACAGCGGCGGTGGATTCCTTGTTTGTGGTTCAGGGGGAAAGTGCAGGTTCCCGACGCTGGGCTTCCAGGGAAAACGCCGCACGATACCAAAAACCTGCTCCATTCGCCGCCAGCTCACTTGTTCCGCCGCAACCGCTTTCAGCCAGCCCATGTCAACGTAGTCAGCAAGTTGTTCGAACGGGAGCAGCGCATATTATTCCCCGAGTTCGACTTCGTCCTCAAAGCATGCCCCGCAGTACACTGCTACATCGATCGCCGTTCCAAGGGATTCGGCTTTTTCCGCTTCGGCTTGCACCAATGAGAGTTCCAAGAGTGTGCTCAAGTCCGATGCTGGTTTGCGGAAAGGTTCCGTGGTCCCTTCGTCTTGATACTCCATAAGGCCGACAATCAGCTGACTGAGTGTTGTCATTGAGGTGTGATTCAGAATTCCGACCTGGAATTCGTCGCGTTTGAGGTCTCTGCCCATAGCGCGTGCCAACGTTGGATGGTCTCGCAAGACTCCACGGACGGGGTCCAGCGCAGCTTTCAGCTTCTTGAATTTTTCGGTCTTTCGAAAACGAGCCTCAAACAGGGCATCATCATAGAGTTTTCCAAGTGCTTCGCTGGGATATGGCGTTTCGTCCCGACCGTTCCGAAGGATCCGAGGGTAACCACTGGGAGTGAAGTACCATTGTAGAAACGGCTGCTGCGCTGCTTCTAGGTCGTGGAGACAAGCCGTCAGCCGTTTGATCCATTCCGTGCGGTCGAAGTTGTCTATATGCATGAGTGCCAAGCTAGCAAACCCGTCGGACAATCGAAACTGAGTCCTCTATTTGCACGGTGAGCGCACGAATGCACGACGATGGACAACGCAGTCGATTGCTGCAGCAGAACAGGTCCCGCTACAAGCACACATAGCGATCCAAGTCTGGCTACTCGGCGTTGGGTTTATTACAATAACATATAGGCAGAAGCGGTCAAGCAGGCATCAATTGACGATGTACAAGACAAAGAAAGACTGGGGCACAATGCACCCCGCGTTCGAGGGGCGTCAGATTTCGGCGAATCCTCATGATAGAGCTACACTTCCATCCGACGTCCTGTCGTTCAGTATGCCGGATACCTGGCGCGATGCCGTTTGGCGCATCCTCAGCGACCAAGTAACTGACGAGGTACTTTCAGCATTCTGCGCAGCACCGCCGAAGTATCTTGCTTCGGATGATCTTGGGTGGCTGGATGACATAATCGAGATGGTTTCCGGAGAACCGAGTGACATCAAGGCGCTTCTCGGCGCAAGGTTGAGGGAAGCGTATGGCTATTTCCGGGCAGGACACGCAACTCGTACAGATGATCTGACTCCCTACTACGAGCGCGGGCTTCGGGTTCTTCGGCCCGAAGAAGCTCAGGATAAGGTTCGCTATCTTTTTTTGAACGGTCAGTTTCGCGGCGTGTCGGAGACCAGGCTAGAGGCGGCGATTGAGGAGGTCGGAGAAGACACGCGAGAAGGCCACCTTTACTTTGCTGCTCGAGAAGACAGCTTGTATACTGAAGACGGGTCAGCAGGACACTATCTCGTCTACGGCAGCGAATACCTCTACTGTCTTGCCATCAGGGTTGCAGGTACGATGACTGCAAAGAAAGTCCTCAGTAGGATCGGTCGGCCAACTATGTTTGTTTGTGATATCCCGATGGATCAAATTCGAGATGGTACGCTCGAGGAGTTCGCGGGGATGATGCTGGAATATCTCTTTGCCGGTCTCGTCGAACAGATCGAGACTGAAGTGCTCTCACCATGGAGCGGGTCAGCATTGTCGATCTGGACTGATGTCGCACCAGAGTGCATTGTTGGACACTATCATCCTGAAAAGGTGTTCGATCCGCTTTGGAATGCTTGGTAGGAGGTGTTGTACTCATCTTGGTCAAAATGGTGCTACGGTGAACGAGTTCACCTTGGGCTAAGCTCGACCCGAATTTGTGACGGATATTGATCGCACCATGAAGAGAATTACCGATGCAATACAGCTAAGTGCTTCTGACCTCGTGGGCCATTTGAGTTGCAGCCATCTAACGGAACTCGATCTTAGTGTCGTTTCCGGTGCGCTTGAAAAGCCGAATGTCTGGGACCCGCTTCTGGAGATTCTTCGAGAACGCGGCCATCGCCATGAGCAAGAATATGTGCAGCACTTGGCGGATCAAGGGCTTGCGAGCGTCGTCATTGATGGCGTGGACATCACCAATGGCGCAGTATCCGAAACTTTGGAAGCGATGAAAAGTGGGGCCGATATCATCATACAGGCCGCTCTTCGTCACGAGCGCTGGTCTGGACGCGCCGACATCCTTCGCCGCGTCGAAACGCCCAGCGATCTTGGGGCCTGGTCGTACGAGATCATCGACACGAAACTTGCGCGCGAGGCCAAAGCAGGCTCCGTCCTCCAGCTTTGCCTCTATGCCGATTTGCTGCACAGAGCGCAGGGGACCCCGCCTGAGTTCGTCTACGTTGTTGCTCCCTGGTCGAACTTCGTGCCGCAGCAATTCCGTTATGCCGACTACGCGGCCTATTTTAGGAGAGCCAAGGCAGCCATCGAATACGCGACCCTGGACGATGCACCGCCCTCGCACTACCCCGAGCCAAAGGAGCATTGCGACATTTGCCGCTGGCGTGAACGCTGCGAGAAAAGACGGCGCGAAGACGATCATCTCTGCCTTGTCGCCGGGATCAGTAAGAACCAGACGAGCGAGCTTCAGGAGCATGGCATCACAACGGCGGCGGCGCTTGCCGCCATGCCAGTGCCAATGCCCTGGAGACCGCAACGCGGTTCCCCGCTTTCGTTCGAGAAAGTACGCGAGCAAGCTCGCATCCAGATCGAGTCCCGTGAAGCAGGTGAGCTCAAATACGAAACCCTGCCGGTCGTACCCGAAACCGGTCTTTGCCTTCTGCCCGAGCCATCCGAAGGCGACATCTACTTCGACATTGAGAGCGATGCCTTTGTTGGAGAGCACGGCCTCGAATACCTCTTCGGATACACCTACCGAGACGATGACGGGAACTGGACCCACACAGCAGATTGGGCGTTTGACCGTGATGCAGAAAAAGCAATCTTTGAGCGCTTCGTTGATTTCGTGAGCGCACGCCGCAAGACCTATCCTGACCTTCACGTCTACCACTACGCGCCTTACGAGCCGGGCGCTCTGAAGCGTTTGATGGGACGCTATGCCAGCCGAGAGAATGAGATCGATAACTTCCTGCGCGGACACGTGCTTGTCGATCTCTACGGCGTGGTGCGCAACGCCGTGTGCGCTGGCGTGGAAAGTTACTCGATCAAGAAGCTTGAGCCGATCTACGGTTTTGAGCGTCAGACCGGCCTGCCAGATGCCAACTTGGCTCTGGCCAGCCTTCAGGCCGGGCTTGAACTCGGCGAGCCGGACTCGATCAGCCAAGAAGATCGGAACACCGTCCAAGGCTACAATGAAGATGATTGCGCCTCGACGATTGCCTTGCAGGAATGGCTGGAGGCAAGGCGGCAAGAACTCATCGACCAAGGCACTGATGTGCCGCGACCGGTTGCTCCAGAGGGGCAAGAACAAGAAGAACTGAGCGAGCGCCAACTGGCGATACAAGCTCTGATTGAACGCCTGACAGCCGATGTGCCGGTAGACATTGAAGAGCGAACACCGGAGCAGCAAGCGCGCTGGGTGCTCGCCTATCTGCTCGAATGGCATTGGCGCGAAGAAAAATCCACTTGGTGGGAATACTTCCGGCTGGCAGGTCTTACGCCAGAAGAACTCATCGATGAGCGCGCGGCCTTGTCGAACATCAGCTATGTCGCAACCATTGACCAGTCGGCAAAAGGCATCCCGACTGATCGTTATCGCTTCATTCAACAGGATTCTGACCTTCGCGGCGGTGAGAGCTTGAGATCAGCTGGCGGTGAAACATTCGGCAGCGTGGTTACCATCAACGCGGATGAGCGCACCGTCGATATTAAGAAGATGGGCAAGACCGCAGACATTCATCCTGAGGCCGTTTACGCCTTCGAGAACTTTCCAGGTAAAGAGCAGGCAAACGCGATCTTTCGGATCGCCGAACATGTTTCCGGTCACGGCATTGAGGGCGACGGGCCGTTTCTTGCGGCTCGCGCTCTACTCTTGCGAGAAAAGCCGCGAATAAGTGGCGAGCCGATCCGAAAGGAGAACGAAGTGGCGCTGGAAAGCGCCCTTCGCATTGCCGACAATTTGGACGGAGGAGTTCTGCCTATCCAGGGTCCACCCGGAACTGGAAAAACCTTCACCGGCGCGCGGATGATTTGCCGGTTGGTCGAACGTGGCCTCAAGGTCGGTATCACGGCCAACTCTCACAAGGTCATCCGAAATCTGCTGGACGGCGTTGTCAAAGCATCCATCGAAATGGGCACCAATCTCACTTGCATCCAAAAACCCGGCGAGCGTGAGTCAGACCAGGAGCGCCTTGTCTTCGCCAAGAGCAACGATGACGTCTTCTCGGCGCTCGGTTCACGGCGCTGCCAGGTGGCGGGAGGAACGAGTTTCTTGTGGGCGCGCGAGGATGCGAGCCAAACGCTCGATGTCTTGGTTGTCGATGAAGCTGCGCAGATGTCACTGGCCAATGTCGTCGCCGTATCGCAAGCCGCGAATACGTTGATCCTGCTCGGCGATCCGCAGCAACTCGACCAACCAAGTCAAGGCTCTCACCCAGACGGCACAGATGCCTCATCCCTCCAGCACATTCTGGGCGACGAACACACGATCAGTGCCGACCAAGGCCTCTTTCTAGAGCAGACATGGCGTCTTCACCCCGAAATCTGTTCCTTCAATTCCGAGCTCTTCTACGATGGAAAACTTCACGCGAAGAATGAATGTGCGCAACAAACGATCATCTCGGAAGGCCCGATTAGCGGCAGCGGGCTTCGCTATCTGCAAGTGCCCCATAGCGGCAATAAGAGCTTCTCTATCGAGGAGGCAGACGCCATCGCCAAGCTCGTGAAGGGTATTCTGGGCAGCAAGCCAAGCTGGATTGATCGTGACGGCGAGGAACATGCACTCAGGCTTGAAGACATCCTTATCATAACGCCGTACAACGCACAGGTCTTCGAGATTCAACAGCGACTGCCGAACGCGCGCGTCGGCACAGTGGACAAGTTCCAAGGCCAGGAAGCACCCGTGGCGATCTACTCGATGGCAACGTCGAGCCATGCGGATGCGCCGCGCGGCATGGAGTTTCTTTACAGTGCCAACCGATTCAACGTCGCGATATCACGCGCCCAATGCGTCGCGATCCTGATCGCATCGCCCGATGTATTCGAGGCTGAGTGCAAGACCCCTCGTCAGATGCAACTTGCCAATGCTTTTTGTCGGTATCTGGAGGTGTCTTCTGTTTTCTAGTAGACCGGATAAAGGCCGCATATGCTTCAGTTTAACCCACCCGCGAATACGGGTAGGCGTTCTTTATGTAGGTATTCAGGAAGCGGCCCTTCGAGGGATCGTTCATTAGTTGATCGTATATGTTTATAGGTACATTGTAGTACTGATAGATCGACCCGTTTAGAAATTCCACTTCCAGAGTTTGAGACGGCTCGTCGTATCCGATTGATGCAATATTTGAAGATGCTACAGAATATCTTTCCATTAATTCCTCCCTCAATCGTCCTTTGATTCATCCGTCACTGGTGCACGCGTGATTGTCACGGGATTGACCGTCGCACGAGGCCTTTGGGCACGCCAGGAGGCTATCACCCGATCATACCCTTCCGCGCGGCGTGGAAGCGACCACTCCTTGGCGACTTTGGGATCAGCACTTCTCGGCCTGTTCTTTTCATCAGGCAGGGTAATTCGGCAGCGCATTGGGAGCTTAGCGGCCTCGCCCATCACAATGGCTTCACCTGTTCTCAACACAGGGAGAACATCAAGCAGGGAAACCAAGCCGTCCGGTAACGTGCCCTGAACACGCTGGCGGTCTGTAGGATTGGACAGGCGCAGGGCGAAGTAAGTCCCACACTGCGAAAGGATCGTCTCATCGACCTCGGATGGTCTTTGGCTGATCACCATCGAGCCGACACCGTATTTGCGCCCTTCCTTAGCAATCTTCTTTGCCGTTTCGAGCGCAAGCTTCTCACCTTCTGATGAGAGATACCGATGCGCTTCTTCCATCACCAGAAGCAGTGGTCGCCATTTTCCGCCCTCGGATTTCTCTCGGCTCCAGTACAGAGACTCATAAACGATCTTCAAAATCGAACCTACGAGCCGCTCAAGCACCGCGCTTGGAACGCCGGATAGATCGAGAATTGTAATCGGCTTTTCTCCGCCCAGCCAACCTGCAAGAAGTATGTCGAGATCGTTCGCTATTGTTCCATCAAGCGCAGGCTCCCAAGGTCCTGGATGGAGAAGAAAATCGTAGCGTCGATCCAACAAACGTGAGCGAAGCAAATTGAGCTGCCTGCGGATTCCGTGTGCTTGCTGATTAAGAAACGGCCCCTGAGCACCCATTGCGTGGGGCTTGTACTTGGGAGGGATCAGATTATCAGCATCTCCATCATCCTGCTTTGTTGATTGATCTCGTTGAGTGCCTTCGAATGTCGCGACCTCAAAATCAATGAGATCGTGCCATAGCTTCTTTAGGCTGAATGGAAGTGGCGTATCCACCGTGATGGAGGTTTTCTCTACACCCGGGAATGGATTTGCCTCATGCGCTTTGACCTTCAGATCGAAGATTTTGTCCGTGAAAGCTGTCTCGCGCGGACCCTCCACGCCGCCAGTTAGAAAATCCAAGAGATCGGAGGAGTCTAGCGCCCAATAAGGGATATACAGCTTCTCTTCGCCAGGTTGTGGGTCCACAGAGAATACGGTCGCTACATCGGCAAGAGCGCCTGAATATTCTCCATGGATATCAAGCATGAGAATCCGAGCGCTCGGGTAGCTTTGTTCGTCCTGTTGAGGGCTTGTGATGGAACGCAACAGGCTCGCGATTGTAGTGGACTTTCCTGAGCCCGTGGAACCCAAGACCGCAGAATGCCGCGTAATCAGTTCATCTAGGCTAACCCTGGCCGGAATGCTCTCAGCGCTGGAAAGAGACCCGATGACAACATGTCCAAATTCGTTGGTCCCGTAGATACGCGCCAGGCTACTTTCAGTCGTGATATGAACGGTGTCACCGATGTTTGGATACTGGCTGATACCGCGTTCAAACACGCCGCCAATTGCCTCTCCCACAAGCTGAACCTGCATCGAGCGCCCGGTATCGGTATCGACCTCGTCTGTTGAGGTCGGTGCAGCCTTTGCGCCAACTTCCGATACGACGCCGAAGAGGTCTTGATAACCCTGTGGGATGCGCACGAAGCTACCCACTTGGCCGATCCTGTACGTGCGCCCTTCAATCACCGATAGGCCCGATGCTACCGACTGCGCGATGTGAACACTTACAGACGAACCGGAGACGGAAGCTACGGTGCCCAGATAGGTTGGATCACGGCTGAGCATCACCGCCCCCATCCGGCACATCGACAGGTGCAGCAGCTGGTGTTGTGACGACTGCATCTGGCGCGGCTACCGCACTTTCGCTCGCTGGCCTCAACTCGATGGCATGGGCACTAGCAAAGAAGCGAGAAAGCTTGGCGAAGTCGCCTAGAATGAACTGCCCTTTGCCGCCCGCTCCATCCGCGTTCCAAAACGTACGACGAATCGAAGCCCACTCTTCCGTAGGTGGTTGCCCGGGCTGCCAGCGACCGGAAACACCGAAGATTACGGCACCGTCGCTTGCGTATACGCTCAGATTTGGGCGACGCAGAGCCACCTCCACCGCAGATGGTTCGTCAGCGAGCGTCTTGTATTGGAACGCCAGCACCGCCGTATGCGAGTTCGCCGCCAAAGCTTCGTCGATCACCGAGGTGATGTGAGCATCAAAAAACGAAAATCCGGTGCATAAGAGTAGGCTGTCGGGGGTTGTAAGGAACTTCCGAAGACGCTCAAAGAGCGCAGAATATGGCTGTCTCGCGATGTGATCATATTTGAGATGGTCAGGATAAATGAGAGTTGTTGCTTTCCTTTCGCCGGTGCGGACGATGCCATCACCGATAACGTTCCAGCCCAGCGACCCGTGGATTTTCCAGACGCGAGACCAACGCGGCGGAAGTTTATCGTCAGTAATGGTTGTCGGATCGAAAAAGGGGCGATGCGCTCCCGTGAATCCGTCGAAATACGGAAGACGCGCGCGTTCGAAAGCCTCTTCGATCAGGAGATCGTAGTTGGGTGTAAATATCTCTATTGGATGCTCTCGGTGCGTGCCGCCGATCCACGACACCAATTCGGTGAACGGATTTGGCTCTTCTGGCAGCGGGGCGGCGACAATCGCGCCAATCTTCTCGCAAATTCGCTCGGCAAGCTTTTCGTATTCAGGTCCGGCAAGACCATGAACCTTGGCAGCCCCAATCGCCTGTGCGAGACGCCTGATGCGAGTCAGAATAGTTTCGATATTCGGGTTCGGTCCAAGTTCTGGGAGGAGGGTATCGACACAGGCGCGGTCGGCTTCTTCGAGCTGGTCAAGAACCGTTTTGGTTATGCCTGCCACATCGGGGATGAGGGGATTGCCACTTTGGTCAAGTTTGCCCTCCTCGTTCACTCGAACTGAAACCGGAGCACCGGCGCCGACGAGCAAGCCGATCCTCTTCCTCCCTTGTGACAGGATCTGTCGAAGATCGACCATAAAACGGTCTGGGTTGTGGATTGTATCGCTCATGCATCGGTTCCGTTTAGAACATTGAATCTTCAACATCGCGCGTTTGATGTGAAGCACTTGAATTTTCAGCCCAATATACCAGCATTTGTGCTGCGTGGGAGCCTGCAATCTGAATGCAGGATTGCGCCACCGATTCTCCTGATTTCGTATTGTGCCATCGACGAGTGGTAGCAGCTCCGCAGCGTTCAGCCCCCCAAATCCAGTTGGGCAAGCAAGCTGAATGACGCATGATCAAGTACCCAGGGTGGCAAGTCGAGTGGCAGCCAATAATTAGGTTTTTCTCAGATGGTTTCAGACGCCTGTCCCCGGAAGCTAAGAGCTCTCAATACATCGGCGCGCTCCATTGCCCGTCGCAGCGCATAGTTCGAAACCCGCATATAGATCTCGGTCGTCCTGAGACTGGCGTGTCCGAGCAAGGCCTGGACCGTCCGGATGTCGATGCCTTCCTCGATCAGCAGTGTTGCGGCGGAGTGCCGGAACCGGTGCGGGGTCAGGTGCGGCTCGATGTCGAGGCGCTTGGACAACGCCCGCAGCCGCTTACGGAACGTGGCCGAGCGAAGTCGGCGACCTTCCGTGTTCAGAAACAAGGGTGCTGCGACGGAGCTTTTCCTGCGTCGCACCTCGGAATGTCGCCTTACGTCCTCCTGCAACTCATGGTTCGGCACGAAGACGATCCGCTCCTTGTTACCTTTTCCTCGGACGAGAATCTGGCCTCCGTCCTGCGACACGTCGCGGATTCTTACATTGGTCAGCTCGCTGATCCGCAACCCGGTTACGATGAGCAGTTTGATGATCAGGATTGTGACGGCATTTTGCTAGACCGATGCCGCATCGTCCGCGCCTGACTTCGACCCCACAGTAACGGGACCTTCACACTGTTGGAGAACCATGCAGAGGATGTCTCGATCGATTGGACGCGGCAGGCGACGCGGAATCCTCACGGAGATGCGGAGGTCGGCGAATGGGGAGGGCAGGGCGCCTTCCCGATCTTCGCGCCAGGCGAAGTACGATTTGAGGGTAGAGAGCCGTCGCTCGATGGTCGCCGGCTTCGCTTTGATCTCATCGCGCAGGTGCTGATGGTAGCCAAGGATGTCGTCGCGCGAGATAGGCTCCGTGATCTGGCGAAGATCGGTATAGCGGGCAAACGTTCGCAGATCCTGGGCATAGGCCCGCAAGGTGTGATGTCCGACGCCGCGCTCATCGCGGCAGGCGTTGATGAAGGCTCTGTGGTCGAGGTGAGGCATGCTGAACTCCATTGTTGGGGTTCAGCCATTTCAGCACGGGCGGCGCATCGCACTGAAATGGCGCCCTGAAACGGTAACGATAATGGCCCCTCTTATGGCCCTTCCAGAATCTCGGCACCCATGAGGGCGCACGTATGCAAAGCCGAATCTTCCGGTGTCGAGATTTGCATAGACTGACTTACAAACTCTCTCAGGGAAAAGACGGCTGATCCGGTGGTTCATGTCGTGGCACGACCCCAGGTCAACGGAGGCGCGCGTCGGGGTCGTTTGCATCACTGGGCGGCTGACTTCTAGATCGTCGTCTGCAAGGGTGTAGTGGCGCAACATCGCCGCTTCATCGATCGGAAGATCAAAAAGTGCAGAGCGCTGACGCTCGATGAGGATAGTGCGATGCGCCATGTTTTTGAACTCTGTGAGGAACTGGGGATCAAACCGGTCACACTCTACCGGCGTGTCGTTTCCAACGGCAATCTACGCGATTTCGGAAAACGAGCTCTCGAAGCTTAGCGTAGGATTCTGCACTCTACAGCATCAGACCCCTTACGCTTTCAATTGATCGAGCTCTCTGAAAATAACCTTGCAAATCTGCCATTACATGGAGTAAATGCAAGGTATGATCGAGCGCAGTCATAGAAGATCAGTTGAAGAAGCACTGGAGAACCAAGCGGGCGTCGTCCTTCTTGGGCCGAGGCAGGTTGGCAAAACGACGCTCGCTCAGGACATAGCGGAAAGCCGCGATGCGGTCTATCTGGACATGGAGCGAACTGCTGATCGCCAGGTATTGGAAGAACCTGATCTATATCTTGACGAACAGGTGGGTCGCCTCGTCGTAATTGACGAGATCCAGCTCTTGCCAGATTTGTTCGGCGCTTTACGCGGGCAAATCGACCGTCGGCGTAGGCAGGAGCAACGGACCGGGCAATTCCTGTTGTTGGGATCTGCGTCGAACACACTCTTGCATCAAAGTGCGGAATCCCTGGCCGGTCGGGTCAGCTATCACGAACTGACACCATTCATGCTGCCGGAGGTTGGTTCGGATGCCATGTCGTCTCTCTGGCTGCGAGGCGGCTTTCCCGACAGCTATCTTGCGAGGAACGACCGGGCCAGCCTCACTTGGCGGGAAGATTTTATCCGGACTTATCTTGAGCGCGACATTCCCTCATTCGGGTTGCGCATCCCTGCGGAAACGTTGCGTCGGTTCTGGACCATGCTTGCACACGAGCAAGGCGGGCTTCTGAATGCAGCCAAGCTTGCCGCCAATCTCGGTGTTTCGGGACAGAGCATTGCTCGGTATCTCGATCTGCTTGTCGATCTGATGCTGGTGCGGCGATTGCCACCCTGGCATTCCAATGCTGGAAAGCGATTGGTTAAGTCACCCAAGGTTTATATTCGGGATTCCGGACTGACCCACGCTCTCCTTGGGATCGAAGCACAGGAAGACTTGCTGGGACATCCGGTCGTTGGCGGCAGCTGGGAAGGGTTCTGCATCGAGAATCTGATTGCTGCCGCGCCACGTGGGACCGAGGCGAGCTTCTATCGTTCATCAGCCGGAGCAGAGATCGATCTGGTTTTGAAACTCCCGCGAGGCCAGATTTGGGGCATCGAAATCAAACGGACGACGTCGCCAAAAGTCACGCGCGGGTTTCACATCGCAGCCGAAGAGTTGGGCGTCTCGGAACGGATCCTCGTCTATGCCGATGAAAAGGATGTGCCGGGGCAGGGCGGTGTTCGTGCTATGCCTTTGACGGGTGCACTAGAGCGGCTCGCCTCAGCCTAGAGGGCCGTTCACAGGTGAAGCCACCATGGATGGATCACTATGAACCAGGATATGCGAACAGCTTTGCTCACAACAGTGAACGCTATTAGCCTGCCGATAGCGAGAACGCATCTGACCCGGCATGGCGGTAGGAGATTACGGATAGACGGTGGCGTTTCGGGCAGTACAGTATGGCGGCCAGTGAAGTGGTCCCGCCTTTTCGGACAGGTTTGCAGCGTTTCTAAGGTCTACCCGGTTTAGGTTTCATGCTGCTTTTTGGTCAGAACCGAGCCCTAGTCGGTCGGCTGCATGAGCAAGGTGTGATCGGGACCGGACCGCGATCGCCGCGCCGCAGAGCGCCCTATACTTTTGTGACGACACAGCGGTTCTTGACGCTGTTTGGGATGGAGAGCCTACAGGACCTGCCAGACCGGGAGGGACTGGAGGATGCGGGGCTGGGTCATCACAAAGCTGAATCGCCCAGAGTGGATTGATTCAGATTTGTCGTTGGACGGATGAAGCCCGACAGGCCAGACTCTGGCCATGCAAAGCGGCACACACGACCCTGTCGATCTCGAACGCATTGATCCCGCCCAGAACATGGCGCGGTTCTATCAATTGACTGTGCAGCCCACTTTGTTTGGAGAACAATCTGTCATCCGGTGTTGGGGGCGCATCGGCACACGGGGCCGCAGCATGATGGTTACGTTTGCAACGGAAGGCGACGCTGTCAAAGCCTGCAAGAAACATGTACGCAGAAAAGTGGCAAAGGGGTATCTTTGCCTGAGCGCCGCCGAGGAGCCGTGAGCTATAGATTTGACACCTATGCCTCAAAAATGATCTATTTATGAGGTATAGGAGAAGGCTCTATAACTCATGGCATGGAACTGGCAGATATCTGGCTGGCCGGAATTCCGGTATGACGAAACAGCACTGGCACCGCTTGAACAGCGCTTTCTAATGTCGTCGGGTGAGGTTCTGGGGGCTGTCCACCATGTGAACCCGTCCGAGCGTGATCAACTCCGCATCGATCTGCTGAGCGATGAAGCCATGAAGACCAGTGCCATCGAGGGCGAGATGCTGGACCGGCGCAGCGTGCAATCCTCACTCCGTCGGCACCTTGGATTGGAACCAAGCAACTATCCGAACAAACCTCGCGAGCAGGGAGTGGCTGAGATGACGGTCGACGTCTACTCGACCTATGCGGAGCCGCTCGAGCATCGCACCCTGTTTCGGTGGCATGAGATGCTTCTGGCCTTCGATAAGCGTCTGGAGGTCATCGGGTCATATCGGCGGCACGAGGAAGCCATGCAGATTGTTTCGGGCCGTCTTGATCGTCCGGTCGTGCATTTTGAGGCCCCACCATCTGGACGGGTTCCGGATGAGATGGACCGGTATGTCGACTGGTTCAACCGGACTGGGCCGGGTGCCGAAGCACCCGTGCCAGCCTTGACGCGCGCGGGCCTGAGCCACCTCTACTTCGAAAGCATCCACCCGTTTGAGGATGGGAATGGTCGCCTGGGCCGGGCCTTGGCCGAAAAATCCCTAGCTCAGAACATTGGGCAGCCCAGCCTGATCGCGCTGGCCTTCACCATCGAGCGAAAGCGGAAGGACTATTACGATCAACTTGAACGCCACCAAAAGACGCTGGATGTCACACCGTGGCTCGTATGGTTTGCAGAGGCCGTACTGGACGCGCAGCAAGTCACCCTGGATCGTGTAGGCTTCTTCATTGCCAAGGCACATTTTTACGACCGGCATCGCGAGGCGCTGAATGCAAGGCAGGCCAAGGCGACCCTGCGGATGTTCCGCGAAGGGCCGAACGGATTTAAGGGTGGTCTGAGCGCTGAAAACTATATCGCGATCACGGGGACATCACGCGCGACCGCGACGAGGGATCTGCAGGAACTTGTCGAGATAGGAGCTCTCACGCGCACAGGCGAACGCCGATACACACGGTACTGGCTGAAGCTTGAAGAGCCAGGCGGGTAGTGCAACGTGGGCGGTAAGGGCGGGAAGCCGACATTCGCTGCATTCATTTCAAATGTCCGCTGTAAAGGGAGGCCGGTTTCGCACAGTCGTGTTTCCTGAACAAAAAAGCCGCCTCAAACGCAATGAACGACGATTTTCCACTTACTTGGTCGAATATCCGACTGCATCGATTCCCAACGCCTGAAATTCCAGCTATTTCGGTTTCATGGAGATCGTTCTCGTCACCACAGTCATTGCGTCCTTGTTTGCCGTAATCGGCGTGGCGGAGCCGCTCGCCGCGCGGCTGCGGCTGCCTTATAGCGTGATCCTTGCCGTGCTTGGGGTGCTGATCGGTACGGGGGCGATCTTTTTTCTGCGGACTGAGCTGACCGATGCGCTAAATCCGGTGGCCGAGGCGATCTTGGGTCTGCCGATCCGGTCTAACGTCTTCCTTTATGTCTTCCTGCCAACGCTACTGTTTCAGGCAACGCTTGGGATGAACCTGCGCCGGATGCTTGACGATTGGGTGCCCATTCTGGTGCTTGCGGTGGTTGCTGTGGTCGTGGCGACCCTCAGCGTGGGCTATGCGCTGGCTTGGGCCAGTGCCCTGCCGCTCGCGGCCTGCCTGTTGATCGGCGCGATTGTCTCCACCACCGACCCGTCAGCGGTGGTCGGCATTTTTCGCTCGATCTCGGCACCACGTCGATTGGCACGCATCATCGAGGGTGAGAGCCTGCTCAACGACGCCGCTGCCATCGCGTTGTTCGGCTTGTTTATGGGCTTTATGATGCTGGGGATCCCTGACCCCGACCTTGGTGAGGCGCTGGCCCGCTTCCCCGTCCTGATCGTCGGGGGCGCGTTCACGGGCTGGCTAATGGCGCGGGTGGCTGTTTGGATTATGGCGATTTTCATCCGGTTCGAGCTGGCGCAGCTTTCGATCTCGGTCGCGCTGCCCTATCTGGCCTATATCAGCGCGGAGCAAAGCATCGGTGCCTCGGGAGTCATCGCCGTGGTCGCTGCGGGTCTGACGCTGAATCTGACCGGGCCGGGGCGTCTTCCGCCGCAGGCGTGGCAGAATCTGCGCGAGCTGTGGGACGTTCTGGCCCATTGGGCCGGGGCGTTGATCTTTATCCTCGCCGCGCTTCTGATCCCGAGGCTGCTGGAAGAGGTGCGCTTCGCCGATTTTGTCTTGATCGGCGTGGTGATCCTTGCCGCAATCTCCGCGCGTGCGTTGATCTTGTTCGGGCTCCTGCCGCTTCTAACCCTTCTGAAGCTTTCGCCTGCAGTCGAACGGCCCTACCGCGCCGCGATCCTATGGGGTGGTTTGCGTGGGGCGGTGACGCTTGCACTGGCGCTTGCCGTCACCGAGAGCTTCCGCGTCCCCGACGGGATTCAGCGCGTCGTGGGCATCCTTGCGACGGGCTTTACGCTTTTCACACTGATTGTGCAGGGCACCACCCTCAGGTGGGTTATTGGCAAGCTGGGTCTTGACCGCCTGTCACCCATCGACGAGGCGCTGTCGCGGCAGGTGGTCGCCGTCGCGCTGCAAACTGTGCGCGAAGACGTTGCGCGCACGACCGAAAACTACGAGTTGAGCCATGATACAGTGCGTTCCGAGGCAAAGCACTTTGGCGAACGTTTGGACGCGGCGGTGAAGTCTGCCGAGGCGAGCGCCGACATTCTGGATCGCGACCGGGTGACGCTTGGGCTGATTGCGCTGGCCGGCCACGAACGCGACACCATCCTTGCGCGTGTGCGAGAACGCACGATTTCTGCGCGAATGGCTGAGCAGGTGTTGTCGGATGCGGACCGCCTGATCGAGGGCGCCCGCAGTGGGGGTCGCAGCGGCTACAACCGCGCGGCGCGCCGCAGCATTGCGTATGGCCGAATTTTCCGGGCCGCTGTTCTACTGAATGGTCGGTTGAGTATCTCCTGGCCCTTAGCCCGGATCACCGCCGATCGGTTCGAACTTTTGCTGTCACAGCGACTGATCCTACGCGATCTTGGGGCTTTCATCGACGGACGCATCCGGCGCATCCACGGGCGACGCGTTGCAGATCTGCTGCACGAGTTACTAATCAGACGGGCCGATATAGTGGAAACCGCGCTGGAAGGGTTGCGCCTTCAGTATCCGGGCTATGCCGAGGATCTCGAACGCCGTTTCATTCGACGGACAGCTCTGCGGCTGGAGGAACGGGAATACAAAACGATGCGCGAGGACGGCCTCATCGGTGCCGAAGTCTACACCGCGCTGATGCAGGACCTCGACGCGCGCCGGGCGACCGCCGAAGAACGTCCGCGCCTCGATATCGCATTACAGCGCGTCGAACTGGTCAGGCAGTTTCCGCTCTTCACCGACCTTGACGACGCGCGAATCAAGCGTCTTGGTCGCGTTCTCAAGACCCGTTATTTCAACGCGGGTGACGTGATTATGCGCAAGGACAGCGAGGCAAAGAATGTTTTTTTCATCGCCTCCGGCGCAGTCGAGCTGGAAGCTGCTGGCCAGACTTGGCGGCTTGGGCGTGGCGAGATGTTCGGGCAAATGGCGATCCTTTTGAAGATGCCGCGCCGCGCCGAAGTTCGCGCCATCACACCAACAACACTTCTGGTGCTTGACGACGCGCGTTTCCGCCGGTTGCTGAACCGTAGTGCCGCCATCCAAGACGCCGTGCGCAACAGCGCCGAAAAGCGCGGGATCGAGCCAGAAGGCCTGTTCGAAGGCACATCGGAAGCACGCCAAGTATAGTACGCGCCTCAATTCGAGGTCAGTTCGGCGCCGCGTCGGAAGCGATTTTGTTGAGCCAAATGCCGATGGTGGTTGAGGTGCGGCTTACACAAAATTCAGGTTCGGAAAGCGGCCTTCGACCACGCGTCTGGTAGGTGGTAGTTAAGGGCCGTTCGTGTCGACCGACAGCAGGGGCGGATTCCGGTCATTCGCTGCGCGTCACGCAGATCGCCGCTTTGCGGAATCGCTATCATTCGCTCGAATGGTCTAAATGACCGCTTATAGTTCAAAGCCAGTCAGGTGCCTTCAGTGGAGCGCGCCTTAAGCCAGGCTACGACGTTAACGGCCGATGCATTGTTCTTGTCTGCTCGCGGCATGAGGACATAGAAGTCACTTCCGTCCTCGTCCCAAGCTGCACCAACCTCGACCAAACGTCCGGCCTCAAGGTCGTGAGCCACCAGAAACCGACTTACCAAGGCCAAACCTTGCCCGGCGATAGCAGCGTCGACCGCAAGAGACGTTTGGCTCAGGCGAAGGTGACGAGGGGACTGTTCCTGAACACCCAAATACGAGAGATAGCTTGGCCATTGGTCATGAGTGTCATGGACCTTCGGCATTCTCGCAAGTTTATCGGGATCAAGAAGAGTGTCGCCTTTCTTTGTAAACTTCGGCGCGGCGACTGCGATCAGCGATTGCTTAAAGATTAGCATTGCGTCCAGTGATGCGCCGAACGGCGGCGATCCCTGGCGCACTGCAAGGTCTATTCCGTCGCTGTGAAAGCTCGAAACTTTTTCTGTCGCCAGTATCCGCAAATCGATGTCCGGGTGTGCTGCGGTGAAGCCCGGAAGATTGGGGATCAGCCATTTCGCAGCAAAGGTCGGCGTGACGCTGATGAGAACTTTATTCGGCTCTGGTTTCAGTTCGGCAGTTGCGGCGCGAAGGTCTGCGAACACTCCGGCAATCCGGTTGTGATAGCTGCGCCCGACTGGCGTAAAAGCCAGACCTTTCGGCACCCGTTCAAACAAGACCACATCAAGATGCGCTTCGAGCTGGCGCACCTGTTGCGCAACGGCTCCCTGCGTAACGCCCAATTCATCGGCGGCTGAGCGGAAACTGAGGCGGCGGCCGGCTGCATCGAATGCACGCAAACTGTTGAGCGGGGGAAGTTCAGTCATGCTGAGATAGTAATTCTACTGCCACGCAGCATCAATTCTGAATCGAAGTTTTTCAGAATTATCATAATATATGACTCAATCAGGAAAGGATGCTCGATATGACAGTAGAAAAAGTAGCTCTTATCACTGCAGGCGGCAGCGGCATGGGTGCGGATGCCGCCCGAAAACTGGCAGATGATGGGTTCAAGGTCGGCATCCTGTCCTCATCCGGCAAGGGTGAAGCGCTTGGCGGCGAACTTGGCGGCTTTGGCGCAACGGGCTCCAACCTTGATGGAGAAGCGCTGAACGCATTGGTCGAGGGTGCGAAGGAGCGTTGGGGCCGCATTGATGTGTTGGTGAACTCTGCTGGCCACGGACCAAAAGGTCCGGTTCTCGAGATCAGTGACGAGGAATGGCATCAAGGGATGGACATCTACCTGATGAATGTGATCCGCCCGACACGTCTTGTCACACCCACAATGCAGGCGAATGGCGGCGGGGCAATTATCAACATCTCCACCTTTGCGGCATTCGAACCTGACCCTCTTTTTCCAACGTCGGGGGTCTTCCGGGCTGGGCTCGCCGCATTCACGAAGCTCTATTCGGACAACTATGCCTCAGAGAACATTCGCATGAACAACGTCCTTCCAGGCTTCATAGACAGCCTACCCGAAACCGAAGACCGAAAGGCGCGTATTCCGATGGGACGCTATGGTTTGGCTTCGGAGGTGTCTTCCCTCATTTCGTGGCTCGCGTCGGAGGGTGGAAGCTACATGACGGGACAAAACCTGCGTATAGACGGAGGGTTAACCCGTGCCGTTTGACACCTTGGCCATCGGATCGTCGCGCGAGCGCCTTGTCTTCGCGGTCAAGTGGGGCGCATCCGCCATTCAGATCATGGGATACGCTGCCACGGGATTTGGCTGGACTCCCTGGAACCTTTACCTGTTTCTCGTCGGTGTCCTGGGATGGTTTGCCGTCGGCGCGCTATGGAATGACAAAGCGCTCATGCTTGTCCACCTCGTCGCACTCGGCGCAATGATTGCCGGTATGGCAAGCGGATGATGAGCGAGAACAGCCATTCGGGCACTGTGCAGCATTCAGGAGGCAGGGTTCAAAGCGGCCCTTCGCTGAAACAGCTATGAGCGACGGCTCTGGGCCGTCCACGACGGCCTGCGATACGCCTAACACTTCTATGCTGCGCTGAATCCGAGGTCCGCAGTGAGCCCAATGTACCCGACGCTGCAGAATGCACTGATGGCCGCAGTGCCTACCAAAGCAGACGTCTACAAAGTCAATCAAATCTTTCCCGTGATGGGTGGCGTCTATTTATGCTATATATCAAAGGCTTATATGGCGTTGCGTACGACGCAAGTCATGTTTCGATTGCGTAAACTAGCGGGACTTCGGGCTGTAGCGTAGGCGGCCTCGCCTGATGGCCAGTTTGGGTTGAGTAGTAGGTACCAACCAAGCCCATTAGTCCGATGAATTGCCGATTTCGGCTTTTTCCCATATCCGCGTCCAGGCAACCCGCTCAGCTGGACGGACCAGCCCATCGCGCTCGAGGCGTCGTAGGAGATGCAGGATGCCACTGTTGCTCATTCCAAGCGCGTCCCGTAATTCCGACTGCGTGCGCGGCCGTTCGAGAGCGGACAGCACGAACCGGCGGCGCTCTTCGGGGCCGAACCTCTGGCGGCGGCGACGTCGTTCCAGTGCGCCGCCCGGCATCACGCCACGTCCCGCACATCGCCCGAGGCGTCGGAGATGCTTGCCAGCGCCTCCTCGATGCTGACCGCGTAGTGCACGAGGGGCCGTTTCAGGCCGTGTGTCACGAAGACCCTCTGGATGTCGCGGCTTGCGCCCGTCAGCCAAAGCGCAACGCCGCGTTTGTGGGCCTTGTGGGCGAGACCCTCGATCATATTGGCGCCAGTCGAGTCGAGGAAGGGCACAGCCGAGAAGTCCACGATGAGCGCCTTGTGACTGTCTTGGATCCGGTCGAGCACCGAGCCGATGGAAGCGGTTGCGCCGAAGAAGAGAACACCGGTGATACGGTAGATCACGACTTCCGGGTTCGCTGCGACTTCTTCGTCATAGCTGCCGCGCGATCCCGCGTCATCCGCCTCGTCCCGTCCCACGAAGGGCGTGTGGGTGGTGATGGCGGTGGTCTTGCTCATCCGCTGGATAAAGAGGACCGAGCCAAGTGCAAAGCCAACCACGATGGCTTCGGTCAGGTCGCGGAAGATGGTCAGAAGGAAGGTCACGGCCAGCACTGTCGCCTCGCCCCAGCCGGACCGGACCAAGATGGTGATGGCAGGTTTCTCGATCATGTTCCAAGCGACCACAGCAAGGACACCCGCGAGCGCGGCCAGTGGAATGTAGGCGGCGAGCGGCGCGGCGATCATCATGAAGAGCAGGATGAACAGCGCGTGCAGAATGCCCGCGACCGGACCGTGCGCACCCGAGCGCACGTTGGTCGCGGTTCTTGCGATGGTGCCAGTGACGCAGAAGCCGCCGAACAGTGCCGAGCCGATATTGGCCGCGCCCTGTGCCACAAGCTCGCAGTTCGAGCGGTGTCGGCGCCCGGTCATGCCGTCGGCGACCACGGCGGAGAGTAGCGACTCGATGGCACCCAAAAGCGTAAAGGAGATTGCGGTGGGCAGCATCGTCATAATCTTTTCGAGCGAAAGTTCCGGCAGGCTGGGAGCAGGCAGGGTCGAAGGGATGCCGCCAAACTTCGTGCCGATGGTCTGCATCGGAAGGTTAAGGAGCGCCGTCGCCAGACCCGCAAGGCCCACCGCGATCAACATGCCCGGCCAATGCGGTCGCCAGCGACGAAGCCCGAGGATAATCGCAACCGTCGCCGCCGAGACGAGAAGCGCGGCAGGCGTCAGGCTCGCGCGCGCCTCCCACAAAGCCGGGAGCTTCTCGAGCAACGTGCCCGGTTCATGATCTAGCGACAGGCCGAAGAGTTCCTTGATCTGGCTCGCGAAGATGATGACCGCGATCCCCGCGGTGAAGCCGACCGTCACCGGGAAGGGAATGAACTTGATGAAGGTGCCAAACCGCAGGAAGCCGACGACCGCCAGCATCAGGCCCGACAGGAAGGTCGCAAGGATCAGCCCGTCCATCCCGTGCTGAACAACCGTCGCGGCCACAAGCACGATGAAAGCCCCCGCAGGCCCGCCGATTTGGAACCGCGAACCGCCAAGTAGCGAAACGAGGAAACCGCCAATGATGGCGGTGTAGAGCCCCTGCGCCGGGGTCGCGCCGGAGGCGATGGCGATCGCCATGGAGAGCGGCAGCGCCACGATGGCGACGGTCAGCCCGGCAATTGCGTCTGCCCGCAACTGCGTCGGCCCGTAGCCCTCGCGCAGGACGGTCACGATTTTCGGGGTGTAGAGGTCGGCGAAGCTGAGCGTGTCACCGGTCTGCCTGGTCTGGTTTTTCATCTGGAGCCGCACCTTGAATTGGTAGCGGCGGGATCGTCGGCATGTGGTCGGCGGTCGCCGTCGCGAAGTATTGGGTCAGTGTTTCGGGGGTGGAGTCTTCAGGCGAACACCGCGCCCGCCTGCCGTGCTGGGGGTGCCTTCACCGATCAACTCGACGCCAGCGATTTCCAGCGCCGCGACGACTTTGGTGAGGCTGTCGACCACGCCACGCACGTTGCCTGTGCTGGCCTCCATGCGCTGAATGGTCGGAACGGACAGTCCCGACAACTCGGCCAGAGTTTTCTGGTCGATGCCGAGAAGGGCACGCGCCGCGCGCATCTGGGGGCCGGTGATCATGAAGCATATCCTGTATGGGATAAGCTATGCTTAACTTATTGATACTGATATTTCAAGCATCATTAATCATGTGCAATATGATAACGCTTGTCGTGCTTTCATCAGTCACTAGCTGGGCGTAACAAATCGAATCTGGAAGAACGGACAGACTTTCCGGCTGGATCAGGGAAGTACTAACCGAACGCGTGCAACTTGTGTGCATTTCAAAACGAAGGTCGGGAAAGCGTACGAAAGCAGCCTCTTTCGCAAACGCAGCGAATGCTCTCTTTGTCCCGCAGATTGTGAATTCGACCGCGTTCAAAGTTTGCTCATGCAGCGAATGGCGGGTTCGACGGGCCGCACCGCAGCATGCCGATCAGTGAGTGAATGGCCGGTTAGGGCCGGGTTTACCTTCACTCCGCGAAGTCGTTCCTAAAATCTGCTTTTCATAGTCGCCGCGCGACTGATAGCGCGCTTTGCTTTCTCGGTAGGCCCATACTTCTCTATGTATTCGAGCAAGGCTGCTTCCAACTCGTCTATGCAACGCAGGGTGTCTAGCTGTTTCTCATCCATCTCGCTTCTCCATTGGTTCGGTGCCAACCTAGCGTCATGAGCGTTAACAAAATGCTAACGTTGCAAGCTCTAGAGGGACAAGGATGAACTACGCATTTGATCGTCAAAGCGAACGAACAGAACTTTTGCATGAGCTTTCGAGGCTGCCGGATGACCAACGGTCGAAGCTCATTGAAGAGTATCGGCAGCGCTCTGAGGCGGCCTTTGCTCCGGCAACACTGAGGAATTACCGCATGATACTCAGGTTGTTTTCTGAGTGGTGTGCGCCACGAGGGTATAGTGCGGCACCACCTATCTCTCCTTCTACAATCGCGGAATGGGTCGATGATATGGGGGGAAAGCTAGCGGCAACAACGATCGAAACGAGGCTCTGGGGGATCGCCGAGCTTCATCGTTCTCACTTCCTACCTACACCAACGACGCACCGCTTAGTTGAGCTGGCCGTCAAGAGTGTCAAACGAAAATACGGATCTGCAGCCAAACAAGCTTCGCCACTCGGAAAGAAAGACGTCTTGACCGCTATTGGAAGCCTAGGAAACTCACGGATTGAGATGCGAGACAAGGCACTTCTTTGGATAGCGACAGACAGTTGGTGCCGCGCTTCTGAAATCTGCAATTTCCGCGTGAAAGACCTACAGCGACAGGATGATGGGAGCAGCTTGCTTTTCGTGTCTCGATCCAAAACTGACCAAAATGGCGAGGGTGCCTATGCATTCCTATCGAGTCGAGGCACGAATGCAGTAGTTGCTTGGATTGATGAAGCTGGCTTAAAGGCTGATCATCCAATTCTCACCAAGTCGCAAAGGGGAGGCTTAAGAACTCCTCTAGATCCAGCAACACTATCCCGGATCATCCGACGACGTACTGGCCGAAACGATGTATCCGCACACAGCACACGAGTTGGAGGTGTGCAGGATGCTTTTCGTTTGGGCTGTGATTTATCCTCTATCATGGTGGCTGGTCGCTGGACTTCACCTGAAATGCCTGCCCGCTATGCACGTCGCCTGCTCGCCTCACAATCTGCAGCAGCTAAGGTATCGGAGGCCTTTCTGAAGGAACAGGATTGAGCATCAAAGAGCAGAATGCCCCAAAGGCCTCTGTTGTGAAACGCACCGAGGCGCCCCGAGCTTGGGTCAATGCCGTGTTCGGGCCATCGTTGCCTGATAGGTGGCTAGCGGTTCGACCTCATCCTCTTCTATTCTTCGTAGTAGCGCTTCAAATCACGCCGCCCCTTCAGTTGCACCGGTCGATATGGTTTGACCTCGCCGCACTGAGCAACGGCCTTGGCTCGCATGCGTACCTCAACCGAGGGGTGAAGAGGAAAATCGTCGCCAACCTCTCGGATGCCCTTCTTCCAGCCAATGCGAAACGGTCCAAATGCCACCATCGCATCTTCTCGGTGCTGCAGACCGAAAGGGTCAGGTGCGCGATTGAGGACATTTTCGTTGATCCGGACCGACTGCACACATTCTTTTAACTCGTCTACCATCCAGTCTAGAGCAATGTCGCTGAGGCGGGACTCTGCCTCGGGATAGCTTCCGCCGATATCGCTGTGGCAGCCTGGAAACCAGACTTGCTTGAGCCACCTTGGTTCACGGTCTTTGGTCTCGATGGCCGCCTCTCTGGACGCCCACCCAACTCTAGGAAAGTCCGCACGGTCTTCGTCGATTGCCATGGCGTGGCGGGCGTGTTGAACGTCGGGGTCCAGCCACATGTCGTAGTTGCGCTTGTTCCAGGCGGCGAAATGTCCTGTCTTGAAAATCTGCGGCCAATCCGTTGGGCGCCACAGCTTCAGTTTGCGATCCGGGTCGTCCGAGAAATATTTGAAGTTGTCGAGCAGCAGTGAGCCGAGTTGCCAGACAAGCGCGACGAGCAGTGCGCCAAGTGGGAAAACCAAGAGCCACGACCACCCAAGCGCTAGGCTGGCGACAAATGCAGTGCCGACTGCAAAAGTGCCGCCCCACACCAGCGTGCGGACGACGGCGGTTCGTAGCGACGCTACCGTGTCGAAGACCCCGATGAATGTCGGCTGGACGTTGCCTTGATTGTCATCGCCCTCAACGGGGAAGCTCGAATATTTCTTGCGAAATCGCCGGCCGAGCTCCTCGCGGTTCATATAGAACGGATTCTGTGTCCGCGGTTTCCCGGCGCCGTGGTTGTAAACGAACTTCACGGCATCTTTCGCGATCTTGCGCAGGCCGGGACCGCAACGCGGAACCGGCGAGCCGTCGGGCATCTGTGTTGGGACACCGCACAGGTTCATGACATTGGCAAGTGCTCTGACCGTATAGGCCCCGCGCGAGAACCCAAACAGAAGGACTCGGTCGCCGGGCTCGTAGTGGGCAATGATCTGCTCATAGCAATCGATAATGTTGTGATCGATACCGGTGCCGACCGCGCTTCCCAAGATCGGCTTGATGCGGCCGAAGAGGCCGCCGCTTTCGCCCGTTCCCAGGCCAGGGTCGTAGTACGCAACTTGATCCTTTGGGCTAATCGGGGAATCTGGGCCAGGTCGCATGGCCCGATACATCTTGTAGACATTCGAAAGCCGCTGGTCCGGCCTGACGCCGCCCATCTGGCCGGTTCCATCCGAGAAGATACAGATATTCTTGACCATATGTCACCCTCTCGATGAATACCCAGTATCGGCTGCAATCCTTAAAGCTCGGCGAACCGCTAAGAATAGGAGAATGCAACGGATGAATTTCGCGTCAATCGGGAAGAATTAGAACATAGAGGAAACACATGTGTCCATCTGATACTGTGTTCAACAGGGGGTAGGTGCTCGATATCTTCCTTGCGAGTCAGGAAATGTAGCCATTTCAGACGGCGGTTGTTCTCAAACGAAGCGATCCGTCATTCCTGAACTGCCGCCGAGTACCGCGCGGATATGCGGCGCATCAGAGGGAAGAGCGGCGTCGGGGAAGCCGTGCCGAAAAAACGACGCGGGTGACGAGCGGTAGATCTGGGCTGGGTTGCCACTACTCCGCGAAGTCTCCTCAAATGGCTGCTCTCCTAGTTGCCGTGCGATTGTTCGCGAGTCTCGTTTTCTCGCTTGGTTCATACTTCTCAATCTATTCGAGCAAGACCGCTTCCAACTCGCCTATGTTGATGGGAATTTGTCCCGAAGCGCGCTTCTCTCAACGATCCAGCGCTCTCAACATTGCTTGCCAGTCTTGCGCCGCGCCGAGAACACGCAGGATCACCAGAAGATCTTGCTCAATTCGATAAATGACAAGGTGTTCAGCACTCGGATGGATGCGGATGGGAGGATCGAACTCTGGACGTTCCCGCGCCATCTCCGGCATGAAGAGCAAGCGCTCAAAAATATCTTCCAGTATGTCAACGTATCGATCGGCCTGAGTGACCGACCACTGTTGAGACGAGTAGAGCCAGATATCTTCCAAGTCTGCTTGGGCGGCAGGTGTCAATCGGTAGGCTGAGAGGTTACGTCCGGACATGCCGCTCGCGCATCCGTGCCTTGAAAGACTTGAAGTCGAATGGCTCGGGTTCGCCGCTATTGACGCCTTCATCAATGGCGCTCTGCAGAGCGCTGATAGCTTGTGTTCTTTCTTGATCTTGCCGAATAAGATGGCGAACGTAATCGCTGGTGTTGCTAAAGCTGCCGTCTTCCAGCCGACCTTCAACCCAAGTTTTCATGGGGCCAGGAAGGGAAACATTCATCGTTGCCATTGGAGATACTCCTTCGTTTAGCGATAGTAACCAATACAACATAACTATGACAAGATGTGTGGCAAAGTTTGCCATTCTTTTTTCCAAGTCCTGGCAGGAAAGCGCGATTGATACTTCGCGAGCTCACGAGGCCCGTTGTTCTCGCCAGGTCTTCCCACAAGTCTCCTCACGTCTCTTCGCTTTATGGGTGCCGTTCCGCTCGTCGCCTGCAAGGCCCTGACGGGCTGGAAAGACCTGGCGATTGGGTCGGGGAAGATCTCCGCTCGAGTGCGTCGATCCCCTGCGCAGGGGGATTCGGACGAGCCGAACGCCCCTGACACCTTTGGGCCGCGCTTCTAGCGCGTCCAATTAGGGAACCGCCGGTTCCCCCACGCAACCCCGAAACACTGCACCCAAAGCGGTCTCCCCAACCACGGTCTCTGCTTCGCCTGAGCTGCGTGGCCGGGTGATCCCCCTCCGCTTTGGGCTGGGTTTGCGGCATTGCGCGGGTCCCCCTCCTGCCCTCGCCGGGAGGCAGGGTTTCAGGAGAGGGGCGCGCTTCGCGCTTCCTCGCCAGAAACCCCGCCCTGATTTTCGGCATCAAGACCGAGAGGGCAACTCATAGGAGGCCACAAATGGCGAAAGAACCTATTCAGATCACCGTAGACGACGAGGTCGCGGCGGCGCGGATTGCGCTGATCGCCAAGCAGAACGACCAGTTTCGCACCACATGGGGCGCTGATTTCACAGTTCCCGGCCGGATCGTCATGACGCGCGGCGTTGCGGCCCTGTCGCATGAGGCACAGGTGGCGATCATGGTTGCGGTGATGCAGTTCAGCGAATTCACCGAAGACAACGACCCGCACGGGACGCATGACTTTGGCATTTTCACCGTGACCGAAGGCGAGCGCGAGGTGCGGCTCTACTGGAAACTGGACCTCTACGACACGCGCTATGAGTTCGGTTCCGACGATTGCGCGGACCTGAACAAGACCCGCCGCGTCCTGACCATCCTCCTGCCCGAAGACTATTGAACTCGGCCCGCCCTGAAAGGGGCGGTGCTCGACAGGCGCGACCCGCGCCGGAAAGGAGGTGAGTGCATGAGCAATGATTGGAAACTGGCGCGTATCGCAGAAGCATGGGCGCTGGTTGGGAAAGGCGGCCTTTCAGCCAAGATCGGAACCGCCTTCCTGAAACAACACGGGGCCATCTAGGCCCCCTCGCTCCAGCCCCGAAGGGCTGGGGCAGCAATACCACAAACGCAAACAAGACGACAAGGAAAAGACCCATGACCATGCAAGAGACGATTACCGCCCCGACCGAACAGATCCCCTTTGGCGATCTCTATGTGTCCGATCTGAACCCGCGCACCGTGTTCAGCCCCGAGGGCATCAAGGCGCTGGCCGAGAACATTCGCCAGCTTGGCCTGATTCAAAACCTCGCAGGGCTGCGCGACGAAACAGGCAAGGTTGGTATCGTGGCCGGAGGGCGTCGGCTTCGCGCCCTCGAGACGCTGCAAGACGATCCACGCTTCGCGACGGTTTCCGTGAAGATCGCACCGGATCAGGCGACAGCTGAGGTTTGGGCTTCGAGCGAGAACCACCAACGCGAACAACCCCACCCCGCCGACGAAATCCGCGAATATGGCGCTATGGCGGAGCGGGGCGTTCCCGTCCCTTCCATCGCACTCGCCTTTGGCGTCAACGAACAGCATGTCTATCGCCGCCTCAAGTTGGCAAGCTTGCCTGTATCGGTGCTGGACGCGTTGAAGGCCGGTGACATCACCCTGTCCAATGCCGCCGCGTTCACGATCAGCGAGGACGAGGCCAACACCCTGAGCGTTCTCGAGCATGTGCGCGGTGAAGGTTATAGCGCTCATCGGATCAAGCAGATGCTCAAGCCTGACTCCGTGGGGCAGACGGACCGCCGCGCGGTCTATGTCGGACTGGAGGCTTATCAGGCAGAAGGTGGGCGGGTGACAGGTGATCTTTTTGCCGAGCAGACCTACCTTGATGATGTGGCGCTCTTGAATGAGCTATTCGCCAAGAAGCTGGAGGCCGATACAGACGCCATAAAGGCCGAGGGCTGGAAATGGGCCGAGGCTCTGAGCGAGACCTATGTCGGGTATTTCGAGTTGGAAGAACGCAAGGCCAGCCGCATCTACCGAGAGGAAGGGGCGCTGTCTGACGAAGACAGCGCGCGCTATGACGAACTGGCGGAACTGGCAGAGAGCGAGGTTCTGGACGAAGCCGGAGCCGAAGAACTGGCCGCGTTGGAGACGGTTCTCGCCGGGTATTGGTCCGACAAACAGAAATCCGTCGCAGGTGTCTTGATCTATGTGGATCAGAGCGGTGTGTTGAAGACCTATGAGGGTCTTGTCCTCAAAGAAGACAAAGCCGCCGCCATTGATGCGGGTGCTTTGAGCAAATCAGACCACGCCAACACCAGTGCGCCGAAATCACCCATCAGCCAGAAACTGCGTGACGATTTGGGCCGCATCGCGCGTGGCGCACGCCAACATGCAGCGCTGCGCGATCCCGATCTTCTGATCGACCTTCTGGCCTATCAGTTGAGCCATGCCTTGCGCTGGAATAACCCGCTTGGCATCGCCACAACCGAAGTGCCGAACTGGCCTTCGACCGAGGGAGAGGGCTATGCGCTTGACGAGCGTCTGACCGAAAATCCACCGCGCAACATGTGGGATGCGAAAGACCTTGGCGCGTCGTTCCGTGCGTTTCGCAAGAAAGGCCCCGAGCACGTGCGCGGCGAATTGGCCCGGTTCCTTGCGGCACAGTATGGCGGGGGCTGTGAGACACTGGTCGCGATGATCGACAAGGAGACGCAGCCGAATATCCGCGAGGTGTGGACCCCGAACGCGGCGAACTTCTTTTCCCGCGTGGCCGGACCCTACCTCAACGAACTGTGGCGCGATCTTCTGGACCTTGCCGAGGACCACCCCACGGCCACGACATTTGCCAAGCTAAAGAAGGCTGAGAAGGTGGCAAAGCTGGAAGCACTTTTTGCCGGGGATGCGGACCTGCGCCAAGCCCATGGGATCACCGAGGCACAGGTGGCGAAGATCGATGCGTGGCTCCCCGAAGGGATGGAGTGAAGCCAACGGTGGGGCGCGAAAGCGCCCCGCTTTATGAGCTGAAATTCCAATAAAGCATGGGGGATCGAAGCCGGGTTCTGCATTCCAAACCTTGCTTTTGTTCCCGTATTGTTCTATTGCTGCGTCGCAGTGGATCAACGACAGGAGCTGCCCCATGTCCCACGCACGACAAAAGACATTTGCCTCACCGGCGACGCTGCCCACCCCCAAGCAGATGGCCTATGCCCGCGCATTGGCTCAGCAGAACGGGAGCGTCCTGCCATGGGAGGCCACCACATCGCGTCAGAATCTCAGCCAATGGATTGATGCCCAACTTGTTCGGGCCAGAGCCAGCGATGCCAATCTGAGGCCCACCTCGAAACAGGTGGCCTTCGCCGAGCGCATCGCGCGTATGAAGCGTTCAGCCGTTCCAGATGAGTGTTTTCGCAGCCGCGAACTTTTGAGCCGCTGGATTGACAGCAACAAGCATTGACTCCAAGCTATCCCTGTTGAGAACAGTTTTCCTATCCTTCCGACCAACCACAACTGGCCCCGTTGCTCTGAACTGCACGGGGCCATTTTTGTCGTGAAGGAGCATTGCTGTCCGGCCGGCTCAGGGCATCAGCCCCGAGCCGGCCGGACTTGGGCTATTCGCCCGGAACCGCTGCGCGGGCTGGGGGCTTGTTATTGGCACCAGCTCTGCCGACGGCCGCCGTTGTAGGGCCGCGCGAGGCGCTCCCCGATCAGATGCCGCCCAAGGTCTTTGCCTCGGATCAAGATCCGCGCAAGGCCCCGACCATATTTGTCGCGTCCCGGCAGCACGATGAACTCCACCATCCCGGCATTGTAGACCAGCTCGCGTGCACGCTTCGTGGCGGCCTCTCCGAGCGCTTTTTCATAGGAACAGCGTGGCCGATAGGTTTCTGGCGTGTCATAGCCCACAAGACGATATCGCAACTCACCGATCGCCGCGGTGTCGCCGTCGATCATGTAGAGCGTAGACGCGCGGATCATCTCTGCAGGGCTTTGGGTCGGAGCCAACCCAAGAAGGCTTCCCAACATGAGGATCAGCAGATGGGCGGTAAGGCGGGGTGTCTCCCGCTGTCTCTTGTCCCTGTTTTTTCGGTTCAGTTTCTTTTCAACGCGTCTCCCAACACACCAACTCGACATAGAAACAGTTCCCTTGTTCCAGGCGCGCGAGGGATGCGCCATCGTTCTGGTTGATGATCCGACCGATCAGTCGCAGGCGTCAACCCGGTCTTGCCATCCTATCGCTTCGATCCTGGCGGAGCTCCTGCTGCGGCCCCTCTGGTCTCCTTTGCATGCGGCGTTTCTGAAAGATGAAACCTACAGGGTCGCGCGGCAGCCGGCCTACGGCCTTCAATGGCTCATTTCCCCTGGCCCTGCGGGCCATTCCTCGCGAGACCAAATGAGCCTTTGACTGCCCCGACTTGCACCCTGTTTGGCAGGTTCATCGAAACGCCAGCTTGAAAGGATAAACCAATGGCCGCTCAAAACATGAAACTCCGCGTCAAAACCGGCGAGAAGGATGGCAAGAACTTCTGGGACACCTGCGGGGTCGTCTTCATCAACCAGAACGATGTCGGCGAAATCACCTCGATCCAGGTCCGTCACAACATGTTCCCCAATGTCGAGATGGTCGCCTTCCCCAAACGCGATGAGGATCCCGTCACCGAATAAACAGGGACAAGGGGCGGCTTTGCGCCGCCCCTACCGCCTTGGGCTGATCCAAAGGAACCCTTCTCAGAACGGCCCCGAAGCCCTATATTACAGAGGACACCACGCTATGAGCGAGACAAACATGACAGAAGCTGAAGCCAGAAAGATAGATGCGGAGATCGCTAAACTGATGGCCGAGACAACCAAGTTGAACAAGGAAATCAAATGGTATGAAGCCGTGATCCTTGCCGGTGGCGCATCGGCACTGACATTGGCCATCGTAGCTGTCACCAAACTCTTCCTCTAAACCCACTCACGGTTGGAGTATGAAGCGGCCCCTTACGGGGCCGCTTTCTTGTTGTGGGTGGCGCTTCTCAAGACGGATCGAGCGGACTCGAGGGGCGGGCATAGGGTGCGGCTCAATGCGATTGGTGCGCTTTGGGTTCTTCTGATGATAGATGTTCGGTTCGGTGTGATTGATTGGGAAGGTCAGATGGTCCTTTGGCAAGAAATGGAAGCGCATTTGGAGAATGAGTGAGGGTGTTCTCAGGGCGCCTCCTCGCTTCACGAGGATTGCGCGCTAGGGCCACCAAAGCGGCCCCCAAGCCGATCGGTGCGATGGTCCCGGCTGCGACCGGGGCGGCCCGTCTCTCACGAGCCAGCCCTTCCCCGGTTCGGTCCTGGTCCCCTTGCACCGCCTGTCTCGGCCCATACGGGTAACGCTCGCGGGCGCGCTCACCAGGTCTTCCCACAAGCCTCCTCACGTCCCTTCGCTATATGGGGGCACGTTCCGCTCGTCGACTGCAAGGCCCTGATGGGCTGGAAAGACCTGTCGAGAGGGTAGAGGAACATCTCCGCACGAGTGCGTCGATCCCTTGCGCAGGGGGATTCGGACGAGCCGAACGCCCCTGACACCTTTGGGCCGCGCTGCTAGCGCGTCCATGAAGGGAACCGCCGGTTCCCCCACGCAACCCCGAAACACTGCACCCAAAGCGGTCTCCCCAACCACGGTCTCGGCTGTGCCGAGCTGCGTGGCCGGGTGATCCCCCTCCGCTTTGGGCTGGGTTTGCGGCATTGCGTGGGCCCCCCTCCTGCCCTCGCCGGGAGGCAGGGTTTCAGGAGAGGGGCGCGCTTCGCGCTTCCTCGCCAGAAACCCCGCCCCGATTTTCGGCACCAAGACCGAGAGGGCAACGCATAGGAGGCCACAAATGGCGAAAGCAAAGTTTGATGTGTACAGCCACGTCACGGACATGATCATTGCGGAGATCGAGGCGGGCACGCCGCCTTGGCGCAAGCCTTGGACCGGAAGTGCGGGCGGTATCGCCTTGCCGGAGCGTCACAATGGCGAGGCATATCGCGGTATCAATGTGCTGATGCTTTGGATTGTGGCGGCAAAACAGGGGTTCGCGTCGAGCCGCTGGATGACCTACAAACAAGCCCAAGAGCTTGGTGGGCAGGTCAAGAAGGGCGAGAAGTCCTCTACCGTGGTCAAATATGGCACCTTCACCCGTAAGAACGACGATGGCGAAGAGGAAGACGTCCCCTATGCACGCGCCTATCGGGTTTTCAATGCAGACCAGATCGAGGGGTTGCCAGAGAACCTCTATATCCGTCCCCAGGCCCCGCGCGACCTTGGCACCGAGAGCGATCCCGAACTAGAGGCGTTCTTTGTCCGCACTGGGGCAGAGATTGTCACCAGCGACGAGCCGCAAGCCTATTACAGCCCGGCAAAAGACCACATTCATATGCCCCCGGTCAGCACCTTCCTCAGCACGCAGGACTATTTTGCAACCCTTGCCCATGAGGCAATTCACTGGACTGGCTCTGAAAAGCGGTTGGCTCGGATCAAGACCTTTACCACACGCGAGGACTACGCGACCGAGGAACTGATTGCGGAGATTGGAAACGCCATGATCTGCGCCCAACTCGGTCTCGAGCCGGATTTCGGACAGAGTGCAGCCTATGTCGAAAGCTGGCTCAAAGCGCTGAAGGAAGACAAGAAAGCAATCTTCCGCGCGGCCTCCCAAGCCCAAAGGGCGGCGGATTTCCTGTTGGAGGCCGCAGGCGAAGGCACCAAGGCGGCCGCAGCATGAGCGCGGCGGCAAACGCCCCCGCCATTCAGGCCGAGCGCATCCTTAAGGCACTCAATACGCTCTATCCTGACACCGCCGGCCATGTGGCTGATCTGATGGCGTATGCGCTTTGCGATCTGCGCCACTTGGCCGACCAACATGTGATCTGTTTCGGGAGCATCGATCAGAAGGGGTATCGCACCTATCTCGAGGAGAAGAAGGGGAGATAGGAAACAGCGGCGTGCGCGTAGGCACTTCTGTAGGCCGGTCGCGCGCGCTTTTGTTGTATTGGGGGTCTGCTCCGGGTGAGTGCAGACCCCCACATGGCCGTGTCGCCGATCCAATGCACATAGTTGGCTTCTCCGGACGTTCTTCGCATCGCAACTTGTGCTAAGATTCATACGTTTTGTCACAGGCGAAAACGACCGTTCTTGTGCGGTAGGTTATGGCGAGGGGTTTGAGTCCGCCGCGCGGGACAACAAAGCGAACTTCCGGGTAGCAATTCCGATCAAGACATCGGTGAACCATGGAGCCACAATTGGTATGCTTCATTGGAGGTTGTCATGGATTTTGTTGGAAAAGCACTGTGGTACATCGAGACCCACTTTGAGGATGAATTCACCCTCGATGAGGTCGCCAATGTGGCCGGTATTTCAAAATTTCATTTCGCTCGCACGTTTGGCACCTGCTTCGGAAAATCCGTTATCCGCTATGCTCGGGAAAGGCGTCTGAGCGAAGCTGCCAAACAGCTGGCTGATAGTGATCGTAGCATTTTGGATGTCGCGCTTGGGTCTGGCTATACCTCCCACGAGGCATTCACGCGGGCTTTCAAAGCGCAGTTCGGTGTTACGCCGGAATCGATCCAGAAAGCCGGCTCAACTGAAGCGATCAATCTAGTGGAACCTCTAAAAATGAATGAAACACCAACTCCCGCGACTCTTGATCCGCGCATCGAAAGCGGAGATGTGATGCTGCTTGTCGGCCTCAAGAGGCGCTATAGCGATGCTACAAGCGCTCTGATTCCGGCACAGTGGCAAGCCTTCCAGCCGCATATAGGAAACATCGAAAGGCATATCGGCACCGCAGCGTTCGGCGTGATGTGCAACAGCGATGATGAAGGAAACATCGACTACTTCACGGCTGTTGAGGTCAGTGGCTTTGGCGACAACACGCCGGAACTCGATGCAATACGTGTACCGCCTCAGACCTATGCAGTTTTCGATCATGATGGGCACGTTTTGAGGTGCCCCTAGTTTCCTAGACACCTGCCTTTTCCAGTTTGCGCTGTCTTTCTTCGAAGTCAACGGGCGACAGCATGCCGTTGTTCGTGTGCTTGCGTTTTGGGTTGTAGAACAGCTCGATG
>NZ_JAKVRD010000013.1 GCF_022814865.1 Shimia aestuarii | reverse complement strand
CGAGCAGGCGGTCCACGTCTTCGATATCGAGCGTCTTGGGCAGGCGTTTGTCGCGGCCCGGCCCCTTGATGAGAAGCGCGGGGTTGTCGCTGCGCCAGCCTTCCTCGAAGGCGAAGCGGAAGAATTGCTTGAGTGCAGAGAGGCGGCGGGCGCGGGTCGATTTGGCAAGACCCTGTGCTTCGCAATGGATGAGGTAGGCCTCGATTTCGTTCCGGGAAAGGTCGAGGAGGGCGTGGCCCTTGCTCTCGGTCCAGTCGACCACATCGGCAAGGTCACGGCCATAGGCCATCAGCGTGTTCTCCGACGCGCCAAGTTCGGCGGCTTGGGCGTCGAGGAAGGTCGCGATCATGCGGCGGTCAGAGATATCGGCCATGGGACTCAGCCCCTCAGGTCAAGCAGGAGCGTCTGAAGCGCGGCGCGGCGGGCGGTGTCCTCGAGGCCGACGGCGCGGAAGATGGCGAGCGCCTCGGTCAGCGCGGCAAGATTGCCAAGCGCGCCGTCCTCCATCAGGTTCATCGCCACGAGGATCACTTCGCCAAGCTGGCCGCGGGCAAGCATGGTCGAGATGTCCTGTGGCACGCCCGCGCCGTGGAATGCATCGGCAATGGCGCGATGGGTCGAATTGGTGGGCAGGCGGGGCGGGGTGCCGCGTGCGAGACCGGCGAGGAAGTCTTTCGGTCCCTTGGCGGCGGCGAGTTCGTAGGCGGGCGACAAGAGCGCAATATTGCGTGCGAGACGCGCCGTGGTGCCAGAGAGACCTTGGGCGAGCAGGCGGCTACCATAAAGGCGGGCGAAGGGCACCTCGAGGTGCACGGCTTGCATCGCAGCCCAGGCGGCAGGAAGGGTATCGGAGAGTGCGGTGGTGTCGCCGTTGGTCAGGGCGCGGTCAAAGGCCTGGAGCGCCGAGACCCGATCCCAGATCATGCCGGAGGCCGAGGGTTTGCCTTCGAAGTAAAGGCCAAGCAGGTGATTTTCCGAAAGCGCCGAGGTGCGCGCAAGGCGTTCGGCGGCTTCGAGCCGCGCTTTCCAGCCGGCGCGCTCGCGTAGGTCGGCATGCGCAAAGGCCAGTGGCAGGCCAGAGGTTGGGCGGGCCTCGCCGATGGCTTCGTATAGACGAAAGGTCAGGGGCGTGACTGCGCGCGGAATGGTGAGGATCGGTTCGCCTTCAAAGAGGTCAGGATCGAGGAAGCGCAACAGGAGGGCATCTTCTTCGTCGGTCAACAGACCGAGTGCATTGGCGGTGCCGAGGGTCAGGCTTGCGGCTTGCCAATCGCCTGCGCGGGCGGTGCAGAAGACACGCGCGGCATAAGAGGGCGAGAGGCGTGGCGTTTCTGTCAGCGCCTTGCATTGGGCCTCTTCCTCGCCAAGCAGGAGACCGATGTCGAGCCAGCGGCTGAACAAGGCCGGGGTGGCCGGGTCGGCGGCTTCGACCAGCGCCTCGGCCTGATCAAGCGCGCCCATCTCTATCAGCTTATCGATTCGCGCCAGAAGCAGGGTTTCGGGCGGCGCATCGGACAGGCCCGGCGGGTTGGTCTCGGCCAGAAGCAACGTATAGAGCAGCGCCTGCATCGCGGGCAGGCGATCGGGGTCGAGCCCGGCAATGCGGCGCGCAAGGCTGTCGGCGCGGCTATTTTGCCAAAGGGTCGCGGGCAGGCCGGTCACGTGGCTCGGCAGAAGGCCGACGCCGCTCCGCCCCGGTGCGCCCAGCGTATCGACGGCGATGTCCGGCGTCTCTACCCCTTGCGCCACCGGCGGTTCGCTTAGTTGCAGGGTGACGGTTGGCGTTTGCCGCAGCCAGTCAATCGCCGAAAGCGGCGCGGTTTGCGTGCTGTCCGCGCCCGATGTCTGGGCCGATACGGCGCCTGCGAGGAGGCAGAAAGCGAGGGGCGCGAGAGAGGCAAACCGGCGCTGCATGGATCAGCCGTCAGCCGGGCTAAGCGTCAGGGGCTGGCGGATTTCCGTGGGTGCGGGGGCGAAATCCGCACCGAGCATCGGGCCGAGATAGGCATAGCCCACAAGCCCGAGCGCCGCGATACAAAGTAGCGCAACGATGAAAAGGATCAGTTTGCCCATGCCGTCTCCAACTGTGTTCTGCCCGATTTTCCTCAAGTTATAACTGGCCTTTTGCACAAGATCACGTCATTCAGGAGCGAAAGTTTGAATTTGCGCGAAGCTTGGCCGATGCAGGGTCTTTGGCGATGCGCTGGCCGGGAAAACGATGACGCTGAAACTGAAGAAGACGGTTGTGCTCGTGGGGATGATGGGCGCCGGAAAGACCGCGGTGGGACGGGCACTTGCAGCGCGGCTTGGCGTGCCGTTCCTCGACTCGGATGCGGAAATCGAGAAGGCCGCGAATATGTCCATCGCCGAGATTTTCGCCCGCGATGGCGAGCCGTTCTTTCGCCGCAAAGAGGCGCAGGTCATCGAGCGCCTGCTTGACGAGGAACGCGGCATCCTATCGACCGGGGGCGGGGCCTATCTTGCCGAGGGCAACCGCACGGTGATCTCGGAAAAAGGAGTCGCGGTCTGGCTCAATGCCGATCTTGAAATCCTGTGGAACCGGGTCAAGCACAAGGACACGCGCCCCTTGCTGCGCACGGCCGATCCCAAGGCAACCCTGACCGAGATTTACGACGCACGTGTGCCGGTGTATCGCCGCGCCGACCTGTCGGTTGAGGCAGATGCGCGGTTCACGATTGAAGAAATGGCGGAACGCGTGGTCGAGGCGCTTTTGAGCCGTCCAGATGTATTGGAGGATGTCGCACAATGATGGAAACGGTGCATGTGGGGCTTGGTGCGCGGGCCTATGATATCCAGATCGGCCCCGGCCTTCTTCGGCAGGCGGGCGCGCTCATCGCGCCGCTGTTGAAAAGGCCACAGGTGCGGGTTGTCACGGATGAGAATGTTGCCGCGCTTCATCTTGAGACCCTGCGTGCGGGGCTGAAGGCGGAAGGCATCGAGATGGAGGCGCTTGTCCTGCCTGCGGGCGAGGCGACGAAAAGCTGGCCGCATTTCGAGCGCACGGTGGAATGGCTCTTGGCCGAAAAGGTCGAGCGGCGCGATATCGTGGTGGCCTTTGGCGGCGGGGTGATTGGCGATCTGACGGGCTTTGCGGCGGCGGTGTTGCGCCGGGGCGTGCGCTTTGTGCAGATTCCGACGTCGCTCTTGGCGCAGGTGGATAGTTCCGTCGGTGGCAAGACCGGGATCAATGCACCGCAGGGCAAGAACCTCATCGGGGCGTTCCATCAGCCCGCGATGGTTCTGGCGGATACAGAGGTGCTTGGCACGTTGACGGCACGCGATTTCCTCGCCGGCTATGGCGAGGTGGTGAAATATGGTCTCTTGGGCGATGCGGCGTTCTTTGACTGGCTCGAGGCGCAGGGACCGGCGCTCGCGGCAGGCGACATGGCGGCGCGCATTCAGGCGGTGAAACGCTCCTGCGAGATGAAGGCGGAGATCGTGGCGCGCGATGAGACCGAACAGGGGGATCGCGCGCTCTTGAACCTTGGGCATACATTCTGTCACGCGCTGGAATCCGCGACGGGCTATGGGGATCGTCTGTTACATGGCGAAGGCGTGGCGATTGGCTGTGCGCTGGCGTTTGAGTTGAGCGCGCGTCTTGGACTGTGTGCGCAGGAAGAGCCGAGCCGCGTGCGGGCCCATCTTGCCGAGATGGGGATGAAGGTCGATCTCAAGGATATCGAAGGCGATTTGCCGGATGCGGAGGGTCTTCTTGACCTGATGGCGCAGGACAAGAAGGTCGTGGATGGGCAGTTGCGCTTTATCCTTGCGCGCGGCATTGGCGCGGCGTTCGTCACGGCGGATGTGCCACGCGACGTGGTGAAGGCGCTTCTTGAAGAGGCGCTGGCCGCGCGCGGATAGGTTTAGTGTGCGCGGCCAAGGCCGCGCGCAGGAGATCTCGTCAGCGCCCCTTCGGGCCGCTGCCTCGCAATTGCCTCCGGCGGGGATATTTCTTGCAAGAGGAAGATCAGGGCGCGGGGCCTAAAGCACTCAGCCAGAAACCTGATCGCACAGGTTGAAGGTGAGGCACACTAGGCCGGGCGGTGGCTTTGCAGGATCATCAGCTCGCCCAGGTTCTCGCGGGTGATGTAGCCGAGCATTCTGTCGTCATGGGAACAGACCACCACGGCGGGCGCGCCCTTGCCGAGGGCGTCGGTCACGGCTTCGAGCGGTGTGTCGAGGCGGGTGCGTGGGATATCAGTGTCCATCAGATCGCCGATAGGACGCATGGCGTTGCCGTCTTCGGCCATGGCGACGAAGAGGGCGTTGCGGGTCAGGAAGCCTTTGAGTGTTCCATCCGGGGCGAGCACGGGAAATTCATGCTGGGTCGTGCGGATGAGGGTCGTGGCGGCGGTTTGCAGCGGGTCGGTGGGGGCGAGGCTCTCGTAGCTTGTGATCATCGCGTCGCGGGCCTTCAGGCGGCGGGTCGCAGCGCGCATGGAGACGTCTTTGCTCTCGGCGGAGCCCGCGATGAAGATGAACCCGGCGATCAATAGCAGGATCATGTTTCCGGTGGCGAAGGCGGCAAAGCCCATCAGCAGGGCAACCACCTGACCGGCGCGGGCGGCGACTTCGGTGGCGCGGGGGCGGGGCATGCGGGTTTGCAAAAGCGCGCGCAAGACCCGGCCGCCATCCATCGGAAAGGCGGGCAGCAGGTTGAACACGGCGAGGAAAAGGTTCACCGCGGCAAGCTGGGCGAGGAACGTCGTCGGGGTCAGTTCGGACAGGTAGACCAGCGCGTCGCCCCCCTGGACGCCAACGATCAGCGACAGTGCGGCCCAGATCACCATGTTGACGGCAGGCCCGGCGAGGGCGACGAGGATCTCCTGGGCCGGGCGGTCGGGCATTTTCTCGAGCCGGGCCATGCCGCCGATGGGCAAGAGGGTGATGTCGGGGGTGCGGATGCCGTAGCGGCGCGCAGTCAGCGCATGTCCGAACTCATGCGCGACGACGCAGGCGAAGAGAGCGAGGATGAAGAGGGTGCTTGTCAGGGCGGCGACGGGGCCGCCCTCGGCATAGGCCATCAGACCGATCCACAAGAGCAACAGGAAGAAGGTTGCGTGGATGCGGATGTCGGAGCCGAAAAGACGGCCTATGGAGAAGGACCAAGCCATTGGGGTCTGCCTTGCGTGCTGCCGGTGTCTCCTGTCAGAGATATGGCGGGCAGACCCGGTTTAAAGGGCTTTTGTGCAGGCAGAGAGCTTAGAAGGGGATCTCGTCGTCGAGATCGCGCGAGGGGGCGCCGCCGCCTTGGTTGCCGCCACCGTAGCCACCCTGACCACCGCCTTGGCCGCCACCATAGTCACCACCGCCGTAGTCGCCGCCACCGTAGCCGCCGCCCTGGCCACCACCGTAGTCGCCACCGCCGCCGCCGCTGCGACCGTCGAGCATGACGAGGGTGCCGCCGAAGCCTTGCAGGACGACTTCGGTCGAGTAACGATCCGCGCCGGACTGATCCTGCCATTTGCGGGTCTGAAGCTGGCCTTCGATATAGACCTTGGAGCCTTTGCGCAGGTATTGCTCGGCAACGCGCACGAGGCCTTCCTGAAAAATGGCGACCGAGTGCCATTCGGTGCGTTCACGACGTTCACCGGTGTTGCGGTCTTTCCAATTCTCGGAGGTGGCGATGCGCAGGTTGCACACTTTGCCACCGTTCTGGAAGGTGCGGACCTCCGGGTCGCGGCCCAAGTTGCCGACGAGAATGACTTTGTTGACGGAACCGGCCATGTGGCACCCCCCATTTTTAGAATCTTTGTCAGGTTTCGTGCCAGCATAGACCATCCCATCCCGGTTAATGGAAGCCTAAAGCCAACAAAATTTCTGCTTGGCGGGGGTGCGCGGGCGGGGAAATCCGCTTTGGGGCGTGTCGGGTGTTGGTCTTGGGCGGCGGAAAAGCTGGAATTCGGGCGCTTTTTTCGCTAAGAGCATCGCACGATGGGCAAATGGGGTGCGTTTGCATGATGCGCGCAGGCTTTTCTGGACTTGTGATTGTGACGGTGTTGCTGGCGCTGCCGGCGCAGGCGGATTTTCTCAGATCGAAGTCCAAGTCGGGCGTGTTCCGGTCGCAGACCTCTGTCATCGACAAGCGCAAACGGGCGGAAACCAAGACCGAAATCCGGCTGACGCCGCGGCCGATCTATACCCCGACCAAATGGGGCGATGGCAGTTTTCAAGGCAAATACAACGGTCCCTATCTTGCAATGGCGCAAGAGGCGGCGATGCGGCACGGGGTGCCGGTCGATCTTTTCCTAAAGCTGGTGCAGCAGGAATCGGGCTGGAACGCGCGGGCGCAATCGCACAAGGGCGCACTTGGCCTTGCGCAGCTCATGCCAGCGACGGCGCGCAAGCTTGGCGTGGATCCGCTTGACCCGGCGCAGAACCTTGACGGGGGTGCGCGATACCTTGCGCAGCAGTATCGCGATTTCGGGTCATGGCGGCTTGCGTTGGCGGCCTATAATGCCGGGCCGGAGGCTGTGCGCCGTCACGGCGGCGTGCCGCCCTACAAGGAAACCCGCAATTATGTGCGGGTGATCTGGGGTAGCTGATTAAATTACTCGGAATTGACATCGGTCAAGGCCTGCGCCATGGCGGGGGCTTAGCTGTGCGGTGTGATAGCCGAGAGTTGAGAGGTTCGGAGATGCGGGTGACACGACATGGTTTGGGCGCGGTTCTTGGCGCGGCGCTTCTGATGGGCGCGGGTGCGACGGGCGTCGGGGCGCAGCCCTACGACAGCCTCGAGGCGCTTGGTGAGGTGCTTTTCTTTGATACAGACCTATCGGCCAATCGCACGCAGGCCTGCGCCACCTGTCACAACCCGGATTACGGGTTTGTCGATCCACGCCCGACGGCGGCCGGCAAGGCTGTTTCGCTTGGTGATGATGGGGCTTCGCTTGGCGATCGCAGCGCGCCGACGGCGAGCTATGCCGCTTTTGTGCCGCCGTTTCACCAGCAGGCCGATGGCACCTATGTGGGCGGCATGTTCTGGGACGGGCGGGCGGCGACGCTTGAAGATCAGGCGGGGGGGCCACCGCTCAACCCGATCGAGATGGGGATGCCGGACAAGGCGAGCGTCGTGGCGCGTCTCATGGAAAAGCCAGACTATGTCGAGAGTTTTGAGGCGCTGTTCGGTGCAGGCGTGATGGGCAACGTGGACGCCGCCTATCGCGGCATGACGCGGGCGATTGCTGCGTTTGAGCGCACTGAGTTCTTTGCGCCGTTCGATTCCAAATATGACCGCTCTTTGCGTGGCGAGGCGGTGCTGACGCAGGAAGAAGAGCTTGGCAAGCTGTTGTTCTTTTCGCAGCAGTTCACCAATTGCAACCTTTGCCATCAGCTTCGCAAGAGCGCGGTTGATCCGCGCGAGACCTTTACCAACAACGAATACCATAACATCGGCACGCCTGTGAACGTCGGCGCGCGGGCGGTGAATGGGGTTCCGGAGGGGGCTGTCGATGAGGGGCTTTTGGCGCATCCGGGGGTGGACGATCCGGCGCATAAGGGCAAGGTCAAGGTGCCGACCCTGCGCAATGTCGCGGTCACAGGGCCATATATGCATAACGGTGTGTTCAATGACCTGCGTACGGTGATCCTGTTCTACAACAAGTACAATTCCAAGGCGGAGGCGCGCCAGATCAACCCGGAAACAGGCCAGCCATGGCGCGCGCCGGAGGTCGATGGCACGCTGTCGATGGAGGAGCTTGAGACGGGACCGGCGCTTGAGGATAAACGGGTCGATGCGCTGGTGGCGTTTCTCAAGACGCTGACAGATGCGCGATACGAGGATTTGCTCGAGGAGTGAGCAGCGCGCGCGTTAGAGGCGTCCTTCAGGGCCGCTATAGGCGCGTTCGACCTTGGCGACGCGGAGCGTGTAGTGGCGATACCAGCGGGTCTTGCCCATGGTCTGGGCGGCGAGGTGTTCGGCCTCGGCCTTCCAGGCGAGAATGCTGTCCTCGTCTTTCCAATAGCTCACGGTGATGCCTAAGCCCTCCTCGTCGCGGGTGCTTTCGACGCCGATATAGCCGGGCTGGCGTTCGGCCAGCGCCATCATGTGATCGGCCATCGTCCCATAGCCGAGATCGCCTTCGGTGCGCTCTGCGGTAAAGATCACAGCGTAATAGGGCGGGTCAGGGAGCGGGGCGAAGCGGGAATTGGTTTGGGACATGAGGCCAGCGTAGAGCAGGAGGCGCGGGCAGGGAAGGGGCGTTGCCCCTCTTGGCCGCAGTCGGCATGTCGCTCAAAAGTGGGAACCGGTCTTGAGCCTCTCGGACATGCGCCTGAACAGGGCCAATTCACCCCAGGATATTTCGGGCAAGAGGAAGAGGGGGCGGTGTGCGCCGCCCCCATGGATCACTCAGCGGCGATCTTGATGACGGGTTCCATGCGCGCGAGGATGTCTTCGGCGAGGTGGCATTTGACCTGATGGCCATCACCGAGGTCGCGCACCGGCGGCACCTCTTTCTCGCAGAGACCGCCCGGCACCTGATCCTTCCAGCGGCAGCGTGTCTGGAATGGGCAGCCGGGAGGCGGCGACATGGCCGAGGGGATATCGCCGTCGAGCACGATATGGGTTTTCTCGACGGAGGTGTCGGCGATCGGCACCGCAGAGAGAAGCGCCTCGGTATAGGGGTGGTAGGGGGGCGTGAAGACCTGATCGGTGGTGCCGAGTTCCACCACGTGACCGAGATACATGACCATGACGCGATCCGAGAGATAGCGCACGATGGAGAGGTCATGCGAGATGAAGAGGAGGGTGGTTTTCTCTTCGCGCTGAATCTCCATCAGGAGGTCTGTCACCGCGGCCTGCACCGACACGTCGAGCGCCGAGACCGGTTCGTCCGCGACCACGATGCGCGCGCCGCCAGCAAAGGCACGGGCGATGCCGACGCGCTGTTTCTGGCCGCCCGAAAGCTGGCGCGGCATGCGGTCGGCAAAGGCGCGCGGCAGTTTCACGAGGTCAAGGAGTTCGAGCATCCGGTTGCGCCGGTCTGCTTCGGTGTCGCCAATGCCGAAGATTTCCAGCGCGCGCATGATCTGGCGGCCGACGGTCATCGAGGGGTTGAGCGTGTCGAACGGGTTCTGGAACACCATTTGCACGTCGGCGACGGTCTTGGTGTTGCGCTTTTGGATCGGGGTCTGTTCGATGTTGTTGCCATCGAGCAGGATCTCGCCCTCGGTCGCCGTCTCAAGCCCCATCAGCACCTTGGCGAAGGTCGACTTGCCGCAACCGGACTCGCCCACGATGGCGAGGGTTTCGGATTCGCGTGCCTCGAAGGAGAGGGTCTCGTTGGCTTTGACGACCTTCTTTTCGCCGCCGCCAAAGAGCGCGTTTGCCGCGACCTCATAGTACTTCTTGAGGTTGTCCATCTTGAGGACGACCTTGCCGACTTCGGGTTTCTCTTTCTGTTCACCCACTTGGATTGGCGCGTCCCAGTCGATCTCTTCGAATTTCACACAACGCGTGGAGTGGCGCTCAAAACCGGGGACGTCATACATCGGGATCGCCTGCGCGTCGCAGCGCCCGGCTTCGAAATAGTCGCAGCGCGGGCCGAAGTTACAGCCGGGCGGGCGTTCGTGGGGAAGCGGGAAGTTCCCGGGGATGGCGACCAGAGGATGGGCGTTCTTGTCGGCACCAGGGAGCGGGATCGAGCGGAACAACGCCTGCGTATAGGGGTGCTGCATGTGGTCGAACACGTCCTCGATGGAGCCGCGCTCCACCGCTTCGCCGGAATACATCACGCAGAGGCGGTCGCAGGTCTCGAGCACGAGGCCGAGGTTGTGCGAGATGAAGAGCATCGAGGTGCCGTATTTCTTGCCGAGATCCTTCACCAGTTCCACCACGGCGGCCTCGACCGTCACGTCAAGCGCGGTGGTGGGTTCGTCGAGGATCAGAAGCGAGGGCTTGGACATCAGCGCCATGGCGATGACGATGCGCTGTTGTTGGCCGCCCGAGAGCTGGTGCGGGAAGCTTTTCAGCATGCGCTCGGGGTCGGGGAGTTTCACGTCGGTGACGACTTCGAGGGCGCGTTTATAGGCCTCTTCCTCGGAGACGCCTTCGTGGATCATCGGCACTTCCATGAGCTGTTTGCCGATCTTCATCGCCGGGTTCAGCGAGGCCATGGGTTCTTGATAGATCATGGCGATCTCGTTGCCGCGAATATCGCGCAGTTCTGCGTCGCTCATCTCGGAGAGGTCGCGGCCCTTGAACTTGATGCTGCCACCGACGATGCGACCGTTCTTGCCAAGGTCTTGCATGACGCCGAGGGCGACGGTGGATTTGCCGCAGCCGGATTCACCGACAAGGCCAACGGCCTCACCGGGCATCACGTTGACGGAGAAGTCCATCACCGCGGGGATTTCACGCAGGCGGGTGAAGAAGGAGATAGACAGCTTGTCGATCTCGAGGATCGGGCCGTCGTAGTCTGCCATTTTACTCATGCTCCGGTCTCCCTGTTGGGGCGGTGGGGCGTTCTTGGCCCCTGTTGTTCTTCATCTTGGTCGAAATACTCTGGGAACGCGGGGGGGCCGCGTTCCCGGGTATCAGTCGCGCAGGCTTTCTTCGCGCAGGCCATCGGCCAAGAGGTTCAGGCCGAGCACCATGCTCAGCAGGGCGAAGGCAGGCACGAGGGCCGGGTGGGGGTAGATCGACAGGAGCTTGCGCCCGTCGTTGATCGTGGTTCCCCAGTCCGGGCTCTCGGGCGGCAGGCCGAGGCCGAAGAAGCCCAAGGTGCCAAGCAGGATCGTGGTGTAGCCAATGCGCAGGCAGAAATCGACGATCAGCGGCCCGCGTGCGTTGGGCAGGATTTCCCAGAGCATGATATACCACGGACCTTCGCCACGGGTCTGGGCGGCGGCGACGTAGTCGCGGGTCTGAATGTCGAGCGTCAGGCCTCGCACGATGCGGAACACCGTGGGGGCGTTGACGAAGACCACCGAGACAAAGACCACAAGGATGCCGCCGGGAATGTTGAAGAGATCAAGCGACTCCGGCAGGAAGGCCAGCACGGTCCCCGGCGCCGAGATCAGCGACAAGTAGATCCAGACCAACACCGCGAGGATGCCCGCAAGCAGCGGCGTGCGCAGGCGCGGTCGCGTATAGTAGCGCGAATTGATGAGCACGGCGACAAAGATGATCGGGAAGATGAAGAGCACCATCGCCATGAAAGACGGAATGCCCGTCGCGACGATCTCCGGCGTCACCAGCAGGTAGAACAAGAGGATCACCGGGAAGGCGAGGATCAGGTTGGCGAGGAACGACAGCAGGGTGTCCAGCTTGCCGCCGAAATAGCCTGCCGGAAGGCCGAGCGTGATGCCGACCATGAAGGCAAAGAGCGTCGCCAGCGGAGCGATGCGCACCACGATCCAAGAACCATCCACCATGCGCGAGAACACGTCGCGGGCGAGGTTGTCACCGCCCAGAAGATACCAGCAGGCATGGCCGCAGGTTTCTGGATCGGCGCCGCGCACCGGCGTGCCGGGGAGCTTGTTCTTCATGCCGGAAAGCTGGGCCAGGGAGTCATGTGTGGCGATCATGTCGAAGACGCCGGTGAAGACTGCTGTGTAGACCCAGAACATGACAAGGCCGAAGCCGATCATGCCGATCAGGGAGTCAAACAGCTTGCCGTAAAGCCCGAGCTTGCGCTTGTAGACCATCGACAGGGTGAAGGTCACAAACAGCGCGAGCCAGACCGGGGCGAGGCGGGCAGAGACCGCCCCGATGATCCCGGCTTTGCCGAAGGGCATGACGATCCCGGCGAGCAGGAAGATCAGGCAGAGGCCGAGCAGCCCGTAGAGGCTATATTTCGAGACTTTGGTGATCATCTCGATCGGGCCGTTGCCGGAGGTGAGCGTGCCATCCGCGTTGGTTGTGACCGGCGCGGCACGGAAGATGAAAGAGGCGAGGATTTGCAGGGCGACCGCGACGATGAAGATCATCGCCAGCCCCTGGAAAACCGGGTTCAGAAGCGCTCCGAGGGAGCCAGTCCAGGTCAATGGTTCCATGGTCGACTCTCCTTAAGAAATGCGGATGCGCGGGTTGAGATAGACATAGCCGATATCCGAGATCAGCTGGGTCACGAGCACCACGGCGACGGAGACAACGGAGACCGCGAGAAGCATCTCGATGTCGTTGTTCCCGGCGGCGTTGACGAGTTGCCAGCCGAAGCCGGAGTAGGAGAACAGCGTCTCCACGATCACCACGCCGTTCAAGAGCCACGGGAATTGCAGCATGATCACAGTAAAGGGCGCGATCAGCGCGTTGCGCAGCGCGTGTTTCATCACGATGTTGCGGAAGCTCACGCCTTTGAGGCGGGCAGTACGGATATATTGCGCTGTCATCACCTCGGCCATGGAGGCGCGGGTCATACGGGCGATATAGCCCATACCGTATAGGGCGACGGTCAGGACCGGCAGGGTGAAGTTGCGCAGGTTGGCGTCATCCATGGCGGATTTCGCCGTGCCCTTGAACAGCGCCTTGGCTTCGATAATGCCCGCATCATGCAGGATCGGGCCGAGGCCGTAGCGGGTCGAGGCGAGCAACGCGATGAAGATCACGCCCGAGACGTATTCTGGCGTTGCTGTCGAGAGGATCGAAATCGTCGAGAGAGAACGGTCGGTGCCACTACCCTCACGCATCCCTGCGAGCACGCCGATGATCAAGGCCGAGGGCACCATGACCACCATGACCCAGAACATCAGCTTGCCCGTATTGGCGAGGCGTTTGCCGAGCACATCCGCGACAGGTTCCTTGGAGACCGTGGAGAAGCCCCAATCGCCCTGAAGTACGCCGCAGAAGCGCGGGGTGTCTTCGGGTGCGACGCCGGGACGGGCGCATTTACCGACAATCGTGCCATCGTCGCGCACCGTTTTATAGCCGGGCAACAGACCGAGCCATTGGGCGTATTTGATTGGCGTGGGCTCGAGATAGCCGCGGTCACCGAGATAGCTTGCGACGGCTTCGTCGGACATGCGGAAGTTGCCCTGCGATTTGGCCAGTTTCTCAAGGTTGGGATAGAGGTTGGTCATGAAAAAGACGATGTAGGTCAGGCAAAGCGCCGTAACGATCATCATCGCGACCCGTCTCAGGATGAATAGTCCCATCGGACCCCCGTTGGTCTTGTGTCGGTTTCAGTCCGGGAAGGCCCCGGACCAGCTAGGCACGTCACAGCGCCGCCCCGCGAGGCGCGGCGTTGCAGGTTGTCAGTTGTCAGGGGAAGGGACGGTCGCTTTCGCATCCGGACGCAGGCTGCGGTCTTCGGATTTGTCATGCGCTGGCGCGCTGGCGAAAGCTGGCGTCATATGGTCCCCGTTGGCAGGTGTGGCCGATTTGGTGGCCTGATTTATTATATCGGTCAGCGGAGACAGGGCCGAATTGGACGCGTCAGATGCTGCCGTTGAGGGCTATTCGGCAACAGATTCCTTGCCACGTCAACGGTCAGTCTCGTCATTCTGATGTAAAAAAACGACATCGGTGGTGTCGGAAACAGACGAAATGGTTGCGCGATGCACCGAGTTTTCCGGCTGGGGCGCCTCTAAGGGGCGCTTCCTGTTGGGCAGGGAAACCCCGCGCACAGCGTCGATGAATCAGCGGTTGCTCGATTTGCGCAATTGCGTTGGGGAGGCGCCGAAGTGCTGTTGGCTGAAGCGCGAGAAATAGGCCGCCGAGCCAAATCCGAGATAGTCGGCAATGTCTTGAACCGGGAGATCGCTGCGGGTCAGGAGCACACGGGCCTCATGCTGAACCATTTGGTTGAGCATGTCGGCCGCGGTCAGCCCGGCGCATTGGCGACAGACCCGGGTCAGATGTGTCGGGGTGATCTCGAGCTCTTCGGCGTAGGTCGCCATGGATTTACCAGATCGGAAATCATCGGACAGCAGGTCGCTAAAGCGGCGCACGATCCGTTCGGCGGCACTTGTACGGGGTTGCGCGCCCGCGCTGAGCATCTGACGTCGTAGCCAGATCGACACCATTGAGGCCAGCGCAGTCATTGCTTCGGCGAGAAGCGGGCGGGCCTCGGTCAATTCGCGGCGCAGGTCGTCAAAGAGGCCGGTGAGTTCGGCCTGTGCGAGGCCATCCTGCACGCGGAGCTGATGGGTGCGGTCGGGCAGGATCACCCGGCCGTCATCGGGAATCAGCAGAGCCTGACCTTGGACCTGACGACCATATTCCATGGCAAAGAGTTTGCCCGCAGGCACGAAGATCGCGTTGTGAGCGCCAAACCCACGGCGCAGCCCGTGCAACAGGATGCGTCCCTGACCTCGGGTGATCCAGAGAAAGAGGTGGTGATCGCGCAGGTGCAACTGTTCGAGTTGCCAGCTTCCACCGACCGTCATTTGCGACAGGGTATGGACCTGAATCGCGTTCACTTGCGGCGGCAGAGGGGTCTCTGGCGGCTGAGGATAGGTCTCTTGTCGCGGCGCAAACGGTTGTCGCGCTTCCGGGGACCGCTTGAGGAATGATGGAATATGTACAGTATCTTCAGCCATGTCAGCCAAAGCCATGACAGAAAGGTTCGAAACCGGCAAGGGCGACACCGGCGGGTTTCCGCGCTACGGGCGAAATCTCGCCCAGCGATGCATCTTGGAGCGGAACCACGTGCGTTGCCGTTTGGCAAACTGGCGGGTGGCGATGGTGGCCTGTTCGGCCGCCGTGTCTAGCGAGATTTCACCGCGCAGGTGCGCGATCAGTTCGGGCGCACCGATGGCTTTGGAGGACAGGCGTTTGGGGTCCCAATCGTCAAGGTTTGCACGGGCTTCGTCGAGCGCGCCGTGGTCAAGCATCTGTTCAAACCGGCGGGCGATACGCGCGTTGAGCCAGTCACGTTCGACATCGAAGAGGATTGCGGTGCAGTCGGCCTCGGGCAGGAGCGGGGGCGGGGTTTCGTCTTGCCACGCGGCGAGCGGACGGCCCGTGGCGCGTAACACTTCCCAAGCGCGCTGAACGCGCATCGGGTTGAGGCGGTCGATTCGCGCCGCCGTTTCGGAGTCCAGCTCGGCCAACAGGCTTTCAAAGCCATCTGCGGCCACGCGGGCGTCGGCCTCGGCCCGGATGGCGGGCGGCGTCGGCGGGATTTCGGCGAGGCCAGCGGTGAGCGCAGTGAAATAGAGGCCGGTGCCGCCGGTGATGATCGGGCGGGGGCCAACTTGCAGGAACGGCGCGACCTCGCGCAGCCAATGGCCGACGGAATAGTCAGCGTCGCGCGGCACATGCCCATAGAGCGCATGCGGCGCACGCGATTCGTCTTCGGCCGAGGGGCGCGCTGTCAGCACGCGCCAATTGTCGTAGACCTGAATCGCGTCGGCATTGATGATGACGCCGCCCTGTGCCTCGGCGATCTCGAGGGCGAGGGCGCTTTTGCCGCTGGCGGTCGGGCCTGCGATCAAGACGGGGCGATCCGGGGCGATGTCGAAGGGCAGGGTCATTGCGGAAAAATCCGCCTGTTTGTCTTCAAGTTGATATCGCGCATTGAACCCGCCCGTGTTTTCCGACATTTTGCGCGCGATCCTAATTCCTCGCGCAGACGGAGTGCAACATGACCGACGCCGCCCCCGCCCCGAAGACAGCGTTCAAACGCGTAATGCTCAAAATTTCGGGGGAGGCGCTGATGGGAGATCAGGGGTTCGGCCTGCACCCGCCAACGGTTCAGAGGATCGCGCAAGAGGTCAAATCCGTGCACGATATGGGCGTCGAGATCTGCATGGTGATCGGTGGCGGCAACATCTTTCGCGGGCTGTCCGGCTCGGCGCAGGGGATGGAACGGACCACGGCGGATTACATGGGGATGCTTGCCACGGTGATGAACGCGCTGGCGGTGCAGTCGGCGCTTGAAGGCGTTGGGGTGTTCACGCGGGTTATCAGCGCCATTCGCATGGACGAAGTGGCCGAGCCCTATATCCGTCGCCGTGCGGTGCGCCACCTTGAGAAAAAGCGGGTTTGTATCTTTGCCGCCGGCACCGGGAACCCCTATTTCACCACCGATACCGCCGCGACCTTGCGCGCCAATGAGATGGCCTGTGAGGCGATCTTTATGGGCAAGAATGGGGTCGACGGGGTGTATGACAAAGACCCGAAAGAACATGCCGACGCGGTGCGCTATGACGAGGTGAGCTATGACGATGTGCTTGCCAAGCGGCTCAAGGTGATGGATGCGAGCGCGATTGCGCTGGCGCGAGATAACAACCTGCCACTGATCGTCTTTGGCCTCGACGAACCGGGAGGGTTCAAGGGAATTCTCGCCGGAGAGGGCACCTATACAAAGGTCGGCTGAGACCGTTAGGGTAGGAAAGAAACCGGCCCGAACCGGGCCGCAGCAAGAAGAAGAAAAGCCATGTCCGAAGATTTCGAACTCGATACAGACGATCTCACCCGCCGCATGGAGGGTGCCATGGGCGCGCTGAAAACGGAATTCGCCTCGCTGCGCACGGGGCGTGCCTCGGCCTCGATGCTTGAGCCGGTGACCGTCGAAGCCTATGGCCAGCAAACCCCGATCAACCAGGTCGGCACGGTCAACGTGCCCGAGCCGCGCATGGTCACGATCAATGTCTGGGACAAATCGCTCGTGGGGCCTGTTGAGAAGGCGATCATGAACAGCGGGCTCGGCATCAACCCGCAGACCAACGGCACCATCATCATGCTGCCGATCCCGGAACTCAACGAGGAGCGTCGGGCCGAGCTTGCCCGTGTGGCGGCGCAATATGCCGAACACGCCCGCGTTGCGATCCGCAACGTGCGCCGTGATGGCATGGATCAGGTCAAGAAAGCCAAGGCCGACGGGATTTCCGAGGATGACCAGAAGTTCTGGGAGACCGAGGTTCAGGATCTGACGGACACCTACATCAAGAAGGTGGATGAAGCGCTCGAGACCAAGCAATCCGAGATCATGCAGGTCTGAAGCAGAAAAGAGGCCGTGTAGGTGGGAACCGAAGCGAAGCATAACGGCGGTCCCCGCCACGTGGCGATCATCATGGACGGCAATGGCCGCTGGGCGCAGGCGCGCGGGCGGCCACGCCTTTTTGGGCATCATGCCGGGGCGCGTCGGGTCCGTGAGATTGTCGAGGCTTGCCCGGAGAACGGGGTCAAGTATCTGACGATCTTTGCCTTTTCGACCGAGAACTGGAAACGCACCCAGATTGAGGTGGCGGGGCTCATGAGCCTTTTCCGCCGCTATATCATGAAGGAAATGCAGGATTTCGTGCGTCAGAATGTGCGGGTGCGGTTTATCGGTGACCGGGTGCGTCTTGATGAGAAGCTCAGCGCACTGATGGATGAGGCGGAAGAGTTGACCGGGCATTGTACCGGCACAAACCTCACCATCGCATTGAATTATGGTGGGCGGGACGAGGTCGCTCGTGCCACCAAGCGTCTGGCCGAGGATGTGGCGGCGGGGCGGCTTGATCCTGCGGATGTGGATACGGAGACCCTGCCGAAATACCTTGATACGCATGTGTTGCCCGATCCGGATCTCGTCATCCGGACCAGTGGAGAGGCGCGGATTTCGAACTTTCTGCTGTGGCAGTCGGCTTATGCGGAATACGAATTCATCGACACGCTCTGGCCGGATTTCACCAAGGACGAATTCCATTGCCTCGTCTCGTCCTATGGCGGACGCGATCGGCGGTTTGGCGGGGTGAAGGCATGAGCGTCGCTAGCAAGTGGGGCGACCTGCCGATGCGAATCCTGTCGGCCATCGTGATGGTGGCGGTGGGCATCACGGGTGTCTGGGCCGGGGGGCTTTGGTTCACGCTTCTTGTGGCCTGTATCGGTGGCGGCATGATCTGGGAACTGAGCCGGATGCTCGGGCCGGATCGCGAGCGCATGGCGGTTCCAATGGGGTTGTTGACCACGGCCGCGCTTTGGGGCGCGACGCTGATCCCCGGTGAAGCGGTGCTTCCGGTGCTAATCGCACCGGCCATCGTGGGCGCGACACAACTTCACAAAGATCGTTTGATTTACGGCGCTTACGCTGTGGCGTTGATGTTGGCCTGTTACGGATTGATCGGGTTGCGGGTCGAACATGGGATGATGTGGGTCGGCTGGCTTGTCGCGGTTGTCATCGCGAGTGACGTGGCGGGGTATTTCGTCGGTCGCATTGTGGGTGGTCCGAAGTTCTGGCCCAAGGTGTCGCCCAAGAAGACATGGTCCGGCACCGTTGGCGGCTGGGTCGCGGCGGGGATCGTCGGGGCGGCCTTTGGCGGGCTGCCGCTTGTCCTTTTGAGCGTGGCGACCGCCTTTGCCGGGCAGATGGGCGATGCGGCAGAGAGCGCGATCAAGCGCCATACCGGCGTCAAGGACAGCTCGAACCTGATCCCTGGACACGGAGGATTGCTCGACCGGTTTGACGCCATGATGGGCGCGGCGCTTTTCGTGATGATCGTGGGATCGGCAGTGGGGCTACCCTGATGCGGAAGATTTCTATCTTCGGCGCGACGGGGTCCATCGGGCAGAACACGATCGACCTCATCGCGCGCGATCCCGAAGCCTATGACGTGGTGGCCTTGACCGGTGGGCGCAATATTGCGCGGCTGGCAGAGGATGCGCGCCGACTTGGAGCGGAGATCGCGGTGACGGCGCATGATGAGCTTCTCGGCGATCTGCGCGCTGCGTTGGCTGGAACGGGAATCGCCACTGCGGCAGGGGCCAATGCCATCGAGGAGGCAGCGACGCGCCCTGCGGATTGGGTCATGTCGGCTATTGTCGGCGCGGCGGGGCTTGTGCCGGGACTGCGTGCGCTCGAGCAGGGGGCGACGCTGGCGCTGGCGAACAAGGAGTCCCTTGTCACCGCCGGGTCTCTTATCATGGGCACGGCGAAGGCGCATGGGGGCCGTGTCTTGCCGGTCGACAGCGAGCATTCGGCGGTGTTTCAGGGGCTTGTGGGCGAAGATTTCGACGCGGTCGAACGTATCATCATCACCGCGAGTGGCGGGGCGTTCCGGGATTGGAGCCTCGAGGAAATGGCCAAGGCCACCCCGGCGCAGGCGTCGAGCCACCCGAATTGGGACATGGGCCAGCGGATCACCATTGATAGCGCGTCGATGTTCAACAAGGCCTTAGAGGTCATCGAGACCAAGGAATTCTTTGGCTGTCCGCATGGGATGATCGAGGTGCTGGTGCATCCGGAATCGATGGTCCATGCGCTTGTCGGGTTCAACGACGGGGCGCTTATGGCGCATGTGGGGCCGCCGGATATGCGCCATGCGATCGGATATGCGCTGCACTGGCCGGAGCGACGGGCGCTGCCGGTCGAACGGCTCGACCTTGCGAAGCTCGGACAGTTGACCTTTCGCGCGCCTGATACGGAGCGCTATCCGGCCCTCAGGCTTGCGCATGAGGTGCTTGAGGCAGGCGGTTTGAGCGGCGCGGTGTTCAACGCAGCGAAGGAACGCGCACTGGATGGCTTTCTTGCGGGCAAGATCGGATTTCTTCAGATGGCAGAGGTGGTTGAGGCGGTTCTCGACAGGCTCTCGTCCGATGGGCGCCTCATAAATGCCGAAATGACCCTTGATAGAGTGCGCGAGACAGACCATTTGGCACGTCAGGCGGCCGATCAGGTCATGGCCGAGTGGCAATAACAAAAAAGAACAGGTTCGCACGTGGATATTCTTGGACTGCTCAACGGATTTGGCAGCACTTTCTGGATCATTATCGCCTTTGTGGTCGCTCTTTCGATCATCGTGGCGATCCATGAATATGGCCATTACATCGTCGGGCGGTGGTCTGGGATCGGTGCGGATGTGTTCTCGCTCGGCTTCGGGCCGGTGCTTTTCTCACGCTATGACAAGCGCGGCACCAAATGGCAGATCGCGGCGATTCCGCTTGGCGGCTATGTGAAGTTCAAGGGCGATGCCAATGCCGCGTCGGGCAAGGATGCCGATGCGATGCAGGGTCTCGACGAAGAGGAGTTGCGCCACACGATGCATGGCGCACCGCTTTGGGCACGCACGGCGACCGTCGCCGCGGGGCCGATCTTTAACTTTATCCTGTCGACGCTTGTGTTCGCCGCCGTGTTCATGAGCCGTGGCCAAATCGGCGACACGCTCGCCGTGGGCGAGTTGCGCGACCTCCCGCCGCCGGCCTATGAAATCAGTGAAGGCGACGAGGTGCGCAAGATCGCGGGCCTGGCCGTGCCGTCCTTTGATGCGCCAGAAGCTTTTGACGCCTTTGCGAGCGCCATTCCCGTGACGACACCGCTTGAATACGTGGTCGAACGCGATGGCCGCGAACAAGCGGTCAGAGGACCCTATCCCTATCCTCCGATCGTGCTGCACCTTGCGCCGAAATCGGCGGCCTATGGCGCGGGCCTTGAGGTTGGTGACGTGATTACCGGTATCGACGGGCGCGCGATTGCCGGGTTCTCAGAGCTGAAAGAGGCGGTTGAGACGGGCGAGGGCAAACCGCTGGCGCTTGACGTTTGGCGCGAGGGCGAGACCAAGGCCTTTACCCTCACTCCGCGTCGCGTCGATGAACCGCTTCCCGAAGGCGGCTTCCAGACACAATGGCGGATCGGCATTGGCGGCGGTCTTGCCTTTGAACCAGCCACCGAGGCGCTTGGTCCGGTCAAGGCAATCTGGGGCGGGGTGGTGCAGACCGGCGTGATCATCGAGGGGTCGATTTCGGGCCTGTACCATATGGTGACCGGCGCGATCAGCACCTGTAATCTTACCGGCCCGGTCGGCATTGCCCAGACCTCGGGCGCGATGGCGAGCCAAGGCGCGCAGAGCTTCATCTACTTCATCGCAGTGCTATCGGCGGCGATCGGGATGCTCAACCTCTTCCCGATTCCGATGCTCGATGGCGGGCACCTTGTGTTTTACGCCTACGAGGCCGTCGCGGGCCGTCCGCCGAGCGACAAGGTGGTGAATGTGCTGATGATGATGGGCCTGACGATCGTCCTTGGCATGATGTTCTTTGGCATAACCAACGACCTGTTTTGCCCCTAAGGGGACGAAGGGGCGACATGGTGCTTTCACGATGCTGCCCCATTCCTGCCCGATTCCTTGCGTAGCTTTGGTCTTAGAGAGCCACGATAAGCAGGGACGAAAGTCATGCATACCATCGAACACGGTTACCGGGCCTTGAGCCTTCTGATCGACATCAACTGGGACCGCGTCCTTTTTCCAACGGCGATTCTGATCGCGTTGACAGCGGGAGCCTATATGTTCTCGCTCGGGTTGTTGTGATCCGTTCCTGAACGTCCCTCCGTTTCCCCGTGGTGTGGCCCGCAGATATTCATGGTCTGCGGGCCACGAACGCGTTCCAAGGTGTCGTTTTCTTGCCCGATTGCATGCGGCGAAGCGCCTGTTTCGCAATGGCGTTTTGACATATCAGCCCTTTCCGGCTAGTCACGTCTCAACTGGGATGTCAGCAGGATTTGGGAATGACCAATTACCTCCAAACCGTGACCGGGGCAGTCGCATTTGCAAAATCGGCCGTTCGCGCGCTTCACGTCGTTGTTTTTCTTCTTCTTTCAGGCGTTTTGCTCGGTCTGCCCTCGGCAGCAGATGCGCAGGAATACCGCTTCAATTCCTTTAATGTGACAGGGAACCAGCGGATCGAATCCACGGCCATCCTCAACTATGCCGGAATCAAGAGCGGCCAGACCCTGAGCGCGGGGGGGCTGAACGATGCCTACCAACGCATTTTGTCGAGCGGCCTGTTCGAGTCGGTGGAGATGACACCGCGTGGCAGCCGTCTTGATATCAAGGTGGTCGAATATCCCACGATCAACCGCATCAGTTTTGAAGGCAACGAGCGGCTCAAGGATGAGGCGCTCGAGTCGCTGGTCGAGTCGAAATCGCGCCACGTGCTGAACCCCAACGTTGCCGAACGTGACGCCGCCCGTATCGCAGAGGCCTATTCCCAGGAAGGCCGCCTTGCTGCGCGCGTCACCCCGCGGATCATCCGCCAGAGCGACAACCGCGCCGACCTGATCTTTGAAGTGTTCGAAGGCGGTATTACTGAGATCGAGCGCATCGGTTTCGTCGGCAACCGCCAATATTCCGACCGTCGCCTGCGCCGCGTGCTTGAATCGAAACAGGCAGGCCTCCTGCGTGCGCTGATCAAGCGCGACACGCTGGTGGAAGACCGGATCGAGTTCGATAAGCAAGTCCTGCGCGACTTCTACCTGTCGCGCGGGTATGTCGATTTCCGCACCACCGGTGTCAACGCCGAACTTGCGCGGGATCGCGATGCCTATTTCATCACGTTCAACGTGCAGGAAGGCCAGCAATTCCGCTTTGGTGAGATCACCACGACCAGCGAGATCGCGGCAATTGATGCCGATGCCTATCGTGAGAACCTCAAGGTTAAGCCGGGTGTCGTCTATTCGCCGCTGATCGTTGAGAACTCCATCGCCCGTCTCGAGCGTCTTGCGCTCAAGGAGGGGCATGACTTTGTACGCGTGGACCCGCGTGTGACCCGCAACGAACGCGACCTGACGCTTGATGTCGAGTTTGCCATCGTGCGTGGCCCGCGTGTGTTCGTTGAGCGCATTGATGTTCAAGGCAACACCACGACGCTTGACCGAGTGATCCGCCAGCAATTCCGCATTGCTGAAGGCGATCCGTTCAACGCCCGGGAAATCCGCGAAAGCGCGGAACGTATCCGGGCGCTTGATTTCTTCGAGACGGCGGACGTCAATGCGCGTGAAGGGTCTTCGTCGGATCAGGTTGTTGTGGATGTGGCGGTCGAGGAGAAGCCCACGGGCTCGCTCAAGTTCGGCGGCACCTACTCGACGGACTCGGGTGTCGGCCTTGTCATCAGCTTCTCGGAGCGCAACTTCCTTGGGCGTGGCCAGACGGTCGGGTTCTCGTTCTCGACGGCGTCGGAAATCAGCGACTACGGGTTCAATTTCATCGAGCCGGCCTTCCTTGGTCGTGACCTCGCGCTTGGCCTGCGGTTCTCCTACAAGGAAAGCGATCCGGACGTGGCGCGTTGGGCCAACACGCTTGGTGTGTTCTCGCCCTCTCTGAGCTTCCCGGTGAGCGAATATGGTCGTCTTGCGCTGAACTATCGTATCCGGAACCTCGCGATGGAAGTGGCCCCGGCGAATGCGATCGCGGGTTCGCTGCTCGACGCGGAAGCCGCGCGGGGCGATATCTGGGAAAGCTCGATCGGCTATAAGTATATCTTTGACACGCGCGGTGTCGGCCTTGACCCGAATAGCGGCATTCGCCTCGAGTTCGGGCAGGACTTTGGCGTGCTTGGCGGCGATTACGAATATATCGCCACAGACGCGAAGGTTTCGGCCGAGACCAAGATCCTGCAAGAGGAAGTGACCCTGCGTGCGAGCTTCAACGTGGGCGGGTTGCACTCGCTCACCGGATCGAGCCGGATTGCCAACCGTTACCAGCTGACGCACCAGATGATGCGCGGGTTTGAACCGCTTGGCATCGGTCCGCGCGAACGTGGCCTGACGGCGACCCAGGACGATGGTCTTGGCGGTCAGTACTACGCCGTGGCGCGTCTTGAGGCGGAATTCCCCATTGGTCTGCCTGAAGAATACAAAGTCAGCGGCGGTGTGTTCTATGACGTCGGCTCGCTCTGGGGCCTCGACAACACCTCGGCCAATGTCATCTATGAAGACATGACCCTGCGCCACGTGGTCGGGTTCTCGCTCTTCTGGGATACGGCGATGGGGCCGCTGCGGTTCGACTTCTCGAAGGCGCTCAAGAAAGAAGCCTTCGACCAAGAGCAGAACTTCAATTTTTCGATCAGCGCCGAGTTCTGATCCATGCCGCAAGCGCTGTTTCGGCACCTTGTTCTGGCGGCCGCGCTCCTTTGGGGCGCGGCTTTTGCCGCTTTGGCGCAGGAGGCGCGACCGGTGCCGCAAGCGCCGATCCTGACCATCGAATCCGACCGGCTTTTTGCGGAATCCGCCTTTGGCAAACGTGTTGCGGCGCAGATTGCCGCCGAGGAATCGGTGCTTCTTGAAGAAAACCGCAAGATGGAGTCGGAGCTCGTCGCCGAGGAACAACGTCTGACGGAGCTGCGCGAAGAGATGGAGGCGGACAAGTTTCGCACCCTCGCGGATTCCTTTGATGCGCGGGTGCAGCAGATCCGCAAATTGCAGGATGGCAAGGCACGCGCGATTGTTGAGAGCGGAGATGCAGAGCGCGGTGTGTTCATCCGCGCGGCGCAGCCCGTGTTGATCGACCTGATGCGCGAAGCCGGGGCAGGCGTCATCCTTGAGCGGCGCAGTGTGCTCTTTTCGGCCAATGCAATCGACATCACGGATATCGCCATTCAACGCCTTGATGATGCGATCGGCGATGGTGCGGACCTCGCGAAGGACCGCTGATCCGCTTGCCCTAACAGGCGGGGATTGCTAGGGCTAATCCAGTAACATGACCACCGAGGAGAGCCCCATGTCTGAAGGCTTGAAGACCGCAGATATCGACCTGATCCAGCGGATCATCCCGCATCGCTACCCGTTTCTCCTCGTGGACAAGGTTGTGGACATCGATGGCTATAGCTCGGCGACGGGCATCAAGAATGTCACGATGAACGAGCCGCATTTCCAAGGCCACTTCCCCGGCAAACCGATCATGCCCGGCGTGACCATTGCCGAGGCGATGGCGCAGACGGCGGCCGTGATGGTGGGCGTCGCGCTTGATATGGCGGACAAAGAACTGCTCGTCTATTTCATGTCCATTGATAAATGCAAATTCCGCCGCATGGTGGTGCCGGGGGATCGGCTTGAGATGCGCCTGACCACGGTGCGCGGGAAACCGGGCGGCAAGGTTTGGAAGTTCAGCGGCGTGGCGACGGTTGATGGCGAGATGGCCTGTGAGACCGAGTTCACCGCGATGATGGACCTGCCGAAGGAGTGAGCCGTATGGCGATTTCAGATCAGGCGAAGGTGCACGCGTCGGCGGTTGTCGAGGACGGTGCGGAGATCGCAGCGGGCTGTGTCGTTGGTCCGTTCTGTCATATCGGGCCAGAGGTACGACTGCACGAGGGCGTTGAGCTCAAATCGCATGTTGTCATCAAGGGCGATACCGAGATCGGCGCAGAGTCGGTCGTGTTCTCCTTTGCCGTGATCGGAGAGATTCCGCAGGATCTCAAGTTCAACGGCGAGCATTCGCGGCTCGTCATCGGCAAGCGCAACCGTATCCGCGAGCATGTCACGATGAACCCCGGCACTGAGGGCGGTGGCGGCGTGACGGTGATCGGGGATGATGGGTTGTTCATGGCGGGCTGTCATATCGCGCATGATGCGCAGATCGGCAACCGGGTGATTGTCGTCAACAACTCTGCCGTGGCGGGCCATTGCATCATCGAGGATGACGTGATCATCGGCGGGCTTTCGGGTATTCACCAGTTCGTCCGCATCGGCAAGGGCGCGATTATTGGCGCGGTGTCGATGGTGACCAATGACGTGATCCCCTATGGCCTTGTTCAAGGGCCGCGTGGGGCGCTTGATGGGTTGAACCTTGTCGGGTTGAAGCGGCGCGGTGTGGCGCGTAGTGACATCACCGCCTTGCGTGCCGCGTTTCAGATGCTGGCGCAGGGCGAGGGCGCATTCCAAGAGCGCGCGCGGCGCATGGGGGACGAGTTCGATAGCGACTATGTGCAGGAAATCGTCGATTTCGTGCTTGGTCAGACCGACCGTTCTTTCCTGACACCGGGCTGAGGCATGGGACGGCTGGCCATTCTGTCGGGGGGAGGCGGGCTGCCCGTGATGATCGTGGCGGCGCACCCTGACGCGGTGCGCGTGGTGTTCCACGGGGTGGCGCACGCGATGCAGGCGCCCTTGGCGGAACATCGGTTCGAGAAGATGGGTGCTTTGTTCGAGGCGCTCAAGGCAGAAGGCGTCACGGAGGTTGTCCTTGCCGGTGCTATGGCGCGTCCGCCGCTTGACCCGTCACAGTTCGACCAGACGATGATGCAGCTTGCCCCGCGCCTGATGGCGGCGTTGCAGGCGGGCGATGATGCGATCCTGCGCCTCATCATCGCGATTTTCGAGGAACAGGGCTTCAAAGTGCTTGGCGCGCATGAGGTGCTGCCGGGGCTCACGGTCGAGGAAGGGCTTTTTGCCGGTCCGGAGCCAAGCGAGGCGCTGCTTCAGGATGCCTCCAAGGCGATGGATATCCTTCTCGCGCTGTCTCCGCTTGATGTCGGGCAGGGGGCGGTCGTCGCCGGGGGGCTATGCCTCGGGATCGAGACCTTGCAGGGCACGGATGCGCTCTTGCGGTTCGTGGGCGACACGCCGGAGCATCTTCGCCGGGGCAAGGGCGGCGTGCTCGTGAAAGCGCCAAAGCGGGGACAGGACCTGCGGGTTGATATGCCCGCCGTGGGGCCCGAGACGATCCGCAACGCCGCCCGAGCGGGGCTTGATGGGATCGTGGTCTCTGCGGGAAAGGTTGTCCTGATTGACCGCGATGCGACGCGCGCGGCGCTCGAGGAGAGCGGGCTTTTCCTTTTCGCACGGGTGCTCTGATGCGGGTGTTCCTGATTGCCGGGGAGCCGTCGGGGGATCGCCTCGGCGGGGCGCTCATGGCGGGTTTGAAAGAGCTTTGTCCGGAGGTGCAATTCGAAGGCGTGGGCGGGCCGCTCATGCAGGCGGAAGGTATGGAGAGCCTCTTTCCCATGGACGAGTTGAGCGTCATGGGGATTGCCGAGGTGCTGCCGAAGTATCGCCACCTGAAGCGTCGGATGCATCAGACGGCAGAGGCGGTCATCGCTGCTGCGCCGGATGTGCTTATCACCATCGACAGCCCGGATTTCTGTTTGCGCGTGGCGAAAGAAGTGAAGGCGAAGAGCGATCTTCGCATCGTGCACTACGTGGCGCCCTCGGTCTGGGCATGGCGGCCGAAACGGGCGGAGAAAATGGCGCGTGTGGTCGATCAGGTGCTCGCGCTCTTGCCGTTTGAGCCGCCCTATCTCGAGGCGGTGGGGCTGCGCTGTGATTTCGTGGGTCATCCCGTCGTGTCAGAGCCGGTTGCAAGCGACGCGGAGGTGGCGATGTTTCGCGACGCGCAGGGAATTGGCGATGCGCCTGTCCTGCTTGCGCTTCCGGGATCGCGGCGGAGCGAGGTGGCGCGATTGATGCCGGGCTTTGGCGCGGTGGCGGCAAGGCTGGTCGAGGCACGCCCCGATCTGCGCGTGGTGCTACCGGCGGCGGGGCCGGTCTTGGAGGAGGTCCGCCACTTGGCGCAGGATTGGGCGGTGGCGCCCGTGATCCTCGACCCGACGGCGCAGGATGCGAAAGAGACCAAGCGCGCGGCGTTTCGGGCCGCGGATGTGGCGCTTGCGGCGTCGGGCACGGTGTCCCTCGAACTGGCGGCGAGCGCGACGCCGATGGTCATCGCCTATGACATGAGCTGGCTTTCCTGGCAGATCATGAGCCGCGCGGCGCTCATTGATACGGTGACCTTGGTTAATCTGGTGTCGGAAACGCGCGTCGTGCCAGAGTTCCTTGGCCCGGCCTTCCATCCCGAGGACATTGCGCCTGCACTTCTCAACGTGTTGGATCAGCCCGATTTGCAGCAGGATGCGATGTCGGTCACGATGGATCGCCTTGGCCTTGGCGCAGAGGCGCCGGGCTTGCGCGCGGCGCGGGCGGTGCTTGACGGTCTGGCGGGCTAGGAGTTAGCCGCGCCAGATCCAGCCGCCGCCGTAGATGCGGCTGCTCTCATTGTCGTAGAACACGCAGGCCTGACCAGGGGAGACGCCTTCCTCGGGGGTGAGGAGTTCGACCTCGGCGGTGGTTGGCCCGGTGGGGCGGATGATTGCCTCGCGCGGGGGGCGGGTCGAGCGGACTTTGACCGAGAGGTGCCATTCGGCGCGGCTCTCGAATGGGTCATCCCCAAGCCAGTTGATCTCGCGCACAGGGATCTTTCGGGTGGCGAGCATGGATTTCGGGCCGACGATGACCTGTTTGGTATCCACGTCGAGCTTCACCACGTAGAGCGGTTCGCTGAGGCCGCCAATGCCGAGGCCACGGCGTTGGCCGATCGTGTAGTGGATCACGCCGTCATGGGTGCTGCGCACATTGCCTTCGTGGTCCACGATCTCGCCCGGCTCTGCCGCGCCGGGGCGCAGTTTCTCGATGACCGAGGCATAATCACCATTGGGCACGAAGCAGATATCTTGGCTGTCGGGTTTGTCGGCGACGGCCAAACCGTATTCCGCCGCAAGGGCGCGGGTTGCGTCCTTGTTGGGCAGGTGGCCAAGCGGAAAGCGTAAGTAAGAGAGCTGTTCCGGGGTGGTGGAAAAGAGGAAATAGCTCTGATCCCGGCGCGCATCCGCGGCCGAGTGCAGTTCGGGGCCATTCTCGCCCATCTTGCGCTGAATGTAATGGCCCGTCGCCATGCAATCGGCATCGAGATCCTTGGCGGTCTCAAGCAGGTCCTTGAACTTGACCCGCTCGTTGCAGCGGATGCAGGGCACGGGCGTTGCGCCCGCGAGGTAGCTCTCGGCAAACTCGTCAATCACCGCGTCCTGAAAGATGTTCTCGTAGTCGAGCACGTAATGCGGAAAGCCCTTCTCCTCGGCCACGCGGCGGGCATCGTGAATGTCGATCCCGGCGCAACAGGCGCCCTTCTTGGCGAGCGCGGCGCCGTGATCGTAGAGTTGCAGGGTGACACCCACAACGTCATAGCCCTCGTCCGCCAGTTTGGCCGCGACGACAGAGGAATCCACGCCGCCCGACATGGCGACAACCACGCGGGTCTCACTCGGCGGTTTGGCAAAGCCGAGGGAATTCAGTTCGATGTTGCGATCAAGGGCCATGCGACTCTCCTTACAGAAGTCGTCGAGAATATAGGAAAATCCTAACTACTCTCAAGGGGCAGTTTCACCCGCTGTTAAACTCGACCGGTCAGCATGGCGGCATTGCGATGAGGGTATGGGTATGTATCTGAAGAAAGTTGAGGGGCCGAGGACGGTCACGCTGCAGAATGGGCGCGTGATGTCGCGCGCCGATCTGCCACCGGAAAACACCAAGCGCTGGGTGGCGTCGCGCAAGGCGGCTGTCGTCTGGGGCGTGGCCTTTGGGTTGATGTCGCGCAAGGAAGCACTCGAGCGCTACCGCCTGAGCGACGAGGAGTTCGAGGAATGGGTTCGTGCGGCTGGACGATACGGCGTGGACGCGCTCAAGGCGACCAACGTGCAAAAATATCGACAACCATAGGTTGATGTTCTAGTTTTCTTTGCATGGTAACCGTGGGTTAACCATTTTTCGTCAGGGTCATGGCGACCACGGAACAATGATGTGAGGAAATTGTCATGCGTGTGCTTCTCATTGAGGATGATCCGGCGACATCGAAGAGCATCGAGATGATGCTCACCCATGCCAATCTCAACGTCTATGCCACAGACCTTGGAGAGGAGGGGGTCGATCTTGCGAAACTCTATGATTACGACCTGATCCTTCTCGACCTTGGTCTGCCGGACATGACGGGGCATGAGGTCTTGCGCCAATTGCGGCTTGCCCGTGTGGAGACGCCGATCCTGATCCTGTCGGGGGCGGATGACACCGAGAGTAAACTCAAGGGTTTTGGCTTTGGCGCCGATGACTACCTGACCAAGCCATTTCACCGCGAAGAGCTTGTTGCGCGCATCCACGCCATTGTGCGCCGCTCCAAGGGGCATTCGCAGTCGATTATTCGCACCGGAAAGATCTCGGTCAATCTCGACGCCAAGACCGTCGAAGTCGACGAGTTGCCGGTGCATCTTACCGGTAAGGAATACCAGATGCTTGAGCTTCTGAGCCTGCGCAAAGGCACGACGCTCACGAAGGAGATGTTTCTCAACCACCTCTATGGCGGCATGGACGAGCCGGAGCTCAAGATCATCGACGTCTTTATCTGCAAGCTGCGCAAAAAACTCAGCGAAGCGACCGACGGCGAGAACTATATCGAGACGGTCTGGGGGCGCGGCTACGTGCTGCGCGATCCCTCACCGGTTGGTCAGGGGGCACCGGAACAACTCGCCCTGCGCGCCTGAGCCTCTGGACGTCGCGCGGCGGCGGCCCTATCACTTGAGATAAAGTGACAGGGAGTGCGCCGGTGACGGGTGAGAGCGACATTTCGCAAATGAGCGAGACCGAAGTGCGGGCAGAGTTGGCCCGGCTCGCAGAGCTACTTGGGCGGGCGAACCAAGCCTATCACCGGGAGGACGCGCCGGAGATATCGGACGCGGAATATGATGCGCTGAAACTCCGCAATGCGGCGCTCGAGGCGGCCTTTCCGGCGCTCAAACGCGCCGATAGCCCAAGCGATCAGGTTGGCGCGGCCCCGTCCGAAGGCTTTGGCAAAATCACCCACGCGATCCCAATGCTCTCGCTTGGCAATGCGTTCGAAGACGGGGATGTCACAGAGTTTGATGCGCGGATTCGCAAATACCTAGGCGTCACTCCGGATGCATCGCTTGATTACACTGCGGAACCTAAGATCGACGGGCTCAGCTTGTCGCTGCGCTATGAAAAAGGAGCGCTTGTCCACGCCGCGACGCGCGGGGACGGGACGACCGGCGAGAATGTGACCGAGAACGCCCGCTCCATTGCCGATATCCCACAGGACATTGCAGGGGCGCCCGAGGTGCTTGAGGTGCGCGGCGAGGTTTACATGAGCCACGCGGATTTCGAGGCGCTGAACGTGCGGCAGGCCGAGGCGGGCGACAAGACCTTCGCCAACCCGCGCAACGCCGCCGCCGGCTCCTTACGCCAGCTTGATGCGCGGATCACCCGCGCGCGGCCGTTGCGTTTCTTTGCTTATGCCTGGGGCGAACTTTCCGCCCCCCTTGCAGAGACGCAGATGGGCGCGATCGAGCGGCTGGCCGAGTTCGGTTTTGTCGTCAATCCCCTGACTGCGATCTGCGATGGGCCGGAAAGCCTCATCGCGCATTACCGCAAGATCGAGGAAAATCGCGCGACCCTTGGGTATGACATCGATGGCGTGGTCTATAAGGTCAACCGCCTCGATCTTCAGGCACGGCTCGGCTTTCGTGCGACGACACCGCGTTGGGCCGTGGCGCATAAATTCCCGGCCGAGCTGGCTTGGACCCGGCTCGAGGCGATCGACATTCAGGTGGGCCGCACCGGTGCGCTTAGCCCGGTGGCGCGATTGCATCCGGTGACGGTCGGTGGCGTGGTGGTCTCCAACGCGACGCTGCATAACGAGGATTACATTCAGGGCCGCGACAGCAAAGGCGAGACGATCCGGGGCGGCAAAGACATCCGCATCGGTGATTGGGTGCAGGTCTACCGGGCGGGCGATGTGATCCCGAAAGTGGCCGATGTGGACCTTACGAAACGGCCCGACGGGGCCTTGCCCTACGCCTTCCCGACAACCTGTCCCGAATGTGGCTCGGACGCGATCCGGGAAGAGGGTGATGCGGTGCGCCGCTGCACCGGGGGGATCATCTGTCCGGCGCAGGCGATGGAAAAGCTCAAGCATTTCGTGTCGCGCAAGGCGTTCGATATCGACGGTCTTGGCGCGAAACAGATCGAGATGTTCTATGACGATCCCGACCTACCGATCCGTACCCCTGCGGATATTTTTACGCTGAAAGACCGGGATGCGGGCAATCTCAATAGACTTAGGAACCGCCATGGCTGGGGCGCGCAGAGTGCGGAGAAGCTCTTTGCGGCGATAGAGGACAAACGGCGGATCGCCTTTGCGCGGATGATCTTTGGTCTTGGGATTCGCCATGTCGGCGAGGTTGCGGCGAAAGATCTTGCGCTGCATTTCGGCGACTGGCCGGATTTGGCCAAGGCGGTGGATACCGCACGTCCCGCGGCGCTTGCGCATCGGGCTGGCGAAGAGGCTGTGGAGGTCGAGCGCGTGGCGGCCGCAGACGAAGGACGGCGCGCTCGGATCAAAGAGACGCGGGAGGCGGCGATGGCCGAGATGGCGGTGCCGGAGGCGGCATGGACCGCGTGGGACGATCTGATCGGGATTGACGGGATCGGCGCAACGGTTGGGCTTTCGCTTTCGGATGCGCTTGCCAACCCTGACGAACGCGCGGCGATTGATGGCTTGGTTGATAAGCTTGAAATCGAAGCGCCGGCGGCGCCCGCCAAGGAAAGCCCGGTCGCAGGCAAGACCGTGGTCTTTACCGGCACGCTTGAAAAGATGACGCGGGCCGAAGCCAAGGCGCGGGCCGAGGCGCTTGGCGCTAAGGTCTCGGGCTCTGTCTCAAGCAAGACCGACCTCCTTGTAGCCGGGCCTGGGGCTGGGTCGAAGGCGAAGAAAGCCGCTGATCTTGGGGTCGAGACCATTGATGAAGACGGCTGGCTCGCCCTGATTGAGGGGCTATGAGCACGCGGCCGGAGATCCTGTTTCCGCTGTTTGCGGACCTGACCACGCTCGACGGGGTGGGGCCGAAGATTGCTCAGCACATGGCGCAAATCGGCATCGAGAAGCCGCGTGATATCCTGTTTTCACTGCCCTATTCCGGGGTGGATCGGCGGCGGCGGGAGTCGGTGCTTGATGCGACACTGCCGGATGTGGTGACGGTCAAGGTACGCATCGGCGCGCATCGACCGGCGCGCAATCGCGGCGGGGCTTATCGCATTACGGTCGAAGATGCGCGCACGGCGTTTCAGCTCGTGTTCTTTCACGCGCGTGTCGATTATCTTCAGAGGGTGCTACCAGAAGGCAGTGAAAGACTGGTTTCGGGGCGGGTCGAACTCTTCGACGGGGTGCCGCAGATGGTGCATCCGGATCATGTCTTGCCTGTCGAAGAAGCAGCGGAAATCCCGGCCTATGAACCCGTTTATGCGCTGACTTCGGGCGTGACGCTCAAGACCATGAGCAAGGCAGCGGCCTCGGCCGTGGCAAAGGCACCGGATCTTGAAGAATGGATCGACCCGGGCCAGAAGGCGCGAGCGAAATGGCCGGATTGGGCCGAGGCGCTGCGTTTGGCCCATGCGCCGCAAGGGGCAGCGGATCTTGCGGCGACGGCACCGGCGCGGGAGCGGCTCGCCTATGACGAGATGTTTGCGCATCAGGTGACGTTGGCGCTGGCGCGGTCGCGCCTGCAACGAGCCAAGGGGGTCATCAGCGAGGCGACAGGGGCGTTGCAGACCAAGGTGCGCGCGGCGCTGCCGTATAAGCCCACAGGGGCACAGGACCGGGCGATCGAAGAAATCGCGGCGGACATGCGCGCTCCGCTGCGGATGAACCGGCTCTTGCAAGGCGATGTGGGCGCGGGCAAGACGCTTGTGGCCTTCATGGCGCTTCTGGTGGCGGTCGAGGCTGGGGGACAGGGCGTCCTTATGGCGCCGACGGAAATCCTTGCGCGTCAACACCTTGCAGGCCTGCGCCCCTTGGCCGAAAGTGCCGGCGTGGTGGTTGAGATCCTCACGGGGCGGGACAAGGGCAAGGAGCGCAGCGCAAAACTCGCGGCCCTTGCGCGGGGCGATATTCACGTGCTTGTCGGCACGCATGCCGTGTTTCAGCAGGACGTGCATTTCGCGGACCTGCGCCTGGCGATCATCGACGAACAGCACCGGTTTGGCGTGCGCCAACGGCTCGAGCTTGGCAAAAAAGGCGAGGGGGCAGATGTGCTTGTCATGACCGCAACGCCGATCCCGCGGTCGCTCGCGCTGGCGCAATATGGCGATATGGATGTGTCGATCCTTGACGAGAAGCCGCCGGGGCGACAGCCGATCTCGACGGCGCTGATCTCGACAGGGCGGATCGACGAGGTGGTGGACCACCTGCGCAAGGCGGTGGCCGAGGGGAAACAGGCCTATTGGGTCTGTCCGCTTGTGGATGAGAGCGAGAACCTCGACCTCACGGCGGCAGAAGAACGGTTCAAGCGGTTGCGCGCGGCGCTTGGCGAAGGGGTCGTGGGTCTTGTGCATGGTCAGATGCCACCCGCCGAAAAGGACGCGGCGATGGCCGCGTTCGAGAAGGGGGAGACGTCCGTTCTCGTGGCGACGACGGTGATCGAAGTCGGGGTTGATGTGCCCAATGCCACGATCATGGTCATTGAGCGGGCCGAGATCTTCGGTCTTGCGCAGCTGCATCAGCTTCGGGGCCGGGTTGGGCGCGGCACGCAGGCCTCGACGTGCCTCCTGATGTATCAAGCACCGCTCAGCGAGAGCGGGCAACGCCGCCTGACGACCATGCGCGAGACCGAGGACGGGTTCCGCATCGCCGAGGTGGACCTCGAGATGCGCGGTGCGGGCGACCTTATCGGGACCGCGCAATCGGGGGTGCCGCGGTTCCGGGTTGCCGATCTCGAGAGCCAATCGGCGCTCATGGCAATCGCGCAATCAGATGCGCGCAAACTGTTGTCTGACGATCAGACGCTAGAGAGCGCCCGCGGCGCGGCGGTGCGTGTTCTTCTATGGCTCATGGAACAAGATCGGGCGATCCGTTTAATTTCAGTGGGTTAGATCCACCTGTTCCATTTTGTTCGCAAATGTTCTCAAAAAGTTCTTTACAGGTCGTTAAGGATATGAGAACAAATAAGCAACAAAACACGATAATGAGCAGGAGACGCCCCATGATGACCCAGATCCGCACTGTGATCCGCAATTCCCGCGCAACGCTTGTTCAGGATGCGCTTGGGGGCGTGGCCCTTGTCGTGATGATGCTTGTGGCGCTGCATGTGCCCGGCGTCTCGTAACCCCGGTTTTCTGCCCGCGTGATCGCGCCGGGTGTCGTCCGGTCGTATCCTGTCCCCAATTGGATGCCCAAGACCGACACTGCCTGTCCCACGTCTTTTGAAGGGTGCCTCACTCCCCTTCGGACGCTGCCCGGGTCCCTCGCGAAAACGCGACTTTGCCGCCGCCTTCCCCACGGAAGTGCGGCGGTTTTTTTATCAGGGGATGGTTAACGATTGGCTCAGGCGGCGGCCTCTGCCTCGGCCATAGCTTCGGCGGTGGCCTCGATTGCGAGCAGGATCGAGGCGTGACGGTTGGCAAAATCGCGCGCCGGGCGCAGGACTTCGAGACCGTCGAAGGGCGCGGGCGGGGTGGGGCCGTTTTCCTTGAGCATGGCGCGCAAGGCGTCGCGGGTGGCCTCAATCTCGGCACGGGTCCGGCCGATCACATTGGCCCCGACCACGGAAGCGGCGGCTTGTCCCAGAGCGCAGGCCTTCACATCCTGCCCGAATTCGGCAATGCGTCCGTCTTCTTCGAGTGTCACATCCACGGTCACGGTCGAGCCACAGAGCGGTGCGCGCTTTTTGATCGTCGCCTGCGGATTGGCAAGACGATCCGTGTGCGGAATTGCGGCGGCGAGCGCGAGGATGCGCCCGGAGTAGAGATTGATGAGATCGGTTTCGCCGGACATGCCTGTTCCCTTCGTCACATTTTGTCTAGATAGAGGCCCGGTAGGCAGATGCAAAGGAAATCGACCATGGCTTTTGATCCGGCGACGCTCAAATACAACGAAGCGGGCCTCATCCCAGCGATCGCGCAGGATGCCGACAGCGGAGAGGTCTTGATGATGGCCTGGATGAATGCCGAGAGCGTGGCGCGCACGCTCGAGAGCGGCAAGGTCACGTACTGGAGCCGCTCGCGGCAGAGTTTCTGGGTCAAAGGCGAAAGTTCCGGCCATGTGCAGGCGTTGGTCGACTTCCGCTATGACTGTGATGAGGATTGCATCCTCGTTTTGGTGAACCAGACGGGACCGGCCTGCCACACCAACCGCCGCTCCTGTTTCTATCGGGCGGTGCGCGAGGGTGAGACGGTCGAGTTGATGTCGCCGATGGCGTAACGGCCCTTTCGGGCCGTGCCTGCGGCGCGAGTATTTTTCCAGAGAAGAAGAGCGGGATCAGAGACCCACGAGGCGGCGGATGTCTTCGGGGGTTGCACCGTCCGCGCGGTATTTGGCGATGGCGCGGGCGTCGTCGCGTTTGGCAAGGCGCTTGCCGGTGTCGTCGCGGATCAGGCGGTGGTGGTGGTAGGCCGGTGTCGGTAGGCCGAGGAGGCGTTGGAGGATCACGTGGATTTTCGTGGCCTCGAAGAGGTCTTCACCCCGGATCACATGGGTGATGCCTTGGGCGGCGTCGTCGAGGACGACAGAGAGGTGGTAGGAGCCGGGAAAATCGCGACGAGAAAGCACGATGTCACCGACCTCCGAGATGAGTTCGTCCGCGGAAACAAGGACTTGGCCACAGGTCTCGTCTTCAAAGGTGAAACGGTCGGGGGTGGCCAGGTGAGCGAGCGCGGCGCGCATGTTGAGGCGCAAAGCGGCATCCTCTGGGATCGGGCCGGATGGGGGCGTGTCGGGGCGACAGGTGCCGGGGTAGACAAGGCCATCGGGGCCATAGATCGGCCCGGCGCCTTCCTGCGGGGCGGAGACGGCGGCTGTGATGTCGCGGCGCGTGCAGGTGCAGGGGTAAAGCAGGCCCTTGGTCCAAAGATCCGAAAGCGCAGCGCGGTAGCTGGGCAGGCGGTCGGACTGGCGCATGGGCGGGGCGTCCCATGTCACGCCAAGCCATGCAAGATCATCGTAGATTTGCGCTTCCCATTCGGGGCGGGCGCGGCTTTGGTCGATATCCTCGATCCGCAGTAGGAACGTGCCGCCCGCCGCCCGTGCCATGTCATGCGCGAGGAGCGCCGAGTAAGCGTGGCCCAAATGCAAAGGGCCGGTGGGCGAGGGGGCGAAGCGGGTTCTCATTGCGTGGCGAGCCACTCCGTCCATTCGGCCTTGGCGCGGTCGGTATAGGCCTTGTAGCGGTCCTTGCGGCCCCGGCGGCCGCCTTTGAGGCCATCGACCGGTTGGAACAGGCCGAAATTGACGTTCATCGGCTGGAACGTCTTGGCCTCGGCGCCGCCGGTGATGTGATGCACAAGCGCGCCCATAGCGGTGTTGAGCGGCGCGGTCTCGCGTGACTGGCCAAGGATTTCGGCGGCGGCGAGGCGTCCGGCGAGAAGGCCCATGGCAGCGCTTTCGACATAACCCTCGACGCCCGTCACCTGACCGGCAAAGCGGATATGGGGCTTGGAGCGCAGGCGCATCTGATCATCCAAAAGCGTCGGCGAATTGATGAACGTGTTGCGGTGAATGCCGCCGAGCCGCGCGAAGGAGGCGTTTTCGAGGCCGGGGATCATCTTGAACACCTCGGTCTGGGCGCCGTATTTCATCTTGGTTTGGAAGCCGACGATATTATAGAGCGTTCCCAAGGCGTTATCGCGACGCAGTTGGACCACGGCATAGGCTTTTTCGTCCGGCCTATGCGCATTGGTGAGGCCCACGGGCTTCATCGGGCCATGGCGCAGGGTTTCGCGGCCGCGTTCGGCCATGACTTCGATCGGCAGGCAGCCGTCGAAATAGCCCGCGGTCTCGCCCTCGTGGAACTCGGTCTTGTCTGCGGCGAGAAGCGCGTCAATGAAGGCCTCGTACTGGTCCTTGGTCATCGGGCAGTTGAGATAGGCCTTTTGCTCTTCTTCGGTTTCGCCCTTGTCATAGCGTGATTGCAGCCAGGCGACGTCCATGTCGATGCTTTCGGCATAGACGATAGGGGCGATGGCGTCGAAAAAGGCCAGGCGCTCGGCACCGGTTTCGGCCTGAATCGCGGCGCCGAGCCCTGCGGAGGTCAGCGGTCCGGTGGCGATGATCCAGTGGCCCTCGGTTGGCAGGCTGTCGATCTCGCCATATTCGACGCGCACATTGGGCAGGGCGAGGAGGGCTTCGGTCACGCTTTCGGCGAAGGGATCGCGGTCTACGGCGAGCGCGCCTCCTGCAGGCAGACGATGTTTGTCCGCCGTGGCCATGATAAGACTATTCGCGGCGCGCATTTCCCAATGCAGGAGGCCAACGGCGTTTTGTTCGTCGTCATCCGAGCGGAACGAGTTGGAGCAAACCATCTCGGCGAGGTTGCCGGTGCGGTGAGCGAAGGTCTCGACCTTGGGGCGCATCTCGTGGATCACCACGTCGATACCCATCTGGGCGGCCTGCCATGCGGCTTCGGAGCCCGCCATGCCACCGCCAACGATATGCAATTCCTGTGTCATGGGGCGGACATAGGGCAGGCGCGCGGTTTTGGGAAGGGGGCGCAGTTAACGGGCCGTCTTCCGTGGCGCTATCGTCGCGCGAAAGGCGCGGTTGGAGGGACATGCCAAGAGAAAGACGACCCGTTCAGCGTCTGGCGCCTATGTGCCATGACCTGCGGATTCGTCACAGAGCGAAAATACGGCGCGCTGCGAAACACTCTAGGCCGAAAGTGTAAACAATCCTTGGGAAGTGCGCGCGATGCCGTCAGAGCAGCGAGGTAAGTCAATGAAGCCCCTCGGGCATCGCGCAGGATCAACGCGGGCTTGGGGGCCGCGTGTCGCCGCGCAATCGTTACCCGTTTCCGAGAGCGGGTGCATCGTCCATTTGGAAAAACACCGTTCTCTTCGGCGAAACGTGGCTTATTGATCCCAGTTCGGCGGGCGTTTCTCGAGGAATGCGGCGATCCCCTCGGCGGTATCGCGGTAGAGCATGTTCTCAACCATGACATCGCCTGTGTAGGCATAGGCCTCTTCGGTGGTCATCGTGGCCTGTTCGTAGAAGGCGCTTTTGCCGATACGCACGGCGGCGCCAAGCTTGGCGGCGAGGGTCTCGGCCAGCTCCGAGGTCGCGGCCTCGAGCGCGTCATGTGGCACAACCTTGTTCACAAGGCCAAGCGCCTCGGCCTCGTCGGCAGGGATGAACTTACCTGTGGTGAGCATCTCGAAGGCTTTCTTGCGCGGGATATTGCGGCTTAGGGCGACCATCGGTGTCGAGCAGAACAGGCCGATGTTGACGCCGTTGACGCCGAATTTCGTGCCCTCCGCGGCAACGGCCATATCGCAGGTCGCGACGAGCTGACAGCCGGCGGCGGTGGCGATGCCGTGGACTTGGGCAATGACAGGTTGCGGGATGGACTGCACCGTCATCATCATGCGGGCGCAACGGTCGAAAAGGTCTTTGAAATAAGCCTTTCCGCCATCTTCGGCCTGACGCCCGGCGGTCATCTGCTTGAGGTCATGCCCGGCGCAGAACACCTTGCCTTCGCCCGAGAGCACCACAGCGCGCACAGAAGTGTCGTTCTTGAGAGAGTTGAACGTCTCTTGCATCGCTGCAAGCATCTCGTCGGAGAGGGCGTTGAGCCGCTCGGGGGAATTCATCTTGAGATACGCGATCGAATTAACGTCGCGACGTTCGAAAATTGCCATCTTGTTCTCCTCCGGCTTTGCGGCAAACTTAAACGCCAAGCCGACGGGAGGAAAGACATGTCCGCAAAAATGACCGCAGAAGAAATGGGCGCCTATCTTGAGGAGATATTCCCGCAGGTGAGCGACGATTTCGCCGTGGAATCCCTTGATGAGACGGGGTGCGTGATGCGGCTCAAGGTGCAGGATCGGCACCTGCGCCCCGGCGGCACGGTCTCGGGGCCGAGCATGTTCAGCCTTGCGGATGTGGCGGCCTATGTGGCCACGATGGGGCAGATCGGGAGGGTGGCTTTGGCGGTGACAACGAGTTGTTCGCTCGATTTCATGCGCAAGCCCGAGGCAGGCAAGGATATCATCGCCAAGGCGACGCTTCTAAAGCTTGGTCGGACGCTCTCGGTTGTGGATATTCTTATTTATTCCGAAGGGGTTGAGGCGCCGGTGGCGCGTTCGACCATGACCTATTCGATCCCCCCCAAACGCGCGGGTTAACGCGACCTAAAAGGGCGAAAACAGCGTTCGGTATCACGTCGGTATTCCGTCGGTATTGCGTCCGTGGCGGCTTTGCAAATGGTCGGATGAAGGCAACGCGCGGGGCGTGAAATGTCGTTTGCGACATTTTGGATATATCTTTCTATTCAAAAATTGATATGTGTCAACGCAAGTGACCCCGCTCTGTGCGAGACGGGGAGCCTCATGTGAGAAGGATGAGTTCCCGTGACAGATATGACCCTGACAGACGCTTCTGAAACCGAGCCGCGGCTCAAGCACTTTCCTGTGCCGTTCTTCGCGGTGGTCATGGGCCTGATGGGCCTGACGCTCGCGCTTCATGCGGGGGCACATGTCTACCCGAGCCTTGGCACGGCCTCGACGGTGGCGATGTGGACCGGGATCGCGGCCTTCTGCGTCATTGCCATCCTCTATATCGCCAAGGCCATCCTCTATCCGCAGGCTGTGGTGCATGAGTGGCAGCACCCGGTGCGCCTTGCCTTTTTCCCGGCGGTGTCGATCTCGATTCTTCTGATCTCGACGGCGATGCTGTCGCATTTTCCGGACACGGCGCGGGGGCTTTGGATGATCGGCGCGGCGCTTCAGGGGCTTCTGACTGTTGCGGTGGTCTCGGGCTGGATCAGCCACCGGGCCTTTGAGGTTGGGCAGTTGACGCCCGCTTGGTTCATCCCGGCAGTGGGCAACGTGGTTGTTCCCGTCGCGGGGGCGCAGCTTGGCTATGTCGAGCTTTCCTGGCTGTTCTTCTCGACAGGCATGATCTTCTGGGTGGTTCTGCTGACACTGGTGTTTAACCGTCTCATCTTTCACAACCCGATCCCCGGCAAGCTTTTCCCGACGCTTGTCATCCTCATCGCGCCGCCCGCCGTTGCGTTCCTTGCCTATGTGAACCTGACAGGCGAGATTGATCCGTTCGCGCGCATCCTGCTCAATATCGGGTATCTTTTCACCATCCTGATCGCCGTTCAGGTGCCGAAGCTTGCCAAGTTGCCCTTTGCGCTGCCTTGGTGGGCGCTTAGCTTTCCGATTGCGGCGATGACGATCGCGTCGTTCCTGTTTGCGCGCAAGACCGGATCGGAGGCGCATGTGGTCATTGGCACGCTGCTCCTTGTGGTGCTGGCGGGGGTGATGGTCAAACTGGTCATCCGCACCGTGCTTGCCATCAGCCGCAAGGAAATCTGTGTCCCCGAGTGACGCGGCACAGAAATCCCCTGCGAGACGTGGTTTTGCGGGGGTATTTTGTGGGGTAAAATGATACCTAATTTTCAAGCCATTGAAATTGCGTGATTAATTCGCGTTTTGTGCGCTTGACTGTGCGTGTGGCCCCTTTATAACCCGCCCATCGAATTCAGGTGCGTTGGTTTCCTGCGCATCCGTCAACCAAAAGTCAGGTAGACTCACATGAAAACCTTTTCTGCTACTCCGGCAGACATCGACAAGAAATGGATCCTGATCGACGCCGAGGGCGTTGTTCTGGGCCGTCTTGCCTCGATCGTTGCCATGCGCCTGCGCGGCAAGCACAAGGCGTCCTTCACCCCGAACATGGACATGGGCGACAACGTCATCGTTATCAACGCTGACAAGGTCCAGCTCACCGGCAAGAAACGTTCGGACAAGAACTATTACTGGCACACTGGCCACCCGGGCGGCATCAAGTCGCGCACCGCGGGCGAGCTTCTCGAGGGCGAATACCCCGAGCGCGTGGTCATGAAAGCGGTTCAGCGCATGCTTCCGGGCAACCGCCTGTCGCGCAAGCAGATGACCAACCTGCGTGTCTATGCCGGCACCGAGCATCCGCATGAGGCGCAGTCGCCGGAAGTGCTGGATGTCAAATCCATGAACTCGAAGAACACCCGGAGCTAATCAATGGCTGATCAAATCAACTCGCTTGAAGAGCTGAACGAGGTCGCCGGTGGCGAAACCATCGTTGATATCGAAGCTCCGCGTGAACCCGTTCGTGACGAACTCGGCCGCTCCTACGCGACCGGCAAACGTAAAGACGCCGTTGCGCGCGTCTGGATCAAGCCCGGTTCGGGCAAGGTCGTCGTCAATGGCAAGGACCAGGACAAGTATTTTGCACGTCCCGTGCTTCAGCTGATCCTGCGCCAGCCGTTCCAGGTTGCCGGTGTGGAAGGCGAATTCGACGTCTACGCCACCGTCAAAGGCGGCGGTCTCACCGGTCAGGCCGGTGCCGTCAAGCACGGTATCTCGAAAGCGCTTCAGCTTTACGAACCGTCCTTGCGCGCGCCGCTCAAGGCCGCTGGCTTCCTGACCCGCGACAGCCGCGTGGTGGAACGTAAGAAATACGGTAAGCGCAAAGCCCGTCGTTCGTTCCAGTTCTCGAAGCGTTAAGCCTTACGAGATACGAGATTTCAGGGGTCGCCTTCGGGCGGCCCTTTTGCGTTTGGGCAATCTAGCGGTGCGCGCCAAGGCGCGCGCTTTATGAGCATGCTTTGCATGCGGTCTGCCTCCGGCGGGGATATTTCCGGCAAGAGGAAGAGGTTAAGGCGTTCGCTTACTCTTGTGGCGGCGCTTCCAGTCGCGGCGCATGAGGCGTAGGCGACGGAAGAGGCTACTGCGGTCGCGGTTGAGGTCGGTCAGCAGGCGACAGGCGAGCGGGCGCAGGACCGGATCGGCCTCGGCGCTTTGCCAGAGCATGCCGAGGAGCGTGCGGTCGAGATCCCCGGCACGCATGGAATAGCCCGTCAGCCCCATCGGCAACCCGCCACGGGCGCGCGTGTCGAGGGAGAAGGGGCTCTTGGCCTTTTCGCCACTATAGAGGCGTTCGGTCTCGTAGAGTTTGGTGAGCGCAAAGAACACGGTCAATTCGGAGGCGGCGCGGCGTTGGTCTTCGTTGGTGCCGAAATCGCGAAAGGTTTGGAGCGCGGAAAGCTGCCAGCGGCGGTCGAGGTGATCGAGAAGGAAGGGCGCGTGATCCTGCCACATCTCGAGAAAAAGGGCGCGGGCGATTTCGGGCGGATCGGCGCGACGCGCGGCGGCGATGGTCAGGGCATGCAGCGCGAGAAGCTCTGGTTGGCCGTCGAATTCGCGGCGCAGTTCGAGATATTTCTGGGGGGCGGGTTTCGGCGTTGGCGCGGTCTCGGGGAAGGCGGACGGGTCGGGCGCCTGTGCCCGTGTCTTGGCCAGCGCGTCCAGCCCCGGCGCGGAGACCGAGCGCAGGGTGTCTTCCATCTCTGGATACGGCAGGCGGCGGCTTGGGACATCCTCGGCGAGGTCGGCAAACCCGTTGGGGTAGGTGAATTCGCTTTGGAACAGCCGTGGCATGGGGGGCCTTTCTCAGCGGTCCGGTGCGATCAGGCCGAGGCCACGCAGGTAGACGCCAATCCCCGTCTCAAGGAGATCTTCGGGCGGGAAGGGCGCTTGGGTGCCCGGAGAGTTGCGGGCGAACAATTCGACGACGCCATGGCTCAGCGCCCAGATATGGGCCGAGAACATCGCGGCGGGGGGTCGTTTTTCCGGCGGGATATGCTCCGAGAGATCGGCGGCGGCTTTCTCAAGCACGCCACGGGCGCGGGCCGAGACGGCGGCGAGTTCCGGGGTGCGATTGACGGAGATACCGCTTTCGAACATGGCGATGTAGTGGCCGGGGTATTTGCGGGCAAAGGCGAGATAGGCGCGGCCCGTGGCCTCAAACGCGGCAAGCGCGGAGGGTTGGCCCTTGTCGTAGGCGTATTGCATCACATCGGCGAAAATCTCGTAGCCTTGTCGCGCGGCCTCGGCGATGAGGTCTTCGCGGCCTTCGAAATGACGGTAGACGGCGGCGGGGGTGACGCCCGCCTGTTTCGCGGCCTCAGAGAGGGTAAAACCGGTGGGGCCCTTGGATTCGATCAGCATCAAGGCCGCCTCGACGAGGGCCTGACGCAGATTGCCGTGATGATAGCCGCGTTTCTTAGCCATTCCAGATCTCGGGGCCGCCGCAGATTTTCGCGTCGATCTCGCCAATCGCGGCCTCGTCCTTGCGGTCATAGGGCAGGGCGGAGAGCACGCTGCGCATGGCCATGAGGCGGGCGCGCTTTTTGTCGTCAGAGCGGATCACGGTCCAGGGCGCGGCGACGCTATGGCTTAAGGTCAGGGTCTCGCCGATGGCCTTGGTATAGGCGTCCCAGCGTTTGAGGCCCTCTACGTCGATCCAGCTCAGCTTCCATTGCTTGAGCGGGTCGGATTCGCGTTTGAGGAAGCGGCGGAGCTGTTCGGCGCGCCCGACATTGAGCCAGAACTTGAACAGGTGGATGCCCTCGTCGACGAGCATCGACTCGAAATCCGGCACCTGGCGGAAGAAATGATCGCGCTGGTCGTCGGTGCAAAACTCAAAGACCTTCTCGACGACGCCCCGGTTATACCAAGAACGGTCGAAGAAGACGATTTCGCCGCCTGAGGGCAGATGGTCGATATAGCGTTGGAAATACCATTGCGTCTGTTCAGCGTCGGTCGGTTTGGGGAGGGCGACGACGCGCGCGCCACGAGGATTAAGATTCTCTCGGAAGCGCTTGATTGTGCCGCCTTTTCCGGCAGCATCACGGCCCTCGAACACGATGGCGACACGGGCGCCGCTATCCTTGGCCCAGCGTTGCAGCTTGACCAGTTCGACCTGAAGCGCCGCGATTTCCTTATCGTAGTCCTTGCCGCGCATCGGGGTGGTATGCGGGTAGTCGCTGTCGAGGATATCCTTCTTGTCCGCGTCGCGGATCGCGTCCCGCACAACATCGGGGGCGTGGTTCTCGTAATAGTCGCTAATCGCGCCGTCGAAGGGCAGCTCCATGAAACCTCTCCAGTTTTGACCCAATATGGCGCTCAGGGCGGATTAGTGCAATCCGGCGCGCGCGGCGGCGCGGTCGATGGCGGCGGCGACCTCGGGGGCGGCGACGTGCTGGGGCATGTGGCCGATCCCGGGCAGGAGCGTCAGAGTTGCGCCGGGAATGCGGGCCACGAGGCGTTCGGCGTGGTTCCAGGCGGGGACGGTGGGATCAGAGTCGCCATGGACGATCTCGGTTGGCACCTCGATCTCGCCGTAGCGCGGCACGAGGGCGTCGATTTCGTCGAGGAGATTGGCGCGTTGCAGGGCATTGGCGCGCAGGGTCTTGCGGCGCAGTGTCAGTCCGGGGCCAAAGTAGGCGCTATAGCCCTCGGGGACGGCCTGTGGCGTGAAGATGCCTTCCATGACGCCCGCCACATAGTCGTCGCTCACATAGGCGGTGATGAGGGGGATCGCGAGCGGGCCGAGCCAAGGGTGCGAGGTCACGCGGTAGAAGGCGTCGAGGCCTGTTTCCCATGTGCCCGAAGCAGCGGCGAGGGGCACGAGGGCCGAGATGCGCTCGGGGTAGTGCACGGCCCATGCAAGCGCCACGGCGCCGCCATAGCTCTGGCCCATGACGATGGGGGCCTCAGCGCCGAGTTCGGCGGCGGCGCGCGACAGGAGGTCGGCCTGTTGGGTGATGGTCGCGCCGGTGCTGTTGATCCGGTCGGTATAGCCGAGGCCGGGGCGATCAAAGACCAAGACGCGGTAGCGATCCTCAAGATGACCGACGAGCTCAAAAGTCATGTCGCGGGTGCTGCCGCTCGCGCCATGGATCAGCACGAGATCGGGGCCAGAACCGCGCACGACGACGTGCACGCGGTGGCCGTCAATCGTCACGAATTGGCCCTCGGGCGGGTGGCTCGCCTCGGCGCGGCGTTCGTGCCGCTTGGCAAGGTAGAGCGTCAGCGCGGCAAAGAGCGCAAGGAGAATAACAAGGTAAATCAGGAGTTTAATGGCCAATCTCGCTCATGTCATACGGCGTTGTTTCGTAGATCTCGGTGATCCAATTGCCATATAGCAGGTGCGCGTGACTTCTCCAGCGATTGAGCGGAGGTTTTGTCGGATCGTCGTCCGGATAGTAGTTTGCAGGGACGTTGATCGGGGTGCCGTCGGCCACGTCGCGATCATATTCCTGTTTGAGCGTGTCGCTATCATACTCAAAGTGATTGAAGATATAGAGCGCGCGGCGGTCCGGTTCCTCAACGAGGCAGGGGCCGACCGTATCGGAGGACAACAATGTCTTGAGGGCCGGGATCGCATCGATCTCGCCTTGTTTCATCTCGGTCCAGCGGCTCACAGGGATGACGCAATCATCCGAGAAACCGCGCAGGTAGTGCGAGGCGGGGTCCATGTTGCGATGCCGGAAACAGCCAAAGGCCTTGGCGTCGAGCATGTGTTTCTTGACCCCGTGAAAGTAGTTGATCATCGCCATGCCGCCCCAGCAGACGCCGAACGTCGAATGAACATGGGTCTTGGTCCACTCAAAAACCTCGCACAGTTCCTTCCAATAGGTGACATCGGTAAAGGAAAGGTGTTCGATCGGCGCGCCAGTGATGATGAACCCGTCGAATTTCTCGCCCGTGGCCTTTACCTCGTTGAAAGGACGGTAGAATTCGGCCATGTGATCGGCCCCGGTATTGCGGGGTTTGTGCTCGCTCATGCGGATCAGAGAAAGCTCGATCTGAATCGCGGTGGCCCCGATCAGGCGGGCGAATTGGTTCTCGGTCTGGATCTTCTTGGGCATGAGGTTCAAAAGGCCAATCCGCAACGGGCGGATGTCCTGCCGGGCAGCCTGATCCTCGGACATGACCATGACGCCTTCGCGCGAGAGCACGTCATAGGCAGGCAGGTCGGAGGGCAGTTTTATCGGCATGGGTTCTGAACTTCTTGTTGGATTGCAGAGGGTTAGGTAGGGGTTTCGGTGCGGCGATCAAGAGCCTTGGCGATCAAGTCTTCGAAATCGACAGCGCTTTGGACGGCGGCGACCTCTTCGGCACAGACGGTCACGCCCCAATTGGCCATCGCTGCGTAGCGCGGTTGGCGATGGGCAAGCGCCTGTGCATAGGTCCAGCGGATGAAATGATCGGGATCAACCGCGTCTTCTTGGACTTTGAATTCATTGAGATATTCCGACCACGCACGCGAAAGGAACTCAGGCTGATACGCCATCGGTTTCGGCGCGGCGTCGAAGCGGCGCACGAGTTCCTCGGTGTGGGCGTCGGAGCCTTCGATCCAGACCATAAGCGTCTGGGCCGAAAGCTCGGTCATGATGGTGTCGGCGGGGTTCGACGGGTCGACCCACTCGCAGATCGAACCGCCCGTGTCGCAGATGAAATGGTCGTATCCATAGACTTTGCGGGCCCGGTCAATGAAATGCTCGGTGTCCATAAGTGCATGAATTTCCGCGTTTTTAAACTGATCCTGACGGCGACGATATTCGTCGATGGGCAGGCCGTTCTTGGCGGGGTTGCCGGGTTTGCTGAGGTAGGTGGAGACGGCGGTGAGGTCGTGGGTGTGGACGTTGGGGGCGATATAGATCGCATCCCGCAGCAGCATTTCGCGCAGGTAGGGGTGCTCCATCGCGGCCTGGATACAGGAATCCGTGATGTGTTCGCCCATGTAGCGGGTGCCGATACGGTAGTCGATGGAATAGTGAAACCAATCGCCTTGAGAGCGCAAGGTGTTGGAAACATGTGTTTTTCCAAGGCCAGACATGCCGAAGAGAAGCACCTTCTTCTGCTCGGCGTCCCGCCAGTCCTGTGCGCTTTGATAGATCATCGGGGCCTGTCCCTCGTGAGTGTTTGCAATGTGGTAGCGGGCAGGGGCGAAGGGGTCAAACGGGATTTGGGTTAACGACAAAACCAACGTCGGTATTGCGTCGGTATCGCGTCTGTATTGGGTCTGTGGCGAGTCGTTTATGCACCGTCCCGGTTAACGCGGCAGGGCGCGCCGTCTTGGGAGGGGCAATCGGCCATTGAGGACGAGGAGGCCAAGCGCGAGGAGGACGAAGCCGAAATAGGCGCGCGGGGCCAGAGCCTCGCCAAGGACGAGCGCACCAAGGGCGATGGCGAAGGGCGGGATCAGGAGGGTCACCAACATGAGGTTGCCGCTCCCGGCCATGGCGAGGACGCGGTAGTAGAGCAGGTAGGCGAGCGCCGTGCCGATCACCGCGTAATAGGCCAGCGCGCCCCATGTCACAGGGGAGATCGCAAGGGTCAGCGGGCCATCGACGATCCATGCGAGCGGCAGGGCAACGAGGGCGGAGCAGGTGAGCATCCCTGCGGCGGCAATCTGGGGCGCGAGGCCAGAGAGCGCCTTGCGTGCCCAGGCCCCGGCGACGGCATAAGAGAGGGTTGCGCCAAGGGCTGCCCATTGGGCAAGGGCGCGCGGGTCGAAGCGGGCGAGGTTCTCGAGGCCGATGGCCGTCGCGACACCGAGAAAGCCGAGCGTGACCCCCAGCAGTTTCTGCCGGGTCAGCCTTTCATCCGCGAAGATCGCGGCGGCGACGAGCACGCCAAAGACGGCTGTGGTGGCGTTGAAGATCGAGGCGAGGCCGCTTTCGATATGAAGCTGTGCCCAGTTGAGGAGGGTGAAGGGGATGAGGTTGTTCAGGAGCCCCATGATGGCGAAGGCGGCCCAGAGCCGGGGGGAGGTCGGCACCGGCAGGCGCAGCCAAAGCACCACGCCCCAGAGGGTGAGCGCGGCCCAGACGGTGCGGTGGGCCACGGCGGTCAGTACGCCGATTTCGTTCAGGGCGAGGCGGGCGGCGAGGAAAACGCCACCCCAGATCGCGCCGAGCAGGAACAGCTCGGCCCATGCGCGGGGAGAGAGGGACATCTGGGTCATGGGGCAGGTGTAGCGGCAAGGGGTGGGGCGACACGACCCGTTTCCTGCGCAAAGCAAAGCCCCCGCGCCGGAAAGCGCGGGGGCGGATGTTTTCGACTGTGGCTTGGATCAGAAGGTGATTTCCGCCTTTAGGCCCACACCGATCACATGGTTGTCGTTAAAGGAGGCCACGGGCACACCGGCGACACCGGCATTGGCGTCACCGAGCCACGTATAGTTCACCCCGCCTGTGATATTGATGTTCTTGTGGGTGTAGCGGCCGCCGATGGTCAGACCATAGAGCCCGTCTGTCGGCCCAAGCGGCGAGACGGTCGCGCTATGGGTGTCGGGCTCGTAGCTGATCGAGACGGACCCGGCAAAGGAGTCAGAGAAGCGTCGGGCAATCCCGAGCGAGAAGCGCCGCGCGTTCTCGAGGTTGACGAGGTCATTGCCGAGCAAATCGGGCACCACGTCCACCGAGGAGAAATCGGTCCAGCGAAAGTTCGCGGTCAGAAGGGTGTTCTGGGCGATGCCTGTCTGGAAGTCGAGGTTGAACGACTGTGGCGTTACATAGTCGACGGTGCCGTTCTGGGTAATGCCGAGCAGGTTCTCTGTCGTGCTGGCGCTGTGCTCTGTCTCGAAGCGGTATGTGGCGGCGAGGCGCAGGGCGATGTCGGGGATCTCGTAGGCGGCGCCGATCAGGTAGCCGATGGACGTATCGTTCTGCATGGCAAACTTGTAGCCGCCGGTGCTGACGAAGGTGGAAGCCGCAGTGCCGACCTGAGCGGCGAGCGAGGCGAAGGTGCCGGGGCCGTAGAGCGTATCAATGGCGGCTTGGGCCGTCGCGCTTCCGGCGAGGGCCGCGTTGAGCACGGTGCTCGTGAGATCGGGCAGCACATTGGGCAGGACCGAGTTGAACGCCGAGGTGACGGCCGAGGTTGCGATGGCAGTTTGATAGGCGAGGCCATTCAGGCTCACGTTGCCTTGCACGCCTTCGATGCTCACGCCGCCAAGGATGCTGAAACGATCGGTGATCGCATAGCGGGCGACGAAGGTCGCGGCATCGCTTGAGAGGTCGGCCATGGTGCCGCCAAGCACCGAGGTCAGGGGGCTGTTGCCGTAGCTGACATTGGCGCCATAGGGCTGATCGATGATCAGCGCATAGGTGAGCTTGTCCGAAAAGGCACCGGTGTAGGACAGGGTTGTCACCTGATAGTCCTCGGCGACGTCATAGCTATTGCCGAGCGCGTCCGTGCCGGTAACCGAGGGCTGCACGCTGCCGTAGGACAGGCTTGCGGTGCCGGGTTCGTTGAAGATAGCGCTTGTGCTTTGGCCGGAGCGATCGAGCCCCCCGGCGATGGTCTGTCCCGCGCAGAGCGCAAGAGTCGATGTCGCCATGGCGACAAGTACGAGTTTGTTTCACGTCATTATTTTTCCTCCCTAGTGCGGAAAAGGAACCGAACCGGGAGGCTATTCGTCAACTCGTCACCCAACGTAAGGCGGTAATAGATACATACGAAAGATGCGTTTATTTATTCTTTTTGCTGTATATGTGCTCTTTTTGTCACGCTTTTTGCGGGCGTGTTTCGAACCAGATGTTGAGGTAATTGCCGCCGAAGATCAGCACCGCCCCGAGGAAAACGAAGATATCGAGCGGTTCCTCATAGAGCAGCATGCCGATGATCGCGATGGCGGGCAGGCGGATGAAGTCGATGGGCACGACGACGGTTGCCGGTGCGATGGAGAGCGCCGTGGTCAGGCAATAATGCGCCAGCAGCCCGGCACAGCCGATCAGGATCAGCCAAGGCACGCTTGAGGCCGAGGGCAGGGCGATGTCGAGATCGAAACCTGCAAACAGGATGCCGAACACCGCCTGCATCGTGGTCAGGTAGAAGAGGATGCAGGTGATCGTCGCGGTGCGGGTCAGTTTCTTGGTCAGGATGATCGAGCCTGCAAAGCCGATGGCGGCAATGGCGGCGGTCACGAGGCCGTGGTGGAAGGTGCCGACACCGGGGCGGGCGACGATCAGGATACCGATAAAGCCGAGCAGCGCGGCGAGCGCGCGCATCGGGGTCAGCCGTTCGCCGAGGAACAGGGGCGAGAGCACCAAGACCCAGATCGGCGACGTGAACTCGAGCGCGAACACCTGGGCCAGGGGGATGACGGTGATCGAGTAGAACCAGAGGTTCTGACCGGCGAAATGCGAGATGTTGCGAAAGAGATGCAGGCCAAGCTTATCGCGGCTGACCTGATTCAGGGTTCCGGCGAGGCTGGCGACGATGAGGACGATGACCACGCCGACGAAAGAGCGATACATCATGATCTCAAACGTATCGAGTTCAAAGGAGACGGCGCGGCCTGCGATGGCCATGGATGAGAAGGAGAGAATGGCGCCGCTCATCCAGAGCGCGGCCTTGAACGTATCGGACATCGGGGTCTTTCTCGCGGTTTCGGCGCGCAGTTTGTGTCAGCAGGCGCGGAAACAAAAGGGCAAAACCACCGGTGCCCGGAAAATGCCGCGGGCGAGGTCAGCTCGCGTTGTGGGGTACGTGGAATTCGGCGCGGGCGCGGTCGAGATCGCCTTCGGCCGAGACCAGCCGCACGAAGCGTTTGAAGTCCGCTTGGGCGTATTCGAGGCGGAAAGGCATTTTGTGGGTCTTGTCGCGCAGGAAGTGGCGGATGTTCTCGGTCACGGTGTCGACATAGTCCTCGGCGAGTTTCTCGCGGTCGGTTTCTTTGCAATGCAGCAGAATACCACCGCCTTTGTAGGCCGAGATGATCCCACCCTTGCGCTTGGCGTAGCTTTTGACGGTGGCACGGCGGTCGCGTTCGAGGTGCACATAGAAGGCATTGTCACCATAGGCCGCATCAAGGCGCCCGAGCAGCCAGCTTAGCCGGTTGTCGGCTTCGATATGGAAAGCGGGATAGGCAAGGCGCGCGGCGCCGAGCATGTGGGTGCGGGTCTCGTGGCCTGCGGAGTAGTTGGTCAGATGGGCGCAGGCCTTGGAGAAGGTCGTGCTTCCGCAGCGACCGGTGCAGAGCACGAAGATGTTCTTATACATGAGCAGCCCTTTTGATCGGGGTATTGCCCACAAAGGCGATGGCGTCTTGGAAGCTGCAGAGAGGCAGGCTGTCCAGTTCGGCAACGAAGCGGTCGAATTGGGCGGGCGCGAGGCTTTCGGAGAGGTCGGGAATGTGGGGGTTGTCAGAGGTTTTTTGAATCAGGCCGACGCCATGGTCGATCTCGACGATGCGAAAGGCAAGGCCCGTGGCCTCGCGCAGTTCGACCGCGAGTTTCCAGCAATCGCCGGTCCAAGCGGGGCTCAGGCGGGGGACGTGATGTTGTTGCCAGTCGGCGGGAAGGAAATCGTGGAACGCGATCCAACCGCCGTCTTTCAGGACGGCCAACGCGTTCAGGGCGTCACGGCGCACTTGGGCGTATTCGTGCAGACCGTCGATGAAGATCACGTCGAAGCGGCGGGTATTCGCGGCAAAGAAGGCGTCCGAGGTCATGCGGTGGGTGCCGCCCGAGGCCGGGTCCACGCCAGTCTTGTCGAGGCAGGCGACGGAGTTGAACAGGCTATTGCTGGCGCAGCCGATCTCGAGATAGGCGCTCTGTGCGCCTTGGGTCGCGCTCAGGAGGTGATTGACGAGCGCGATGCGGTTGAAACCCTTTTCCTCCCACTTCCAATCATAGGTCTTTGGGTGGGCATGGACGCGGTATTTTGCGAGATCCGCGCGGTTTCGCCATTTCTGGGTGAGCTTGTCCAGGAAGGTCATTCGGGGGTGTCGCTCTTCGGGGAATAGGTCCGGGTCAGCGATCGAAAGGCAAGGTGAGGCAATGGTCTTTCCGTGAAATGTCTTTGACGTATGAGACTAGAGTCCGGGTGCAGGTGCGGCAAGCGATGATTGCGCCGCTGTTCGGAGCTATGTCTTGCGGATCGCAACCTGTGGCCCGTACCCGATCAGGGCGATCTCGGTGCGTTTGCGGCGCAAGAAGGCGTTGATCGCGCCTGCGGGATTGTCGGCGGGCTTTTCGTAATGTTGCCAACAGTAATCGTCGAAGATCATCACGCCGCCGGGTTTCAGCAGGTCGAAACAGTGGATCGCATCGGCCATGACATCATCGCGGTGATGCGCGCCGTCCACATAGATCAGGTCATATCGGGGGCCGGGCGGGGTTTGCGCGTAGAAGGCCGCGGAGGTCGATTTGACCTTGGTGATGCGGTCGCAGAAGGGGGCGAGGTTTTCATCGAAGCGCTGTTCGACGCTGGCTAGGATGGTGGGACAGACAAAGCGATCGTCCTGATGCTCATCTGCGCCTTGCCATGTGTCGACGCAGGTCAGTTGCGCGCGGGGGAGGGCGGTCAGTGTGTAGAGGGCAGAGAGCCCCTGCCAGCTTCCGATTTCGAGACAGGCCAGATCGGGGCGTGTGGCGAGGCCTTCCTCTGCGATCAAGCGCTGCCAAAGGGGGATATTGGCGCTAAACCAATCGGTATCGAAGGCGTGGCGGTCGCGACAGGAACGAAAGGCGGCCATCGCGGCCTCGGCCTTTTGCCGTTGGGCGCCGCGATGGGTCAGGCGCTCGCGCAGCACCAATATCGTCCCGCGACCGATCACCCACAGGGGCACGCGGCACCGGAGTTGAAACAGGAAGCACCGCACCGCGCCTGTGTTGCGCGACATCATCGGGCTGCGCCCGGTGTAGGAGAGATTCGGGTGGGGATTACTCCCACTCGATGGTGCCCGGCGGTTTCGAGGTCACGTCATAGGTCACGCGGTTGATGCCTTTGACCTCGTTGATGATCCGGGTCGCGGTTTCACCGAGGAACTCATGGGAGAACGGATAGTAATCCGCGGTCATGCCATCGACGGAGGTCACGGCACGCAGGGCGCAGGCATAGTCATAGGTGCGCCCGTCGCCCATCACGCCAACGGTGCGGACCGGCAGGATCGCGACGAAAGCCTGCCAGATCTCGTCATAGAGGCCGTGTTTGCGGATCTGGTCGATATAGACCGCGTCGGCCTCGCGCAGGATGTCGAGCTTTTCGCGGGTGATCTCGCCGGGGCAGCGGATGGCGAGGCCCGGTCCCGGGAAGGGGTGACGCCCGATGAACGATTGCGGCAGGCCGAGTTCGCGGCCAAGGGCGCGGACCTCGTCTTTGAACAACTCGCGCAGCGGCTCGACCAGCTTCAGGCCCATCTTCTCGGGCAGGCCGCCGACATTGTGGTGCGATTTGATCGTGACCGAGGGGCCGCCGGAAAAGCTCACCGATTCAATGACATCGGGGTAGAGCGTGCCTTGGGCGAGGAAGGTGGCGTCTTCGATCGTGTCGGCGTGTTTCTGGAACACATCGATGAAGAGCTTGCCAATGATCTTGCGCTTGGTCTCGGGGTCGGACTGGCCCTCAAGCTCGCCAAGGAAGAGATCGGTCTCGTCGGCGTGGATCAGCTTGATGTTGTAATTGTCGCGGAACATGGTGACGACCTCTTCGGCCTCACCATTGCGCAGGAGGCCATGGTCGACGAAGACACAGGTCAGTTGGTCGCCGATGGCTTCGTGGAGGAGGATCGCGGTCACCGAGCTATCGACGCCACCGGAGAGACCGCAGATCACATGCGCGTCGCCCACCTGTTCGCGGATCGCCTTGATGGCTTCTTCGCGGTAGGCGCCCATGGTCCAGTCGCCCTTGAACCCGGCGAGCTTCACGAATTGCTCATAGAGCTTTGCGCCGTTCGGGGTGTGGTGCACCTCGGGGTGGAACTGCACGGCGTAGAAATGGCGCTTGGTGTCGGCGGTGATGGCGAAGGGGGCGCCCGGCGAGGTGCCGTAGACCTCAAAGCCCGGCGCGATTTCCGCCACGTGGTCACCATGCGACATCCAGACCTGTTCGTCGCCGTCCTGATACCAGCCCTCGAGCAGGTCGAGTTTCTGGGTCTCTTTGACATAGGCGCGACCGAACTCGGCGGTGCCATGCCCGGATTCCACGCGCCCGCCCAGTTGCTGCATCATCACTTGTTGGCCGTAGCAGATACCGAGGATCGGCACACCGTAGTCGAAGATCTCCTGCGGGGCGCGCGGGCTTCCTTCGCGGGTCACGCTATCGGGGCCGCCGGAGAAGATGATCGCCTTTGGCGCCATCTCGCGGACCATGTCCATCGTGACGTTCTGATAGGGGTGGATTTCGCAATAGACGTTCAACTCGCGCAGGCGGCGCGCGATGAGCTGCGTTACCTGGCTACCGAAGTCGATAATGAGAAGGCGGGCGTGGGATGTGTCACTCATGCCAGCCGATTAAGGAATTGGACGCGAGTCGGCAAGAGAGATTGCGTTGTGGGGCGGTGGGAGAGCGGGGCTCAAGCTTGTCAGAGCGCGCTTCGATGGCGCATTGTGCTATGATTGGCCTTTCAGAAGGGGATTGCAGATGAAACGTATATTGGTTTTGGGGCTGTTTTTCCTGACGCTTGCCACCGGGGGGCGGGCGGAGACGTTGATCGTGGATGATCCCAAGGATGGCTGGCTCAACCTGCGCAGTGGGCCGGGGACATCTTATCGTGTGTTACAGCGGATGGATAATGGGCTTCGGGTCGAGGAAGTGGAGCGGCGCGGCAATTGGTCGAACGTGGTTCTGCCGAGCGGCGTCGTGGGGTGGTCCTATCGCCAATACATGCGGCCCGCCGCGCCGACGCGTTCCGGTGTCGCCGGGGGATGGGTGACCAGAGACGGCGAAGCGAGCTGGGATCTGCGTCAGAACGGGGTGTTGATCGCGCAGGTGTTCCTTGGGCGGGATCAGGAGACAGGGGGCTATTACTACGGGTTCTTTCGCGATTCCGATGATCCGATGATCCATTTCATGGGGGCCAGCATCGCCTTTTCCGATGGCCGCGAGCGCGAGATCGCTGCCAATGGCTGTTACGGGCGGGCCTGTATGACCGAATATCAGGGCGGTGATGGCATCGCGAGCGCGCAGGTGCGGGTTCCGATTCCGGCGGGGGCGCTGGGCCAGACGCTTGAGGCGTTCCAATCGGGGCGGGACATCGCGTTTCGCTATCAGACGCGGGCGAGCTATCAGTCCAACAGTTTCAAGACCATGCGCCTGAGCCTCAAGGGATCACGCAAGGCGATTGATGCGCTGCGCAGTCAAGGCGGGCGAGCACCCGCGCCATCTGTGCCTGTCGCAAAGGCGCGGCCTTCGGTGGCACCGGCGCCAAAGCCCGCGCCGGTTGCTGCGGCCCCCGCGGCCCCGACGGGGCGGGGAGAGACGTTTATCGTCAATGAGACGCGGGACGGGGATCAATTCTGTGACGCGGCCGAATTGGACGCCTATCCGCCGCAAGTTTATGCGCCCGAGATGGAGGTCAAGCGCAAGAGCCTGCTCAATGACCCGTATGAGGTCAAATACGTGAACCCTGTGTCGGTCGACTTTGTGGGGCGTGGCACGACAGTGTGGCGGCAGTTCCCGGCCAACAGCACCGATACGATCCTCTATGGCAATGGCGCGGCGATTGCGCGGGGCTCGGTCATTCGGGGATCGACACCGGGTTATGGCGCGCGGTGGCGCGGTGGCTGGGAAATCCGGGATGGGATTGGCCTCGTTATCCGGTTGAAATCCATCGAAAAGCTATCGTGGGGGCATGAGTATTACGAATGCACACATGGGTTTCTGACAGATGCGCTGGGCCAAGGCTGGCGTCCGGATGCGGCGAGCGGGAAGGTGAAGAAGGCGAATTGGCGCGGCTGCACCATGTGGCTTCATTGCAAGCGTTGGACAGACCAGCACCCGGAGAAGAAAGCCAGCCTCGAATACGGTGGTTTGGTCGAGTGGTCGCGCGCGCAGGTGGGGCTCGATCAGCTGCGTTGGAAAGAGGACTAACGGCACCTGCGCCTTGATATGATGGTGGTGATGGCGCCTGATCTCGGCCTTTATGTCGTTTTCCTCCCTTGATCGCCGTTATCCTGCGGCGGGGCGAGGCCGGGTGCGGGGTATAGAATCGTCAAGATTCTGATCCACGGGGAGAACGCGATATGGCAGAAGCAGGGCGCAGACGGGCACGCGGTGGTGGCGGTGCGGCACGACGGGCCGAACGCGGCACGCTGAAGATCGAGGCGGCGAAGTATATCGAGCGCAATATTCCGCTGTTCGAAATCCTCACCGAGGAAGCGATCGAGATCATCGAATACAACGCCGAGACCATCCTTGAAGAGGTTGGCGTGAACTTTGTCGAGAATCCCACCGCACTGGCGCGTTGGCGTCAGGCCGGGGCAGATGTCGATGGTGAGCACGTGCGCATTCCGCGTGGCATGGCGCGTGAGCTTTGCAAGACGGCGCCGTCTTCCTTCGTGCAGCATGCGCGTAATCCTTCGCGCAATGTCGAGATCGGTGGCAAGACCCTCGTTTGCGCGCCGGTCTATGGCCCGCCCTTTGTGCGCGACCTTGATGGCGGTCGCCGCTATGCCACCATGGATGACTTTGAGAAGTTTGTGAAACTTGGCTATATGTCCAAGTGGCTTCACCATTCGGGCGGCACGGTGTGCGAACCGACCGATGTGCCGGTCAACAAGCGCCACCTCGACATGCTGCTTGCGCATATGACGCTTTCGGACAAGCCGTTCATGGGCTCTGTGACAGACCCGAGCCGGGCGCGTGATAGCGTGGAGATGTGCGAGATCCTGTTCGGCAAAGAGTTCGTACAGGAAAACACCGTGATGACCTCGCTCATCAACATCAATTCGCCGCTGACCTTTGACGAGGTGATGATGGGCGCGCTTGAAGTGTATGCGCAGAACAATCAGGCCTGCATCATTTCGCCCTTTATCGTGGGCGGTGCCATGGCGCCGGTCTCGGTTGCGGGGACGTTGACGCAGGTTCTGGCCGAGGTGCTTGCAGGTGTGGCCTATAGCCAGCTTATCCGTCCCGGCGCGCCGGTGATCTTTGGGGCCTTCGTGACCTCGATTGACATGAACTCGGGCGCACCGACCTTTGGCACCCCGGAAGCGAGCCAGATTCTCTATGGCGCTGGGCAGCTTGCGCGGCGTCTTGGCCTGCCGTTCCGGTCGGGTGGTGGTCTTTGCGGCTCGAAACTGCCGGATGCACAGGCAGCCTACGAGACCGCGCATACCCATAATGCGGTGCTCATGGGCGGCGTGAACTTCATGCTGCATAGCTGTGGCTGGCTCGAAGGCGGGCTCGTGTCGAGCTTTGAAAAGTTCGTCATGGATGCCGACCAGCTTGGCACGCTGCACAAAATGGCGCAGGGCGTGGCCTCTGATGAGAACGCGCAGGCGATGGACGCGATCCGCGAGGTGGGGCCGGGCGGCCATTACCTTGGATGCGATCACACGCAGGCGAATTTCAAAGAGGCCTTCTGGCGCTCGGAAGTGCTTGATTACAAGCCCTTCGAGACATGGGAAGAAGAAGGTGCGCGCGATACGCAGGTTCTTGCGGGCGAGCGGGTCAAGAAGCTTCTCGACGCCTACCAAAAGCCCGCGATGGACCCGGCCGTCGAGGCCGCGCTCCACGCCTATGTCGCCGAGAAAAAGGCGTCGGTGCCCGACGCCTTCATGTAAAGCGCCTCAGCTCGGCAAATCCGGCCGCGTGGCCCGCAGCAAGCGGGCCTCGGCCAACATCGCGATCAAGAGATCGACATGACGCACCAGCGAATAGGCGGCATCGCCGCTTGTGCGCTGGGCGTTGACCTCTGCTTCCATCTCCATCAGGCGCATCAGCGCCGGTCCGCTGCGCGGGGCCTTTTGGCCATACCCCAGCAGGCGCGCGAGATGTGGCGCGCGCATATAGTCATCTACCCCGGCACGGGCGGCGCGGATCAACAGGCGGGGACGGCGCAGGGCGTTCAGTCGGGTCAGGATATCTTGCATCGCATATCTCCATCAGTCGCGTGATGTCTCTTGCATGACACAACCCTAGAGGGTGTTGCGGATCGAGAAATACAGCGTTCGCGGGATTTCGGCATTGTTCATAAATGAGAAACAATCATGGACCTACCGAGCGAATGTTAACCACTGGGTAAGGGTTCGCGCTTAGGTTGTGAACAATTTTAGGGAAAAGTCTGTGGATAACTACGGGCGAATGACTGACCAGTATGGGGCTCGAACGGATGCGTATGGAGACCGGATCAGCGAAGGTGCCGGGGTGGGTGCCGGACGAAGCAAAACGCTATTTGGCGCATACGGCTCTGGGGTGGTCTCTGCGTGAGCTTGGGCGTCGCGAGGCGCTTCATCCGTCGACCGTCTTGCGGCAGGTCCGCAAGATCGAGACGCGTCGGGACGATCCCTTGGTGGATCGGGTGCTCGACCGGCTCGCGGAATTGTTCCTTCCCGCGGCACGCCTTCCCACAGACGAGGAGATGGCCCTCATGCAAGCCAATGCCGGACCCGGTGCAATGCCGGACACGCCAAAATTCGAACGTGAAGCACGACGGGTGCTGCGCCATCTCTGTGAGCCGGGGGCGGTGCTCGCGGTGGCGCAGGATATGGAGAAAGCGGTGGTGGTGCGCGAGGATGCGGAGGTTGCGGCGCGCACGGCCACGGTCGATCCCGAGATTGTCGAGGCAATGGCGCTTCAGGCTTGGATCGCGTGTCCACAACCGGGGCGGATCTCGCGATATCACGTCACGGCGGCCGGGCGGGCGTCGCTGAACCGGCTTTTGGCGGCGCAGGAGAACCGTGCCACGGGTTTTGCCGAGGCCCAGGCGGGCTTTGCCAATCCGCATCTAGGTGAGGGGTTGGACGAGGCGCGGGAAGCAATTGGCGGGGCGCGGTTTTCGACTGCGGATTCGCCGCTTGTTGCGCTGGCGCGGCGGCGGGACCGGGACGGCACCCCCTTTCTCAGCCCGGCGCAGGTTGCGGCCGGTGAGCGGCTTCGTGAAGATTTCGAGATCGCACAGATGGGCGGGATCACGCCTCAGGATTGGCTCGCGCTGATTGCGGGCGACGCGGGGCCGGGCGACCCGCGTGGGAGCGCCCTGCCGGATCTGGCGCGGGGGCGGGTCGAGGCGGCGCTGGCTGATCTGGGCGAGGGATTGGCGGATGTGGCGCTTCGGTGTTGCTGTTTCCTTGAGGGGCTTGAGCGGACGGAAAAGCGCCTTGGCTGGTCGGCCCGGTCCGGCAAGATCGTGCTGCGCATTGCGCTCACTCGGCTTTGTGAGCACTACCGATCGCAAAAGGATGGCGCGGGGCCGATGATCGGATGAGAGCGCGGCCAAGAGCGGCGGCAAGGGATATCGCTTGAGGTTCTGAGCCAACAGCGAGCGATGGAGGCGGTGTTTGTCGGAACGGCTGCGCCGCCTTTTGCCAGTCCTCGACGCGCTTTTGCGCGGTGTCTTTCGCTCCGGATCGCTTTACGCTATGTCAGGGGCGAAGACCCGGGTCCCGGAATGCGACAGGGCGCGCGCTGCGTTTCTGTGTTAGACGGGACCAAATGAGCGAAGAAAGACCTCGCATGCGTGATCTCAAGATTCCCCAGGAACGCCACCCCGAAAAGGCGCACCGTCCTGACAATGCCCAGCCCAAGAAGCCAAGCTGGATCCGCGTCAAAGCCCCGATGGGCGAAGGCTATCGCCAGACCCACAAGATCATGCGCGAGCACAAGCTTGTCACGGTCTGTGAAGAGGCGGGCTGTCCGAACGCCGGCGAATGTTGGAGCCAGGGCCACGCCACGATGATGATCATGGGCGAGGTCTGCACCCGCGCCTGCACCTTCTGCAACATCGCGACAGGCAAGCCGCCCGAAGATCTTGACGTGTTCGAGCCGGGCCGCGTTGCGGATGCGGTGCAGAAGCTTGGCCTCAACCACGTGGTCATCACCTCGGTGGACCGCGACGATATCGAAGATGGCGGGGCAGAGCATTTCGCCCAGACCATTCGCGCCATTCGCCATCGCAGCCCCGACACCACGATCGAGATTCTGACGCCGGATTTCATCCGCTGTAAGCCCGAGGTGCTTGAGGTGGTCGTGGCGGCGAAGCCGGATGTGTTCAACCACAACCTCGAAACCGTGCCCGGCCTCTATCCGGAAGTGCGCCCCGGCGCGCGGTATTTCCATTCCCTGCGCCTGTTGCAGCGGGTGAAGGAAATTGATCCGACGATGTTCACCAAGTCGGGCATCATGGTCGGGCTTGGCGAGGACAAACAGGCGGTGCATCAGGTCATGGAAGACATGCGCGCCGCCGATATCGATTTCCTCACCATCGGCCAGTATCTTCAGCCGACACCGAAGCACCACGCGGTGGATCGGTTCGTCACGCCCGAAGAATTCGCAGGCTATGAGAAAGCGGCCTATGGCAAGGGGTTCCTGATGGTGTCGGCGACGCCGCTCACCCGGTCCTCCTACCATGCGGGCGATGATTTCGCGAAACTGCGCGATGCGCGGATGGCGAAACTCTCCAAGAACTAGGGGCGCTCCCGCCCCTTTCGAGGCGCAGCGGGGCTGCGCCTCGAAAGCGTTGGGCGTGGCTGGGGGCAAGCCCCCAGACCCCCGATTTCAATTGGCCCCCCCCCCGAGAACCTCATGTTGAATTGGGGGGCCAGCCCCCCAAGCCCCCCGGGATATTTCTGGCAAGAGGAAGACAGGGGGCGGCGCTATTTGAACATACGGCCCTTGGGGGTCATGTTCGGGGTGAGCCAATCGGGCCAGCCGATGAAACGTTCTATTGCAAATAGCGCGAGGCAGGCGGCCAGCACCGCGAAGAAGAGGAGGACCCGCCGCGTCGAGGGCGGGTTGCGCGCCCATCGCGTCATGCGCAGGAGCTGGCGGGTCGGGAACCTCATTCGGTGAAGCGGACCTTGCCGATGAAGGGCAGGTTGCGGTTGTGCTGGGCATAGTCGATGCCATAGCCGACCACGAATTCATCCGGGATTTCAAAGCCGGTCCAGTCGGCCTTCACATCCGTTTCACGGCGCGAGGGTTTGTCGAGAAGCGCGATGGTGCGCAGTTTGCGCGGTTTGCGGGCCGTGAGGATGTGGAGCACATGCGAGAGGGTAAAGCCGGTGTCGACGATATCCTCGACCACCAGCACGTCACGCCCTTCGATCTCGCCGCGCAGATCCTTGAGGATGCGCACCTCGCGGCTCGATTCCATGGCATTGCCGTAAGACGACGCCTCGAGAAAGTCGACCTCGACGTCGAGGTTCAGCTCGCGCACCAGATCGGCGATGAAGACGAAAGACCCGCGCAACAGGCCCACAACGACGAGCTTGTCGGTATCGGCAAACTCGGCCTCGATCTCGTCGGAGAGTTCCTCGATCCGGGCCGCGATGGACTTGGCCGAGATCATCTGGTCGATGACATATGGACGCTTTGGCATGACACCCCCTTGATTTTCCGCGTTGAGCATACGAAATGGACGCCCACTGTCCACGCGAAAACGGGGCGACATGCCGACCCACTCTGAGACCCGCACGCTGCCTTATACGGCAAAGCAGATGTATGACCTCGTCGCAGACGTGGCCTCTTATCCGAAGTTCCTTCCTTGGTGCGCGGCGGCAAGGGTGCGCTCTGTGACGCCGGAGGGCGAGGCGCGGCTGATGCTGGCGGACCTGGTGATTTCCTTCAAGGTCTTCCGCGAGCGGTTCGGGAGCCGGGTGTTGTTGCGGGATGCGGAGATGAGCATTGACACGGAGTACCTCGACGGGCCGTTCAAGTTCCTCAAGTCCACATGGGATTTCAAGGACGTAGAAGGCGGTTGCGAGGTGTCGTTCTTTGTCGATTTCGAGTTCAAGAACGCGATCCTGCAGGGGGTGATCGGGGTTGTCTTTAACGAGGCGATGCACCGGATCGTGCGCGCCTTTGAGAAACGCGCCGCCGATCTTTACGGCGCGCAGGCGTAAGCTATGGTGGCCTCCTGATCTCAGGAGGGACGCCCATGTTGACCGAGTCGCTTGCCGCTTTCATCAGCCAAGCCCCAGAAGCCCCGGAAGAGACGCGGCAGATGCTGCGCCTGTCGATGCTCGACTGGGCCGCGTGCGGGATTTCCGGGGCGACGGAGCCTGTTTCCCGGATTTGTCGTGAAATGGTCTGCGAGGAAAGCGGGCTTGGCGAGGCGTCGCTATTTGGCACAGCCGAGCGGGTGCCGGCGCGGGGGGCGGCGCTGGTCAATGGGGCGACGTCCCATGCGCTTGACTATGACGACACGCATTTTGCCCATATCGGGCACCCATCGGTCGCGGTGATGCCGGCTGCGCTGGCGCTCGCTGAAGGGGCGGGGGCGACGGGCGCGGCGCTTCAGGAGGCTGCGCTTGTCGGGATCGAGGTCTCTGTACGGGTTGGCGTGTGGCTCGGGCGGAGTCACTATCAGACCGGATTTCACCAGACCGGCACGGCGGGCGCTTTTGGTGCGGCGGCGGCGGGAGCGCGGCTTTTCGGATTTGACGCGCGCCAAAGCGCGGCGGCGCTTGGCCTTGTGGCGACGCGGGCCTCGGGGCTGAAATCGCAGTTCGGGACGATGGGAAAGCCTTATAACGCGGGGCTTGCGGCGGCGAACGGGGTCGAGGCGGTGCTGTTGGTCGCCAAGGGATTCGTGCCGAACCCTGAGGGGCTTGAATGCGCGCAAGGCTTTGGACCGACGCATGCGGGCGAGGCCAATGACAGCGCGCTCGCCGGGCTTGGCGAGACATGGCTTTTTGACGGGATCAGCCACAAGTTCCACGCCTGTTGCCACGGGCTGCATGCGACGCTCGAGGCGCTTGGGGGCATGAACCGGCCTGCGCCGGAGGAGGTTCAGGCGGTGGAGATTACGACCCATCCGCGCTGGATGACGGTCTGCAATCAGCCCGCTCCGGAGACCGGGCTTGGGGCGAAGTTCTCTTACCGGATGGTCGCGGCGATGGCGCTTTCGGGGGTGTCGACGGCGGCGCTCGCGAGCTATTCGGCCGAGATGTGCGCCGACCCTGCGCTCCGCGCCTTGCGCGATTGCGTGAGCGTGGTTGCGGATGAGGCGCTGGCAGAGACAGAGGCGCGGGTGCGGATCACGCTCAAGGATGGCACGGTGCTTGAGGCGGCGCATGATCTCAACGCACCGATGCGCCTTGAGGATCGTGCGGCGCGGCTTATGGCAAAGGCCGAGGCGCTCATCGGTGAGGACCGCACGGGCGCGCTTTGGGCGTTGATCGAGGCGGCGGCCAGCCCGGAGGCGATTGGCCGGGCGTTGGCGCCCTGATCTTCTTCTCTGGAAAAATACTCTCGCCGAAGGCGGCCTGACGGGGCGGCGGGCGCAGGGCAATAGAAAAGGGCGGACCCGCTGAGGCCCGCCCTTTGTCGTTCCGTTCAAGCGTGTGGCTAGGACACGATGTCGTAGGCGCGTTCGCCATGCACTGTGAGGTCGAGGCCGTTGACCTCGGTCTCGGCATCAACACGCAGCGGGGTGATGAGGCCGCAGAGCTTCACCAGCACGACAGTGACGACGAGCGTGAAGATGCCGACCACGGCGAGGCCGCCGAGCTGTGCGACCCAGGTGCCTGCGCCGAAGACGGCGATCATGATGGTGCCAAAGATGCCACCCACACCATGCACGGCGAAGACGTCGAGCGTGTCGTCAATGCCGAGCGTGTTGCGGATCAGGTTCACGGCTTCCTGGCAGAGGATACCGGCCACAGCGCCGATGATCAGCGCTTCGATCGGGCCAACAAAGCCAGAGGCCGGGGTGATCGAAGCGAGGCCTGCGATGGTGCCGGTGACGATGCCGACGAGCGAGGCTTTGCCATATTTGATCTTCTCCCAGAGGGCCCAAGACAGGGACGCGGTTGCGGCGGAGATATGGGTCACGGTGAGGGCCATGGCCGCGCCGCCATCTGCGGCAAGCTGCGAGCCGCCGTTGAAGCCGAACCAGCCGACCCAGAGCATCGCTGCGCCAATAAAGACATAGGCTGGCGCATGCGGGGGTGTGGTACGGTTCTTGCGCGGACCGAGGAAGACGGCGATCACAAGAGCGGCGATGCCTGCGGTCTCGTGGACAACGATGCCGCCCGCAAAGTCACGCACGCCGGTTTCGCCGAAGAGGCCGCCATCGGCGAGCATCCCGCCGCCCCAGATCCAGTGCACCACGGGTGCGTAGCAAAGGAGCATCCAGAGGCCGGAGAAGAGGAGGACAAAGCCAAAGCCGATCCGTTCCACATAGGCACCGACGATGAGTGCCGGGGTGATGATGGCGAAGGTCATCTGGAAGGCGAAGAACAGCACTTCAGGGAGCGTGCCCGAGAGGCTCTCGGCGGTGACGCCCATGAGGAACATCTTGGCCAACCCGCCCCAGAGCCCGGTCTCGCCGGGGCCGAAGGCGATGGTATAGCCAAAGGCGAGCCAGAGAATGCTCATCAGGCAGGCAATGCCATAGACCTGCATGAAGACGCTGAGGACGTTGCGCGCCCGGACGAGGCCGCCGTAAAACAGCGCCAGACCGGGCAATGTCATGAACAGGACCAAGGCCGTTGCCACGATGATCCAGGCGGTATCCGCTCCGTTCATTGTCCCTTCCTTTCCGTTTTTCTGTTGGTTTTCGCGTCAGAAAGCGGAAAGAACGTGCAAAACATAGATGCAATTGCGTGCACGGGTGCGCAAAACATGGGCGATTTGCGCTTTGATTAAAAAAGTGGCGCAAATGTGTGGTGTGAGATTAAATTGCGGGCGGCTTTAGGATGCGGCGTCGCGCAGGAGGGTCAGGGCGTGATTCCGTGCGGCCGTGCGGACCTCTGCGCGCCCCAAGGCGCCGAACTCGACGGTTTCCGTGTTGCAGCCCGCGCGGGTGGCGAGGCCGAAACAGACGCGCCCCTCGGGTTTGAACTCGGACCCGCCGGGGCCAGCGATACCGGTGATGGAGACGGTGAGGTCAGCATCGGAATTGACCAGCGCGCCGAGCGCCATTTCACGGGCCACCTCTTCGGAGACCGCGCCATGGGTCGCAAGGGTTGCCTCGCGCACGCCAAGCATCTCGGTCTTGGCGAGATTGGTGTAGGTGACAAAGCCGCGCTCGACCACGTCGGAGGAGCCGGGCACATCCGTCAGCGCGGCCGATACCATGCCGCCGGTGCAGCTTTCGGCGGTGGCGATCTTCCAGCCGCGGGCGCGGGCGGCGGCGAGGGTCTCTGCGGCGAGGCTCATCAGATCAGGAAGATGTGGTAGATGGCGGCGGCGATGATCGTGGCGATCCCGGCAAAGACCCCGGCCCAGAGATCATCGAGCATGACGCCCACGGCATCGTGGCGGCGATCTGCCTTGCCCACGAGCCACGGCTTTTTGATGTCGAAGAGGCGGAAGAAGAGGAAGGCCGCGATCGGGCCGGGCCAGACCATGGACATGTCGCGCATGTAGAACCCGTAGGCCGGAAACAGCATGGCGAGCCACATGCCCGCGACCTCGTCGATGACGATCTCGGAAGGGTCGTCGCCGGGGCGGTCGGCAAGTTCCACCTTGCAGGCCCAGAAGCCCGCGACGATGGCGATCAGCGTGGCGAGGACGAGGGGCCAGAAGCCCAGGTAACGCTCGATCCCCCAGCCGAGGATCAGGGCTGCGAGAGAGCCCCATGTGCCGGGTGCCCAAGGCAGGAGGCCGACGCCGAAGAAAATGGAAATCTGTCTGCTCATGCTTTTACCAATGTTGCGGTGGCGAGCGCCGCAATCCCTTCTTCGCGGCCTGTGAAGCCGAGTTTTTCGCTTGTGGTGGCCTTGATCGAAATGCGCGCCGTCTCGAGGCCCATGATCTCGGCCATGCGGTTGGTCATGGCGGCGGCATGGGGGCCGATCTTGGGGCGTTCGCAGATCAGGGTGCAGTCGATATTGGAGATCGAGAACCCGTGTTCGGCGGCGAGCTTCACCGCATGGTCGAGGAAGATCGCGCTGTCGGCGCCTTTCCATTGCATGTCGGAGGGTGGGAAATGGCGGCCAATATCGCCCATCGCCAGCGCGCCATAGATCGCATCGGTCACGGCGTGCATGCCCACATCGGCGTCGGAGTGGCCCTTGAGGCCGCGTGTATGGGGGATTTGCACGCCGCAGAGCGTCACGTGATCGCCGCCGTCATCAAAGGCGTGCACGTCGAAACCATTGCCAAGCCGGATATCCATTGCGCCTCGTAAGCTCTTTTCCATGCGCGCGAAATCCTCGGGCGCGGTGATCTTCAGGTTGGTTTCATTGCCCGGCACGATGGTGACGTCAAGCCCTGCGGCGCGGGCGACCTCGACGTCATCGGCAGCATTGCCCGGATGGGCGCGATGCGCGGCAAGGATCGCATCGAAGTGATACCCTTGCGGGGTTTGGGCGCGGTAGAGCGCGGTGCGGTCCTCGGTGCCTGACACGGTGCCGTCTGTGCCGCGCCAGAGGGCGTCGGTGACGGGGAGCGCGGGAGCTGCGCCGGGAGAGGTCTTAAGCGCGGTGAGAACGTCGGAGATGATCGTCGCGGTGATCCCGGCGCGCGCGACGTCATGGATCAGCACATGGGTGATACCGCGCCCTTCGAGGGCTTCGAGACCGGCGCGGACGGAGTCTGCGCGGGTGGCCCCGCCCTCGACCGTTTCGACTCCGAGCGTTGCGGCTTCGGCGGCGTCATCGGGGTGGGTCACGGCGAGAATCAGGTCGATGGCCGGATGGGCGGCGAAAGCGGCGACGGTCCAGTCGGCCACGCGCCGACCGGCCAGCGGACGCCATTGTTTCGGCGCACCGGGGCCAGCGCGGGTGCCGCGTCCGGCGGCGACGATAAGGGCGGCGGTTTTCATGACGTCTCTCTAGCCTGTTTTGGTGCGAAACTGAATTGCCCAAATGCCACGTTCCGATGATCCGGCTTGCGTGAACTTCTGCTCCATCGGCGGGCGAGTGCGCGGAAAGGGACTGGAAATTTGCCTATTTTTTCATCAGGTGCATAATTCCGCCTCAAAATCGGATGTGCGAAGATTGAGCATCCCCCCCGAGTCGGCTAGCACCGAGATATTGCACAAGGAATAGGCAAGTGACCGTAGAAGTCGCACAACTCAGGCTAACACCCCCCGTCTTCCTCGCTCCGTTGGCCGGGATCACGGATCGTCCGTTCCGCGACCTCGTCTCGCGGTTTGGCGCGGGGTTGGTCGTATCAGAAATGGTGGCGAGCCAGGAAATGGTGCAGCAGAAGCCCGGCGTGCGCGAGAAAGCGGAGCTTGGGTTCGAGAGCGCCAATACCTCGGTGCAGATCGCCGGGCGCGATGCCTATTGGATGGCCGAGGCGGCGCGGCAGGTTGAGGCCAATGGCGCGACGCTCATCGATATCAATATGGGCTGTCCGGCAAAGAAGGTGACCAGCGCGAGCGGCGCGGGGGCGTCCGGGTCGGCGTTGATGAAAGACCTAGACCATGCGCTCAGCCTCATTGAGGCGGTGGTAGAGGCGGTGTCGATCCCGGTGACACTGAAGACGCGGCTTGGCTGGGACGATGAGATGCGCAACGCGCCCGAATTGGCGCAGCGCGCCGAGGGCGCGGGTGTGAAGATGGTGACGATCCACGGGCGCACGCGCTGTCAGTTCTACAAGGGCGCGGCGGATTGGGCGGCGATTGCCGAGATCAAGCAAGCGGTGACCGTCCCGGTGATTGCCAATGGCGATATCGTGGATACCGAGACCGCGCAACGCGCGCTCGCGGCATCAGGCGCGGATGGCGTCATGGTCGGGCGCGGGGCGCAGGGGCGTCCTTGGGCGCTGGCGCAGATTGCCGCCGATCTTTTTGGAGCGGAGGCGCCGGAGATCCCGGAAGGCGAGGCGCGCGCCGAGATGGTGGCGGAACATTACGAGGCGATGCTGGCGTTTTACGGGCAAGATCTCGGACTGCGCGTCGCGCGCAAACATTTGGGTTGGTACATGGACGACGCGGGCACACCGGGCGACCTGCGCCGCCTGATCCAGACATGTCGTGATCCGAAAGAGGTTCTGGCGCGCTTGCCGGAGGCTTTTCGGGATGCAGGAAATAGGAAGCAAGTGGCATGAGTGAGTTCGACGAAGCGATTTGGAATTCGCTGCCGGTTCCGGCGTTGCTGGTCGATCCGGACGAGCTTATCGAGGATATCAACCCGGCGGCGGAAAGCTTCCTGAACGCTTCGGCCAAGTCGATGCGGGGGGTGCCTGTCTGGGACAAGGTGACGGTCGATGCGCCGCTCGAGAACGCGCTGCAACGCTCGCGCGATCATGGCACACCGCTTTTCGTCAATGATGCCGATATCGGCACCGGCGAAGGGCCGCCGATTCAGGGCAACCTCAAGATCGCACCGGTGAGCAACAAGCCGGGCTATATGCTTTTCCTCATCACCTCGCGCGAACTGGCGGGGCGGATGACGCGCTCTCACGGGGTCAAATCCTCGGCCAAGTCGGCGATCGGCATGGCAGAGATGCTGGCCCATGAGATCAAGAACCCGCTGGCAGGCATTACCGGCGCGGCACAGCTTCTGTCGATGAACCTTGAGGCGGATGACCTCGAGTTTACGGACCTGATCGTCGAGGAGAGCCGCCGGATCGTAAAGCTTCTTGAGCAGGTCGAACAGTTTGGCAACCTGTCGCCGCCGCAGCAGAAGCCGGTCAATATCCATGATGTGCTTGATCGGGCGCGACGCTCGGCGCTTGTCGGGTTTGGCGCGCATATGAAGATCGTTGAGGATTACGACCCGTCGCTGCCGCTTGCGCTTGGCGATGCGGATCAGTTGTTGCAGGTGGTGCTCAACCTTCTGAAGAACGCCTCGGAGGCGGCAGAGGGCAGCGGGACGATCCGCCTGCATACCTACTACGAACATTCGTTCCGGATGCGGCGGTCGGATGGCTCGGGCCAGCCTCTGCCACTTCAGGTCGAGGTGATCGACGATGGTCCGGGTCTGCCGCAGGACATCAAGGGCGACGTGTTCGATCCGTTCATCTCGGGGCGCGAGAATGGCACCGGGCTTGGCCTTGCATTGGTGAGCAAGATCATCTCGGACCATGACGGGCTTATCACTGTTGATAGCGTTCCCGGACGCACCGTTTTCCGTATTTCCCTTCCGCGTGTTCCGCGTGAACGCACGACATCATCCAAGGAGAGTTAACCCATGGACGGCACCGTTCTTGTTGCAGATGACGATCGCACGATCCGCACCGTTCTCACGCAGGCGCTGACGCGGGCGGGATGTAAGGTCCACGCAACCTCGTCGCTTACCACGCTTATGCGCTGGGTCGGAGAGGGCAAGGGCGACGTGGTGATCACCGATGTGATGATGCCGGACGGCAATGGGCTCGAGATGTTGCCCAAGATTGCCGAAGACCGGCCCGGCCTGCCGGTGATCGTGATTTCGGCGCAGAACACCATCATGACGGCGATTCAGGCGGCCGAGGCGGAAGCCTATGACTACCTGCCGAAACCGTTCGACCTGCCGGATCTGATGAAGCGCACCTCCAAGGCGCTTGAGTTGAAACGCCGCGCACCGTCTGCGCCGCAGATCGAGGACGATCGCCCGGATGAATTGCCGCTTGTCGGGCGCACGGCGGCCATGCAGGCGCTATACCGTCTTGTGGCGCGGGTGATGAACACCGACCTGCCGGTTTTGATTTCCGGCGAAAGTGGCACGGGCAAATCGCTTATCGCGCGGGAAATTCATGATTTTTCGGATCGTCGGACGCTTCCCTTCGTGGTCGTCAACGCGGCGGACCTGAGCGATCTCGAGGGGCCGAGCCGGGTTCTGGCCAAGGCCAAGGGCGGCACGGTGTTGTTCGATGAGATCGGAGATTTCGATGACGAGGTGCAGGCGCGGATCGTGCGTATGATCGACAATCCGGGCGAGCATAGCCCGCGGTTCATGGCCACCTCGCAACGCGACCTTGGCGACCTGATGGACAAGGGCAACGTGCGCCAAGATCTCTATTACCGCCTGAACGGTGCGACGATTCACGTGCCGTCCCTGCGCGAGCGGGTTGATGATATTCCGCTGTTGGTCGAGCATTTCCTCACACGGGCCGAGCGGGACGGGGCGCAGATGCGGCTCTTCTCGGAGGACGCGATGGAGCTGTTCCGCGCCTATAGTTGGCCTGGCAACGTTCGCCAGCTCGAGAATGCAGTCAAACGGCTTGTGCTGACGGCGCGCTCGGAAGAAATCACGCGGCCAGAGGCGGAATCCGTGCTTGGCGCGCAGCCGCAAGTTGGTCCGCTTCTTGGCGGGGAAGACACCGAGAAGCTTTCGGCCTCGGTGGCGCGGCATTTGCGGCGCTATTTCGATCTGCATGGCAAGATGTTGCCGCCGGCAGGGCTATATGCGCGGATCTTGAAAGAGATCGAATTGCCGCTGATCGAGATTGCGCTTGATGCGACGGGCGGCAATCAGGCGAAATGCGCGGATCTCCTTGGCATCAACCGAAATACGCTCCGGAAAAAGATCACCGATCTCGATATTCAGGTGACAAGACGGCGGAAGTTGATGTAAAACTGCCACAATAGAGTGACCGATCTGCCGCAGTTTTTGCGGTGGCGCGGGGATAAAACGGCGGTATGCCGCGATTTTGGCGGCCATCAAGCAATTGGGGTGTCGGGTGAGCTCCCGGACAAGAACGAGCCATTGGACGCGGCTGACGCGTTTGCGCCGCCAGCGGCGGGTGCAGAACATCGCGACGCTTGGGCTCGTGCTGCTTGGCCCGTGCCTTGCGCTTGCGACCTTCCTTGTGCTCGGGCCAATGAACCGGGGATCGTCTTCTGGGGCGCTGCGGCTCGTCCTGATGCTTGACCTTGTGTATGTGCTTGCCGTCGCGGCGCTCGTGGCGCAGCGGGTGGCGCGGATGATCGCCTCACGCCGGGCGCAATCGGTCGGCTCACGCCTGCACCTGCGGCTTACGGGGGCGTTCGCGCTTCTGGCGCTGGTGCCGACGGTCACTGTTGCCGTGTTTGCGGGGCTGACGGTCAATATCGGGCTTGAGGGCTGGTTCTCGGAGCGGGTCAGCCGGGTTGTCGGCAACTCGGTTTCGGCGGCGCAGGCCTATGAACAGGAACACGTGCGCGACCTGACGACGGATGCGGAGGTTCTGGCGGATTTCCTCAATCGGCAACGGCAATCGTCCTTCTTCCTGACCTCGGGGGATATTCGCGTCCTCCTGTCGAGCGGACAGGGACAGATTCAGCGCGGTCTAAAAGAGGCTTATGTGATTGATGGCACGGGAGAGATTCGGGCGCGGGGCGCGAATTCCTACCTGTTCCATTTCGAGCGTCCGACCGAGGAGCAGATTGCGGCGGCCAATGCGGGCGAAACGCTTGTCATTCGCGACTGGGACACCAACGAATTGCGCGCGCTTGTGCGGCTCGAAGCCTTCGTGGACCGGCTCTTGTATGTCAGTCGTGAAGTGGACGGCAGCATCTTTTCGCTTTTGGATGAGACGCGGGAAACGGCGAAACTCTATACCCAGCTTGAGGAAGAGCGCGGGCGGGTCTTGTTCGAGTTCGGGCTTGTATACCTTGGCTTTGCGGTGATCCTGATCCTTGCGGCGATCTGGATGGGGATGTGGTTTGCCGAGCGTTTGGCACGACCGGTTGGGCGGCTCACCGGGGCGGCGCAGAGGGTCGGTTCGGGCGATCTTGACGTGCGGGTGGTCGAAGAAGATGGCGACGACGAGATTGCCATGCTGGGCCGCTACTTCAACCAGATGACCCGACAGCTTAAGGGCCAGCGTGAGGCGCTGTTGCAGAACACGCGTCAGATCGAACGGCGGCGCAGGCTGTTTGACTCGGTCTTGTCTTCGGTGACTTCGGGTGTCGTTGGCCTTGACCCGGATGGGCGGGTCTCGTTCGTCAACCGGTCGGCTGAGCGGCTTCTGGATTGGTCGGACGATCATCAGGCGATGGCGATCACGGTGGCTGTGCCGGAGTTCGGACCGATGTTTGAGCGTCTTGTTGAAGATGCGGCGGAAACCGTGCAGGGCGAGGTTCGGGTGAGCCGGGCAGGGCGCATCGAGAACCTTCTCGTGCGGATGGCGACACGCCGTGGCGAGGATGGCAAGCTTGAGGGCTATGTGCTTGCCTTTGACGATGTGACCGACCTTGTCACTGCACAGCGTATGGCAGCCTGGGGCGACGTGGCGCGGCGGATCGCGCATGAGATCAAGAACCCGCTGACACCGATCCAGCTTTCGGCTGAGCGGATCAAGCGCAAGTTCAGCGCCCGCGTGGGCGACGAGGGCGAGAAGCTTGAGCAGATGACCGATGTGATCGTGCGCCAGACCAATGACCTGCGCCGGATCGTGGACGAGTTTTCAAAGTTCGCGCGCATGCCAGAGCCGGATCGGCGGCATGGCGATGTGGTCGAGACACTGCGCGGGTGCGTGCTCTTGCAGGAGGCAGGGCAACCGGATGTGACGTTCGAGACAGATATCGTCGCGGGGCCGCTTCCGGCGGAATATGATGAGACGATGATCTCGCAGGCGCTCACGAATTTGATTAAGAACGCCGGGGAGGCTATTGAAAGCCTTCAGGAAAAAGGCGCACCAGAGGACCACCGCCCAGAGATCCATATCTCGTGTGAGGCGCGGGATGAGGCGGCGGTGATCCGTATTGCCGACAATGGTATCGGCCTGCCGGAAGATCGGGCGCGGCTTTTTGAACCTTACGTGACGACACGCGACAAGGGGACGGGCCTTGGCCTTCCGATCGTGAAGAAAATTATCGAAGAACATGGTGGCAGCCTCTCGCTTGAAGATGCGCCGCTGTTTGGCGGGACGGATCGTCCCGGAGCCATGGCCGTTGTGTGCCTGCCGCTTGAAGCAGGTGTGGCCGGAGCAGATGTTGAGACAGGTGACAGAGATGAGTGATATTCTAATTGTGGACGACGAGCGCGATATCCGGGAGCTGATCTCGGATATTCTCGAGGATGAAGGCTATACCACGCGGCTGGCGGGGAATTCCGATCAGGCGATGAAGGAAGTCGAAAGCGCGCAGCCTGCGCTTCTGATCCTCGATATCTGGCTCAAGGACAGCAATATGGATGGCATCGACATCCTCAAGACGGTGAAACGGGACTACCCGGATGTGCCGGTCGTCATCATCTCGGGGCATGGCAACATCGAGATCGCAGTCGCGGCGATCAAACAGGGCGCGTATGATTTCATCGAGAAGCCGTTCAATATCGATCAGCTTCTGGTGGTGATCCGGCGTGCGATGGAAACGTCGCGTCTGCGCCGCGAGAACCAGGAGTTGCTCCGTCAGGATAGCAAACCGGGCGAGATGATCGGCGAAAGCGCGGCCTTCCGCACCCTGATCGGGCAGCTCGACAAGGTGACGAAATCCAATGGTCGGGTGATGCTCAGCGGGCCTGCGGGCGTCGGCAAGGAGGCGGCAGCGCGCTATATTCATGCGCAGTCCAACCGTGCCAGCGCGCCGTTCGTGAGCGTCAATTGTGCGGGCGTGGAGCCGGATCGCGTCGAAGAGATGCTGTTTGGACGCGAAAGCAGCGAGCGCGGTGTGGAGCCGGGGCTTCTTGAGCAGGCCAATGGTGGCGTGGTCTATCTCGACGAGGTGGCCGATATGCCAGAAGGCGCGCAGACGCGTATCCTTCGGGTGCTTGTCGATCAACAATTTCAACGGGTTGGCGGCAGTGACAAGGTGCGGGTCGATCTTCGGGTGATCTCGTCCACGAACCGCAATCTCGAGGCGGAAATCGAGGCGGGGCGGTTCCGGCAGGAGCTTTTCCATCGTCTCAACGTGGTACCGATCGCGGTGCCGTCGCTGGAGGAGCGGCGCGAGGATATCCCGCTCTTGGCAGAGCATTTCCTTGGCGTGTTGCACGAGGACCAAGGCCTGCCGCTGCGCGAGATGAGCAGCGAAGCGGAGGCCTTGATGCAGACGATGTCCTGGCCGGGCAACGTGCGCCAGCTTAAGAACCTGATCGAACGGGTGTTGATCCTTGGCGATGGGTCTGGGCCGATCGAGAGCCGGGAATTGCCGGGCGAGAGCGGCGAACAGGTCGAAAGCGACCGTGTGGTGCTCTCTGGGGCGTTGGCGACCCTGCCGTTGCGCGAGGCACGTGAGGCGTTCGAGCGGGAGTACCTCCTGACCCAGATCAACCGCTTTGGCGGCAATATCAGCCGTACCGCCAATTTCGTCGGCATGGAGCGTAGTGCGCTTCACCGCAAGCTAAAGTCGCTTGGGGTTGTGACGACTTCCAAGGCAGGGGCGCGGGTTGCCCGTGTCGAGGCGACGGAAGAGGAATAAGCCTAGAGAGGTTTGTCGAGGTCGATCAGCAGCCGTTTGCCATCGCGGCGCACGGCGCAGATTGAGCCGTCGAGCGGTGGTGTCTTGGCCAGTGGCCGGAAGGCGCGGCCGTCGATCTGTTCATCGGTACAATAGGGAATCGAGACACGATCATAGCCTGCCTCGGCCATGCAGAGCGCCTTGGCGCGGGCGCGACGGCCTTCGTTGATGTCGATATACTCGGTACGCCAGTAGAGCAGAACCGGCGGTGCGCCGGGTTTCGGCGGCGGACCATAGACAGGATGGTTTTCGACGATGATGCGCGGCGGCACGTCGATGTCGGCCTGTCTTGCGCAAGCAAGATCGTCCTTGGAAATCGCCTCCATCGTCGTGCCGGTCTTGTAGTAGGTGTTCATATTGACACACGCCCCGGCGAGGCCGAGGAGAGCGCAGAAGAAGACGGGTTTGGCACGAATGGCGCGGGGCATGGGGGTCATTCCTTTTCGAGGACTAGGAAACGCCAAGGCGCGCGTGGCGTCAATGGCTTGTCGCGCAGGCCTGCGGCATCGGTAGTATTTGACCTTGGCCGCGACCTCTGGCATCCAAAACCCTGACAGCCCGAGAGGTATCCCATGAAGGTCATTATCTGTGGCGCCGGACAGGTCGGATGGCAGATCGCCCGCCATCTTTCCGGGGAAAAGAACGATGTGACAGTGGTCGACAACAACCCTGATCTTGTGCGGCGGGCGACGGATACGCTTGATGTGCAGGGGATTTCGGGCTTTGCAAGTTACCCGGATGTGCTCGACAAGGCGGGTGCGCGCGATGCCGACATGATCATTGCCGCGACCTATTCCGACGAGGTCAACATGGTGACCTGTCAGGTGGCGCATTCGGTCTTTGCCATTCCGCGCAAGATCGCACGGTTGCGCAGCCAATCCTATCTCGATGCGATCTATTCCGATCTCTACCGGCGCGATCACATGCCAATTGATGTTGTGATCAGCCCCGAGCTTGAGGTGGCCGAGGCGGCAATCAAGCGGCTTGCGACGCCCGCGGCATTCGATACGGAGAGTTTCCTCGACAACAAGGTGCAGATGCTTGGGCTGAAGCTCGACGAGGATTGTCCTGTCGTCAACACGGCGCTGCGCCAGTTGTCGGACCTGTTTTCGACCCTGCGGGCGGTGGTCGTCGGGGTGCGCCGGAACGGCACGCTTTTTGCCCCTGAACCGGAGGATCAGCTTTTCGTCGGTGACGAAATCTATGTCTTCACCGCCAGCGAAGACACCAGCCGCACGATGGAGGTCTTTGGCAAGACGCAGAAGAAACAGGACCGCGTGCTTCTCGTGGGCGGCGGCAATGTCGGGCTTATGGTGGCGCAGCGCCTTGAGGCGCATACCACACGCATTCGCGCCAAGGTCATCGAGCGCAACCGCAAGATCGCGGAACGCGCGGCAGAGGCGTTGGAGCGCACCATTGTCCTGCATGGCGACGGGCTCGACTCTGAGATGCTCGCCGAGGCCGGTGTCGACCGGGCGGACGCGGTTCTTGCGGTGACGGATGACGATAAGGTCAACCTGCTGACGGCGGTGCGGGCCAAGGCGCGGGGCTGTCCGATGGCGATCACGCTGATCAACGATCCGACCCTTGTGCCGCTTATGTCGCCGCTCGGGATCGATGCCTATATCAACCCGCGCGCCACCACGGTGAGCTCGATCCTGCGCCATATCCGGCATGGGCGGGTGCGCGACGTCTATTCCATCGGCGATGCCGAGGCCGAGATCATCGAGGCGGAGGTTCTGTCGACCTCGCCCATCTCTGGCAAACAGGTGCGTGACATTGATTTCCCGGAAGGCGTTTTGATCGGGTCGATCCGCAAGGGCGATAAAATCCTCAAGCCGACCGGTGGCACGCGGATCGAAGAGGGCGATGTGATCGCCGTTTTCGCGCTGGCGGCGGATGTGCCCGAAGTGGAGCGCCTGTTCCAGGTCTCCATCGACTTCTTCTAGGCCGGTCATGCTGTCGTCGCTGTCACGCTTGCCACTGTTCCTCTTGCTCTTCGGGCTATCGGGGATCGTCATGTATGTGCCGGCGATCTATGCAGGGGTGCTTCATGATCTGCACGAGGCGCGTAGCTTTTTCTATTCCGGCACGCTTGTTCTTTTTGTCTTTGGGCTGATCGCGCTGGCCATGAGCCACACCCACGAGGCGCCGCGCAGCGTCGATCATCTGGTGGCGTTGTTCCTCGCATTTACAGTGCTGCCAGCGGTTCTTGCCTTGCCGTTTTACGAGGGGCTAGCGACGACGACCTATGTCAACGCCTATTTCGAGATGGTGTCCTCGCTGACCACGACGGGGGCGACGCTCTATGACAACCCAGACCGGCTCTCGCCGTCGCTGCACCTTTGGCGCGGGATCGTGGCGTGGTTCGGCGGGTTGTTGATGTGGATTGCCGCAGTGGCGATCTTCTCGCCCTTGAACCTTGGCGGTTTTGAGGTCACAGCGCAGGCCGATCCGGGCACCGATGAGACACAGCACGGGCCGCGCATCATCGCCGACCCGCGCAAGCGTCTTGCGCGGGCGGCCAAGGCGCTGATCCCGATCTATGCGGGGCTGACGTTGGTGCTCTGGGTGCTTCTGATGATCATGGGGTCGCAGGCGCTTGGCGGGTTGATGCACGCCATGGCGGTGCTTTCGACGAGCGGCATATCGCCTGTGGGCGGGCTTGAGAACGCACAGGCGGGGATCGGCGGCGAGGTGATGCTTTTTGCCTTCATGGTCTTTGCCCTGTCACGCAGCACCTTCTCCAACGAGACAGGCGCCGTGCGGCGCGATGCGTTTTGGCGCGACTATGAGTTCCGTCTCGGGGTGCTGATCGTTGTGCTTGTGCCGTGCTTCCTTTTCCTGCGGCATTTCCTTGGCGCGTATGAATTCGAAGACAGCCAGAATATCGGCGCGGCGCTTCGGGCCGCGTGGGGGGCGGTGTTCACGGTGATGAGTTTCTTGACCACCACCGGCTTTGAGAGCACCGATTGGCAGGCCGCGCAGGAATGGTCGGGCCTGTCGACGCCGGGGATCATCCTGATGGGGCTTGCCATTGTCGGCGGTGGCGTGGCCACCACGGCAGGCGGCGTCAAGCTTCTCCGGGTCTATGCGCTCTATCTTCAGGGATATGGCGAGATACAGAGGCTTGTGCATCCGTCGGTCGTTGTTGGGCGGCGGTCAGACGCGCGGCGCATCCGGCGCAAGGGGGCGCAGATCGCTTGGGTGGTTTTCATGCTGTTCGCGATCTCCATCGCCGTGGTGAGCGCGGTGCTTGCCTTCCTCGGTGTCGGGTTTGAAGATGCGTTTGTCCTGACCATTGCAGCGCTGACGACAACGGGGCCTTTGATCTCTGTGGCGGCGGAATCGCCCATCGAGCTTGCGGCGCAAAGCGACGCGGTGAAGCTTGTTCTGGCGGCGACGATGGTGGTGGCCCGCCTTGAAACATTGGCGATTGTGGCGCTCATGTCGCCAGAGCTCTGGCAAAAATGACACGCCCCGAGGGTAAGATTTGCCGCTAATTCCACTTTTGGGGCTGGAAACTCGGCGAATCGCACTCCATACTTGAAGCGCTTTGACGCAAAAACCGACGCACCCAACGATAAACAAAGGCAAAAACGTAATGGCATCGGATCGACAAAATCTCCAAGACGCATTTCTGAACCACGTCCGCAAGACCAAGGTTCCGGTGACGATTTTCCTCATCAACGGGGTCAAACTGCAGGGTGTGATCACCTGGTTTGACAATTTCTGCGTGCTGCTGCGTCGCGATGGCCAGAGCCAGCTTGTCTACAAGCATGCGATCTCGACCATCATGCCGGCCCAGCCGATCAGCCTCTATGAAGGTGAAGACGCCTCTTGATGGAGCATGACCGCCCGGTGACGCGCGCCTGGGTTCTGCATCCCGACATCACCGGCTCCGATCAACGTCGGGAGGCGGTGCACGCGCTGGAAGAAGCGGTTTCTCTTGCCGTGGCGCTGCCCGATCTCGAAGTGATCGGATCAAATGCCGTGCGCCTGCCAAAGCCGCATCCGGGGATGCTCTTTGGCTCGGGCAAGATCGAAGAAATCAAGGCTGTGCTCAAGGCCAACGAAATCGACCTCGTGTTGATCGACGGGCCTGTGACGCCAGTTCAACAACGCAACCTCGAGAAGGCCTGGGGAGTGAAGCTCCTCGACCGAACCGGGCTTATCCTTGAGATCTTCTCGGACCGGGCGCGCACGCGCGAGGGGGTCTTGCAGGTCGAGATGGCGGCGCTGTCCTATCAGCGCACGCGGCTTGTCCGCGCCTGGACCCACCTTGAGCGCCAGCGTGGTGGGCTCGGGTTTGTGGGCGGTCCCGGCGAGACGCAGATCGAGGCAGACCGACGCGCCATTGATGACCAGCTCGTGCGGTTGCGCCGTCAGCTGGCCAAGGTCGTGAAAACGCGCGAGTTGCACCGCAAGGCGCGTGCCAAGGTGCCGTTCCCGATTGTCGCGCTTGTCGGATATACCAACGCCGGAAAATCGACTCTGTTCAACCGGGTGACGGGCGCGGATGTCATGGCCAAGGACATGCTTTTTGCAACGCTCGACCCGACGATGCGCGCGGTGCAGATTCCGGACGGGCCAGAGGTGATCCTGTCGGACACGGTTGGGTTTATTTCGGACCTGCCAACAGAGCTTGTCGCGGCGTTCCGGGCGACACTGGAAGAGGTGTTGTCGGCGGATCTGATCCTGCATGTGCGCGATATCGCCCACCCGGAGACAGATATTCAGGCGGCGGATGTGAATGACATCATGGGCTCTCTGGGAGTCAATGAGGCCACGCCGCAGATCGAGGTCTGGAACAAGATCGACCTTCTTGAGCCGGACCGGCAAGAGGCGATGCGCACCCGTGCGGGCCGTGACGATGCGATTTTTGCAGTGTCGGCGCTCACCGGTGAGGGGCTGGAGGCGCTGTTCTCGGCGATTGCAGGGACGCTTGATGCCGAGCGTAGCCTTGCCGAGATCACGCTCGATTTCGCCGATGGCAAGAAGCGCGCCTGGCTCTTTAAGGAGGGCGTCGTTGAGGAAGAACAGCAGGACGAGGAGGGGTTTCACCTGACTGTCCGTTGGACCGCACGTCAGGCACGGACCTTCGAAACCCTCTGAGCGGTGCGAGGTTTTTTGAGAACCCTTGCACACGCGATTTCGAAAGCGCTTGTCCGCGTTATTTTGGCAAAAGTGTCGTCACACCGACCGAAGCCGCACGTGCCAGTGCCGGATCAAGTGACATGGGCACGTATTCTCCCCGCCGCCAGAGCTGGGCCATGTCGTCGTAGAAGCGCGACAGGAAATGCCCCGATTGCCCGGTCGACAGGATAAAGAGTGAGCTATTGGGATCGGCGAAGTCATAGACACCGCGATAGCCTGCGGCATGGACATTGAGGAACGGGTCCGGGTCGGTGCCATTGGTGCGGCCGCGCTGAAGCGTGTTGTCACCGCCGCTCGTCGATTGGCGGATGTTCACGAAATGGCGCAAGAGCGGCAGTTCGCCCAGCACCTGATGGTCATGGGTGGCTTGGTGCGCGTCGCCCCAGCGCAGGGATTCGATCTGGTTGCCATAGCGCTCGTCGATCCAGATCAGCGCGTCATCAAGGGCCAGGCGGGCCATGTCGGTGCAGCTTTCGACCGGCGCGCTTTGGATCACGTCGCACCAGCTTGAGGCATTGTCTACGTCGCGGAAGACGCGTTCGATGAAGAGCGGTTCTACGTGCAGGAATTCCTCGGCCAAGGGGCCGAGATCGTCTTGGATCAGACGTTTTTGCAGGGCGCGCATCCATGCGGCATAGAGGAGCGGCTCGGGTAGGTGTTCGTTCATCTCGCCGTTCCATTCAGCAAGCAGGGCAAGGGCGCGTTGGCGTTGGCGTTCGGGCGTGCCGTCGGGGGCCGCATCACCGGTGAACCAAAGGTTTGCCCCAACAAGCGGAAGCAGCGCGCGGGCAGAGTAGCTCACGGTGTCGAGCTGGGCTTCGACAAAGCTATCGCGGGTGTGCACTTCACGGCCCTGCATGAGTCTTTGCCAGCGTTGGATGCGCTGGCTGTCGCCCCAATGATAGGAGACATGCAGCGGGAAGGGTCGGTCGACGATCTTGTTGTTGGTATTGCCGACGATGCCTCCTCGCGGTGCAAGGAACTGTGGGTTGGAGGCATAAGGCAGACGGCCGCGCCAACGGTTCTCGGCGCGCCATCCGAGCGACGGCAGGCGGCCCATGCTTTGATGGGCATCGTCGCGTCGTGGCATGGCGCCGATGGTCTTGAGCGCGATGGTGTCGCGGTCGGCGAGCGTCAGGTTCTGCGAGGGCGCGAGATAGGGTTCGGCGGCGGCGATCGCATCTTCGACATTGCCCGCATACATCAGGTTGATTGCGGCGCTCATCGAGGTGTCGCGCGCCGAGAGCGCGGTCCAGCCAAGCGCCGCGACATGGCCCTTGGGGGTGATGGTGCCAAGGTCGAACTGGCTTCCTGGCAGGACCGGGCCGTTGTCCGTCCAACGTAGGGTCAGCGTCAGGGGCGCGGCGTCTTTCACCGTGACGATGGATTTGCGGGTCACGAAGGGTTTGAAGCCGGAGGGCGTCCGGTATTCCTCGGGGTTGTCGGGGTTCACCTCTTCGATGAACACGTCCTGATCGTCGAGATAGGACGAGGTCAGCCCCCAGCCGAGCGTGTCGGTGCGGCCCGCGAGAACCGCGGGCATGCCGGGGATTGTCCCGCCGATGACGCCGCCGTGGTCCAGATCAAGCCGGGCGAGATACCAGATTGCGGGCGCGGAGAGGCCGAGGTGCGGATCGTTGGCCAAGAGCGTGCCACCGGTGGCAGAGCGGTTGGCCGCTGCCGCCCAAGCGTTTGAGGCGCCGGCCAGACCGCGTCTTGGCAGGGGCGAGAGAGGGGTGTCGATCTGCGGCTCGGAGGCGGCATAGCGCGGTGCGCCGGGGACCAGAGAGGCATAATCCGAAAGTGCCGCGACCCCGGTTCCGGGTGCGTCGGGGAGGATGTCGGAGAGGCGGGCCTCGTCGGGCAGAAGCAGGGACACGCGCGCGCGCAGCACTTCTTCGGACAGGTGCCCGGAGAGTTGCAGCGCCATGAGTTTCTGGATGGCGATGGAATCGGCGGGTTGCCACGGTGCAATGGCCGACGGGAAGAGGAACATCTCTGGCGCACCACGCCCAAGGGAATCGCGGTTGATCTCGTCGATGCGGGCATTGACGCCGCGCGCATAGGCCCGCAACACCGCAAGCGCGCGGTCATCCTGTGCCTGCACGGATTGCACCGAGAGCGGGTAGATATCGAGGCGACGCAAGAGCGTATCGATCTTGAGCGTAGAGGTGCCGAAAAGCTCCGACAGGCGCCCCTGTGCCGTGCGGCGCAGCGTGACCATCTGCCAGAGGCGGTCTTGTGCATGGACATAGCCAAGCGCAAAGAAGGCGTCCTCGTCGGCTTCGGCAAAGATATGCGGCACGTTGGCATTGTCGCGCACGATCTCGACCGGGGCAGAGAGGCCGGGGGTCGTGAGTGTCTTGTCATAGGTCGGCAGGGACCGGGAGGCGAGGTAATAGACCAGCCCCACGGCAAGGGCCGCGAGAATAAGAAGCGCACCAGCGAGGCGCACCAGCCATTGAAACAGGTTGCTCATGTCGATTCCCGGATTTCGTCTTGCCATCTCTGTCTTGGGGCAGGACAAAGACTATGACAAGAACTTGGGGAGGGAAACCAAATGGCAAAAGTCGCATTTCTCGGTCTGGGCGTGATGGGATACCCGATGGCGGGACATCTACAGGCCAAGGGCCACGAGGTCACCGTCTATAACCGCACGAGCGCCAAGGCCGAGGCATGGGTCAAGGAACATGGCGGGGCGATGGCCCTCACGCCGAAAGATGCCGCATCGGGCGCGGAATTCGTCATGACCTGTGTCGGTAATGACGACGATCTGCGCATGGTCTGTGCAGGCGCGGATGGCGCATTTGAGGGGATGGGCGAGGGCGCGATCCTCGTCGATCACACCACAGTTTCGGCCAAGGTCACGGCCGAGCTTTACGAGGCGGGCAAGGCCAAAGGCATCGCCTTTGTCGATGCGCCGATCTCGGGCGGACAGGCGGGGGCCGAGAATGGTATCCTATCCATCATGTGCGGCGGTGATACGGCGGCCTATGATGCGGCAGAGCCGGTGATGCAGGCCTATGGCCGCACGATCAAGCGCCTTGGCGAGAGCGGCGCAGGGCAGCTCACCAAGATGGTCAACCAGATCTGTATCGCCGGTCTCGTGCAGGGGCTCTCGGAGGGGCTTCATTTTGCCGAGAAGGCAGGGCTTGATATCCGCGCGGTCGTGGATGTGATCCAAGGCGGTGCTGCCGGGAGTTGGCAGATGGTCAACCGGCACGAGACAATGGCCGACGATCATTTCGAGCATGGCTTTGCCGTTGACTGGATGCGCAAGGATCTTGGAATTTGCCTTTCGACCGCTGATGAGACGGGGGCGAGCCTGCCGGTGACGGCGCTGGTCGATCAGTTCTATAAAGACGTGCAAAAGCTTGGCGGTGGGCGTTGGGATACCTCGAGCCTTATCAAGCGGTTGCGCGAGATGGGCTAGGACCGCGAGGCCTTGGAAACGAAGAACGGCGCCCCGCGAGGCGCCGTTTTGCATTGTGGCCTTGCGCCGCGATCAGGGGATGATGCGGTTATATTTCACGCCTTCGAGCGTTGCGCCGAGGTGCAGGCCCGCCTGACCAAAGATCACCGCGATGACCGGGGCGAGCACGGTGGTGGTGTCGGCCTTGAGGATGCCGCCTTCGTCTGAGACCACATATTTGAGGTCTGCCCCGGCGGCCCAGCCGCTCGAGCGACGGAATTCCGAGAGCGACCCCTCGGTCATGAAGAAGAGCACGTGGGCATATTGTTGGGCCCCGATCTGAAGGCCGAAGCTGCCTTTGGTGGCCGAGTAGTAATCGACGGTGATGTCATCGACACGCAGCGCCCCACGGCCATATCCACCGCCAAAGCCAAAGCCCGCCTCGGTCACGACAGGCATGACCAGCATACCGACCGATTTATCGGCGAGATCCCGCGAGTTGGGGTAGTTGGAATAGAGGTAGTTCAGCGTGTTGTCGACGCGGGCGTCGATCTCTTGCGCGCCGTTGCTTCCGACACCATTGCCGCAGGCGGCGGTGGTGAGACCCAGACCGGCGAGACCGGCGAGGGTAAAATTGCGTCTGTTCATGTGTGTCATGCTAAGCCTGTTCACTGATGCTGCTCGGGTTTGCCGGTTTTTCCGGCTTCTTGCGCGCGAGTATACGTGCAGCGCCGCGCGCTGTCACTAGCAACACGCGTCTGTTCGGCGGGTTACTGCTTGGCCAGTTTGCGCGCCACGGCGGGGGCAAAGTAGGTCAGGATACCGTCACAGCCCGCGCGCTTGAAGCACAAGAGGCTTTCCATCATCGCCTTGTCACCGTCGATCCAACCGTTCTGCGCCGCGCCAGCGATCATCGCGTATTCGCCAGAGACCTGATAGGCATAGGTCGGCACGCCAAAGCGGTCTTTCACGCGGCGGCAGATGTCGAGATAGGGCATGCCGGGTTTGACCATGACCATATCCGCGCCCTCATCAAGATCGCGCCCCACGAGGCGCAGGGCCTCGTCGGAATTGCCGGGGTCCATCTGATAGGTGCTCTTGTCGCCCTTGAGCGCCCCCGAGGCGCCAACCGCGTCACGGAACGGGCCATAGAAGGCCGAGGCATATTTGGCGGCGTAAGAAAGGATCATGACGTTGGAATGCCCGCCCGCTTCGAGCGCTTCGCGAATGGCGCCGATACGGCCGTCCATCATGTCGGAGGGGCCGATGATATCCGCGCCAGCTTCGGCCTGACTCATCGCTTGTTTCACAAGGGCCTCGACGGTTTCGTCATTGAGGATCTCACCGTCGCGTACAAACCCGTCATGGCCGTTGATATTATAAGGATCAAGCGCCACGTCGGTCATCACTGCGATCTCGGGCACGGCGGCCTTGATTGCACGGGTGGCACGGTTGGACAGGTTGTCGGGGTTCCACGCCTCGGCGCAATCGGCGGTCTTGAGCGCGGGGTCGGTATAGGGAAAGAGGCAGATCGCCGGGATGCCAAGATCGGCAGCTTCGCGGGCGGCCTCGACGATCTTGTCGACCGAGCGGCGCACCACGCCGGGCATGGAGGCCACGGGTTCCTCGACCCCTTCACCGTCACGCACAAAGACCGGCCAGATCAGATCTTCTACGCTCAGCGTATTCTCGCGCACGAGTCCACGCAGAGCAGCGGATTGACGGGTGCGGCGCAGGCGTGCGGCGGGGAAAGCGGCTGGCGAATGGCTCATGATCGTCCTCATCTTGGCGTCTGAAACAGGTGCCATGGATTTTCTGCTTTCTCAAGGCTAGGAATTGCCGAAAAGCCGCGCTATGTCAGGGCGCAGTTTGATAGAGGCCGTAGATTTGAACTGGCATCAACTTGTTTTCGAAGTCATCGACATGCGCAGCTTTTCGAACCTTTGGTTCTGGATTGCGCTTGCCGTGATGTGGTCCTCGGCAAGTCATTGGGTGCTTGGTGTGCCGTATGACATGGTGCTGCGGGCCAAGCGCGCGGGTGGGCAAACCGAGATTGATCTCGAGGACATGGTGCGTATCAATACCAACCGCCTTCTCTATATCGGTCGGGTGTCGGGGCTCTGGCTCTTGTCCTTTGCCTGTTTCCTGCTCACCGGGCTTGCGGTGACGGGGTTCATCTTTGGGATCGAGTTTGCACAAGCGGTGTTCCTTTTGCTGTTCCCGATGTCGCTCGTCGGGATGATCAGCCTCTCGACGGCGTCGCGTATTCAACAGGAAGAGGCCAGCGGCGAGCTTTTGCGCAAACGCCTCACCCGGCACAGACTCTACGTGCAACTCATTGGCATGGCGTCTATTTTCGTCACGTCCCTATGGGGCATGTACATGAACTTCCATTCTTCGCCCTTCGGTTGATCCGACCAGGAACGCGCAATGACACAGCACATCACCGTCGGCGGCGCCCCCGAGGGGTTTGACGCCCGCCTGATCCTTGACGAGGTAGAGAAATCCGGCGGGCCGGTGCTTCACGTCGCGCGCGATGACAAGCGATTGGCGAGCCTGCGGGCGGCGCTGGCGTTTTTTCGCCCGGATATGCCGGTGGTGCATTTTCCGGGCTGGGATTGCCTTCCCTATGATCGGGTGTCGCCCAATGCCGATATCTCGGCGGCGCGGATGGCGACGCTGGCGGGGCTTGTGCATGGGATGCCGGAGAAGTTCATTCTCCTGACCACGCTCAACGCCGCGACCCAGAAGATCCCGGCGCGCGAGGTTCTGCGCGAGGCAGCGTTTACCGCGCGGGTGGGCTATCAGATCGACGAAGCGGCGCTCCGGGGGTTCCTTGTGCGTATGGGGTTCGTGCAGGCGCCGACCGTGATGGAGCCCGGGGACTATGCGATCCGGGGCGGCATCATCGACATCTTCCCGCCGGGCGAGGGCGGGCCTGTGCGGCTCGACCTGTTTGGTGATGTGCTTGACGGGGCGCGGCGGTTTGATCCGGCGACACAGCGGACGACGGAGAAGCTCGACCTCGTGGAGTTGGCACCCGTTTCGGAGGTGATCCTTGACGAGGCGGCGATCCGGCGGTTCCGACAGAATTATCGCATCGAATTTGGCGCGGCGGGCACGGATGATCCGCTCTATGAGGCGGTCAGCGCCGGGCGCAAACATCAGGGTGTCGAACACTGGTTGCCGTTCTTCCATGAACGGCTCGAGACCCTGTTTGATTATGTGCCGAACGCGGTAATTTCCGTGGACGATCAAGTAGATGCAGCGCGTCTTGCGCGTTGGGAGATGGTCGAGGATCAATATGAGACCCGCCGTCTTGCCCTAGCCCAGAAAGCGCGGCTCGACACGGTGTATAAGCCCGTGCCGCCGGAGCTTCTTTATATCGAAGACGATGCGTGGGAGTCGGCGGTTGCGGACCGGCGGCTGTTGAAGTTCAAGCCGCTGCCGCAGGCCTCTGGTCCCGGCGCGATTGATGCCGGTGGGCGCATCGGGCGCAACTTCTCGCCCGAGCGGCAACAAGAAAACATAAGCCTTTTCAAAGCGCTGGCGGATCATATTCGAAAGAAGCTTCCCGAGGGGCCGGTGCTTGTCGCCTCCTATTCGGAAGGCGCGCGCGAGCGGCTTATGGGGCTGATCGAGGATGAGGGGCTTGCCGAGACGATTGCCGTCACGGATGCGACCCGGATTGGCAAGAGCGGGCTATACCTCGCGGTTTGGGCGTTGGAGCATGGGTTTGAGACGCCGGGCCTCACGGTCATTTCCGAGCAAGACGTGCTTGGCGACCGTCTCATCCGGGCGCCGCGTAAGAAACGGCGGGCGGAGAATTTCCTCACGGAAGCGCAGAGCCTCGCGCCGGGCGACCTTGTGGTGCATGTGGACCACGGGATTGGCCGCTATCACGGGCTTGAGGTCATCACGGCGGCGGGTGCCGCCCATGAATGTCTCAGTCTTGAATATGCAGAGAATTCAAAGCTCTACCTGCCGGTCGAGAATATCGAACTGCTCTCGAAATATGGCCATGATGAAGGGCTTCTGGATCGGCTTGGCGGCGGGGCGTGGCAGGCCAAGAAGGCCAAGCTCAAGGAGCGCATCCGCGAGATGGCGGACCGGCTTATTCGGGTGGCGGCGGAGCGGGCGCTGCGCAAAGCGCCGGTCATGGAGCCGCAGCATCATGCCTGGGAAGAGTTTGCGGCGCGCTTCCCCTATACCGAGACCGATGACCAGCTGCGCGCCATTGAGGACGTGTTGACGGATCTTGGGTCGGGGACGCCGATGGATCGGCTTGTCTGTGGCGATGTGGGGTTCGGCAAGACCGAGGTGGCGATGCGCGCGGCGTTCATCGCGGCGATGGCGGGGATGCAGGTTGCGGTGATCGCGCCGACGACGCTTTTGGCGCGGCAACATGCCAAGGGGTTCAAAGAGCGCTTCCGTGGTTTTCCGTTGGAAGTCAGGGCCTTGTCGCGCTTTGTCTCGGCAAAAGAGGCCGAGAAGACACGCGAAGGGATTTCCCGCGGGACGGTCGATATTGTCATTGGCACCCACGCTCTCCTCGCGAAGTCGATCAAGTTTCAGAACCTTGGCCTGCTCATCATCGACGAGGAACAGCATTTCGGCGTCGCGCATAAAGAGCGGCTTAAACAGATGCGCTCGGACGTGCATGTGTTGACGCTGACGGCGACGCCGATCCCGCGGACCCTGCAACTTTCGCTTTCTGGCGTGCGCGACCTGTCGATCATTGGCACGCCGCCCGTCGACCGCCTTGCCATTCGCACCTATGTCAGCGAGTTCGACGCGGTCACCATACGCGAGGCCCTGTTAAGGGAGCATTACCGGGGCGAGCAGAGTTTCTATGTCGTGCCGCGGATCAGCGATCTGCCTGATATCGAAGCGTTTTTGCGCGATCATGTGCCGGAGGTCAGTTTCGTCGTGGCGCATGGGCAGATGGCGGCGGGCGAGTTGGATGATCGCATGAACGCCTTTTATGATGGCAAATATGACGTGCTTCTTGCGACGACGATCGTTGAATCCGGCCTCGATATTCCGACGGCGAACACGATGGTTGTGCATCGCGCGGATATGTTTGGCCTGTCGCAGCTCTACCAAATCCGGGGGCGGGTGGGCCGCTCGAAAACGCGGGCCTATGCCTATCTGACGACGAAAGCGCGTGCGAAACTGACCCCTGCGGCGGAGAAACGGCTTCGGGTGCTTGGCTCACTCGACACGCTTGGGGCCGGATTTACCCTTGCATCTCAAGACCTTGATATTCGTGGGGCGGGCAACCTCCTTGGCGAGGAACAATCGGGTCAGATGCGCGATGTGGGTTATGAACTTTACCAGTCGATGCTTGAAGAGGCGATTGCCAAGATCAAGGCGGGCGAGATGGAGGGGCTCACGGAAGCGGACGATCAATGGGCGCCGCAGATCAACCTTGGTGTGCCTGTCCTGATCCCCGAGGCCTATGTGCCGGATCTCGATGTGCGCCTTGGGCTCTATCGTCGCCTGAGCGGGCTGCATAGCAAGGTCGAGTTGGAAGGCTTTGCCGCGGAATTGATTGACCGGTTCGGAAAATTGCCGAAGGAAGTCAATACCTTGCTCCTTATCGTGCGGATCAAGGACATGTGCAAACGCGCCGGGATTTCCAAGCTCGACGGTGGGCCGAAAGGCGCGACGATTCAGTTCCACAACGACAAGTTTGCCTCGCCGCAGGGGCTTGTGGAGTTCATCCAGAACCAAAAGGGGCTGGCCAAGGTCAAGGACAACAAGATCGTGGTGCGCCGGGACTGGAAGAAGGACAGCGACAAGATCAAGGGCGCCTTTGCGATTGCCCGTGATCTGGCGGAAAAACTCGTCGCTGAGAAGAAGAAAGCCAAGAAAAGTTAACGGCAATACCGACGTCGGTATAACGTCGGTATTGCATCTGTATTGCGTCTGTCGGGATGGGTTAACGCACCGTTCTGGTTAACGCAGGCGGGCAAGCGGTTTGGGCCCCGCGCAAGCGCGCGTGGCTCAGGTGCCGTGCTCTTCGGCGCGGCGCAGCCAGAGGATGACGGAGAACCCCGCGATGGAGAAGGCACAGACCCCCATGGCCAGCGGCAGGGGGGTGCCGTTGAAGGCGAGGCCGATCGGCACCGCGAGCACCGCGCCGCAGACCGTCGCAATCGCGCCCATCACGGAGGCGGCGGTGCCGGCCATATGGCCGAGCGGCTCCATCGCCATGGCGTTGAGATTGCCGAGCGAGAGGCCGACCTGAAAGAAGATCGAGGTTTTCCAGACGAGGAACACGGCAAAGAGCAGTGTACCGACGGGGAGGGTCATGTCGGCAAGGATCATCATGGATGACAAGAGCACCTGTGCGCCGAGGGCGAAGGTCACGATATAACGCATACCGAGCCGCATCACGACGCGGGCGTTGATGAAGCCTGCCGAGCCGGACAGGAGCGCAATGGCGCCGAACCAATAGGGGAACTCGTCGCCGCGTCCGAAGGTGATGTCGTAGATCTGCTGGACCGAGGAGATGGTCGCGAAGAGGACGGCGAAGCTAAAGCACTGGATAATGACCGAGGCACGCACCACGGGCAGGCGCATCATCTCGATGAGGCCCGACCACAGAAGCGCAAGGCGCAGGGGGCGGCGGTCTTCGCGGGCGAGCGGTTCGGGCAGGCGCAGGCCGAGCCAGAGGATCGAGATCGTCGAGAAGATGATGAAAGCGAAGAAGATGCCGCGCCAGCTACTGAGCGCGATGATGCCGGCGCCGAGCGTCGGGGCGATGGCGGGGACGAGGGTAAAGACCATCATCACGAAGGAGACGATCTTGGCCATTTCGCGGCCCGCGAACAGGTCGCGGATGATGGCGAGGGTGACGACACGGGGACCGGCGGCGCCGATGCCTTGGAAAAGCCGCGCGGCGAGGACCAGTTCGAGACTATCGCTCTGCCAGCCGAGGAAGGCACAGACGGAATAGAGGAGCGCCCCTGCGATCAGCACGGGCTTGCGTCCGAAGGCGTCGGCCAGCGGGCCTGCGAAGAGCGTGCCGATGCCCATCCCGAGCACAAAGCTCGTGATGATGAGTTGGGCGCGGTTGAGGTTGTCGGGGCTGAGTTCGCGGCCGATCTCGGGCAGGGCGGGAAGCATCGCGTCGATGGAAAACGCGATGGTGGCGAACATCATGGCGCAGAGCGCGATGAATTCGGTGCGAGAGATCGGAAGCTGGGACATGGGTCTGAGACTCGGAAAATTGCGGGCGGATCATCCCCCCGCGCACATGGAAAGGCGAAAAAGCGGACTGCCCTAGCGGTTGGCGGCGGGCGGATGATGGTCGGGGCCGGGTTCGGTATCGGCGTTGTCGGCATGCGGCTCTGCCGGGGCCTTGTGATGGCCGAGCCGGGCGATGAGCCATTCGGAGTGGGCGGCCTGACGTTCGGCGGAAAGCTTGCCGAATTGTTGGATCACATAGGCGAAGATGCCAAGCCCGAAAAAGATAAAGACCGTGGTGCCGATCTTGCCGAGCACCGTCGCGGGGACGAGGGAGCCATAGCCGACAGTTGAGAGCGTGATGACGGAGAAGAAATAGGAGTCGATCCAGCTCCAGCCTTCCACGAAATGGAAGAACACCGTGCCCGCGCCGATCATGGGCGCGATCAGAAGGAGGAGTTGGAACAGGCGTTCTCCGGGCGTCATTCTGCGGCCTGTTGCTCTTTCAATTCGCCGATCACCTTGAGCCAGAGATCGGTGGGCTGCGCACCGGGGACGGCGTGCTGGTTGGCGACGATGAAAGTCGGGACCGAGGACACGCCCATCTCGCGGCTATGGGCATCGCGGCGCCGGATCAGGTCCACGTCCTCATCGGTTTGCAAGAGGCGCGCGGTCACGGCCCCGTCAAGGCCTGCGCTATCGGCGATATCGCAGAGCACTTCGGTGTCGCCAATGTCGCGGCCCTGTTCGAAATAGGCGGCAAAGAGGGCATCCACGACGGCGCCCTGTTTGTCCTCGATCCCGGCCCAGTGGATCAGGCGGTGGGCGTCGAGCGTGTTGGGCGTGCGGGCGATGGCCGCGAGGTCCATCTCGATGCCTTCCTGGCGGGCATGGGCGTCAATCTCGGCATAGGTTTTGACGGCGTTTTCCTTGCCGCCGAATTTCGCCTCGAGATAGGTGCGCCGGTCCATGCCTTCGCGCGGCATGTCGGGGTTGAGTTGGAACGGGTGCCATTCGATGGCGAAGGGATGATCCTTGACCTCGGCCAGCGCCTTTTCAAGGCGGATCTTGCCGATGTAGCACCAGGGGCAGATCGGGTCGGAGAGGATGTCGAGTTTGATCATGAATTGGCCTTGAAGGTTTCGCGCAGGGTGCGGCGGCTGAGTTTGCCGTTGGGGTTCGTGGGCAGCGTCTCCATGTGACGGAACAGCCGCGGTTGTTTGTAGCGCGCGAGGCGCTCGGCGGCAAATGCCGCCAGATCGGTTTCGTCGAGGGCGGCGGGGCCGGTGTAGAAGGCGGCGATGATGCGGGTGTCGGCTTTGATCTCCACATCGGTGACGGCGACGGTCTCGATACCGGGGTGGCGCGAGAGCACGGATTCAACCTCGAGCGGAGAGACGCGGAAGCCGCCGGCGTTCATCATGTCATCGTTGCGGCCGGCGTAAGAGATATAGAAATCCTCGGCCATGGTGCCGCGGTCGCCGGTCAGGAACCAATCATCGACAAAGCGCGCGGCGGTGTCCTCGGGGGCGTTGAAATAGCCGAGCATGAGGCCGGGATCGCGGCGAGAAACCGCGATGACGCCTTCTTCGCCGATCGGCACGGGGGTGCCGTCCTCGTCGAGGATCGCGATGCGGCGGCCGTCTTGGGGGCGGCCAAGCGTGTGCGGGTGGGCCGGGGCGGAGGGGCTTGCCGAGATGAAGGTCGAGCATTCCGACATGCCGTAGGCCTCATAAAGGGCGGTGCCCGTGGCCTCGAACCACTCTTCGCGGGTGGTCTCGGAGAGCTTTTCCCCGGCGGTCAGCCCGTGGCGCAGGTCGGGGAGGTGAATGTCGGGGTGATCGGAGAGGATCTTGCGATAAACGCCGGGTGCGGCGGCGAAGATCGTCGCCTTGTGTGCTGCGAGCAGCCCCGGAAGCGCGTCGAAGGCCACGCCTTTGGCAGGGATCAGGGCGGTGGCGCCGACGGACCACGGGTCCATCAGGCCGGTGCCGAGGGTAAAGGTCCAGTTGAAGGCGCCCGCGTGCATCAGGCGATCTTCTTCGTGCAGCCCGTACCAGCCCTCGTGCATCATGCGGCGGGCCCAGATGGCGCGGTGGGCATGGCAGACGGCACGGGGGCTACCGGAGGTGCCGGAGGTATAGATGATATAGCCGAGGCGGTCGGGGTCACCCATGTCATAGGCGCAGGGCGGCAGGGCGCGCATCGCGTCAAGCGCGGCGGTGTCGATCTGCGGCGTGTCCGGCGTGTCGGGGCAGGCGATCTCGGGGTCGCGCAGGATCGCGCCGGGGGACAATTCGGCCACCATCTTGGCGACTTCCGGTGCGGTCAGTTGCGAGGAGGTCGGCACCGGGACGAGACCGGCGGCAATCGCGCCGAGATAGGCGATGGGGAATTCTACATTATTTCCGAGGCGCATCAGCACGATGTCGCCCGGTTTCAGACCCGCCTGCAAAAGCCCCGTGCCAGTGCCGCGCACGGCGGCTTCCATGGCGCGGTAGCTCCATGTGTCGGCCCCATCCATGCCCATCACGATCAGCGCGGGTTTGTCGGCAAGCCGTTCGGCATGGGCCAGCACATGGGCGGCCATGTTGAAAGAGGTGGGGGCGGGGGCGGATGCGCCTTGGTCGAAGAGGGACTGCATGGCGTCTTGGTAGGCCCGCAGGGATGCGGTTGCAAGGGGGGGCGGTGGCGCTATAAGTGCTGTCCATGACAGACAGAGACCCCAAGAGCCTTATCCGTGTGGCGCGCGAAAGCGGGCAGCAGGAGTTGGCCGAGCCGCTTGACCTCGGGCAGCGCGTGCGCGAGTTGCGCAAAGAGCGCAATTGGACGCTCGAACATGCGGCGCGCGAGGCGGGGCTTGCGCGGTCGACGCTTTCGAAGATCGAGAACGGGCAGATGTCGCCGACCTATGAGGCGCTGAAGAAGCTGGCTGTGGGGCTTGATATCTCTGTGCCACAACTCTTTACGCCGCCGCGCAAGGCACAAGTCAACGGGCGCATGTCGGTGGTCAAGACCGGTGAGGGCGTGCAGCAGACGACAACGACCTATGAGCACGAGCTTCTGGCCGAGACGCTTACCAAGAAATCCATGCTGCCTTATCGTGCGCGGGTCCGGGCGCGGTCGATGGAGGATTTCGACGGCTGGGTGCGCCATGATGGCGAAGAATTTCTCTATGTGCTGACCGGGGTTGTGCGGCTTTTCACCGAGTTCTACGAGCCGGTCGAAATGCGCCGCGGCGACAGCGCCTATTACGATGCCTCGATGGGCCATAACGTGGTGTCGGTCTCAGACGAGGATGCGACGATCCTCTGGGTGACGTCGCTGGTCTGACAGGCGCAGTTTTTGCACAATTTTAAGTAGAGATCGGTCGTTTTCGTTGTAGTCTCTCGGAAGGATTTAAACGCAAGTTCTTGGAAGGGAAACGCAATGGAACGTATTTTGATCGTTGTGCTTGGTATCGCCTTGGGCGGGCTTGGTTTCTATGTCTATGATTTGAAACAGAATGATATGGACGTGGGATTGGTCGCCACGGTCCAGAAGCCGACGCTCAAGAGCGTGTTGCAGGTTGCCGAGAACCGGTCGGCCAATTCCGTCATCGTCGTGAAAGAGGGGCTTGGGACCTCGAACAATGCCGTGTTCCTGATGCAGTGGATCTATAAGAGCCATGTCGGGATTGATTTCACCGGGTTCGATTGGGACGCGATTGACGGCGTTGGCGAGCCTTATTCGCCGGATGGCACACATCTGTCGGGGACGCTCCCGGCCCTGAAGGTGCTTGGTGTGGGTGAGGTGATCTCCGAGACCGACAAGGCTGTCAGCAAGATCGCTTTGTATGACGAGGAAAAGAATATGCGTCCCGTCGCGAAGGCAAGGCAGGACGAGGTCAATGCCTGCACGCGTGATCTTCTTCTCTACGATGCCGAAGTGATTGATCACGCGAAGGCGGCGGTGGAAGAGCTTCTCTCTGTGGGCGCGCCAACGGATGCGAACGGCGTGCCGCAGATCACCTTTGACCTGACCTTCAAGAACGAAGCGGCATTGCGGACGGAGATCGCGAACCGTGCGGGCAAGGATATCGTCTGCGGCGGTGCAGTCTATATGGACGCGGAATGACGCCTCAAACGTCTCGGAGCGCGGTTTCCAGATCGCCGTAGCCGGTAAAGCGACGCTCGAATTCGAGGCCGAGACGGTCGGCGCAGGCGCGGGCCTTTTCGGTCAGGGCAGGGTCGTCGGTCTGGGCTTGGTAGACGAGCTTGCGGTAGTGGGCGAAATACATGTCGCGCAGTTCGGGGTGGCGGTCGAGGCCCATGGGTTTCCACACGAAGGCGTCGAACTGGCGGACGAGGAAATCCGTGAGGTAGAAGGCGTCGAACTCGTCCTCGGCAATCTCGGCAAAGCGGTCGAGACCTTCGAAGAAGGCATAGCAATGCGGGCCGCGGATCATCTCGACGCCCATCTCTTCGCAGGCGGCCTGTAGCGTGCCGCCGGTGCCGCAATCGGCATAGGCGACGAAGATCGACTCATAGGTGTTGCTATGCCCGGCCACGGCGGCGCGCACAGCGTCTGTTATGCGTTCGGGATGGTTGTGGAGGATCGCGGGCAGGCAGGTCAGGGCGATATGATCCCAGCCATTGGCGTCGCGCAGGGCGATGATCTCGCGGGCCAACGCACCGCAGGCGATCACCAGAACGGAGGCGGCCCGTGTGTCGAGGTCGAGCCCTTCACGGGTCAGGGTTTCGTCCGATGGCGCTTTCATCGCGTCCTCCTGAAACGAAACAGGCCCGCCCGCGCATGAGCGGACGGGCCTGTCGCCTTGACCGGGGATGCCGGATCAGGCGTTCATCTGGTTGTGCTTGCGGCCGACCCAATCCTTGGCGGTTTCCACGGCCACGGCGGCGTCGCGGCAATAGGCGTCTGCGCCAATGGCCTTGCCGAATTCCTCGTTGAGCGGCGCGCCACCCACGAGAACGATATAGTCATCGCGCTTGCCTTGTTCCACCAGCGTGTCGATCACCACCTTCATGTAAGGCATGGTGGTGGTCAGCAGGGCGGACATGCCGAGGATGTCGGGCTCTTCTGCGGCGAGCGCCTCGAGATATTCCTCGACCGGCGTGTTGATGCCGATGTCGACGACCTCAAAGCCAGCGCCTTCCATCATCATCGCCACAAGGTTCTTGCCGATGTCGTGGATGTCGCCTTTGACGGTGCCGATGACCATCTTGCCAACGCGCGGCGCGCCGGTTTCGGCGAGAAGCGGCTTCAGGATGGCCATGCCACCTTTCATCGCGTTCGCGGCCAGAAGCACTTCGGGCACGAACAAGATGCCGTCACGGAAGTCTGCACCGACGATGGTCATGCCGCCCACGAGCGCCTCGGTCAGCACCTTGTAGGGTGCCCAACCGCGTTCGATCAGGATGTTCACGCCCTCTTCGATCTCTTCCTTGAGACCGTCGTAGAGGTCGTCGAACATCTGTTGGACAAGTTCTTCATCGTCGAGTTCGGACAGGATGATGTCTTCTTCTTCGGACATGGGCGTTCCTCTTTTCGCCGGCCCCCGCCGGTATGTAACTTATGCAGAGATGCAAATTTTGACGGAATCGGACTGTCATAATTGCGACATGGCTCATGCTGAGACCGACTTATAGCGACAAAATGGCGGGTGCGGTGTGAAATGTCCTCATGGACATGGTGAGGTTGCTTGCAAATGTTCTCTTTTTGTTCCAGCTTTGAGGCATGCAAGACTGGACAGGACACAGCCCCGCCCCAATCGGGACGGAAAGGCGACGTGGGCGCGGCGCGGTGAGCAATCGCAGCGGCCGGTTTGAACCTTCGCGCGAGGAAAGCTGGGACGGATGGGACATTCCCGAAGTGCGGGCGGCGTTTCGCACCGATCTCCGGCTAGAGGCGGCGCGCAGCATCCTGACTCGCAACACCTCGCCAGATGTCCCCTTTGATCGGTCGGTGAACCCTTATCGCGGCTGTGAGCATGGCTGTGTCTATTGTTTTGCGCGGCCTTCGCATGCGTGGCTTGGCCTGTCGCCGGGGCTTGATTTCGAGACCCGCCTTATCGGGCGGCCCAATGCGGCGGAGATCCTGCGCAAGACCTTGAGCCGGAAGGGATACACCGTCGCGCCGATTGCCATCGGCACCAATACAGACGCCTATCAGCCGGTGGAGCGCGATCAGGGAATCATGCGCGCCTGTCTCGAGGTGTTGCGCGATTTTCGCCACCCGGTTGCCATCGTCACCAAGGGGAGCCTGATTGAGCGCGATATCGACATCCTTGCGCCGATGGCGGCAGAGGGGCTTGTGCATGTGGGGGTGTCGGTGACGACGCTCGACGCGGGGATCGCGCGGGCGATGGAGCCGCGGGTGCCTGCGCCCGCGCGCCGGCTTGCGACGATCCGGGCCTTGGCAGAGGCGGGAATTCCGGTGCGTGTCATGATGGCGCCGATTGTGCCGGGGTTGACCGATACGGAGATCGAGGCGGTGTTTGCCGCCGGACGAGAGGCCGGGGCGCGGGCGGCAAGTTGGATCATGTTGCGCCTGCCGCGCGAGGTTGCGGGGCTTTGGGAAGAGTGGCTTGTCGAGGCGTTTCCGGATCGTGCGGCGCGGATCATGGCAAGGGTGCGCGAAATGCATGGCGGCAAGGCTTATGACGCTGCTTTCGGCAAACGCATGCGGGGTGAAGGGCCATATGCCGAGATGATCGCCGCGCGGGCGCGGCTTACCATGCAGAAAGAAGGCCTTGCCGAACGCCTTCCGGCGCTCGCCTGTGACCGGTTCGAGGTGCCGCTTGGCACCCTAGAACAACCAGCGTTGTTCTAGGCGGCGTCTAAAGCGCGGCGCGCTCGCGGTGGACGCAGCGGGCCTTTTCGATCGCCATGGCGGCAAGGCTTTCGTCGTCCACGCAGGCGGCGATCTTTGTGTCATAGGCCTCGCGCGCCTTTTCAAGCGCGGTGCGTTCGTTGGGCAGCACCTCGAATGCGTATTCAAGCGGCGCATCGGGGGCAAGGATGCCTTCGGCGCGCAGCTTGTGTTCGGCCAGTTCGCGGGCGGCGGGGGTCATCTTGTCAAAAAGGATACTCATGTCTTTCTCCCTCTCGGTGTCAAAGGCGGGGCCAGCATCGGTGCCAGCCCCCGTGCAAGCAGATATGTTTACTTTGGGTCAGCCGAGGGATGGGGCCGTGATCTAGGTCAAATTGCGACCATTTGGCCCGACGAAAAAGGCCGGTCCCCTTTGGAACCGGCCACTTCATGTACATTTTCTGGGCGCTTTAGCCGCGACGGCGGCGGCTCCGGCGGGCGGGCGCGGCGGCGTCGTCGCCCGTGCCGTCGCTGGCCGAGGAGAACGGGCCGAGCGCGGCGGTGATCTGGTCGAGCGTCGGGCGGGGGCCGCGCGGGCGGGTTTCCAGCGCTTCTTTCATCGAGGCGAGGTGTTCCGGCATGGTGCCGCAGCAGCCGCCGATGATCGTCGCGCCGCAATCGCGCGCCATGACAGCGTAATCGCCCATGAGCTCGGGCGTGCCGTCATAGTGGATATGGCCATCGACATATTTCGGGATGCCGGCGTTGCCCTTGGCGATGATCGGGCGTTCGACACCTTGGGCGGCAAAACCGAGCACGGTGCGCAGCAGGTCGGAAGCGCCGGTGCCGCAGTTGGCCCCATAGGCGAGCGGCGGGTTGGGAAGGCTCTCGACAAGCTGCACCATGTCCTGACTGGTGACGCCCATCATGGTGCGTCCGGCAGTGTCAAAGCTCATGGTGCCGCACCAGGGCATATCGGCAAGCGCGAAGGCCTCGGCGGCGGCGCGGTATTCCTCGGGGGCCGAGATGGTTTCGAGCCAGAGCACATCGGCGCCGCCTTCCTTGAGGCCCTCGGCCTGTTCGTGGAACATCTCGACGGCGGCGGCATGAGACAGCGCGCCAACGGGTTCCATGATCTCGCCAGTGGGGCCGACAGAGCCGGCGACGATGACGGGACGCCCCGCCGCATCGGCCACTTCGCGGCCAAGTTCGGCCGAGATGCGCGAGAGTTCGCGGGCGCGGTGGCCGGCATTGTGGAGCTTGAGGCGGGAGGCGTTGCCGCCAAAGGAGTTGGTCAGAAACAGGTCGGAGCCGTTGTCGACGGCAAAGCTGTAGAGTTTCTTGATGCGGTCGGGATGGGTCTCGTTCCAGAATTCCGGGGCGTCACCGGATTCAAGGCCCATGTTGAAGAGATTGGTGCCGGTGGCGCCATCGGCCATGATCCAGTCGCGGGTTGCCAGCATCTTGCTCAGTGCGTCGCTCATCGGAGTCTCCACTCAATTGTCGCGCGCAGGAATGTCACGAGACACCCACGGGAGCAATGGGTTTTTCCTCATGTTGATTATGAAGCGGTGGGGCGCCGGGCGTCGGCGCGGCGCGGATGGTGCGGGCGAGATCGCAAGCGGCAAGGGCGAGGTGGGCCCCTGTTGGGGCGGCCATGTAGAGCGGTTGCCAACGGGGGGCAAAGCAGGTCTTGAACTGACGTAGGCCCGCGCCGCCGGAGGCCCGATCGACAAGGCGGCGCAAGCGGGTCTCGATGGGGCGCGCGAAAGGGGCTTTTGCAGGCACGGCCGCGAGCGAGAGACAGGGCACGTCCGCGGCGCGCGCGGCAAGGATTGCGGCGTGGACAAGGGCGTGCATGGTGCCATCCGGGGCGTCGGGGCGCGCGCGCATGAGGTCTAGGCACCATTCGTGGCCCGCGCGGTGAAGCGAGATAAAGCCAAGCAGCGTCTTGCCCTGCCAAGCAAGGAAAACGATTTGATGGCGGAGATAGGTCGGATCAAAGCGGCCCATGGAGAACCCGCGCGCGGGGCCGTGCGTTGCGTCCCACGCGGCGGCGACCGCGGTCATCGCCCGTATCGGGAGCGGCCCGCCCTGAACGATCACAAGACCGGCGGCCTCGGCATGGCGGAGTTTGCGGCGCAACTGGCGATGGGCCGGGCCTTGCAGGTCATGGCGCGCGGTGTCGATCACGGCCTCATCGGCGACATGAAGCACAGCCCAGCCAGCGCGGCGGGCATGGGCGGCGTGGCGCGCGGTGATCTTGTAGGCGCAGGCGATGCGGTTCTGCGCCCGCGCTTTGCGCTGAAGGGGCGCAGCGAGTTGGCCAATGTGGGCGTGACAGGGATCGAACAGCGCGACAAGGGTCTGTCCGGAGGCGACAAGACCACAGGTTCCGCGCCCAACCTCGACCATGGCGCCGCCGTTCTGGCGCAAGACGCCAAGTTCCGCCCGCGCGCTTGGTGTCGGGCGGGGGGTGGTAAGTGG